>NZ_JBVVTW010000010.1:0-19222 GCF_055809415.1 Woeseia sp. D3-10 | reverse complement strand
CACCTATGAAAAGGACAACAGGCTTGATAGTTTTTCCAGCTTTTTTCAGTGGGACTCTCGCATCTATTAGTTCAACAATATCTGTGCGAGCTACAACGTCATCAATAAAACCTTTTGGAATTCGTCCTGCCAAAGTGCTCTCATTTATATAAATAAAGTGGATGTGAATTATTGCAGAAAAGTGAATTTAAGAAAATGAAAAGTTAGAACTTCAATGTTTTACTGTACTGCAATAAGGCTATTGCATATTTCGAGTGTCACCAAGCAGCACACGAGCTTGCCTTACAAAGTATATAAATTAACGTTAGGCATAAAAAAACCACAAATAAAAATTTGTGGTTTTCTTTAGCAATAAAAGCTGTGATTACTTATTTAAATGAGTTCTCACAAGGCCACTGACCTTCCCATGTCAGCACGACCAGTTAAAGTCGGTTTCAACTCTGCCATTACTTTGCCCATATCCTGCATACCTGACGCGGAGGTCAGTTCAATAGCATTCGCGATAAGTGATGACACTTCTTCCTCAGACAATGGCTGAGGCATGAAGGCTTCAATAACTTTAATTTCAGCCGCTTCTTTTGCTGCTAACTCTGGACGATCTGCTTGTTCAAATTGTGATTGGGAATCACGGCGCTGTTTAACCATTTTGGTTAAGATAGCGATAACTTGCTCATCATCCAGTTCAATTCTTTCGTCAATCTCTTTTTGCTTTACGGCTGCTAAAACCATGCGAATTGCACCAAGGCGTTCTTTATCCTTGTTAGCATTGCATCTTTTTGTGCATCTTTAAGCGTGGTAACTAAGCTCATTTGCTTCCTTACGAAAAGAGATTAAACCAATATTAGTAAACTTTTGATACGACAAGCATTCGCGAGACGCTTTTTCAAGTGACGCTTAACAGCCGCAGCTTTCTTACGCTTACGTGCCCAAGTTGGCTTTTCGAAGTGCTCACGACGACGTGTCAGAAAGGATACCTGCTTTTTCACATGAACGCTTGAAACAACGAAGAGCTACGTCAAACGGTTCGTTCTCTTTTACTTTAATTACTGGCATTTAAAAATTCACCTCAGTATTTGTGTATTAATGGTTATCTATTTAACCAAGACTAATAAAAATGGTGCCGTATTCTATAGCCAAATTACTGGCAAAGTAAAGTCTTTATTTAAACGTGAATAGATTAATTCTCTGGAGCATTTAATGGAGGTTGGGTAGAATGCCGTCGTTATTTATCAATCGCTGTGGAAATTTAGAATGTTAATATTAGCTATAGAGTCTTCTTGTGACGAAACTGGTGTCGCTTTATACGATACAGAACAAGGCCTTATTGGTCACGAAGTGTATAGCCAAATAAAGATATTCATGCGGATTACGGGTGGTATTGTCAGGAAGCTAGCATCTCAAGGGATGATTTCCGTAAAACGATTCCAATTATAAAAGCGTTAATGATTAAGCATGGTTTAAATAAGTCGGATATAAACGGTATTGCATATACAGCGGGCCCAGGTCTAGTTGGTGCGCTTATGGTTGGAGCCTGTATAGCAAAGTCTTTGGCATTCGCGTGGGGTGTACCAGCGATTGAGGTGCATCATATGGAAGGTCATTTGTTAGCGCCGATGTTAGAAGATAAACAACCTGAGTTCCCGTTCGTTGCTTTATTAGTATCGGGCGGGCACACACAAATTGTTGAAGTAAAAGGGATTGGTGAGTACCAAATTCTTGGTGAGTCAATTGATGATGCCGCCGGAGAAGCCTTTGATAAAACGGCGAAGCTTCTTGGGCTGGATTATCAGGTGGCCCAATGTTGGCTAAATTAGCGTTAAATGGTGAGCCAGGACGTTTTAAGTTTCCACGACCTATGACTGATCGACCTGGTTTGGATTTTAGTTTTAGTGGCCTAAAAACCGCAGCCGCAAATGCGATTCGAAAAGAGGGCATTCATTTAGCGGGCGGTCAATCTAGTCAAGTAGATGCCCCTGCAAATGTAGAGCAAACAAAAGCCGATATTGCTCATGCGTTTCAGCAAGCGGTTGTAGATACAATTGCAATAAAATGCCGTAGGGCGATGGAGCAAACCGGACATAAAACGCTGGTAATTGCCGGTGGCGTGAGTGCCAACACAGAGTTACGTGAAAAGCTTGAAGTGTTGATGAAAAAGCAAGGTGGTTCTGTATTTTATCCTCGTCCAGAGTTCTGTACTGATAATGGCGCTATGATTGCTTACGCGGGGGCTCAAAGGCTTCATCAAGGGACTACTGACTTAAAAGTAAAAGCGAAACCACGCTGGTCGATTGAAGAATTACAACCTCTGCTTTGATTTAGGCTCTTCACCTTTAATTAAGCGTAAAATATTCGGGATGTGCCTCAAAATAATAAATATTGCCAGCATAGTTACAGGCAGTGTGTATTTTGGGGCGATAAAATAAGTTGTTATTGGAGAGACGCCAACAGATACAATAGCAGCGAGCGACGAATAACCTGTTAATTTGAAGACAGCGATCCAGGCCAAAAGTAAAACCGCACCTAAACTAATTCCAACGGGTAGTAAGCATCCTAATGCGGTAGCAACAGCCTTGCCGCCTTTGAATTTGAAAAATACTGGAAACATGTGACCTAAACAGCAAGCAATCGCGGTAAAACCAATTTCCATAGGTGATAAGCGGTGACCGTAACTTCCCCAAGTTGGCACAATACCTTTTAATATATCTAACCCAAGCACTTTTAAAGCCGTAGAACGGCCTGCGATACGATATATATTTGTAGCACCGGGGTTGTTCGAACCTTGTGTTCGAGGATCAGGCAAGTCTTTAGTCCGGCTGATTAAAATCGCAAAATTAATCAAACCGATCAGGTAGGCAACAACAATTGTTATGAAAAAGTCAAAAGACATCAGTTCCTCAACAGATGAATATACGCTAGAATTCGCGCTCGAATTATTTTCGAACAAATTGCATGGTATCTGAGCAATCGCCGGACTTCAAACCATGAACGCGAAATATTAACAATATCAGGGCAAAACATGATTCAAGACATCGTTTTTATAGAAGCGCTAAAAGTAGATACCGTCATTGGTGTGTATGAGTGGGAAAAAAGCATTCAACAAACGCTTCAGTTTGATGTTGAAATCAGGACGGATATTAGCGCGGCCGCCAAAGTCGATGATTTGTCGAAAACAGTGGATTATGCCGTTGTTGCTGAAGATATTGTTCGATTGGCCAAAGGACAATCGAGCCGAGTCAATTGAAACGGTTGCCGAGAAAGTGGCAGAGCAAATTCTGACACACTACTCAGTCAATAGTGTAAAGATTACATTAAGAAAGCTTGGCGCGGTTGCCAGTACAAAAAGTGTTGGCGTAATAATAGAGCGTGACTCTAGCCAGTATGCGAAATAAATAATTATTGGATTTATCAAAGAATAACAAGGATATAAAAGAATGGGTTTGATTGAGATTATCGTATTGGCAATCTTACAAGGGTTAACTGAGTTCTTGCCGATATCCAGTTCAGCGCATTTAATCTTGCCGTCACAAATGTTTGGTTGGGATGACCAAGGACTCGCATTTGATGTTGCCGTTCATGCTGGTAGTTTATTTGCAGTTGTACTTTATTTTAGGAATGAAGTATCAGCCATGACTGTTAGTTGGGTAAAGTCTTTTTCAGGGCACAAAGACGAAGAAAGCAATTTAGCTTGGCTCATCATTCTTGGTGTAATACCGGCAGGTTTGATTGGTTTTGCATTAGATGACTTTATTGAAGGCAACTTACGAAGCTCTGCGGTTATTGCCACTACGACCATCATATTTGGCTTGTTGCTATGGTACGCCGATGCAACCGCAAAACAAAATACAGATGAATATCAAGTCACAGTTAAAAAAGTACTTATTATCGGTTTTGCTCAGGTATTGGCGTTAATCCCTGGGACTTCAAGAAGTGGGATAACAATTACGGCCGGCTTGATGGTTGGCTTGACTCGTCAAGCTGCGGCGCGATTTTATTTTTATTATCTATACCGCTTATTTTAGCTGCTGGTGGTTATCAAACTCTTAAGTTAGCTCAACAAACTATGCCTGTTGATTGGGCAGCAATTGGCCTTGGTACCTTGTTGTCTTTTGTATCAGCTTACGCATGTATCCACTATTTCTTAATATTAGTTGAGAAAATAGGCATGCTACCTTTTGTTATCTATCGATTACTTCTTGGTGCTATCCTAATATTTTTCTTTATCTAAACTAGAAAAATGTAGCTGTTAACTCGAGGTGGTAATTCAACCCGGTTAATAACCCACATAAAAACTAGCCTTCGTTCACCTACGTTAGGCTAGTTTTGATTTAGCTTGACTAATAGCTTCAATTCGACGCTGACGAACTTCTTCTTTTATTTCTGGTCCTTTGAAACCAGCCGCAATGACATCTTTAATCGCGACACTATTAGCGACTTCAAACATACTTCTTAAATAATCAGTCTGTTTATATTCTGCATTTTCGAAGCCTGTGCGCCCTCGCATGTCAGCTGTACAACAAGTTAGGAATTGCTCAAACCTTATCGGTTTTCGCCACGCATCTAGTCGGTCAAAAAGTTTTATCAATGTTTCAGGTTTTAATTCATAAGCGCGGTGCGTATGTGTATGAAATTCGCTAAGTAATATGGCTAAATCGCGTGGTTCATTTGGCACTCTAAGACGTTCACAAAAGGCCTTAATCGGTACTATGCCGGATTTTTCATGGCCGTGATGTCGTGGATAATCCTCTGGTTTTGTTAGGCCTTTGCCAAAGTCGTGACATAAGCAAGCAAAACGAACGGCTAGGTCATTTGACAGCAGTTGAGCTTGTTTTACTACCAACATGGTATGTATCCCAGTGTCAATTTCAGGATGCCATTTAGGAGGGTTAGGAACGCCCCATAAAATATCAAGCTCCGGCATAATAACTTTCAAGGCACCGCATTCTCGTAAGACTTCAAAATAGACTTGTGGGTCCTGTTCATTTAGCGCCGACTCGGTCTCTTGCCACACTCTCTCGGGTACTAAAGCGTTAACTTCGCCGTTTGACACTATTTGTTTCATTAGGGCCAGCGTTTCTGGAGCCACTGAAAAACCAAGATGATGGTACCTTGCTGCAAACCTGGCGACTTGAGAACTCTTAACGGATCCTCGACAAATGCTTCGGATACATGTCGAAGGAGTTTGTTGTTCAGATCGACCCGACCGTTATACGGGTCATGAATCGTTCCATCCTCGCTCATAGCCATTGCGTTTATGGTTAAATCTCTACGTTGTAAGTCCTGCTCTAGCGTGATGTCTGGTGTAAATTCACAGGTAAAGCCTGTGTAACCCGAGCCTTGTTTTTTTCAGTGCGAGCAAGGGCATATTCCTGTTTGTTAGTAGGATGTAAAAAAACAGGAAAAGATTTTCCGACTTGCTGATAACCAGAATCAAGCATTTGTTCGATTGTCGCGCCTGTTACTAAATAATCGTTATCTTTAACGGGATAATTTAGTAGCTCGTCACGAACAGCACCACCAACTAGATATATTTGCACAATTACTCCCACCGCATACTGCTTTATAGATTAAGTATATTCTGAATTACAAAAAAAGTCCTTGTGGAAAGTAGTTGATTTTTCGAGGTTGGTCGGTATGGTTGGCTCAATTCAAATATTTATCAAACCGCACCAGTTGTGAGCAAGTTTCATGTACCTAGAGTATTTTCAGTTAAACCAAGAACCGTTTAATATAGCGCCAAACCCAAATATGATGTACCCAAGTCAGCGCCATCAAGAAGCGATTGCTTACTTACAGTATGGGTTACGTGGTAACGGTGGTTTTGTTATGTTGACGGGAGAAGTTGGTACAGGTAAAACGATGGTCTCTCGCGCAGTACTGTCTGACTTACCCGATGAATTACATGTAGCATACATTCTCAACCCAACATTGAATCGAATTCAATTATTACAGACTGTGTGCGACGCTTTTGAATTGCAACTCGATGAAACTTCTGACCATAAAAAGTTGTCAGATGCATTACAAGCCTTTTTGGTGACAAGTCATGAGAAGGGTGAAAGTTGTCTACTTGTAGTAGATGAAGCTCAATTATTGGATGTAGATGCTCTTGAACAATTGCGCCTATTTACCAACATTGAAACTAACGACAAGAAGTTATTACAGATAATTTTAATAGGACAGCCTGAGTTACAAGAAAAATTAGCGCAACGTGAATTGCGCCAGTTGGCCCAGCGAATAACAGCACGTTATCACTTGCTGCCACTTACTGAACAAGAGACCTCTGCATATGTAAATCATCGACTGCAGTCAGTGGGGGCTAGTCGTCCGTTATTTGATAAAAAAGCGATTAGTGCCTTGTTTAGATACTCAAAAGGAACGCCTAGGCTGATAAACTTATTAGCAGATCGTGCCTTAATGGGGGCGTACGCAAGTAACCGCTTTTATGTTGATGCAAAACTAGTAAAACAGGCATCAAGTGAAATTTTAGGTATTGCAAATGAAACAAGTAAACGCTGGTCGTGGCTGTCATTTTTAAAGGGAAAAAGAGCGTGAGTTTTTTATATAAGGCGTTGTTAAAAGATCAAGGTAAGCAAAATCAACAAGGCCAAGATCAAAATTACAGCAATTCGGCCAATCACACAGCTACTTACAGCAATCAATATGCGTATTCAGAAATACCAGAACCTAGGTTTGCCAATCAAAATAATCGCCCATGGTTAGCTTGGTTTGCCATCGCATTTTTACTATTAATTATTGGTTTATTGGCTGGGTACATATTAGGAACGGAAAAGGTCGCTTCGCAAATTAAGGTGGGTTCTCACATTCTAGAAGCTGAGCGAAGTCAAACTGAGTTAATTGGCGTTAATGCTAACGGCAAGGGGGCTGATCAGCCTAGTTCTGAACAAACAAATGCTAATGCTACCGATGTCGACGTCAAACATGATGGTACGGCAGAAAGTAAGCAACCAGCGACAAACAGTTTGAATGTCGCCAAAGTGAGTGAAAATTTAACAGACTCAATAGAGCAAAACGTCCTGGAAGATGAGCCTCAAGACGTAATTAATGTTGCAGATATTAACAGTTCAAACATGACTCTAGATGAGGTTTCCAGCGACTTACAAGCTAAGTTTGCGTTAGCCTTAGAAGAAACCGATACTGAAAATAAGAAAGGTTTAAAAGGTGAAACTAGTAACAACAATCGCATTCAGGTCGAAGTTGATTCTAGTTTGGTTGATATTAAAGAGTTAAAAGGAGTGATAAAGCGCTAATCCCGGAACTATTATACGAAATGCACATTTATTCTTCAGATGTGAATGAGCGTTGGGTAAGAATAAACAACATCACTTTATTTGAAGGCGATCGACTAACGCCTTATTTACGAGTTGCTGAAATTAGACAAGATTTAATCGTGTGGGAAAGCAGAGACAGACGTTTTATCCAAGTCGCACTTGAGGACTATCGCTAAATTCCAATAAAGCGGTATTTTGACTTATGGTAGATGGGACTGTTTGTTATAGATAATTCTCAGCGAAAATGCCGCGCTTGTTACCGTAATATAAACCTTCAATTTCTTCGTTGCGGCTAGTATCTAGGTTAAAAACTTTAGCGGTTACATGATGGCCAAGGTTTTCATTATAAATTACCTTAACAAATGGTCTTAAGTGATTGCCTACGTTATCTAATACTAAACCAACCTTGCCACTTTTTAACTTAACCAAAGTGCCAGGTGGGTAAACTCCAATATTTTGAATAAATCGCTGCAACATATCATTATCGAACTCGCCATCTAGCGTCATCAGTTTTCGATATGCCTGTAATACACCAATTGGTTTGCCGTTAATACCAACTCTAGTTAGATTGTCAAAGGCATTTACAATGCTAAATATACGTAAAGCGTCGTTGATATCTGTCAGCTTTTTACCTGCTGGATATCCAGAGCCGTCAATTTTTTCATGGTGTAGGCGAATTACGTCGATGCTTTCTTTGGTTAAACTGCCTACCGACATTGCAATCTCTAAACCATTCTCGACATGATCAACGACTAAAAATTCATTTTCGGCACGTTGCTTGTTAGTCAACGTTTTATCATTAGGTTGTTGAATGCTTTTAGACATAGTTAGTTTTCCTATGTCATGCAGTAATGCACCCATTACCCAGTTTTGCGCAACGTCAGTTGGCCACTTCATCTTTCTTAACATTGCAGCATAATAAGCGGCGCAACGCAGCGCATGGCCAACTTGAAAATCTTTGTAGTGTTTAACACGCACAAGCGCTAGTGCTGGCGCAGAGTTTCTGTAAATAGATGCAATGAATTCCATAGCAGCGAGGTGAAGCGCGTTCACATCAAACAAATTTTCATTGCGAATATAATCAAAGCTTTCTTCTAAAACAGAGGTTAAGTTTTCTACGGACTCTTTGGCGTTTTCAATTTCTTGACTAAATGGCACTCGCACAAATTGATCTTGGAAACTAAAGTCATCTGCTTCTATTTGATTGGCATTTTGGGTTGTATCAATAGTTACGCTAACAATGCCTTTAGCAATTAGCTCATTGATTTCCTGCTGCGTTCGAACCCAGCCAGAAGAAGCAACTTTCATGTGACCAATTTGCTGAGAGATATCCACCACATATTGCCCCGGCAATAGTCTTGTAATTGGAATTCGCTGCAATCCGTCACTCATGGGTTATCTCTTGTTTGCTTTAAAGTTAGTCTAATATTTCAGTCATGATACGGTTAATGTCAATTCCGTAATCTTCCGGTTTTACGCTTTGGGCAATTTCATCTTCTACACCCGGCGCGCCCAAATCAATTGTTTTTGACGGGATATAGCCTTTATTGGCCAAACTGTAAAAAACTTTAACAACAGGACATAACGGGTTAACAAAGTTTGACTTTATTACAATCCCAAGTTTGTTACTTTTAGTTTGAATTAATGTGCCAACTGGGTGAACGCCCATACAATTTATAAACTCAGCCACTAAATTTGCGTCGAAACCAGTACCACTTTCTTTTCGTAGGATTTTAAAGGCCATAATGGGTGTTCGAGCATTTTGGTACACACGAGAGGCAGTAATAGCATCGTATGTGTCACAGATACTGATCATTTTAGCAAACTGACTTAATTCATTTTCATTTTTGCCATTTGGATAACCTGAGCCATCTAAACGCTCATGGTGGTCTCGAACTACCTCTAAAATGGTCGGTGATAAATCGCTAGACTCTCTTAGTATGTCGTAACCTAATGTTACGTGCGAACGCATGATCACCATTTCATCATCAGTTAAACGACCCGGTTTATGCAATACTTCATCAGGAATATTTATTTTTCCTAAATCATGCAAAAGAGCGCCGGTTGCTAAGTCATGAATTGTTTTTTCATCAATCTGTAGATGCTTGGCAAATATCGTCATGATGATAGATACATTTATGGAGTGCTCCATTAAATAATCATCTTTCTGACGCATTCTTGTCATACACGCCAGCGCGTCTTGATTTCGAAAAATAGAATCAATAAAACCATCAGCGACTTCTTTCATACCACCGGTATCGATAGGTCGACCGGCTTTCATGTTTTTTAAAGCTTGACGTTGAAGTGTTTTAGCTTGGCTATATAGTTTTTTTGCTTTACCAATTTCATCTTTAAACGATGTCTTTGGTCGAACTTTTTCAACAGGAACTGCGGCGCTAACAGGCGCAACTTCAGGTTCTTTTTCATGTTCACTTTTGTCTAAGTCAACTAAAACCTTAGAAACACCTTTCGCTGCGAGATTATCTATCGACTTTTGGCTTCTAACAAACCCACCAGACTTAACGGAAAAGCGTCCCGTTTGTTCAGTTACTTCGGCAATGAACATATTGCACTTGAGATCGCTAACTAAAAATTCTTTTAACATCTTATGATTACGAGTTTGGTAGTTTTTAATCAGTACAATTTAACAGAAAAAGTACCAATCAGCCCTAATTAATTACTATAAAAATATACAAAAACTTAATCGTTAATTAGTATTCATTTACAACGGCAATTTACCTTAGGCGACAAAGCGCATATAATACGGCACTATTTTTTATCTAAGGGTTTTTCTAGTCGTGTCAAAACCGATCCAAGCCATTCGAGGCATGAATGATATTCTGCCGATTGAAACCGCTCAGTGGCAGCAAGTTGAAGCTGTATTACGCCAAACTGTAGCCAGTTATGGTTATTCAGAGATCCGCTTTCCAATTGTTGAATTTACGGACTTGTTTAAGCGTTCTGTTGGTGAAGTTACTGATATCGTTGAAAAAGAGATGTATACATTTGACGATCGAAACGGCGACTCACTAAGTTTACGTCCAGAAGGTACTGCTGTGTGTGTTCGTGCTGCAAATCAGGGCGCATTGCTATATAACCAACAGCAACGCCTTTGGTATACGGGCCCGATGTTTCGTCATGAACGTCCTCAAAAAGGGCGCTATCGCCAATTTCATCAGTTTGGTGTTGAGTCTTATGGGTTTGCTGGCGCGGATATGGATGCCGAAGTCATCATGTTGTCTGCTCGATTGTGGAAAGCGTTTGGCATAACTGAACATTTGAAGCTTGAAATCAATTCGCTAGGAACAAGTGAAGCGCGTCAACAATATACCGCAGCATTAGTCGAGTTCTTGAAGAAACATGAAGATAAGTTAGATGAGGATTCTAAACGACGTTTAGGTACTAATCCGCTAAGAATACTAGATAGTAAAAACGCGGATGTGCAAGAAGTGCTTAAAGATGCACCTCGTTTGTCTGAGCATTTAGATGAAGAATCAGCAGAAATGTTCAGTGAGTTAAAGGCAAGATTGGATGCCGCTGGCATTGAATACGTTGTAAATGAGCGCCTTGTTCGTGGTTTAGACTATTACAATCGAACTGTATTCGAGTGGGTTACTGAGAGTTTAGGTTCACAAGGAACCGTGCTTGCTGGTGGCCGTTACGACGGGTTGGTCGAGCAGTTAGGTGGTAAATCTACACCTGCAGTTGGTTTTGCAATGGGTATTGAGCGTTTGGTGCTTTTATTGCAAACATTAGGTATTTTAGTTGAACCAACATCAAGTGCCGATGTCTACATCGTAGCTCAGGGCTTAAACGCAGAATTAAAAGCGGTTGAAATTGCCGAGCAATTACGACATTCTGCCCCTAGTTTACGTGTTGTGAACCACTGTGGTGGTGGCAACTTTAAAAAACAAATGAAGCGTGCTGACAAATTAGGCGCTAAAGTCGCCCTGATTCTAGGGGAAGACGAAATAAATAATGAGCAGGTTACTGTTAAAAACCTAGTTGTACAGGGTGAACAACAAACAGTAAGCTGGAGCGACGTAGCCAACCAAGTTCAAGAGTTGGTAGGACAAAATTGATATCTACGCCTAGTGCGTGATGCAGTGCAAAATATGAGGTTGTAATGGAAATTTACTCAACAGAAGAACAACAAGAAGAAGCAATCAAGTCGTTTTTTAAAGAGAATGGCGTACAAATACTTGTAGGCGCAGCATTGGGTTTAGCTGGTTTTACCGGCTGGAATATGTATGTCGACGGTAAAATTGAAGCTCAAGAAAATGCTTCAATGCAATTTGAAGAATTTATAAAAGTAGCTGGTGCAGAAACGACCAAATCAGAGTTGGTTGACGCGGAACTGGATAGCTTTGTTAAAGCTCATGGCGAAACCGGTTATGCGATTTTCGCTAATCTGCTTGCCGCTAAAAAGGCTGTAGAAGCAGGGCAACTTGCAACAGCAGAAACTAGATTACTTGCAGCGTCAAAAGAAACGTCTGAAGTAAGCCTTAAAGGTTTGGTTGATATTCGTTTGGCTCGAGTACAAATCGCTTTAGAAAAGTACGATGTAGCCATCGCTACATTAGCATCAATCACAGAACCAGCATATGAAGCTCGCGTAGCGGAAATTAAAGGTGATGCACTCCTTGCACAAGGTAAAAACACTGAAGCTCGTCAAGCTTATCAAACGGCTGCGGATAAAGGTGGCTTGGATGGAAATGCGATTTTAAAGATGAAGCTTCAAGATTTGGCATTGTCAACAAACGTTGCTAGCTAAAAGGCAGACAATATGCTGTTAAAAAGTGTTAAAACGAGTGGTATAAAGCTCGCGTTGTTAGCTTCTCTAAGTGCATCAATGCTGATGGGTTGTGAGACAACAGAAGAAAATGAAGCAACACGCATTGCCGAGTTAAAACCAATTAACATCACAAGACATGTTGATGTTGAATGGCGAGAGCAAGCGGGTTCTGGTGTCGATAATTATTTTTCTAACCTTCAACCAGCCATAGTTGGTGATGTAATCTTTGCTGCAAGCAGGAAAGGTGAAGTAATAGCTTACAACAAGCTGACCGGCGAGACCGTTTGGGAAACTGACACGCGTATTAATGCGCCTTCTTTGCTTGATAAAGTATTGTTGGATGACAATGAAACTGACAAGTTAAGCGGTGGTATTACGGCAGCATATAAAAATATTTATATTGGCTCAGAAAATGGTGAGATAATCGCGCTTTCGCAGGCCGATGGTAAACTACTTTGGCGTCAAAAAGTACCAGGTGAAGTAGTTGCTGCACCTGATGCTGGTGATGGTTGGATAGCTGCATCGACAACATCTGGACATATTGTTGTATTGCATCCTGATACAGGCGAGCAACGTTGGCAGTCTGAAACGACAGTTCCAACGTTAACATTGCGCGGCACCTCTTCGCCTACAATAGCAAGTGGTGGCGTGCTAGTCGGTACTGCGACCGGTAAGCTACAAGTATTGTTATTAGAGCAAGGTCTACTTGCTTGGGATGCACAAATAGCCGTAGTAAAGGGTACAACAGAACTAGAACGTTTGATTGATGTTGATAGTAAGCCTATTGTCGTTGGCAGCGAAGTTTATATGATCGCTTACAATGGTAACTTAGCTTCGGTTGATATTCAGTCTGGCCGTATTAATTGGAAGCGTGAGTACTCGTCGTATCGTAACCTGACGTTAGATGCTGGTGTTATTTACTTAACTGACGCAAAAGGGTTTGTAACCGCAGTAGATGCTGCGACAGGCACTGAGAAGTGGACAAACAACGACTTTTATAATCGTCGCTTAACACAGCCAGTCGTATATAAAGATACGATTGTAGTGGGTGATTTTGAAGGTTATTTTCACTTTTTAGACAAGTCATCAGGCGTTGAAATTTCACGCTACAAGCTAGATGACTACGACTATTCAGCATTCCATTGGTTTGCAAGCTGGTTTACGAGTGAAGACCGTCGCGCGTATACAGCTCCGGTTGCGTCAAATGAGTTGTTATATATACAAACTCGAGATGGCGAACTGACCGCTTTACGTCTACCGTAATAGTTAGACATTTTTAATAGGCTTTGTAGTCCATATTGGGTACGAAGCCTTTTTCGTTTTTATTATTTATTGGTTTTTTGCTAAATCAAACTTTTGAGGTGAATTCATGCTACCTGTAGTGGCTCTAGTTGGTCGTCCTAATGTTGGAAAGTCAACCCTGTTTAATCGCTTAACTAAGACGCGCGATGCGTTAGTGGCGGACTTTCCTGGACTTACACGTGACCGTCGTTATGGACAAGCCAGTCATGACGAAAACAACTTTATTGTTGTAGATACAGGAGGTATTGATGGAACGGAAGAAGGGATTGATGTGGAAATGGCTGAGCAATCGTTACTCGCGATTGATGAAGCAGATGTCATTTTGTTTTTAGTTGATGCTAGAGCAGGTCTAACGGCCGCTGATGAAGCTATTGCACTGCATTTACGTAAAAAAGACAAACCGACGTTTGTTGTTGCAAACAAAGTCGATGGTATTGACGGTGACTCTTATAGTGCTGAGTTTTACTCTTTAGCACTGGGTGATGTTCACCAAATAGCCGCATCTCAAGGTCGTGGTATAAGTCAGTTGTTGGATCATTCACTAATGCCGGTTGTAGAACGTCTAACTGCCGAATATGAAGCTGCAATGGATGAATTGGCTGAAGCTGAACGTTTGTTAGAAAGCTTGGGTGATGAACACGCTGACACCGACGGTGATGCAGAGCAAAACGTTAAGAAGTTACAATCCCTTGAAGATTTAGCACTTGATCATGAACATGATGAAAAGAGTGATGAAGAGGCGGTCCCTTTTGAAGATTTACCAATAAAGTTTGCAATTATTGGTCGACCTAACGTAGGTAAGTCTACACTAACTAATCGTATGTTAGGTGAAGAGCGCGTTGTAGTTTATGACATGCCGGGTACAACTAGAGACTCAGTTTATATCCCAATGACACGCAACGATGAAGACTTCATTATTATTGATACAGCTGGAGTTCGACGTCGTGGTCGAATTAAGCAGTCTATCGAGAAGTTCTCAGTTGTTAAAACCCTTCAAGCTATCGAAGATGCCAACGTGGTACTTTTATTGTTGGATGCTCGAGAAGGCATTTCTGACCAAGACCTAAGTCTGCTTGGGTTTGCTTTGAATGCGGGTCGCTCAATTGTTATCGCGGTTAACAAATGGGACGGGCTTGACCAAGGTGTAAAAGATGACGTTAAGAGAGAATTAGATCGTCGTTTAGGCTTTATTGATTTCGCTCGTTTGCATTTTATTTCTGCATTACACGGCACTGGTGTTGGTCATTTATACGAGTCTATCGTTGAAGCCTATCAGTCAGCAACCAAGCGTATTTCAACCTCTATGGTAACTCGTATCATGAAAATGGCTCAAGATGATCATCAGCCGCCTATGATTCGTGGTCGTAGAATAAAACTTAAATACGCCCATGCTGGTGGTTATAACCCTCCTCGTATCGTAATTCACGGTAATCAGGTTGACGAATTGCCAGACTCTTACAAGCGTTACCTAATGAACTACTATCGTAAGGCTTTGGATGTAATGGGTACGCCAATAAAAATTGAATTCAGAGAGGGCGATAACCCATTTGAAGACAAAAAACAGAAAGCCATGACATTGTCTCAACAACGTCGAGCTGGTGGCTTTATTAAACGTCATAGCAGAAGAAACTGAGTCTAGACATTTAGTGTCTTATTTTAGACAGTGAAGATTGAAGCCAACCCTAAAAAGTTGGCTTCCGCATTTTTGAATGCTATTCTCAGGGCTCAAATTGAGAGATTATTATGTTCCGAGTGACTTTTATTGCGAGAAGTAGGTAATGAGAGAGTTTATAGACAGTTTTCCGAAACAACACAGATATGCCCTGTTAGGTGCGTTGGGTTTGTTGTTTGTTTTACTTTTATTACCATCTGAATCTGCAGAAGCGTCAAAAGATGTCATCCATGTTGCTGCTGATTATCAAGAGTTAGCCGTTGGTCAAGAGTACCCTTTACCTCTAGAAATAAAAGCAGCGTCTCATTACAGCCAAGCAAATACATCGACTAAACAAGTACGTATCAAAAGTGGCGACTCGCTCGCTACAATATTTCAGCGTCAAAACGTACCACAAAAAACCATGTTACAGATCACTCGTTCGGGCAAGCTATCTCAACAATTTACCAGACTAATACCTGGCAAATATTTGACATTTACCTTTGACGAAAATAACGATCTTATTGAGCTTCAATACGCGACCCAAGCGGTCGAGACCTTAGTGGCAAAACGACTAGACGATGGCAAATTTGAAACAGAATTAGAACAAAAAGAAACAGTAGTAACAGAAAAATACTTCGAAGGCACCATTAATAGTAATTTCTGGAACGCGGGCGTCATGGCAGGCTTAAACGATAAGCTTATAATGAACTTAGCCAATATATTTCAATGGGATGTCGATTTTGCATTAGACATTCGTGAGGGCGACCATTTCTCAGCGCTCGTCGAACAGATTTTTATCGATGGTGAGTTTGCCGGGTATGGAGAAATACTTGCAGCCGAGTTTACCAACCAAGATGATGACTTTAGCGCAGTTCGTTACTCAGATGGACGCTATTACACGCCAACGGGCGATAGCATGCAAAAAACGTTTTTACGTGCGCCAGTGAGTTTCAAATATATCAGCTCCAGCTTTAGTAATCGCAGATATCACCCAGTTCAAAAACGATATAAAGCACATCGCGGAGTAGATTATGCCGCGAGTACAGGTACACCTGTTTTTGCTGCGGGTGATGGAAAAGTAATAAAGTCAGGATACGACAGATTTAACGGCCATCATGTTTTTGTTGAACATGGCGGCGGTATTACCACAAAGTATATTCATTTCTCGAAAAGAAAAGTTCGCAAGGGCGCAAAAGTTAAGCAAGGCCAAGTTATTGGCTTAGTGGGCGCAACGGGTTTAGCCGCTGGTCCTCACTTACATTATGAATTTCTGGTTAATGGCGTTCATCGCAACCCTAGAACTGTCTCGCTGCCAAAGGCAAATCCAATATCAAAAGATGAAAAGCAACGCTTCTTAGCATTAGCAGAGTCGCGTATGGATATGTTACAGCATAATAAAAACCTTCTATTAGCCATGCGTTAAAAGGCGAACTCAGTGTCAGACTATTATATTGGTATAATGACTGGCACCAGTTTAGATGCAATTGATATTGCGCTAGTTGAGTTTGCCGAAACACCTATATTAATTGCCAGTGATTCGGTTCGGTTACCTGATATGTTGAAAAGAGACTTATCAGATATAAGCTTACCGAATGCTCAAATTGAATCTTTAGTAGCAATTAAAACGCTAGAACAGTCTTACACTAATTGTGTTATTACCGCTTTAAACTTATTTCTTGCCACACCCTCAGTAAAAACGGTTCGCAGTAATATAAAAGCTATTGGTATACACGGGGTGACGATTTCTCATGAGCCTAATTTAACTATGCCATTTACGTGGCAATTAGTGGACGGTCACAAGATTGCTGCAAGGCTAAATACGGATGTCGTTTATGATTTCCGAAGCAAAGATGTTGCGCTTGGCGGTCAGGGAGCGCCTTTAGTTCCAATGTTTCATTATTCAGTGTTTAAAAATACCGAACTAGAAATCGCGGTTCTGAATTTAGGCGGTATTGCCAATGTGACAAAGTGGGCGTCAAAAGACAATATAATTGGTTTTGATACGGGGCCTGCCAATACCTTGTTAGACTTTTGGATACAAAAGCATCAAAACCTTGCTTATGATAAAGACGGTCACTGGGCTAGCACTGGCACTGTAAATACAGCGTTACTTAGTTGCTTATTAGACGATGACTATTTTCGTCAACCATATCCAAAAAGTACAGGTAAAGAATATTTTAACGAGTCTTGGTTAGACGCTAAATTATCGGTGTTTTTAAAACGTAATGCAGTCCTTGAGCCTCAAGATATTCAAGCAACACTGGTTCAGTTAACGGTAGAAAGCGTTGCACTAGCAATAAAGCAATTAGCCAAAACAAAAGTGCTGGCAGTCTGCGGGGGAGGGGTGCATAATCAACTTTTAATGGCTAGATTAGCCGTTGCATTGCCTAATGTTAAAGTGTGTAGCACCGCGAAGTTCGGCATTTGCCCTGATAACATGGAAGCGATGGCTTTTGCTTGGTTGGCAAAATGTAGGGTTGAAAATGTGCCAGCTACACTGCCGACAATTACTGGTACGTCTAAGCCTGCGGTATTAGGAGCTTGGGTTTCTTCAGCTTAACGGTGATGAAATACCAAAGCATTAGCTAAAACAAAAAACAAAAAAATACCGCACTATAAAACTAAGAAGAACAATAATAATAGGGTCTAAAATTGTCGTATTCTCTACAAGCATTTTTCCGCGCTATCGCGTTTCCAACACTTTTATTTATTGGTGTTATAACCGCTGTCGAAACGGGTTTTGCAAACCTTACACCTTGGCAAGACCTCATCTTACAGACACCACTATTGTTGTTCGCCGCGACTATTATTCTTGCATTAAGATTTAATCAAACCCGAGTTATCTACATAGTGCTGTTCCTAGCATTAGCATGGGCTAACAGCGGTAAGGTCGAGAACATCGACTATTTCTCTTTTCATCCTAGCTTGTTTTTTATCTCACAACTATTTGTGCTCATGGCCTTTAGTTTTGATCAAAATAAAATGGTTTGGGGGCGTCATGGTCTAACTCGAGTTTTAGTTTTGTTTGCCTTGGTATTTATCAATTACAAATTTAATCACTCAATAACGGTTAATGAAATCTTATCCTCACAAGTCATTACACTGTCAGCTGATTCAAAAATATCACCTTATTTTCAAATAGAGTTTATTGTTTCAGCTATTTGTTTATTTACTTTAGCAACTCGTCAAATAATGAAACCGAGTCAATTAAACGCGAGCATTTGGGCGCTGGCTTTTGGCATTATTGTGATCCAATTTGGTGACTTTACTTATTACACAACAATTGTGAGCTATTGCTTATTTGGCGTCCTTATCATTCATGCTGTGCTTACCGACTCATATCAAATGGCATTCTCAGATGAGCTCACCGGTTTGTCTGCGCGCAGAGCACTACTACAATCATCTATTTCATTGGGTAAGCGATACACGGTAGCAATGATGGATGTAGATCACTTTAAGAAGTTTAACGACACTTATGGTCATGATGTTGGTGATCAGGTATTGCGATTGGTCGCCAGTAAAATTAATGATGTTAAAGGCGGTGGCAAGGCCTATCGATATGGTGGCGAAGAATTCACGATTATATTCCCCAATAAGTCTGTAAGTTATGCTATTCCTTTTTTAGAGCAAGTACGCGAAGACATTGCAAACTACCAGATGGCAATACGAAACGATGATCGCCCTGAAGATCAAAAGAAAGGCAAGTCTTCTCGTAAAAAGTCAGAGTCGAAAACCAAGTTTGTAAACGTCACAATCAGTATTGGTGTTGCAGAGCGAGAAGGGCAACTAAAAGACTTTGACCAAGTCTTAAAGCAAGCGGATGAGGCTTTATACAGAGCGAAACAAGCCGGCCGAAACTGCTTAGCGGAATAGTTGCTAATCTTTAAACTTGATTGCGCTTTGCGACTAACAGTTTGTAACAATTAAAAATTGTATGTTTTCTTAATCGCGCTATTCTTCGTCACAATAAAAAGTATCAGTTGTATAAGAATGGAAACGCAGAAATGACAACCAATGAACCTCTTCAACCGCAAGAACTCGCCCCGGTAAAAACACAAGAACGCATCGTTATAATGGACCTACTAAGAGGTTTTGCGTTAATTGGTATTTTGCTAATGAACATCGAATGGTTTAACCGACCAATTTCGGAGTTACTGAGTTTTGACTATAGCTCTACTGGAGCTA
>NZ_JBVVTW010000009.1:0-13883 GCF_055809415.1 Woeseia sp. D3-10 | reverse complement strand
AGCTTTTTGAACCACTTACTTGATATCACCCTTTCAATACCGTCTTTATTATTGGCTATTATCATTATTGCAGTATTAGGCCCGGGCTTGATGAATACAGTATGGGCTATTATTTTAGCCTTACTACCGCAGTTTATTCACTCGATTAGAAACCTAATAGTAGAAGAGCTAAGCAAAGATTACATTACGGCGTTTAAGCTCGACGGCGCTTCAAATTGGCAGATCAGATCGCGCGGTATTTTTCCTAATATTTACGAACACATAGTGGTTATTTTTACTATGGCACTGTCTACGGCCATACTAGATATTTCTGCGTTGGGTTTTTTAAAGTTAGGTGCACAACCCCCAACCACTGAATGGGGTGCCATATTAGCAGAAAACCTTGGCCTAATTTATTTAGCACCTTGGACGGTTGCCTTACCAGGCGTATTATTATTTTTAGCGGTATTATCGACCAATTTAGTAGGCGATGGACTTAGACAAGTGCTAAAAGAGCGCAAGGCCGATTAAATGCAATTATTAGATGTTAGAAATTTAACCATTGAACTGCGCACTTCAGAAACAGTTATAAGAGCAGTTGATAGGGCTCAGTTTTAGCTCTAAAGAAGGTGAAGTGCATGCGCTTGTAGGTGAGTCAGGCTCAGGTAAAAGCCTAATCGCAAAAGCAATAGTAGGTGTATTAAACGAACGCTGGAATATAACCGCAGATAGAATTCACTGGCGTGGTGTTGACCTGATGCGCCTCACTCCGGAGCAACGCAGACAAACGGTTAGCAAAGATATTGCAATGATCTATCAAGATCCTAGCCGTTGCCTTGACCCTACAGCGAAAATTTTTAATCAAATTGCTGAAACCTTACCTGAAGTCGCTCGCAAGGGGTTCTTTTTAAAACGAAATCGCGAACGAAAAGACCGCGTTAAAGCACTTATCCATAAAGTTGGTATTAAAAACCATGAAGCGGTACTAGACAGCTACCCTCATGAGCTCTCAGAAGGTGTGTGCCAAGGTAATGATTGCAATGGCAATTGCCCGAACACCTAAACTATTAATTGCTGATGAGCCGACTACAGCACTTGAGAGTACTACCCGTGCGCAAGTGTTTAGGTTATTAAAAGCCTTAATCAACTCAAGAATATGTCTATTTTAATGATTTCACACGAGCTTGAAGAGATTGCTGATTGGTCTCATGGGATTAAATGTTCGAGATATTGCGGGCAAATGGTTGAAGCAGGTCCAACTCATAAAATATTTAAGCAACCTCGCCATCCATACACACAAGCACTTTTGAAAAGCTTGCCAGATTACGAGCAAGGCTTGGCTCATAAAGAACCGTTTTATGCGCTTAAAGGTACTATTCCTACTTTACAACATTTACCAATTGGTTGCCGACTTGGGCCACGTTGCCCACAAGCACAAAAAGAATGTGTAGTTACACCTGCTCTCACTAAACACAGTGGGCACAGCTACGCTTGTCACTTTCCGCTTATAAAGGAGGTGAAGTAATGCAGCCTACTCTCAAAGTACAAGCGCTATCTAAAACATTTGATGTGCGAGCGGGTTTATTTAAACGAAAAAATTTGAAGTGCTAAAAAACATTTCTTTTTGTATTGGTAAAGGTGAAACCATTGCCGTAATTGGTGAAACAGGCTCGGGGAAAAGTACGTTAGCTAAGTTACTTGCCGGTGCCGATAACGCAAACGCTGGGCAAATATTACTTGAAGGCAATGTAATAGAAGATAACGGTATTCGTGATAACCAATGTCGTCACATTAGAATGATTTTCCAAGACTCAGGGGCGTTGTTAAACCCAGGTTTAACTATTGGCGACATGCTTGATGATGCTTGCAATATAATGGGATTTTTGATGAAGAAGAACGCTCTCAGAAAAAGATAAATACAACACTCTCTAAAGTTGGATTGCTAGTCGATCACCAACATTACTATCCACATATGTTCAGTGTTGGCCAATTACAACGTGTGGCTTTTGCCAGGGCGCTTATTTTAGATCCTAAGGTGATGGGCACTCGATGAAGCCGTATCGTCTTAAGACCCTTCTATACGTGCCCAAATAGTAAATTTCTTTACTCAAGTTACAACGTGAAACGGGTTTAACTTATGTCATGATCACCCATCACCTTAGTTTAGTACGCCATACTAGTGATCAAGTCATTGTGCTAGATAAAGGCGAGGTGGTTGAGTATGGTTTAACAGAAAATCTATTTAATAATCCTCAGTCAAAAATAACGCAGCGTCTATTAAGCTGTTAATGCAGTTTTTTGTTATGTAAGTGCATTTTAGAAGGTCTTGTTATTAACTTTTACTTTTTAACAAGGCCATTCCATGCTCAAACACACACTACTTAGTATTACTCCCCTACTGATTTTATCAGCCTCTGCTATTGCCGAGCCCTCTGACAAAGTCTAAAAACCGGGTTGGCGGTAAAATCGATCATTTAGGTTTAACTGTTTCAGATTTAAATTCATCTAAAGTGTTTTTTACTGATGTGCTTGGTTTTAAAGTGCTGGGAAATGATCGCAACTCATCCTGCGTACTTTTTATCTAATAAAAAAACAACCATTACATTGTGGCGAATTAAGAATAATGACAAACGTGTAGAGTTTAATCGAGCAGAAAATGTGGGTCTACACCATTTAGCACTCAGTGTTGAGAGTATTGAAAAGTTAAGCAAGCTGCATAAGCACTTAAAAATGCAAAATAATATTACTATAAGAATTTGCACCAGAGAATTTGGGTAAAGGGCCTGCGCAGCACATAATGATAAGAGAGCCTAGCGGTAACCGTATTGAATTTATTGCGAGGCCTATCTAGCGCACTAAAATGATTAGTATTATTACGCAGTGGTATAAGCACACCCGAATTTAAAGCAATAAAAAAGGCGCTCAGAGGCGCCTTTTTTAATAACCAAAATTAACTTATTCAGCAGCTTGTTCAACTACTGGTAAATTAAGTTCAGCTTTAGCTTTAAGCGACTCTATGAAAACCATATAGTTTTTGTTTGCTTGAGCCATTGTAATGCTTTGTTTAGCTTGTGGGTCAATATCAGCCGTTACTGTAGCATCTGTCACTGAGTTAAGTGCAACAATCGCTGCATCACCGTTATTTAAGTCAACAACATCTACCACTGCAGTGCCTGCTGGGTGAGCCATTTTAAATGCCTGAGTAACAATCGCAGGCGACACAGCAAAACTTTGACGATTTAGTTGTGACTCTTGACGAAGCGTTAAGCTTTGCTCAGTTGCAATATCATTCAAACTTTTACCTGCTTGAATTTCTGCAAACAAACTGCGCGCTGTATCTTTGGCAAGCTCAGAGGTCTTGTCATTTACTAAGCGTGTTTTAATCTGTTCACTTACATCACTTAATGGTTTGGTTGACGCTGGCTGATGCTCGTTAATACGCACGATAACAATGTGCTCATCGCCCAACTCAATAACTTCAGAGTTAACTTTGTCTTCAAGTAAGTCAACAGATGTGAGTGCAGTAATAACAGCCGGTGTATTTAACGGCTCAGGTAAAGCGTTCAATGCTAAAAGAGGGGTTGACTGAACTTCTAGATTCAGCAACTTCTGCTGCATCATCTAAACGATCTGAAATTTCAAACGCGATTGCACCCATTTCGGTTTGCTTATCGTAAAACGCATCAATTTTTTCAGCACGCTCTAATTCAGCACGTAAGTCGGCTTTTACATCATCAAATGGTTTAACTTGTTGTGGCTGAATATCAGTCAGTTTAATGATGTGATAACCGAACTCTGACGCAACCACTTCTGAAAAATCACCTTTCGCTTCAAGTGAAAATGCTGCATCTTCAAATGCAGGATCCATTACATCACGTTCAATCCAATCAAGGTCACCGCCCATCTCTGCGCTAACGATATCATCAGATGAAGACTCTGCGAGTTCAGCAAAGTCTGCACCTTGTTGAAGCTCAGCATAAAGCGCATCGACTTTAGCTTTAGCTGCATCATCGTCTTCACTATTATCTATTAATATGTGAGACACACGACGTTTTTCAGGCTCAACATATTGCGCCTTATTTTGCTCATAAGACGCTTTCACATCTTCTTCAGTCACTGAACCAACAACAATATTTTCAGCTTTCAATTCGACATAGTTCACCGAGATAAGTTCTGGTGATAAAAACTGCGATGCATTTAGGTCATAGTAATCTGAAACTTCTTGCTCTGATACTTCTACATTATCTGCAAGTGACTCTTTATTAATTACTAAGTAATCAATGCTACGAGTTTGTTGTTGAAGAGCAATAGCACTTTTAAGCTCGCTTTCAAGCGCAAAGTCTGTGCCTGCAACTGCTGATACTAACTGACTGCGTGTCATGTCTTCGCGAAGGTATTCACGAAAAGTATCTGGTTGGAAGTTCATTTGACGAATTACTTGTAAATAACGATCGTTATTAAATTTATCGCCAAGTTGGAAGTAAGGCAATTCTAAAATTGTTTTACGAACTGTATCATCGCTTACGCGAAGGCCTAATTCTGCCGCTAACTGTGATTGCAATTCTTGTTGAACTAAGCGGTCAATTACACCTTGACGAATTTGTGCCATATAATTTGGATCTGCAGCAATTTGTGTAAAGTACTCACCAAATTGTTGCTCTAAACGATTACGTTCGTTTTGGTACGCGCGGTTAAATTCCGTTTGGCTAATTTTAACTCCGTTTACTTCAGCAACAGGTTGTTCCGTGGTTTGACCTAGGTAACTACCGATCCCTGCTAAAGCAAAAGATAAAATCACCGCGCCTAAAATTATTTTGGCTACAGGTCCTTGCGAACCTTCTCTGATTTTCTCAAGCATTTGTTTATCTCTTTTTGATCAAGGCTCAATACCTTGTCACATGTAAAAAAAGCGTATCTTACCAGATACGCTTTTTCACTTGAAGTAACTAGCGGTAAAGTTACTCAATTCAACTGTTAGGCTGATTAAGTAACTTTACTTTCGCCATAACTAATCTGTTTAAACTATTGATTAGTTTACTGCGTCTTTAAGCGCTTTACCGGCTTTGAAAGCTGGAATGTTTGCAGCAGCGATTTGAATAGTTTCACCAGTTTGTGGGTTACGGCCAGCTCGTGCAGCACGTTCACGTACTGAGAAAGTACCAAAACCAACAAGTGCAACTGAGTCGCCATCTTTAAGCGCGCCAGATACAGATTCGATGAATGAATCAAGTGCACGACCTGCAGCCGCTTTAGAAATGTCAGCATCAGCTGCGATTTGATCGATTAATTGAGATTTATTCACAATATCATCCTCTTTCATTGTTATTATCAAGAGCGATGGTTTTTTAAACTAACATCACTTTTTTGAAAATTTTAGAGCAAACTTGTAATGCTCACATGATTATATTTTTCTTAAGCCTAGGCCACATAAGGCCTAGGCTTGAAAACCAGTGCTTAACTTATCATACCGTTTAGATTTGAAAAGCCCTAAAAAGCACTTTTTTTACGTTTTTTACTGCTTTTTCTCTGTTTCGACTGAAAAACTCTCAACAGGATGTACCAAAGCAAGTTTTAACACCTCATCAATCCATGTCACTGGGTGAATATCAAGACCTGCCAGTACGTTATCTGGGATCTCTTTTAAGTCACGTTCGTTAATTTTTGGAATAATAACGGTTTTTATTCCACCACGGTGCGCAGCTAGTAACTTCTCTTTTAAGCCACCAATCAGAAGCTTCACCACGAAGCGTTATTTCGCCAGTCATAGCAACATCAGCTTTAACTGGGTTACCTGTTAAACTCGACACCAGACCAGTCACCATGGCTGCACCAGCACTTGGGCCATCTTTTGGTGTTGCACCTTCAGGAACGTGAACATGAATGTCACGCTTTTCATAAAAATCACTGTTAATGCGAAAAGTATCAGCACGATTACGCACAACGGTCATTGCTGCTTGAATCGACTCTTGCATTACATCACCAAGTGAACCGGTGTAAGTCAATTTACCTTTTCCTGGCACGGCTGCACATTCGATTGTCAGTAAATCACCACCAACCTCAGTCCATGCAAGACCTGTAACTTGACCAATTCGATCACCATCTTCTGCTTTACCATAGTCAAAACGTTGAACGCCTAAGTACTCTTCTAAATTATCTTGATTAATAGTCACCGTTTTAGTGTCTTTTTCAATCAGAATATTTTTAACAGCTTTGCGGCAAAGCTTAGAAATTTCTCGCTCTAGATTACGTACACCCGCTTCACGTGTGTAATAGCGAATAATGCCGATAATTGCACTATCGTCTATTTCAATCTCGTTATCTTTTAAACCATTACGCTTTACTTGCTTAGTGATCAGGTGCTCTTTTGCAATATTAAGCTTTTCGTCTTCTGTATATCCTGACAAACGAATAACTTCCATACGGTCTAAAAGAGGGCCAGGGATGTTAAAGCTATTCGAAGTAGCGACAAACATAACATCCGATAAATCAAAATCTACTTCAAGATAATGATCAGCAAAATGGCTGTTTTGCTCAGGATCCAGTACTTCCAACAATGCTGAAGCTGGGTCGCCGCGCATATCTGAAGACATTTTGTCGATTTCATCTAATAAAAATAGTGGGTTTTTAACCCCTACTTTTGTCATGTTTTGAATTAGCTTACCAGGCATAGAACCAATATACGTTCGACGATGGCCTCGGATTTCGGCTTCATCACGAACACCGCCTAACGCCATACGAATATACTTACGGCCAGTAGAACGGGCAATCGACTGACCAAGTGATGTTTTACCTACACCTGGAGGTCCTACAAGGCACAAAATTGGTCCTTTAAGCTTGTTAGTACGCTGTTGTACCGCTAGGTACTCTAAAATACGTTCTTTTACTTTATCAAGGCCATGGTGTTCGCTGTCTAATATTTTTTGTGCACCAGCTAAATCTTTTTTCACTTTAGAGCGTTTTTTCCATGGCACGTTAATTAACGTATCAATGTAAGAACGTACAACCGTGGCTTCAGCAGACATTGGCGACATCATTTTAAGCTTATTAAGTTCTGTCGTGGCTTTTTCTTGTGCTTCTGATGACATACCCGATTCTTCAATACGCTTTTTGAGCGCTTCAAACTCATCAGGAACATCATCAAGTTCACCAAGCTCTTTTTGAATGGCTTTCATCTGCTCGTTGAGGTAATACTCGCGCTGAGATTTTCTCCATCTGCTTTTTAACGCGGGTACGAATTTTCTTCTCAACCTGCAATAAGATCTATTTCACCTTCCATCAGGGCCATTAGGTATTCTAAGCGCTCATGTCACGTCTTGAAATTTCTAGCACTTTTTGTTTTTCAGGCGACTTTTAAGCGGCATATGCGCACGCCATTGTGTCTGCAAGTCGCGCTGGTTCATCAATACCAGATACCGAAGTGAGCACTTCTGGTGGAATTTTTTTATTGAGCTTTACATAGCCTTCAAATTGGCTAATTGCAGCTTCGAATAAATACATCTTGCTTCTTGTTCATCAATTAAATGCTGATTGCAATAAATTGAGCATCGGCAACAAAGTAACTCGTCTGTTATCAACGAAGTCTTAATGATTTTTCAGCGCGCTGTGTGCCTTCTACCAATACTTTTACTGTTCCGTCAGGGAGTTTTAAGTAATTGAAGTACAGTTGCAACTAGTACCAACTGCGATAAATATCATCTTGCTCTAGGTTCGTCGTACAGTTGCATCTTTTTGTGCAACCAAGAAAATTTGTTTGTCTTTATCCATTGCCTGCTTCTAAGGCATTTTATTGATTTTTCACGGCCTACAAAAAGCGGGAATCACCATGTGTGGGATACACCACAACATCGCGCAGTGCTAGCACTGGGATGTTCGAATTGGTCTGTTCTCTCAAGCGTCATATTGATGATTTCTCTTCGCACTTCATTTATTTAAAAGATTATTCAAGTATATGGGGATAACTCACATTAAAGTTCAACAATTTTCCCCGACTCGTTTAAATTAATTATAAAAAAAGGAGCCCTATGGCTCCTTTTTAATGCAATACTAGCTTAAAAACTATTCAGATGCTGCTTTATCTTGATTATTGATTTTCATATATCAAGATTGGATCAGACTCACCTTTAATTACCGTTTCGTCAATAACTACTTTGCTGAAACATCATCCATAGATGGAAGTTCGTACATGGTATCTAGTAAAATACCTTCTACGATAGAGCGCAAGACCACGTGCACCGGTTTTACGAACCATCGCTTTGTGCAGCGATAGCAGTTAAGTGCGTCATCACGGAACTCAAGCTCTAGCATCTTCCATACCAAACAACAGCTGAGATACTGTTTAGTTAATCGCGTTTTTAGGCTCACTTAGAATCTGTACGAGTGCAGCTTCATCTAACTCATGTGAGTGTAGCAACTACAGGTAAGACGGCCAATAAATTCAGGTATTAAACCGTATTTCACTAAGTCTTCAGGCTCTACGTCTTTAGAACGTGCTCTGCTTAAAGTAATCGCGTTTCTGCATGACTCTTTAACACTCAACGCCAAAACCAATCGCCAGTATTCGTTTCATGGCTACGTTGCACTAACTGACTTTATCTAAGCCCTGCAAAACGCACCACCACAAATAAACAAGTATTTTAGACGTATCTACTTGTAAAAATTCTTGCTGTGGGTGTTTGCGTCCACCTTGAGGAGGCACAGAAGCAATCAGTACCCTCAATCAGCTTAAGTAATGCTTGTTGCACACCTTCACCCGACACATCGCGCGTGATTGATGGGTTATCTGATTTGCGAGAAATTTTGTCTATTTCATCAATGTATACAATGCCACGCTGTGCTTTTTCCACATCGTAGTCGCATTTTTGCAATAGCTTTTGGATGATATTTTCTACATCCTCGCCCACGTAACCGGCTTCGGTAAGTGTCGTTGCATCAGCCATTGTAAACGGTACGTCAAGTAAACGAGCCAGCGTCTCTGCTAGTAATGTTTTACCACTACCAGTCGGACCTATTAGCAAAATATTACTTTTGCTAAGCTCAATATCTTGCTTGGTTGATTGATTACGAAGACGTTTGTAATGGTTGTAAACAGCAACAGACAATACTTTTTTCGCATGGTCTTGGCCGATAACGTAGTCGTCTAGGTGTTTTCGAATTTCTTTTGGAACAGGTAGTTTATCAGACGAGTCATGCTTAGGAGCAATATCTTTGATCTCTTCCCTGATAATATCGTTACACAACTCTACACATTCATCACAAACGTATACTGAAGGGCCTGCAATTAATTTGCGTACTTCGTGCTGGCTCTTGCCACAAAAAGAGCAGTATAACAATTTATTACTTATTGTCGCCGTCTGTAGGAGTGTCAGACATTCAGTCTACCTCATCTTATTACGTTGGCCACCAAAATTTGTGGTGGCTATTTCAATACGCTTAACTATAACAAAATTTATTGTTTTTCGCATAGTAACTAAAAGTGATTAACAGGTCCCCTGCTCACCAAGCGCTTACTTTATATCGCGATTTGCAAGATACTAGAGTCAACTAAGCCGTACTCTAGCGCAGCTTCTGAAGCGCTCATGAAGTTGTCACGATCAGTATCTTTTGCAACTCACATCATAACGGCTGACCCGTGTGTTCTGCCATTAAGCGATTTAGCTTATCTTTAATAGATAGTATTTCTTTGGCGTGTATTTCAAAGTCAGACGCCTGACCTTGGAAACCACCTAAAGGTTGGTGGATCATTACACGTGAGTTAGGTAAGCAAAAACGTTTACCTTTAGCACCAGCCTGGTAAGCAAAAATGCCCCCATGCTCGCTGCTTGTCCTACACAAATAGTAGCTCACATCAGGTTTGATAAAGTTCATTGTGTCGTAAATTGCCATACCAGCAGTTACTGAGCCACCCGGTGAATTTATGTATAAGATAAATATCTTTATCAGGGTTCTCTGATTCTAAAAATAGCATTTGCGCTACAAATTAGATTTGCCATGTTGATCTTCAACTTGGCCTGTTAAAAAAATAATACGCTCTTTTAAAAGTCGCGAATAAATATCATACGAGCGCTCACCTTTTGGTGTTTGCTCAACAACCATAGGGACCAATGCATTTAGGGGATCGTAATACCAGTATTCATACTTATTTAATTCCTTATGCTGCTTATACTTATCCTTATTATAAGGAAGCATAGTTATCGTTTTTCGCAAACTTAAGAGCCAAAAACTAAAAATGGCCCGGGCACGCTGTTTAAACAGTGTAACACGAGCCATTTAATCCGTTAGTCGAGAGCCTTAAGTCAATGCGACTTATTAAGCACGCTTGCTGCGGATTCATGATGTCATCAAAGCTGACTGTTTTCAACGTCTGAAACATTTGGCTTTAGCTAAAATAGCATTTCAATCAGCTTGCTCTTCCAGTTGCTAACATTACGCATATTGTTGCATTAAGTTGATCATTTGCTTTGATAGTGATTCTACTACTTCAGTTGGATCTTCGTATGCAGAAGCCACTGTTGCAATTAATGCTTCAACTTTAGCATCATCAACTTTAATGTCGTTAGCTTTGATTGAACTTCGCCTAAGTAACAAGACCAGTTTTAACGCGGTGTTACAGCTTGCTCATGGAACAATTCAGCTGGAAGCTCAGGCATGTTTTTAGCGTCCATTTGACCGCCAAAACGTTGCAGCTAGCTTGCTGACGTAATGCGTCAACTTCTTGATCAACTAAGCGCTTTTGGCACTTCAATTTCGTTGTTTTCTAATAAGACCTTTGATTGCTTGGTCTTTAACGTTAGCTTTAACCGCTTGGTCTAAGTTCACGCGTCATGTTCTTTTTAACTTCTTCTTTAAGTGCGTCTACGCCGCCTTCGGTCAACACCGAATTTAGTTGCAAACTCTTCGCTTAATTCAGGTAAGCTGCTTGCGCTTCTACTTTGTTTCACTGTGATAGTGAATTGAGCTGCTTTACCTTTAAGGTTTTCAGCATGGTAATCTTCAGGGAATGTTACATCTGCAACAACTTCTTCGCCTGCTTTTTTACCAACGATGTTCATCTTCAAAACCTGGGATCATACGACCTTGACCAAGCTCTAAATGGGAAGTCATCAGCTTTACCGCCTTCAAACTACTTCACCGTCGATAGTACCTACGAAATCAACTGTTAACACGGTCACTTTCAGCCAGCAGCTGTCATCTAACTTCAGCCCATGTCTGCGTGTTGCTTACGAAGAGTTTCTAGCATGTTAGCTAAATCTTCGTCAGTTACTGTTAGCCGCTGGACTTTCAACAGCAGATTTTGTCTAAACCTTGAACTTGAGCAATTTCTGGGTAAACTTCAAATGTAGCTGAGAATTCTAAATCCTTACCATGCTTCATAGTGATTTAGGAGCGAATGAAAGGCGCGCCAGCAGGGTTAATTTTTTCATGCAACGATTGCCTTCAATGTAGTTACGTTGCATTACTTCGCCAGCAACTTCTTGACGAATACTGCAGCTGTCCAAAACGCTTGTTAATTACAGATACAGGTACCTTACCAGCACGGAAACCATCTATACGCTGTTGTTTTTGACCAGCTTGTTGTAGGCGTTTTTTTACTTCGAGTCTCAACTGTTCTCTGCAGGAACGGTGATAGTTATACGGCGCTCTAAGGCCTTGGGTCGTCTCTAACAGAAACTTGCATGATTCTACCTCAATATTCAATTTTGGCGACTGTTCGCCTTGCCTTACAAACAAAGTGATCTGCATGAGTCTTGATAAAGTTTAAGCGGTTTTTCACACTTAAAATGCATCCGTCGCTACCATGAGATACCATTGCTGCTTTGCCCTTAGGGCACTATGTTAAACAATAGACGCGGCATTATAACCTAATATTTATGATAGTCGAGTATGGGGGGCAATTATTTGGGATAGATTGGGTACTACAGCACCTAACCGAGTAAAAAACAGGCTAACTGTTGTTTTCAGTTGTTTAATTGAGTTTTATTTATTGCAATAGAAAAATAGATTTGTAAAAAATACTGAGGAGTTATAAATAAGAAAATGGTCGGCGATGCAGGATTCGAACCTGCGACCCCTTCGGACCCAAACCAAGTGCGCTACCAAGCTGCGCTAAACGCCGATATCGAAGGCTAAGCTTCTTTTTTCATACTGAACAGTTAGACAGATGCGTTTAAAACCGCTTTGAGAAAGTGAGTCGGCGATGCAGGACTCTCACACCTTGCGACCCCTTGGAACCCAAATCCAAGCGCGTCTACCAAACTCCGCCACATCGCCGCATATTCTTGTAAGATGGGGTGACTGATGGGGCTCGAACCCACGACAACCGGAATCACAATCCGGGGCTCTACCAACTGAGCTACAATCACCGCAATATAGACATGTCAACGAAACAAATGGCGCACCCGGAAGGATTCGAACCTACGACCGACGCCTTAGAAGGGCGTTGCTCTATCCAGCTGAGCTACGGGCGCATCGAAAACTTCATAGTTTACCAATGGGCTATTCGATCCTAATCAAATTGCAAAAAGATGGTCGGCGATGCAGGATTCGAACCTGCGACCCCTTGGACCCAAACCAAGTGCGCTACCAAACTGCGCTAATCGCCGTTACTTACTATTCTCTACGAGTGACCTCGTTGACAACGGGGTGCATAATAGTGATTTGACGGGGTCCAGGTCAAACGTTTTTTTAAGAAAACAAATCAAGTGGTCATTTTTAGCCCACAATGGCTAAATATTATAATGAGAAGACTTTTTGAAATTTAAACTATTTAATTACTCTAGTACTATATAGATGAAAAGCAACTTGGCGCTGCAATGCTTTTTATGTACGAAAATAGCTTAGGTAATATTAAATGAAAAAATAAAGTTATTATTCTCTTTTTATAAGCATATGCCCCTTTTTATTATGCGTTCATTTTTAAAGTATCGGTATCTAGTTAATTAACCCCAATTAAAGGTCGACCCATGACGGCAAACATCATTGATGGTAAAGCAATCGCAAAACAAGTACGTAGTACAGTTGCACAACGCGTAAGCGAACGCGTTTCTAAAGGATTACGCGCCCCCGGACTTGCAGTAGTCCTCGTTAGACTGCTGATCCAGCAAGCCAAGTTTATGTTCGTTCAAAGCGTAAAGCCTGTGAAGAAGTTGGTTTTATTTCAAAATCATTTGATTTACCTGCAGACACAAAAGAAGATGCTCTTTTAAGTTTAATTGATGAGCTAAATAATGATGCAGAAGTAGATGGCATTTTGGTGCAGTTACCTTTACCTGATGGACTCGATGCAGAGAAAATTTTAGAACGCATTACACCACACAAAGACGTTGATGGCTTTCAGCCCTTACAATATAGGTCGTTTAGCACAGCGTATGCCTGCGCTTCGTCCTTGTACGCCAAAAGGGATTATAACTTTACTCGATTCTACCGGTGTTCGTTATAAAGGCATGCATGCGGTTGTGGTTGGCGCATCAAATATTGTGGGCCGCCCTATGTCGTTAGAGCTATTACTGGCCGGTTGTACGACTACTGTGTGCCATAAGTTTACACAAGATTTAGAAACCCATGTGCGACGCGCAGACCTGTTGGTTGTAGCTGTGGGCAAACCTGAATTTATCCCTGGAGATTGGGTAAAAGAAGGCGCCATTGTCATTGATGTAGGTATAAACCGTTTAGATACAGGTAAACTAGTAGGCGACGTTGAATACAGCATTGCAGAGCAAAAAGCTCACTTTATTACTCCTGTTCCTGGCGGGGTTGGCCCAATGACCGTGGCCAGCTTAATTGAAAATACATTAGAAGCATGCGAAAAATATCATAGCTGAATGTAATTCAAATAAAAAAGGGTTGCCATTCGGCAACCCTTTTTTATTGCAAGCGAGTAGTATTAAGCCTTACGCCATGTTGCTGGG
>NZ_JBVVTW010000008.1:0-12755 GCF_055809415.1 Woeseia sp. D3-10 | reverse complement strand
CACCTGCATGAAATTCTGCGAACTACTTATCAGGAGTGTGACTCTGAAGTAACACAGCATGTCCAGGCGACATTTTCGTTGCCTGTGACCGAGCATGATCTCACCGCGCTGCGGCAGCGCAGCCTCAGCGTGAGGCACTCGGTGCACTTCTCAGTGCACAACAAGAAAAAGCATTCGACCTTAGTCGTGACCTGATGATCAGAATGGATCTGGTCTATCTTGATAAAGAACAGGTATTAGTCTTATATACGATGCACCACATTGCCAGTGATGGCTGGTCTCAGTCGATATTTCAACGTGAGTTCATGCAATTATATGAAGCGTTTTCATCACAGCAACCTAATCCTTTACCTGCCCTGGCTATTCAATATGCTGATTTTGCGCAGTGGCAGCGAGACGCTGGATGCAAGGTGAAAAGGTTAGAGTCACACCTCGCATACTGGCGTAATGCGTTGGCCGGTATTCCTGAGGTGCATAAAGTGAAGCTGGACAAGCCGCGTCCAGCTCAGCAGTCTCGTCAGGGTATTGGCTATCGCACTATCCTGAATCATGCGTTGACGGCGCAGTTGCAGACACTGTGCACGAGGTTTGATGTCACGCCGTTTATTTTTTTACAAACGGTCTTTGCCTTGTTCATTGGTAAATACAGTAATGAAACCGACATCGTGATTGGTTCTCATGTCGCCGGGCGTACCACAGAGCAGGAAGAAGCCTTGTTGGGCGGCTTCATGAACACCTTAGTGTTGCGTACCGATCTGTCAAAAGAGGCGTCGTTTACACAGTTGCTGGCTCGCAACAAACAAACCATTGTTGATGGCTTTTCTCACGCCGCGGTCCCATTCGACATGGTGGTAGAGCAATTCCGCCATCAAAGGACATTAAGTTATGAGCCTGTCGTACAGATCATCTTTGCACTGCACAACGAAATGGATCAACAGTCAGCACCGGATTTGCAGCAGGAACACGCTATGCTGACGGCACAAAGCACACGTTTTGATATTGGCCTGCATATGGTGGAAGTTGGTGAGCAACTGCATTGCCAGTGGAACTTCAGAGCCGATCTGTTCTGCCAGGAAACAGTGCAAAATATGGCATTGAATTTTGAGTTTTTACTGACTCAGCTTTGCCAGCAACCAGACCAACACATAGGGCGAGTTAGTTATGTCAGACCACAAGAGCTGCATCGTCAAATGCATGAGTTTAATGCAACGGATGTGGCACTGCCTGATACGCGACTGATTCATCATCAGTTTGAAGAGATGGCCCGGCGCTATCCCGACGCACTGGCTGTCACAGATGAGCATACCCAGCTGACCTATGCTCGGCTGGACGCCCTGAGCAATCAGCTGGCCCATGAACTGATCCGCCAGGGAGTAGAACCGGGGGATTATGTGGCGATTTGTCTGGCGCGATCAACTGAAATGTTGGTCAGTATGCTCGGGATTATCAAGGCTGGGGCTGCATATGTGCCAATTGATGCAGACTATCCGGCAGAACGTATTGCTTATATGCTGGAGGATTCAGGGGCCAGAGTTGTGCTCACACACGCCCGTTGTGTTCAGACATGGTCAGAGCGGTTTTGTGTATTTGACTTCGATGCACCTGTGTGCCAACAAGCGCAGAATAATGCACCGATCACCCCGCCTAAGCTAAGCCGGGCAATTACCCTGCAAGACATCATATATGTGTTGTATACATCGGGGTCTTCAGGTCAGCCCAAGGGGGTCATGACTCCGCATGGCGGCGCGTTGTCGTATTGTTTGTCGGGACTTGAGCAGTACTATGGTGCGCAACTGGATGGCTCTATGGTGATGACCAGTTTGAGCTTTGGGGTTACTTTGCCGGGTCTGTTATTACCGTTAATGAAAGGCGGGTTGATAGAGTTGATTGGTACAGAAGATGTACTGAACACCTTCTGGCACAATATTTTGACGACACAACGTAATTGTCTGGTGCGGATGACGCCCTCGCATGTGGCCAGCCTGAATGACGTATGTATGCACTTTACGCCGTCACAGGCACAGCATTGTTTTGTGATCGGCGGGGAAAAATTCACCCAACAGGCTTTTCAGCGATTAAAAACCTATTTTCCACAGGCAAAAATTTACAACCATTATGGTAGTACAGAGGCCATTGTGGGATGTAGTCTCTTTGATACGGATAAACTGGTTTGTGACACTGAGCAAGCGCCAATTTTGCCAGTCGGTAAGCCGCTAAACTATACCCGGTTGTTTGTACTTGATCAGGACGCTCAACCGCTTCCTCTGGGAATGACCGGGGAGCTGTATGTGTATCGTAAGCATCCTACTGCCGGTTATGTGAATGCGCCGACGCTCACAACACAAAAGTATGTGCCTGTACCTGAGTGGCTGTCACAGGCGATGCCTGAGTTAAGTGGAGGGTGCTTGTTTAAGATGGGCGACCTGGCGCGCTGGCGACCCGACACAGAGCTGGAAATCGTTGGGCGAAGTGATGAACAGGTCAAAGTGCGGGGGTTTCGTATCGAGCTGGTCGAAGTAGAGGCCGCATTACGCGCGCTGGAGACCATCGAGTATTGTGTTGCTGCGGTCGATAGCAATGTGCAACAGGGAGATCGCCTGATCGCCTATGTGTCTGGTACGGATTTATCTCCCCAGGCAATAAAAACAGCGTTGGCTGAAAGGTTACCACCATTTATGGTGCCAGATGTGATCATCGTACTGGCATCGATGCCCCTGACACCGAATGGTAAAGTAGATAAAACGGCGTTGCCCGCAGTGACACAAGAGTTGTTCCACTCAGAGCACCTGGTTGCCCCCAGAAATGACCATGAGTCGCGCGCATTAGAAGCGTTTAAAGACGTATTATGGGTGGAGAAAATCGGGGTTTTTGATGACTTCTTTATGCTGGGAGGCCATTCACTACTGGCCTCGAAGGTGATCAATCGGTTACGCGGTTTCTATGGGGCGGATCTTGCCCTTAATCTACTGTTTAGCCATGCTAATGTCGCCGAATTGGCGCAGAAGCTGGCGATGCACGTGCAGCAAAGCGTACAACTGCCGCCTTTGTTGCCACTGCACATGGCGCAAAGTCAGGTATCCTTTGCTCAGCATCGACTGTGGTTTCTTGACCAGCTTAAAAAAGGCACACCCGAATATAATGTGGCCGGCTTAGTTGTTTTGCCAGAGGCATATGCGCCTACGCACATGTCGGTGGCTTTGAAAACCTTACTACAACGTCATCAGACATTACGGAGCCATTTTGCCAAACAGCAGGACCAGGTATGGCAAATCCTGGAAAAAGACGTCACGGTTCCTTTTGAGGAACACGATCTGACCACGCTCAGTGAGCAACAATGCGATGAATATATCAGTGCACTGCTAAGCAGCGAGGGGGAGTACCGGTTTGATTTGAGTCAAGATTTGATGATCCGCTTCCACGCACTGAAACTCGCTGATGATCGATGTGTTGTTATTTATAATATGCATCACATTGCCTGCGATGCGCGATCGCGCGCTGTATTGGAACGAGAGTTGTGTCAGATCTATACAGCAACCTGTGGTGCTCAGCCACATGGACTGCCAGACATTGAATTGCAATATAGTGATTATGCTCAGTGGCAGCGCCAGTGTCTTGATGCAGGGTTATTGAAGAATGGCCTGGATTACTGGCAGCATCAGTTGCAAGGGGTGAGTGGATCGCATAACTTGCCGATGGATTATCCACGCCTGAGCGAGTCGGCAGGACAGGGTAAATCACTCTACGTCCGGCTTAATCATGAACATGCTGAGCAGATCCGAACATTATGCCGTCAGCAGGGCGTGACGCTCAATATTTTCATGCAAAGTGCCTTTGCGTTGTTGTTAAGTCGCCTGAGTGGCGAGCAGGACGTGGTGTTTGGCACGTCAGTCTCTGGTCGAGTTGATGAACGTCTTGAGTCAGTCATTGGTTTGTTCATTAATGATGTGGTGATCAGGAGCCAGATTAATGGTGCCGATTCTTTTTACGATGTGTTGTCACAACAAAAGTCTACCAACTCAGACGCTCTGGACAATCAACATGTACCTTTTGAGTTGATTGTTGAAGCCATTAATCCGCCTCGTACACAGTCGATGCATCCTGTATTCCAGCTAAAACTGGATGTGCAGTCGAGCCTGGACCCTAATACTGCTTATACCGCTTTGAATGAGCAGCAAACGAAGCGCCACCATGCTCAGTCCGTGCAGGGGGTGAAGTACGATTTATATCTTAACGTTAGCGAAGATGCACAGGGCCTATTGCTGAGTTGGCGCTACGACATGCAGCTGTTTAAAGCGCGAACAGTCGATATGATGGCAAGCAGCTTTGAAGTGTTGCTCCAGGAGATCATATGTCATCCGTCAGCCAGGGTTGATGGGCTTGGGATACTGGATGAGCCAAGCGCACAAAAAATGTTGAAAGGCTGGAATGACACCACGTGCGATTTTCCAGCCCACAGTGCCATCCATCATCTGATAGCGCAGCGGGCTCGTTTGTGTCCTGAGCGGGTTGCCATCTCAATGCATCATCAGCACATTACCTATGCAGCGCTTGACTTACGTGCTGATCGTCTGGCGTCAGAGCTGCTTAATCTGGGGGTGGTCGCTGACAGCAAAGTGGCGATTATGGCGCATCGTGACATTGAGCTGGTGGTGGCGATACTCGGGATACTTAAAGCCGGTGCGGCGTACGTGCCCATTGATCCGACATGGCCAGAATCACGACGCGATTATGTGCTGGAGAACAGTGCGTGTCAGGTGATCCTGGGTCAACAGATGTATTTGGCTGAGCTGCAAGAGACGCCGCTGCACTTGGTGACGTTCGAGACATTTAGTTCGCTGTCGAAGTCAGCGCCTGTGCTGCCTGAGGTTAACCCGCAACAACTCGCTTATGTACTATATACATCGGGCTCAACGGGTAAGCCTAAAGGGGTGGCGATGCACCATCGGGGGTTAGTAAACCGTCTGAACTGGGCACAGCAGAAATATCATCTGCAGGCATTCGATAAAGTGTTGCAAAAAACGCCCTACGGGTTTGATGTCTCGGTGTGGGAACTGCTCTGGCCGTTATTTGCCGGTGCACAGATAGTGATGGCTGAGCCCCAGGGGCACATGGACCCTAAATACCTGGTAAAAGAGATAAATTGTCATCAAGTCAGCTTCTTACATTTTGTGCCTTCTATGTTGAGTAGCATACTCAATGAATCACAATGGCAAACCTGCTCCAGTATCAGGCAGGTCATCTGTAGTGGTGAGGCACTGCCAAGAGAGCTGGTCGCACAGTTCTTTTCCGGTGATACCTATAGTTTACTTGATAACCTGTATGGCCCGACGGAGGCTGCCATCGACGTCAGTTACTGGAATTGTAACCGCGAAATGGACGATCTTTCAGTGCCAATTGGTCAGGCTATCCATAACACGCAATTGTATGTGGTGGATCAACAAATGCAGCCCGTACCTCAGGGAGTGATTGGAGAGCTTCTTATCGGCGGCGTTGGTCTTGCCAGGGGGTATGTCTCTGCGCCTGCTTTAACTGCGCAGCGATTTGTTCCCAACCCGTTTAGTGAAGCGCCCGGGGCGCGTTTGTATCGCACCGGTGACCTTGTGCGTTTTCGTGAGGACCGCACGCTGGAATTCATTAATCGCGTTGATGATCAGGTCAAGATCCGCGGTATAAGGATAGAGCTGGGTGAAATTGAGTCCACACTAAAAGGGTGTGATGAGGTGCAAGACGCTGTGGTATTAGACGTCAAGGGAGCGGGCGGCGAAACGCATTTAGCGGCTTATATTGCGTTGGTAAACAAGGAAACCCTGGTTGCTGAACAGGAAACCGCTTTGATCCAGGCGCTAAAAACGCAGCTCAGTCGCCTTTTACCTGAGTATATGCTGCCGTCGCAGTATGCATTCCTTGCCCAGTTACCTACCACGGCAAACGGTAAATCTGATCGACGTCAACTCAGAGCGCTGACAACTGTGAGTGGCAACACGTCGAGTTATCAGGCACCGAGCACTGATATTGAAATGCAACTGTGCTCGATTTGGTCTGAATTGCTGGGGGTTGAACGTGTCGGGGTCAATGACGACTTCTTTGCTCTGGGCGGACACTCCTTATTAGCAACTCAATTGCTTAACTCGATTTACGCACATTTTGGCATTGAAATACAGCTTAAGACCCTATTTGAAAATACAACAATTAACGCATTGTCGCTGGAAGTGATGAATGAACTGATTAGCAGCACTGCAACGAACAATGGCTCAACACTGCATGATGCAAACGAAGTTGAAGAGGTTATTTTAGAATGAGTGTACTCAACGTACTGCGTACCGCAACTGAACTCGGTGCAAGCTTTTATTTAAAAGATGGAAAACTGGCATATCAAATGAAAAAGGGAGCCAAGTTACCAGCTGAACTCAAAGCGCAAGTGTTGTCATATAAAGACGAGATAGTCTTGCACCTACAAAAGGCTCAGAACAAAAACAGAACTCAGTTACCGGCAATAAGAAAATGCGCTGAGACACAAGACACCCCGCTGTCCTTTGCACAGCAGCGACTTTGGTTCATCGATCAGTTGGAAAGTGACTCAACTCAATTCAATATCACGGGTTTTTTCAGTCTGGAAGGAGACGTGGATCCACAGGGTATCGAGTATGCGGTGGCGCAGATCCTCAAACGTCACGAAATACTGCGTACCGTGATCGTCAGTGATGGCGGCGATGCACGGCAAAGGGTACTGAATGATTACGTGTTACCCTTTACTTTTCATGATTTGACGCACCATGGAGAAACTGAGCAGGCGACAGTGCTGGAAAATCTGATGCAGCAGGCATTTGGTCAGCGCTTTGAGTTGCATAAAGACTTGATGATTCAGGTGCACCTGGCTTCGCTAAGCCCTGATAACCATGTTATTTTTTACGTTATGCACCATATTGCCAGTGATGGCTGGTCAAAGGGGATTTTACAGCGCGAGCTGAGCGCGTTTTACAACGCATATGTGAGTGGGACAGAAGCCACGGTTGGGACCTTACCGGTGCAGTATCGTGATTACGCGCTCTGGCAGCGAGAATGTGTGCAGGGGGAGCGCAAAACACAGGGCCTTGCTTATTGGAAACAGGCATTAGCTGACTTACCCCTGGTTCATAACCTGCATCTTGATCATTCTCGGCCAGCCAGGTTACGCAATGTGGGTCAGTCATTTCATACGACACTGCCTAAAGCACTATGCGACAAAATTGCACACTTAAACCGCACCCATGGTACGACGGTGTTTATGTTTATGCACACGGCATTGGCAATATTACTGTATCGGCACAGTGCTGATCAGGATATTGTCGTTGGCAGTGCGATGACCAGCCGACAGCAGAAGGACGTTGAGAATCTGATCGGCCTGTTTCTCAATGATATTGTGATCCGCACCCAGGTTGAGGAAGCGGCATCTTTCGAAGCCACTTTGATGCGGCAGAAAAACAATATTCTCGATACTTTTGAATATCAGTATGTGCCATTTGACCTGTTGGTCGAAGAACTAAATCCTAAGCGGAGTCTCAGTTATACACCGCTATATCAGATTAAGCTTGATATTCAAAATAACCGTCGCAGTGCCTTACAGCTCGATGCCACCGAAGCCAATAGTGCGCAAGTACCACAGCAATCACCCAGCGATGCGCATAGCGCTGCAGAGCATGGTGTGAAACAAGACTTATACATAGGGGTGACCGAGCACGCTGACGGCATGTCCCTGTATTGGCGCTTTAATACAGATCTATTCTTACCACAAACTATCCAGGCCTTATCGAGACAGTTCGCTACATTACTGGAGAGTATTTTTGAAAATCCGCAGTGCCCTGTGTCCAATTTAGCTATGCTTGACACTGCACAGCAAGCGAGCTTAATTACTGCTGGCCAGGGTCATTCTGTATATTATGGCGCGCAACAATGCGTGCATACCTTATTTGAACAACATGTTATGAGTACTCCCAATGCCATTGCCGTTGAGTATGGCAAGGAGTCAATGACTTATAACACACTCAATGAAGAAGCAAACCGGCTCGCTCATTTTTTAATAAGCAAAGGCGTTGGGCCCGGTACACTGATCCCGGTGTGTGTAGAGCGATCCATTGAAAATGACGATCGTGCGGGATCCTAAAGCTGGCGGGGCCTATGTGCCAATAGACCCCAAAATCCCGCAATCTCGTCTCGATGCCATTTTAGAACAGGTGGACAGCCAGTACGTGCTGACACAAAGTGACTTGGTCAACGTCCGAATTGTCTTTTGTCGATACGCCGGCATTGCCACTGGATGAAAACTTTCGGGTTGCCATTTTCGCTAACAACCGAGTACCAACCCACAGGCCTGTGAGTCAGGTCTGAGTGCGGATGCTTTGGCGTATGTGATTTTTACTTCTGGTACAACTGGCACGCCTAAAGGGGTGATGGTTGAGCACCAGGCCTTTCTGAAGTATCTGGAAGCGGCCATAGAAAACTACTATGGTGTCTGATCTGAAGGGGGCTCTGGTGGCAACTTCCTACAGTTTTGACTTGACTGGTCCAAGTTTGTTCTTACCATTGATCAATGGTGACAGGGTCGTTTTACAGGCCGAAGGGTATGAACTTGAAGCATTAGCTAAGTTGTTCCAGACCCCGGATGTCGCTACGTCTTATTTACTTAGGATCACACCTAGCCACCTGCAAGGGATTTTTTCACTGTTATCAGACCCCCTTGTACCTAATCCGACACACCATACCTTTGTTATAGGAGGGGAACCTCTGGTTGAGTCTGTGGTGACTAAGCTACGCCGACTCTTTCCAAATGCTGAATTGTTCAATCACTATGGACCATCAGAAGCGGTTGTAGGCACGAGTAGTTTCAGGATCCCGGAAAACTTTGCTGAATGCGAATCCAAGTACATCCCCATCGGGACAGCGCTGGGATTTCGCAATGTACTGGTGCTCGATGATCAACAGCAGCTGGTACCTGTGGGTGTTGCGGGAGAGTTGTATGTAGCGGGTAGCGGTCTGGCGCGGGGGTATTATCAGGATGAGGCGCAGACTCAGGCGAAGTTTTTACCTTGCCCTTATGAGGACGAGTGTGGCCCGGTGATGTATCGAACGGGTGATGTGGTCAGGTGGTTGCCAAGCGGGCAGCTGGAATTTTTACGCCGAGCTGACAATCAGGTTAAAGTGCGTGGCTTGCGTATCGAGCTGGGGAAATTGAACACAACCTGCTGCTGCTCAATGAAGTGAGTGCCTGTACTGTGATTGTGTCTGAACATGAAGGGGGAGCCAATCTGATAGCTTATGTTGTCAGTACAGAGAAGCTCGACTTTGATGTTGAAGATGAAACGGCTTACATCCAGAAAAAAGAAGCGCTGATCCACAAAATGCACGCCGAACTGGGGCAGCAAGCTGCCCGAATATATGTGCCGAATATCTATATCTTTATCGATGAGCTGCCTTTGAACTCACGAGGAAAGCTTGATTTTAAAGCGTTACCGTCCCCTCAACAGGGAGACATGCTCAAGGCTCAGTATGTTGAACCGCAAAATGACACTCAGGAAAAGCTGTGTGCGCTTTGGGGCCAGGTCCTAAACTTGCAACAGGTCGGAATTAAAGACGATTTCTTCTTGATCGGCGGGCATTCATTACTGGCAACACGCTTTATTAATATGCTGCGCGAGGAAATGCAGATCGAATTGCCGCTCAAAGCCCTATTCGAATCGCCTACGATTGAGCAATTCAGCGAGTTAGTGGAAACGGGTTACGAAGACAATGTGCTGCCCCCGGTGGTTAAGGTCAGTCGTGATCAGGTTTTACCTTTGAGTTATGCGCAACAGCGTTTGTGGTTTATTGATCAGCTTGGTGAAGGCAGTGTGGAGTACAATGTGCCCGGTCGTTTTGTGCTGAGTGGTGACTTTAGCCGCACAGCCTTTGAGAATACGATCCGGGTCATTTTAGAACGCCATGAAGTACTGAGAACGCACTTCGTTCAGCAAGGAGACGCGGCACAGCAGATCATTAAACGTGAGTACGAGCTGCCGATCACGTTCCATGACTTATCCGACGTCTCTGAGCAGGCACAGCAGCTCCATGCGTTGATGATGCTTGAGGAAAATACGCCGTTTGATCTAAGTAATAATTCCATGCTCCGTATTCTGACTTAGAAAAAATGTCTCAGTATGAGCACTTAGTGCTTTATACCATGCACCACATCGCCAGCGACGGCTGGTCTCGCGCCATCTTGCAAAAAGAGTTTAAACAAGTGTATGCGGAATTGTATAAGAATCACCAAAACCCACTGACGCCCTTGCGTATTCAATATGCAGATTACAGTGTCTGGCAGCGAGACTGGATGCAAGGAGAGATGCTGGCTAAGCAAGTATCTTACTGGCAGCAGCAATTGGCAGGCCTGCCGATGGTGCATAGTCTGCCGTTAGATAAGCCTCGTCCACAAACCCCCTGTCATCAGGGACGTGCCCAGTTTAAGGTGATAGACAAAGATCGTACAGCCGCGATTGAAGCACTATGCAAACGCTACAATGTCACGTTATACATGTTTTTGCAGACGGCTTTCAGTGTGTTGATAAGCCGCTACAGTGGCGAAACGGATATCGTGATGGGATCGCCTATCGCAGGTCGTACCCACAAAGATTTAGAGAGCCTGATGGGGTTCTTCGTTAACTCGCTGGTGATCCGCACCGATTTAGCAAAAGCTGATACATTTGCTGCGCTGCTGGAGCAGAGTAAAACCACTATTCTGGACGCTTACACGCATCAACATGTGCCATTTGAAATGTTGGTCGAAGAAGTTTGTCCTGAACGCAATATGACGTACAACGCGCTCTTTCAAATTCTTTTTGCGGTGCAAAATAATGAACGTAAGGTGATGGATGTCAGTATCCACGATGACAACCTGACTGAGGGAGACCTTAAGATCCGCTTTGATTTAGCGCTGCATGTCACAGAAGTGAAAGACACACTGTCACTGCGTTGGTCTTATAAGAAATCACTGTTTAATGACGATACCATCTTACGCATGGCACAAAACTTCGACACCTTGCTGGACAGTATTTTGACATCATTTAACGAGTCTGGTCGAGATCCCCGTCTTTGCGAGTTAGCGGTGGTTTCAGAGCAAGAGCAAACCATGTTGCTTGAAGACTGGTCTTGTCATACACGCGATTACCCGACCGGAGTGTGTTTACATCAGCTTATTGAACAGCAAACGGAAAAAACCCCAGATAATACAGCGGTCATTTTTGAAGAACAAAGTCTGACCTACCGTGAACTGAATCACAGGGCGGATCAGTTGGCGCGCTACCTTGTTGAGTGCGGGGTACAGGTTGGCGATATCGTTGCAATCACGACCCATCGAAACCTCGATACCATGGTTGGGTTATTAGGGATCCTCAAAGCCGGAGCAGCTTACCTGCCGTTGGATCCGGTTTTCCGGCCAGCCGTCTGAAATTTATGCTGGATGATTGTCAGGTCAATCTGATGGTCTGTGCGAGTGCTTCTGAATTTGATGTTGCCGCTTTGGGTGAATGTCAGATTCTGGTGCAAAGTGATGCAGCGTTCCGGGCCAGGTTATCCGCAACGAGCCAGCAAGATAACCCGCTCCCTGAACCGACGCCTGAAAGCCTTGCTTATGTTATATACACGTCCGGGTCGACAGGTCAGCCAAAGGGGTCCTTGTTGAGCATCACAGTGTGTGTAATTTCTTGTTTGGGTGTTGTGACTTATTCCTCAACGACGACATTGATGGGTCGTTAGTAAGCTCGTCAATATCATTTGATGCCACGGTTCAGTCGTTGTATGTGCCATTGCTGGTTGGTTTGTATGTTGAACTGATAGCGGATAATGAACAGCTGATCACTAACCTGGCTGACTATATTGTCGATGATGAAGCGGCCTTGCTGTTCAAAATTACCCCTACACATTTAAAAGCCATCGCGAATTTGGGTGACGACATTACTAATGCGCATGCCAGACACGTCTTTGTTGTGGCCGGTGAGCAACTCACTCGGGATGTACTGGCACCGTGGATGAAAACATATCTGCCCAATGCCACCTTCATTAATGAATATGGGCCCAACAGAGGCAACTGTGGGGAGCTGTACATTTGAGGTGTCTCCGTCACATCAATTTAGCGGCTCCGGTATCAGTGTGCCTATAGGTAAACCTTTGCCTAATGTGGAGTTTTATGTGCTGGATGCGCATATGAATGTGCAGCCGGTGGGCGCGCCTGGTGAGCTATATATCGGCGGCGCAGGGATAGCAAGGGCTTATCTGAACCGGGTTGAGTTAAGCGAACAAAAGTTCATTCCGAACCCATTTTCAGACTCCCAGGCCGGGCGCTTGTACCGAACCGGTGATTTAGTTCGGTGGCTACCCGACGGTAACGTTGAGTTTATCAAGCGGATTGACGACCAGATTAAGATCCGGGCTTCGGTTGAGCTGGGCGAAATAGAAGCGCACCTGGCATCGCATACGGATATATCCGGGGCGGTGGTGACGGTACGCAAAGATCAGGACGAACCACAACTGGTTGCATATGTTGAACCGAGTCCAGCCTATTTGGCCCGCTCTGTTCAGTCTCAGAGTGAAGATCATGTCTCGCAATGGACAGAAATTAATGACGACAAATACAGCGAAGAGATACCGACCACGCGGTAGAAAATAACTTTTTTGGCTGGAACAGCAGCTATACGGATAGGGCCATCAGCGACACGCAAATGACGGAATGGGTGTCAGAAACCAGGTGC
>NZ_JBVVTW010000007.1:2682500-4078285 GCF_055809415.1 Woeseia sp. D3-10 | reverse complement strand
CACCTAATGCGACAAGCGATAACCGAAGCTGCCCAGCAGCCGATTGGCCAATCGCCCCCAGGACTTCTCCCCGGTTGAAGGCTGGTTCCCATCCTTCGGGAAAGGCAGGAACCGAGGCCCACGAATTTCCGGACCCGTAATCCAACGTCCGACCGGTACTTTGCGGGTAACACCAATCGCAACGATGTGCTCTACGATCTATCCAGCACGTACGCAGACGGCAACGATAAAGTGGCCACCAACGAGTTCCCCGAACTTCATCGGTATCGTAGACCCAGCGCACTGGTGAGAATGGCAAAAAACACGAAGGTCGCGCTGAGAACCACAAAGATCTCCGACAAGTGAAATGATAATGAACGCGCCGAGGCGTTAAGCATTCTGGCGCACGGCTAATGAACAAATAGCCCCGACCCCAGACGGGGTCTGAATAAAGCGTCCGGGCCGGATTACCTAATTCGCTAAGCGCAAGCGACTGATCATGATATCGAATCGGGGTCAAAATCGCCGCATCGATACCCCGCAAACTTGACAATATTTCGTCGCGCGAGTCTCGCCGGACATCGTCAGCAAGACAAGCAGCTCGTATTCCATGGAGGTCAACTCGATGTCATTACCGTCAACACTTACCGTTCCGCGCATCACGGTCTATCACAATCCCGTCAAAACTATTCGTTGTCGCGGCCCACTCTGCGCCGTACTGGATTCTCGCCACCAGCTCGCGCGGTCGAAATGGTCTCGCGATGTAGTCGCTTGTGCTCAGCTCAAAGTCCGGATACGCGATCAATGACATCACCGCGACGACGATGGGGGGAGGACACGAGAAAACGTCGACGATGCCTGGCAATGCAATGTCAAAGACAGCAAATCGTAATCACGGGTTTGTAAACGCTGCAACTTCGACGGCTTCCCAATCCAGCTCCACGAACAAACGACGCAGGGGACTCGAACAGTTTGGAGCGCCGCTTCATCGTCTAGTAAACAGGCTTTTCATTGGTTCAGGGCAACTGCATCAGGCTCGGCAATACTGTAGGACCTGCTGTTACCAATTGAAACACTCGCCTACCAATTTACTTTATTTCTCTTGTCTCCGCAGCGATAAGCCGCTGCCACGCATGCCCATTTCACCAGCGGTAATGACCTTTCCCCAAAGGAATGCTGACGAAATCGGCGACGCGAATGACAGCCAGTTAACCTTGTCCCACCGGCGGGGTTTTTGCATCTTACAATGAAATGCAAGCTATCGCTGATGATCACCCCGCATTTCGCAGCGTACGTATCGAGTCGGTAGATAATCCGTCCGAATCATCTTGATATTCCGTATCGAATACTCGACCGCAACAGCATCCAGCGCCATATTCTGATCGCGCTGTCCATCGACACTCATCTGATGCGAACGCGTCCACGCGGCTCCTTACTGAGGACGATCGAAACGCAGGCGATAAACTGCCAACGCCCTTTCTCGTCCATCAGGTAGGGAATGTATCCTTTGCGCCGTATCGTCCTGATGACGCGCTACGGAACATCCGAATACATTCGGCGAAAATTGGCTCATGAATATCCTGCGCCGACATGCTGAGCGTTTGAATCACTCAAAATCCGCCCCGTCCACTGCGCCCCGGAGTGCATTATCCAGGGTGAAGCAAGCGCATAGAGTGATCTGGGACGGCCGGATTCTTCGTTCCGCCGGCGTCTCGAGACGATCCACAAAAACGTCGGTCATACTGCGTCCATCTCTTTCTTCGAAGCAAGTGAACACTTACTTATGCTGATGCCAGCGGCGACAGCCATCAGGTAGTAAGCGTATTCGATACCAACCGCGGATCCTGAACGCCACGTCGGCGACTTTAACACCATCAAACTCAGAATCAGTATTCTAAGTTTCCCGGTGCATTCGGATGGTGACTCCGTCGTTGTTTTCCACGTGATACCGGCCTTTGCGCGGGTCTGCCGGCTCGCGGCCCCAACACGCAATATGTTCGTCCAGCGCTTCTTCCGCTGTAGTCGGTGGCACCGCCTTTTCAAGCGATGCAAGCCGTCACGGAGGTCAAGAACGGCGCCGAGCCAGTTCCACCAGACTCTCGACTTCCAGCGGGGAACTTTTCGGCGCCTTGGGGTTGCCGGGCGAAATTCGAGTGCCCCCATGCCACGCCTGCCTATATAGCAAAGCCGCTCGACCGGATTGAAACTTGCCTTGTCGCGCCCTTCGCGGACCAGCATTGATCGATACGGGGATCGCCAAAATGATCGGGTAGTGAATGGGTGAGTAGTCCCTTGAAGGACGTCTTGGCGAGTTCGGGAAAAACGATAGACACGTGTCCGAGCGGATGCCGACAACTCGATCCGGCCCCTTGAAAACGCAGGCGCGTACTCGAATGCGGCCAGCCCGGCCCGTCGTCCGGATAGTGTACTGACGTCCCGGTCCCACAGACGAATCCTCCAGACGTTCTACTGTTACCATCGCCACTCACCGTCATCCGTCGTGGGCGTTGCGGCTGCTGTTCGCGTTGCGCAAGCTCAACCTGGTCGGGCCTTCGTCGAGCAATAATCGCTGTACATCGCCCAGCGCATGAACAGGCTGACCAAAGGGGTATCCAGCGAACTGTTGCTTCCCTGCTTTACGGCGCACCGTGTTCAATGAAACGCCGCGTGAGTCGCAAGGGCATGGGTTCCGCGTTGCCCGTTGTCAGCCCATGCCTCGGTCGCCCAAAACATCGGTAAATTACCACGGGATTGGAATTGATAATCACACTATACTGGTATTTATAACCTGATACCATATTATGATTACTGTCGATTGCAGCAATGCTTTACTGTTCGTCACCACTATCTGGCTGTTCGAACAGTACGTTCACAGCTGTGTCGCCTGATAAAGCTCATTTGCGAAGGTACTTTCGCCTATACTCTGCGCTGCCCGGATTCGGAACCGGAAAACGTACACCGCCAGTGTCATCGTTACTGACAGTCGGCGGAAGCCATGATTCACCGTCAGCGACACCCGTAGCGAAAGTCGGCACGCTGCTGCCCGGCGCATAGCGAGGATACCATCATTGATAGAGACATCTACGTGCCCTATCGAATTCTCGAAAAGACGCCTGCTGATGTTGAGTCAGGCAACGGACTCGGTCTGTCCGATTTACCGCGCCGTGAACAGGGCGGCGAACGTTCCCTTCATGTTGATTTGCAGGCGAGCCTTGAGCTGAAGGGCGCTTTAGTTGCAGACAGCTTCATCGACCTTGTCGAAGGGACGTTCTAATCGCTGATATAGTCTCGCCCGCGGAAGTCGTATGCCCAGTCGCGCAACACGGTTGCGCGCTCGGCAACAGGGTCACCTGATTGAAAGGCTACCTCTACGTGTACATTCGACCGCTATTCGCTACATAACGCTCTCGCTTACGGCTCGTCGAATCACATCGGACGACTATGGGGCGGGTTAGATCGTCCGGTGAGGAGGTTCGTTGCGGTCACCGACTGGGCATCATGCTGATATGATGCGTGTCAGACCGACGCATTCTGGGACGTCATGGACACTACCAGCGTACCGGGTCACAGCGTTGCATCGATGGCGGCATTTCACTTTAGGGCGGGAGCGCAAAAAGCACGTCCGACGTACTACGGTGCGCGGGAGAAACAACGGCGTGACGACGATCATTCTTCGGCTCAGCCTTCATGAGCCGAGGATCCCGTGACGACGGCGAACAAACGTGGCGCAGCCATGCGCGCGCGGCTGAAGAGCGAGGCCGGCGAAGCAACGGATGAAGAACGATGCATTCCGCGAATAGCGTAGCATGGCGCTCTCGATGACGCTTCATCATTTCGACCACGTGGTGAAGCTGAGCTAACGGATAATGTCGGGATCGGTTCGGGCTACGACGGCGTTGGGCATAGTCTGCCCATTGGTCTAAAAATACGTATCCAGTTAACCTTGTCCAGTTGCGGCCAGCGAGGATGCACGCGGTAAACAGCTCGGCGGGAAGTGCGCGGCGTGTAGATTGAAGAGGTGCCCGTAAAATAAATCAGCTTCGTCTCTCCTTGAATCAGGCGGAATCAACGAACAACAGCGTCCCTGGGCGCGTTTGTGTCTAGTGTTGTTTGTTGTCAGCGCCGTCCGAAGAAGCAAGCACCAGCTGCCGAGACAGCGGCTTTCGCCTACCGCAATGGAACGATCTAGGACGAGCGCGCCGCGCCTCACCGCGGCGACGTTGCCATGTAACGGCGATCGTATCGCGGCCCTGGGCGACCTCGGCCTCGCTACAGGAGCGGAGGGGGTCCCACGCTACGGTCGCGCCTGGCTTCATCAACATGCTCTCCTGGGACAGCATCATCGAAAGCACGGTTGCGCACCGAGCGCACATACATCAGGGCGTAACCCTCGAGGGGCTAAGGCGCCAATCGGTCCCGCTGAATTCGAGCATGAAAAGCCGAACTAAGGAGCGCCAGGGCGACATGACGTGAACCGACCGACGTTGGCGAATACCTGGAAGAGCTGGAAAACCGCGGAGTGTCAGTGAACGTGGCTTCGTACATCGGCGCGGGACCCGTGCGTGTTACGAGGTGAAATTACGTTATGATCGGCGTGCCACCGCCGAGGAATTGCTGCGACTCGGCTGCAATGCGTGAGGCCGTCATCGGCGTTGGCTCATCCTTGATCTATGCCCCCGACAGTTTCGCGGACGAACGAGTTAGTTGCGCCGGCCTCGGCGGCAGCTGAATTCGGTGGCGGCTACATCTCGCATATTCGCAGTGAAGGCAATCGCCTCGAAGAAGCGGTACAGGAGTTGATCAAGATATCGAGCGACACTCGCTGAAATTTATCACCTCAAAGCGTCGAAATACAGACTGGTTCAAGCTTGAGAACGTGTTCAACATGATCGAGGACGCCGCGCCGCCGGTCCGAGAGGATCGGGCGCAGGTTCCTACACGCCCTGCGTACCGGACTTGATGCCACAATGCCATTGTGAGGTGTGGAGGTCGCACTGACGCATGGTCCAGCGTCTGAAGGACCCGGAAGTGCGCGAACTCGTCATAGCGGAGATGCATGAAGACCGCAACGACTGCAGAACTTTTACGTGCAGGCCGGGCCGGAAAACATTCGGTTGCTCGGTTTCCGGAATGAAAATTCTGTCCCCAACCCTTGATCGGCAGAGCCTCTCAGGAAAGTGGCCGACGAACGCGACAGGACCCGGCCGCCACTGCTATCGATCTGGTCATCTCGAGGACGACAGCCGGGTCGACGCTGCCTTCACCTTGACGCACCAATTCACGTGAGCTGAAAGGAGCAAAACCGTGGATCAGTTTCGTTTTGACCGTGCTGGTGAAGGTGTTCTTAACTCCAGCCTACACCCCGCTATGGGAAACTTTGCCAGGGTCATCAGTCGGTTTGTCCGCCGAAACAAGCCTGATGCCAATAGAAGAGGTGAAAGTTCGACCGATGACCTCGTTGCCGGCGTTCAATACCAGCATCTGCATCGTGGGGTCGTCTGAAAACGGACTACTACGCTGACGCTCGCTCGTTTTCTATCTGCAACTTTCAGTGACCATGCCACTTTCGAAGAACTGCATCAGTACGCCACCGGCGTCGAGCACGTATTTGTCAACGGCGTGCAGGCTTGAAAAAGTGGCCGACACCTGGAGCCTCACTGGCCCAGTGGTCCTGGCACCCGGCTCGGACGGGCCGGCCAACAATCAACCGTTGAACTAGTAAAACACCGCATTGATGCAACGAGCGTGTCGCAGGTCGCGGTGTTGTATACAGCGGCTTGAACGACCGAATCCACCGGACAGTGAAATAGAGTTGTAGACCAGAAAAAACCGCGAACAATGTAAACGCCATACTAATTAGTCGGCGGTTCATTGGGTTGTAGTCCTTCACGCCACGCGGTGGCTTCGGATTCAGACGAAAACGAGATTGTCCCATCAACCAGTACTTTTGCATTTGCGAGGCCAATGCCGGGCCCCAGCAAATTGATTGCCATGACTCGGCCCCGCTTGATTGCTACGACATCGGCGGGCATTTTTCAGTTAATAGGACTCTCCGGGTTTATTCTTGTGCGTTTACGGCCAGTCCTTCGGTTATGAAAAAAACTTAACAAAACACGCCCTGGACGATCCGAGAGAGTCCCCATTTCGCCAGTTAAACGACCGTTTCGGCCCCAACTCACGTCTGGCAAAGGCTGCTAGCCACTACCTGGAACGGGGGCGAAGCGTATCGGGCACTGTCGCCCGAGATCTTTGCTCATGCTTGTTGCGTACCGACGCTTCCACAATTATGTCCTGCGCCGGGCCGTCATATAGGTAGAAGGCGGTCGCAGTGACATTCCCGCTTTCAGCGCGCGCGAGATACTCAATCGCTACCATGTGAATCCAGCGCCGTCCGCGGATACTCACCTCCAGCACCCGTGCCAGCTCCGCCAGATTCGGCCATTGCGCGATAGTGTGGTCAAGGCGACTTCTAACCTTGCGGCGCTTGAGCCGCACTACCGCGCGACCCGGCCCAAAGTCTTAAAAGAGAAATCGGTCGGACAGATGGAGGCGAAGGCCGCGCCCCCACACACGACACGGGTAACAGCCAGCGTCCCAAGGCCGTGAGTCTCCATGCCTGCGAGGGCACGCGACAAGGCGCCTAACGCGTTCATGGGGCTCCCACGCCCAGTCAAAAACTACCTCTGTTCCTCACCAGCGGCAACCTGCCATCGATAACCGCATCGGCCTCAATGACCCCATTCAGGGTGCAACAGGTAGGCAAACCATGTGAGATTTCGTCTGTTCTTGCCCCGCGCGTACGGCATGGCCGCCGAACATAATCGAACAATGTTGTCGCATAAGGCCAATAGCTACCGATGGTCTTGACCGGTTGATTCCATTGCAGACTGCCATGCCCTCCTGCCAGTCGGTCATCTGACTCGTCTTCGCCGTTGACACCGTGACAGGCTACAGACTGCCACAAGTGTCGCAGCGGTTCCCGAACCGGCCGGTAAACCAGCACCATCAGGCATGATCGTGAAATTGACTGCATCGGCTTCAGCCGCCGAACCGCCCAGTTGTGCGGTGTCAGCGAAGGCGAATGCGGGCAAAGGCGAGTCGCAACCAGTTACGCGTAGACATCGCGCCTTCCCCTGGCGATCGATCGCCCAGGCCTGAATCCCGTCGTAATGAAAAAGAATTGCTCGCCCTGCCTGCCAGTACCTGCGTCCGGGTGGGCTGGATATCGCCGCGCTCGTCAGTCGCGCGACTGAGAATCACGGGAGCCGACCTCCCAGTGCCATGCGCTGCGAAGCGGGTAACGCTCATTCCAATACGCTGTCATCGAGAGCCGCATCTGCCCAGCTCTTGCCCCCTGTCCGCGGTCAACCCGTCTGATTCGCCGACCAGGCAACGCCTTTTACCTGATAGATGCCCGGTGGCCCCAAAGCCAGCCCGGAGACCGACTCGTAATCAGCGATTTGACGCCCATTCGGGGAAGTGAACAGTGGCGCCCGCCCGTTGTCTGCGAGGTCCGAGTATCGGGACGTTGCTCCCTTGGTCATTGCTGGCGCCGACGTGCACCATTACGCACCCACTTCACGCACATGTTGCCCTCCCACCCAGGAACTGCATCGGACATAACCATGCCTGGGCGTGCAGCGGTTCGCCATTCTGGTACAGGAACCATGGGTCTCCATGACTTTCTGCATCGGCACGCTACGACTCATCATGGCGGCATCGGCGCCGTCCGCCACTATCCATGAGGCGTCTTTCTCAACCCCCGCTTCATCCACAAACACTGTATACGCCGCCCCACTCACTCGAACACAAAGCGTGCAATTCGCCGGCAAAATCCGTGGTTCCGGGGCGAGCATGCTGCTGCTGTTGCCCGAACATCGAGAATGAATCCTCGAGACCGTCGGTAAACGCAATAGAGATTCCAGGCTGAACGACAACGGGCGTTTTAGCACGGAGCCCGGTGATGTAAAGACGACGCGCGGGATCAATATCGGGCGATGACGTTCGAAATGCACTCGGGCATCCCATCCAGGTGTTCGAGCGGCGTACGGGATCTGTGCCCGGTTGCGCCCGATGCCAACGTGTTTGATAATGTGCGGTACTGCGACGAAGGCGCCCGCTGTCATCGGTGCACCGGGCTGACTGCTCCACGGTTCCCGCTTTTGCCGACCGCCTGGCGCTTAGCAAACCTGCACTAACACCAACGCCAGCCCGCAGAAAAACCCGTCGATCCAGCAGCCCATTACCTGCTGCGTAATCGTCACACCATTTTAGCGTCTTGCATTAAATCTCCCCCATAATTCACCTGACCTGACACATCCCCAAGCCGGCCTCTGTTCGCTTCGCAGGGGACCTCCCATAGCCTAGCCGTGTAGCCATTCTGCTCCACATAACTTCACTCTGCCACATACCCGGCAATAACGCTCTGCCACAAACACCCGGGTGATTGTTGCAGCCTGTAATTGCCGAAACGGAGTTACTGATGAGAACACGCGTACCGTTACTAATGCTGTGTGCTGCAGCATCGCTATGTGCAGTGACCGGGGCCAACGACGACCGTGGCGATCCGCCACGGACAGTCGTTACCGCGCGCTACCGGCAACAGACACACTGCTGAGCGGCGCGAGAGCGCCGACAGGAACCGGGAGCGCCTGGATAACGCCGATGCAACTGCAAACGTATCCTGGCTGTTGGCCAGGGTATCAAGGCCCCCGATGCCGAACGCGCGAAACGCCCCGTGGGTGACGCCCGGCATCATCTCTATGTCCACTCCGCCTGGGCGTCTATCCCAGCCCTGGTGTGGATGCCCATTCACGGCAACGAAGCGACAGCCGCCAGAGCCTCGGCTGAACACAGTGTCTGGCCGCAAGACCCGGGCTTCGTCCGCGGCCTTGGCCGGCGGCATTACCTCGCTACAAGTGATCGCCGGGTCAGGCGGTCGCGGCGTTACGCTTAAGAATGTACCCGGCACTCGAACCACGGACATGAAGTTTCCAGGCGCGCCCTATGGCCTGAAGCGGCCTGTGAGCGAAACGGGTGGGGCAGTTGCGGCACGCCTTCAACCCGGATGGGGAATGTTCGGCGGGCCACCCAGTGCCTGGATCGCGGCTGCGCAATACCGGGAACATCACAAGGCCCGCGAACGGTGAAGGCGAATATCCGACCCGATCTCCAACGCAAACGTTGGCGGTGTACCGGACGGCGAAATTCTGATTCACAATCATTGTTACCGTGCCGATTAACGGCCGTCATGCTCGAAATCGCGAAAGCAATCCATCTATCAAATCACTGCCTTTCACCATGTGGTCGAGCGCATATTCTGAACTGCTGGCAGAGAACAACGTTCGCGCCTGCTGCGCAGACCGGCGGGGTTTCAGACGGTAGCTACGACGTATCCGTGAACGCGGCCATCATCGACGCTGCGGAGGCCTGCGCCTAATAACATCGCATGATGATCTGGCATTCAACGGCTGAACCAGGGAAAGCGCCAAGTTATGGGTGCGCAACGCGGAATCGAGATACCCCCAGAGCGCGCTATTCGCTGCATAATGTTGAACGCTGCTCAAGCACTCGGCATCCCGGATCAAACCGGTACGCTGGCAAGCAGCAGACACAACAAATCCGGCAGTGGCACTGTTTCAACGTCAGGATAACAAGCCAAACGGGCTGCTCCCCATTTGACGTGCGCTAAGTTTATGACCGCCAGCAACCGGCAATAACCTGTCGCACCGTCAGTTGGTACGACGGCTTCCGGCAGGAGGTGCCAAATGAACTGTTGCTTCTGTTTATTTCTGCTGCCATTAGCCTTAGGCGGAAACCATTGTCATTATGCGCGGCGCCAGGCATAATCTGCTCAGCGATCCGAAGCGTACTCCGGAAAACGCCACTGTGATCATTTAAAGCGGCGTAATTAAGTAACTAGGTACAATCCTGCCACCCGGCGCAACGGTGGCGGACGCCAAAGGGCAAGATTCGCGACCCCGCAATTTGTCCGCCACGGGGTGAACTGGGCCTGACCGAAGCGCAGGCGCCGTTGGGGCAACCGTGGACTTCATCAACGCGCGGCTTTCGATGTTGCCGATGCTTACAACCGCCGCTCGACATCGATCGCCGTCAATCGAAGGCATCACGCGTGCCGCCATCATGCCATCAGGCGCCGTGGGACCGGATGAGGCTGGTCAGTTGCATCTTTTTTGGGGCCCTCTCGCGCAATCGCAGGCCCCGGGGACACCGAGACTCAGTGGTTCGACGACAGGCCGACCTCGGCTTGGTGCACTCCTTCGGCGACTGTAGGAGTCCGGCCGGCGGTTCCAGAGCAGCCGCCTTGCTCCAGCTTCGACAGTCCTTGAACGACGTCGACGCCGTGCACGAATTCGAACGCGGCAGTCGGCGCGCCACTCCCTAGCCAGCTAGACCTCGGAAACACTGCAAGCCGTGATTGAAAGCACCTTGCCTTTGATCGTCCACGTGGACCGGGCGAGTGATATTGAAATCCTGCTCGCCATGGCGAGGAATACAATTTGCGTCGTTGATTGTGGTGAAACGGAAGCATGGATGGTTGCCGAACGACTTGCTGATGCGGGTATGGCGTTATTCTCGACTCCATCAAAAATTCGCCCGGGCAGTTTCAGAAACCGCAAACGCGCGTCTCGATGCAGCCGCATTGTTGGCGGATGCAGGTGTTGCCATTGCCTTTGGCGGCAGCAGCGTCCAAACGCACAACGCGCGTAACATCACACAGGCAGCAGGCATCGCGGTTGCCAACGGATTGACGTGGAAAACAGCGTTACGCGCACTCACGCTTACACCCGCCTAGTTCTATGCGTTGCTGATCGAAGTGGAGTATTGTCGCGGGCAAAGACGCTGATATTGTCATCTGGGCCGGACGATCCTCTGGAGTCGCAACACCAGCAAGGGCGTACATCAAGGGTGAACGTATACCTGATGCAAAGCCGGCAAACCCTGTTGCGGGACCGCTACCTGAAAACGAGCAGCAAATTACCGCCCGCTTTCTGGCATTCATCCGGCGCCGCCTGCGGCAGATTCAAATCCGTCCGAGGCGTTTCTGGATGTAGTAGTCGGCGACATCATTCTGACTAGTCAAGGCACGCAATGCGGTCGCGGGCGCGGCCCGAGGTCGCCCGCTTTTCGACACAACTCCGCCAACGGTTGATAGCGAAACAGCGCGGGTTCCTGCTCCAACTCATCGAGCGTCGCAACGGCGGCTTCAGTGTCACCGGCAAAAGAACGCGCGACCGTCGCGTTCAGTTTGATCACCAGCGATGGGCCGCGCCGTATACAGGAGACGTACAAACTCGCGCAATTCCGCAGCCAATCCGTTTCCTCAAGTATTCGGCGCTGGACGGCACGCGCTATTCATCCCCAGCAACGGCCCGGCCCACCAGACCGGGCTGCTTCGACGATCATGTCCTGGCCGTCCGAATCAATCGCCGGGTCCCACAAGCGCCTGATCGAGCGTGACCAGCTCGTTGCTGTTATCAGTCGCGCTGTGCTGCGCTAGCGACTGCAAAAACATTAACGCGTGCAATCCCACGTGGGGAACAGTCGGCGCAGACTGCCAGGAAGTATGCCGATTCGGCTTCATCGAGAGTGAATGACGTATGTCTTCGGGGTCGCCATGGTCAAGATTAGATAGATAACGGCGAGCACACTGTGAAGCCTTTCGGGCAACTGTTCCGGATCGGGTACACGGAAGGGAATCGCCGCCTCGCGAATTCTTGCGCTTGACGCACGATGCGCTGACCGATCGCGGGCTTTCCGGCGCTCAGGAGGGGCACGCGCGAGTTCGGGACGTGCGGAATCCACAATGTCTTCAGGGTCAGTGCAACCTGAGCGGACGGGTCGCAACGCCCGGATGACAACAGGTGAATATCAGACGCAAGCGTTCATCCGGAATCAACTCGTCGTCCTCCACCGCCGGGAATACCTTCTCGCTGGTCGGCAAGGATTCCAAGCTCGGTTTCCTTGGTGACCTTCTGGTGGCGCAGGTGATCAATAACCCTGCGCCGGCAACCGTCAGTAACCAGGCCACGGCGCGGGTTGCCCCGGCAGGGCGAGCGCTGCAATGCCTCAATGAATACGCGCTCCTGAGGGCATCTCGGCCAGCGAAAAATCGCCTGAAATTCTTCACCAACGTTGCAAGCACCCCGCCCCCACTGGTCGCGCACAAGTGCAGCGACCGTGCGGCAGAACTCTTGCATTTTCGCGGTTCAGTCAAATTGCATGATGGGTCGACTTTCAACCCCAACCGAACTAGCGCCCGGTATGGCTGCATACGCGATGGCTTCGTCGAGGTCTTTGCATTCCATCAGGTAGCTACCCAGCACTTCCCGGGGCCTCAGCGGAACGGCCCGTCAGTGGTTTCAACTTTGCCGCCACGCACCCTCCTACGGTGGTTGCAGTGTTGATGTCCTGTAAGCCGTTGCCGCCGAAGCATCGCCCCCTTTTCGTAGTCGCTGAACGTCGCACTCACAGCCGGCAACGTAGGCATCCCATTCCTTGCTGCCCGGTTTCGGCTCCCCGCTGTCGCGGCTGCATAGATCAATAACAGGTATTGCACTTTGGTATCTCCTGGTCTGGGCGTTATCTACGGCCTTCGACTCAACCAACTGCCATCTGGTTTCACAAGACCGGTTCTTTTTTCCGGCTCAGCCCTACGCCAGCGCCTGCTCCAGATCGCGAATCCAGATCGTCAGTGCTTCGATCCCGATCGACAAGCGCAGCAGGTCGGCAGGAATCGGGCTGTCCGATGGAATAGCGATGTTCTATCAAACTCTCCACATCGCCGGATGAATACCTGACACGGCGTGCGACTTCCAGCGCCGCCATGACCCGCAGCGGCAGAACACCGCCACCGAAACCCCTTTGTTCGCTTGCCACGGCGTGCCGCGGGTGTGTCGGTAGCCCCGGTAAAGAACACCCAGAATTTCGGTGGCCCGAAGAATGCGAGCGATCGCCATAGCAGAGTGACTTGCCGCTCTGAAGAACAAGGTACGCATGCCGCGCTGCAACAGCCATGCCAGGATTGCGCCACCGTCGACGGCCGGATCGCGTCCCATTGTTCATTCTGGCAGCTGTATGCAGCGCGCCCGCCGCCTCACCGTGTCCCTTGAGATACTTGGTTGCCGAGAGGACGTCCGCGCCGAGCCAAAGGCTGGCACAACACGGGTGTCGCCACCGTTGAATTACTGTAGTTGCGCGCCAGGCCCCGCCGCATGCGCTATGCGCGCCGATGCCGCGATATCGATGATGTCACTGTATACTTAATCCACACCAGCTTTCGCTTGCGGCTTTGACAGTGTTCTCCAGGCCGCGCGGCTCGTTGAACAGCTCCAACTCAATACCCCATCGCGAGAAAAAATGTACCCAGCCAAATTGCGCAGTCCCCAATACATTACTTTTGGTGCAACGATGTGGTCTCCGGGGCTCGCGCGATAGCCATTGCCGCCGCCATGCTCAGAACTGAACAGCAAAGCCTTCCAGTTCGCAAAGCATTGCCTCGGCGGTTGCGAACGTCGGATTCGTCCGGGCGTACCCGTACTCGTCGGCGATGAGTTGGTAGTCGGGATCGCGAGCGAACGTCGTCGATGGCTGTATCGGGGGCGCATTTCCCCGCTATCTAGATAGCCGTAGTCCCCGCGCCGTGGCCGGCTTTTGCCTCTCCGTCATTTCGGCGTCCTGGTGCCTGTTGAATCAACTGCCGTGTGTCGTGCAGAAGCCGGTCCCGGCACTTGTCCCTTATTGCATGTCAGTGCCACCGCCTTTGTAACAACCATAATCCTTCAATGTCGTGGCGATTAAGTGTGGATTCTGTGTCCTCAAAGAACCAACGACTCGAGGTCAACGGAACGCCACTTAACACCCGGCAGCGGCCCATGCGCGCAGGGGCGGCGCGACAGGTTTTGTGCTCTGTGTTGCAGGGCCACGTTTTCCTGGACCTCGCGCCTGGTTCTCCAGCTCCATTCCTTGTTTAAATTAGATCCGCAGGAGGAAAGCAAGCGGTCGCCCTTCACATCAGTCTGAGCATTGGATCAACAGCTTGAAAGCGGCTGTCGGCTGCGTCACCGGGGATGGGATTCTCGGCTGCGAGATCATCAATTTGATCCTGAATCGAGCAAGCCCACCGCGAGCCCCTCATTTTCAGCAACTCTTTCGCAAAGCGAAATCCCTATGCGCAAGTTCGAAACGTTCGATGTAGTCGCTCGACAAGCCCGTGTAGCGCTGGAGGCCGCGTACTATTATCTGACCCGCAGCCAGTGCGTTGCCTTTCTGAACAGCGCAGGCAGCAACTCGTCGCTGGCAACTTCCTTGCCTCGGCGACGAAAAGCCTTCATCGACGCTGGCTTCGGTTGACTTGTCGCTATACCACGCCCTGCGGCCATCGTCGGCAGATAGGTAATGTGGGAGAAGATCGCGAACGTACGGCGCAGACCCGCGTAATCGAGCGCCTGCGGAAACCAATACTGTTCAGCCCCAGCATGAAATCCGTTTCTAGGATTTCCGCAACCGCTGCGCGCGTCGTTCCGAAACTTTCACCGAGCAGGAAAGCGCGGCGCATTCAGCGCCGGCGTCGGCTACCAAGGCGACGAACTCGGCCATGCGTCCGCCCCCTCAGACCCCAGACCCTCGCCCTCATGCTCGCCAGCGCGCGAATACGCAACCACCCGGTTACAAGACCGAGGGTCAGTGACGTCCAGCAAGCGGCGTCCTGCACGGGGTACGGCGGCAGCCCGGCGTTGCCTGCATCGCTGGGGACAACGATGCGCTGGACAACGTGCCCACGCGCAGCGATAACGATGCTGAGCCAGGCCCACCGTTCCAGAGGCAAACGTAACTGGCTCGTCGCGTCGGTGCGCACATAAGCGAAGGGTAAAAATGGACGCTTTGGGTTCGCCGTCTCACTGGCAATAATGTTTCGCCGATACGTATGCATACGCCATTAAACTCGCCGCGATGTTTCGGTCACGAAGCTGCGTGGCTCGGGAATAATCTGCGGCCTTTGTATCGGTGGTTTCGGCAGCCAATGTGCCGTGCAGAAAATACGATTGCCGCCATCATTACATACAGTGAACCAATTCCACTTTCTATAATTCATCGACGTTCCCCCGACGCAAAAATGGCGCTCGCCTTATGGCGATGCAATGCTGGAAATAATACAGAGAAGCGCACGCGGATCGCGCCATTTCAATGACAACGAAATGGCGCTAGCTGCTTGCTTTTGAGACGTGCAATAGTTTTTGGCCGCTACCCTTGGTGCCAGCAGGAGGCTGGACACCATCGTAGGAATGGCCATAGTTGCGTACATGCCGTCGATCAGACCAATAACCGCTCGCAGCGACGCGGCAGCTCCCACAATGATCAGTACCGTGTAGAACCAGATATACCAACGCTCGTAGCGGCTGCCAAACAGAAAGCCAGCGCATTTGCCACCGTAGTAACTGAAGGTGAGCACCGTGCTGATACTCAGGAACAAACACCATAACGACCAGCAAACCGCCAAAACCGGCAAAACGCCGACTCGAAGGCGTTGCTGGTCATCGTGACTCCTACGGCGTCTGGTTCGCCACGCACCGGTAACCAGAATCGCCAACGCGTGCACGTGCAAACGATTACGTGTCGACGGAACGGGCCAATCATGGCAACCAGTCCCTCAATGGCTCGTCGGTTCGGGCAGCTCCGTGCCACTGTGCCTATGCCTGCCTCGTTCGAAAACGCACCGCGCTGCACGCCGATCAAAATAACCTACACTAGGGCGCCACCGGCCACCGACTGACCGTGAACGCGTCACTCACGATAAGAGACAGCGCCCCCGCAATTTCCGGGGCATCTGCACGAGCAAGTATGGCCCGCTCACAAAATAGAAAATCACCATGAACGGTACTACCCGGCTGGTCACGTTCGCTATCCGTGAAACCCTCCCCCACGATAACCGCGAACACCAGGGCGCTAAATACGACACCCAGCACCAGGTCGAATACCAGGTGATCATCGGAGGGTAAGACCAGCAGGTACGGCGACCACATCGCGGTATTGCACCAGCTGATTAATCTGGAATATTGGCAAAGACCCGAACAACGCCTGATGCAGAACAACCAGGCCAGCGGCAGCCAGCGACGTCCCAGACCCTCACGAATAACGTACATGGGGCCACCCTGCAAGTGGCCCGAATGTCGCGCCCGAAGTGACAGCGAGCGACGCAGCAGAGACTCGGTGGCTATAATCCTACAATGGCCGTAACCCACATCCAGAAAACAGCGGCCCGCCAACGGTGATGGCAACTGCGACCCCGGTGATATTGCCGAGACCCAGGTCCCCGAAAGAGCTGTTGCGAGTGCTTTGAAGTGCGAGATATCGCCTTGATCACCGGATTCCGTTCGTACTCCTGGCCACGATTTCGAAACCGTGGTGGGACGGTACGGCAGGCCTCTGGAGTGCAGGACGAAGAAAATGCCCCCGCCTACCAGACCGGACCAGCGGCGTGCCCCACATGAACGACTCAAATGCATCCAACGCCGCGCCAAAAATGGTCGCCATAGGTCCGTCCCAAGCCGTAAACGGCATACACCCTAGCGCGTCCGCTACGCTCCGGCAACAGGGGTACGTTACCGATTAACCGGGTTGCACGACATCCCACACACGCAACCAACAGCACTTCGTAGCTGTTTGCCTCCATAGCTAATCCCGGCGGCAACTCCAGTGTATGTATAGGTGCATCATCCAGCTCGCGGATTTCCTGAAAGAGTCTTGCTACGTCTTGTAAACCTTGTACTTCACACCTCTTTGTGCGCGCGAACTTCAAGCAGGACCTGGCTTTCGGTTGAGTCTTGAATCAATTGTGCAGACATTGTTCGCATCCCCTTGTTCTCGGATTTACGGTCCGGCAATATCAATTTGGGTTGCAAATGTTGTGCCGCAGTGGAGTGCCCGGGATTGCACTGCATAACAAGGCTCTGGTCGAAAGCCGCTGTCCGGCTAGCTACAAAACAGCCGCCGATCACTGCAAATTTTCGTCACTTTTTGACCGAAATTCTGCAAATTGCGACATCGGTTTGACATAGTCCACAGTCAGACAAGACCTATACAGCCAACTCCGCTGCTTGCAGCCCCACGAATTAACGCAGTGACTGGCCAGCGAGTGCCGATCCGAGAAAGTGAACGTATACTGGAGTGAATAATCCGGGAACCGCCGCCCGCTGTGAACGTGGGCTACACTGTGATCTACCTCCTACTCGCCCTGCTCGTGCTCCTGCTGGTTTTCGGACCCGGCATTTGGGTCAAACGTGCGCCAACGCGTTACTCAACACCGGCCAATCGTTATGGCGGCAGTGGCGCCGAGCTCGCGCGGCACCTGCTCGATCTGTCCGGTCTGAACACCGTGACTGTTGAGCGCACCCAGAACGGGCGATCCGATAGCGGTGCGAGCGACGGTCACTCATTGACCGCCATCACCGTCGCCGCCCACGAGGTCGGTCACGCCATTCAGGACGAGGGCTATCGCCCCCGTGGGCGGCGACGGTGATGGCGGTCAATGAGTGACCGTCGTACTTGTCATCGGTGAGCCGCACCGCTTTTGCGGTCGGGTCGTAGTGATCGCCGTTCTGGGTGCGCTCAACAGTCACGGTGTTCAAACCGCACAGATTGAGCAGGTGCCGCGCGAGCTCGGCGCCACTGCCGCCATAACGATTGGCCGGTGTTGAGTAACGCGTTAGCACACGTTTGACCCAAATGCCGGGTCCGAAAACCAGCAGGAGCACGAGCAGGGCGAGTAGGAGGTATCATGGCGGGCGATTGTAGCCCACGTTCACAGCGGGCGGCGGTTCCCGGATTATTCACTCCAGCCTGTCGGTACGGTGGCCGGTTACCGGATCGCGGACCGGCTGGCCAGTCACTGCGTTAATTCGTCAGGGTGTTGCGAGCGGCGAATAGCTGTAGTAATTGTCGTCCTGACTGTGGATGATGTCAAACCGATGTTGCAATTTGCAGAATTTCGGTCAAAAAGTGACGAAAATTTGCAGTGATCGGCGGCTGTTTTGTAGCTAGCCGGGGCAGCGGCTTTCAACCAGAGCCTTGGTTATGCAGTGCAATCCCGGCACACCGCCCAGTGGCACAACAAATTCCGCACCCGAATTGATATTGCCGGACCGAGATAAATCCAGAACAAGGGATCCGAAAAGATGATCCTACCATCGGAAAAAAGACTGGACCGAAAGCCAGGTACTGCTGAAATTCGGCGCGCACAAAGATGTGAAGTACAAGGTTTACAAGCATGGCGAAAAACTCTTTCAGGAAATCCGCGAGCTGGATGATGCACCTGAACACACACACTGGAGTTGCCGCCGGGATTAGCTATGACAAAGGGCAACAGCTACGAAGTGCTGTTGCGTTACGTGCTGCTGGATGTCGTGCAACCCGGTTAATCGGTAATTTGCCCTCGTTTGCCGGAGCGTAGCGGACGCGAGGGTGTATGCCGTTTACGGCTTCCGGACGGACCTATGGCAACCATTGGCGCGGCGTTGAATGCGTTTTCATCGTTCATGTGGGGCACGCCGCTGGTCATCTTGCTGGTAGGCGGGGGCATTTTCTTCGTCCTGCACTCCAGAGGCCTGCCGTACCGGCATTTCCGCCACGGTTTCGAAATCATCACCGGGAGATACGATGCCGAATCCGGTGATCAAGGCGATCTCGCACTTCAAAGCACTCGGCAACAGCTCTTTCGGGGACCTTGGGTCTCGGCAATATCACCGGGGTCGCAGTTGCCATCACCGTTGGCGGGCCGGGCGCTGTTTTCTGGATGTGGGTTATGGCTATTATCGGTATCGCCACCAATCTATACTGCGTCGCTCTCGCCGTCATGTATCGCGGGCGACGTTGGGCTGACTTGCAGGGTGGCCCCATGTACGTTATTCGTGAGGGTCTGGGACGTCGCTGGCTGCCGCTGGCCTGGTTGTTCTGCATCGTGGCGTTGTTCCGTACCTTGCCAATATTCCAGATTAATCAGCTGGTGCAAATCATCCGCGATGTGGTCGCCGTACCTGTGCCGGTCTTACCCTTGCCGATGATCACCTGGTATTCGACCTGGTGCTGGGTGTCCGCATCGACGCCCCGGCGTTCGCGGTTATCGTGCACGTATTCCAGCGGATAGCGAACGTGACCAGCCGGGTAGTACCGTTCATGGTGATTTTCTATTTTGTGCTGACGGCAAACTCCGCCCGCGCAGAATGCCCCGGAAATTCCGGCGCTGTCTCTTATCGTGAGTGACGCGTTCAGCGGTCAGTCGGTGGCCGGTGGCGCGGTTGGTACGGTTATTTTGATCGGCGTGCAGCGCGGTGCGTTTTCGAACGAGGCAGGCATAGGCACAGAGTCTCTGCGACGGCAGCTGCCCGAACGAACGAGCCCATTCGTGAGCGCTCGCATCGGTCATGATTGGCCCGTTCGTCGACACGTTAATCGTTTGCACGTGCACCGCGTTGGCGATTCTGGTTACCGGTGCGTGGCAAACCGACGCCGTAGGAATCACGATGACCAGCAACGCCTTCGAGTCGGCGTTTCCCGGCTTTGGCGGTTTGCTGCTGGTCGTTATGGTGTTCTTCCTGAGTATCAGCACGGTGCTCACCTTCAGTTACTACGGTGGCAAATGCGCTGGCTTTCTGTTGCAGCTGCTACGAGCGTTGGTATATCTGGTTATGGTACTCATCATTGTGGGAGCTGCCGCGTCGCTGCGAGCGGTTATTGGTCTGATTGACTGGCATGTACGCAACTATGGCCATTCCTACGATGGTGTCCAGCCTCCTGCTGGCGCCCTGAAAGTAAGGGTAGCGGCCGAAGACTATTTTGCACGTCTCAAAGCAAGCGGCGGCTAGCGCGATTCGTTGTCATTGAAATGGCGCGATGCCGTGCGCTTCTCTGTATTATTTCCAGCATCGCATTGCCATAAGGCGAGCGCCATTTTTGCGTCGGGGGAACGTCGATGAATTATAGAAAGTGGAATTGGTCAGCTGCTGGAACTGATGGCGGTAATCGTATTTTCTGTGCTGGCAGCATTGGCTGCCGAAACCGCCGATACAAAGGCGGCAGCAAGCGATCCCCAGCCACTGAGCTTCGTGACCGAACATCGCGGCGAGTTTAATGGCGTATCCATACGCTATACGGCGACAGCGGGCTAAAATGCAACTACGGGATGAAAACGGCGAACCCAAAGCGTCCACTTCTTACCTTCGCTTATGTGCGCACCGACGCGCAACGGGACCACGGCCGGTTACGTTTGTCTGGAACGGTGGGCCTGGCTCAGCATCGTTATGGCTGCACATGGGCACGTTCGGTCCCAAGCGCGTCGTTGTCCCCAGCGATGCAGGCAACGCCGGGCTGCCGCCGTACCCGGTGCAGGACGCGACAGAAACCTTGCTGGACGTCACTGACCTGGCCTTCGTTGACCCGGTGGGTACCGGCTATTCGCGCGCGCTCGGCGAGCATGAGGGCAAAGAGTTCTGGGGTTCGAACGAAGACGCGTTGTCGATGGCCGAGTTCATTCGCACCTGGGTCACCGAGCACCAGCGCTGGAATGCGCCGCGCTTCCTGCTCGGTGAAAGTTTCGGAACGACGCGCGCCGCAGCGGTTGCGGAAATCCTAGAAACGGATTTCATGCTGCGGCTCAGTCATGGATATTCGTTTCGCAGGCGCTCGATTACGCGGGTTCTACGCCGTACGTTCGCGACAATCTTATTTCCCACATTACCTATCTGCCGACGATGGCGGCCACGGCGCGGTATCACGACAGGATTCAACCGAAGCCAGCGTCGATGGAAGCCTTCGTCGCCGAGGAAGGAAGTTTGCCAGCGACGAGTTGCTGCCTGCGCTGTTCAAAGGCAACGCACTGGCTGCGAGTGACCGTGCAGTCATCGTACGCGGCCTCCAGCGCTACACGGGCTTGTCGAGCGACTACATCAAACGTTCAAACTGGCGCATCCAGGGATTTCGCTTCGCGAAGAACTGCTGCGAAATGAGGGGCTCGCGGTGGGCTTGCTCGATTCCCGGTACACGCAGGATCAAATTGATGATCTCGCAGCCGATCCATCCGGTGACGCAGCCGACGGCGCGATTTCAGCGGCTTTCAAGGCAGCTCTGATGCAATACCTGCAGACTGATCTGAAGGCGGATTGGGACCGCTTGTACCTTGCTCCTGCGGATCCTAATTTAAAGAAGGAACTGGAGCTGGAGAACGGCACCCGAAGGAGAGGGCTGGGAACCGTGGCGGTCGGACACAGCACAAAACCTGTCGCGCGCCCTGCGCGCAAATCCACAGCTGCGGGAGACGAAGCGCGTCTGGGGCTACTTTGACCTGGTGACCCCGTTCTTTGACGCGGAATTCACACTTAATCGCCACGACATTGAAGCGTCACGCATTGACTATCGTTATTACGAAGGCGGTCACATTAATGACGCTCAATGAACCGTCACGGACCCGGCTTCTGCACGACACACGGCAGTTCATTCAACAGCAGCTCAGGACGCCGAAATGACGGAGAGGCAAAAGCCGGCCACGCGGGTTGCACAGGGACTGCACTATGTTGATAAGCAAACGGGGAGTGTGATTCCGCCGATACAGCCATCGACGACGTTCGCTCGCGATCCCGACTACCAACTCATCGCCGACGAGTACAGTTACGCCCGGGACTCAGAATCCGACGCTCCCAACCGCCGAGGCAATGCTTTGCGAACTGGAAGGTGGCAGCGATGCTTTGCTGTTCAGTTCTGGCATGGCGGCGGCAATGGCTATCGCGCAAACATTGCGTCCCGGAGACCACATCGTTGCACCAAAAGTAATGTATTGGGGACTGCGCACTCTGGCCCGGTACATTCCGCTCGCAATGGGGTATTGAGTTGGAGCTGTTCGATGCCAATGAGCCGCGCGGCCTGGATGAAACGCTGCTCAAAGCCGGCAAGACGAAGCTGGCGTGGATTGAGTCTCCGCGCAATCCGACCTGTGGACGTCATCGATATCGCGGCATCGGCGCGCATAGCGCATGCGGCGGGCGCGCAACTTGCGGTTGATTCAAACGGCGGCCACACCCGCGTTGTGCCAGCCTTTGCGGCTCGGCGCGGACATTGTCATGCACTCGGCAACCAAGTATCTCAACGGACACGGTGACGCTGGCGGCGGGCGCGCTGATTACGGCTCGCCAGAATGAACAATGGGACGCGATCCGGCATGTGCGCGCCGACGGTGGCGCAATCCTCGGTGGTTTCGAGGCATGGCTGTTGCAGCGCGGCATGCGTACCTTGTTCTTGCGGGTTCGAGCGGCAAGTCACTCTGCTATGGCGATCGCTCAGCATTTTTCGGGCCACCCAAAATTGCTGGGTGTTCTTTACCCGGGGGCTACCGACACACCCGCGGCACGCCGTGGCAAGCGAACAAATGTCGGGAGGGTTTGGTGGACATGTTGTCGCTGCGGGTGACCGGCGGTGCTGTGGCGGCGCTGGAAGTCGCACGCCGGTGTCAGGTATTCATCCGGCGCGACGTCACTGGGTGGTGTGGAGAGTTTGATAGAACATCGCGATTCTCATTCGCAGGGACCGGACAGCCCGATTCCTGCCGACCTGCTGCGCTTGTCAATCGGGATCGAAGACACTGACGATCTGATTCGCGATCTGGAGCAGGCGCTGGCGTAGGGCTGAGCCGGAAAAAAGAACCGGGCACGTTTGCGTCCAAAACCGAATGGCCCATCCGTCAGGGTGTTGAAGGCGGGCCAAATCGGCGAGCGCCAACCAGGAGATACCAAAGTGCAATACCTGTTATTGATCTATGCAGCCGCGGACAGCGGGGAGCCGAAACCGGGCAGCAAGGAAACCGGATGCCTACATTGCCGGCTATGAGTCGTTAAGCAACGAAGCTGCCGAAAAGGGGGCGATGCTCGGCGGCAACGGCTTACAGGACATCGACACTGCAACCACCGTGAGGGTGCGTGGCGGCAAAGTTGAAACCACTGACGGGCCGTTCGCTCAGACCCGGGAAGTGCTGGGTGGCTACTACCTGGTTGCGAATCGGCAAAGACCTCGACGAAGCCATCGCGTATGCGGCCAAGATACCGGGCGCTGAGTTCGGTTCGGGTCCAGACTTCGACCCATCATGCAATTTGACTGAACCGCCGAACGTGCAAGAGCTTGCCCGCACGGTCGCTGCACTTGTGCGCGACCAGTGGGGGCGGGTGCTTGCAACGTTGGTCAAAGATTTCGGCGATTTTTCGCTGGCCGAAGATGCCCTGCAGGACGCATTCATTGAGGCATTGCAGCGCTGGCCTGCCGCTGGGGTATCCGCGCACCCCGGTGGCCTGGTTACTGACGGTTGCCCGGCGCAGGGTTATTGATCACCTGCGCCATGATCGCCAGAAGGTCACCAAGGAAACCGAGCTTGGAGTCCTCGCCGACCAGCGAGAGGTATTCCCGGCGGTGGAGGACGACGAGTTGATTCCCGATGAACGCTTGCGTCTGATATTCACCTGTTGTCATCCGGCGTCGCGACCGTCCGCTCAGGTTGCACTGACCCTGAAAGCATTGTGTGGATTCCGCACGTCCGAACTGGCGCGTGCGTTCCTGAGCGCCGAAACCACAATGGGTCAGCGCATCGTGCGTGCCAAGCGCAAGATTCGCGAGGCGGCGATTCCCTTCCGTGTACCCGATCCGGAACAGTTGCCCGAAAGGCTTCACAGTGTGCTCGCCGTTATCTATCTGATCTTTAACGAGAGCTGGTCGGCAACCCGAAGGCGATCAGCTCATACGTCATTCGCTCTACGATGAAGCCATAAATCTCTATCGGCATGCTGCGCCGACTGTTGCCACCGGATAGCGAGGTGCTGGGATTCCACGCGTTAATGCTTTTGCATGGCTCACGCAGCACAGCGCGACTCGATAACAGCAACGAGCTGGTCACGCTCGAAGAGCAGGATCGGCGCTCGTGGGACCGTACGATGATTGCGGACGGCCAGGACATGATCGTCGAAGCAGCCGCGCTGGGTCGGCCCGGGCCGTATCTGCTGCAGGCGATGATCAGCGCCGTGCATGCCAGCGCCGATAGCTTCGAGGAAACGGATTGGCTGCAAATACGCGACTTGTACGGTCTCCTGTATACGGCGCAGCCGTCGCTGGTGATCAAACTGAACGCGACGGTCGCGCGTCACTTTGCCGGTGGCACTGAAGCCGCCGTTGCGACGCTCGATGAGTTGGAAGCAGGAACCCGCGCTGTTTCGCTATCAACCGTTGTATGTAACCCGCGCGGAGTTGTGTCGAAAAGCGGGCGACCTGGGGCTGCGCCCGCGACTACGCATTGCGTGCCTTGGCTCTTAGTCAGAATGATACTGCACCGACTCTGACATCCAGAAACGCCTGCGACAGATTGAATCTGCCGCAGGCGGCGCCGGATCAATGCCGGAAAGCGGGCGGTAATTCGCTGCTCGTTTTCAGGTAGCGGTCCCGCAACAGGGTTTGCCGGCTTTGCATCGGTATACGTTCACCCTTGATGTACACCTGCTCGGGGTAAAAGCTGCTCAACTCCAGAGGATCGTCGGCCCAGATGACAATATCGGCGTCTTTGCCCGCGACAATACTTCCACTTCGATCAGCAACGCCGTAAGCAACCGGCGGGTGTAAGCGTGAGTGCGCGTAACGCTGTTTCCCACGTCAATCCGTTGGCAACCGCGATGCCTGCTGCCTGTGTGATGTTACGCGCGTTGTGCGTTTGGACGCTGCTGCCGCCAAAGGCAATGGCAACACCTGCATCCGCCAACAATGCGGCTGCATCGAGACGCGCGTTCAGTTTGTCAAAACTGCCGGGCAAATTGTTGATGGAGTCGAGAATAACGCCAATACCCGCATCAGCAAGTCGTTCGGCAACCATCCGATCGTTCTTCCGTTCCACCAGCGATCAACAGACGCAAATTGTATTCCTCGGCCATGGCGAGCAGGACTTCAATATCACTCGCCCGGTCCACGTGGACGATCAAAGGCAAGGTGCCTTCAATCACGGCTTGCAGTGCTTCGAGGTCTGACTGGCTGAGGGAAGTAGGCGCGCCGACTGCCGCGTTCGAATTCGTCCTTGTGGCCGGCGTAATCCAGAGCATCATTCAAGGACTGTCGAAGCTGGAGCAAGGCGGCTGCTCTGGAACGCGCCAGCCAGACTGCTACCGCCTTCGCCGAGGTGCACGACCATTGCGGCCTGTTCGTCGAACCACTGAGTCTGCGCTGTCCCCGAGCTGCACAATTGCGCCGAGGCCGGAAAAAATGTGACTGAACTGACCAGCCTCTACCCGGTCCGCCGGCGCCCGACGGCGACGACGGCGGCACGCGTGATGCCTTCAATACGATTGACGGCGATCAATGTCGAGCGGCGGTTGTAAGCATCGGCAACATCGAAAGCCGCGCTGAACTGTTCGCCGCGTTGGATGAAGTCCACGGTGCCCCCAACGGCGCTCACTTCGGTCAGGCCCAGTTGGCCCATGGCAGAAAACAGTCCGGGGGTCACAATCTTGCCCTTGGCGTCCACCACCGTTGCGCCGGGTGGGGCGACTAGGTTGTTGCCTAGTTCTTTAATTACGCCATCTTCAATGATCACAGTGGCGTTTTCCAGAGTGCCGCGATCGCTCACGGTATGCACGCGCGCGCCGGTAATGGCAATCGTTTCCGCCTGCAAGGCTAATGGCAGCAGAGAAATCAACAGAAGTGCAAAGCGACAGTTCATTTGGCACCTCCTGCGGAAGCCGTCGTACCAAGGCTGAAATCAGTCAACGGGTTTATTGCCGGTTGCTGGCGGTCGTAGACCAGCGCACCGTCAATGTAAACGCGTTCCACTGTTGTGTAGACGCTGAACGGATTCCCGCTCCAGACTGTTATGTCTGCCATTTTGTCTGCTTCCAGCGTACCGGTTTGATCCAGGATGCCGAGTGCTTGAGCAGCGTTCGACGTTATCCAGCGAATAGCGCGCTCTGGGGGTATCTCGATTCCCGCTTCGGCCGCTGCGCCCATAAACTTCGGCGCTTTCCTGGTTCAGCCGTTGAATGCCCAGATCGTCATCCGAATGTATAACGGCGCAGGCCTCCGCAGCGTCGATGATCGCCGCATTTTCGCGGATACCGTCGTAGGCTTCCATCTTGAAACCCCACCAGTCCGCCCAGACGGCGGCGCAAACGTTGTTCTCTGCCAGCAGTTGCGGAATCTTGTAGGCCTCGACCGCGTGGTGAAAGGCAGTGATTTGATAATCGAATTCCTTCGCGATTTCGAGCATGACGGCCATTTCATCGGCACGGCAGACAATGATTGTGAATCAGAATTTCGCCATCCAGTACACCCGCCAACGTTTCGAGTTGGAGATCGCGTTCGGGTGCTTCGCCTTCGCCGTTCGCGGCCTTGTGGATCTTGTCCCGGTATTGCGCAGCCGCGATCCAGGCACTGCGGTAGCCCGCGACATTTCCCATCCGGGTTGAAGGCGGCGTACCGCGACTGCCATACACCCGTTTAGGATTCTCACCACAGGCCATCTTCAGGCCATAGGGCGCGCCTGGAAACTTCATGTCCATGACTGAAGTGCCGGGTACATTCTTAAGCGTAACGCCGCGACCGCCAAACAGATTCGCCGAGCCCGGCAATATTTGTAGCGAGGTAATGCCGCCGGCCAAGGCCGCGACAAAGCCCGGGTCTTGCGGCCAGACACTGTGTTCGGCCCAGACTTCGGCGGTGTTGGCGGCTGTCGCTTCGTTGCCGTCGGAATGGGCATCCACGCCAGGGCTGGGATAGACGCCCAGGTGTGAATGGACGTCGATGATGCCGGGCGTCACCCACAGACCGCTGGCATCAACGCGTTCGGCATCGGGGGCCTTGATACCCTGGCCAACAGCCAGGATACGCCCGTCTTGCAGGAGTACATCGGCGTTATCCAGGCGCTCCCCGGTTCCTGTCAGCACTGTCGCGCCGCTGAGCAGTGTGTCTGTTGCCGGTAGCGCGCGGTAACGACTGTCATAGGCATCGCCCGAGCTGGCGGCGGGTTCGTCGTTGGCCCGGTCACTGCAGGCGATTAGCGATGCTGCAGCACACAGCATTAGTAACGGTACGCGTGTTCTCATCAGTAACTCCGTTGGCAAACTCATTCGGACCGGCTGCAACGATCGCCGGTGTCTGGCAAGAGCGTTATTGCCGGGTATGTGGCAGAGTGAAGTTATGTGGAGCAGAATGGCTACACGGCTAAGGCTATCAAAATGCCTGCGAAGCGAACAGAGGCCGGCTTGCAGTGTCAGGTCAGGTGAATTATCGGGGGGAGATTAATGCAAGACACTAAATCGTGTGACGATTACGCAGCAGGTAATGGGCTGCTGGATCGACGGGTTTTTCTGCGGGCTGGCGTTGGTGTTAGTGCAGGTTTGCTAAGCGCCCAGGCGGTCGGCAAAACGCGGGAACCGTGGAGCAGTCAGCCCGGTGCACCGATGACTGACAGCGGGGCGCCTTCGTCGCATACCGCACATATCAAACGCGTTGGCATCGGTTCGCAACCGGGCACGACAGGCACCGGGGTCTCCCGTACGCCGCTCGAACACCTGGATGGGATCATTACCCCGAGTCGTCTGCATTTCGAACGTCATCACAGCGGGATCCCCGATATTGATCCCGCGCAGCATCGTCTTTACATCACCGGGCTCGTAAAACGCCCGTTGTCGTTCAGCCTGGAATCTCTATTGCGTTACCCGACAGTCTCGAGGATTCAGTTTCTCGAATGTTCGGGCAACAGCGGCGGCATGCTCGCCCCGGAACCGCGGGATGCCACTTGCGGCGAATTGCACGGCTTGCTGTCTACGAGTGAGTGGGGCGGCGTACCGCTGTCAGTGTTGCTGGATGAAGCGGGGGTTGAGAAAGACGCCTCATGGATAGTGGCGGACGGCGCCGATGCCGCCATGATGAGTCGTAGCGTGCCAATGCAGAAAGTCATGGACGATGCCATCGTTGCCCTGTACCAGAATGGCGAACCGCTGCGGCCAGGTAATGGTTATCCAATGCGGCTGTTCCTTCCTGGGTGGGAGGGCAACATGTGCGTGAAGTGGTTGCGTAATGTGCGGGTCACGTCGGCGCCAGCGATGACCAAGGACGAAACGTCCCGATACTCGGACCTCGCAGACAACGGGCGGGCGCAGCTGTTCACTTACCCAATGGGCGTCAAATCGCTGATTACGAGTCCGTCTCCCGGGCTGGCTTTGGGGCCACCGGGCATCTATCAGGTAAAAGGCGTTGCCTGGTCGGGCGGAGGGCGAATCAGACGGGTTGAAGTGTCCGCGGACGGGGGCAAGAGCTGGGCAGATGCGGCTCTCGATGACAGCGTATTGCCAATGAGCGTTACCCGCTTTCGCAGCGCATGGCACTGGGACGGTGAGCCTGCCGTGATTCTCAGTCGCGCGACTGACGAGCGCGGCGATATCCAGCCCACCCGGACGCAGGTACTGGCAGGCAGGGCGAGCAATTCTTTTTACCATTACAACGGGATTCAGGCCTGGGCGATCCATCGCCAGGGGGAGGTGCGCAATGTCTACGCGTAACTGGTTGCGACTCGCCTGCCTTTTGCCCGCATTCGCCTTCGCTGACACCGAGTCGCCGCAACTGGGCGAGGAATTGTCGGCGGCTGAAGCCGATGCAGTCAATTTCACGATCATGCCTGATGGTGCTGGTTTACCGGCCGGTTCGGGAACCGCTGCAACGGGCGAACGGGTTTACTTGCAGCAGTGTGTAGCCTGTCACGGTGTCAACGGCGAAGACGGTCCGAATGACCGACTGGCAGGAGGGCATGGCAGTCTGCAATCGAATCAACCGGTCAAGACCATCGGTAGCTATTGGCCTTATGCGACAACATTGTTCGATTATGTTCGGCGGGCCATGCCGTACACCGCGCCGGGCAGCCTGAAAGACGACGAAATCTACGCAGTGACTGCCTACCTGTTGCACCTGAATGGGGTCATTGAGGCCGATGCGGTTATCGATGCGCAGAGTTTGCCGCTGGTGAAAATGCCGAACAGGGATAATTTTGACTGGGCGTGGCAACCCTGATGAACGCGTTCTAGCACCTTGTCGCGTGCCTTCCGCACATGGAAGAAACTCGCCGGCACGAGCTTTGGACGCTGGCTGTTTACCCGTGTCGTGTGTTTCAGGGCGCCGTTTTTCGCCTCCATATCTCCGACCATTCTTGAGCTGGGCCGGGTCGCGCGGTAGTGCGGCTCAAGAAGCGCCGCAAGGTTCAGAATCACCTTGGTACCGTCCACGCTATCGCAATGGCCAATCTGGCGGAGCTGGCAGCGGGTACGATGATGGAGGCGAGTATCCCCGCAGAACAGCGCTGGATTCCGCGTGGGATGACGATTGAGTATCTCGCGCGCGCTGAAAGCGATGTCACTGCGACCGCCTTACTACCTGCTGTCGACTACGGCCCGGCGCAGGACATAATTGTGAACGTTTCGGTACGCGACGAGCATGGCAAAGAGGTCTCTCGGGCGACGGTGCCGATGTACGTTTCGCCCCGTCCAGGTAGTGGCTAGCAGCCTTGCCAGACATAAGGTATTTGGGCCGAAACGGTCGTTTTTTAACTGGCGAAATGAGAACTGTTCGGATAAATTGCGGGCAGTATTTTGTTAAGTTTTCATAACCGAAGGACTGGCCGTAAACGCACAAGAATGAACCCAGAAGTCGTATTAACTGAAGACGAATTGCCCGCCGATGTCGTCGTAGCAATCAAGCAGGGCCGCAAGGTCGTCGCAATCAATTTGCTCATGGAGTCGACCGGCATTGGCCTCGCAAATGCAAAAGTACTGGTTGATCGGGCATCCGTTCGTCTGAATCCGAAGCCACCGCGTCAGACCTTCATGAAGGACTACAACCCAATGAACTGCCGACTGAATTAGTATGGCGTTTACATTGTTCGCGGTTTTTCTGGTCTACAAACTCTATTTCAGTAGTTGATGTAGCTAACTCGTTTCCACTGTCCCGGTGGATTCGGTCGTTCAAGCCGCTGTATACAACACCGCGACCTGCGATCGCCACGGTCCGTTGCATCAATGCGGTGTTTTACTAGTTCAACGGTTGATTGTTAGGCCAGCCAGTCCAGCCGGGTCCGCGGACCACTCGCCCTGGAGTCGCTCCGGTGTGTTCGCCATCTTTCAAGACCTGCACGCCGTTGACAAATACGTGCTCGACGCCGGTGGCGTACTGATGCGGTTCTTCGAAAGTGGCATGGTCACTGAAAGTTGCGGGATCAAAAACGACAACGTCAGCGTAGTAGTCCGTTTTCAGACGACCGCGACTGCGGATGTTGGTATTGAACGCCGGCAACGAGGTCATGCGTCGAACAGCCTCTTCTATTGGCATCAGGCTTTCTTCGCGGACAAACCGACTGATGACCCTGGCAAAGTTTCCATAGGCGCGCGGGTGTGGGCTCGAGTTGAGAAAGACACCTTCTGCCGCCAGGGCACCGGCGTCGGAGCCAAAACTGATCCACGGTTTTGCTGCCTTTCGGCTCACATTGAATTCAGACATCAAGGTGAAGGCAGCGTCAACCCGGCTGTCATCCTCGATGACCAGATCAATAGCAGTGGCGGCCGGGTCCTGTTCGCGTTCGTCGGCCACTTCCTGCAAGGTTTTGCCAATCAAGGGTCGTAGATTTTCATTCCGGAAACCGAGCAACCCAATGTTTTCGGCCCGGCCTGCACGTAAAAGTTCTCCCAGTCGTTGCGGTCTTCATGCATCTCCGCTATGACGAGTTCGCGCACTTCCGGGTCCTTCAGACGCTCGACCCATGCATCGTGACCTCCCGCCTGAACCCACAATGGCATTGTGGCATCAAGTCCGGTTGCGCCGGCGTTGTAGGAATACATGTCCGCCGATATTCTCAGACCGGCGGCGCGGGCGTCCTCGATCATGTTGAACACGTTCTCAAGCTTGAACCAGTTGTTCTTGCCCGACGCTTTGAGGTGATAAATTTCAGCGGGTGCGCCGCTCAGACTCGATATCTTGATCAACTCCTGTACCGCTTCTTCGAGGCGATTGCCTTCACTGCGAATATGCGAGATGTAGCCGCCACCGAATTCAGCTGCCGCCGAGGCCAGCGCGACTAACTCGTTGGTATCAGCGAAACTGTCGGGGGCATAGATCAAGGATGAGCCAACGCCGATAGCACCTTCACGCATTGCAGCCCGGACCAGTTCCTGCATGCGCAGCAATTCCTCGGCGGTGGCACGCCGATCATCGTAACCCACCTCGTGAACGCGCACGGTTCCCGCGCCGATGTACGAAGCCACGTTCACTGACACTCCGCGGTTTTCCAGCTCTTCCAGGTATTCGCCGAGCGTGGTCCAGTTCACGTCATAACGGATGTCGCCCTGGCGCTCCTGCAGTTCGGCTTTCATGCTCGAATTCAGCGGACCCATTGAGCTGCCTTCACCCATGATCTCGAGGGTTACGCCCTGACGTATGTCGCTGAGTGCGCGACCGTCTTCGATCAATGATTGTGTCGCCCAGGAGAGCATGTTGATGAAGCCAGGCGCGACCGCCATACCAGTAGCGTCAACTTCCTCCGCTCCTGTAGCGAGGCCGAGGTCGCCCAGGGCCGCGATACGATCGCCGTTAATGGCAACGTCGCCGCGGTAGGGCGCAGCGCCGCTGCCGTCGTAGATCGTTCCATTGCGGATCACGAGATCGTAAGCCACTGTGTCGGCAGCTGGTGCTTGCTCTTCGGAGCAGGCGCTGACAACAAACAACGCTGCAAGCGCCGCAAACACATTTCGCCAGGATACTGTCTTCATTGGTAACTCCGCCTGATTAGAGGAGGCAAACTAATTATTCGGCGCCTGCTTCAATCTCACGCCACACACGCATCAAATTCCCGCCCAGTATTTTTACCACGTCGTCCTCGCTATAGCCGCGACTCAACAGACCGGCGACAAGGTTCGGGTAACTGGATACATCTTTAAGACCGATGGGCAGACTATCCCCAACGCCGTCGTAGTCCGAACCGATCCCGACATTATCCGTTCCGCCTGTCAGCTTCACCACGTGGTCGAAATGGTCGAGCGTCTGATCGAGCGTGGCGAACGGGTAAGGGCCGTGCTCGGCTACAAATTCAGCGCGGAATGCATCTCGTTCTTCATCCGTTGCTTCGCCGCCTCGCTCTTCGAGCCACGCGCGCATGGCTGCGCCACGTTTGTCGCCATAGTCACGGGATTCCTGGCTGATGAAGGCTGAGCCGAAATTGATCATGATCACGCCGTTGTTTTCTCCCAGCCGCACGATCATGTCGTCGGACATGTTGCGCTCCCAGCCTGGAGTGAAATGCCGGGCCGATGAATGCGACGCTATAACCGGTACGCTGGTGATGTCCATGACGTCCCAGAATGCGTCGTCTGACACGTGGCTGATATCGACCATGATGCCCAGTCGGTTCATTTCGCGAACAACCTCCTCACCGAACGGGCTTAAACCACCCCATTGCTTGTTATCGTCGTAGGAAGAGTCCGAGATGTGATTCGACAAGCCGTGAGCGAGCGTTATGTAGCGAATACCGCGGTCGAAGAAATGTTGCACGTTGCCGAGGTCGCCTTCGATCGGTGACCCGTTTTCCATGCCGAGCGGCAAGGAAATGAGTCCTTGCGCAAACTGGGCATCGACTTCCGCGGGCGAACGGGCAATAGCGAACTTGTCTGGCGATTGCGAAACCAGTCCTTCGACGAGGTCGATGAGGCTCTCTGCAACCTCTTTAGAACGCCCTTCGGCTTCAAGGCTGGCCGGTGTATAAATCGACATGAAGGGAACGTTCAGGCCGCCTGTCACGGCGCGTGGGTAGTCGAAGTCACCCGAGTCCGTTGCCTGACTGACATCAGCAGGCGTCTTTTCAAGTCGATAGGGCACGTCAATGTGCGTATCGATGATGAGGTTGTCCTGCGCTATGCGCCGGGCAGCGGCGTCCGGACTTTCGCTGACTACGTGGGTGTCGGCTGCAGATTTGGCGGCGGGTGGAGTGGCGCTTTCCGGCCCGCAAGCTGTCAGTGACATAGCGGTCGCGCTCAAGATCATCATGCGAAAGGTCATGTGTTTCCTCCATTCTCGTTTGGGGTTGCCGAATCCGGGCAGCGCAGAGTATAGGCAAAAGTGCCTTCTGAATGGCGACTATCAGGCCGTTAGCGGGCTCTGGAGCGTACTGGTGGTAAGTATGGAACGGCCGGATGGTGGTAACGACAGTAAAGCATTGTAATCGACAGTAAAATAGTGATAATACTCGTTATAGGGCTATAAATACCAGTATAGTGTTGATTATGAACTTCCAATCCATGAGTAATCCCGATATTTTGGGCGAACTGGGCGTCGGCTGAGACAACGGCGGTTGAACGCAAACCTTACCCAGGATGCCCTTGCGACTCACGCGGGCGTTTCATTGAACACGGTGCGCAATGCTGAAGCGGGAAGCAACAGTTCGCTGGATACCTTGGTCAGCCTGTTGCGATCCCTGAATGCGCTGGGCGATTTGCAGCAATTATTGCTCGACGAAGGCCCGAGCCCGGTTGAGCTTGCGCAACGCGACGGGCGGGCCCGGCAACGGGCTTCAAGCACCGCCAAAACACCGACGGATGACGGTGAGTGGCAATGGTAACGGTCGACGTTGCAGAAGTACGTCTGTGGGACCGGGCGATCGGTGCGGTCTACTGGGACGACAGGGCCGGGCTCGCCGCATTCGAGTACACGCCTGCGTTTCAAAAGAGCGGGATTGAGTTGTCGCCGTTGATGATGCCGCTGGGAGCACGTGTCTATCGTTTTCCCGAACTCGCCAAGACGTCCTTCAAGGGCTTGCCAGGACTGCTCGCCGATTCACTACCCGATGATTTTGGCAATGCCATTATCGGATCAATGGCTGGTCCGCGAAGGGCGCGACAAGGCAAGTTTCAATCCGGTCGAGCGGCTTTGCTATATAGGCAGGCGTGGCATGGGGCACTCGAATTTCGCCCGGCAACCCGCAGTACGCCGAAAGGCTCCGTCCCGCTGGAAGTGGAGCATCTGGTGGAACTGGCTCAGCACATTCTTGACCTCCGTGACGGCTTGCGGATTCGCTTGAAAGGCAGTGCCGCCGACTACACGGAAGCGCTGGACGACATATTGCGTGTTGGCACTTCAGCCGGCGGAGCCCGCGCAAAGGCCGTTATCGCGTGGAATCCGACGAGCGGAGAAATTCGCTCTGGCCAAACCGAATGCACCGGAAGGGTTCGAATACTGGATTCTCAAGTTTGATGGTGTTGAGAATCGCGAGCGTGGCGTTCAGGATCCGCAAGGTTACGGTCGTATCGAATACGCTTACTACCTGATGGCTGTCGCCGCTGGCATCAGCATGAGTGAGTGCCGCTTGCTCGAAGAGAATGGACGCAGTCATTTTATGACCCGACGTTTTGATCGTGACGCCAGCGGAGTGAAAATGCACATGCAGTCGCTCTATGCGCTTGCTCACCTGGATAATCAGCTGCCCGGGGCGCACAGCTATGAACAGGCGTTTCAAGTGATGCAAACGCTCAGCATGTCGGCGCAGGATATTCGTGAGCAATTTCGCCGAATGGTATTCAATGTCGTAGCGCGTAATCAGGACGATCACACAAAGAATATTGCCTACCTGATGGACAAGAAAGGGCGTTGGCAGTTATCGCCTGCGTTCGACATGATCTATGCATGGAATCCGCAGGGCACGTGGACGCGTTCGCATCAGATGAGTGTCAATGGACAGCGCGATCGGATCTCGCGCTCGGACATGGATGCTGTTGCGGTCAAGTATTCGATACGGGATGCTGACCAAATCATCGAACAGGTAATTTCCGCCTGTACCAACTGGCATACGTACGCTGCAAATGCAGGTGTAGACCGACCGGCCAGTAAACGTATCGGCGATAGCTTCCGTTCATTCTAAGATGCAAAAAAAACCCCGCCGGTGGCGGGGCAGTAAAGCGCTGTGGGGCAAGCGCTACTCGCGTCGCCGATTTCGTAGAGCGTCCTTTGGGGAAAGGTCGTTGTCCACTACGGTCGGAGGTAATCGGCCATGCGTGCAGCTTGACTATCGCTGCGGAGACAAGAGAAATGGCAACAAATTGGTAAGCAAGTGTTTCAATTGGTAACAGCGGGCCGATTCCTGCAGTTGCCAGAGCCTGATGCGGGTATTATGAACCAATGAAAAGCCTGTTACTGATAGACGATGACGAGCGGCACTCCAAACTGTTGAGCGAGTACCTGCGTCGTTTCGACATGGAGCTGGATTGCGTAGGGGAAGCCGTGGAAGGCTTGCAGCGTTTGCAAACCCGTGATTACGATTTGCTGCTGCTTGACGTCATGTTGCCAGGCCGTGACGGCTTCGACATTTGTCGCGAAGTCCGGAAGAGCGACGCTATTCCCATCATCATGTTGACCGCTCGCGGTGATGTCATTGATCGCGTATCCGGACTTGAGCTAGGCGCCGACGACTACATCGCAAAACCATTCGAGCCGCGCGAGCTGGTGGCGAGAATCCAGAGCATTTTACGGCGCACCACACCGCAGAGTGGGCCACAACAACGAATGGTTTTTGACGGGATTGTGATAGACCGTGATGCGCGAACGGTAAGTGTTGACGGTAATGACATCGAGTTGACCTCCATGGAATACGAGCTGCTTGTCTTGCTGGCAAGCAATGCCGGCAAGAAGCTCTCGCGCGACGAAATATTGTCAAGTTTGCGGGGTATCGATGCGGCAATTTTGACCCGATCAGTCGATATCATGATCAGTCGCTTGCGTAGCAAATTAGGTGATCCCGGCAAACCGGCACGCTTTATTCAGACCATCTGGGGTCGGGGCTATTTGTTCGTTGGCCGGGTGCCGCAGAATGCTTAGACGCCTCGCGCGTTCATTATCGTTTCGCTTGCTGGGAATCTTTCTGGTTCTCGGCGCGACCTTCGTGTTTTTTGCCATTCTCGCCGTCGGCTGGGTCTACGATACCGATGAAGTTCGGGAACTCGTTGGTGGCCACTTATCGTTGCATATTGAGTACGTGCTGGATGACATCGGTGACCCGCCACGCATCGAACGTGCGATTAGTATTACCCGCAAAGTCCCGGTCGACATACGGATTACGGGTCCGGAGATTGATTGGGCCTCGGACCCTGCCTTTCCGAAAGAATCAGAACTCACCTTCGACCGGGGAGAAGTCCTGAGCGATCCGGCCAATCGGCTGCTGGGGCAGCTCAGGGACGCAGAATTTGCCGAGCTTCGTGGTCATCGCTTCCTGCGCATTCGGCGGGGGGCAAACTCCTTGATCGTGTCCTCACCGCGCATCGCCGATGAAGTCCAAACCCGCAGCCTCATGCCGATTATTGTCGGTGTCGGCGTATCTCTGGTCGTGCTTGCCTATTTCGCGGTTCGTTGGCTGTTTCGACCGATAAGTACCATTCGGCGCGGTGCCGCGCGTATCGGTCAGGGCCGTTTTGATGAACGCATAGAGAACGTGCGTGGCGACCAGCTCGGAGATCTGGCGGAAGACATCAACAACATGGCAGCTGACGTGCGTGGAATGCTCGATGCCAAACGGCAATTGTTGCTGGGCATCAGTCACGAACTGCGAACGCCATTGTCACGCATGCGCCTCGCTATCGAACTGCTCGCCGACCGGGAAGGAGCGATGACGGACGCGGACGGCATGCGGGCCGACATTGTGGAGATGGAAAAAATCATTTCCACGCTACTCGAAGCGGAACACCTGAACAGCCGGCATGCAGCGTTGCATCTCGAAGACTGCGCTATCGACGAGTTGGTGGGGAGGCTGCTCAATGATTACTTTTCCCGCGAAACAGACCGTATTCATGTTGGCTACACGGGGATGAATCGTCCTGTGCGTGTGGATGAAGCGCGCATCGTTTTGATGCTTAAAAACCTGCTCAGCAACGCATTGCGTTACTCCGATGAAAGTGCCGGGGCAATCGAACTCTCAGTCGACGTCCGCACTGATTCGGTACTGATCCGGGTGCAGGATCGCGGTCCTGGCATACCGGAGGATCAGCGGGACTTCATTGGCGAGCCGTTTTTTCGCGGAGATCCATCGCGCACCCGACATACCGGCGGCAGCGGCCTTGGTTTGTACCTTGCAACGTTGGTCGCGCGCGCGCACGGCGGCCGACTGACACTGGACAGGGAGTATGACGCGGGAGCGGCATTTGTGGTGCTGCTTTCAGGCTGACAAAGATCAGGCGCCACGGCTCAATTCCGCTCCAAGTCGCAGGACACCATTCACCAGCGCATCGAAATCAGAGCGGGTACTGCGGTGATTGCAGATTGCAACGCGAATGGAAAAGCGATCCTGAAGGACGGTTGACGACGGCGCGGCAACACCGTCTTCGTGCAAGCGCACCAGAATTTCTTCGTTGAGGTGATTTAGCCTTTCGTCGTCCAAACCAGCATCACAGTATCTGAAATTGACAATGTTCATTGCAGTTGGCGCAAGCAGCTGTAATTTAGAATGTTGAGCAATCAGAGAATCAAGGTAACGCGCCTGCAGAACATTCTGTGAGATCTGCCGGGCGTAGCGGTCGGCACCTTCGCTCTTCAAAGCCATCCATGCACGAAGCGCTACGAAAGAGCGCGACAGTTGCACGCCAAGTTCGGAAAAGTTGAGCGGGCCGGCAGCAAGGCCGCGTTCGAGTTTCCGGAGGTAAGTCGGTAACGATGAGAACGTGCTTCGATGCAGTTTTCATCTCGGACCAGAACACCGCCGCAGTTGTATTGCACGTACAACCATTTGTGCAGGTCGAATGCGACGGAATCCGCTCGCTCGAGACCGTTCGCCATCGGCGCGAATTCAGGGCTAAGTCGAACGAACGCTCCGAATGCGCCGTCAACGTGGAACCAGAGGTTTTCTTCGCGTGCGATATCAGCAAGTTCCTGCAATGGGTCGGTAGCGCCGGTATTGACGGTGCCGGCATTGCCGATAAGACAGGCGGGTTGTTTGCCAGCGATCTTGTCGCTCTCGATTGCGCGCTTGAGTGCGTTCACGTCGATTGTGCAGTCATCAAGTACCGAGATCGTGTGCAGTGATTCTTTGCCGAGTCCCAGTACCTCGATCGCCTTGGAAATGCTGGAGTGAGCTTCGCTTGATGCGTAGTAGACTAGGCGTGGCTGTTGTTCAAGGTCTATACCTGTAGCGCGCACGTCGTAGCCTGCTTTGGCATTGCGTGCGACGGCCAGCCCAACAAGATTTGCCATGGAGCCGCCACTCACGAGCAAGCCGCTCGCGTTTGCTGGGTAGGCAAGCAAGTCTTTCAGCCAGTTTATGACCTGCACTTCAACATGTGACGACGCTGCTTCGTCGAAGCCGAGCGAGCAGGAGTTCATGGTGGAAATGACCATGTCGGCAATCAGCTGATTGGCCGTGCCGGTACCTCCCACCCAGCTCCAGAATCTCGGGTGAATATTGCCGGTGGGATAGGGCAGGATGTGCTCGCGGATCTGCTGGTACACCTCGGCTGCGCCTTGCCCCTTGCGTGGTACCGGTTCTTTGAACAGTGCCTTGCTGTCGTCCGGTAGTGCCTGCCACACAGGCCGGGTGGCGATGCTCTGCAGGTAATCCGTCAGGTCGTCCACGGCGTTGTGCGCCAGCGCTCGGAATGCCTCCCAGTCGTCGGGGTCAAGAGAGGTTTCGGAGGTGGTAGGCGGTATGTCGGCTGACCTGGGATCCATGGGCGACGCTCGATTGCGAACCAGTCTGAAGTATCAACAAGCTGCTTATGCACGCAATACACAATGCGCGTGTCACTACTCTTGAACAGATGGGTTGGCTGCACATTCTGCCAACAGCGCTGTTCGCCGACGTTCTAGCGCTTCCGTCCTGCTGTATGGACAGACAACGATTGACATGTAGGCAGGAGTGATATCACAATGATAGCTAAATAATGCACAAGGAGATGCGCATGAATCGCGAGGTAGTACGTCAGGCTTGGTCCGGTTACGTGATGTTGGTAGTGCTCGCCATGGCGCAAATCGCCACGTTATTCACGTTGATGCAGGCGGTTAAGGCGCAATCCCTGGTCGGCTGTCTGTTCTCGGCCTTAGTGATTCTGGTGGTGCTGGTGTGTTGGGCGGGCTTTTTTATGGTGCACCCGAACGAAGCCAAGGTTCTGCAGCTGTTCGGCAAGTATTCCGGGACAGTCCGCGATTCGGGACTTCGCTGGGCCAATCCTTTCTACGCAAAGAGCAGGGTTTCCACGCGAGTACGTAATTTCGAAAGTGGCAAGCTGAAGGTGAACGATTCTCAGGGCAGTCCCATTGAGATTGCGGCCGTTGTTGTGTGGAAAGTGGTCGACACCGCGGAGGCGATGTTCGAGGTAGACGACTACGAGGAATTTGTCCACATCCAGAGCGAGTCAGCGCTACGCGATCTATCGACGTCTTATCCGTACGAACCGCATGAAGGCGAGGGCATTGCGCTGCGCAGCGACCCGCAGGAAGTCGCCAACGCTTCTACGCGGTGAAATCCAGAGTCGTCTCGAACAAGCTGGAGTTTCAGTGATCGAGGCCCGTATCAGCCATCTGGCCTATGCACCGGAAATCGCTCACGCGATGCTACGCCGGCAACAGGCTTCGGCCATTATTGCCGCACGAACACAGATCGTTGCTGGTGCGGTCGGTATGGTCGATATGGCGCTGGAACAACTGAATGCAAAACAGATTGTAGACCTGGACGACGAGCGCAAAGCGGCGATGGTCAGTAACCTGCTGGTGGTGCTGTGTAGCGAGGAGAACGCGCAGCCGGTGCTCAATACCGGATCGCTCTATTCGTGACATGCACACCATTGACCTGAAGCCATTGGTATTGCGTTCATGAGTTCGCGAAAAGCGTTCGCGCTGCGCATCGATGAGAAGATTCTCGAGGCCATGCAGCGATGGGCAAATGACGATCTGCGCAGCCTTAACGCGCAGATCGAATTTATGCTCCGGGAATCGCTGCGCAAGCAGGGCCGTCTGCCCAAGCCGGATAGCAAGACGAAAGCGGACTGATAACTGATGTTAGGATGTCGACATGAACCTGCTGTCATTGATCATCATCTTCCTCGCCCTGGTGGTGTGTGGCGCCATCGCGTTCATTGCCTGGGAGCTGACCGGCGACGGCGGAAAGAAGACGGATAGAAAACGGGGTGCCAATGGCACCCCGTCTGACAAGAAGAACGACTAAGCGCAACGCGGTTCGTTGCATCTCACATTACTGATTACGGCGCCGGTTGCCACGTTCACTCTGTGATCGATTGCTGCGCGATGGCTTCGCTCTGTCGTTGCGCTGCGGCTGGCTCTGTCGCTGCGTTGGTTGCGCCCGCGGCCGCGGGCTCTGCCGCTGAACGGGTTGGGCACGTTGTCGAGGAGCCTGGACGCTGCCCGCACGGCGGGATGATTCTGCTCGTGCCGGGGCACTCGGTCGGTCGCGGCGGGTGACTTCCGGGCGTGACCTTGAGCGACTGACCGCGTTACGTTCACTTTCTGTACGCGACCGGAACGAGGGCGCAGACGTCACCGTGTCCCTTTGCCGTACTACCGAACGCTGGCTTTCACGAGCCTGTTCGTTTCGGCGTTGCGCAATCGTCGTATTGGCACTGCGTCTTTCAGTCGCTGCCGAACCACGATTTTCGCGCGGCGCAGCCGACGATCGCCGGGTGTCACCGGCCTGGACCGATGGCGACTGCCGGCGCACAGACGGATCGCCGCTGGGATTACGGGCATTGTCTGACGTACTCCGAGAGCGAAACCGGATTGCGTTGTCGTCGCTGTTACGGCGAGCCGCAGTATTGCTCGTGCGACGCTCGGCGAGGTCAGCGCGTCGCTCCGAAGAACGCGTCCCGAGGTTGCGACGGGCTGCCTGGGTATTGTTCCGTCGTTGAGCCTGGCCCTGTTGAGCCGCCTGCTCACGCCGCGCATAACCGTCGTTACTTGAGCTGCGACGTCGGTCCGTATAGTAACGGGTCCGGGATTCATAGTGACCCGGCCGCGCGCCACCACGGTGGCGAGGACGCCAGTAGTCACCGTGCCGGTTACGGTAGCCACTGTTGCTGTGGCTGTTGCGCCCGTAATAGGTATGGAACACCTGGATGCTCGGTCGACGCCAGTAGTAACGGTCGTAATAGCTCCTGCCGTAGTACGGGTGACCGAGGTAGCTATGGTGCTGGACGTGCAGGAAGTGGTTGGACCAGCCAATCTGATACGCCGTGGTTACGCCCCAAAACAGCCCCGAGCCAAAGTGGTAGTCAGCGGGGTAGGGGTAGTAATAGACCGGGTAGGCACGCGGGTAATAGTGATAGGCGCGCGACGGCTGTCGCAGTACGACGACCTCGGGCTCGTAATACGGAACGTAAATGACATCGTCATCGACCGGTTCGATCTCAATGGTTGTACCGGTCCGGGTCACGCGCTGGCGATCGTCAGTCTTGAGGTTGCCGGCCGCGTAGGCACGATCGCGAAATGCTTCGACGGCAGCAACAACATCATTCTGTTGTGCGACGACCGCTTCGCCAAGACGCCAGGTCCAGTCCAGATCGTCGCTCATCATTTTGACAACTTCGGGATAATTAAGCAGAGCGACAACGGAGTCGTCCCAACTCTCGTCAGGTTTCAGTCGGCTGTCATTTTCAAGGTCGTCAAGAAAGCGTGCGGCCTGAACAATTTCCAGCGGGTACGTGGAAGCTGGCAGGACAACCGCGAGCAAATCGTCCGGGTACAAAGCGATTGGGCCAACCAGGGTCTCCAGTTCTTCTGGCGAAAGCATTGGCGCTACGGACTCGTCGCCCGCGTCGTCACTGTAAACAGTCCCGATTGGGTTGCCGTTGTCGTCCACTGGCGTTTGCGCGTAGCTCAAGCCGGCTGTGAACAGCAGGCAGGACACGGCTATGAGTCGCAGTGGCAGGTTCTGGGTAAGCGTTTGGCTATTCATCGCGTTCTCCCTGTGGAGCACAGGCGCAGCTCCGAATGTAGCGCAAAGTGTACTGTGACGAACCTGAACGCGGCCTTAACCGGGATCAGGATTGCAAGTGCTTGGTTTTAAAGGGTGCTGCGTCGATGCAGGCGTCAGGCGGCGCGGAGACTTGCGCGCACCTCACCACCCAGCCAGCGCAGTGATTTCTCGATAGCCTCTGACCAGGGGTGACCGAAACTCAGCCGTACGAAATTTCGGTAACGTGTCCGTGGTGAAAAAATCAAACCAGGCGCGATACTTATTCCTTGGGCGACCGCACGATCAAATAGTTCCTCAGAATCGACATTGCGGGGTAATTCCAGCCACAACACTGAACCGCCTACCGGTTGCGACGTGCGGGTTTCCGCCGGAAAGTATTCGGCGATGAGTGCCGCCATTCGTTCGGCATTGCATTGCAGCACCGGTCGCAAGGCCTTCAGGTAGCGATCGTAGTCACCACTGGCAAGAAACTCGCTCAAGGTCAGTTGTTGCAACAGTCCGGATGAGCATGAGAACGACCGTTTCAGGCGTTCAATTTCGGCGGTGTAGCGACCAGCGAGCAACCAGCCGATGCGATACCCGGGTGCGGCCGTCTTCGAAAACGAACCGCAAGTCAGGACCCGGCCCTGGCGGGAATGGAACTCAGCGGGTTTAGGGCGAAAGCCGTCGAAACGAAGGTCGCCGTACACGTCATCCTCGATCAGGGTTATGCGGTGACGTTCAATCATGTGTACGAGTTCCCGGCGATTGTCGTCGGGCATAGTGACCCCCAGGGGGTTACTCAGGGTCGTGGCAAAAATGCAGGCTTTGACCGAGTGTGCACTGAGCGTTTTCTCAAGTGCTTCGAGCTGGACACCTTCTTTCGGGCAAGTCTCCACTTCAATAGCCAGCATGCCGAGGCTGTCAATCAGCTCCAGCAAGCCGTGATAACAAGGCGATTCGACGGCTATGACATCACCCGGTTGCGCGACGGCTTTCAAGGCAAGAAGCAGTGCTTCCTGCCCCCCGTTGGTAATGCATATTTCGTCGGTATTGACGTCACTGCCAATCGTGTCGAGATAGCGATACGCAATTTGTCGGCGCAGACCCGGATCGCCAAGAGTGTGGGCGTAACTTAGAACGCGACCATCGGTGCGCGCCATCACGCGTTTCATTGTGCGATTGAGGCTTTTTGCAGCAGGTCGGGCCATGGTCGGATTGGCGATACCCAGTGGCACGAGGCGTGTGCTGTACAGGCCATCAAACACCCGTTCGATCAATGAGCGGCATGCAACCGGAGTGGGTTTTGCCGCGGGGCGAAAGGCGGGACTGGGCCTCACCAGTTCATTCGCCGCCCGAGCGCGGACGTAGAAGCCGGACTGCGGGCGAGATTGAACGCGGCGCTGGCGTTCCAGTTCGATATAGGCCTGCCGGACGGTCGGTACGCTCACTCCGATTTGTTCACTCATGCGCCGCAGTGAGGGCAATCGGTCGCCGGGACGCAAGGTCCCCGTTTCAATTTTGTCGGCGATCAGGTCGATTACCTGACGGTATAGAAAGTCCCCGTTCTGCTTGTCGACTGCGAGCATTACTGTTCACCTGACATTTTTGAAAAACTGCATCTGTTATAGCGTCACCCCGGCCTTATAGTCAAGCACGGTCTGGCCCGTGGAGGGCGAGGAGAGAAGCAATGAACACAACAGGGTGCAATTGCGAGCAAAACGCAATGGCGGAGAAGATGGGCACCTTCCAGCGGCTGTCCTGGCGACAAGCCCTCAGCGGGTTGCTGTCGCCCGCGACACGTTTGCACCGTTACCGGGAATTTAACGCTCGCCTGCTGCGCGACGCGTATTGCAAACTGGACTGCAACAACAAGCCATAGCGGAATCGACCGGTGAACAACACATTACTGTACACATTGACGGTTCTGATCTGGGGCTCGACGTGGCTTGCCATTGAGTTTCAGCTTGGGGTGGTGCCGACGGAAGTCTCTGTGTTCTACCGTTACGTGCTGGCCGCGGGATTGCTGTTCGCGTGGTGCTACCGTGCTCGCAAGCGCTTGCGCTTCGGCGCCGCGGCACACCTGCGCTTCATGTTGCTGGGCTTGTTGTTATTCAGCCTGAACTACATTCTCGCGTACCGTGCGCAGTTGTACGTGACGTCCGCGTTTGCCGCCATCGTGTTTTCGACCATGCTCTGGATGAACATGATTAACGCCCGCCTGTTTTTTGGCGCCCGAAGTGATTGGCGGGCGGTTGGCGGATCGTTGCTGGGCATTACAGGCATCGTCCTGATTTTTTATCCGCAGATCGAAGTGCTGAGTCTCAACGACGCAACGTTCTACGGCACCTTGATTGCGCTGCTCGGTGCGCTGCTAGCATCGTTCGGGAATATGGTCTCTCAGGATTCCCAGGGTCGTGGCTTACCGATCCTGCAATCGAACGCCTGGGGCATGGCCTACGGTGCGCTGTTTACCGGGTTGATTGCGCTAGGTTCCGGCAGCGATTTTGTTTTCGACCAGAGCCCCGCCTACCTGGTGTCCCTGGTCTACCTGGCGGTAATCGGTTCGATCGTCGCGTTTGGTGCCTACCTGACATTGCTGGGCAGAATAGGGGCGCACAAAGCGGGTTATGCCACCGTGCTGTTCCCGGTGGTGGCTCTCGTACTGTCCGTTCTATTTGAGGACCTGACGATCAGCTCCAGCCTGTTGCTGGGCACGCTGCTGGTACTGGCTGGCAATGTCTTCGTACTGCGCGCTGGAAAAAAGCCGGTAGCGCCGGGGGGATCGGTGGCGCCAATCGCATCGCCACAACCACGCGCGCCGAAACCCCCGCTGGTCTGAACTCAGTTATCGTTACCACCGTGCCAGGCGACGAAACGCCAGCCATCTTCGGACCGAACGAGGATGTCGCTGTAACGCCCGCTACTGAACTCGACATCACTACCTTTGGCCTTGTTGGCAGCTGTGTACAGGTAGTGCACGACGGCCATATCACCGTGAATGACAATAGCTTGAGGGTACAGTTCGAATTCGAGCAGTTCGGTTTGCCTGGAATTGAAGTCGTTCCACAAGCGGGTCGATGCTTTGTTTCTTGGAGCCGGGGAATCCGTTGGCCAACCGACGAAATCGGCGGACAATAATTCGTCCACCCAGTCGTTGTCTCCGCGCTTGGCCGCGCGCCACTGTTGTTCAACCGTGGCCCACACGGCAACTTCATCATCGCTGCTTTGGGCATGTGTTGGTACTGCAACGAACAGCAGAACGGCGTAGAGCAGGGCACTGAGTTTGTACGTGGTATGCATCGCTCGATCCTCTTGACGGAACTCGGAAGCTTGGCCTGAGTGTAATCGCATTTACTCAGCGGACCAAATACGGCGCCTTGTCCAGGAGGATTGCGCGTAAGGCCGGCAACAACGCCGACACTTCGGCCGACGACGTTGACGGCCCATAGATTGACTGCAGGTCGGAGACGGTCAGGTAATCCGGATGGTGAAGCTCAACGATACTGGCGTAAGTGTAGGTCTGAGCGTCGCGCGACACGTCAAAGTCATAAATATGTACGGCTATGTTGCCGACCGTTGGCAGTTTCATCAGGGCGCCGATGGTTGCTTCGTGCGCCGAAAGGTCGAACTGATCTATGTAAGTGCCGGACTTACCAATGGCCCAGCCAGCATTGCGAAACGTCGCTCCGATGGAGCCGCCAGCAGTGATCTCTCGATGCGGCGCGAGAAGCTCGTCAGGCAGGTCGTCCGCAAAACGAACGACCGCCATTGTTCGGGTTACTGGCCCGCCATCATCCGTACTTTCCAGGCTGCTCATACGCCACTGCTCGTCCTGGTACAAGACCCGGACGAGGTAGCTGCCAAACTGAGATTCGATACGTTCACTGTTCAAGAGCGGCAAAGCGGTGGAGCAACTGGCGAGCAGCAGACTGGTGGTCAGCACGGCAAGCATGCCTATGCCGCGTACGGTATTCCGGCGCTGGGTTGTGGCGGGTGAGTAGACTTTCATGGGCGCAACTCTACCTTGCTTTCAACTGTCTTGCCGCTCGTCAGAGGTGTTCAATGGACCGTTGCGGGTATACTTGCCTGGCATTTAAATCCATGAGCGACAGAATGACCGATATCATCCAGTGCTACCGCTGCGGCACCTCTCTCGAGGGTCTGAGTCTGCCATTGTCGCGTCAGGATCAATGCCCATCGTGCTCGCACTATGTACATGTCTGCCGAATGTGTCAGCATTTTGATCGTGGCGTGGCGCGTCAATGTCGCGAGGACGATGCCGAAGAAGTCATGAACAAAGTGAACGCCAACTTCTGCGACTGGTTCAAACCAGCCACTGATCGTTACGTCGCGGCCGATACTGATCCTGCAGCGAGCGCGAATGCCGCTTTGGCCTCGCTGTTCGGTGACAACGCGTCGGCAAGTGAAGAGCCTGATTCGGGCCGCCAGTCGGCCGAAGATCTGTTTCGGAAGTAGCGGCAGTGAATCCGAAATCTGACAACATGCGCGAGGACGCTCTGGTTGTATTGTCGGGAGGACAGGACTCCACGACTTGCCTGTACTGGGCACTAACCCGTTTCGCGAAGGTTCAGTGCATTACATTCGACTACGGTCAGAGACATCGCATTGAGTTGCAGTGCGCGAAGCGCATTGCTGCCAGAGCGGGTGTATCACAGGTTCTTGTTCCCATGGACACCTTGTCGGCGTTGGGTGGGAATTCACTAACGGATTCGAGTATGGCGGTAGGTCAGGAAGTGGAATCGGCAACGGGCTTGCCAAACTCGTTCGTACCCGGCCGAAATCTGCTGTTTCTGACGGCAGCGGCGGCGTTCGCCTGGCAGCGTGGAATTCGCCATCTGGTCACGGGCGTCGCGCAGACCGATTACAGTGGCTATCCGGATTGCCGCGAAGAAACGATTACAGCTCTACAGACAGCGCTGCGCCTGGGTATGGAAACAGACTTCACGATACACACTCCGTTGATGCACTTGTCGAAGAAAGAAACCGTCTGGCTGGCAAGGGACGAGGGCGCTCTGGAGGCGATGGCCGACACGCACACCTGCTACAACGGTGTTCGGCCTCCCTGCGCGGAATGCCCTGCCTGCGTATTGCGCGCGCGCGGTTTTGCCGAGGCGGGCATTGCTGATCCGTTGCTCGAACCGTGACCTACTCCGTCAAGGAATTGTTTTTCACGCTGCAGGGAGAGGGCGCGCGTGCGGGAAGGGCGGCGGTATTTCTTCGGTTTGCGGGGTGTAATTTATGGTCCGGGCGTGAGAAGGATCGCGAGCGGGCAGTGTGCCGCTTTTGTGATACCGATTTCGTGGGCACTGACGGCGAAGGCGGCGGCAAATTTACTGATGCGGCGGCGCTGGCCGATGCGGTCCTGCGTCGTTGGCCGTCGGGTGCCGGTGGTCAGCCGTACGTCGTATGCACTGGCGGTGAGCCACTGCTGCAGCTGGACGTTGCGGCGATAGACGCATTACATGCGCGTGGCTTCGAAGTTGGCGTTGAAACCAATGGCACACTGCCAGCACCGGAACAAATAGACTGGGTTTGCGTCAGCCCTAAAGCGGGGGCTACGTTGGTGCAGACCAACGGAGACGAGCTGAAGCTCGTGTACCCGCAAGTCGAGGCGTCGGCTCAACCAACCGAGTTCGAGAGTATGTCCTTTGAACATTTTTATCTGCAGCCGATGGACTGTCCCGAGCGCGCGGCAAACACCCAGCTCGTGATTGACTATTGTCTTCGGCACCCGCGCTGGAAACTGAGTCTGCAGACGCACAAAATAACCGGAATTCCCTGAGGCCTTTGCCGGTATGTTGAATCACCGTATCTTGAGTCGGGTCATTGCGATTGGCTTCGGTCTACTGCTGGCCTTTTATTCCTATGAGCGAATTACAGACCCCTTGCCCAAAGAACAACGGCGGCAGGAAGAGGTGATTGTCATGGCGGCCCGGGAAATACTGCGGTCCTACGTCGGCAGGGAAAGCTCGGTGGATATCATTGACCCGGTTGCGCCGGATCGCAAGATCGGCAAAGTGTATATCTATCCCGCTGGCGACGGTTGGCAGGTATCAGGGCACTATCGTCGAGCCAGTGAAATGCGCTGGCACCCCTGGTTAATGACATTGAATGCGCAGCGGCAATTGGTCGCGCTGGATGTGCAGGACCAGTCCCCCGATTTGCTTTCGATAGCAGCCAGCGATCCGGCGTTCACTACGAAATAGTCCCGCTCAGCCCCTGGCTGGGAAAAATCTGCGACACCGTTACAACGTTTTCTCCTCTACGCGCATCTCATTCACAAACCGAATGAATGCGGCCACAGCGTATCGGCCGCTACTTAGGGGGGATTACTCTGAAAATCGCCGACACCTCTGGGCAGGACGTCGCCATAGATCGTGGTCGAAACCTGAAAGCACCACTTCTTGGCGGTGCTTTATTGTTCCTGCTGCTCGCTATTGGCTGGGTTGCCGTACCGGCAGTGGAGCGCTGGGCGAATGCAACGGTAACCGTGCCTGCCGACCGATTACGCATTGCGCAAGTGGAGCGCGGCACTCTGGTTCGTGATGTATCGGTGCAGGGCAGGGTAATCGCTGCTGTTCGCCCGACCCTCTACGCGCCCGCTGCCGGCACGATCACGCTGGTGGTTAATGCCGGTGTTGCGGTGGACAAAGGACAGGTTCTTGCGCGTATCGATAGTCCTGAGCTGACCAGTGAACTCGATCAGGCACGGTCCGCCCTTGAACAGCAGACCGTTGAACTGGAACGACAGCGCATTGAAGCTCGCCAACAGCGACTCGAAAAACAAAAAGAAGCGGATCTTTCTGATGTGCGTTTGGTGGCGGCTAATCGCGAGAAGCGCCGTGCAGACGCGGCCAATTCCGTCGGGGTTATCGCCGTGCTTGACTTCGAAAAAGCACAGGATGACCTGCGCAACGCGGAACTTGCCAATCAGCATGCCGTGGCTGACGCCCAATTGTTTGCTGAACGTATCGAGTTCGAATTGCGTGCCTCGGAACTCGCGCTGGCACGACAAAAACTGCGCGTCGATGAATTACAGCGACAGGTCGATGGACTGGTGATTCAGTCGCCCGTTGCCGGCGTTGTCGGCGACTTGCTGGTTGAGCAGAAAGCGGCGGTTGCTCGGGATACACCCGTAATGGCCGTTGTGGATCTCTCACAGTTTGAAGTCGAGGCATTGATACCGGAAAGCTACGCGGATGACCTCGCTCCCGGGGTTAGTGCCGAAATTTTGGCAGGCAATACCCGTTACGCTGCGACGGTTGTTGCGGTGTCGCCCGAGATCGTGGGCAACCAGGTGAGTAGTCGACTGCGATTCAGCGAAGAGATGCCGCCGAATATTCGCCAGAACCAGCAACTAACGAGCCGCATTTTGTTACAGGAACTGGACGACGTGCTGATGCTGGCACGCGGTCAGTTTCTCGACAGCGGTGGCGGGCGCGTTGCTTACGTGCTCGATGGCAATGGCCTTGCCGAGCGGCGACCGATTGTACTGGGTGCGCGCAGCCTCGGCGCTGTACAGGTGATAAGCGGTCTGTCTGAAGGTGATCGCGTCATTATTTCCAGCATCGACCAGTTCAGGGGCGCCGACACCGTCCAGATATCCGACTGAGCCAGCACGTACAGGAGTAGCGAAATGCTGAGCATGAAAAAGTTATCCAGAATCTACCGTACAGACACCGTTGAAACGCATGCGTTAAGAGACTTCTCTCTCGAAGTCGGTGAAGGGGAGTTCGTATCGGTTACCGGCCCTTCAGGTTCCGGAAAGTCGACATTTCTAAACATCGCGGGATTGCTTGAGGACTATACAGACGGTACCTATGAACTCGACGGCCGCAATGCAGCAACTCTGAATGATCGGGAACGGTCCCGACTAAGAAATGAAAAGATTGGTTTCATTTTTCAGAGTTTCAATCTGATTCCGGAACTCGATGTCTTTGACAACGTGGACGTCCCGCTGCGCTACCGAGGATTCGATGCGGCCGAACGTGCGCGTCGTATTGAAAAAGTGCTGGACGTAGTCGGACTGGCTTCGCGCAAGAAACACCTGCCGTCACAGTTGTCCGGTGGCCAACAGCAACGCGTAGCTATCGCTCGGGCATTGGCTGGCGAACCGCGCTTCCTCCTTGCCGACGAGCCCACCGGTAACCTGGATTCCAGCATGGCTGACAGCGTTATGGATCTTCTTTGCGACATTCATAGCAAGGGGACAACCATCATCATGGTTACCCATGAGCCGGCGTTGGCAACGCGTGCGGAACGCAACATCTTCGTCCGCGATGGTCGAATTTGTGCTGGCGAACCTCCCCTTGAATTCGTCGCTGCCGCAAACGCCTGAGGTATCGCTATGTTTGCCTACTACCTGAAGCTCGGTGTGTTGAGCATACGCAAGAACCCGATCCTTAGCGGGTTGATGGTGGCGGCCATTGCTATTGGCATCGGCGCCTGCATGAGCATGGTCACGATTTATTACGTTATGAGCGGAAATCCGATACCGCAGAAGTCATCGCAGCTGTTTTATGTGCAGTTAGATAGTTGGGGTCCGGACGAACCAGCCAACGAACCGAACGAACCACCCGACCAGATCACTCATATGGATGCCACGGCTCTACTATCGGCGGGCAAAGCCCGACGACAAGTTGTTAGTTACTCGTCCAGCCGTATTCTGCAACCAAGCGGTGATGACGCGTTGCCATTCAGTGTTCGCTCACGAAGTACCAGCCGCGAGTTCTTTGCCATGTTTGATGTGCCGTTCCTGTACGGCAGCGGTTGGGATAAAGGTGCCGACGATAGTCGCGAATACGTTGTTGTATTGTCGCGCGAACTGAACGAGAAAATATTCGGCGGCGAGAATTCGACAGGCCGCCAGGTCGAACTGAACGGTGAACTGTACAGGGTGTCCGGCGTTATCGACGACTGGTCGCCAGTGCCTAAGTTTTACGACGTAACTGTTGGTGCATTCAACGATGCAGAGTCGCTTTTTCTGCCATTCAGTACCAGCGTTGAGAACGAGATGTACAACGACGGCAATACCAATTGCTGGAAACCGATTCCGGACGGCGGCTGGCCCGCCTTTACTAATTCAGAATGCGCCTGGATACAATTGTGGGTTGAACTCCACGGAGAGCAGGAGCGTGCTGAGTATGCGGATTTTATGAATGCCTACGTGGAATCGCAGAAAGCGATAGGCCGGTTCCCGCGCCCACTTAACAATCGTCTGCGCAATGTAACTGAGCACTTGCAGTATCAAGAGGTGGTGGACGAAAGCGTCCGCATTCTACTGGTCCTGGCGGTCTTGTTCCTGCTTGTCTGCTTGCTTAATACGATAGGACTGCTGCTCGCGAAAGTGTTGCGACGTTCGGGCGATATCGGACTGCGTCGTGCACTCGGCGCTTCCCGACGAACGGTATTTACCCAGTACATCGTCGAAGCAAGTCTTATTGGCGTGAGCGGTGGCGTCCTTGGGGTAGGCCTCACCTGGCTGGGTTTGCAGGGGATACGCAACCTTTACTCAGGCCTGGAGTTCATCGGCAAGCTGGTGGTAATGGATTGGGTGATGGTATTGGCCGCTGTCGTGCTTGCCATCTTGTCATCTTTGGCCGCGGCATTTTACCCAACGTGGAAGGCTTGCGCGATTCAACCGGCCAGTCAATTGAAAACGCTGTGAACAAGCAGCCCGGATCAGTGTTGGAGAATGAGTTATGAATATAGGACCGATCTGGCGCGCCCTGCTGCGCAGCAAGTCGAGCTATGTATTGATCGCCTTACAGATCGCGGTAACGATGGCGATTATCGTCAACGCGATTGCGATTATTCAGGAGCGATCGCGGCTGATGTCGCGCCCGACCGGAATTGATGAGGAAAACATCTTTTACATTTCGAGTAACGCCTTTGGCAAGGACGTGAATCATCGCGCTCTGATCGAAACCGACCTGCGGAACCTGCGCGCAATGCCTGGCGTGGTGAATGCGATAAGTACCAATTCGGTACCGCTGCGGAACGGCGGATGGTCCATGTCTTTGTCGGTCGAGCCAGGCCTATCCAGTGACGGAAGCAGCGTCGCCCTATACTTTACCGATCAGAACGGCATAGAAACTCTGGGGGTGAACCTCATTGAAGGCCGCAACTTCCGAGAGGATGAAGTTGTGTGGAATGACCTGCAGAGCAACAAGTTTCCGCCGCAGGGGATTATCACTCGTGCAATGGCCGACACCTTGTTTCCGGATGAGGCCGGCAGTGTCGTAGGCAAGACTGTGTACATCAATGAGAACGACCCGGTGCAGGTCATCGGGATCGTTGAGCGATTGCAAGCCCCGTGGAACGGTTGGGATGGCGTCGAACGGTCCATTCTGGTTCCAATGATTCGGCAGGACGATTACACGCGGTATGTCATTCGTGTTGAGCCCGGCATGATTGATTCGATGATGCCCAAGGTTGAAGAGATGCTTGCCACCAGCAACCGCAGTCGAATTGTGGAAAGCATGCGCACGATGGAAGAGACCCGGCGTCGGAGCTACCTCGGTGATTCCGCATTGGTGAAACTGCTATCGTTCATCGCGTTATTGCTGACCGGAATCACTGGACTCGGCATAGTGGGTCTTGCGAGTTTCAATGTAAGTCGGCGGACCCGGCAGATCGGGACGCGCCGCGCATTGGGTGCCACCCGCGGCTCAATTCTCGCCTATTTCATGCTGGAGAATTTTCTGGTCAGTTCGGTAGGGATAGCGGCCGGCGCTGTTCTAAGTGTCGCGCTGAACGTCTGGATGGTGAAGGCCTTCGAGCTCACGCGTATCTCGTGGTACCTCATACCGGCTGCCATGCTGATGCTCTGGCTGGTGGGACAAATTGCGGCGGCGGGACCAGCACGCCGGGCCAGCCTCGTGCCCCCGGCCGTGGCGACACGCGCCGTCTGATTTCGTCGCAGGTTCAGACGCCGCCTTGCAAGGCGGCGTCGGCCTCTCTTGCCGCCAGCTCGTCTTCCTGTTGCCACTGCACTACGTTCAGCTCAATAAAGACGAACGCCACGAGCCAGAGAAAGGCGTCCCAGAAATCCACGAAGTCGCCTTTGAATCCCCAGTAAACGGCGGCCAGAAACAGCAGACTGTACATGATGTATTTGGCGCAATTGCTGATGCGTTGAATCCGGCCGTGGAGGCGTTCTCGTGTTTGTAATTGCACGTCCATTTCGAGAACTGCAACGACCCCGAGCCAAACACCTGCGTTAATGACGTCCACCCAGCCCAAGCGGACGATTTCCCGGTAGCCGTCGGCATCGACCAAAGCGTCCATGCCGGAAAAGCGCACAAACTGATTGCTACTGGTGAAGGCGTCACAGGTGCCGGCCGTGATCATGTCGTACTGGTCCAGATCAGTGGCGTACGCCCAGTTTTGCCCCGCCAGTGAGCACAAATCACTAACGGAGGTGAACGGCGTTGCTTGCATCAGGAATATCAATTTGGACACGTAGCCGAAGAAGGCGTAGCAAATAAATACGTAACACAGCACGCGAAACAGTTGCAGCGTCCAGGCCACGAAGCGGGTGATATGCCGGTCTTCCAGTACATAGGTTTCGAGCTCGAACATGAGCAGCAGGATGACCCAGGCCCCGGTATCAATGGTTGCGGCGAAGCCTTCGATGATATTCGCGAACGCGATTCCATCGCTGAAGCGCAGTGCGGACGCCGCCCATTCCTCGTCGAAGAATAGCCAGACGTTGAGCATCAAGAGTCCGTAGACCGTGTACTTGAACGCTCGGAACGGTTTTGACTGGCTGGCTATCAAACGTGAGTCATTCCGATAGTGGGCAGGAGTGCCAATGATTGTGCCAGTTCAGTTGATTTCTCACCACCGAAAAACTGCGGGCCTAGCTATCGGCATCGTCGCGTTCGGCACCGGCGTAGTAAATCCACACGTTTTCCTCACCACTCAGCAATTCAATATATTTGGGGTGGACAAACAGGTTCTCTCGCCCGGACTTCAACTCGCGGAGCACGCCGATGTCACAGAGCTGTTTCAGGTACACAGACGCCGTTTGGCGCTTGGCCACGTTGGCTGAAACGAGCGTGCCAATGCGGCAATACGGTTGCTTGAAGAGTTCCATGACCAGTTCCCAGGAATAGATCTTGGGCAGTTTCAGTTGCACGTACTCGGCCGTGTGCTGCATCAATTCGCGGATTGCCTTGATCTTGTCGGTGGTCCAGATGCAGGTTTCTTCAACTCCCTCCAGCATGAACAGAATCCATGCCTCCCAGGCCTGATCCCGGGTGACTTCGAGCAAGAGACGGTAATAGTCACTCTTGCGGCGAATGATGTAGCGACTGAGGTACAGGATTGGGGAGTCGAGCAGGCCCTGTTCTACAAGGAACAGAATGTTCATGATCCGACCAGTGCGGCCATTGCCATCGGCAAAAGGGTGTATGGCCTCAAACTGGTAGTGCTGCACGGCCATCCTGACGAGTGGGTCGATGTCCTCAGCGCGATGCATGAAGTCTTGCCAGTTATCGAGCAGCGCCTGCAGCCGTTTTTGTCCGTCCGGTGGCGTATAGATCACTTCGCCACTGATCCGATTTTTCAAAGTCAGCCCAGAATCCGCACGAAGATCAAGCTCGATATCTTTGATAGTACTGCAGATTTGTATGGCCATGTCTGTGGACAACATGCGCCGCTGGACCATCTTCGAGCCTTCGTACAGTGCCGAGCGGTAACGCAGCGCCTCTTTCGTGGCGGCGTCTGCCTTGTCTTCCGCGATGTCGGCAAACTCAAAGAGTTTGTCCGTGGTGGTGACAATATTCTCAATTTCTGAACTGGCCCGTGCTTCCAGCAAGGGCAGTGCATTGACCAGCACCGCCGAATTGGGAATCAACTCAGCCGCTTGCTTGAGCTCAGCCAGCGCGACGCGGGCATCAATACAGCGCTTGAGGATCGGCGTCGATTCGATCTGTCCAACCATGGGCGGCAAGGGTGGCAAATCGTTGTACGGTTTGGCCGGGTCGAACTGGAACATGAGTGCCTCCGCAAGTCAGTGCCAGGCTCTGACCGCATCGTGTCGAGAAACGGGCGGATCGTCGACAGCTTTGTCCTTCGTGTCGATCCGATCGACCTACGCTGGAAACATGTCGAAAAAATGACAAGAATTCGACATTACCGCAGTATAGGTACGTCGGATCGACACATCCGTGACCGAATCCACGGCATCGGCCGTCCACTTGCGGCGACCGATGCCGGTAACGCGTTATGTTTAATTGGCGGGGTGGGCGCCAGCGTAGTCCATGCTAAAGCCAACCAACGCCCGTACGCCGGTGATCAGGGCCCCTTCGTAGGCATCGAATTTTGGCGAATGATTCGGCGATGCCTGTCCGGCAGCGACCCCGGGTTTGTTAACGCCCAGCATCAGGTACAAGCCCGGTATTCGTTCCTGAAAGAGCGAGTAGTCCTCAGCGCCCGTAATGGGTGGGTGCTCCAGCACCTTTGATGCCCCGGCAGCCCATTCCAGGGTCGGCATCATCGTCCGCAACAAGCCGGGATCATTGGTTGTGACCGGAGCGTAGCCGTCGATGACAATCTCTGCGCTGCCGCCGGCGGCCTCCGCGATGCTCGTGACGGTTCGTTTCAGTTTGGCATGCAGTTCTTCGCGTACACCTACATCAAAGGTGCGAATTGTGCCTGCCATGGTCACGTCGTCTGGAATGATGTTGCCGCGCACACCGCCGTGGATGGAGCCGATCGTGATGACCGCCGGGCCCCGCGTAATATCCAGTTGCCGCCCGGGTATCGCTTGCAACGCAGTCATGACCTGCGCCGCAATGTAAATCGGGTCAACGCCTGCCCAGGGGGCAGAGCCGTGGGTCTGTTGACCCTTGATAGTAATTTCCAGGTTGTCCGCCGCGGCCATAAAACCGCCCGAGCGGTAATTGAGCGTTCCTGCCGGAATTGGCCATGCGTGCAATCCCAAAATGGCCTCCGGTGCATCCGGGCCGTCAAGCACGCCTTCTTCAATCATCAAGGCCGCGCCACCTTCTTCACCGGCCGGTGGGCCTTCTTCTGCGGGCTGGAAAATAAATTTAACAGTGCCCGCAAGTTGCTCGCGGTGTTTGGCCAGTACGGAAGCCGCGCCCATTAACATGGCCACGTGCGTATCGTGACCGCAGGCATGCATAACCGAGACGTCCTGACCATTAAACTCACCGCGGGCTTTGGACGCGAACGGGAGGCCGGTTTGTTCCTGTACCGGTAGTCCGTCCATATCGGCTCGCAGCGCAATGACCGGGCCCGGTTTACCGCCACGCAAAACACCGACCACACCCGTGTGCGCGACACCGGTTGTAACCTCATCAAACTTCAGTGCCCGCAAATGCTTGGCAACGATATCCGCTGTACGAAATTCCCGGTTGGAGAGCTCCGGGTGCTCGTGAAAATCCCGGCGCCATGCGATGACTTGCGGTTCGATCTCAGCAAGCGATGATTCGAGCTGTAGCTTGGCATCCTGAGCCAGAGCACCAAACGCAAGTCCACAAAGCAAAGTAACGGTCGTCAGTCGTAGCATGGCATGCCTCCGCAAGAGCCAGATGTGGACGCCACTATAGCAGTCGTCTGGGGCGTCGGTGATCAGAGACATCGTGACAGCATCAGCAGCGAAGCCTATGCTGATCTGGCACTCTTGACAGGTTGCGAAATCATGAGTACATCCCAACTCGGCCCGGTATCCGGCATGTTCGCGACTATAGTATTTCTCGCTGCTTGTGGCGGCAGTAGTGGCGACCCGGGAACCGTGCCGCCCCCGGCACCTCCACCGATCCCCGCTACCGCCGGTGAAACCATTGCGTTGGAACGGGTGTTTCCACAATTGTCGTTTGCTGCTCCGCTCGCATTGCAGCAGGCGCCCGGGGATTCCAGTCGTTGGTACGTCGTTTCTCAAACCGGTGTTATCCACGTTTTTGCGAACCAGTCGTCAGTCAGTAACAGCACGGTATTTGCCGACTTGACAGGGACCGTCGACGCCTCCGCGAGCGAGTCGGGATTATTGGGCATGGCATTTCATCCGGACTTCGCCAATAACCGGCAAGTGTATTTGTCCTACACGCGTAGCGGGTCCCCATTCGAGTCAGTGGTCTCCCGGTTTGTAGCGAGCAGTGCGGACGCATTGGATACGGGCTCTGAGGACATTCTGCTGACCGTGGCGCAGGACAGTAGCAACCACAACGGTGGTCATTTGGCGTTCGGTAACGACGGTCTACTCTACATAGGGTTCGGCGATGGCGGTGGCAGCGGGGATCCCAATAACCGGGCCCAGACGACAAGCAATATTCTGGGCAGCATCGTCCGCATCAATGTGGACGGAGCCGCGCCTTACGAGATCCCGGCGGACAACCCGTACGCCGGTAGTACCGAATGCCGAACGGGATTCGGTGCCAATAGCTGCCCGGAAATCTTTGCTTTTGGCTTGCGCAACCCCTGGCGGTTCAGCTTTGACCGACAAACCGGCGCGTTGTGGGTGGGCGACGTTGGGCAGAGTAGTTGGGAAGAAATCAATCGTGTGGAGGCAGGAATGAATTACGGTTGGCGGCAACGGGAAGGTGCCCATTGTTATGAGCCCGCATCCGGTTGTTTACTCAACAACGTAGATCCAATCTCCGAGTATGGTCGGAGCGAGGGCCGCTCGGTGACAGGTGGTTACGTGTACCGTGGCGCGGAATTGCCGGCACTTGGCGGCCATTATGTATTTGGCGATTTCGTTAGTGGCCGCATCTTCAGTGTACTGGCCACCAGCCAGCAAGGTGCGGTTGCGACGGAGCGTTTCGATTCTGCGTTGAGCATCGCAAGCTTCGGCGAAGCAAATAACGGCGAACTGTATGCAGTCGACTATGCCTCGGGCACACTGCACAAGGTAGTGGATGGCCCGTAAACCGTCCACCGGCGGAGGCCTGCTCAGTCGTCGCGCACCGGGCCCCGAGCTTGTTTGACCTTGCCGCGGTGTACTTTCTCATTGATTCGCTGTTGCACGGCGCGCCGACTGGGTCGGGTGGGCTTGCGCGGCTTTGGTTTGTGTAACAGCGGCAGAATGAGGTCGCGCAATCGTTCCAGAGCTTCGCGGCGATTCTGATCCTGCGTTCGGTGACGCTGCGCCTTGATGACAATCACACCGTCTTTGCCGACGCGTTGGTCCGATATCTGCAGCAGTCGTTCTTTCAGCGCTTCTGGCAAAGCCGCTGACTGCTGGGAATCGAACCGCAAGTGGATGGCGCTGGACACCTTATTAACGTTTTGGCCGCCAGCGCCTTGCGCACGGATCGCTGTCATTTCCAGTTCGGCCGGAGGAATAACAATCTCCGGTGTTATCTCTAGCGGGCCTATCATTGCCAAAGGTTCCAGACCGGCTGGCACGTGTCTGGCAAAGCCGCGAACCGACCGAGTTCTGCCCAACGGGCATCCGGGCGATGAAAATCAGAGCCGACTGAAGCGTGCAATTCAAAGTCGTTGCAGAGGCTGGCGAGCTTGCGGGTCACCGTGGGTTCCTGGCTGCCCGAAACAACTTCGATCGCGGCGCCATCGGCATCCGCAAAGTCCGTCATCAGCTCCTTCAACTTACTTTGCGTCAAGCGGTAGTGGGCAGGGTGGGCAAGAACGGCAACACCGCCAGCGTCATTAATCCAGCGGACAACGTCATCAATAGGTGCCCAGGTTTGTTTCACGTCGCCCGGTTTGCCTGCGCCAAGGTATTTTTTGAACGCTTCACGAATGGTTTTTACTTTGCCAGTGGCAACCAGGTGGCGGGCAAAATGTGGCCGGCCGATGTTGCTGCCGCCAGCAAGGGCACTGACTGCGGGCAAAGGGTCTTCGAAGCCCAGTTTTACCAGCCGTTCCGCTATCGTTTTGGCGCGGTCGCTGCGGACCTGTTGTTGTTGAGCGATCGCCTGGGACAGCGCCGGCCGGTCAAGATCGATATTCAAGCCAACAATGTGGACCCCAATTTTGCGCCAGCGGCTGGAGAACTCGATCCCAGGTATCACCGACAGACCTTCCGGTATATCAAGGTCGGAATAGCCGGCGACCGTATCGTGATCTGTAATGGCGATGTGGGTTAGTCCCTGGTCCGTCGCGCGTAACAACAGTTCCGATGGCGTAAGTTCACCGTCAGACGCCGTAGTGTGGGTATGCAAGTCGATGCGCATTTTGTTTCTGTCGTAATTGCCAGGCTGGGCGTCAGTTCAGCACAGCAGCATCGGATACCGCAACATTTCTCATTAACTGCCGTGACCTTGCGGGGGAAATGTGAGAATGTCGCGGCGCACAGACGATACTCCGTAGGCACCGTCATTTACAACGCCATGTCGACCCGAAACCTCATAGTTCTCTTCCTTTGCCAGTTAATCTCGGCTACCGGGACTATTGTGCTGGTCACGCTCGGCGGCATTATTGGTTCGTCTCTGAGCAGCAATCCTGCACTTGCCACCTTGCCGGTCTCGATGATGGTTGTCAGCGTGGCTGCCACGACCATACCGGCGAGTATGTTGATGCGGCGGGTAGGGCGTCGCGCCGGTTTCGCCATGTCGTCGATATCGGCGGCTATTTCCGTCTTGCTGGCGGCACATGCGTTGCAGGAAGCCAGTTTCGGCTGGTTTGTCCTTTCGGCTGCGGTGTTCGGTATCAATACGGCCTTCTCGCAGCAGTACCGTTACGCCGCTGCAGAAAGCGTTGCCACCCGATACGCGGGACGAGCAATCTCGCTGGTACTTCTGGGCGCAATCGGCGGCGCGTTTCTGGGCCCGGAATTGGTGTCACGAGGCGCTGCGTGGAGTGATACCCCCTACGTTGGTACCTTGCTGTGCCTTGCTGTCCTGTACGTGATTCAGGCGCTGCTGTTCTCCTTTCTGATACCGCTCAGAGGTGAGCAGGGAAGTGTAGTTACCGGTGTGGGTCGGCCGCTCTCAGAAATTATCAGGCAACCTTTGTTCATCGTTTCCGTTCTTTGTGGCACGGCCGCGTACGGGGTCATGACACTAATCATGACGGCGACACCACTCAGTATGCACATCAACGACGGCTACGCGCTGGATGAAACCGCACGCGTTATTCGGAGTCATGTCATAGCGATGTATTTGCCGTCTCTGGTGTCGGGTTTTCTGTTGGAACGCGTAGGTACGGTGCGGTTTATGGCTGCAGGTGCGATTGCGCTGCTTGCGGCCAGCATGGTCGGCTTGCAAGGGCACAGCATGATGCATTACTGGTGGGCTTTGGTGTTGCTGGGCGTCGGCTGGAATTTTCTGTACGTCGGCGGCACAACCATGCTGACCCTGACGTACACACTGGAAGAACGTTTCCGCGCACAGGCAGTGAACGAGTTCAGTGTGTTCGGTACGTCTGCCACCGCGTCGTTACTGGCAGGTACGGTGATTCACCTTTATGGCTGGCACACACTGGTGATGCTGCCGCTGCCATTGCTGATCGTTACGTTGTTCAGCTTGTATATAGTTCGCGGCAATACCTTGTTACGGAAAGTCGCTCGGCAAGCGGCATAGCACGACAACAAAAGGCATCACTATCGGCGGCAATCGCTCGCCGATCACTACCTGCTAGTTGTGCTGAGAGTTCTGGACGTGCCGCTGGCGTGCGCTCTGCACCGGCTCAGAAGAAGTTGAAATGCAGCCCGAGCGAGATAACCGGCCAGGCCTTGAAGTCTTCTCCTTCGCTCTGCAGTTCCTGGCGCTCGCTTTCCAGTCGGTCCTGAAACGTTGCATCTTCGGCGAGCGTGCCTGATGAAGTCAGTGTAACAGTCGGCTCTCCTTGCCAAAGCACGCCCAGGTCCAGATTCAGACCGATGCGATTGGCCAGTTCGAAATCAAAACCGAGCCCGAGGTACGGCGATACGCTGTCAAACGAGGTGGTACTACGCAGTTGGCCAACCTCGGTACCGCTGAAGGTCTGTCCACCGATTACAAAGCTGTCGGCCTCGCGACTGGCCATTACCAGTTGATTGTTGTTGCTGAATGCACCTACCGACAAGCGCATGGGGCTCAGCGGGAATCGCAGGTTTGCCGTTGCATAGACAGTGTCCAGCTCCAGTGTGGCGTCGTAAGCGATACCGGCCTGTGCGCCATCGTCATCAAAGTCGAATCGATTCAGTCCGGCGCGCAGGTCCATCCACGGAATAGGCTGCCAGCGTGCTTCCACGCCGAGACCGAGTGTCCCTGCTTTTACGCCGAACCAAAGATTGTCATTGGCGGAAGCAGTGGTGCCCGCAAAGAGCAGGGCGACTGCAGCGAGAACGGGTGCAAGACTGGGTTTCATGGCGGTATCCGATGTGGTTGGTTGGCGGCGAGTTTTTCAGACGAAAAGCCTAAACGTGCCTCCCTGATGGAACTGTGAGCGGGGTCACAGGCAAGACAGGAAAACAGCAAGAGTTGCCGCATTTGTGCAGTTTCCGTGGTTTTCGTGCAGAAATTGCGGCGGACTGTCGCCAATGAGCCGAACTATGCTCTGGAGGCGCAGGACGCGCACCTACAGTCATTCTGACTATTCATCGATAAGGAGATTGATGCTATGCGTACATTGACTACAGCAGAGATTTGCAGCGTTGCAGGTGGTGCCGGAACGTGTACCCCGGAGAATTCGGGTAACGATTTGATGGGTGTGACTAATTCGGGTGGCGTTGGCCGTGACCTGATCAATATTTACGAGGGGGCCGTTGCTGCGGTATCCCATGTGATTGAGCGAGTAGCTAATGCGTTTTAAACGGTAAACGATTAGTCGCCGGGCATATGCCCGGCGATCTTCGAGCGGACCAGCTTGATGCTTAACGCCATTGCAGTAGTTCCAATACAAAATGCCGCTAAGCCGACCAACATTGTCGTTGAGCTTTTAGCTGTGGGTTGCCATAAGTAATGAAGACAAAGCCAATCAAGAGCGATCAGACTATTGAAGGTTGCATGGGCAATAAGGGCTCCCCAAAGACTACCGCTGTTCAGAACGTAGACGGCAGCGAACACGCCGAAAACGAATGCGAAAGGAATGGTTTGCCAGTGATGGAATAACGCAAAGAGTGCGGCAGTCACGATGATTGCAAACAAGCGTCCTTTCGGTAAGAGCCAATGTAATAGCCAGCCTCGAAAGACCGTTTCTTCGATCAATGGTGTCGCCAGACTGAGAACAAGAACATGTAGAGCAAGTGTGGATGCCCGCGGACAACTGAACCAAATGTGTGCGGTATTGCTCGCGACGTTGCCCGTGGCATTGGGCAGGCTGAATGCGGCCACTGCCAAAATGCCGCTCCAGTAGAAAATCCGCAGCACTGCTCCCAGCAAAACACTTCTGCTGATAGTCGTGAGATTGAGCGCTTGAAGTCGCAACTGATTAAGAATGGTATTTCTGTGGTCTCGTATCACCGGCGCGAGAAGTAATAGCAAAATCGGTAGGACAATCAGGTAACTTAGGTCCTTTGAATTCGAAATACCCTGCATTTCCAGTCGGTGCTGCAGCCAGGAACGAATACAGAGGGCGCAAAATTCCGCGAGAAGTACCAGCGCAATCAAATAGCGCGTCTGGATTCCAGCGGGTTGTATTTCGGACGTCATCGCGACACTCGAGAACCAGACAGAACTTCCAATTTTGTTGCGGTAAGTTAGGTCTAACCAAGGATCAAATGTGCACTGAACCCCCAGTTATTGATATTGCTCTTAGCCTCCCAAGACGCTATCGCGAATGCGGTATAGCCAAACCGTGATAAAGATGCGGCGACAGCCCAACAGGCGGTGCCAAACAGACCGACGAAACGCTTCGCGATGGCCTCGTAAGTCAGGTACTTATAGTAGTTGTCCCGTTCGAGTGCTATGACGATTGATTCGGGCGAGTTGTTCTCGTCTTCGCCTACGATCACTTTCAGAGTGGTCAACCCCACGAACGTAATCGCCAGTGGAAACATGAGCCAGTACTCGTTAGCGGTTAGCGCATGCATGGGGATACCGATTAACGGTTGCAGCGGGCAAAAACAGACTTGGCCAAGAGCCAACGATTACCGTCCCGGTATCCCACCAAGGTGCCGTCAGCCGCTGTTGTCTCGCGGGTAGACGCACGTTTGTTCTCGATAGCGGCCAAATAGGCCTGGTGCCGTGTGGGTCGGGGCCGACGCAAACTGTCGGTCTACTATACAAACACCGCGCGGTGCGGAAATACCAATCTTGAAAACAAGCCGTGAAACAAGGTATTACATTACTGGCATGGAGATTGCTGCTCTAAGAGTGCAATGGCGAGTCTGATTCGGGGAGTTACCAAGAAAGTGCTGAATTACCGCGTTGGCTTTCGCCAACTGTGTCGAGTTCTGAGTGTTGTTGTCAGCGCATTGTTACTTGCCGGGTGTGGACAAGACTCGGGTGCCGGCGGCAATGGCGGGCCGCCTGCGTTGACCGCGATGAATCTTGGAATTCAGCAACCGCGCACGGTTGCCGACTATCTGAAGGACCCTGACTACGCCAACGCGAGCCCTGAACTGGGCAATCGCCTGTTGCTGCTGTGTGCGACGTGCCACAGCTTCGACAGGGATCGCGGCCACATGCTGGGCCCCAATCTATACGGGTTATTCGGACGCCGGGCAGGGAGTCTTGACGATTTCGGCTACACGCGCGCTTTAAGCACGGCCGAATTCGTGTGGACACCCCGGGCGCTTGATGCCTGGTTGACCTACCCGTCACAGTTCTTGCCCGGCAACGCGATGGCGTTTGGCGGCATTAAAGATCCCGATGACCGCAAAGCGTTGATTGCCAGTTTGCTGCGGCGTACGTCGGCCGCAGCCCATGAGAAATAAGCGACCGTATCGTCGGCACTGAATACGATAGCTAGATATGAACGAAGCAGGAGCAGAAGAATGGAACGAGCCGAACACTACCCCGAATACCGATCCCGCCCCGATCGACGAACCTTTGGCTGGCGAACGGTCGTCGTGGGGTTTGCTCGATCCCGTCGACGAAGTGCGCGACGGAGTGTCGAAGGCGAGTCCTTATTCAGCGATTGGCATCACCCGTGGCTGTTCTTTCTGGCCATCGGCATCATGCTGCTTAGTTCCGCGGATGCATTTATGACCCTGACTCTTATGGAATTGGGGGCCAACGAGGCCAATCCGTTGATGCACCGCGCCATGGAGCAAAGTATGGCGTCATTCGCGGCAATCAAGATGGCTCTCACGGCTGTTGGCGTGCTTGCGCTGGTCTTCCTTGCCCGGGCTAAGTTGCTGAATCTCTTCCGGGCCGGTGCGGTCCTTACCGCGGTATTCTTAATGTACGCCTGCCTGATCTGCTATGAACTGGTCATGCTCTGGGAAATCCAGTAAATCCCGAAACTGTGACCTGCAACCGCTGACCCGGCCGCGCGGGTCGCGATAATCGAGGTGGTTCGCCCTCGGTGTCAGCCAGAAACGGGAACACAGTCGATTCTGTGTCGAAGTCTTTGTTGCTGGCGGTTTTTTTCGTTTCATGCCTCACAGGCATGGGCTACACTAGCGCCCTTTTTTTTGGACGGCTGCTATGCTGTCCGTCAATGCTGGCAACGCACTGGTTCGAGGCTCGACCTCCGCATGAGCAATTCCCTGAAAGAGCAATACGCAACAACCCCTCTGTTCGGCAGCAATGCTGCCGCCATTGAATCGCTGTACGAACAGTATCTGGAGAATCCGGACTCGGTCGCAGCCGGCTGGCGCGACTATTTTCGCGGCATCGCCGACGGCGGTCGGGATACGGCGCATACCCCGATTCGAGAGCGTCTGGCGCTTGATGCCCGCGGCGGCAAGCGCAATGCCGCCGGCACAGCGGTCCAGAGCGGTGCGCTCGGCATCGACGCCAGCCAAAAGCAGGCTGCCGTTTCCCGACTAATCCAGGTCTACAGCTTGCGTGGGCACCAGATCGCCGACATAGACCCGCTGGGCATCATGGAGCGGCACACGCCCGGCGTGCTAAAGCTCGATTACCTTGGCCTCAACGAGGCCGACATGAATACCGAGTTCTATACCGGAGGACTGGCCGGAACCGGAAACCGCCGCATGAAGCTGGCGGAGATTCTCGCCCTGCTGAAACGCATCTACTGCGGCAAGATTGGCGCGGAATTCGCGCACGTATCGCGAGCCCGCGAACGACTTTGGCTACGTCAACGGTTTGAAGACGGCGTTGTTTCGCTGGATTTCGATCAGGATGAACGGTTGTGGCTTCTCGATCAGCTGACGGCCGCTGAAGGTATCGAACGTTACCTGCATACCCGATTCGTCGGCCAGAAGCGGTTTTCTCTGGAAGGTGGCGAAAGCCTAATCCCGATGCTGGATCAGTTAATCCAGAAAAGCGGCGAAGCCGGCGCGAAGGAAATCGTGATCGGCATGGCTCACCGCGGCCGTATCAATGTTCTCGTCAACGTGCTGGGCAAATCGCCGGAAGAATTGTTTGAAGAATTCGAGGGCAACGTGGACCCGGCCGAAATGAAAGGCTCAGGCGACGTTAAATACCACAAGGGCTTTTCTGCAGACATGAAGACGGCAGGCGGCAATGTTCACATTGCGCTCGCATTCAATCCGTCTCACCTGGAAATCGTAAACCCGGTGGTTGAAGGGTCGGTCAGAGCACGCCAGCAACGCCGCGGTGATGAAGACCGTAGTCAGGTTATTCCAATATTGGTTCACGGCGACGCAGCGTTTGCCGGTCAGGGCGTCGTGACGGAAACGTTCCAGATGTCGCAAACCAATGGTTTCCGCACCGGCGGTACCATACACATTGTTATTAACAACCAGATCGGCTTTACCACCAGTCGCCCGCAGGATGCTCGTTCAACGACGTACTGCAGCGATGTCGCCAAGATGATCGAAGCGCCGATTTTCCACGTGAACGGCGATGACCCGGAGTCGGTCATGTTTGTAACCCGACTCGCGCTTGAATACCGGCAGAAATTCCGCAAAGACGTTGTAATTGACCTCGTGTGTTACCGCCGACACGGTCATAACGAGGCCGATGAGCCGAGCGCGACCCAGCCGGTGATGTACTCGCGGATTCGCGATCATGAAAGTACCCGCGAACGCTACGCGAAACGTTTGATTAACGCGGGTGTGATCGATGCCGCCGGGGTCAGCAAAATGCAGGACGAATACCGCGGCCGCCTCGACCGCGGCGAGCCGGTTCCGCGTTCTCACCTGGGCATGATCGGCGACGAGTTCACGGTAGATTGGGCGCCTTACACGGATGTCGAGTGGGATGACCCGGTCGACACGACACTGAGCCCCGAAAAAGTCGCCGCACTTTCGAAGAAAATCACCACGCTGCCAGACGGTTTTGTATTGCATGGCCGCGTACAACGAATCATTACTGAACGCGAACGCATGGCCGCCGACGAAGTGCCGATGGATTGGGGCTTCGCCGAGACGATGGCGTACGCAGGCCTGCTTGACGAAGGTTTCGACTGCCGGGTTACAGGTCAGGACAGCGGTCGCGGCACGTTTTTCCATCGCCACGCCGTGCTCCACAATCAGTCCAATAGGCAAGAATACGTACCGCTGGAGCATATCTCTGAGCGAAAAGGCGCGTTCCGGGTTATTGATTCGTTGTTGTCCGAAGAAGCGGTCATGGGCTTCGAATACGGTTATGCCACAACCGAGCCGAACACATTGGTTATCTGGGAAGGCCAGTTCGGCGATTTCTGCAACGGCGCTCAGGTTGTGATCGACCAGTTCATCAGTTCCGGTGAATCGAAGTGGGGCCGGTTGTGCGGTCTGACATTGTTCCTGCCACACGGCTACGAAGGCCAGGGGCCGGAACACTCTTCGGCGCGTCTGGAGCGGTTTCTGCAATTGTGTGCAGAACACAATATGCAGGTCTGCGTGCCATCGACGCCGGCACAGATGTTCCACATGATTCGACGACAAATGCTGCGCCGTTACCGCAAACCGCTTATCGTCTTGACGCCAAAGAGCCTGCTTCGACACAAGATGTCTGTGTCGTCGTTGCGCCAATTATCGGAAGGCCGGTTTCATACGATTATTCCGGAGCAAAGCGACCTTGCGACAGAGAAGACGCGCCGCGTCGTGTTTTGCAGCGGCAAAGTTTATTACGACCTGCTTGAAGCGAGGCAGGCGCACGATGTTGAAGATGTCGCGCTGGTGCGGATCGAACAACTGTACCCGTTCCCGATCGACGAATACGCGGCAATCATCGAGCAATACGCCAAGGTGCGCGATATCGTCTGGTGTCAGGAAGAGCCGCAGAATCAGGGAGCCTGGTACCAGATTCGCCATCGTCTGCAGGAGTCGTTGAACGACGAGCAAACTCTCTACTACGCCGGTCGAGCCAGCGCAGCAGCGCCAGCGTCCGGTATATTCAAACTACACATGCAGCAACAGCAAGCTCTCGTTGAAGCGGCTCTGGATATCAAAGTGAAAGCCGCCAAGTCGAAGCAAGCAGCCAAAAAGGCACGGAAAAGTAAATGAGCATAGAGATCAAGGTACCGCAATTACCCGAGTCAGTTAGCGATGCAACGCTGGTCGCCTGGCACAAGAAAGTCGGCGATTCCGTTTCCCGGGACGAAAATCTCGTTGACCTGGAAACTGACAAAGTTGTCCTGGAAGTTCCGGCGCCTGCGTCCGGCATCCTTAAGGAAATCAAGATCAAGGATGGCACGACAGTCACCGCAGGGGATTTGCTGGCGATACTTGAGGAAGGTGACGCGCCTGCAAAAAGCAGCAGTGCTGACGAAGCGGCAGCGCCATCTGAGGATTCGACGGCCGATGAGAGCAGTCGGGCCTCCAGTTCCGAGTCTACCGGCAGCAGTGCGCACAAAATGAGCCCGTCGGTGCGGCGTCTGCTGGATGAACATGATCTCGACGTCAGCGTAATTCAGGGTAGTGGTAAGGATGGCCGTGTCAGCAAGTCTGACGTCATGAAGTACCTGAAGAGCCACAGTGACGAGGACGTTGCGCCAGGTGATTCCAATGCCGCAGCGCCAAGCACTTCAACGGGGGGCGCTACACGAACGGAACAGCGCGTTCCGATGACACGATTGCGCGCACGTATTGCCGAACGTTTGGTGAACGCACAACAATCCGCAGCCATGCTGACGACCTTCAACGAAGTTGATCTGACGGAAGTGATGGCGTTGCGTAAGCGTTACAAGGAACCGTTCGAGAAAGAGCATGGCGCCAAGTTGGGCTTCATGTCGTTCTTTGCAAAGGCGGCTGTCGAAGGCTTGAAGAAGTTTCCGGTCGTCAATGCGTCAGTCGAAGGCAATGACATTATCTATCATGACTACTACGACATCGGCATAGCGGTATCGTCGGAACGTGGTTTGATGGTGCCTATCGTACGAGACGTCGATCAGCTTAGTTTCGCGCAAGTGGAAAGCACGATCGCTGGCCTGGGTGGCAAAGTCCGTGAAGGCACGATCGGCATGGATGATCTCACCGGTGGTACGTTCACGATTACCAATGGCGGTATTTTCGGGTCGATGCTGTCTACGCCAATCTTGAACCCGCCACAGAGCGCAATTCTTGGCATGCACTCGATTCTGGAACGGCCGATGGCAGTGAATGGTGAAGTGCAGATTCGACCGATGATGTACCTCGCATTGACCTACGATCACCGCATTATCGACGGTAAAGAAGCCGTTCAATTCTTGATGAGCATCAAGCAATCGTTGGAAGATCCAGGTCGCTTGTTGCTGCAGGTCTAAGCAACTGACGCTGCCGGAATTAGTCGCAATCTATTGGAAGGTCTTAAGAGAACGTTATGAGCAAGAGTTTTGATGTCGTCGTTATTGGTGCTGGTCCCGCAGGTTATGTAGCTGCGATCAGAGCAGCGCAACACGGGCTGAAAGTGGCCTGTATCGACGAATGGAAGAACCACGACGGCAAGAATGCTTTCGGCGGGACTTGCCTTAACGCCGGCTGCATACCGTCAAAAGCCTTGCTCGAGTCGTCAGAGCTCTATCACCGTGCAACGCATGAATTCAAAAAGCACGGCATCGGTATCTCCAAGCCGACAATGGATATAGCGACCATGCAAAAGCGCAAAGCCGGTATCGTCAGACAATTGACCGGTGGCATTGCGGGCTTGCTCAAGGCGAACAAGATTGACGGCCTGGTCGGCCACGGGAAGTTGCTGGCCGGCAAGCAAGTTGAATTCACACCCGTGGATGGCGAGCCGGAAACGATAGATGCGAAGCACGTGATTCTCGCCACAGGCTCTACGCCGATCGAATTGAAAGTGGCGCCCTGGACTGATGGCAACATCGTCGATTCCTGGGGTGCTCTCGAGTTTGACTCCGTGCCAGCGAGCCTGGGCGTGGTGGGTGCAGGTGTTATCGGACTTGAGCTTGGTAGTGTGTGGGCACGCTTAGGTGCAAAAGTGACTGTCCTTGAGGCAATGGATGACTTCCTGGCGATGGCTGACAGAGACATTGCCAAGGTGGCGGCTAAAGAGTTCAAAAGCCAGGGCCTGGACATCAAGCTTGGGGCGAAAGTGACTGCTGCGAAAGCGGGCAGCAAGGGTGTCAAGGTCGACTACGACGACAAGGATGGGAAACAGTCCATCACCGTTGAGAAACTCGTTGTTGCGGTTGGCCGCCGGCCATTCACGGGCGGCTTGCTTGCCGATAATGCGGGTATCGATATTGATGAGCGAGGCTTCATCAAGGTTGACGATGAATGCCGCACATCAGTGCCGGGCGTTTTCGCCGTTGGTGACTGCGTTCGTGGTCCGATGCTGGCGCACAAAGGCTCCGAAGAGGGCGTTATGGCGGCCGATCTGATTGCCGGCGAAATCGCGGAGTTGAATTACGCTGTGATTCCTTCGGTAATTTACACTTCGCCGGAAATGGCCTGGGTCGGCAAGACCGAGGAGGAGGTCAAGCAAAGTGGCCGCGAATACAAGACAGGTTCGTTTCCGTTCGCTGCCTCCGGCCGTGCTAAGGCAATGGAGCAAACGGCTGGCATGGTCAAAATAATTTCGGCGGTTGACGACGACGAAGTGCTGGGCGTGCACATAGTGGGCCCGATGGCCGGCGAGTTGATTTCTGAGGCCGTACTGGCAATGGAATTTTCTGCCAGCACGGAAGACATTCAACGTACCGTCCATGCTCACCCAAGCCTGACCGAAGCGATGCACGAGGCGGCACTCGCTGTCGATAATCGGGCATTGAACTACCCGAACCGCTAGAGGCTGGTTTCAACCGCCTCGCGTTACATCCGTCACGTTGGGTAGTTGCAGGATACGGCCTATCGATTGACTCAATGCGGCCAAGTCCGGGACAGACAGCTTCAGGTCCATCACGACTTGCTGATTTTTCTTGTCCGTCCTGGTTGTTGCCGTATCAACGCTCACCTTCTCATCAGTAAAAACACTGCTGATGTCGCGTAGTAGTCCTTGCCGGTCGAAGGCGCGGATTGTCAGTTCTGCCGGGTAAGTCGCACCGGCAGGTTCCCCCCAATCGACAGAAATGACGCGTTCAGGGTTGCGTGTATTCAGGCTAAGAAAATTGCGGCAGTCTGCCCTGTGAATGCTGACACCCCGGGCCTGGGTAATGTAGCCGCTGATGGTTTCAGGCGGAACCGGTCGGCAACACCGCGCGAAATTGCAAAGCAGATCGCCAACGCCGCTGACCGCAATTTGTCCGGCGCCACTGGGTCTGCTTTCAGGTGCACGGCGGGTACGCAACGTGTCAGGTTGCTGATCGCCGCGCAGGTTCTGAATAGCGCTGGCGACCGACGACGACGTTGAATCGCCGGCGCCAAGAGCAATGCAGAGACTCTCGACGCTGTCGAACTTCATGTACTTTGAAATCTGTTCGAGTGGAATGTCGTTGATGTTCAAGCGCGTCAATTCCCGCTCAAGAATTTCGCGACCTTGCCGCCGGTTCTGCTCCTTGTCCTGCTGCCGGAACCAGTTCCTGACTTTCGCACGACTTCGGCCACTGGCCAGATAGGCATGTTGCGGGCTCATCCAGTCCCTGCTCGGATTGGGTTCGCCACTGGTAATGACGTCGATCTGGTCGCCGTTCTGTATCTTGTAAGTCAATGGAACAATGCGACCGTTAACTTTGGCGCCCCTGCAGCGATGGCCTACTTGCGTGTGCACGTAATAGGCAAAGTCCAACGGCGTCGCGCCAGCAGGGAGTTCGACTACGTCGCCTTTGGGGCTTACAGCGTAGACGCGGTCTTCGAATACCTCGTCGCGAATCTGCTCCAACAGGTCACCGTCGGGACTGTCGCCATCGAGGAGGTTGCGCAGGAAGCGAATCTTCAAATCGAAGGCTTCAACCGGACCGCCGCCTTCCTTGTATCGCCAGTGCGCGGCGACACCGAACTCAGCATGTCGATGCATGTCATGAGTGCGAATCTGAACTTCGAGTGTGCGTCCGCCTGGACCGATAACCGCGGTATGCAAAGACTGATAATTATTGCCCTTAGGGTTGGCAATGTAGTCGTCAAACTCGCCCCGCAGGTATGGCCACATATTGTGGACGACGCCCAGCGCGGCATAGCACTCGCGGACATCATTGACGAATATTCGCACGGCACGCATATCGAAAATCTGTTCCAGGCCTCGATCTTTGCGCTGCATCTTTCGCCAGATACTGTAGATGTGCTTTGGACGACCGCTGATCTCGGCAGTAATGTCACTGGCCGCAAGTGCGTCGCGAAGCTCGTTTATGATGGACTCAATAAAGGCTTCGCGCTCACTACGGCGCTCGCGCAGCCCCTTTGCGATTTCTCGGTAAGTGTCTGGTTCAAGGTAACGGAATGCGAGGTCCTCCAGTTCCCATTTGAGCTGCCAGATGCCAAGCCGGCTTGCCAGAGGCGCGTATATTTCGCGCGTTTCCAGCGCGAGCCGGTGCTGTTCGGCAACATCGAGGTCTTTCGCCTTACGCAGGCGATAGAGTTGCTCGGCAATACGCACCAGTACGAGCCGGGCATCGGACACCATCGCCAGCAGCATTTTTCGCAGTGCCTCGGACTGCTGGGTTGCGAGGGCGGCTCCGGGCTTCCAGTCCGTCGGCAGAGAGAACCGACTTAGGTGCACCAGACCTCCGGTCAGGTCGAGCGCCTGCGGATCCAGATCCGCAGTGTTCGGTGCGGCAGCGAGGTCTCGTAAGAGCGGGTACAGAATCACGGCGGCCTCCAGTGAGCCGCTGATCTCGAAAGGCGCCAGAATAGCGACGATGGCCTCACCCTCGTCACGACACGGGGCAAATACCGCCTGACCCGACTGGCTCTCCACGAACCGTCGGGCTTTTGCGACGATCGCTTCGTGTTCGTCGCTGTTTCGTCGATTTTCTACGTTACTTGTCGTCATCCGGGTGTCTTTCGGTGGTGTGTACCTAATCCAGAACCGTTATCATACGCGCAGCTTGGCTAGCACTCGCTATCCGCCCACCGGTTTCAACGGCGGCTGCGCGGTGCTTTCCTAACATACCTAGTCACAATTTTCACACAGGGTTGGAAAAGCCGAATGGCAGGACATAGTAAGTGGGCGAATATTCAGCACCGCAAGGGCGCCCAGGACAAGAAACGCGGCAAACTATTTACGAAGCTGATACGCGAGATCACGATTGCTGCCCGCATCGGCGGGGGCGACCTGACCGCCAATCCACGTTTGCGCCTCGCGGTCGATAAGGCCAAAGCGCAAAGCATGCCGAAAGACAATATTGACCGGGCAATCAAACGCGGTTCTGGCGACATGGATGGCGATGAGTACCAGGAGATTCGCTACGAGGGGTACGGTCCGGGCGGCACTGCGGTAATGGTCGATTGTATGACGGACAACCGCAATCGCACCGTGGCGGAGGTCCGGCACGCGTTCTCAAAATTTGGCGGTAACCTCGGCGCGGACGGTTCGGTGGCTTATTTGTTCAATCACGTTGGCCTGTTGTCTTACCCGGAAGGTAGCGATGAGGATGCCATCATGGAAGCGGCCATCGAGGCTGGCGCCGAAGATGTCGTCGTTGATACTGACAAGTCAGTCGAGGTGATCACCGAGCCCGGCGAGTTCGAAGCTGTACGAGATGCTATGCGCGCCGCTGATATGCCGCCTGAAAGTGCCGAGTTGACGATGCGCGCGACAACCTCCGCTGAGTTGGGTGTCAATGAGGCCACAACGATGATCAAGTTGCTCGAAATGCTCGAAGATCTGGACGACGTGCAAAACGTCTACAGCAACGCGGATATTTCGGACGACGTGCTGGCGCAGCTGTGAGTGATACGCCGATACCCAAGCAACGAATACTGGGAATAGACCCGGGTTCCCGCCTGACCGGTTTCGGCATTATTGACGTTGACATCAAGCGCGCAACTTACGTAGCCAGTGGTTCTGTGCAAAGTGCGCGAGGTAGTTTTCCGGAACGTTTGCAGTTGATTTTTCGATCAATCGGCGAAATTGTGGCGGAGTACCAGCCGCAGGTTGTAGCCATTGAGAGCGTTTTCGTACACCGAAATCCCGGCAGTGCACTGAAGCTTGGTCAAGCCCGGGCTGCGGCACTTTGCGCGACCTTTTCTGTCGAAACAGAAGTTCACGAATACGCGCCACGTGAAATTAAACAGGCCATCGTTGGTACCGGAGCGGCAACCAAAGAACAGGTGCAACACATGGTGACTTCATTGCTCTCGCTCGACGGCGCGCCGTCGCCCGATGCGGCAGATGCACTGGCGGCTGCTCTTTGTTGTGCACATCGGCAACGAATGCACGTACGCATGACAGGGATAACCGAAATGCGAGTTGTACGATGATTGGAATGTTGCGCGGCAGTTTGGCGCACAAGCAGCCGCCGCAAATTATTGTGGACTGCAATGGCGTGGGTTACGAAGTCGAAACACCTATGTCAACCTTTCTTGATTTGCCACCGCTCGGCAAGAACGTCAGCTTGTTTACTCACTTGCTGGTTCGCGAGGACGCGCAAGTGCTTTACGGGTTCGCGACGGAAGACGAGAAGCTGTTATTCCGGACCTTGTTAAAGGTCAGCGGTGTCGGTGCGAAGATGGCGCTATCGATCTTGTCTGCGATGAGCGTGGGCGACTTCGCACGCTGTGTGCAGCTCGAAGACACCGCGATGCTGGTAAAGATCCCGGGCGTCGGCAAGAAGACCGCTGAACGCCTCATCATTGAGATGCGGGACAAGCTGGCGAAAGCGGCCGAAGGCTTGCCGCAAATCAACAAGCCAAATGCCGTCAGCGACGCTCGAACGGAAGCCTTTGACGCGCTCGCATCCCTCGGCTATAAGCCTGCCGAGATCAAACAGCTGCTGGCAAAAATGGATACTGATGGTATGACGTCCGAAGACATCATTCGTCGCGCACTGCGGCATACAGTCGGGCAGGGAAGCTAGCCAATGTCGGCAATAGAACACGACAGATTAACCAGCGCGGTGCAACGGGACGAAGACCGGCATTTTGACCGCGCGATACGCCCACGCACGCTTGCTGACTATGTTGGTCAGCCAAAAGTTTGCCAACAGATGAATATTTTCATCACGGCGGCCAAGCAGCGTGAGGAAGCCCTGGATCACGTGCTGATCTTTGGGCCGCCAGGCCTTGGTAAGACTACGCTGGCGCACATCGTCGCCAACGAAATGAAGGTCAACATGCGGCAGACCTCGGGCCCGGTACTGGAACGCCCGGGTGATCTGGCAGCCATACTGACCAACCTCGAGCCGAATGACGTTCTGTTCGTGGATGAAATTCATCGCTTGAGTCCGGTTGTTGAAGAAGTGCTGTACCCGGCAATGGAAGATTTTCAACTGGACATCATGATTGGCGAGGGACCTGCGGCTCGTTCTATAAAACTGGATCTGCCGCCCTTTACGCTGATTGGTGCGACCACACGTGCAGGCTTGTTGACCTCACCGCTGCGGGATCGTTTCGGTATCGTGCAACGGCTGGAGTTCTATGCCGCATCCGACCTCGAATCCATTGCAAAACGCTCCGCGGAAATTCTTGGCTTGCCGATCGAAATTGACGGAGCTCGAGAAATTGCGAGCCGGTCTCGCGGCACGCCTCGTATCGTCAACCGCTTGCTGCGGCGGGTGCGAGATTTTGCAGAGGTTGAAGGCAATGGCGTGGTGACGGGTGATATCGCACGACGGGCAATGGACTTGCTCGAAGTGGATCCACACGGTTTCGATGCCATGGACCGGCGCCTGCTACAGACCATCATCGACAAGTTTGACGGTGGCCCGGTCGGCGTTGAAAGCCTGGCAGCAGCGTTAGGTGAGGAGCGCGGTACGATCGAAGACGTCTTGGAACCCTATTTGATACAACAGGGGTTTATGATGCGCACCGCCCGTGGGCGTGTAGCGACCCGCAACGCCTACCTGCATTTTGGTCTGACGCCGCCAGCACGCGAAGTCATTCCGGAAATGCCGCTGGCCGAGCAACCTTGAGTTTTTTGTCATGTCTTTGACCAGCGAAGAAGCAGCTTTTCTTTGGCCAGTACGCGTCTACTACGAAGACACTGATGCGCAAGGCGTGGTCTATTACGCGAATTATTTTCGCTACATGGAGCGTGCGCGTACGGAATGGTTACGCGCCCTCGGTGTCGAACAGGATGAACTGATGCAGGACCAGCGGCGGGTGTTTGTCGTGGTTGATACACAAGCGGAGTTTCTCAAGCCCGCCAGATTCAACGATCAGCTGGTGGTCAGCGCACGACTGATCAATCGCGCTCGTGCCAGTTTTGATCTGGAACAAATTATTTCACGCAACAATGGGGATTTGCTGGTCAGGGGCCGAACACGTGCCGCGTATTTGAACGCGGATACGATGAAGCCGGTCAGACTGCCCACCGATCTCTTCGAGGAATCGTAAATATGACGCCTGATATGTCTCTTATGAGCCTGGTTCTGGAAGCCAGCCTGCCCGTGCAGATCGTTATGCTGATCCTGCTCGGTGCATCCGTCGTTTCCTGGAGCATCATTTTCACCAAACGGCGGCTGATACACCGGACGAAATCCGCGTCTGATGATTTCGAATCCAGTTTCTGGTCCGGTGGTGACCTCCAGTCGTTGTACCAGAACACGGCACGGCAGAAAGACGGCAATATCGGGATGGCCAGCATTTTTGAATCCGGTTTTCGGGAATTCTCACGGATCAAGCAACAAGGTGACGTCGAGCCGGCGAAGATTGTCGAGGAATGCCAGCGCGCGATGCGGGTCTCGCAGATGCGCGAAGTGGACCGCCTCGAACAGAGCCTGGCTACGCTGGCAACGATTGGCTCCACCAGCCCCTATATCGGCTTGTTCGGGACTGTCTGGGGCATCATGGGGTCATTCCATGGTCTGGGCGCTAATCCACAGGCAGCAACCCTGGCGTCGGTTGCGCCGGGTATCTCGGAAGCGCTGGTGGCGACCGCGATGGGTTTGTTTGCGGCCATACCGGCGGTCGTTGCCTACAACCGTTACGCGGACAAAGTACTTCGAATAGAAATTCGGTACGACGGCTTCATGGAAGAGTTTACCAGCATCCTCCAGCGCCACGCGCGGGCACGGACCGGAGCCTGATATGGCATCGCCACTGCAAAAACGGAAGTTAATGGGCGACATCAATGTCGTGCCCTATATTGACGTGATGCTGGTGCTGCTGATCATCTTTATGGTCACAGCGCCGCTCTTGACTCAAGGTGTACAGGTTGAATTGCCGAAAGCTGGTGCGGAGCCCATCACTGATTTGCCGGATACGCCACCGTTGGTGCTCAGCGTGGACCGCGACGGAAACCTGTTTATCAATTTTGGTGACAACAAAGACAGTCCTGCATCGGCAGACGAGATCGTACGTCGCGCCAGTATTCTGATCACCGAACACCCGAATATTCCCGTACTCGTGAAAGGTGATCGGGCCGTGTCTTACGGCAATGTAGTGGGTGCGATGGTGTTGTTGCAACGCGCTGGTGCTGCGAAGGTGGGTTTCGTAACTGCCCCCCTCGACACGTACCCGATTCCGGAATAGCCCGCTCTAACCGCATGCGCGACGATCTCAATATAATCCCGGTCACCCTCGCTATTGTGCTGCACGTGGTCATTGCGGCGCTGATGATCGTGGGCCTCGATTTTTCGCGTGCGAGTCAACCGGCGACACCGCTGCTCATGACGGCGACTCTGATCACCGAAGACGACATGCAGACGGTGACACAGAAGGCTCCTGAACCCGTCATCGAAGAACCGCCAGCTGTCGAACCGGAACCCGAGCCAGAACCTGAGCCAGAGCCCGAACCAGAGCCCGAACCAGAGCCGTCTACGCCGGTACCGGATCCGGCCGAGCAGGAACGGCAACGGCTGGAAGAAGAGAAACGACAACAGGACGTTCGCGAAGAGCAGGAACGCGTTCGGCAAATTCAGTTGCGCGAAGAGCAGGAACGCATCCGCAAAGAACAGGAAGCCGAGCGCGTAAGACAGCAGAAAGCGGAAGCCGAACGCAAAAAACGCGAGGAAGCGGAGAAAGAAAAACAGCGGGAAGAAGCGGAACGCAAACGTAAGGAAGAAGTCGAACGACAACGACTGGAAAATGAACGGAAGAAGCGCGAAGCAGAAGATGCGGAACGTAAACGGCGTCTGGACGCTGAACTGGCTGAAGAAGCAAAACGGCTGGCAGCGCAGCAATCGGGCGAGATGGCGCGGTACATTTACGCTATTCAGCAAAGAATACAGAGGAATTGGGTACGACCACCCAGTGCCCAACCTGGCATTGAGTGTGTCGCCCTGGTAACTCAGTTACCCGGTGGTGACGTAGTCGATGTGGTAATTGACCGGTGCAATGGCGACGCTGCGGTACGTCGGTCCATTGAGGCCGCTATATACAAAGCGACACCGTTGCCGCAGCCTCAGAACAGAGCTCTTTTCGATCGAAACTTGCGGATCGTCGTCAAACCTGAACAATAGGGCTCCTCATTGCAGGTCTGCCCGATCCTGGACTGGAAGAATATGAAATTACTCTCGGTAGTACGTTTTTCGCTCGTCATTTTGCTGATCGCCAGCGGTTTGGCGCGGGCCGAACTGAACGTGGAAATTACCCGCGGCGCAGGCAAGCAAGTGCCGGTTGCGGTTGTTCCCTTTGGTTGGGAGGGCAACGGCGCTGAAGCGCCTTTTGATGTTGCTGAGATTATCGCTGCCGACCTGCAACGCAGCGGCCGATTCGCGCCTATCGATATAAACAAGATGCTGCAGCGTCCAAGCAGCGGCGTGGACGTCAATTTTTCAGACTGGTCCATTTTGGGCGTTGAAGCGCTGGTGATTGGGCGGGTGACGCAAACCGGCGACAACGTGTACAGCATCCAGTTTCAGCTGTTTGACGTTTTCGGGCGCGATCAGCTGGTCGGCTATCGCATGCCAGCGAGTCGCGGCACGATGCGCGTCGGTGCACACCGCGCCGCCGATATGATCTACGAAAAGCTGACCGGCATACCGGGCGTCTTTGGCACCCAGGTCACCTACGTGACGGCGACAGGTACAGGCCGTAATCGCTTGTACAGACTCATCGTTGCCGATGCCGATGGTGAAAACGAAAACACGATTATGGAATCGGCTGATCCGATTATGTCTCCGGCCTGGTCTCCGGACAGCCGACGTATTGCCTACGTGTCTTTCGAGGGCAGCGTGTCGTCGATATTCATCCAGACGCTGCGAACTGGTAATCGCGTTCGGGTCTCCAACAGACCGGGTATTAACGGCTCGCCGTCGTTCTCACCGGACGGCCGAAAACTGGTGCTGACACTGGGTGGCCCGGATGGCAACCTCGATATCCACGTCATGGATATTGCCAGCCGCGAAACCACCCGCTTGACGACAAACCGGTCGATTGACACCGAAGGTAGCTGGTCGCCGGACGGTTCACAGATTTACTTCACGTCGGATCGCAGTGGCGGGCCGCAGGTTTACCGCGTCAGTGCCAACGGCGGAACACCGGAACGCGTTACTTTTGAGGGCAGTTACAATGCGCGTCCGAGGCTTTCCCCGGACGGCAAAAAGCTCGCACTCGTGCACCAGAATCGGGGTGAATTCCAAATTGCCGTGCAAGACCTCGCGAGCCGGCAGTTGTTGATTTTGTCCGCCGGCGACCAGGACGAATCCCCGAGTTTCGCCCCGAACAGCGATACCTTAATCTACGCAACCCGACAGGGTCGGCGGGGCGTATTGGCTACGGTATCGGCTGATGGACTGATTCGGCAACGACTGGCATCAGGCGAGGGCGACGTGCGTGAGCCGGTCTGGTCACCGTTCCCGCGCTACTAAACTCGAAATACCACAGCGAAAGCTTGTGTAATTTATTGTATTTGATTGGAAACTATTCTATTTTTCGCCCAATGCTGAAGGTCGAATCTGCTCGGCCTTGCTTAAGGATGCCAACATGAACCACTACAAACTGTTATCTGTTTCTCTGCTTGTCCTGTTCCTTGGCGGCTGTAGCAAGACGCCAACGTTGCCGGACCCGGAGCCGAATAGCGAAATTGGCTCGGGCATGGACGACGATTCGTCGGCCGGCACCCGCGGCTGGGAGACCGACGGTCTCGATCAGGGCGAGGAGTTCGGCGACGATATGGCCGGCGAACTTGGCCTGGTTCTGTATTTTGATTTCGATCAATCGGAGTTGCGACCCGAGTACGCGGAGTTGCTGTCAAAGCACGCTAATCGACTCGCGAATAACTCTCGATTGAGCGTGCGCCTCGAAGGCCACGCCGATGAGCGTGGCTCACGCGAATACAATATCGGCCTGGGTGAACGGCGTGCACAGACTGTGCGCCGTATGATGCTCATTCAGGGTGCGGCAACCAATCAGATTTCGACGGTCAGCTTCGGTGAAGAACGCCCGGCGGCGTTCGGCAGCGACGAGGATTCGTACCAGCAAAACCGTCGCGTCGAAATCAAATACACGAACTAGGCGGTCGTTATCGTGCACAGAAATAAAGGTCTGGCCTTACTGCTATGCGCAGTAATGAGTGTGCAGGGTTGTGCGCTGACGCCGCCTGCCGAAGACCCGATGCACCAGCGTCTGGTTGAGCTTGAACGGCGCCTGGCGGCATTAGAGCGTATTCTGGCCAACGGCAGCCTCGTTGATCTGGCGGTTCAGGTGGACGAGCTGCAGCGCCGAGGTGCCGAACTGCAGGGGCGCATCGAAACCCTTGAGCACCAGAAAGACGAGGGTGCATTGCGGCAGCGCGAGCTCTACCGGGATCTCGACGAGCGTATCCAGAGTCTGGAACGCAGCTCGCGGCCGGTTGAAAACGTAGTCAGCGTTCTTGACGGTGGTTCATTATCCCCGGGCGAGCTGCCATTGCCTGGTGGTTCCGATCTGGATAACTACCAAGCCGCGTTTGAGTTGTTGAAGGAACAACGCTACGAACCAGCCGCGATGGCTTTTCGCCAGTTTCTGGTGAGTTTCCCCGACAGCCAGCGCGCAGACAATGCGCAGTACTGGCTGGCCGAGTCTTACTACGTGTCCGGTGAATTTGCCGAGGCGCTAACCCAGTTCAAGATTGTGGTCGACAAATACCCGCGCTCGCGAAAGGTGCCCGATGCCTTGCTGAAAATGGGTTACTGCAATTACGAACTGAAAAAGTGGGACGACGCACGGGCGGCTTTGCGCCGCGTACAGGCGGAATACGCCGATACGACCGCAGCCAGGCTGGCCGAGCAGCGTCTCTCTAGAATGCAGGACGAGGGCCACTAGCCCTCGCACGAGGAACGGGAACTTGTTATTTGGCGTCGGTCCGGTATTATCCCCGCCCGGCGCTGAATCAGCGCAGCCATCGGTAATTTGGGTGTCGGTTTCGACACCAATCGGTGCACCTTATGGGGGGCGTTAGCTCAGTGGTAGAGCATTCGGCTTTTAACCGACTGGTCGTAGGTTCAAATCCTACACGCCCCACCATTTCCTCCTCGCTCAATTCCTGATCAACTTCACTGATTTCAAATAAAACAGGCGACGCCTGTTTGCCACGCCGTTATCATATGCGACTTTGTTTGGCGGCTGGGTGATCGATTCGTGGCAGTAGAACCTTGGAAGTTTCATAAATTTGGCGGTAGCAGTCTGTTTGACGCGGCTTGCTTCCGCCGTGTGGCAGATATCATTAAATCGCAGCCATCCGCTCGGGTGGGAGTTGTCGTTTCCGCCATGGGCGGCATGACTGACCGACTGTTGCAGTTAACCGAACTCGCCGCGAAAGATGACAAGCAGTACGAGCAGGACCTCAAGGCTCTGGGTGACCGCTACGCAGTAGCAGCCGATGAACTGTTGAGCAACCAATCGCGGCCAGCCGTTATCGACCAATGGTTGCAGGACGCGCGTGATCTTACCGACTTGCTGCGTTCTATTGCCGACACTCAGACCGCGACGCAGCGTTCCCGCGATCAGGTAGCCGGTTTCGGCGAATTGTGGTCGACACGTTTGCTCGCCGCCTATCTGGGCGAGACACTCGCCGACAACCGCGGCGGGCGCTGGTTGGATGCACGCAGCATTCTTACCGTCCGGCACGGCGAGCTTGGCCCCGCGGTCAATTGGCCGGTGTCACAACGCAAATTCGATCATCAGATCGATGACTTCGAGCAGGGGGTCGTTGTCATTACCGGATTTATTGCGGTCGACGAAGAAGAGTGCCATACGACTCTGGGACGCAACGGCAGCGACTATTCTGCAGCTATATTTGCGGCTCTTGCCGGTGCGGATGAACTCACGATCTGGACTGACGTCGACGGTGTCATGAGCGGCGATCCCAATCGGGTACCTGACGCACAAATTATCGATGCGCTGAGCTACAACGAAGCACTGGAGCTGGCCTATTTCGGCGCCAAGGTTATTCATCCGCAAACGCTCGGCCCTGCCATCGACAACGATATCACGGTACTGATTCGCAATACCTTCGCTCCGGACCGGCCTGGCAGTCGTATCGGAACCACTATCGAAGTGGGCAACTCGGTCAAGGGCATCACGGCGATAGACCGCATGGCACTGGTTAACCTTGAAGGTACCGGCATGATCGGTGTGCCGGGTACGGCGGATCGCTTGTTTGCTTCACTTAAAAAGGCTCAGGTTTCAGTAACACTGATTTCTCAGGCAAGCTCTGAGCATTCAATCTGTATCGCCGTGCCGGAAGAACTGGCGGACAAGGCGAAACAGGTAATCTCTGATGCCTTCGCCGAGGAACTGAGTGATGGCCAGATTCAGAGCGTTGATGTCACTCGCGCCCAGAGCATTATCGCCGTCGTTGGTGACAACATGGCTGGCTCTGTCGGCCTCGCGGCTCGGTTTTTCTCCAGCCTCGCAAGAGCGGGTATCAACATCAGGGCAATCGCACAGGGTTCCTCTGAGCGCAATATTTCTGCCGTAATTGACGCCAGTGAATCCACGCGTGCGTTGCGTGCGGTTCACTCCGGGTTCTACCTGTCGACCAAGACGATCTCGATCGGTGTGATTGGGCCTGGTCTGGTGGGCGGTGCATTACTGGATCAGTTGCACAAACAAAGCGCGGTGTTGCAGGAAGAATTCCAGATCGACCTGCGGGTACGGGCTATCGGTCGTTCGAAGGCGATGGTTCTTGACGATCGGCGCATTGAGCTCGCCGACTGGCGTGATGCAATGGACAAGTCTGAACAGGCGTTCAATCTGAAAGCATTCGTGGACCACGTTGATGCGGATCACTTGCCACACGCGGCCATTATTGATTGCACATCCAACAACGAAGTAGCAGGGCAGTACGCGGACTGGCTTGAAAGAGGGATTCACGTTGTCACGCCCAACAAGAAGGCGTTCAGCGGTTCTCTGGATGCCTATCAAGCGCTGCGACTCGCGGCACGTCGCGGTAGTGCACACTACATGTACGAAACGACTGTTGGCGCCGCGCTGCCGATAATTTCGACCATTCGCGATCTGATTAACACGGGCGACAAGGTGCGCAGCATTACCGGGATTTTTTCCGGAACGCTGGCCTATTTGTTCAATGTGTACGATGGCAGCAAGCCGTTTTCTGAAATTGTGCGAGCCGCAAAAAGCAGTGGCTACACAGAACCGGATCCCCGCGATGACCTGTCTGGAATGGACGTCGCACGCAAACTGACAATTTTGGCGCGCGAGCTGGGCCTGTCACTTGATATCGGCGGGTTTCCAGTACAGAACCTCATTCCGGAAAAGTTACGCGACGCGCCAGTCGACGAGTTCCTTTCAGGGCTTGCTGATTATGACGCTGAGATGGAGGCGCAATTCATTGCGGCCAGGGAGCAAGGCAAGGTTCTGCGTTACGTCGCAACTTTGAATGACAAAGGTGAAGCATCGGTTGGGCTGCAAATGATCCCAACCGACAATCCGCTAGCGAACATTAATCTCACTGACAATATTGTTCAGTTCGTAACGGATAGGTACGCGCAGAACCCGCTGGTTGTGCAGGGTCCGGGCGCAGGGCCCGAGGTTACAGCAGGCGGCGTGTTTGGTGATTTGCTGCGCCTAGCCGCTTATTTGAAAGGAAATGACTGATGGTCAGGGACGGTGAATTTGTCAGTGCGTATGCACCGGCATCAATAGGCAACGTGGCCGTTGGCTTTGACATGCTTGGGTTGGCCATCGAAGGTGCCGGAGATCGGGTACTTGCCCGACGCACAGAAGGCAATGACGTTTTTATCAGCGCCGTGTACGGCCTGGATGGCGAATTGCACACCGGACTGTCTACCAGTATCGAAGAAAACACCGCGGGCGTTGCGGCAGCTGCATTGTGGGCGGAACGAGGCGAGGGCGGCCTGGAGTTGATCGTTCGCAAAGGTGTGCCATTGCAATCAGGGATGGGCAGCTCGGCTGCGTCAGCGGCCGCTGGGGCAGTTGCCGCAAATGCGCTCCTGGCTCAACCGCTCTCCATGGCAGAACTGATGCCTTACGCGTTGGCGGGGGAAGCGGTCGCCAGCGGCGGCATCCACGCCGACAACGTTGCTCCCAGCTTGCTTGGCGGTCTCGTATTTTGCCCGCCGGTATTGCTGCCGAAGGTGGTCAGTCTGGGCACGAGTGCCGGAATAAGCAGCGTCTTGTTGCATCCGGAGTTGCAGGTCAACACGGCCGAGTCACGACGAGGTTTGTCACGTAACGTAACGATGGACCAATGGCTGGCGCAACAAGGCTACATAGTCGGTTTTGTCGAAGCCTGCAGAACGGGCGATCGCGACCTGCTCTCGCATTGCCTGCAGGACGTCATTATCGAACCGCAACGTGCCGCTATGGTTCCGTGCTTTCCTGCCGTCAAGGAAGCGGCCCTGGGCCGGAAGGCCTACGGTTGTTCTCTGTCAGGTAGCGGACCCAGCATTTTTGCGCTTTGCGCCACTGAAGATGCCGCCGATGTAGCTACTGTTATGGAAGAAGCTTGTCGAGGTGATGGTTACGAATGCCAGGTCTGGATCAGCCCGTTGACGGCGGCCGGTGCCACTGTGGGACCAGCAGAATGAATTTCATCAGTACCCGCGGTTCACAGACAGTCAGTCTCGACATAGCGCTGATGCAGGGGATTGCCAGTGATGGCGGCTTGTTCATGCCCGAGACTTTGCCCAGGTTTTCGCCTGATGAGTTCGCCAATTGCGAAGGCATTCAGCAAACGGCGACAAAGGTATTGGCGCCGTTTTTCAAAGGCTCGTCACTGGAAGGGTCGCTTGCAGACATTGTTGCGGAGACCTATTCGTTCCCAATACCCGTGAGTACGCTTGCAGAAGGCGAGCGCCGGCTTGCCATGCTGGAGTTGTTCCATGGCCCGACGGCGGCGTTCAAGGACGTTGGCGCCGGTTTTCTAGCGGCTTGCCTGTCGCGCTTGTCCGGTGATGCCGAACAGCCGTTGACGATTCTTGTGGCGACCTCCGGTGATACGGGTGGCGCTGTTGCTGCCGCGCTTGACGGTAGACCGGGCATTCGTGTCGCCGTACTGTTTCCCGAAGGACGGGTGTCGCCGCGCCAGGAGAAGCAACTTACTTGCTGGAGTGAGAACGTACTCTCACTGGCCGTTAAAGGCGCTTTCGACGACTGTCAGCGACTGGTCAAGGAAGCCTTTGTGGATCCGGCGCTGGCCAGCACTTTCCGCTTCAGTTCAGCCAACAGCATTAATATCGGCAGATTGTTGCCGCAGAGCATTTACTACGTAAACGCCAGTTTGCAGCACTATCGCGAGACCGGCCGACGCCCGTCTTTTGCTATACCCACGGGCAATCTTGGCAATGGGCTTGCGTGCATACTCGCGCGTGACATGGGCTTCCCGATCGGGGAGATCGTCCTGGCCGTCAATGAAAACCGCCTGATCGCCGACTACCTCGACGGGGCCGAATGGTTGCCGCGGACCAGTTTGCAGACCCTGGCCTCGGCTATGGATGTCGGTAATCCCAGTAACATGGAACGATTGCGTGCGCTGCACGGGGAAGCAAGCGACTTACGGCAGCGAATTTCTGCCTTCGTTGTCAGTGACGAGCAGATCACCGACGAGATCAAGCGCAACTATGCCGAATTTAATATTGCAACGTGCCCGCATACCGCAACGGCGACCAGTGTATGGCGCAGTCTGGATAAGGAACGCCGTCAAGCTCAGGACTGGATTTTGGTCAGTACCGCGCATGCAGCCAAGTTTGAATCGATAGTGGAACCGTTGATCCAAACCACTATAGAGTTGCCAGACGCCCTTGGTGCAATCCTTGCGCGCCCCAGCCACGCAGTTTCCATGGATGCTAGCCTCGCAGCACTGGCCGCCGCACTGAAATCCGGCTTTCAGGTTGACGCCGCCGACACAAGCGGCGATAAGTAGTACTGATGTGCCGGGCTATTAGCCCGGCATCCACCTTGGCCATTGAAGAATTCCGTGTCTGACATTCTGCCGCAGAGTTACCTGATTCCGTTGCTGGGCGTGCTGCTGTTGCTCGTCCTGTGGCTCGCGTACCGACATTTCTATACGGACAGACGTTCGTTTGAAGCAGTAATCAAGACCATTGCTTACGACAAGCTTAGTGACCTGGTTATCGCCAAAATGGACGAAGGTGAAATTCACATCGACCATTTATTATTGACGGCACAGGGTTTGCTGGTACTCGATGTCAAAGAAGTCGATGGCATAGTTTTTGGCAGCGACAAGATGCAGGACTGGACGGTTATCGGCAAAGAACGCCGGTACACGTTCGCAAACCCTCAGCCAGCTTTATACGATCGAATTGCGGCGGTCAGTAATATTGTCAGACAGGTTCCTGTCACCGGCCGGGTCTTGTTTCTGGATGGCGCGGATTTCACCAAAGGTGTCCCGGACCTGGTGTGCAATCTCGATGAATTGCAGAAAGAGTTTGGCGACAACGACAAGACCGGCGCTGCCGCGCGGATTGATGCGTTCAAGCCCCACTGGGAGCAATTGCGAGCGCAGTCCCGGGTCGATGAAACCTTCAGCAATCGGCGTCGCAGAACACCGGTTATTCGTGACTGATCAGCGCTTCTGATCAACAAGTTGCAGGTCGCCATAGGCGGCCGCGAGAGCCACGGAACTGCAGGCTGAGGTAGCAGAAGGCACATGCTCCAACCAGGGGCGGGGTTGATCGGTCAGCATGCTGATCAGGATGAACGACAATTCGGCAATCAAGGTCATCGACATTGCTGATGCGACCGCAAACAACATTATTCCGGGTATGTTGGCCCATAGCAGCGCCAGTCCACTGCCGCCGCCTGCCTGTGCTCGAGCTTGCAACGTATAGACTATCGCAGCGATAACGGTAACCGGCACCATCGCCAATTGAAACAGCAGCAGGCCGTGCAAGTCACCGCTGCCGGACCCCATGAAGACCGCCATCATGGAAATCATGCTGCTCAACAACAACGCGGCCCAACCGACGGCAAGCCAGACTTTGATCTCTTTCATTTCGTTGGCTCCGGCAGGTCGAAGAATCGCCGAGCATTGGCGCTGGTTAGTGCAGCCAGCCAATCGGGGTCCATATTGCCCGCTGCGGCGGCAACTCTCAGCACTTCCCGTAAGTATGCGGGTTCGTTACGGCGGGTGGCCGGCTTCGGGCGCAGGGTCCGCGGCAGCAAATACGGTGCATCCGTTTCAAGCATCAGGCGCTCGGGTGGAATACTCGAAACCAGTTCCAATAGATGCGCACCGCGGCGTTCGTCGCAGATCCAGCCGGTGATGCCGATAGAAAGTCCCATGTCGAGGTAGTCCCTTAGCATGCCCTCATCACCGGTAAAGCAGTGGGCGACGGCATTACGGATGCGCCCTATATAGGGCTGGAGGGTGCTGACGAAATCATCATGTGCGTCCCGTTGATGCAGGAAGACCGGTAGTTGATGTTCTACGGCCAGATCCAGTTGGCGTTTGAATGCCTCTCGTTGAGCGTCACGTGGGGAATAGTCGCGAAAATAATCCAGGCCGCACTCGCCCAGGGCCACGACTGACGGGTGTGGCGCCAGCTCGTTCAGCGTCGCGTGTACGGCGTCGTCGTACTCGTTTGCGTGATGTGGGTGTACGCCGCAGGTTGCGAACAAGGTGCCAGCATATCGCTCAGCAAGAGCAACAGCGTCACGACTGCCTTGTTCGCTCGCACCTGTCACCACTAACTGCGAGACGCCGGCGGCTGCGGCGCGGTGTAATACAGCATCAAGGTCGTTGCTAAAACTGTCGTGAGTGAGGTTCGCACCGATATCGATCAACATGAAAATTTCGTCCGTGAAAAAGCGCTTGTCATTTGCGAGTAAGGATCAATTTGGCCGCCAGCGAAACAACACAGCAGCCAAGGACAAGAAAACTGCGCTCATGAATAGCAGAATCAGTAAGGTCGGCGCAACGTCCGCCAATCCAGCACCGTCAATCATGACCGCACGGGCGGCTTCGAGTACATGGGTCAACGGAAACATCTGCGCCATTGCTTGAACCCACGGTTCCGCAGCTTCCAGCGAGAACCAGACGCCAGACAGCAGCATCATCGGCCAGGACACCATGTTCAGCAATCCGCCGGCCAACTCCTCACTGGTGACTCTGGCTGCGACCAGCAAACCCAAAGAAACAAGTGAAATCGCGCCGGTAGTTGCGATCAGGAACAAGGTTATAAGGTTGCCGTCCATCCGGATGTCCAGAAAAAATGCCGTGCCGGCATAAATAAAAACGGTGATGCTCATGATGAGCAATAGCCGCGAAGCAATTTGTGCGACTACGAATTCGATGGCCCTCAAGGGTGTGGCACGAAGTCGTTTCAGGAAACCGTTCTTGCGATAGCGAACGACAACGTAACCAACCCCAAACAAGCAGCTGAACATCATGTTCATGCCGAGTATTCCGGGCAGCACCCAGTCGACGTAACGGACGGGTGCGCCGCCTATTTCCCGGCGTCGGGCGTCCGGTTCAGCTTGCAGCAGAATCCGCTCGGCAAAATAGCCGCGAGGTGATTCGGGATTCACCCAGTATTCGGTATTCGAGCCAGGACGGAGTAACAGGTCCAGTTGGTGCTGAGCAACCTTGCGTTCACCGCCGCTCTGATTTTGAACAGCAACGAAATCCACATAGCGTGTCTGCAGGAAAATCGCAGTGCCAGAAGAGGCGCTGCCGTCTGCAGGAACGACCCCGACCGTGAATTCTGACTGTTGCTCAGCGCCGAATATGAACGAGAGCCCGAACATCAGGCCCAGTGGCAATATCAGGTTCCAGCTCAACGTACCGCGATCCCGAACGAATTCGAGGTTACGCGCTCTGAAAATGGCATAGATTCGTTTCAGCACGGAATTGCCCTCAGGAGCGCAAAGAGTGGCCGGTTAGATCGAGAAACAGATCGTCCAGATTCGGCTGCCGAATCTTCATTCGGTTGAGATTCTTCACCTGCGGCGCAAGCGTCAGCAGGCTCGCGTAGACATCGTCCGTGAGGATTTCGATGACGTTTTCGGTTTCGCGTTCTCGGTGATCAATGCCACTAAGTTGATCGCAAACATCTTCCGCCGGCAACTCGATGATGACATTCCGGTACCTCTCCCGCAGCAGGGCTTCGGGAGAGCCGTTGGCAATGATCAGGCCGCCGTCCATGATCGCAATCTGATCGCACAGGACTTCGGCTTCGTCCATGTAGTGCGTGGTCAGAATAATGGTCGTGCCGTCTCGCTGAATGCGGCGGACCAAATCCCAAAAGTTTCGTCGTGCCTGTGGGTCCAGTCCCGTCGTAGGCTCGTCGAGAAACACCAGTCGCGGTCGATTGATCAGTGCTACTGCCAGGAGCAGCCGTTGCCGCTGGCCACCCGACAGTTTGCGGTTGTCGCGGCCGGCAAGATCGAGCAGCGAGCATTCAGCCATCAGCTGGTCGATATCGGCCCGGCGATCGTACAGGCTGTGGAACATTTGCAACGTCTCGCGGACGCTGAGGTGGTCCTGCAGCGCGGTATTCTGGAATTGAATGCCGGCTTCCTCGCGAAACCGACTGCCGGCCAATTCGCCAAAATAGTAGACTTCGCCGGCGCTGGGCGGCGTTACCCCTTCGATAATTTCCACCGTGGTTGTCTTGCCCGCGCCATTTGGGCCCAGCAGGCCAAAGCAGACGCCCTCAGCCACCTCGAAACTCACATCGTCGACGGCCAGGACACCGGGGTATTGTTTGCGCAGGTGGCAGGCCTGCAATGCGATAGTCATACGCACGGCTCGTTGAGTGGTCGTCGGGCGGGGAGGCGCCTAGATTACCGGGATAGGGCGGGTCGGCATAGCCCGATTCCGGCAATACCTGGATGCGGAGTCCAACCGTAGGGTGTTCGGCGGCATCATAAGGCCAGTAGTTACCCGAACAAAAACAGGAGCAACACCATGTTGTGCACACGATCAATACTGCAGCGCTCGCTGCTGGGCGCCCTCGCGATATGCGTAGCGGGTACCGCGCTGGCCGCCAACATCAACAAGAGCATCCGAATTGACGACGGCACGGAGACCGGTGGCCGATCAACTGTCAATGGTGGGATTTCCGTTGGTAGCAACGTTGTAATCACGGGCTCGGTCAGTACCGTGAACGGTTCGATCTCGGTAGATCGGGACAGCCAGATTCAGGACGTTGCCACAGTCAACGGCGGCATCCGGCTGGCCTCGGGCGTCATTGCCGACGATGTTGAAAGTGTAAATGGAAACATTCACTTGGAAGAGAATGTCCGCGTGCATGGCGATATTGAGATCGTCAATGGCAAAATCGAGATTGGTACCGGTAGTTTCGTTGCGGATGACGTCTCCAATGTAAATGGCGACATTGTCGTATTCGGTACCGATGTCGGTGGTGATATCAGTACTGTCAACGGTGATGTGACGGTGACCGAGAACAGCATTGTGCGCGGGGACTTAATCGTTGAAAAGCCAGGTGGTTGGCGCTGGAAGGAAAAGAATCAGCGCAAACCGAGGGTGATTGTAGGGCCGGGAACTCAGGTACTGGGGAAAATCGCGCTGGAGCGCGAAGTCGAGCTCTTCATCAGTGAGACCGCCACGGTGGCATCCGTCAGCGGCAAGATGAGTTTGGACGACGCGGTTCGCTTTAGCGGCGCACGCCCGTAGAATAGGGGCTGTGCATAGCGCAGCCCCTCAATTGTCCCTGTTCGCCGATGACGCGTCCGCGCCGTCTGTTCGTGAGCCTGAGTTCCGTATTCGGGAAAGCGCGCGCGCCAAGCGGCTGTCGATCAAAGTGTACCCGCGAGGGAGAGTGGAAGTAGTCGTACCGCGGCGGACGCGAGCAGCGGACGTGCAGCAGTTTGTCAGCGAAAACCGCGAGTGGATACGTCAATCCCGCGAGCACTTTGCCCGGCAGCACGGACACGAAGAGTTTGCACTGCCCGATAGTGTCGATTTGCCGGCTATTCAACGCGTGTTTCAGATTCACTATGTTGAGCAGCGCGACTACAAGTCGGTTCGCTGGCGCCAGCAGGGCGAAGACGTTTGGCTTACCGGTCCTGTGGCTGACGAAGCTAAGTGCGTTGCTGCCCTACGTCGATGGCTGGCTGTGCTCGCGAAATACGAGTACCAGCCACGACTTCTGGCTTTGTCGAGACTGACCGGCATTGAATTTGAGCGGATGCAGATCCGTGCACAAAAGACCTGTTGGGGCAGCCGCAGCAGCAGCGGCACGATCAGCCTTAATCTGTGCTTGTTGTTTCTCCGTCCGGAGTTGCTGCATTACCTGCTCGTACATGAACTGTGTCACGGACGACACATGAACCATTCCCGCCGGTTCTGGAACCTCGTCGGCAAATATTGCGATGACTACCGCGTTCTCGATCGGGAATTGGGCCATTCCTGGCGTGAGGTCCCTGTCTGGGTTGGTCTGGTCTGACTTACCTCAGAGTTGCGGCTAACCCTGATCGAGCAATTCCCGCAAATTTATAACCGCTGCATTGGCGCGTGCCAGGTAGTTCGCCATAACCAGCGAGTGATTGGCTGTTAGCCCGAAGCCTCCACCGTTGAGGATAATTGGTGAACGCAGAGGCTGCAGACTGGCTTCAAGTTCGCGAATAATCTGGCGCATGCTGGTTGCTGCGTTCTTGTCCGCCAGTACCTGCTTGAAGTCCAGTTCGGCCGCGCGGAAAAAGTGCACCAGTGCCCACGACGTGCCACGAGCTTCAAAGAAGATGTCATCGATTTCGAACCAGGAGGTTTGTACTGGCACGTTATCGGGCAAAGAACTGTTGGATTCTGCCGCGGAATCTCCGGCAAGGTCGGTATTGATCACGCTGACCATTACGCTGTCGCCTAGGCGGCGGCTAAGACTGCCCAAACGCTTTTCGACCTGTGACAGCCATTCGCGCAGGTTGTCGGCGCGGGCAAAAAATTGCGCGTCCCGGCCACCGGCGAGACGATCACGGTAGTGGCTGAAGCCGTCGATTGCAGACCGATATTCTGTTTCGCTGCGGGGCATTATCCAGGACTGGTGATCGACGTTGAATTCGGGGTCTGCCTTGGCGACGTCCTCGTCTTCTTTCGATTGAGACTGGCTTCGACTGTAGTCATTGCGAATGATGCGGGACAAATCCCGGACCTGCTGCAAAACGCCAAACTCCCAGTTGGGCATGTTGTCGAGGAACACGCTGGGTGGCGACACGTCGTTACTGAGATAGCCGCCGGGCTTGTCCAGCAGCACTTCAGCGACTCGTACGAGCGTATCGGTAGTGGCAAAGCCGACGACATCCACCTGACCGTCCGCTTTGGTGTTTACCCAGAAAACGTCAGGCATGCGCGACCAATACCAGCCCAGCAGACCCATGAGCAGCAGCACGCCGAGCGTGATACCGGCGGTCAGCTTTTGCCAGAAAGGGCGAGGAGTGTGAGGTTTGTTAGCCGCTGCCTGCTTGCGTTTGAACACGATAGTGCCTTTCCCTTGCGGTGTACCACAGACGATTGCAATGTGGTGTCGGTGCGGGTGTCCGCCTGCCGGGAACGTGCCAGACGCGACGGTTCATGCTCTTTTGACTGTCAGCGACACCGCATGTTCCGCGGGCAAACAGCCCGCGGAACAGCGTCGCTCTTGCTTACTTCAGGCCGCCTTTTCAGCGCCCACCAGTTGTCGCAAAACGTAGTGCAGGATGCCGCCATGCTCGAAGTAATCGCGTTCTTTCGGCGTGTCGATACGCACCAACGCTTCAAAGCGCACGGTGTTTCCATCCTCAGCCCGCGCAGTCACGGTTACCATCTTGGCACTGGCGTCGTTCTGTCCTTCGATATCGAAGGTTTCTGTCCCTGTCAGTCCAAGTGATTCGGCGCTTTCGCCTTCTTTGAACTGCAAGGGCAATACGCCCATGCCGATCAGGTTTGAACGGTGAATGCGTTCGAAACTGCGAGCAATGACGGCTTTAACGCCGAGCAACAGTGTGCCTTTCGCGGCCCAGTCGCGGGACGAGCCTGTGCCGTACTCTGTGCCGGCCAGAACAATCAACGGAGTGCCGTCCAAGCGGTACTTCAGGGAAGCATCGTAAATGGACATTTCTTCGCCGCTTGGCTGATGCCGCGTCCAGCCACCTTCAGTTCCAGGTGCCAGTTGATTCCGCAACCGTATGTTCGCAAAGGTGCCACGCATCATGACTTCATGGTTACCACGGCGTGAACCGTAGGAGTTGAAGTCCGCACGCTGCACACCTTGTTCGGCAAGGTATTTGGCAGCCGGGCTGTCAGCGGCAATCGAACCAGCCGGTGAAATGTGATCGGTAGTTACCGAATCGCCCAACAAGGCCAAAGCTCGAGCACCCTTGATGTTGCTAACCGCTTGCGTTTCGAGCGTCATCCCTTCGAAATACGGCGGGTTCTTGACGTACGTTGAGGCGCTGTCCCAGGTGTAAATTTCACCTTCAGGCACGGCCAGGCTGTTCCAGTTTTTGTCGCCGTCGAATACGCCGGCATAACTGTTCTTGAACATGCTTGAGTCGATGCTGCTGGCGATGACGTCCTGAACTTCTCTGGCGCTCGGCCAGATGTCTTTCATGAACACATCATTGCCATCGCTGTCCTGACCCAGTGGGTCTGTGTACAGATTGACATCGAGGTTGCCAGCCAGTGCGTAAGCGACAACCAGCGGCGGTGATGCCAGGAAGTTCATCTGCACCAGCGGATGGATACGGCCTTCGAAGTTCCGGTTGCCCGATAACACGCTGCAACCAACAATGTTGCTGTCTTTGACGGCTTGCTCGATTTCCTCTTTGAGAGGGCCAGAATTACCGATGCAGGTCGTGCAACCGTAGCCCACGGTGTAGAAGCCCATGGCATCGAGGTCATCAATGAGGCCGGCTTTTTCCAGATAGTCTGTAACAACTTTAGAGCCGGGCGCGAGGCTGGTTTTTACCCACGGCTTGGTCTTCAGGCCACGTTCTTTTGCATTGCGAGCCAGCAAACCGGCAGCAAGCATAACCGCTGGATTGGAGGTATTTGTACAGCTGGTGATAGCAGCGATCAGTACAGCGCCATCCTTCAACTCATAGCTTTCGCCATTCGCGGTGACCGTCGTTTTTCCGCCTTTCTCGCGGTTGGCCACTGACTTTTCAAGGTGACCGAGGAATGTCGTGTCAGCGGCGCTCAGCGCGATCCGGTCCTGCGGCCGTTTTGGTCCCGCAATACTTGGCTCAACAGTGCTCATGTCGAGTTCCAGCATGTCGCTGTAGAGAGCGTCTGGTGCGCCGTCTTCACGCCACATGCCCTGGGCACGGGCGTACGCTTCGATGAGCTCGATGTGTTTGGCATCGCGACCGGACAGCGTCAGGTATCGAATCGTTTCACCGTCGATAGGGAAGATGGCGCAGGTGCTGCCGAACTCCGGAGACATGTTGCCCAGCGTCGCGCGGTCCGCCAATGGAAGCTGACTCAAGCCGTCACCGAAGAATTCGACGAACTTGCCGACTACACCGCGCTCACGCAGCATTTCGGTTACGGTCAGTACGAGATCGGTTGCGGTCGTGCCTTCGCTCAGATTGCCGGTCAGTTTGAAGCCGACGACTTGCGGAATCAGCATGGTAATAGGCTGGCCGAGCATTGCCGCTTCGGCTTCGATGCCACCCACACCCCAGCCGAGTACACCCAGGCCGTTAATCATGGTGGTGTGGGAGTCGGTGCCGACTACCGTATCCGGATAGGCACGCTTGACGCCGTCTTTCTCAGCATCGAACACAACCCGGCCAAGGTACTCAAGATTGACCTGGTGCACGATGCCGGTGTTGGGCGGTACAACCCGGAAGTTTTCGAACGCGGTTTGCCCCCAACGCAGGAACGAATAGCGTTCCTTGTTGCGATTGAATTCGATTTTGTTGTTCAGGTCCAGTGAATCGGCGCTGCCATAGCGATCAACCTGTACGGAGTGGTCAATAACCAACTCCGCAGGCGACAGCGGATTGATTTTGTCGGCACTGCCACCCAGTTTGACGACGGCATCGCGCATGGCCGCGAGATCAACGACCGCCGGTACACCAGTGAAGTCCTGCAGGATTACCCGGCTTGGCGTGAATGAAATCTCCGTGCTGGGTTCGGCTTTTGGATCCCAGTTCGCCAATGCCAGAATGTCGGCACGCGTTACGTCGCGACCGTCTTCATGGCGGAGCAGGTTCTCCAGCAGGATTTTCAAAGAATAGGGCAGGCGATTTACGTGACCTTCTGTAACTGAGTCTAGCTTGTAGATCTCATGGTTCTGGCCGCCAACCTCAAGCGTGGTACGGGCGCCGAAGCTGTCCGTCATAGTGTCTCTCCGGGATAGTGAATTTCTGGTTACTCGCTAGCCAGCCTGACGAAAGGACGCGCCGTTAGGGCCGAGTCAGCAGCAACTCGCGGGGCGGCATTATACCGGATGGAACGGGGCTGTGCGCCCCTAATCACCCTAGGCGGCCACCGCGTCCGCAAGCAATGTCTGGTCAATAACGGCACCGCCGAGGCATTCATCAGCGTCATAAAACACGACGTACTGACCGGGTGCAACGGCACGCTGTGGCTCGTCAAACTGCACTTTCAGCTGACCGTCTGAGTTCAACGTTACGGTGCAGGCCTGATCGACCTGTCGGTAGCGGACTTTGCAGTGGCAACGCAGGCCAGCCGTGAGAGCGGCAGGTGCCTCGCCTGCAATCCAGCTTGGCTCGCTCGCGAGGACACCGTCGCAATACAGCAGCGGATGCTCGCCCTGAACGACGATCAGTGTGTTATCCGACAGGTTCTTCGCGGCGACATACCAGGGATCGCCCCCAGAGTTCCGGCGCCCACCAATGCCCAGTCCCTGTCGCTGGCCCAGCGTGTGGTACATGAGGCCCTGATGTTCGCCCAATGTCTCGCCATCGGCGCTGACGATGGTGCCGGGTTGCGCCGGGAGAAAAGTCGATAAGAATTCGCGAAACGGACGCTCACCAATAAAGCAAATCCCGGTGCTGTCTTTTTTGTCGTGAATTACCAGCCCGGCGTCGCGAGCAATTCTGCGAACCGCCGATTTGTCGAGCTCACCAAGAGGAAATACGGCAGTAGCGATGGCTTCCTGGGTGACGGCGTGCAGGAAGTAGCTTTGATCCTTATTGCTGTCGATGCCTTTAAGGAGCTGCACGCGGTTATTGTCAGCGCTGACTCTGGCGTAATGGCCGGTGGCCAGCCAATCGGCGCCGAGGCGTGACGCGTATTCGCGAAATACACCGAATTTAATTTCGCGATTGCAGAGCACGTCAGGGTTCGGTGTACGTCCAGCCCGATAGTCGTCAAGAAACGCGGCGAACACCCGTGCTTTGTATTCGGCGGCAAAATTGACGTGATGCAGCGGTATGTCGAGTTGCTCACAAACCGCGCGGGCATCCTGCAGGTCGTCAGCCGCGGTACAGAAGCCGTCGTCGTCTTCCCAGTTGGTCATGTGCAAAGCCTGCACGTTGGCACCGGCCTGCTTAAGTAGCAGGGCAGTTACCGCAGAATCGACACCGCCGGACAGGCCGACGACAACTGACTGTCCGTCAAGATCATAGGGGGAAACGTTCATCGGCGCGGATTCTAGCACTCCGCACGTGCCCGAGGCACAGCCTCAGGTGTGGAGCAACGCGGCGCTGGCCATAGCGGCATCGAACTGCTGTTCCGGGTAGTCACAACCGGAGAAGAGGCTGCGGGGTTGCCGTTCGCCGGCCAGATAGTCGTCAAGGCAGCGGATAACGGATGCCGACCGCAATGCAGAGCGGCGCGCCGCCAGGTCGCTGTAGGTGTACCAGTGCACTGCGTGAGTCGAGGGGTCGAGGCACCGACCTACGGATTCTGACAACAGGTCAGCCAGGAAGACGATCCGCAGGTACTGGCGACCTTTGGTCGCGTCAAACCACAGATAGGCACCAATCAGGTCTCGAATGGCGACGCTGCAACCGGCTTCTTCCAGAACTTCACGGCGTGCTGCTTGTTCGGGTGACTCGCCGGCTTCGATGTGGCCACCAGGTTGTGTCAGTACCAATCGTCCGCCCACGGGCTCTTCGATGGTCAAGAACCGACCGTCGCGCTCAACGAGTGCGGCAACAGTCAGGTCGGGGGAGGGTAACAAGGCGGGCCTCAGATACCGAGCTGGCGAAATTCCAGCTCAACTTCGCTGGCCTGCCAGATTTCATCGAACATTGAGCCGTAATGCTTACTGACACCGGGCTCGTAAGTATCAGCAATGCCTTCCCAGCGACTAGCCTGCAAACGGTATACAAGTGCTGTTTCGTCGGCGATGCAGAATGCTTCAGGATGCGTGCGCAAGTCTTCCCGCACGTGGCGAAATTCAATGTAGGTATTAAGGCGTCGTCCGAGATTGACGAAAGCATTGCCATTCTTGATTGCACGGGTAGGGGCTGCAATCAGTACGCGCACACGGGCATAGGCCTGTGACAACACAAGATGTTTAATGACTTCGAGGAAATCGGGGTCGTCGTAAATCCCTGCTTCGAGATCGTGGGTAAATATCGAGACACGGCGCCGGGCTTCGCGGGCAACCTCGATAACGGCTGAACGCACTTCCTGCTGTGTCGATACGACCCACCGTTGACCTTTTACCCGAGGTTGTTCCATTCCATCCCGCGCCTGTTTATTAGTATATTCAGCGTCGCCTTTTATCAACGGCAACCAGTGCATTCCAGATTGAAGACAGCCTGACAATGCATTGTTGTTCGGTGCCGGTGCTGACGGTGCCGTTACCTTCGGTACCAACCGGTGTTCACTGGCAGTCACTTGCCGATTTTTCTTGTTTTGGTCGCGGCGTACGTGATAGAGACGGTCCCCGACAAAAGTGATCTTACCGGCCCGGGCGTTGCTGGCAGTGGTAACTGCGTCACGTTTTTAATCCCTCGCACGTGCTGAGAAGGATTCTCATCTACCGGGATTTTTGCCCGCAGGAATCTGGACTTATCGCGTTTGGCCGGTGAGGCTTTCGGCCAGGCCGATGTAGGTCGCAGGCGTTAGTTCGAGGAGTTGTTGCCGGGCCTCTTCCGGAATATCCAGATCACGCACAAACGCCGCCAGAATTTCCTGAGTCACGGCCTGACCACGGGTCAGTTCCTTCAGTTTTTCGTACGGGTTTTCTATGCCGTAGCGACGCATGACGGTTTGCACCGCCTCACCCAGCACTTCCCAGCTTGCATCGATATCGGCGCCTATCCGCATAGGGTCCGTCTGCAGCTTACCCAGTCCTTTCTCAACCGATTGCAGAGCAATCGCCAGCCAGGCAACGGCAATGCCGAAATTGCGTTGAACCGTAGAGTCCGTCAGATCGCGCTGCCAGCGCGATATCGGCAGTTTGACGGCGAAATGATTCAGCAACGCCGTTGAGAGGCCGAGATTGCCTTCCGCGTTTTCGAAATCGATAGGATTTACTTTGTGTGGCATCGTTGAGGATCCAACTTCGTTGCCCGACACACGTTGTTTGAAATAGCCGAGCGATATGTAGCTCCACGTATCCCGGCAAAAGTCGAGCAGTACCGTATTGTAGCGCACCAGCGCATGAGCATACTCGGCCGTCCAGTCGTGCGGCTCGATTTGCGTAGTCAACGGATTTGGATCAAGTCCGAGAGACGCGACGAAGCCCTCGCAAAGGGCGGGCCAGTCCACGTCTGGGTACGCAACAGTATGGGCATTGTAGTTACCCACAGCGCCATTGAACTTGCCACGGATCTCCACAGCGCACCATTGTTCACGTGCGCGCGACAATCGCGCCAGAACGTTTGCAAATTCCTTGCCTACCGTTGTCGGGCTCGCCGTCTGTCCGTGCGTTCTCGACAGCATGGCGACAGCTGCGTTGGCGTTGGCTAACGACCGCAACGTAACGTGCAGTCGCTTCATCATTGGCGCGACAATCTCGTCGCGAGCCTGCCTGAGCATCAATGCGTAGGCGAGGTTGTTGATGTCTTCAGACGTGCAGCCGAAATGAATGAAATCGTGCAGTATCGCTGCATCCTTGCCGTCACCCAGACGGTCACGAATGAAGTACTCCACCGCTTTGACATCATGGTTGGTTGTCGCTTCAATTCGTTTGACGTGCTCGGCATCTTCCGTGCAAAAATTGTCAACGATGCCATTCAGAACGTCCTTCATAACCGACGTCAAGGCGGGCAATTCGGTAATTTGCGGCTGATCCGCGAGCCACTGGAGCCAGCGAACCTCAACCAATACCCGGTAGCGGATCAAACCGTATTCACTGAATACATCACGCAGAGAATTGACTTTTTCGGAGTAGCGCCCGTCGACAGGCGATATAGCGCGGAGACTTGAGAGTTTCATTGGAGGCTAGACTTGTGCTGGCAAAGCGCGAATCATACACGATAGTCTTTTCAGGGTGGCCGTTGCGGGTATCGCGGCCAACAACTAATTCTCGGAACAGAGCCGAAATAGAAAATTTCGGTAAATACAACGGAGTAGACCGGCAGATGAGTGGCAAGGGATTTCGAAGCGAACAAGACAGCATGGGCGAATTACAGGTGCCTGACGATGCCCTGTGGGCGGCACAAACCCAGCGCGCCGTGGAAAATTTTCCTATCAGCGGGCTCACAATGCCGCGAGACTTTATTCGCGCCCTGGGTCTGGTGAAATGGGCCGCGGCGGGTGCCAATGCCGAGCTCGGGCTGTTGACCAGCAAAAAGGCTGTTGCGATCCAGAAGTCAGCGCTGGCTGTAGCCGACGGTGACTATGACCGACACTTTCCGATCGACGTTTTTCAGACCGGCTCCGGCACCAGTTCCAACATGAACGCCAACGAAGTCATTGCTCATCTTGCCAGCAAGGAGCTTGGCTCGCCGGTTCACCCGAATGACGATGTGAACATGAGCCAGAGCAGCAACGATGTGATTCCTACCAGTGTGCATGTCAGTGCCGCACTCATGGTGCATGAGCAGCTGTTGCCCGCACTGGCGCACTTGTCCGCAGTACTCGAAAACAAAGCAGATGAAACCCGTAATGTGGTCAAGACCGGGCGTACCCATTTGATGGATGCCATGCCAGTGACGCTTGGGCAGGAACTGGACGGTTGGCGCGCGCAAATCGATTCAGCAACGGCCCGATTGAGCGATACCCAGAAACGTCTGACGGCTTTGGCCCAGGGTGGTACAGCGGTTGGTACAGGCATTAATGCACACCCGAAGTTCGGTGCGAAAGTTGCGACTCTGCTGGGCGAGCACACCGGTGTTGAATTTCGCCAGAGCGATTCCCTGTTCGAGGGTTTGAGCAGCCAGGACACCGCCGTAGAAGCGTCGGGCCAGCTCAAGGTCCTCGCGGTCAGTCTGATGAAAATTGCCAACGACCTTCGCTGGATGAACTCGGGTCCGCTGGCCGGTATCGGGGAAATTTCGCTGCCTGCTCTGCAACCCGGCTCCAGCATCATGCCCGGCAAAGTGAATCCGGTTATTCCTGAGGCGGTCGCCATGGTTGCGGCGCAGGTTATCGGCAATGACGCAACGATTACAGTGGCGGGCCAGTCGGGTAATTTTCAGCTCAACGTTATGCTGCCAGTGGTCGCTTACAACCTGCTGCAAAGCATCGGCATTCTGGCCAACAGCGCCCGCTGCCTCGGCGATAGTGCTATCGCTGGCTTCACGGTCAACCAGGACAACATTGATCGGGCACTGGATCGAAACCCGATTCTGGTTACCGCGCTAAATCCGGTTATCGGTTACGAACTGGGCGCGAAAGTCGCGAAAACGGCCTACGCCGAGGGACGCCCGGTCAAGGACGTCGCGCGGGACCTGACCGACCTGACCGACGCTGAGTTGGATCGACTGCTGGACCCGGCAACCCTGACCGAAGGCGGTATACAGAATTAGCAATCGAGCCGCCCAAGGTGAACTGACCGCGGCACGAATCAAGGAACGCCTGCAACACACCCGGCTTCCCGCAGACCCATCCAAGGTCGATTCGGAACTCGACGGCCGCGATTGGCCGCGAGCGATTCGGGACCGGTTTGCCGGCGTGTTGCAGCCGTCGGCGGTCCTGATTCCGATTGTCGAACGCCGGGAAGGGCTTACCGTCTTGCTGACCGAACGGGCCGCGCACCTCAAACACCACCCGGGCCAGATCAGCTTTCCCGGTGGGCGGATGGAGCTTGGCGACCGTGATTTACGGGAAACGGCGCTGCGCGAGACGCAAGAGGAGATTGGCGTCGGGCCGGAACACGTGGCTGTGGCGGGTTATCTGGCACCGCTGCCCACTGTGTCAGGTTATGCCGTCACCCCCATCGTGGGCATGGTCGACGCCAATGTCGTCCTGCAGATTGACCAGCGAGAGGTGGCAGCGGCATTTGAAGTCCCGCTCGAATTTCTGCTCGACAGCGCCAATCAGGAACACACGTTGCGACGCTACGAAGGCATCGATATTCCGGTGATTGCCTACTATTATCAGGCCCGCAAAATTTGGGGTGCGACGGCGGCCATGATCGCGCTACTGCAAAAACAATTACTTTTAAAATAGAAAGTTATGTCGGATATCCAGAAATTACTTGATGTCATGGTGGCCTTGCGCAAGGACTGCCCGTGGGATCGCGAGCAGAGTTTCGCCAGTGTTGCTCCGTACACCGTGGAAGAAGCCTACGAGGTTGCTGATGCGATCGCCAAGGAGGACTGGGCAGCCCTGAAAGACGAATTGGGCGACTTGCTTTTTCAGGTCGCGTTCCATGCCCGGATGGCGGACGAAGCCGGCTATTTTGATTTCAGCGACGTCATCGACGCCATCTGCAGCAAGATGGTGCGGCGACATCCACACGTATTTGGCAGCGCCGACGAAGTCGCTCGCGGCGCTGTGGCAGGCAGTTGGGAAGACATTAAGGCCGGGGAAAGGGAGTCCGCAGCCAGCACCAGTGCGCTGGACGGCATTGCCCTTAGTTTGCCGGCCTTGTCGCGGGCCGCGAAGCTGGGTAAGCGGGCGTCCGCTGTCGGCTTCGACTGGCCGGACACCGATGGAGTCCAGCAAAAAATTGACGAAGAGCGCGCGGAACTCGCCGAGGCCTGCGCAAATGATGATACTGCAGCCCGCCACCACGAACTGGGCGACCTGTTGTTTTCCGTGGTCAACCTGTCCCGGCACTTGCGGATTGACCCGGAACAGGCGCTGACCGATGCCAATCGGCGCTTTGAGGCCCGGTTCCGAAAGCTTGAGAAAGACCTGGGGACCACGGGGCAGCCGCTTACGACACGCAGCCTGGATGAACTGGAAGCCGCGTGGCTTAACGCAAAACAGGCTCTGGAAGAGCGGTCCTGAAATTCTTGATTACGTTCAGGAACGGTTCATTGCGCACTCCGTAAGCTTCACCCAGGCTCGGAAAAGGTCCGTGCCCAGGCTGAAAATGGAGATACCGCTATGAACGCCAACCACTGGATTGCGAATGCCGCTGCCGTCGCACTTGGCGCCCTGACTCTTGGCGCAGCGCCGGCCTACGCCGATGATTACAACCGACGCGGTGCGGTTTACGACTACGCGAATGTAATTAACGTCGAACCCATTGTTCGCTACGTGACGGTGACCACACCGGTTCGCGAGTGCTGGGAAGAGAGTCGCGAATACACCGTGGACCGACGTCCGGCAGCTTCTGCTGGCAGTACCTTGTTCGGCGCAATTGTCGGTGGTGTGATTGGCCATCAGTTCGGTAGCGGACGAGGCAACGACGCTGCGACCGCCGCCGGGGCCCTCATCGGCGCTGCCGTAGGCAGTGATTCAGCCCGACGCAACAGCAGCCGCGGCTACGAGCGTGAAGTGTATTCACGCCCGGTCGAACGATGCCAGACGAATTACACCTCGCGAGAGGAAGAACGGATTGACGGCTACAACGTAACCTACCGGTATCACGGTCAGAAGTATGCAACGCGGATGCCGTACGATCCTGGCAAGAAGCTGCGAATTCGGGTCGACGTTCGCCCTGCGAACTGAGCATTATCAGCGGTGATCCGGCCCGGCGGATTGCGACCGATGCGTTGCAATCCGCCGGGCCACGCACCAAACTTCCCGCTCGCTCCCGGTAATGGAAGCCACGAATCAAACCCGCGGCTGACAGGTAAATCACCATGAGACACATGCACCTCTACATTCTGCTTGGCCTGGCATTGCTGCTTGGCTCGCCGGCAGGCGCCGCGAACGGCGCTGGCGGAAACATTGAGCAGATGGCGACGTTTCAGCTTGCGCAAAGTAACGGCCCGTCGCTGAGTGAAGCGGTGAATCAGGTACGCAGGCAATACCGGGGACGTATTGTCAGTGCAGAGACAGAGGTCCGCGGCAATCGTGAGGTGCACGTGATCAAAGTATTGACCGAGGACGGCAAGTTGAAGACCGTGCGGATTAACGGCCGGACCCGCGGCGGACGCGGATAAGGAAGAAGAATGCGCCTGTTGCTGATAGAAGATGATGAAACCCTGCGCGAATCGCTGGCCACGCAACTAATCGAGGCCGGGTTTGGTGTGGAAAAGGCAGGGGACGGCCGCGAAGGCCTGTATTTCGCCGAAGAATACCCGATCGACCTTGCCATCGTTGACCTGGGTTTGCCGGAAGTTCCCGGGCTGGAGCTGATTCGGCGGGTTCGGGAAAGCGGCAAGACCTATCCCATACTGATATTGACTGCGCGCGATCGCTGGCAGGACAAGGTGGACGGCCTCGAAGCGGGTGCCGATGATTACGTCGTCAAACCGTTTCATTTTGAGGAAATTTCTGCCCGCATAAACGCGTTGTTACGCCGGAGTGGTGGTTGGGCTTCGTCGGTGCTGACCGCAGGACCGGTGACGTTGGACAGTACGCGTCAGGATCTGCGGGTTAATGGTGAGGCCATTGACCTGACCAGTTACGAATACCGAATTATCGAGCACCTGATGATGCGCGCGGGCGAAGTCATTTCGAAGAGTGAGCTGACGGACCGCTTGTACGATCAGGACTTTGAGCGTGACAGCAATGTCATTGAAGTGTTCATCGGCCGCCTGCGCAAGAAGATGGACCCTGATAATTCCATTAAACCGATCGAGACCTTACGAGGTCGGGGCTACCGTTTCGCGCTCGAACGGAATCAGACTGAGTAAGCCGCATTGATTTCCTCGCTCAGCACGCGTTTGCTGCTGTCGGTTAGCGTCCTGCTGCTGGTGTTCTTTGGCATGACCATCGTTGTGCTGGAAGTGGCCTTCCGGCAGGCGGGTGAGCAGTCTCAACAAGACATACTCGACAGTCAGATCATGGCCCTGCTGGCCGCCGCTGAACCGAATGACCGCGATGAGCTGGTCATGCCTCCGGACCTCCCTGAACCTCGTTACGGCACACCGGGCTCCGGTCTGTACGCCGAAATGCGCGACGAACACAAACAGGCCGTGTGGCAATCTCGTTCAGCGATCGGCATGCGGCTGCCACGACCGGCAGCGGGTTCCCCCGGTGAACAACGTTTGGCGAGATTAACACTCGAAGACGGGACGCCGGTTATGACGGCGACGCTCGCGGTTACCTGGGAGTTTGCTGACGGTGTCTTGAAACCGTACACGTTTCATGTGACCGAAAGTCTCGACTCACTGAACGCACAAATTGCGGCCTATCGACGGCAACTCTTTGGCTGGTTCTTTGCGGTTGCATTGGTCATGTTGCTGGCGATATCCATTGTCATGCGCAGCGTGCTTCGGCCATTGCGACAGATTGAAGGCGAGATCGGGGACATCGAGAATGGCGGCCGTGCATCGTTGTCTGATGATTTCCCAACGGAGCTGAAAGGGGTGGCGCGCAATATGAACTTGCTGATTGGCAGTGAACGAGGTCGATCGGAACGCTACCGGCAAACACTGGACAATCTGGCGCACAGTCTCAAGACGCCACTGGCCGCGATGCGTGCAGTACTGGATGAATCCGCACACAGCGACACGAAAGAACGTCTGGCGGCTCAAATAGAACGCATGAACGACATCGTTCGGTATCAGCTGCGCAAACCGGCGCGGCTGGTCAGCGAAGGCATCGGTCTGCCCACGCTGGCCGTACGAACTGAGCTGCAACGCCTTGCCGACGGGCTGACCAAGGTCTACCGCGACAAGACGGTTACGATCCATATTGATGTCAGTGACGATGCGGAGTTTCGCGGTGACCGTGGCGACTTTCTGGAGCTCGCCGGTAACCTTCTGGACAATGCCTGCAAATGGTGTGAACGCGAAATCGAAGTGACCGTAGCTGCGGCCAGCCATATCGATGGCCGCGAAGGTATACGGCTCACGGTCAGCGACGATGGTCGGGGTATACCGGAAGAGCTAGCGCAGCAATTGCTTGAGCGCGGCATGCGTCTTGATGAGTCAGCGCCGGGGCACGGTATAGGGCTCGCCGTAGTCCGCGATATCGCGGCGAACTACGGCGGCACTGTAAGCATCGGCGGGTCGGACAGTGGCGGTGCCAAGTTTTCCGTGGAGCTGTACGCCGCGGCAGTAGCCGGGCAGCCCTGAGCGCCGAAACGCTACGACTCGAGCGTCTTGCTCTTCGCCGTTATCTCCATGAACGGCTTGATCAGGTCCAGCGGCAACGGGAAAACAATGGTGTTGGTTTTTTCGTTCGCAATGTCTTTCAGTGTCTGTAAATAGCGCAGCTGCAGAGCCTGCTCTTCGGAAGCAAGCGTGCGTGCCGCCTGCGCAAGACGGTCTGCGGCTTGCATTTCACCTTCAGCGTTAATGATCTTCGCCCGTCGTGAGCGCTCGGCCTCGGCCTGCTGTGCCATTGCACGAATCATGCTTTCATCAAGATCGATGTGCTTGATTTCGACGTTCGCAACCTTGATGCCCCAGTTGGCCGTACGCTGATCCAGCAAGTTCTGAATATCGATATTTAACTTGTCACGTTCCGCGAGCATGTCGTCCAGCTCGTGTTGTCCGAGCACGGACCGCAATGTTGTTTGTGACAACTGACTCGTTGCTTCAAACGCATTGGCGACTTTGATGACTGCTTTCTCCGGATCGACGACACGGAAATAGATCACGGCGTTCACTTTGACAGAAACGTTGTCGCGGGAAATAACATCCTGTGTTGGCACGTCCAGAACCACGACGCGCAGGTCCACTTTGGTCATGGTCTGAATGAACGGGATCAGGATGATGAGCCCGGGACCTTTGACGGTTTGAAAACGGCCGAGCATGAATACGACGGCGCGCTCGTATTCTTTCATGATCTTGACCGTGTTCATCAAGATCACCAGCAAGACAGCCAGAACAATTCCTATTACCGGTATAGACATCGTGGTTATTCCTTAAAAACAAAAATGAGCAAAAACCAATTAGTTTTTGTGCGCCGCAGCGTCCAGCGGTTCGACCTGCAACTCAAGGCCATTGATCGCGCGAACTCTGAGCTGTTGATCCTTCTGGATCGGAACGCTGCTTGAGGCCTGCCAAGCTTCGCCTTCCAGCCATACCCGGCCTTGCCCCGTAAAAGTTTCCATGGCAACAGCAACGCCGCTGAGTATGCCTTCTTCACCACTGACCGCACCGCGCCGCCGCAGTTTCACGAGGTAGGTCGCCATCCAGAGCAACAACAGCCCGGCCGTCACGGTGATTGCGAGCACAAAGGTGATTGATATACCGAAACCGGGCACGCCACTGTCAAAGGTCATAATAGCGCCAAATGCGAACGCAACTATGCCGCCAAGGCCAAGTGCGCCAAAACTGGGCGCAAACGCTTCGGCGACAATCAGGACCAGACCGACAAATATCAATGCGAGACCGGCATAGTTGACGGGAATAATCTGCAGTGCGTAAGCCGCCAGCAACAGACAAACGACACCAACGACACCAGGTACTATGGCGCCCGGATTCCAGCCTTCAAACATCAGGCCGTAGATACCGACTATCATGAGCAGCAGTGCAACCTGCGGGTTGGCAATGGTACCCAGAAACTTCAACCGCCAGCTGGGCTCGATGTTTTCGACGACGACGTCGCTTGTATCAAGAACTACGGCGTTATTGTTCACTGTCAGTTCCATGCCATTGACTTGCTCAAGCAGTGCGTCGCGATCGTCCGCGATCAAATCGATGACATTCTGATCCAGTGCCTGACTCGCCGTGAGTGTGGCCGCATCACGAACCGCTTGCTCGGCCCAATCGGCGTTGCGTCCATGAGTTTCCGCGAGGCCACGAATATAGGCGATGGCATCGTTGAGCACTTTGCGTCCCATTGCAGTGTCCGGTTCCCGGACAGTTTCGTCGGTCGATTCCTCAGCGGGCGCAGTCTCGTCAGGCAATGCGGAATCGTTCTCGGCATCGTCCTCGTCTGCATCTTCGCTACGCGTTCCGGGTCCAGGTTTAAGTGGCTCAAACGAGGAGGGCGCATCATCGCCACCCAACGAAACCGGTGTTGCCGCGCCCAGATGTGTAGTCGGCGCCATCGCCGCAATATGACTGGCGAGCAAGATATAAGTGCCGGCACTGTCCGCACGCGCACCGCCAGGCGATACATAGGTGGCGACCGGGACGTCGGAACCCAGAATCGCCCGGACAATATCCCGCATGGGCTCAACCAGCCCGCCCGGCGTATCCATGCGGATAATGACCAGCTGGGCCTGTTGTTCGTTGGCCGTTTCAATCCCCGCAATGATGTACTCGGACGTGGCGACGCCTAGCGGCCCCTCAAGGTCGAGCTGCACGACTTTGCCGGCCGCCTGCGCGAGGCCAACTGACAGTAGCGCAGCTATAACAGCCAGCGTTTTGCCCGGGCCAGAACGGAGATACCGATGAATGAGCTTCATGTTCACACTCCCATGATATCAATAGCGGGTTACCGCCTGCGATATCGTCTACTTCGCGCTTCTATGCGGCAAGCGCGCGTGGCATGCTGGCCACATGTTCATACGATTCATTACTACCGGCGGCACCATCGATAAAATCTACTTCGACGCGATGAGTCGTTTCGAAGTCGGTGAGACGCAGGTACACCATATCCTGCAGGAAGGCCTTGTGGCATTCGATTTCGATGTGGTCTCGTTGTTCCATAAAGACAGTCTGGAAATAACTGACGCAGACCGCAAGGTACTTCGGGAATATATAGAGAACGACGATGCGGATCGCTACGTTATCACGCACGGGACCGACACCATGACTGATACGGCGGCCGAGCTTGCCGATCTCGCAGGGAAGATCATCGTGCTCACAGGCGCATTGAGCCCGGCACGGTTCCGAACTACGGATGCCGTGTTTAATGTCGGTATGGCAGTCGCGGCTGCGCAAGTGGCGGCACCTGGTGTGTACCTGGCCATGAACGGGCAGATATTTTCTGCTGGCAGCGTTCGCAAGAACCGGGAAGCGAACCGCTTCGAAGTCAGCCCCGGAAGTTAAGTCGACGCCAGAAACGACACTGCCGGCAATGGCCGGCAGTGTGTTCAATCTATTGGCGGTGAAAAGCCTTAGCCGAGATCGAAGTTGATTCCCTGCGCCAAAGGCAAATCGCTTCCCCAGTTTATGGTGTTGGTCTGGCGACGCATGTAAGCCTTCCATGAATCTGAACCGGATTCGCGACCGCCACCGGTTTCTTTCTCGCCGCCAAACGCACCGCCTATCTCGGCGCCGGAGGTGCCGATATTGACATTGGCGATGCCGCAGTCCGAACCCTGATTCGACAGGAAGTATTCAGCATGCTGCATCTTGTCGGTAAAGATGGATGACGACAGCCCCTGCGCAACGCTGTTCTGTTTGGCAATGGCGTCGTCCAGATCAGTCGTCTCAATCAAGTAGAGAATAGGTCCGAAGGTTTCGGTCTTGACGATATCCCATTCATTCCTGGCAACCGCAATAACCGGTTCCATGAAATTGCCGGGACCGTCAATGCGTTTGCCGCCGCAGAGAATTTCACCTCCGGCTGATTTGACCGCTTCGATGGCCGCTTCCACACGCTCGATGGTCGATTCTTCAATGAGCGGGCCCATGAGCGTTTTCGGATCAAGTGGGTCGCCGATACGGACCTGTTGGTATGCTTTGACCAGCCGTTCTTTCAACTCGTCCATCCGCGAGGTGTGCACGATAACGCGCCGGGTACTGGTGCAACGCTGGCCGGCGGTACCGACAGCACCGAACACGATGCTCGGCACGGCAATATCGAGATTGGCAAACTCGTCGATGATAATTGCGTTATTGCCACCGAGTTCCAGCAGCGACTTGCCCATGCGTTGTGAAACGCGGGCACCAACTTTGCAACCGACGGCCGACGAGCCAGTAAATGACACAAGGTCGACACGTCGGTCATCGACAAACTGTTGCGCGAGTTCGTTGCTGCCGTCATTGATCAGGTAAAAAATGTCAGGAAGGCCGCTGTCAGCCATGGCTTCTGCCATGATCTTCTGGGTGGCAACGCCGCACAACGGGGTTTTCGGCGATGGTTTCCAGATATTGACGTTGCCGCAGATGGAGGCCAGGCAGGCATTCCAGGCAGCTACAGCCACCGGAAAATTGAACGCGGTGAGAATGCCAACGATACCCAGCGGGTGCCATTGTTCGTACATGCGGTGCTGTGGCCGTTCGGAATGCATCGTGTAGCCATAGAGCATGCGTGACTGGCCAACGGCGAAATCGGCGATATCGATCATTTCCTGAACTTCACCGTCACCCTCGGCCTTGATCTTGCCCATCTCGAGGGTCACCAGGCTGCCGAGCGCGTCTTTGTTGTCGCGCAGGGCGTTGCCCACTCGTCGGATAGCGTCACCGCGTAACGGAGCGGGTACTTTGCGCCATTCCAGGTAGGCCGCTCGCGCATTCGCCATAACCTGTTCATATTCGTCGGCAGTGGTACCGCGAACAGATGCGATACGTTGACCATTCGAGGGGTTAATCGAATCAATCAGCGGTGCATTGTCTGATTGTGTCGGACGTGAGCCGGACCAGGTGCCTGCATTGATGTCTTCCAGTCCAAGTCTTTTCAGTATGTCTTTCATGAAGATGGCCCCCTGGCCAGGCGAAAATAAAGGTGAATTTGCCGCGTAACAACTGACTGCGCCCGCAGGTGGCGCATTGTGCCAAGCTAACGGCAGGGTTTCCAGACAATCCAGCAGCCCGCCAGACAGCTGTCGTTGCAGACCCGGAAGAACAGATAATTTTGCGATCCGAATGCGCGACATGGCATATTCGCTCGTACTTCAGATAGAAACTTGCCTCCGCAGGCAGCCAGCAGGAGCTCCCGTGACCCGTAACCAATCAGACTGGCATCCCGCCAGCTGGCAATCCATGCCCGCCGCACAGCAGCCGACTTACCCTGATCAGGCCGAGTTGGATCAAGCCGTGGCAGACCTCAGCCGACTGCCGCCAATCGTAACGTCGTGGGAAGTCGACAGCCTTCGAGATCACATTGCCAAGGCGCAGCGCGGCGAAGCTTTTGTGTTGCAGGGCGGCGATTGTGCCGAGAATTTTTCCGATTGCACCTCGGAAAGTGTCGTTGCCAAACTGAAAATACTGCTGCAAATGAGCCTCGTCATGCTGTACGGGCTCAAAAAGCCAGTGGTAAGAGTCGGGCGCATGGCCGGTCAGTACGCCAAGCCACGATCAGCCGATATGGAGACCCGGGACGGCGTGACGCTGCCAAGTTTTCGCGGTGACCTGGTAAACCGAAGCCCGTTTACGTCGGAAGACCGCATTCCCGATCCGCAACTGATTCTGCGTGGCTACGAGCGCGCTGCGCTTACCCTGAATTTCGTGCGGTCACTTATTGATGGTGGCTTTGCCGATTTACACCACCCGGAATATTGGGACCTCGATTGGGTTGGTCACTCAAAGACAGCTGCGCAATACCACGAAATTGTAAATTCGATCTCTGAATCGCTCGACTTTATTAAGACCGTTTCGGGACGCCCTTTACACCTCACTCAGCGCGCTGACATTTATGCCGCACACGAAGGTTTGCACCTGCTGTACGAGCAGTCGCAAACGCGTTTTCTGCCGCGCCGAAAAAGTTGGTACAACCTCACCACGCATTTTCCGTGGATAGGTATGCGAACCGCAGCACTCGACGGTGCACACATTGAATATTTCCGCGGTATCGCCAATCCGATGGGGGTAAAAATCGGTCCGGGCATGACTCGGGAATGGCTGCAGGATCTCATCCGGGTATTGAACCCGAACAATGAACCCGGTCGATTGACACTGATTCATCGCTTCGGCGCAAAGGCCATAGACGAGGGATTACCGGAATTGATTCGTGCCGCCCGAGAAACCGGTTCACCGGTACTGTGGGTCTGCGACCCGATGCACGGCAATACCGAGAGTACTGCCGATGGCACCAAGACCCGGCGCTTCGACAACATCGTCGGCGAGCTGGAGTCCGCATTTCGGATTCACGAGGAAATGGGCAGTTACCTCGGTGGCGTGCATCTGGAGCTCACCGGCGAAAATGTTACCGAGTGCACCGGTGGCGCGCGTGGCTTGAACGATGCGGACCTTGCTCGTGCGTACAAGTCCACCGTTGATCCACGCCTCAACTACGAACAGGCCCTCGAAGTTGCCATGCGGATTGCTGGCTTTAACCGCAATCAACAAGCCTGAATTTCGCTGAGTTCGTTTGCCCGGCGGGTCCCGGCGGGCAAACGAGTTGTGGAGATCAGGTAGCGCTGTTGCAACGCCCGTCCCTCAGGACTTTAGTAGTGCCCAGGCATCGCTGTTATTGATCGTCCGGCTTTCACCGGGCAGAAGTCCTTCAATGGAGAACGGGCCAATCCGGTGTCGGATAAGACGCAACGTCGGCAACCCGGCTGCGGCTGTCATCCGACGCACCTGGCGATTGCGGCCCTCGTCAATGGCCATATCGATCCATTCGGCCGGAATGGATCGACGTTCCCGTATTGGCGGATCACGTGGCCATAGCTTGGCGGGAGTGGGGATCGCCCGCGCAAAAAGCGCTCTGGCCGTGCCGTCTTTAAGGTGGACACCGCGCTCGAGGCGGGCCAGCTGTGCCGCCTCCGGGCTGCCCTCAACCTGCACCCAGTAACGTTTTGCCAGCTTCTGTTTCGGTTCGGCAATCCGTGCCTGCAAGCGACCGTCATCCGTCAGTAACAGCAATCCTTCGCTGTCTCGGTCAAGCCGGCCAGCAGGGTAAACGCCGGGCAAAGACACAAAATCGGCCAGTGTCTGCCGTTGTTCGCTGTCACTGAACTGGCTGAGCACCTGAAAAGGTTTGTTGAGCAGGACGAGGGGCATTCGCGCAGTATAGGCGATCACACAGCGATCGTGGCGTCATCGTCGTCACTCGCGCATTAGCTCGGGTATCCTGTCATTTCTGCAACAGAGCAACGGGTCCAATTGATTCATGCGCGAGCAAATTATCACCGTAGAATTTCCGGCGGGTGCGCCGTACACGACGCTCGCTGACGAGCCAACACTCGCGTTGGTCGGCGAGTTGCACAGCCGGTTTGCCCCTCGTCTGCAGAACTTAATAGAGCAACGCCAGCAGCGCCAGGTGGCGTATGACAACGGTGAGTGGCCCGCCAGCATCCCGGCGACCAGTACGGACACTTGGTTGACGAGCGGGGCGGCGCAGGCGTTACGCGATCGTCGGGTTGAATGGCATTGCATACCGCACGAAGACTCGTTGCCACTCGCCCTTGATTCTGCGGCGTCCACAGTCGTCATCGACCTTTGCGAACTTCTGCCGGTAGAAGGCGCCGCTTTGTCAGCCCTGTGGGCGATCAACCGGGCGCTGAGCACAAACCTGAATGAGTCACGCAATGCTCTGATCTTCGGTATGCGGGATATTGCCTGCCGCGAACCACTCGTGCGGTGGGGCGAGGAGTCCGGTCATGCGGCACTCGTAGACGTTGCGCTGTTTCTTAGTCACAACACAGCGACGCTGGATGCGGTTTGCCTGAAACTGAGTCGATTGGAATCCGTGAACGAAGCCGAGTTTTGGCGAGACGTTTTCGCCTATCTGGAATCGTCCGGCATCGTTGCCCGGGACCAGATAAACGCGACCCTCGCCATCGAAACGGTCCCCGCCGTGTTCGACATAGATGCGCTGATGTACGCACTAAAAGACTACGTAGCGGCACTGACGCTCGACCATAGCAATTGTCTCGCAAGCCTGGTGCGAGCTTTCCGGGAATTTCCGCAATTCGTGTTGCCGGATGCGGCGGAGCTGACCGGTAGCACGCACTTGCTGCAACGTTGGGAGTTGCTGCTGGTACAGCATGCGCACCGCCGCGGCGCGCTCGCCATAGGCTCACCATCGCGCTGGCAGGCTCAGGACGCCGACAAAGACAATCGGGTTTTTGGTCGATTGCGTGTTGAAAACGAACGTCAGGTCAGAGCGGGATTCGACGGCAGCGGTGTTGCTGACGAGGTATTCGTGGCGGCAGCGCGGGAAGTATTCGACCGCATGATGCCGGGTCAGCATCAATTGCATCGCTTGCGGGCGGACATTCATATTGTGGGCGCCGATTTGTTGCAGGTCCCGAAGGGCAAGATTACGGAAGCCGGTTTACGTGCGTGTTTGATCGTCGCATTGCAAGGGCTGCTCGCGATCAACGAGGGCAGGTCGACGTTGAATCTGAATCAGTGTCGCGAAACGCCGGCCAGCATTGAACTGGCTGCAGGGCAGTTGCGCCATTGGGTCAGCCACGCGACCGGCGTTCTGGACGACGGTCGGATTGTGGACGAAGACTACTTCCTGTCGGTGCTCGACGAAGAAATAGCCAGCCTGGAAGCCTCCGAAATTGCCTGTGCCGGTCTGGCAAAACATCTGTCGGATTACGTGCTGAGCAGGTCGCCAGGCAACTTTTTCCTGTCAAATACCCTGTGAATATCAGCGCGGGGCTGTGCGTCTCTGCCCGGACCGGTACAATGCGCCCCTATTGACGAGGCCAGACCACGAGAATTTGTATGCAATACGATCAGATAAAGGTCCCCACTGATGGCTGCCCCATTACGATCAACCCCGATCATTCGCTGAATGTCCCGGATTATCCGATCATTCCGTTTATCGAGGGCGACGGTATTGGGATCGATGTCACGCCGGTAATGCTGGATGTGGTGAACGCCTCTGTCGAGCGGGCGTACGGTAAGAAGCGGGCTGTACGCTGGATGCAGGTATACGCCGGTCAGGCGGCGGCCGACCTGTACGGCGACAATCAATACTTGCCGGAAGAAACACTGCACGCCTTGCGAAATTACGCGGTTTCGATCAAAGGTCCGCTAACAACGCCGATCGGCGGTGGCATGCGCTCACTCAACGTTACGATCCGGCAAAGTCTGGACTTGTTCGCCTGTGTACGGCCAATACGCTATTTTCCCGGCGTATCCACACCGATGAAAGACTCGGATCTCGTTGACATGACGGTGTTCCGCGAGAACACCGAAGACATCTACGCAGGCATTGAATTTCCGGCCGGTTCGCAGGAAGTGCAGAAGCTGATCAAATTCCTGCAAACGGAACTGGGCGTTACGGAAATCCGGTTCCCGTCGAGCTCCGGTCTGGGCATCAAGCCCGTATCCCGTGAAGGATCGGAGCGACTGGTGCGCAAGGCCATTCAGTATTGTGTTGACCGCGACCTAGGATCAGTTTCTCTGGTCCACAAGGGCAACATCATGAAATTCACCGAAGGCGCTTTTTGCCAATGGGGCTATGAGGTTGCGCGCGAGGAGTTTGGCGCTACACCCGTCGATGGCGGCACGTGGCTGACGTTCAAAAACCCGGTGACCGGACGGGACATTGTCATCAAGGATGTCATCGCAGACAACTTTCTGCAGCAAATACTGCTCCGCCCGGAGGAGTATGACGTTATCGCGACACTGAACCTTAATGGCGACTATATCTCGGATGCCCTTGCAGCACAGGTCGGTGGTATCGGCATCGCACCGGGTGCCAATATCGGTGAGGGTGTCGGTGTATTTGAAGCGACTCACGGCACAGCACCGGGTTTTGCCGGCAAGAACCGGGTTAACCCGGGCTCTCTTATCCTTTCCGCCGAGATGATGCTGCGTTACATGGGCTGGACTGAAGCGGCAGATCTGATCATCAAGGGTGTCGCGAATACCATTGCCAACAAGGAACTGACTTTTGATCTGGCCCGGCTTCGCGAAGCCATTCGGGCACCGAAACGTAAGGTTGATCCGAACGACAAAGGTGAAGTACAGGAAGAACTCGAACAGCTGATTCCGGGCGCAAAGTTACTTGGGACTCGCGGCTTTGGTCGTGCCATCATCAGTCACATGGATGATTGATTGTCGGGCAGCACAGTGACGAAGTTGTTTGATGCGAAATGCCGCGCTTGCCCGCGCCTGGCGGAATTCCTCGACAGCGTAAAGGGCAGGTACCCCGATTACTATTGCCGGCCGGTACCGCCGTTTGGCGATCCGGGGGCGCGCTTTCTGGTCGTGGGTCTTGCGCCCGGCATGCACGGTGCCAACGCGAGTGGTCGACCCTTTACCGGAGATCACGCGGGCATCCTGCTGTACGAGATGCTGCACGAGTTTGGCTTTGGCAGTCACGCCGAGTCTGTATCCACCGACGATGGCTTGACGCTCGCGAACACGCGCATTACGAATGCCGTCAAGTGTTTGCCACCTGACAACAAGCCGGTCGGTGCCGAGATCAATACCTGCAACAGTTTTCTGGCCAATGAGTTGGATACTGTGCCTGCCAATGCAGTGGTACTAGCGTTAGGTGGCATCGCGCACCGCGCCATTGTCAAAGCGCTGGGGTTACGTCAGGCTGATTACAAATTTGGCCACGCTGCAGAGCACGCACTGCCGAACCGGTTCTTGCTGCTGGATTCGTATCACTGCAGCCGATACAACACGAACACAGGCCGTTTAACAACGGAGATGTTCCGTGGCATTTTTGCCAGGGTGAAGGAGCTATTGCAGGATAAGCAGTGACGGCCGAAAGTGACAATGCATTCGATGCCAAGAGCTTCCTCAAGAGCCTGACACACAGGCCGGGCGTTTACCTGATGCGTAATGCCGGCGCTAAAGTTATCTACGTGGGCAAAGCCCGCGATCTCAAGAAGCGCGTTTCCAGCTATTTTCAGCGCAGCCATTCGCAGCCCAAGACGGCCTCGTTGATGACTCAGGTGACGGACGTCCAGGTCACGGTCACCAACACCGAGGCAGAAGCGCTGCTGCTCGAATACAACCTGATTAAAAAATACAAGCCGCGTTTCAATGTCGTACTTCGGGACGACAAGAGCTACCCGTATATCTACGTTTCGACGCAACACCCGTTTCCCCGCCTGCAGTTTCACCGTGGCCCACGCAAAGGCAAGGGACGATATTTTGGGCCTTATCCCAGCATTGTTGCCGTGCGCAAGACACTGAACGAATTGCAGAAGCTTTTTCAGGTTCGGCAGTGCCAGGACAGCTTTTTTCGCAACCGAAGCCGGCCTTGTCTGCAATACCAGATCCGTCGGTGCACGGCACCGTGTGTGGGGCTGGTGGAAGAACAGCGTTATCGGGAAGATGTTGACGCGGCGATACTATTTTTGGAAGGCAAAAACCGTAGCGTCATCGATACGTTCGTTGCGCGCATGGAGGACGCTGCTGATCGACAGGACTACGAACATGCAGCGCGTTACCGCGATCAGATCGCGCGACTACGCGAAGTGGAAGCTCAGCAACTGGTCTCACGACATTCGGCCCGTGACCTTGATGTAGTCGCCAGTGCTTCGAGCCCGGGGATTCACTGCGTAACGGTCCTCTTCATACGCAACGGCGCGGTTCTCGGCAGCCGGAACCATTTCCCGAAACTGGCCGGTGACGCTGACAGCAGCGAGATCATGAGTGGCTTTCTGGCGCAGTACTATTTGGGCCGTGAAGCGCCGCCGGAGATCGTGGTTGATGCGGTCGTCGAAGACAGTGATCTGCTGGAAAAGGAACTTAGTACGCGATCCTCACACACTGTGCAAATCCGCCACAGCGTGCGCGATCGGCGACAGCGCTGGCTCGAACTGGCTGCCACTAATGCCAGGGAAGGGCTGACCATGAAGGTCAACAGCAATGCCACTCTGCAACGACAGTTTGCGGCACTGGGTGATTTCCTGAAGCTGGAAGCGGCTCCGGAACGCATCGAGTGTTTTGATGTCAGTCACACCTCAGGTGAGGCCACCGTTGCCTCGTGTGTCGTATTCAATCAAAGCGGCGCACTAAAGAGCGACTACCGTAGATTCAATCTCGAACCGGCCGCGCCGGGCGACGACTACGGCGCTATGCGAGAAGCGCTGCGTCGTCGCTACGCGCGCATTAAGAAAGGCGAAGTCCCGATGCCTGACGTGCTGTTTGTTGATGGCGGAAAAGGGCAGTTGGCCGAAGCGACCGCCGTGCTTGCTGAGTTGGAAATTGACTGGCTGCAGGTCGTGGGAGTTGCGAAAGGCAGATCCAGAAAGCCGGGCATGGAGCAGCTTTTCTTGGCAGGTGAAAATGCGCCCTCTATACTGCCCGCTGACTCACCGGCATTGTTGTTGATTCAACAATTGCGAGATGAAGCGCACCGGTTTGCAATCACTGGACACAGGCAACGACGCGCGAAGGCCCGTACAACGTCCCGTCTTGAGGAAATCCCGGGACTGGGACCGAAACGAAGGCGAGAGTTGTTACGGCAATTTGGCGGTTTGCCCGGTGTATCGGGTGCAAGTATTGACGATCTTGCGCGTGTACACGGCATCAGCAAAGCCATGGCAGAACGGATTTATAACGATCTGCACCTGGACGGCAAAAACTAGAATATTGAAACGCCAGGAGCGTTCGTGAAACTCAATCTCGCCATCATTCTTACGTTAGTCAGAATTCTCGCCATACCTGTGGTGGTGATCTGCTTTTACAGCTCAATGCCCAATGCGCGCCCCATCGCCGGTATCGTGTTTGGTCTCGCGGCCATTACCGATTTGCTCGACGGCTACGTAGCACGGCGTTACGGACAGATATCGCGATTCGGTGAATTCCTCGATCCGGTGGCTGACAAACTGATGGTCGCGATAGTCCTGGTGCTGCTGGTGCAGAGTGATCCGCGCTCCTACGTTGATGTTATAGCCATGATCATTATCGGGCGGGAAATCACGGTGTCCGCTTTGCGCGAATGGATGGCCACGATAGGCATGCGCTCCAACGTCAAAGTCTCCTGGGGCGGAAAAGTGAAGACAACATTGCAAATGTTTGGAATCGCTTTCATGGTGTACCAGAACTATTTATTCGGTCTGGATATGTACAATCTGGGCTTCGCATTGCTGCTGGCAGCGGCCGGAATGACCCTTTGGTCCATGTACGTATACCTGCGCGCAGCATGGCCCTCAATGCAGGCAGACGACTGAATATTGTCCCAGGCCTAATTATTTGCAGACACTGCTTGACTCTGTGGGCCGCGCCGCTAAAATTGCGGCCCTTCTGCTGAAAAGCAGAACGTGTAAGGCGCGACCAAACGCCAACGGCCAGCAAGAACAAGGGCTTGCCGACTACACAGAAACATCGCGGGAATAGCTCAGTTGGTAGAGCGCAACCTTGCCAAGGTTGAGGTCGCCAGTTCGAACCTGGTTTCCCGCTCCAATAGCAAAAAGGCCCTCACGATGTGAGGGCCTTTTTTTATGGGTTGACAGGTTAATCGAAAGACCTCCGCTGACTACGCGTGTGCCACTACTGATTGAGATGGGACGCGACTGCAGGTCGTAAGCGGGCCGTTTCGGTGGCTGTCCCCAGGAAAGCCGGGCTCAGGACTATTCGTCGTGCAACGACGCTCTGTTCGGTTTGACGGCGATCGCCCCAAACGATCAGGAGTTCGTTCCCGGACACCGTCAGTTGCGGAATGGACAATGCCGGTACGTCCTCGCTGATGACGGTACGGGACAGCAGGGCGCCTTGGGTGTCCAAATGCCGCAAGACCAGCGATGCCGCGCCCGATGCGCTGCCCTGCAGGGCACTGACCAGCGCGGTTCCATTTTCGAGCAGTACCAAGCCGACACGGCCCAGCGAGTCACCGCTCAAAACGTCTACCGGTGTGCCGAACCCGTCGGCGATGGCGTCTGTTCGGGCAAATCGGACCCGCGGCCGGCCGCCTGCAGCCGTAAACCAGGCGACCGCGACGGTACGCCCCTGGTTCGCGATGACCGGGCCATTGACAGGGCAACCACTGATGACCCAGCCATCATCGGCCACGGGCTTGCCTTGCTGCCAAACGCCGTCAATCTGGCGCGAATAGTAGATATCCCGAACTTCGGCTTCAGTCCGGTTCCGGTATACGGTGATCGGGCCGTCCGGGGTCTGGATTGCGGCAGTCGGGCAACAGTCGCACACGAGGTCATCGATCAACTGCTCATCGTTAACTTGCCCGCCGGGAGCCAGAGTTGCGCCACGCAAGGTCATGCCGGAAACACTGCCCGAATGCGCATCGTGGTGGCCGCCTGTTTCGCGCCCGTCCAGCCAGACAAGGCCTGCACCTGCGGCCGCCTCATGATGGCTGACGAAGCCATGCTCTGAGTCCGTATTGTCAGTGTGCGGCGATTTCGGCTCGCTCCAGGTCTTGCCACTGTCCTGCGATACGGCATGGTAGACGTCGTAAGCGTAGCCGCCAGCCGGTCGGCCGACCAGCCAGTGTGCCGACCACAAGCTCGCAGTGGTCGCGACGACCGCCGGCCTGTCCGCCCAATTGACGAACCAGCCGCTGCCTTCGCTGACCGTCGTCGGTGCAGCCCAATGCGAATCGCGCCAGACGGAGAACCGTAGACGGTGACCCTCGTCAATTGGCTCCAACCAGCTCAAGGTAACCGTGCCATTAGCGCTTCTCTGCAGGTTGGGAGCCAGACTGCCGGCCACTGCCGGTACGTCGACGGCGAGCAAGTGAGCGTCCGGTTCTTCGGCCCAGGAGGCACGCGATAGCAGTAAAAGCAGGAGAACGGGAAGCAGGCGGAAGGTCGTCGTCGTCATCCGGCGATTATGCCTTCGATGGCTGAGCAGGGCGACAGACATTCAAAATTGATTCCAGCGCGTGGATCGCTATACTGCTCCGCCTGCTGACAAGTGTGCTATGTTCTCGCGCGCTTGAATGTTCCGGTTGCACCTGGCTAGGTGGCAGAGTGGTCATGCAGCGGCCTGCAAAGCCGCGTACGTCGGTTCGATTCCGTCCCTAGCCTCCATTTACACGCAGCCCACCCCGCCCGGGTGGCGGAATTGGTAGACGCTACGGACTTAAAATCCGTTTCTCGAAAGGGAGTGCCGGTTCGATTCCGGCTCCGGGCACCAATAAATACAAAGCGTTAGCCAGTTTCGGCCTTTCTTGTGGCGGTCGAAAGCGGACTGGCAACAGCGCGTCCTTCCAAGCTAACGTGTGCGGGAGCTCGCCGGCTTATCGGACGAGTGGTTTTGCTCCAGGTCGTTAACTGCAGCAACTTTGAATACACCGGTTTGCGCGACGTCGGTCGCTAAACTCCCAACCACAACACGATTACGTCCGTTTTGTTTAGCCGCGTAGAGTGCCTCGTCAGCCATTTGCAGGCAGCCTTCAGAACTCCGTTTGGTTCGTGACGGGTGCAGATGCGCAATGCCAATACTCACGCTAAGCTGTTTCGCCGTCGTCGAATCCAGATGTTCAATATGGCGTTCTAACACTGTCTTACGGATATTCTCGGCCAGCTCGTGCCCGAACTTTGGCGTCGCATCGTATAGCAGTACGACAAACTCTTCGCCGCCGTACCGTCCGGCAAAGTCCTGTGGCCGCTTAAGGTTTTCTTCAATTATTTCTGCAACAACTGAGATGGCATTATCGCCAGCCTGATGTCCGTAACGGTCATTAAATTTCTTGAAATGGTCGATGTCGAGCATCAGCACCGTCAGAGCCTTGTGCTCGTCTTTGGCATTGTCCCAGGCTGCGTCAAGCGCTTCGTCGAACGCGCGGCGATTGGGTAGCCCTGTTAAGGCATCGTGATTTGCTCGATAACTGAGAATACGATCTTCCAGAAAAGCAATCCGCTGGGCTTTAGAGAGATGGTAACCGCCCATGGCGCCAATGATGTTCAGGAACCCGAGGTACACCGCGTTGTATACGGTCGTCAACGTCGATGCATTGTTCAGCATCGCAGCAGTAACAAACGCCATTAGCAAAAATACACCGGTTGATATGGCGACGGGAACTCGCAGCCCCAGAAAAAAGTACACAAATACGATAATGATCTGGTAACCGGCAAACAGGCGCGGGACATCGTAGCGTGCGGAAATAGAGCCTATAAGCAATGATGTCAGACCGATCGTGATTCCTACCGCGATGCCTGCCGGTTGCAAGTATTTGCTGCCGCTGCGGGAGAAAGTCAGCCCCAGCATAAATACTACCGGCGGTAACATCACGCCAAATCGAAGCCAATTCACTTGTTGAGTGAATCCTTCGGGAAGAAACCAGTTGTCGAGCAAGGTCAACAGGCAGATAAAGACTGCGCCGATGCTGAGTTGCAAACGTAGCGAGGCGGCGTTCCTCAGTACCGAATAGGCCCGAAACTCTCTTTCCACGCGACGATTCCTGAACGTTAATCCAAAGCGTGGATTATTCAGTTCCTCGACATACGGCCGTTCCATAAAGTCTCCATTTCCCGACTCAGCAGTCGGTGGTGAGCATCGTAACGAGTCAGTACGACCATACCCGACAACTGTGTCACATTTACGCCAATTTATTGTTAAAAGGGTCGGCGCTTCCGGCATGCCCACGAAGGCCCACAGCTGATACGTCGCACTCTGTTTTTCGCTGAATTTCGCATACTTAGCTGCGAAACTTGTTTCACCTGAACGAAATTTTGTCATTGAATCTGAGCGATTCAGGGACTACCGTTTAGCGAGCCGGCCGACCAGATCCGGCATCGAAAACATGGGGGAACACGCATGGCCAGATATACTCGTCGCCAACTTCTGCAAGGGGGCGGTGCAGTCAGCATTGGCCTGTTGCCCGGTCTGGCAACTGCAACAACGGCACCGATAGCGGGATTAATGCAAAACGCGGCAGTAGCTGGACCCGCGTTGCAACGACCTGAGTACATGATCCGTGCTGGCACCAATGAGAATCCATGGGGCCCATCGCGGGTAGCGTTGCAAGCAATAAACGGCGCCATCGACCTCAGCAATAAATACGGTGGCATAAGAGACGAAATGCTCGCTCTGATGTCCTCGCTGGAAGACGTACCGGCCGATCACATCGCGATAGGCACGGGCTCCGGGGAGATCCTCAAAACCGCCGGAATGATCGCAAGCATGCAATCGGGCTCTGTTGTTTGTGCCGATCCGACCTATCAGGACCTGGTCCGTTACGCCGGCAGGGCCGGTTCGCAGATCATTCGGGTGCCGGTCGACGAAGGCCTGAACATCGATCTCGAGGCAATGGCGAAGGCCATTCGCCGCGATACGCGCCTCGTTTACATCGTGAATCCCAACAACCCCATACCATCAATCATCGAAAAGAATCGCCTGAAAAATTTCGTTGCTACGATTTCGAAGGATCGGCTGGTTTTCGTTGACGAGGCCTATCACGAGTTCGTCGACAACCCGGAATACGGTTCGATGATGGAGTTGATCCGCAATGGCAATCGCAACCTGGTGGTGGCGAGAACGGCGTCGAAAATTCACGGCCTTGCAGGGCTGCGAATCGGTTTCGCGTACGCTCACCCGGAACTGATCACTGAGATCGATGAGCGGAAGACCGGGCAGATAAACATACTGGGCATCAAGGCCGCCTACGCGAGTTACCAGGATGATGAATTTCAGAAATTCACCATTCGCAAGAACAAGGAATCGCTGGCGATCGTTGAGGGTATGTTCGAGGAACTCGGCCTGCGTTACGTGAAATCGAATGCGAATTTTTCATTCTTCCAATCAGGTATGCCTGTAGAGGAGCTCAATGCACGCTTGCGGGAGGAGGGCATCTATTCCGGTCGTCCATTCCCACCGTTCTTGAACTGGTCACGTATCAGCATGGCGAAACCGGAAGAAATGCGTTATTACGTGCAAACCTACAAGCGCTTGTTCAGCTAGACGCAGCAGAGACAGCAACACAAAATAGCCCGCGCATTGCCGGGCTATTTTTGATTTGGTGCAGCGCCTCTGCGCTGGCAACTATGGCAAAATGGCTGGCGAGGACTGACGCCTCTATCAATAACTAAGATCCGGTCGACGACTACGCTATGGCCAAACTGTATTTTTACTACTCATCTATGAACGCTGGAAAATCGACGGCGTTGCTGCAGTCCAGCTACAACTACCGCGAACGGGGCATGAATACGCTGGTTTTGGCGCCGGAGTTCGATGACCGCTACGGCGTCGGCCGGGTCACATCGCGCATAGGCCTCGAAGCGGCCGCCACGACCTTCAATCGGGCCGATAACCTCTACGACGTCATCGCCGCATGCTGTACAGACGAAGACCTGCACTGCGTGCTCATCGATGAGGCTCAATTCCTCAGTCGCGATCAGGTCCACCAACTTGGCCGCGTTTGCGATAACCTGGGAATTCCGGTGCTTGCCTACGGTTTACGCACCGATTTTCGCGGCGAACCGTTCGAAGGCAGCCAGTATCTGCTGGCCTGGTCCGACAACCTGACCGAAATCAAAGCCATTTGTCATTGTGGCCGCAAAGCGACCATGGTGTTACGTCTGGATGAAGCGGGCAAAGCTATTCGCGAGGGCTCGCAAGTCGAGATTGGCGGCAATGACCGCTACATCTCCATGTGCCGCAAGCATTTCAACTCTCAATTCTACGCAGAAGACTCCGACGAAGAATCTCAGCCAGCGGCAAAGCTCGCCTGAGCAGTACTAGTCGTCGCTATTGGCCCGTTTTCCGTCGTTTTCGGGAAGATCGAGCGAGCGGGTCGTTTCCCTTGCCAGCATGCGGCGCATGTCGTCGATACTCTTCATTATGATGGTATCGCTGAAGCTGGCGCCTTCCAGTGGTTGGTGATTGCGCGCCGCTGGATCTACAAACTTCAAACCGTGATGACCGATGGTCACGATGTCGTCGTGCACCATGATGTAGTTGGAAATCCGTTGAGAATTGACGAACGTGCCATTGGTACTGTTCAGGTCCATCAGCAACGTGGTGCCATTGTCCCGGATAAAGAGCGCGTGGTGTCGGCTGATAAACCGGCTGGCTATAGCAATTTCATTGTGCTCAGAACGGCCAATCATGATGCGCTCGCTGTCCAGCGAAATTTCACGAACGGTACGCCCCTGGTAGGTCAGGAACAGCTTCGCCGCCGCTGAATCAACGGCACTTGGCTTGGCAACCGTGCCCGCGTCACCCGTCATGGCTGGCACCACCGGCCGTTCTATGTGGTCAGCGGACAACGGGCAGGTCGTCGCGCGCGCGAGTGCAAACAGCATGATGCGATCAACAATGCCTGGCCACCCGCCTGACGCTTTGTGCACCTCCACGCATACGGATTCCGGGACTACGGCCTCAGGTGCCTCGCAGCCACCCGCAGCCAATTTGGAGTAGAGATAAATCTCGGTTTCCTGATCGTCCATACCGGCCAGATTGAATACACCGGTCAGGCGGGAGTTCAGCACTTCGAGCGTCGGCGCCTGCAACTGCGGTCGGGTTGGACGATCGTTGACCAGAATTAGTCGTACTGCAGAGTCCTGCCGCACCTTAAGAGCCGCTATTTCGCACAACACCTGCAATGTTTCGGCATGCAACGCATGGACGTTTTCAATAACAATCAAAGGGGCACGATTGACGGCAGCCTGTTGCATCGCATAGACGCGTAACATGCCGAGGGCTTCATTCATGGAACCCAGTTCGACATCGAAGCCAAAGCCATCGAGCACCTGCGCAACCAGCTGCCGTGCTGTGAGCTTGTTGCCGTTGACCACGGCGTGTGACCGATCGGCGTTCAGACTGGAGACAAATTCGTGGATAATGGTGCTCTTGCCGGACAGCGGCGGCCCTTGAAGTACGCCCAGACCCTGCGGATGTTTGAGGGTCGTGCGCAAAAACTCCAATGCAGCGAGCTGTGCGTGGTAGCTAACGACCACGAGAGGACGGCTGTGGGTACTAAAAGGTTGCAAAGACAGGCCAGCAGCCGCTAATTCCATTTCAAGAACTCAATTATTTTCAAAACTTATTTATTACTTACAGCTACTTATCGTCGCTTTTTAAAGTGCTTCATATACGTAGCAGAACCTTTATCGAGTCTACGATCCCGGCGTGTCGTTTGTAAACCGGCCCGTGAATGAGACAGTAGAACAGAAATATAGCGGAACTATCTTTTTCTTTTTTTAGATAAGTCGAATAAATGCTTAATAATATTTATAAAACTGTCTCAGTGCTGCGGTTGCTCATCGACCGTGGACGGTGTCGCCGAGGCGTAATCTCTTGACGACACTTTACTGTGGCAATGACCTGAGCCTGATACGCGGCGATCGACTGCTGTTCAAAGGCGTCAACTTTTCGCTGTCGGCCGGTGAAGCCCTCGTCATTGAAGGTGCCAATGGCTCTGGCAAGACCAGTCTGATGCGGGTACTCGCCGGATTAATGGAGGCTGATCGCGGGGAGGTGCTTTGGAAGGGCGTCTCCACGCGGAGCAATCGTCAGACTTACCGAGAACAATTACTTTGGTATGGGCACCGCACCGGCTGCAAACTCGACCTCACCCCTTTGGAAAATCTGCGGTGCGAACAGGAGCTGCGGCCAGGTAGTGAACGCGACTTGATGGATGCGTTGCAGGAACTCGGTATTGATCGACTCGCACAACTTCCCATGCGGGTCCTGTCCGCCGGGCAGCAACGCCGGGTCGCGCTGGCCCGGTTGCTGACGGGAGGCGCTCCGCTGTGGTTGCTGGACGAGCCGTTCACCAATCTGGACAAAGCCGGCATTGAGTTAATCGAGCGGTTGCTAGCGGAACATCTGGGCCGTGGCGGCATCTGTGTAATGGCCTCGCACCGTGGCGTTGCCGTCGATATTCCGCAACATTCGCTGGTGTTATCGTGATGCCGTCGCGATCAATGCCGGGACTGGTGGCAGGGTTCCTGGCGGTATTGCGTCGTGACCTGATGCTGGGCTGGAAGCGCCCTGGCGATGTGTTGAATCCATTGTTCTTTTTTGCCGTTGTGAGCACATTGTTTCCTCTCGCCATCGGCCCGGATTTGGCGCAACTACGGGCAATAGGTCCCGGCGTGGTCTGGGTAGCTGCATTGCTGGCCGCCATGTTGTCGCTGAACGCGTTATTCAGCGCCGACCACGAAGACGGCAGTCTTGAGCAACTCTTATTAAGTGCGCAACCGTTACCGTTGATGGTGCTGGCCAAGACCACCGCGCATTGGTTGCTAAGTGGCTTGCCGTTGGTCATTGTGTCGCCGCTGATTGGTTTGAGTTTCGACCTACCGGCCGCGAGCCTGATCGCCATGCCGGTCACGTTATTGCTGGGCACAATCAGCTTGAGCTTGATCGGCGCGGTAGGTGCGGCCCTGACAGTCGGTCTGAATCGCGGTACAGCCTTGCTGAGTTTGCTGGTCTTGCCGCTCGCGATGCCCGTGCTTATTTTCGGCGCGCGCAGCTCAGCCTTGGCGGCAGCCGGTGATGGCTATGCGGCAGGGGCGTATTTCCTGGGTGCCTATTGCATGTTGTCGGTAACCCTCGCACCATTCGCAGCGGCTGCGGCGCTGCGTATTAGTAACGAGTAAGAGTAAAATGTGGACTTTCTTTCATAAACTGGCGTCGCCACCTCATTTCTACCGGATCGCCGGTCTCTTTATCCCCTGGTTTGCCGTCAGTGGCATCGCACTGATGACCTATGGCGCCGTGAAAGGCTTGTTCTACGCACCGCCGGATTATCAGCAGGGCGACGCGTTCCGGATTATTTACGTGCATGTGCCCGCCGCTTACCTGTCGATGATGGCGTACTCAATCATGGCGATATCGGCAGGCGTTGGCCTGATCTGGCGCATGAAGCTGGCGCATGCCGTGGCGGCTGGGGTCGCACCCATTGGTGCGTGGTTCACGTTCCTGGCACTTATCACTGGCGCGGTATGGGGACGACCGATGTGGGGAACCTGGTGGGAGTGGGGCGATCCAAGACTGACCTCGGAACTGATTTTGCTGTTCTTATACTTCGGTTATATGGCATTGCGCGCATCGATTGACGATGGCACAAAGGCGGACCGGGCAAGCGCGGTGCTGGCATTGGTCGGCGCTGTTAACGTTCCAATTATTCATTTTTCAGTAGAGTGGTGGAGTTCATTGCATCAGGGATCAACGCTGATTCGGGCAGATGGCCCCGCGATCGCCGGGCCAATGTTGTACCCGTTGTTGACCATGATTGCTGGATTTACCTTTTTCTTTGCCGCCGTGTTGTTAATGCGGGTGCGCAGCGAAGTGCTCTACCGTGAACGACGAGCCCGATGGGTTCGGCGTTTACTGCCTGACGCAACAGGAAACGCCTGATGGAAATGCTGGCCATGGGAAAATACGGATTTTATGTATGGACGTCCTACGGTATATCCGTCGCAGTCCTGATAACGTGCGTCGTGCAGGCCAAACAGCGTCAGCGTAAGGTATTGCGAGATATTGCACGGCAAGTTCAGTTAGCGGAGTCGGAAGAATGAAACCCAGACAACAACGGATGCTCGGCGTCGGACTGGCCTTGGTCGGTGTGATTATCGCGACGGGCTTAACCCTGCGGGCATTTCAGGAAAACATGATGTTTTACGTGGAAATCAGCGACGCCAATGCAGGCAACGCGCCCACGGACAAGAACTTCCGCGTCGGTGGGCTCGTGGTTGAAAACAGCGTACGCCGCAAGAATGGCGAACTTGAAGTGCAATTTGATCTGACCGACATGGAAGACGAATTGACAGTCAGTTACAACGGCGTGCTGCCCGATCTGTTTCGTGAAGGGCAGGGAATCATAGCGCACGGCCGTTTGGACGACAGCGGCATCTTTGTGGCCGATGAAGTCCTGGCCAAGCACGACGAAAATTACATGCCGCCTGAAGTCGCGGAAACGCTGGCCAAACACGCCGCTGCGAAGAAAGCAGCCGCTGAACAGGTGGTAGTGAACGAATGATCCCGGAGATAGGTCATTTCGCGCTCATACTGGCATTGGCACTAGCCGCCTGTCAGTTCGTTTACCCGATGCTGGGGGCCTGGCGCGGCAATCCCGCGATGCTGGCAGTTGCCAGGCCAGCCGCCGTCGGTCAATTGGTGTTTGTCACCATTGCCTTCATTTGCCTGACCATCTCGTTTTTGCAAAGCGATTTCTCTGTACTGTACGTTGCGAACAATTCGCAGCTGGCGTTACCCACTATTTACAAGATATCCGCAGTGTGGGCCGCGCATGAAGGCTCGCTACTGTTATGGATACTTATACTGAGTGTCTGGACTGTCGCGGTCGCACGCTACAGCCATGCGCTGCCTGAGAAGTTCTCGGCACGTGTAATTGGCGTACTGGGCTTTCTCAGCATCGGATTCCTGTTATTCACGCTGCTAACCTCCAACCCGTTCGAGCGCCTGTTGCCCGCACCGCTAGACGGCGCAGATCTCAATCCTTTGTTGCAGGACCCCGGTCTCGCTATCCATCCGCCGATACTCTATATCGGTTACGTCGGTTTCTCAGTGGCATTCGCATTCGCTATTGCAGCGATGTTAACCGGCAATCTGGACCAGGCGTGGGCACGTTGGACACGCCCATGGACCACTTGGGCCTGGTTGTTTTTGACGGTCGGTATTTCCCTCGGCAGCTGGTGGGCATACTACGAGCTTGGCTGGGGCGGCTGGTGGTTCTGGGACCCAGTTGAGAACGCTTCCTTAATGCCCTGGCTTGCAGGAACGGCGTTGATTCATTCTCTCGCCGTAACCGAGAAGCGCGGCTTGTTCAAGAGTTGGACATTGTTGCTCGCTATTTCGGCGTTCTCCTTGAGCCTGTTGGGGACGTTCCTGGTACGTTCAGGAATCTTGGTTTCAGTGCATGCATTTGCAACGGATCCGTCCCGCGGTATTTTCATACTCGCGTTTCTCACCGTGGTTATCGGTGGTGCTCTCACCTTGTACGCCATACGGGCACCGCAACTGGATTCTCATGCCGGTTTCAAAGCACTGTCCCGAGAGACTTTCCTGCTGTTGAATAACGTGTTGCTGATCATCGCGGCAACACTTATTTTGATGGGCACGCTCGCGCCGCTCGTCGTTGAAGTGATGGGCGCGGGAAAAATTTCGGTCGGACCACCGTGGTTCGAAATTGCTGTGGCGATTCCATTGATTCCTTTGGTCCTGCTTATCGGCGTAGGCATGCATACCGCGTGGCGCCACCAAGCATGGGAACCGTTGGCCAAGCAACTTCGGTGGCCGGCGTTATTCGCGCTTGTTGCAGGCATTGCCGTTCCAACGTTTATCTATGGACGTCTGGGCGCATTGATGGCCGTCGGCTGTATTGCCGGCTTCTGGTTACTCGCCGTCTCCGTTCTGCAGCCGCTGCGCTCGATCCGTCGCAGCCCGGGGACGCCTGCGATTTCTCGTTCCATGTTGGGCATGTCAATTGCACATTTCGGTGTGGGCATATTTGTACTTGGTGTAACTATCGTGTCCTCCTTCAATTTTGAAAGTGACATGAGGATGGTTCCGGGTCAAAGCGTTGACGTTGCGGGGTATCAGTTCGAGTTGCAGAAACTGTCTGACGTCGAAGGACCGAACTACCGAGCCCTCGAAGGTCAGATCGAAGTGCGTCGCAATGGTGAATACATCACAACGCTACGACCGCAAAAACGGACTTACCTTGTGCAGCAAGAACCGATGACAGACGCTGGCATCGATGCCTCCTGGAATCGGGATTTATTTGCTGCCTTGGGCGAGCCGCTCGGCGACGGTGCCTGGAGCGTACGGCTACAGTACAAACCCCTGATACGCTTTATCTGGGCAGGCACGTTCATCATGGCCTTTGGCGGTCTCATCGCGGCGAGCGACAGGCGATACCGCCTGACGGCCAAAGAACGGGTAAAACACAGCAAAGCACTGGGAGAGCCAGCCTGATGTGGCGCTACCTCGCGCCGGTTGCCGTGTTTGCGGCTCTCATCCCCATGTTTCTGATCGGACTCAATCGGGATCCCAGCGAGCTGCCATCACCGTTTATCAATCAGCCCGCACCCGCGTTCGAGCTGACGACACTGAGTGACCCCGGGGAAACCATCAGTAACGAAGACTACCGTGGCCAAACGGTCCTGGTGAACGTGTGGGCTACCTGGTGCGTGGGTTGCCGTCAGGAACATGCCTGGCTGCTGGAATTGTCCGCGCGCAATGAAATTCCGATCTACGGCTTGAACTGGCGTGACCGACGCGAGGATGCGCTGGAGTGGATTGCCCAGCTGGGCAATCCCTACGTTGCGTCCGGCTTCGATGGCGACGGTCGGGTCGGCATCGATTGGGGCGTGTACGGCGCACCGGAGACTTTTCTTGTGGATGCCAGTGGCGTTGTCTTGCACAAACACCTAGGGCCATTAAACGAGCAGATATGGCAACGCGATTTCGTACCAAAAATCGACACGGCCAAGGCCGATCGACCGTGAGCCGGTTTGTCGCCATGCTGTGCATACTGGCTATCGGGCCGGTGTACGCGATCGATACGGGCGTTGCCTTTGACGATCCAGAACTTCAGGCACGCTACGAACACCTGATAGAGGAAGTTCGTTGCCTCAAGTGTCAGAACCAGAACCTGCGTGACTCCAACGCTTTTCTTGCCTCCGACTTGCGCCGGGAAATTCGCCGACTGCTCGCCGAAGGCAATTCTGACAACGAGATATACGACTTTCTCGTTGCCCGCTACGGCGAATTCGCACTGTACCGACCCCGCATGAGCGGCAAGACGCTGATCCTCTGGATCGCACCGGCACTGTTGCTGTTTGGCGGTGGCATTGTTGCGGTGCGCGTCGTGCGCGGTCGTATGAACCTGCCTATAGATGACGCTGACGAACTGACAGCTCGAGACAACGGATAACTCTGACGCATGACCCTCTGGATAATTTTTGCCGCCATGCTATTGGCTGGCGCATTGTTTGTTTGCTGGCCGCTGTACCGTGAACAGCGCCGTTTAAGTATCGGTTCGGCCTCTGCTGCCGTGTTGATCATGCTGATCGGTGGTGGCCTGTACACGCTCATCGGGACGCCGGGGGCGCCGTCTGGTCCGGCAGTCGAACCGTCGATGAATGAGATGGTTGCCGCACTTGAAGGACGCCTGCAGGAAAACCCGGATGACGTTGCTGGCTGGAAAATGCTCGGGCGCACGTTCATGCAAGCACAAGACTACCCGCGCGCGGTCAATGCGTTTGAGCAGGCAATGGAAAAAGAAGGCGCTAACGACGGCAATACGATTTCCGAATTGGCTGAGGCGGTCCTGTTTCGTGAGGGCGACCGGGTAGCCGGACGTTCGGCGCAATTGTTCGAGCAGGCATTGAGCGTGTCGCCAAACAACCCGAAAGCACTGTTCTACGGCGGCATCGCGGCAATCGAGCGTGGCGATAGAACTCTGGCCGCGGATCGCTGGGAAACCTTGCTCGCGCAAGCACCGCCTCCGGAGGTTCAGGACATATTGCGAACCCGCATCGCCGAGTGGCGTGGGACAGCACCAACCGACACTACCCTGGCCATCGACATTTCTGTAGCGCCGGAGGCGATGGCCGGATTAAAGCCCGATACCAGCGTTTTCGTCATTGCTCGCGATCCGCAACAACCATCGCCACCTATTGCGGCTGCACGCCGTCAATTATCCGAATTGCCAGCAACGGTGACACTCAGCAATGCCGACGCGATGATTCCCGGCCGCGTGCTATCACAATTCCAGCAACTGGAAATCATTGTACGTGCCTCGCAAAGCGGTGAACCCATTGCGCAATCCGGGGACTGGTTCGGTCAGGCAAACGTTGATACGGCGGCAGGTACCTCTGTAGAAGTTACGATAAACAGCCAGGTACCGTGATGGGTGGAGCTGCTGAATAACGACGCTCGCATAGAACCGGCCAACCAATGCTTTGCCTGCGGCGTCGATAACCCCATCGGACTGCATATCGCTTTTGCGCTGGACGAGGCGGGGCGTTGCAATGGCTTGTTCACACCCGATGCCAATCACGTCGGTTACCAGAACACTGTGCACGGCGGGATTATCTATACCGCTCTCGATGACGTAATGGCCAATGTCATGTATTTGCAGAACCGCAAGGCTCACACCGCGCGTTGCGAAATACGTTACCGGCAGCCTCTCGAAGTTGGCGAGCAGATTCAATTGCTGGGCTGGATTGAAGATGAGCGACGCCGCCGCGTGAATGTACGGGGCGAAGCTCGGCGGATTAAAGACAACACCTTGATTGCCGAGTGCGATGCGAGCTTCATGCTGATTTGAAGCACGGATCCTGGCGCTGCGGCTCCGGTGTCACGGGGCTCTGCGCAGGGCGTCTGTGCTAGCATGCCCGGGTTTTTTAGGTTGCCAGTCAGCGTTTGCCACGGAAGTCCTTATGTCTTTGCCCACGAGTCTCTCTGCCAGATTGCGTCTGCCACTTATCGGCGCGCCCATGTTCATTGTTTCGGGTCCCGAGTTGGTTATTGCGCAGTGCAAGGCCGGTATTGTCGGCAGCTTTCCCGCGCTGAATGCGCGTCCGCAGTCGCAGCTTGACGAGTGGCTAAGCCGCATAACCAGCGAACTTGCGGAGCATGCAGAGCGCAATCCCGATGAGATAACCGCACCGTTTGCCGTTAATCAGATAGTCCATCAATCGAACGATCGCTTGCAGCAGGACATCGAGGTTTGCGTCAAACACAAAGTGCCGATCGTCATTACCAGCCTGCGGCCGCCGGCCGACGTTGTGGAGGCAGTGCACAGCTATGGCGGGCTGGTTTTTCATGATGTGATTAATGTTCGACACGCCGAGAAGGCCATCGAACAGGGCGTCGATGGCATCATTGCTGTTTGTGCGGGCGCCGGTGGCCATGCGGGCACGTCCAGCCCGTTCGCCCTGGTGAAGGAAATTCGCGAATTCTTCAATGGCGTTGTGATCCTGTCGGGCAGCATGAGTTGTGGCAACGATGTTCTAGCTGCACAAGCCATCGGTGCTGATCTTGCTTACATGGGTACCCGCTTCATCGCGACCAAAGAAGCGAATGCGCCAGCGGACTACAAGAAAATGATAGTGGCCAGCAAGTCGGCTGACATCGTTTACTCCTCTCTGTTTACCGGTGTGCACGGCAGCTACCTGAAAGGCAGCATCGTCAATGCCGGGCTGGACCCTTCGCAATTGCCGGAAGGCAGTAAAGAGAAGATGAATTTCGGTAGTGGCGGATCCTCGAAAGCCAAAGCATGGCGTGATATTTGGGGTGCCGGGCAGGGCGTTGGTACCATGCACGACATACCCGGCGTTGCTGATCTGGTTGATCGACTGGAACGCGAATACCGTGCCACAGCGTCGCGACTCTGTGCATCCCGAGAGGCTTAAGTGAATCTGACAGCGCTATTGTTTGTCGGCGGCGGCGGCGCACTGGGCGCCATGTCACGCTATGGACTCACCATGATGCTGTCACGTTACGGCGGGCTGCCGTTCGGCACCTTGCTGTCCAATTTGCTCGGCTGCCTGGTCATGGGAGCGGTCTTGCAATGGTTTGCAGAATCGGACTGGGTGACTGGCACGGCGCTGGAACACGAACCACACCGACTCTTGCTGGCCGTGGGATTCTGCGGAAGTTTTACGACCTTGTCCGCGTTCGTGTACGAACTAGGCGGCATGCTGCAGCGCGATGAACAATTGGCTGCTTTCGGTTACTTACTGCTGACTCTCGGTGGCGGCTTTATGTTTTTTTACGCGGGGATACACCTGGTTCGCATGCTAAGCGCCTGAATTGTCCGGACGTTAAGGCCCGCGTCGAGTCAGCAACAGTGCCAGCCAGCCGACAATTACTGCGACAGTCCAGGCCAGAACCAAATCAAGTAACAAGCCCGTCCACAAAACCTGACCGCTCTCGTCAGGCAACGAACTGCGATAGAACGGGAATGGCAAACCCATGTATAGCGTGGCCCCGTAGCTGTCACGTAAATCCTCGTAAAAACGACTTGCGCTCCACAGGTTGCCTGCTGCAAACAGACACAGAACCACCCAGTACGACCGAGTCCGCCGCAAAGCGCTAAACCCGACGTTCATGGGTACGCTTTGCTCAATTGACCGCTAACGGCTAGCGGCTTAACCTGACTCGCTGTCATAGACGGACACCTGACGCAAAACATGGAGCTACTCGCACTCGCAGTCCCTTTCTTCGTACTCGCACTGCTCATTGAGCTCGCGTGGGACCATTGGCGTGGCAGCAAATACTACAGGCTGAACGATACGATCAACAGCCTCAGTACCGGCACCCTGAGCACCACGTTCGGTTATTTCACCCGCCTGTTGCCTCTGTGGGTGTGGGGGACTGCGTTACAACACCTGGCTCTGTTCGATATCAGCCCATCCGTATTCGATATGTCCCTGCGTGGCATTGGCCTGTGGCTGCTCGCTCTACTCGCATTTGATTTTTGCTACTACTGGTTTCACCGCTGCAGCCACGAGGTGTCGATACTGTGGGCAGCCCATGCTGTTCATCACCAGAGTGAAGACTACAATCTGTCGACAGCGTTGCGACAAACGAGTACCGGCTTTCTGTTTGGCTGGCTGTTTTATTTGCCGCTATTCTTAATCGGCATTCCTTTAGAGGTCGTGTTAACGGTCAACGCCATTGATCTGATCTACCAGTTCTGGGTACACACGCAGCATATCGGTAAGCTCGGCTGGCTTGATCGGGTATTCATTACGCCATCGAATCATCGCGTGCATCACGCTCAGAACGAGGTCTATATTGATCGCAACTACGGTGGCATCCTCATTCTGTGGGATCGCATGTTCGGTTCATACCAAGAAGAGCTGGAGAGCGAACCGGTGGTCTTCGGTGTCCGCAAGCCGCTTGCGAGCTGGAATCCGTTCTATGCCAATTGGCAAGTCTACGAATACTTGTGGTTTGACACAGCGAGGACCAAACGCTGGCGCGACAAATTGGGTGTTTGGTTCCGGCGCACCGGGTGGCGGCCTGACGACGTCGTGACCAAATACCCGCGTCCGTCATCCGACATTGCGAGTTTCCGCAAATTTGACCCGCCGTTGCCCGCTGGCGTTCAACAATACCTGGTAATACAGCTGGGCTTTTCGGTCATCGCGGTACTTTTGATCGGCACGGCGTTTGCTCAATTTGGTGCAAGCAGTGTCGTTGTTCCCTGTGCAATGCTGTGGATACAACTCTACGGTCTGGGCCTGATGAACGAACGACGAACTTATGCCCGCCGGTTCGAGTTGGTGCGAATGCTACTGGTCGTACCGCTGTTGCTGGTCTGCCTCCACACAGTCGCGCTACTACCCGTTGATACGATGAGTAGCCTGATTGCGTATGGCATGTACACGGTCATTTCACTGACGTCACTTGGCTATGCGAAGTACGAACCACTGGAGCGTGCTGTCGATGCCACGTAAGCAGTTCAGTGCGGCAGAGGCCCGCCGGCTGGCTATTGCCGCGCAAGGCTTCGATCGAGCAAGGCCTGCCACGGTCAACGCCGGGCATGTGCGCCGGGTAGTCGATCGACTCGGTTTGTTACAGCTCGACTTCGTCAACGTGCTGGTTCCAGCGCACCAGCTTATTCCGTACTCCCGCCTGGGCGCCTACTCACCGGCAACCTTTGAACGCGCGGTGTACGACAGCGGCAACTTCACGGAGCAATGGGCTCATGAAGCTTGCATAGTCCCGGTGAGTAGCTGGCCATTGCTCGCACATCGTCGGGCTGCATTTCGGCAGACGCACAACACGCCATTGTTCCGCATGCGCGATCACCAGAAATACCTTGCTGATGTCCTGGCGCAGGTGCAGGAGCAGGGCGCGGTCACTGCAAACGACCTGCCACCCGTCCCGGCTCCCCGACGTAAGGCAGGCGATTGGCACCGGTCAATTCCCCGTTGGGCACTGGAACACCACTTCGGGCGTGGCGATTTGGCCGTCAGTCACAGGCTCACAAATTTCCAACGTGTCTACGACCTGCCGGAAAGACTGATTGACTCTGCATACAGGAAGACTGACTACACTCCGGCAGAAGCACAACGACATTTGCTCTCCCGAGCCGCACATTCTTTGGGTATCGCAACGAGTCGCGACCTGGCCGATTATTTTCGAATGAAGCCTGCAGACTGCAAGCCACACCTGGATGAACTGAGGGATGAGGGTGTTATCTCAGCAGTCAACGTTGAAGGTTGGCCGGAGCCTGCCTGGCTGCACAAGGACGCGCGACTGCCACAATCTATAACAACCAATGCTTTGTTATCGCCTTTTGATCCACTGGTCTGGTATCGCCCGCGTACCGAGCGAATGTTCGACTTTCATTACCGCATTGAAATTTACGTGCCGGAAAGCAAACGCCGCTGGGGCTATTACGTTTTGCCATTTTTATGCGACGACAGGATCGTCGCGAGAGTCGATCTCAAGGCAGACCGCAAAGCGCGATGCTTGCTCGTGCGTGCGACGCACGGAGAGGACGGCATCATTCCGGAGAAAGCGGCAGAACGGCTCGCGGTGGAACTGCGCGGCATAGTCAACTGGCTGGAACTGCACACGATCAAGGTGAGCCGCAAAGGCAATCTGGCTGCCGCATTGCGGCAGGCCGTAGTGGCTTCAGGGTGAGGGGCTGCGACTGTACTCATCGATAACCTGTTCGATGGCATTGCTGCATACCTGGCAAAAGCCCGGAGTTCGCGTAAACATCACGCAATTCAGCTCGGAACGGTAGTAACCAGCCGCCTGATAATTCGCACCTTCGAAAGCGCCGATCGTATTACGATACTTTGCTGCCGAGAACAGCTGCTCTTCAAACTGCCGGTTGTCAGCAAACAACTTGTTCATGGCCGATTCCGGCGCATTGTCGCGCCGTAACGCTGCTCTTATCTCCTGATAGGCAAGCGAGTGTTGCTCGTATTCTTCCTTGGGCCAGGGAGTCGGTATTGGGGTCTCTGAGCTCATAAGATGCCGCCACTTGAGCTGGCCATCGCCAATGGTTGCGGTCACGTTCGGCTCATAAGGTTCAACCAGCACCTGCGGGGATTCGTAGGCCACAGAGCTGGTGTAGTACTCGTCAGCCAGCCCGGCAAAATGGTGTCCAAACTCGTGCACGAACAAATAGTCCGCCCACTCGTTGTTCGCTGCTGCCGTGCTGTACAGGCCGTAAATCCCGCCGCCACCATAGGTATCGGTATTGGTGAGAATTTCTATGAAGTCGTACGACGCTGACGAAATAATTTCCCGAATCTCGCGGTTGTCATAGGTCAGTATGTAACGCTCGCTACGAAATGCGTCGTAAGTCGCACCGAACGGACTGTCGCGATACGTCCCGGTCGACGGTCTGGAGACACCGGACTCTGCGGCTGCGGGTGCCAGAGCCCAGACATTGAAATCACTTCTACGCTCGCGAAACGGACTGCTCGAAAAAAGTGCCTCGGTAAGCTCGTGCGCTTTGGCAATGAATGCCTCGTGTTCGTCCGCACGGTAGCCGTCGCCAAGCAACAGCAGGTCCACCTTGATTGCGGGATCGCCGCTGTTCTGGATGGCAACGACCTGAGACTGATAGGCGGCGGATTCGTTGTGTACAAGGTAGTCGTCCGGATCTATCCGAACACGCCATACTTCACGGAACGCATTGTTCGCATCGCGTTTGCGCATGACGAGATCGACCTCAGCGTCGGGTTCCGGAAAACGCACGGACTCGTGAAACGTACGGTGCATCGATCGGGCTTCCCCGGTAGTTTCCCATTCACCATAAATACTGCTGAAGCTGCGGCTGTACATCAGTTCGTCAGCGACGCTGCGAATCTGAAACTCGTATTTCCCGCGTTGCGTACTGTCAATTGGTTGCGCGGGGTTACCGGGGAAGGTAAGGGGTTCCCGTACGACGCGATCCAGACTGAAAATCTCCGTCTGGATGTCGCCACTGTGATAGTAATCAACGCGCAACGTGCGGGGTTCAGCAGCGAATACGGAGCCCTGCAACAAGAGCAACAGCACAGCCAGTGTTAGTCGCATCGGGGTTACCTCAGTTGGCGAAACCTATTTTAAACGGTGCTCATCGGCTCGATGGGTGTGCCATCGAAGAAACGGCTCAATCGAAAGTGCGATAGATCGATGTCGGTCGTGCCGCCGGTCAGCATAGCCGCAAGCGTTTTGCCGGCACCCGGTCCAATGCCGAAGCCGTGGCCACTAAAACCCGTTGCAATATGAAAACCGGGCAGTACTTCACTCTCACCCATGACCGGTACGACGTCCGGCGAGGTTTCCACCATACCCGCCCACGCTTCGACAAGGTCCACATCGGCGAGCGCGGGGAACGTCTCGGCCAGATTGCTTTTGATTTCACGCAACACAGCGTTGTTCGGCGCAGGATTCAATGCCCTGGTATTTTCGAATGGCGACGGTTCGTCCAGTGACCAGCGCTTCGGCATACGCAGTTCCTGCCAGAAGTCACGGCCGATTGATAATCGCAATACTTTGAATTCCTGACGCAGCGCCGGAATAAATTTGGCGGCGTACCGTAACGTGCTTGGCGTAATGCCGTGGTCGAGGATTGACCCGTGCGCCACGGTATAGCCACCATCCTGGCGACGACGGATACCTATCTTCTCGTCAAACATACAGCCCCTCAGTAATTCGGGGGCGGGCGCTGTACGGGCGACAGTGCCTCTCACTCTAAGCTGCGGAACGGATATACCCAATGATCGACAGAACATACTTGTCCATGCCCCGGCGGCGCACAACACAACGCGAGTGCGAATTCTGCCGTGCTCGGTCACTACAGCTGCTACCGAACCGGCTTCGGTCTCAATGCCGCGAACGGCACAGTGCGTTAACACCGTCGCACCCTCGCGAGCAGCACCTCTGGCAATGGCCGGTGCCGCCTTGTGCGGTTCCGCTCGACAATCCGATGCCGTATAAATTGCGCCGCGCCATTGTTGGGATGCGTAACTAACCTGCTCATCGAGGGTGGCACCACTGATGATCCGGGTGTCGAGTCCGTGCTCTTTGGCGATGGGAACCCAGGATTCCAATTCTTCCAGCTGCTTGTCATCGCGCGCCATGAACAGGCAACCGGATTGCTGAAGTCCGACTTCCTCGCCAATTTGTTCTTCCAGGTCCAGCCAGATTCGACGACTTTCCATCATCATTGGCAGCTCTCTGGGGTCGCGTCCCTGCTGTCGAACCCAGCCCCAGTTCCGACCGGATTGCTCGCCGGCGATATTGCCCTTTTCGCACAGCACCACGCTAACCCCCTGCCGCGCGAGGAACCATGCGGTGGAGACACCAACGATACCGCCGCCGATAATCACAATGTCCGCGTCGGCTGGCAACGCGTGAGGTGGAGTAGCTGGACGTTCCCAGGTTGACGATACCTTGTACGAAACGCTGTTTGATTCCATGGGTCGCCTTATAGATTGATCCGCAGGACAGGACTTACCGTTCGCCTGTTTAGCTCGATACTACCTTTCTGTGTATGCGTTTCAACGAGCGCTTCAGTCCCGAACTTATCCGGTTGCCACGCAAACGCATGAATGCGCGAAACAGAATTGGCATCAGGAACAGAGTCATTGCAGTCGCTACCGCGAGCCCGAAAACCATACTGGTGGCTACCGGCCCCCACAACAGTGACTTACCGCCCAGGCCGGTGGCAAGTGAAAACAGGCCAGCAATTGTGGTTAGCGTCGTCATCAGAATAGGTACGATACGGCGGCGCGATGCATAGATGATCGCGTGCAACGGACGCATGCCGTCATTGATCCGGGTATTCGCAGCATCGATCAACACGATCGCTGCATTGACCGCGATACCCGTCAACGCCACGACACCGTAAAGCGTGTACAGACTGAGCGGGTTGTTGGTCACAAACAATCCGAATACCACACCGATAAATGCCATGGGTACCGTGACCAGAATCAGCATGGGCTGGAAATAGCTGCGGAACTGGGTCGCCAGAATCAGGTAGATCAGCCCAAGGCCAAACAACAGCAGGAACAGCATCGCATCGAGACTTTCCTGAATGTCATCGAAGGCACCACCGAACTCCAGATCGGAGGTGGGGTAATCCAGGCGGATCTTCGCCCATTCGTTACGTATCGCATTTGTGGCGTCCACGGTATTCGTAGTGCCGGGTTCGAGATCGGCTTCCACCGTAATAGATCGTCGGTATTGATAATGCCGAACAGTACCGCTGCTGCGGGAGGTTCGGGTTGTGGTCAAAGCACCCAGAGTTGTACTGCCGCCGGATGGCAGCGCGATAGGGTCATCGAGAATCGCGCGAACATCGCTGACCGTGCGCCGTGGCCCGCGTACGCGCAGCTCAATTTTTTCACCCGCGCCACGGGTGAAGGAGACGATCTCTCCGTCCAGGTGCAAGCGAACCAGACGCGCGACAGTGCCGGGCGACAGGCCGGCCTCGCGAATAGCCGGCTCATCAAGGTTGAGTGTGAGTTCGTAACGGCCGGGTACGTCGTTGTCTACAACGTTGCTCGCTCCGTTTATCGATTGCACGATGGACTTTACCGCTTCCGTAGCCGCACGCAGTTCATCGAAATTGTCGCTGCGAACCTTGACACTCACGTCTTTGGCGGCAGGCGGGCCACCGGTCAGTTCGAAAAACGTGATCTCTGAATCGCCGGGCGTCGTGGTCGCGATATCCCTAACCGAGTCGACCACTTCACGTACGGATCGACCACCGCTCGGACGTGGCTGCAAGGACACCTGAATCTGACCGTACTGATCGCCAAACAACGCTTCGGAATCGGTGAACTTGATACCAGCCATGCTGGTGACAGCCCGGATTTCCTCGTCGCGCAACAAGGTACGAACGCGTGTCTCGACCCGGACCGTCTGTTCCAGCGTTTTCTCAAGCGGCGCATCCGGTGGCATATCGACATTGATATAGAACATGCGAATTGGGTCGAACGTGAAGAACTCCACCTTGACCATGCCGGTGCCGACCGCGGCGATGGACAAAAAGAATGCCAGCGCACTGCCGATAAAGAAGCGCGCAGGCTTGCGAAATACGTAGGCCAGAGCCCGTGTATACCGGGTTCGAATACGGTGAGTCCAACGACCACGCCAGTGCGACAGCGTTTCCTTGTAGGTCACTTTTTTCGGCGCAGTGGAAATGACGTGAGCCGGCAAAATCCAGAATGCTTCGATCAGGCTGACCAGCAGCCCAACCGTAACCACCAATGGAATGACCTGCATGAAGTCGCCAAGTATGCCCGGCAGTAACATCAGCGGGGCGAATGCCGAGATCGAAGTCAACACGGCCGAGGTAACCGGTTTGCCTACCTCCGCCAGCGAGTCCAGGGCGGCTTCGACCGCTTCCTGTCCGCGTTGCAATCGGTAGTAGAGCGCTTCAACAACGACCACCGCATCATCGACCAGCATACCCAGCACTATCACGATGCCGAGCAGGACCGACACGTTCAACGTGTTGCCCATCATGTTCAGCAACCAAAACGTACCAGCGATCGAAAAACCAATACCCATCGTCACGAAAAAGGCAATGCGCATACCGAGGAAAAGCCAGCACACACCTAACACGAGTATCAGGCCGAGTCCGGCATTGCGTTGCATGACTTCGAGCGCGGAGCGGGTTTGTACCGTTTGGTCATCCGACAAGATCAATTCCATACCGGTGGCCGCAAGCACTTCGTTCTTGTCGTCTACATACGCGTTAATACGATCAACCAGCTCCAGCGTATTGGTGAAGCCGACCTTCGTTACAGACATGAAAATAGCAGGGCGGTTGTTGAAGCTAACGGCTTGCTGCGCTTCCTGACGACCACGCCGTACCGTAGCAACACGGTCCAGCGGGATTTTGCTTTGTGGTTCACTCAATGGCGCAAGTAGAAATGTCGCAAGTTCTTCCGGATCGGTAGTCTTGCCTTCCACCCGCACCAGCCAGGCTTCGCTGTCGACATCAATCTTGCCTGCCGATACGTCCTGGAAAGAAGCCCGCACCTGATCCGCCAGGTCCGCCGCGGTAATGCCGTTTGCCGCCAGTTTCACTGGATCAACTTCGATCTGTAATTCCGGCTCATTGAATCCAAACGCGCTAACGCGGTCGACGCCCTTCAGACGCTCAATTTCTTCCTTGATCAATTTCGCCTGTTGGCGCAAACGTTCATCGTCGGCCTGACCAAGAAGAACGACACTCGCGGTAGGGAAACCGTTTGAGGTTGTGATTTCCATTACGTAGGGGTCTTCAACGTCCCCCGGCAGCTCGTCGTTGGTCTTGCTTTGAATTTCGCGGCGAAGATCAGTAACCCGTTTGTCGAATTCGCGTTCGGACAACTCGCGAAAACGCACCAGGATGTTTGAAACATTGTCGCGGGAACTGCTGGATACGAAGCGTATATCCTGAACATTTCGCAGCGCATCTTCGAGCGGACTGGTGACCAGCTGCTCGACATCCGCCGCAGTTGCACCAGGCAGGACCGTATTGATGCTAACGAAATTAAAATTGATTTCCGGGTCTTGCTCGCGCGGCATCTGGGAATACGACAGGGCGCCCAGAACCAGTACGACACCGAACAGGATATTGACCAATGGGTGATTGGTCAGCAGCGTACGCATGAATTTCATAGGCGATCTATCTGCAGTTCATCGCCATCTTGCAGCCTCGATTGGCCGCGAATCACCAGCAACGTATTGCCGGGCAGATTGGCGCTGGCAGGACGGCCTTCCTGCGCGTTGGGCAAGGCGACAAAGCGCGCAATACTGCCATCGGCGATAAACACACCAAGTTTGCCATCACGCTGGACAATGAGCGGAACCGGCAGTAACCCCGCCGCTTCTCTCCAGACCACCTCACCGCTGGTACCAATTGGTGCCGGGCTGCCTGCAAAACTGAAGCGGCCTTTCTGCGTGCGCGCCGCTGCATCGATGACGGTTGCCAGTCGTGTGAAAGCCAATGGCCACGACTGCCCCTGACTTTCCAGGCGCAGTTCTTGCGCAGCCGGCAAGCCAGCCGCGTAACGGGGATCGATGTCAGCATCGACTTCCCGCGCACTGGTCTGAACAAGGGTCACCAGCGGCGTACCGGGTTGTGCAAGACTGCCCACCTGCGCCGCGCGGGCCACGACCGTCGCGTCGTAGGGTGCCGTGATGCGGGTACGGGACAACGCAAGTTGTGCGCTGCGGATGCCCAGTTCCTGTGAGGCCCGATTGGCTCGCAGCACAGCCAGAGTTGTCCGTCGGTCAAGCAGGTCGTCGTCGGAAATGAAACTGCTGCTGATAAGGTCCTCACCGCGTTTTAGTCGGGCAGCGGCCTGTTCGATCTGAGCATCCAGTGCCTGCAGATCTGCTCGGGCCCGATCCAGCCCCAGTTGCGCATCGTCACTATTGAGCCGGATGAGCACATCACCTTTTTTGACGGCTGCGCCAACATCTTTTTCAACGGCTTCTATAAGGCCCGTGACCTGTGCCGTGATAACGGCTTTATTCGCAGGCACAACCATCGCGGGAGCGCGAACCTCAAGTTCCATGAGCTGTTCGGCAAGTGGTCCCACGGTTACCGGTATGGCCGCCAATGCCACTGCTGGATGAATGAGGGCAGCAACGAGGATCAGGCGAGTAAACAACGTCATTTGTTTCTTCTTCGATTTCAGAGGCACAGGGTCCCGCAATTCGGGGCCCGAAACCTGTTAGCAGAAAGAGTGGTGCGGGAGGCGTGCTTTGCTGCAGTGCATTATAACCGCGCCAGCCGTTGCTAGATACCGCGAAAAGCGACCAAATTGCGGGCCTGATCTGAAACGGAGAACACCGGTTGAATAGCCGAATCCGGCCCCGGTCAATTGGTTGCCAGAAAGTCGGGATTGGCGTTATTTTCTGGCAGCCAGAAACACTATTGAATGCAGCATCCCGTCGGCTCCGCTGCACGCCGCAAATATCAGCCGACTGCGGCCGGCATTCCGGTTGCTCACTGAGTTGGGTTGACCAGGGGCGGTCGGCGACTCGCGGCGGTCACGGCAGCCTGTCTTTCGCGGTCAGTACAGTGGCCGTGTCAGCGGAAACAAAATGTGCCTGCAGCGCGCTCAGCAGGGGCAGCCGCGTATGGACGACTCACCGCTCCGCAATAGTTTTGCTAGCGACGACGGATTGCGTATGCTGAAGCCAAGCCGTGCACCGCTGGTCGGGCACACCGAATTGCAGGAATTGTCGTCATGCGTCTAACAACAACACTAAGCAGCGCATTGCTTCTGCTTGCCCTGTCCGCCTGTGGCAATCGCGAAGTGCTTGAACCGTACGCCGCAGCCAATCATTCGACCGTCAGTCTCGCAGGCAATTGGGAGCTGCAGGGAGACTCGGACGCCATTGCCCGGCAGCTGAGCAGGGCCATTCGCGAAACCGATGGCATTCGCGACGATCGACCTATCGCGCGGCCGCAGCAGAGTCGCTCACGCAGCAGTACGAGCACCCGCGCGCAGGGTGGCCTGACTTACGTGTTCTTCAAGAATGCCGATGCCCTGAAAATAACCCAGACGCCCTCGGCGCTGTTTATCAGTTTTAACAGAGCTGTGGTGGAAGAGTACCGCTTCGGCGAAATGCGTCGTATCAGCGTTGGCCAAGCGGAAGCGCAACGAGTCTCCGGCTGGGATGGGCCTGATTACGTGGTCGATACGCTGGACAGGCACGGCATGAAAATCAGCGAGCGTTACAGCCTGTCAACGGATCGCGAGACGCTGTTACGGAAAGTGACGTTTCGTGGCAGGAACAATGAATCCGCAATCGTATTCCAGACGTTCAAAAGGGCCCGCTGACAACACGGCGCAACAAAAAAAGGGGAGTGAACCCGGTGTAAACCCGGCGGGAGACTAGGTTTCCCGGATTCACTCCCAAACTGCACTGTGGGCTATATCCCCTCCGTCAAACCGGCGTCGCAGGGTCAGTCTTTCATCTCGAATCGAAACAATGTTTGCACTCCCTTTGTGGTGACCGGACTGCCGTCTATCACCCGCGGTTGGTAACGGAATTTCGTCACAGCGCGGATGGCCGCCTTGTTGAAAACAGGATGGCTTGAACGCTCGATCACCGGATGACTGACCAGACCGTCGACGCCGACATCGAAGCTCACAACCACCGTTCCCTCTATTCGTCGATCTGCGGCACTTTGTGGGTATACGGGTTCGATGCGCACCAGGCTGACCAGCGAACTATCGGACCATTCGGGAGGTTCACCCAGCTCCGTTGGTGGCGCCGGCCAATGCTGGAGAGGAGTGAAGTGCTCGTGCTGCTCCGGTACATCGACGGTCAAGACCGGCATACCGCCCGGCGTGGGCAGGGGTAAGGGGATACGATCCGGCGGCTTGGAATCCGTGATTTGCAGGGGCGGGGGCGGCACAGTCGCAGCACCAAATATGGTGGGTATTCGGATCGTGTCGGGGACCAGCGCATCGTTGCCGGTTTTGATTAACTGCTGCATCAGCAGTAACAGGCTGGCTGCGATAACGATGCCAGGCGGTGTAGCAGCTACGTATCGTTGAATCATGTCAGGGCCCTCAAACATGGACTGTCCAGCAGTCCTTCCCGCCGAGATACCTATCAGTTACAGGTATAGTGTAGATGCCTAGAATGGCAATGTATATATTGACATACCTTGAATCCCGAGGCATTCTCCGCAGGATTACTGGCGGGCAGGGCAGAACCATGGCCAAGACCAACCCACCGTTCATGAGTGGCGTCCCCGAACTCTTGCTGCTGCGACTGTTGGCGCAACGGGAGATGTACGGCTACGAGTTAGTACGCTCCATTCGCCAGGTTACTGACGAAGCCATCAAACTCGGCGAGGGCGTTATTTACCCGGTGCTGCACGGCCTGGAACGGGACGGTGCATTGCTGGCCAGCCGCAAAGCAGTCGATGGCCGAACCCGTGTTTACTACTCACTGACCCGCGACGGCAGCAAACGCCTGGAACGGTTGCAGCAGGAATGGCAGCGCGTGCAGGGGGGTATCAGCGCAGTTCTGGAGGGCGGCGCTCATGCGTGAACCCGATTTTCTGGCACTGACAGCCCAACTTAAGGCCGCCGGAATTGCGAACCGGCACACCGAACGATCGGTGGCTGAACTCAAAGATCACTACACGGACCTGGTTGCGGAGTTACGCAGCAGCGGCTTGAGCGATACTGCGGCTGGTGCTGAGGCAAGCCGTCAGCTGGGCGACCTTTCAATGATCGGCGAACAGTTCGCTCGCCACCCAAAATTGCGGGCATGGCCCTATCGATTTCCGGTACTTGCCCGTTGGGTTTTACCGGCAGCGTGTCTGGCCGTGCTACCGGTGACGCCGGTCATCGCTGCTTGGCAGCACGCTTCGATCGTGATGCGCTGGGCATTTGCCGTTCTCGCGAGTGCGACTTTCACTGCAGTTTTACTGGGTATCCTGCAGCGGTCGCTCCAACTGAGTTAGTCAGGACGACGGACGCAATTAATTGTCTGCTGTGGTCTGTTCTGCCGCTGAGGACAATTCACGATAATCAGTCAGCACAGCCTGTACCCGCAATTTTCCGTCTTTGTGCTGCTCTATCACGATAGGTAAGTAGCCGAGCTCGCGAACACACCACAAGGTACTGACCCGCGATGAATCGTCAGCCTGGTGCTGAATGCCAACGGCATCAAACCGCCCGAACGGAACTTTGATGCGGCGGGTACCGATGTTGGTCACCGTCAAGCGCTTGAGTTCATCACCGTCGAGCAGGGCGTATTGACCAGCGTCCTTGCCATCGCGCAGGTTCTGCATCAGCTGGTATTGAATCGACACCCGATCATGCAACAGGCCGTCGATAGGGAATACGAAGTCCTGATCATCGATAACACCGCTTACGGTTTGTTGCTGCCAGTCAAAATCAAATTTCATCGTTGACTTGTCTTTGGACAGGGTGTCAATGGACTCGTAGTGCCGCGGCCGCAAGGCGCTGCCATCATCGACAAATTCAGACTGTTCAACGATGCTGCCATCCATGAACATGCTCGCAAACCCGGTGGGCGTAATAACGGATCGCGCCATGTAACCCTCGCCGACGTCAAACACCTGAGTACGCATCGTGCCACCCAGCACACTGATTTTGACCTTGTATTCGGCGACGTGTGGAACGAGGTCGTCATTGCCGAAGGCGCTACTCGCCAACAATGCAGTGAATAACCCTGCGACAGCACGCGAGCGAAACCAGTTTGATCGGTTCATAGGGATCCCCCCTTTAATGCTGCTTCTGACGATCGCAGCAATGCATTGGTTGCATCCTCAATAGCCTGCCGATGTTGCTCAAGTTCAGCCATGGGTGTCGAGCGAGGCACGCTCAAAGGTTCACCGACCGCGAGCACGACTCTTGCGAACGGCTTCGGCAACAGGAAATTGTCCCAGCGACGCAGATACCATGCACGATCGGCCGCGCAGGAAATTGGTACGAGCGGCGCATTGCCTATGCGGGCCATCAAGACCACGCCCGTTTTGAACTTGTATATCGGCCCCAATGGGCCGTCGGCAGCGCTGACTATGGAGACGCCACGTTTCATGGCTTGCTGAATATCGCGCATGGCCAGCGCATTCGTGTGTTTTGCCGAACCCCGAACGACAGTGGCACCCCAGGAATGTGCCACGCGCGATGGCACTTCGCCGTCGACGGAAGCCGTAATAATGAAACCCGCCTTGAATCCCCGACGTAGCCATTCACGCATCATATTGAGGCAAATAAACGTGTGTTGGTGCCAGTACACCGGCGCACAGATCGACTCGCTTTTGATCAAACGTTCCACCGTTTCGGCACCGATGACGTATTTCTTCCTGTAGGTGGACCACAGCAGCCAGCTAACGCCCTTAAGCACAGGCATTCCGGCCCAGTAGTAAAACCGCCGCAAGGGCGTCATGCGGCGTCTGGAAGCTGCGCTGCGACGCGCTTCGATATCGTCAGGTTGAGGTTGATTGCTCATAGGCGACGTGCTGATTCCGGGTCTCGACAGGGAGGGCTGATAGTCAGTCCGCGACAATGATCGAATGTCAGCCTAGCGCAGGCACGATGAATCGCGGATGAACCACGGCAAGCCGACGTTCGCATCACAGCGGAGGTGCGCGCGAGTTTGCAGTATGCGGATCAGCCCGGTCAATGTAATAATGCGCGTCAATTTGCCGGACTGTCTGCCTAAAATTCCGATTGATCATGAACTTAGCTAACAGCAATAGCCAACAGGCACCCGGCCCGGACGGCGTCGTTTCGATTAACGTCGAACCGGCCTCGTTGAAGATTCTGCGGGATTTACAGGCACGTTACGGCAATGTCGTTGAGTTTGCAGCACCGAATGACCGCCGCGGCATGTTCATCAACGACCCGGCCAGCATCCGCCGACTGCTGGTCAGACACCACCCCAAATACCGCAAAGGTCGCGGGTTTGAGCGCGTTGAGATGCTGCTCGGCAACGGCCTGATTGTTAGCGACGGGGATGTTTGGCGACGTTCGCGAACCATGATCCAGCCGGCGTTCAGTCGCCAGAATATTCATCGGCTGGTCGAGCTGATGATCGACTGCACCAAACACAAGATCGTTGCCTGGCGCTCGGTGGCCGACGCGGGCGGCGTACTGAACGTTACCCAGGAAATGAGCGACTTCGCGCTAGAGCTCATCTTGCGGGCGATTTTTGGCGACGATTACGAGCAGCGTATTCTGAGTGACGGCGAGAATCCGTTCGCGTTCCTCAGTCAGGACGCAACCCGGGATCTGTCTGTAGTGATGAAACTGCGGCACCTTCGCGAATTGTTGCTCGACATCATCGCCAGCCGCCGGTCCGGCGATATCAGCGACAGCTACGATTTTCTTTCCATGTACCTGGCCGCGGTCGACAAGCAGGGCAATGGGTTCAGCGATCGCGAACTGCTCGATGAGCTGATGACCCTGATCGTCGCCGGCTACGAAACGTCCGCCGGTACGCTGAACTGGGCGTGGTACTTGCTGTCTCACCACCCCGAGGCTGCCGACAAACTGCAAGCTGAAGCTGCAGCGTATGGCGCTGCCTTTGAAGGCGCCGCCGATGACCCGGCATTGACTGGCATGACCTGGTCGCAACAGGTGCTGGACGAAACCTTGCGCCTCTATCCGCCGGTCTGGCTGTTTTCACGGCGCTCATTGGAAGGTGATGAGATCGAGGGCTACGCCATACCGGCCCATACCGACGTCTATCTTTCCCCGTTTATTTTGCAACGCACCGCCGAATTCTGGACGGACCCGGAGACTTTTGATCCGGAACGTTTCGGAGCTGATGGTCCCTATCAAAAAGGTGACCGGCCCTTCTTTCCGTTCTCACTTGGTCCGCGCCGTTGTGTCGGCGAGTATTTCTCTTTTCTGGAAATGAAGATTCATCTCGGTATGCTGTCACAACAATTCCGGCTGTTGCCGGTGCATGAACAACATCCCGGGCTGGACCTGGGAATCAATTTGCGCTCCTTGAGCGACATCCAACTGAAACCCGAACTCCGGCACTGAATCGAATGACTCAATTTTCCACGCTTAGCGAGATGCTGCTTGCCCGTCGCGCAAGTACTCAACGTCTGAATTTTATCGACAGCGACAATCCGGAACACAGCGTATCGTTCAACGAGCTTGTCGATAGTGCTCTTGGCTGTCTGAAGTCATTGCAAGACCGCGGCTTTAGCGCTGGCGACGAGTTGGTCATATTCACTGACAGCAACGAGCAATTTCTGATCGCGTTCTGGGCCGCAATTCTCGGCGGCCTCATCCCCGTGCCCGTCGCGGTAGGCATCAGCGATGAACACCGTATGAAGTTGTTCAAGATTCTGCGTCAGCTAAGTAATCCTTCCATTTTCAGCAACGACAAATTGCTGGAACGATTGCAAACTTTTGCAGGCAACCAGCGACTCGACGACATCGTCGGGTTACTGGCCGGCCGCAGCGTGTCGAGCGACACGCTCCTGTTCGCAGGCGAGGGCGCTGTGCATACGCCCGCTGCGGATGATCTAGCGTTCATACAGTACTCATCCGGCTCGACCAGCGATCCCAAGGGTGTCTGTCTCACACACCGGAATTTGTGCAGCAATACGCGCGATATCATCAATTGCCTGGCACTGAATGAAAACGAGCGATCGTTGAGCTGGATGCCACTTACTCACGACATGGGTTTGATCGGTTATCACGTGTCGATGATTACGGCCAACATGAATCACGCCATCATGGATACCAGTGTGTTCGTCAGGCGGCCACTGCTGTGGTTGCAAAAGGTCAGCGAACTGGGTTCAACAGTGCTCTGCTCGCCGAATTTCGGCTACAAACATTACCTGAAAGTTTTTGACCGCAAGGGAGCCGGCGACATTGACCTGTCAAACGTTCGCCTGTTGCTGAACGGCGCCGAGCCGATTTCCGTTGCACTCTGCGATGAATTTCTCACCGCACTCGAACCGCAAGGCCTGAAACGAACAGCCATGTTGCCGGTGTACGGTTTGGCTGAGGCAACACTCGCAGTCGCGATACCGGAACTTGGCAAGCATTATTCGTGGATAACCGTCGATCGACATACGCTCCGAATAGGCAAACCCTACGTTGAACTGACAGGCGCGGAAGAGCACTCAGAAAATGCTGTCAAGCTCGTAAAACACGGTGGCATAGTCGAGGGCTGTGAACTGCGCATAGCCGACGATGCAGACCTCGCATTACCAGACGGCTACGTCGGCCATATTCATCTTCGCGGTCCCAACATAACAGCGGGAATCTTCGGCGACGCCGATGATACAGCTGACATCCACACTAACGACGGCTGGCTGCGCACGGGTGACTGCGGTGCAATGGCCGATGGCCAGTTGCTGATCACCGGACGTCACAAAGAAATAATCATCGTCAATGGGCAAAACTACTTACCGCACGATATCGAAGAGGTTGTCGCGACACTCGATGATCTCGACATCGGCAAAGTTGTCGCCTGCGGCGCTTTGCCCGCCAACAGCCAGGTTGAGCAGCTGATCGTGTTCGTCCTGCATCGCAAGGATGTGGAGTCATTCGCGGCCATTGCGGAACAGGTACGCAGCATCGTTGGCCGCCAGATTGGTATCGAGGTCGATTACGTACTGCCGGTTTCGCGCATCCCCAAGACCACCAGCGGCAAGATTCAACGGCGACTGCTTGCGCAGGAGTTCCTCGACGGGGAGTTTGCTGAGCAAATTGCGGCACAAAAGCAATCTACACCTGTCGAACCCGACGTAGACGAAGATCCGCTGGTCCGTGAGATACTCGCGATCTGCGCCGAGTTCTCCAGAGACAAAGTGGTCGGGCCGGACGACAATCTGTTTGAAGTCGGGATCAGCTCCTTGACCCTGACCGAAATCATGCTCGCTGTTGATGAGAAATACCCGGGGAAAGTCGACATCAACGATCTTTTTGACTACCCCACTATCCGCGAGCTTGCAGAGTTCTTGCAACGCTGAGCCTTCAGGAAATACCAACAACCATGCCTTATTCAGCCATCGCCGGTACCGGTTCCTATTTGCCCAAGAGGGTGATGATGAACCACGAGTTCGAAGCTCTTGTAGATACATCCGACCAATGGATTCAGGATCGAACCGGTATCAAGCAGAGGCACATTGCCGCTGACGGTGAAACAACCTCAGACATGGCATTTGAAGCAGCCAAGGCAGCACTCGAGAGTGCCGGAGCAGCCGCCGATGAAGTTGATCTGATAGTGTTGGCAACGACCACGCCGGACAAAGTATTTCCCAGCACCGCGTGTATGTTGCAGCAACGCCTTGGCATCAGAGATTGCCCGGCCTTCGATATACATGCTGCATGCGCAGGCTTTATTTACGCCCTTGATGTCGCAGACCGCTTTGTTAGAACCGGCGGCGCGAAATGCGTTTTGGTGGTTGGCGCCGATACCTATTCGAGAATACTCAACTGGGAAGACCGATCGACCTGTGTATTGTTCGGCGATGGGGCAGGTGCTGTATTGCTGCGTGCCAGCGAGGAAGAGGGCGTCATTTGCACGCACTGCCATGCGGATGGTCGTTTTGAAGACTCATTGCATGTACCCAGTGGCATATCGTCTGGTTACGATCAGGTACGTGCGGAATCGGCTTTTATACAAATGAAAGGCAATGAGGTTTTCAAGAAGGCCGTGAGCACGCTTGATACGATTGCCCGTGAAACGCTCGTGAGTCACGGCATCGACAAGAAGGACGTGAGCTGGCTCGTTCCACATCAGGCCAACATGCGCATTATCAAAGCAGCGGCGAAAAAGCTGGATCTGCCGATGGAAAGGGTCGTCGTTACTGTCGATAAACACGCGAACACATCCAGCGCGTCCATACCCTTGGCACTTGACGTAGCCGTTCGTGACGGACGGATACAACGGGGTGACCTGTTGTTGTTTGAGGGCTTCGGCGCGGGCTTCACCTGGGGCTCTGCGCTTGTCCGGTATTAACGTCCGGCACTTTCTGAGGACATCGGCAACGTCCTTACCCGCGCCTGACGTTCGCTAAACTGCAGTAACACGGCAGAACAGGTAGCCGATACCGCTCGTTTTGAATCACGCACCAAAGTCGGTCGTCAAAAAGCATTCGTCATGCGGCTGGCGCCGGTCAGCCGCCGGATAGCCAGTCTTTTGGGGGTCCCGACGGGGGCCACGGTGACCGCCTGTGCCGTACTCTTGAGCCATCGCCATGTGCTCCATGACAAATGTTGTTGCAGTTGCTCGGCCGTTCTCCAGCACCGCTGACATTCGAGCGAACATGCTGCAGGCCTGAGCGGGCGTTACCGGTTGCGCGTACTGCAGTTGGGCCACTTTGCCGAATGGCCCGCAGGCAACTCTGCCGAAACGTCGTGATACAGAGACAAGCTATTTGAGCGCTTGTAAAAATGACCTGCGTAAAAGTCCGCTTCTAAATCATTGAAATTAATAGGCACCAAACGCAAAGTGTGACCCAGTTCACATTTTTGGCTTGGATCGAAACCTATACTGCCAAGACAATGCTGTCGCATAATGGCGACAGTTAATAAAATCAGGTGGAAAAACTGATGCAAGACACTAACGAGAAAAACGGCCGGTCAGACATCCCATTGTCCGAAGCCACCATCCCGACCCGACTGGCCGATATCCGCGAGCGCTGCCGCGACTTGCTTACGGCCGACGAAGAGATGTCACTGACGCTGGATGACCCGGGCGCACAACCCGGACACGGCGCCTACAATCCCTACAACCACAGTTAGACCCGGCCTCAGGAACTAGCCCCGGCTGTTCTGCAGAGCAGCGATCCGTTCTGCTATCGGCGGATGGCTCATGAACAAGCGGCTCAAAATACCGCTACGTGGCCCCCCGGAAATGCCGAACGCAGCCAGCGACTCCGGCAAATCGTTGCCACGCCCCTGATCGAGCCTGCGCAATGCATTGATCATCGGCTCGGTGCCATTAAGGCGCGCCGACCCTGCGTCAGCGCGGAACTCACGTTGGCGTGAGACCCACATAACGATGGTGCTCGCCAGAATGCCCAGTACGACCTGCGCCGCCATCACTGAGACAAAATAGCCAATTCCGTAACCACGCTCGTTCTTCAACACGACCCGGTCAATAACGTGGCCAACGATGCGGGACAGAAAGATGACGAAAGTATTCACGACACCCTGAACCAGGGCCAGCGTGATCATATCGCCATTGGCTACGTGCGAGATTTCGTGAGCGAGCACGGCTTCCACTTCGTCTTTCTTCATCGCCGTGAGCAGCCCGGAACTGACTGCAACCAGGGCGCTGTTGCGGCGCGCACCGGTGGCGAACGCATTCGGCTGAGGCGAGTCATAAATCGCGACCTCGGGCATCTCAATACCTGCCTGTTGTGCCTGCCGTTGCACGGTATTGAACAACCACGACTCCGTACTGTTAGCCGGGCTTTCAATGACACGCGCGCCGGTAGAGCGTTTGGCCAGCCACTTCGACATTGCGAGCGAGATAAACGAGCCGCCGAAACCGATAACCAGAGAGAGAATAAGCAGCGCCTGGTAATTAAGGTCCGACCCGGATTCGGCGAGCATTTTGTCGACGCCGAGCAGGCGCAATACAATACTGAGTACCAAGACAACCGCGAGATTGGTGGCCAAAAACAGGGCAATTCGCTTGAACATTTACAGTCACTCACTCAAATAGGTTCAGGTGAATGTATGTCCGATCGGGCTGAAGTCAAGCCCTGGCTTATGCAAGAGCCGCTGAACGGCCGGTGCCTGCACCCGTCAGGTTCCGGTCGCTGTGGACATGGCAATGCGTAACTATCGGGTAATGCAGAACAAATGTATTTCGACGGCCTTGCCCGGGAGCGGGCCAACCGACTGACAGCTGAACAAATCGGTGCCGACGCATTTTCAGGAATCGTCACAATCGGCGCTGCTCCACAACGCCGTACTACGGAAAAAGAGAAGAAATATCAAAGGCCCGGCCTTAGTATTCAGGCTGGATCAAAAATCAGAGACGCTGCGTTGCCGGCAATCCGACCAGGATGCAGACCATGAGTGATGACAATTACACGCCAATAGACTGCGGGATTCACGATCAACTCGAGCTGGCCTGCATGCGCGGCCAGGCGGTGCGTCTCACCACTGACGACGAGACCCTGACGGGTGTTCCGCTTACGACCCGCACATCCCCCGAACGGGCCGAGTGGTTGGTGGTCAAGGTAGCGACGGGCCAACGCGAGATTCGTCTCGATCGCTTACGCAAGCTCGAGCCGCTGGATGCGCAGAACGGTGACGAAGCGATTATCTTCGCACCGTAACGATAGCCCGCAACAGCCGGTTATACTTCTGGGATAAAAACCAAGGAGCAAAACTATGTGTCGCAACGGATACCTGGTCGGCCTTGTTGCCTTTATGACGTTAACGGCGTGCAGCCAACCTGAAGAGCCTGCCGGCATTGCCGCAACGACACCAATAGTGGTCGTAACAGGGGCCACCGGAACCCAGGGCGGCGCCGTGGCACGAGAGCTGCTCGCACGCGGCTACAACGTTAGTGCACTAACCCGGGATCCCAACCAGCCTGCCGCAGCGGCCTTGCGTTCGGCAGGGGCCGACGTAGTTCAGGGCAACTACGACGACGGCGAGTCGTTGCGTAGAGCTATGCAAGGCGCTTACGGGGTATTCGCAGTCACCGACTTTTCCGAACACGGTGCAACACGCGAGATAGAGCATGGACGCGCACTGATTTATGCCGCCGAAGACAGCGGCATTTCGCATTTTGTATTCTCCTCAGTAGCCTCAGCTGACGACGAGACCGGCATCGCCCACTTTGACAGCAAGTTCGCTATCGAGGAAATGCTGACCGAATCGGATCTTGCCTACACAATCCTTCGCCCGGTCGAGTTCATGGATAACTGGAAGAACTACAGCCGCGACGAATTGCTCGCCGGTAATTACGTGAACCCTCGCAACGGAACAGACATGCATCAGTGGATTGCAGCGAGCGACATCGGCTTTTTCGTCGGGGAAGCGTTCGACAATCCTGATGAATGGCTGGGAAGAACGGAAGAAATCGCGGGAGACGAAATGTCCATTGATGATCTCGTCGAGGTAATGTCACAGTCTCTCGGGCGCCCGGTGCGGCACGTGCAAACCGACTGGAGTGAGTTCTCCGCGACCGTGTCTGGTGATACTGCCGATATGTATCGCTGGTTTTCGACCGTAGGCTATGCCGTCAATATCGAGGCGTTACGCAGTCGTTATCCGGATCTCGTTCGTGTTCGCGACTACCTGCAATCCCTGCAACAGCCGTAGACGGTGGGCAGCGGTCTGAGCTACCAGGCGCAACCATTGCTTTGTACAAACTCTGCCCGGTATCCAGCAAGCGCCAGTTGCCGTAGCGCCAGTGAACCGGCGCGCCCTTGAATTGCGTCAAGCGGGGCGGCGGCCGAACCAACGATTTGCAAACTCTCACTCGGAGAAAACTTTTTTCGAAAGAATGCTTCTGGTTGTCGATTTTCTCGTCTGAACGACGACTAAGGCATGGAAGATCACGTAAACGGAGACCTGTATGAAGTATTTATGCCTTGTGTACGCTGACGAAGCGGCGTTAGCCAGTTGCCCGGACGAGGAGTGTCTTGCGTATTTTGAGTCGGTAAGGGAAAGCGGGCATTGCCGGGCGGCAGAAGCACTGGAATCGGTGCAAACGGCGACCACGGTCCGGGTTCGCGCTGGAAGCCTGTCCGTCACCGACGGGCCGTTCGCCGAAACCAAGGAGCAACTGACTGGCTTCTATCTGATTGAGGCACAGGATCTGAACGAGGCCATACAGCTCGCCGGCCGCATTCCGCCGGCACGCTTTGGCAGTATCGAGGTCAGACCGGTCCGTAATCTCGAAGGGCGGGTGCGCAACGCTGAAGGCCTTTAAGAAGAGCGACTTCGGGTAGATGACCGGCTTCGGCCCGCCATTTCAAACGCTCTATGCAAACGCAATAAGGAAAACGACAATGAGATTCATGCTACTGATGATTCCTAAAGGCTACGAAACAGCGGCACCTGGCACATTGCCGGAAGCAGACGCCGTAGCCGCCATGATGAAGTTCAATAGCGAATTGCAGGACGCAGGCGTCCTCGTATCGCTGGATGGTTTGCACCCGCCGTCAATGGGCGCGCGCGTCAGCTTTCAGGATGGCAAGGCCTCGGTTACCGACGGACCGTTCGCCGAGACGAATGAAGTCCTTGGCGGTTACTGGATCATTAAGGTCAATTCGCTGCAGGATGCTGTTGCGTGGGCAAGTCGGTGCCCGGGTGGCAACAATGCGGTGATCGAAGTTCGCCAGATTCAGGAGTTTGAGGATTTCTCAGAAGACGTCCAGCAAGCCGCGGCCGGCTTCAAAGAAATGCATGACTCAGCCAAACACAAGTAGTCACTTGGGAGTGAAGTTGACATGGACAAGTACGTAGACGGGTTCCTGATACCGGTACCCAAAGCAAATCTCGATAGCTACCTGGAAATGGCGGCGTTGAGCGGCAGCGTCTGGATGGAACACGGTGCACTTGAGTACACCGAGTGCGTTGCGGATGACGTCCAGCCCGGCAAGGTCACGTCGTTTCCGCAAAGCGTGCTGATGAAGGAAGACGAAACCGTCATTTTCTCGTGGATAACCTATCGTTCGCGAGAGCACCGTGACGAAGTCAACAAGAAGGCGATGGCCGACCCACGTCTCGCTCACATGAAACCTGAAGACTTTCCGTTCGATGGCAAACGGCTGATTTGGGGTGGATTCCGTACAATCCTGGCGCTCGGAACCTGATCACTGCCTAATTCCGATGAGGGTGATCGACAATATCCAGCAACAGGTAGCCAAGCTGTATCGCGACGAGTCACGGCGCGTACTGGCCACGCTTATTCGTTTGTTGGGCGATTTCGAGCTGGCAGAAGAAGGCTTGCATGACGCCTTCGCTGCCGCGGTAGAGCAATGGCCGCGCACTGGGGTACCTGATAACCCCCGTGCGTGGCTGGTATCTGCGGGCCGATTCAAAACCATAGACCGCATTCGAAAGCGTGCGCGCTTTGATAGCAACGTCCGTGAACTCGCGATCCACCTCGAAACTCAGGACGAACCTGAAATAGATGATCAGGTCGTGAACGATGATCATCTCAGGCTCATCTTTACCTGCTGTCACCCGGCAATCGGCGCGGATGCACAGGTTGCATTGACTTTGCGCGAAGTATGCAACCTCACGACCGAAGAAATTGCCAAAGCCTATCTGACTTCCGCAGCGACGATCGCGCAACGAATCGTTCGCGCCAAAAATAAAATCCGATCAGCACGCATCCCTTACGAGTTACCTGTTGCGAACCAACTACCGGAACGACTCGACAATGTCTTGAGAGTGGTCTATCTGGTTTTTAACGAGGGCTATTCGCCGTCGTCCGGTGAAACGGTTACACGGCAGAATCTCTCTACCGAGGCAATCCGTCTTGGCCATACCCTGTTTGAGCTGTTGCCTGAGTCGGAGGTGGCCGGATTGTTGGCGTTGATGCTGTTGCAGGACTCGCGGCGAGAAGCACGTAGCACTGTGAATGGCGACATTGTGCTGCTCATGGAACAGGACCGGTCGAGCTGGAATCAGGATCAAATGGCAACCGGGATCGCGCTCGTCGAGCGAGCAATCTCATCAAGACGTATCGGCCCCTATACCTTGCAAGCGGCCATTGCCGCCGTGCATGCCGAGGCCAAGACGGCGGCCGATACAGACTGGACGCAAATCATCGGTCTGTATGACGTCCTGCTGCGAGCGATGCCGTCACCAGTGGTCGCGCTTAACCGGGCCGCGGCGGTGGCCATGCGCGATGGGCCGGAAGCCGGACTGACTCTGATCGATACCTTGCTGGAGACAGGCAAGCTAACTGACTACCACCTCGCACATTCGGCTCGTGGCGAACTGTGCCGGCAACTTAATCGCTGCGCCGACGCAATTGCGTCATTTGAGAGGGCCCTGTCGCTCACCCAGTCGCAACCGGAACAACGCTTTCTCAACCAGCGTCTTCAAAGCCTTAAGACATGACAGAGGAGGTGGGTGAAATCGCGTGCAGCAGTGAAGTCCTCTCACAGTTGGAGAACGGAGGTTTGGGTTTGGCGTGCTGCAGTGAATTTCCACGCTGAGCGAAATCTCGCAATGCACAACAGCGTTCGGAAAAGCAGATGACTGGGTGTCGGTACGGCAATAGTGTCATTGCAGTCCGATCACGGAAGATTCGTATTGGATGTTGATGAGCGAAAGATTTGCGGCCTTAGACCGGCTCTAAACGGACCTGCCTATTTAGCGGCGGTGCGTACTCGCGGACCTGCCGCGGCCTGCAACTGACCGATAAGATCCTGCACCTGGCCAAGTGCGAACTGCAATTGATCCAGACTGCCGAAAGCAATATCCAGTTTGTAGGTGCCGTCATTGCGCGGCCGGACCGTTACTTTCTGTCCCAGTTCTTTGCCGAGCTGTTCCTGCAACCAACGCGTTTGCATATCGATGGGTGCAGCAGGTTTACGCGCGGCGTCTTCCGTCAAGCGACTGCGAACGGACTTTTCAACCTGGCGAACCGACCATCCCGATGACGACGCCTTCTGTGCAATCTTCACCTGATGTTCGCCGCGTAACGGCAACAAGGCGCGTGCATGCCCCATGTCCAGTCGGCCGTTCGCGAGCATGTCTTTTACGGCATCGTCCAGATCGAGCAAACGCAACAAGTTGCTAACAGAGGAGCGAGAACGTCCAACTGCATCCGCAACCTGTTGATGTGTAAGTTGAAATTCCTTTGCCAGACGCATTAGAGAATGGGCTTGTTCGATAGCATTGAGGTCTTCACGCTGCAGGTTCTCAATCAACGCAACGGCAAGAGCCGATTGATCATCAAGCTCCCGAACAACCACCGGCACAGACTCAAGTCCGACTATCTGCGACGCACGCCAACGTCGTTCGCCAGCTACAATCTCGTGCGTGATGCCGTTCGCAGCACTGATAGGTCGAACGATCAGCGGTTGAAGTACGCCTTGCTCACGAATGGAATTCGCCAGTTCTGAAAGACTATCATCCGACAACGACTGGCGCGGCTGGTACTGGCCCGGTTGCAGCGTTGTTACCAGCATGTCTTGCGTTACGAGTGTGCTACTGCTGTCGTTGCCGGGTGACGCTTCTTCACTGGTCTTGTTGCCAAGCAATGCTTCCAGACCACGACCGAGTCTTTTTTTTGGGGCACTCATCGGCGCGGAATCTCCTGGCAAGGCTTGATGACAAATCCGCCGTAGACGCGGCGGGAAATAATCATACGCCGTGCAATCGACAACGAACAAGCCGGACTGAAAAATGCGTTCTCGATTCGCAACCAAAGTAGCTGTATTTCGTTCGATCTTCGCCGCAAGTCCGCGTCGTATCGGGAATTGTCAGTCGACACGCATCAGAGCGGCTACCTGGACTCAGAAAAAGCAGACCGCGTCTTCACCGTCATCTTGCGCAATAAGCGCAGGAACACAGCGACGTCCGCCGAGGTATTCCGGGGCTCTGTAAAATCAGCTAGTGCTGTCGCGGCCGGTAACAGCCGCAACGCGCGGGGTGCTTGCTGGTTGTTATCGTTGCAACAAACGCGCCATTCTGACGCCACACAAACCGAGTATGAACAACAATCCGGCACCGCCACCACCGCCGCCGCTATTGCCGCCGCCCAGACCTCCGCCGCCGCCGCTGTTGGCCGTATTCGGCGTGGGATTGAGACCGGCAGCGCTATCGACAGTGGTGTCGGTAACAGTGATTGACGAAATGATGACGAGATGGGTGTTATCGATCGGAATATTGTTCGCCGCGTCCTGCGACGTGTAATTGCGTAATGGTAACTCGGTTAGCGGTGAGCCGATGTTGTACCTCGGCAACGCTGCCAGCGCGTCAACGACGGTCATACCATTGCCTATCACTTCGCCAAAGACAGTAAAGCCGCCGTTCTGTCCATCGAGATCGGCAGAGTTATCGACAACGTTAAAGAACCACTGGCTGGTCGCACTGTTGGGATTACCAGCAACCTTGGCCATAGCGATCGTGCCGCGGACATTCGAATAGACCGGCTCGTTAACGACTGCCGCACCGGCAGTGATAACGCCAATCTCCGCTCGCGCGTCGGTATTGAAGCCACCGCCCTGGATGACGAAGTTGGTAACCGAGCGATGAAAAATGGAATCCGTGTAACGGCCGTTCTGCACGTAGTCCAGGAAATTGGCGACAGTTTGCGGCGTGGCATTGTCGTAGAGATTAACTTCGAAATTGCCCAGGCTGGTTTCGAATTCAACGATGGTCGCACGAGAGGTCGTTGGCAGTAGGGCTAAGAAGCAAAGTGCACTGATAGCGACGAGCGAGCGCACTTGATTGAAGGAAGGCATGCAGATCTCCGGACAGTAGGGGCAATTTCGGTGCGTGATTCTACACAAACCAATTTGCGCACGGATAGTTCAATCTAAACACCACCGCGAAATCGACACTGTCGGCCGCTTGCGATAGGTGCTGAAAGGCGCGGTAAATCCGCCGCAACGCGGGAAAATCATCGCAACAGCCGCTGGACCTTAGACTTCAGCCCAGCGACGCACCAGGTTGTGGTAAATCGAGGTCAACTGCAGTACATCGTTTGCCGCCGTCGGAGCCTTTGCTGTTAACGACTGAATGGTCTGGTCGAGATCGAACAACATGCTCCGTGCAGCGCTGTCTTTCACCATACTCTGAGCCCAGAGTATGGCTGCCAATCGATGGCCGCGCGTCACTTCGGCTACTCTGTGCAGACTGCCGGATGGGTACAGGACGAGATCTCCCGCGCGCAATTTGACCGCCTGCGCGCCGAACTCCGTTTCAATGATCAACTCGCCACCCTCGTAGTCATCGGCATCCGACAAGAACAAGGTCCCTGATACGTCACTGCGCAAAACCGTATCGGTGCCGGGCAATGCCATCACTGAACCATCTACGTGCGCGCCGTAGGACTGGCCAGCCGCGTAACGATTGAAACGCGGCGGATGGATCTTCATCGGCATTACCGCCGATACGAACGTCGGATGGGTTCCCATGCGGGTCAGCAGTTCGTTGCCCATCGCGATAGCCTGCGGAGAACTATCCGGCAATTGCTGGTTACGCTTGACCTTGGCGGCCAGCGAACCGGCGGTCGCCGTGCCATCGGTCCAGTCGACCTCATCCAGTGCAGCGCGATAACGATCCACATCTGCAACACTGATAAATTCTTCAATGACTACGAGCATTGTTTCAAGACTCCAACCTATGTCTGTCCATGAGGCACGTGGCTAAAACACTGGAAAGGTCAGGGCAGCCCGCAAGCGCCATGGTCACCTCCAATTCATCGCGCAGTATGCGCAACATTCGGGCAACACCTTGTGCACCGTTTGTCGCCAGCGCATAGACTTGCGGTCGTCCAAGCATGACGGCTGTCGCGCCCAGTGCCAGCGACACAAAGACGTCATTGCCCGAACGAATTCCACCATCGATCAATAATGGATAGTCGGCGCCGACACTGGCACGAATCTCGGGCAGCACCGTAAGAGCCGCGGGTGCACTGCCGAGCGTACGTCCGCCATGGTTCGAAAGGACGACACCGTCGATACCATGGCTGATTGCAGTAGCAACGTCGTCGCGATGCAGCAGGCCTTTCAGGACAATCGGTAGTTGAGTCTGCGCTCTGAGCCAGTCCACGTCCTGCCAACCCGGTGCCGTACGCATCGCCCCTTGAAACACGCGACTTTCGCCCGGTTCCAACGGTATGTTCACGGGCTCGCGTGGTTCCAGGTTGACCGGTGCAACAGTATCCGGCAAACGGAAACCCGCACGTTGGGCGCGGTATTGCATGCCTGTAACGGGCGCATCCACCGTCACGACCAGGGCTGAATAACCGGCACGTTCAGCGCGTCTTACAAGTTTCAGTGTGCTCGCGCGATCCGACTGAAAGTAGAGCTGAAACCAGCGATTCGTCGAAAGCTCGCCAGCGACCGCTTCAAGGCTGACAGAGGACAGCGTACTAAGCACCATTCCCGTTTCGAGCGCACAGGCCGCCTGTGCCGTTGCCAGTTCGCCGTCGGGGTGAACCAGTCGCTGAAATGACACAGGTGCCAGCAATGCCGGGTGTGAGAAATGCTCGCCAAACAAGGTCAGCGCCGTGGAGCCTTTGCTGCAATCGACCAGCGCGCGCGGGTACACCGAGTAACGTTGATAGACCGACTTGTTCGCGCGCAAGGCATGCTCATTCGCACTACCGCCGGCAATGTGTTCCCAGATTGCCGGCGGTAGTTTCCTGCTTGCGAGGGTTTCGAAGTCCTCTATAGAGTAGACGTCAGAAGTAACGGCTAGAACCCCCAGGTAACGGTGGCACGAACGTTACGCGAATCGCCGAGGTACATGAACGATCCGGATCGATAGGCCGCAACCCAGTATTCTTCGTCAGTGACATTGCTCGCGTTCAATCGCAGGTTCACCCGATCGCTGTGGTAGTAGTTCACGAATAAATCGACCACTTCGTAGGAAGGTACAACGATGGAATAGTCGTTGATCGTCGAGTTGAAGCCAGCTGCCGTATCAGGCTGCCCACCGTACATTTCGCTCTTGTAGGTGACTGAACCACCGAACGATACTTTTTCGTTCGCATCATAACGAACCTGCAGGTACAGGCTGTCGTCGGCAAAATTACTCAGAACCCGACCAATATCGTCTGTAATGAACGACTCCAACACTTCCGATTCCATGAACGCTGCGCTGAACTGAGCACTGAGTTTGTCCGTGATACTGCCGGTGACCGAGAACTCCACGCCCTGGACCCGGTTCTTGCCCGTATTCAATGTGCCAATTGTTGAGTAGGCATCGCCAACACTTTCCATGACATCGTCTTTGGTCATCCGAAAGGCCGCTGCCGTCAGCAACAGGCGTTCGTTGAACAGATTCCATTTCGTTCCCACCTCGATGTTGATGGTGGTTTCCGGATCACCAACCTCGACCTGGTCGGGTGTACCGCACAAACCGCCATAGCCGCAGCTACCACCGACGTCAGATTCGCCGCCGTTGATATTGGTCGAACTGCTGTAGGTGGCGTATACGTTGCCGCTGTCGCCGATTGTTCGCACGACTCCAATATGGCCATTCCAGAATCCATCCGAGTAGTCGTACTGCTGCAGAGTACCGCGACTGTTGACGAGATTGTTGTAGTCGAAGTGATCGTAACGAACACCGAAGAAGCCGCTCCAGCGATCGCTGAATTCAACCGTGTCCATCAGGTAGGCCGAATAAGTATTCACTTTGAAATCGGAATCGGCATCGCCACGTGTGACCGTTCTGCCCAGCAAGGTACCGAGGTTCTGCACTGCATTGCCGTTACCATCCAACGCACAGTAACTGTCCTGCGGTGGGGCTGTCGCACCACGTCCTGCAAGGACGCAGTTGGTTGCACCGGTGTTGTCCAGAGCGAACACGCCGTTGGTGACAGTCTCATCAGTCAATTCCAGACCCATAACGAAGGTGTGTTTGAGATCACCGGTGGAGGTATCCCACAACACATTGAGTTGGTTGACGAAGTATTCCACCTGCTGCCAGCCCTGGTGGCTGCTGAGTGAGAGTGTACTGACGCCCGGTGCAACCGGATCCGTGTCGTGGCGCGTAGTGCCGCGCATTCCGGTGGTCACATAGCCATTGTCGGTCTGACCGTAACGCGTCGAGTTCTGCAGTCGCAGGCCATCATTGAACGAATAGTTGGTTTTCAGGGTGATCGTCTTGACCTCCGTATCAAGAAAATCACTGTCCGTTTGCAGATACACCGGTACGTCTTTCAACGGTGCCCGGATGGACTGATCAAAGTAGCTACCAAGATCGGGTACGTCGTCCGCTTGCAGGTAGTAAAGGTCGGCTACAAAACCGAGTTTCTCCGTCGGCGCATACAAACCGGAGAGTAGGGCGCCTGCACGCCGTTTCTCAGCCGGGTTACGGTCGGGAACATCTTCGGCTGCATGCAAAAAATTCGCGCGGATTGCGAGCTGGTCACTCACGGTTCGGTTGGTGTCGAACGTCACTCGATGGTGGCTGTCGGTGCCGAGGGCGCCTTCAAGTATGGAAAAATTGTAATCGGCGCTGGCTTGTTTGGTAATCCCGTTCACTGCGCCGCCGGTTGAACCGCGTCCGGCAAACGTAGAACTGGGTCCCTTGGTAATTTCTATTTGCTCAGTCGCGAAACTCTCGCGCGTGGTCATGCCCGGATCGCGGACTCCGTCAACAAAAACGTCACTGCGTGCTTCATGACCGCGAATAATGTAACGGTCGCCGAAGGCGTTGCCGTTCTCGCCGGTGCCCAGGGTAATACCAGCCTGCGCTGCCAGAATTTCTTTCAGATCGGTCTTTCCCGAGTCTCGCAACTGACTCTGCGTCAGCACGGTTATCGTCTGCGGTGTCGATGCCAGTTCCGCGGTATGCCGCATGTCGCCGGAAGATAGCGCTTTGTAAGGCACGCCGGACTGACCGTACACCTCAATCACCTCGATTTCGGCGCTGCGTTCTTCCGTGGCCTTGGTTTCCTCGTTCGCTTCCTGAGCGAAGCCTGAGGTGGCGCCAGCTAGGCTCATTGCAACCGCCAGCGCGGGCTTCGCAAGGGTGCTGCAGCCCTTCGGTTGGTTGCGCAGAGTTTGTGGAATACGGGCATTGCCTGCTGCCAGAGTACTTGTGCCCGCGAAGAGGTCGCGTCGTTTCATTGCCAAAATCTCCCAAGTTTCGATAGCGGGCTCTGTTCGGCCCGTCAGAAAATGCGAGGCTAAACCTAATTAGCGTAAATGGCAATAAGAATGATTCGCATTAGCGTTTCGCGATTTCAGGGGAAGACCTTTACTGACCGGGCAGATCACGTCTGCTCCGCTCAGCGACGAAACTGAGAACGATGGCAACCAGACCCGCCTGTCCCGTGCAAACATACGAAATATGTTGCCCCTGAATGGCACCCGTACCATTGACGGGCAGCACGGCAGGCCTGCTCGTAGCCCGCTAGGCGCTAAACAATCGTAACGGAACCACGCCGAACTGGCTGGCATACGCGTGGATCGCCGGGGACCCACCGAGGTGCATGAGCAGAATTTTGTCGTCGCTTCGAAAACGTCCCTCGCCAGCAAGCCTCAGGAGGCCACGCACTGCACGACCTTCGTAAACCGGGTCAGCGATCAGGCCTTCCTTGTTGGCCAACAACCGGATGCCGCTGATGATGTCCTCATCGGCCACACCGTAAGCGTTGCCACTGGCAGAAATGACTTCGACATCCTGCTCCGAAACGCGGACTTCCAGATCCAGCGTGTGCAGAACCGCATTGGCGAGTTGCAGGATGCGGCGCTTTTTTATCGCGGTTTCATCGTCGTCCGACACGCCAATGATTCGCGTTCGTATACCTAGAGCGGCGAAGCCTGCCAACAAACCTGCCTGCGTACTGCTGGAACCCGTGCAATGCACGACATAGTCGAATTTCAGCCCGTGCTCAGACGACTGCCTGGCCAGTTCGGCCGCGCAATTGACGTACCCCATGCAGCCAAGATGGTGTTCAGAGCCGCCACCCGGTATTAAATAGGGCGCATGGCCGTCGGCCTTCAGCCGGATCATGAACTCATTCAAGGGCCCCTGATCTTCAATCGGTCTTTCGGTCTCATCGACATAAAGTTCGGCACCCATCAGGTGGCTGAGCAGAATATTGCCGACCGATCGATAATTCGGGCCGGCATCTTTGGTCCAGGCACAATGCAGGAGGGCGCATTTAAGCCCGGCTTTTGCCGCGGCAGCCGCTGTCTGGCGGGTATGGTTTGACTGAATAGCGCCCACCGTCACCAACATGTCGGCACCCTGGTCAAGCGCGTCGCCAACCAGGTATTCAAGCTTGCGTGTTTTGTTGCCGCCACCTTCGAGACCGGACAGATCATCCCGTTTCATCCACAGCTCGGGGCCGCCAAGCAATGCGCCAAAATTGTTCAGCGGTTGCATTGGAGTAGGTAGCAGTGCCAGTGAGGCGCGAGGGAACTTGCTGAGCCGAGTCTGTAGTTCAGCCACTTTGTGTTTATCAATCATTCGCTATCTCCGCAGTTGTCCAAAAGAAAACTGCGACGTTTCTGATTGAATGTTAGAGGCTGTCTGATTAACCGTCGTCGCGACCTGCAGTTTGCACGACGCCGGTCGGCAATGCACGTTCGACACATGCTGGCTGCCTACCGTTGGCACAAGCAATCGGCGCGGCACAGGCGCTCGGTTCTGCTAGATTCACAAACTCGGGAAGCGTGACGATTTACTGGCTGGTCGACGCAACTACCGGTTCAGGTAGTCCAGTGCCCGAAAGCGTCCACTGTGTTCGAGTGCTTCAACCGTGTCGAACGAGCTCCCATTCGTTTTCGGGACATCGTGCTCAACCTGCCCTCGGACTCTTTCCATATCTCGATGAGCTGACGTTAGCATCGGCTTGATTAATTCCGCACACGTTCGGGAGCGGGTGACGAGGCGCTCGCACTTCAAGGAGAAATACTTCGCGTAAGCCTGCTCATACCGATCGATCAACGCATACCCGGAACTGTCGCGCATCATCTTCAGTATGTGTGCCGACGATATCTGGCTGGACTCAGCGAGCAGAAAGTTGCGATGTTCCAGCAAAACACTGTCATTGAAATCGAGGGTGCCATGCAGTAGTCGAAATATCCTGATCCGTTTCTCACCGACTACCCGATGCTCTTTCAGATAGTTGAACAGCGCCAATTGCGGTACCAAGCGTAACTGCGTACAACGCATTTCAGCCAACAACCGCCGGTCATTTGCAGACTGTGCAGCGGGTACCAGCAATTCGGCGTGACGCGCTTCCCAGGATCGGTATGTACGGCCGTCTGAAATAACCGTCTTGGCGACGCGCGCAATGTCTTCCGCGGGCGCGGCCACTGCGTTGTGCAACGCGGCTTCTGATGTGCGCATCAGTTTCTTATGTCGCTCTGTCATGAACTTCATTGTTCGTGATTCCCCGGCGAGTTGCTTATTTGTTTTTGCTTATTCGCGCTGTCTAATTATAGTCCTTCCGCAACCGTCCGTTAACGTCGCGCGTTGCGCGCTTTTGATTGATTCCAACCATATATTGCTGATTGCAACCGCTGCTCCGGAAGCGTCGCCTTTGCGGTAAGCATGAACCGTTGGCCAGCCGATGATGAACTGGCTCCGGATCTTAGCCGTGTTGTCGAACAGCTCGCCGGTAATACACGAAGCGAGCTATGCATCCCGCCACAAGAATGCACGATGGATCTGGACGCCGTGTATCGAAAATATGGCGTCGTGGCCCCTGAATTTGCGCTCACGAATAGCGGCGTCGTCTTCTCGCGCTGGCGCTCACTTGCCAACCAAAACAGTAGGTCGTACTGTTTGTGCAGAAGTAAGAGTTGAAACCCAAGGCTCACGTATATGGATTCCGTATCCCCGCCGTCTCGCCGCAGATCGCAGGAAGAACGCCGCACAACAACCCAGACAGCACTGCTGGAGGCCACTGTGCGCTGCCTTGGTCGCTTCGGGTTCGCCGGCACATCTATCAGTTCTGTCATTAAGGAAGCACGCGTGTCACGAGGAGCGCTGTTGCATCACTATCCGGCAAAGAACGAACTTATCGCTCACGCCATTCATCACTTTTATTGCCAGCGACTTGATCGGTTCAAAACTCAGCTGCTGGGTGCGAATACCGAGCAGCTGTCGCTTGAAGACCGATTGCGCGTGCTGAAAGACGATTTCGCCACCTGGTACGACACAGCACGAGAGATTGAAGTCGCGTTGCGCACCAACCAGGAGATAGCCAAAATTCAGGAATGCCTGTCGGCGAAGCAGCTCGAACAAATGAGCCGCGAGTACGAACAGTTGTTGCCCGAGTTCGCCGTCCTTGAGAACCCACGCGACATGATAGGTATCGCGTGCTACCTGATGCGAGGGCTGGCCAGCCAGCGCAATCAGGCCGACGTCGCGCGGAAGTTTGATGCCTGTGTCGCCATGATCCAGTGTTATCTGAAGAACGCTGTGCAACCGCACTGAAATCCGCTTTACAAACAATACGCTCGGACGGTATGTTTGCCCCCGCAATGAGAAGTCCGGGTGGCTCAACACCCCTGGTACATCGCAATTCTTAGGGGTAAGTACATGATTATAAAACACAACCGTCACCTGCAGCGTGGCTCGGCTGCGCTCATAACCGCATTATTGGTGCCGCTGGCTGCAACCGCCCAGGACACTACTTCGACCGTCGTGCAGATCGAAGAGATCATCGTGACCGCGGACAAGCGCGCAGCGAAGAGCGTCCAGGACCTCTCAAGCAGCATTACCGCCTTTGATGCCGACAAACTCGAACGCTTGGACGTGCTGGATTTTGACGACTTCATCGTTCAGGTTCCCGGCACCAATTTCATTAACGACGGCGGCCCAGGACGCGGCAACGAAGTGGCGTCCATTCGCGGGCTCTCAACCGTTGCGGACAACACCGTTGGCGTGGTCGCGCAGTATCTCGACGGTGCACCGCATTTCGGCAACTCCTACCGCTTCTTCGATATCGGTGAAGTCGGTGTCTTGCGTGGCCCGCAGGGAACGCTGTGGGGCTCCCAGTCCATCGGCGGACTCATTTACTACCGTTCCAACCGACCGGAACTCAACAACTACAGCGGCAACGTACAGGGCGATCTGTACACGACCGACAACGACGGCGGCTTGAGCCAGCGTTACAGCGGCGTCGTAAACATGCCGCTGGTTGAAGACAAGTTTGCAGTGCGCGTAGCGGGGCAGTTCGTCGACGAAACGGGTTACATCGACAACATCCGTACCTCGAACAACGCCATCAACGATGTTCGGGAGTCCGCGTGGCGCTTATCAGCGTTGTTCGCACCAACTGACAATTTGACCGTAACCACGATTTATCACGGCAACGACCTCAATGCAGACGCACCGACGTATTTCGAAATCGGCCTGGACGGCTTGCAGGTGGATCAGCCATCGGACTCCGGCCCCAGCCGTCAGGAATACGACCTCTTCAATCTGATCGTCGACTACGACCTGAGCTGGGGTACGCTCAACTACACCGGTTCACACTTCACAAATGACGGTGGCTACACGGACTTCCTCGATTCGTCAGGCACTTTGCAGCAGTTCGATACCGTAATTGATGAGCACGCCACGACGCACGAACTACGGCTCTCCTCCTCGGGCGACAACCGCTTGCAGTGGCTGGTCGGTCTTTACTATGACGAGTACGAAGACTTCAATCAGGCGATTGATTACGAGCTAACCGGCTTCGGTGATCCGGCTCCGGTTGAAGGCACGCGTTCCGGTGGTCTGCAAATCCTGACCGACAAGGCTTTTTTTGGCGAAGTCAGTTACGACCTGACCAACGACCTGACAGTGCTGGTCGGTGGCCGCATGTTCAACTGGGAAGTGGATAACCGCGAAGTATTCCTGATCGGCGGTGGTGATTTCGGCTTTGTAACCAACGGTGTCGCCAAAGATGACGACGTCTTCTACAAAGTATCGCTTGAGTACCGCTTGAGCGACGATGTCATGGCCTACGCGTTGCGCTCGGAAGGCTTCCGCTACGGCGGTTTCAACACCTTTGTCGGCGAAGCGCTGTTCGGCATATCGGAAGAGTTCTACGAGTTCGCACCTGACACGCTGGTCAGTTACGAAGCAGGCATCAAGTCGCGGCTTGCGGACGGCCGGGTTCTGCTGAACGCGTCCGTCTATTTCCTCGACTGGCAAGAAGTACAGGCCGTAGTACAGAGCGACACGGCTGGTGCCTTCGGTCAGGGCTTCTTCACCACCAATGCGCCGGATCTGGAAGCGCAGGGTGTCGAACTCGAAATCGTCACCCAGGACTTTTTTGCACCGGGCGTTTACGCGGCGTTGAGCTGGGGTAACACGGACAATGAATTCCAGGACGACGCACAGTTGTTCCCGGGAACCCGGGTAAACATCAACAAGGGTGACAGCCTTCGTCGTACGCCGAGAAACACCTATTCCCTCGATGTCGGCTATGACTTCAGCTACAGCAACCGGGTTGACGGCTACGTTCGTGCCAATTTCTGGCACAAAGACTCAACCTCTACCTTCGGCTTTGACGGCAACGACGGTAACGTTGAAGTGCCCGCACAAAACATCGTCAATATGTCCACCGGTGCAAACTGGGAAAATTTCCAGTTGAAGCTGTACGTCGACAACCTGACGAACGAAACCCCGTTGCTGAACGTATTCTCCGGCGGACGTGCCGGGTTACCGGGCGGTGACGAGGCCGTGCGCGCGAATACGCTGCGACCAAGAACGATCGGTATTGAAGGCACCTACCTTTTCGGTGGCCGTTAAGCCCCGGTAGGTAGCTCGCAACGAACTTGGTATAAAGGAGCTGGTGTAGCGAAGAACGTGGTTCTGAATCGTGAGTCAAAAACCGGGAGCGTGGACAATTGCGGCCTATGCAGCGCCCATGGTGCCGATATGGATGCTGCACACGCCGGCGCTGTCGATTCTGCCGGGGCTGTACGCAACGGTCAGCGGCATCGACCTCGCGACAATTGGCCTCATTCTTGTGTTCAGCCGCGTTTTCGATGGGATCACGGATCCGGTCATCGGCTTTTTCTCGGACCGCACGGCAACGCGGATAGGGCGAAGAAAGCCCTGGATCATTGCCGGTGGCCTCTTGTGCATTGTTGGCGTGTGGTTCTGGTTTCGCCCCGGCACCGATACCGGCGGGCTGTATTTTTTACTGGCTTCGATCGTCGTCTATGTAGGCTGGACGATGGTCGAAGTTCCGCACGCCGCGTGGCTGAGTGAGCTGACAGTTGACTATGATGAACGTTCGCACGTCTCCGGGTTTCGCACCGCCGCCATTTACCTCGGCTATTTTCTGTTCTGGTCCGGGCCGTTTCTGCCGTTTTTCCCGACGACCGAAATTACCCCGGACGTTACAGCGGCATTGTCCTACCTGGTTATTGCCTTGATCGTACTTTCCGTAGTCGCGGCGGTACGCATGGTTCCGGAAGGGACTACCAATGTGCGCCCACAGGCGAGTGCAGCGGCGGCGCTGTCGTCATTCGCGGCCAACAAACCGTTGCGGATCTATGCCGTCATCATGCTGGCCAGTTGGCTGGCCAGCGGCATGGTCGCCGGCCTCTATTTTTTCTACGTCAGCAACTACCTCGCCATTCCCGATAAGTTCGGGCATCTTGGCCTCGCAGTTGCCGGTATCGGCTTTCTGAGTGCGTCGTTGTGGGGATGGGCAGGCGCACGCTTCGGCACTCACCGTGTACTGGCATTTTGCAATTTGTGTATCGTGCTAACGCTCGTCGCGATGGGCAGCATACGACCCGGTCCAACTGCGTTTCCTGCCTTGCTCACGGTGTTCAGCTTTTCCGCATTGTTTACCACAGGTTCTACTGTTGCTTACTACGCCATGATGGCCGACATCGTGGACTACGACACGCTGAAGACCGGCTCCAACAATGCCGGCAATTACTACTCGCTGGTAACGCTGCTGCAGAAGATCGGTCTTGGCGCAGGGGCCGGGGCGGCGCTGCTGTTTGTCTCGCTGTTCGGTTTCGATGCCATGGGTAACAACGATGGCTGGGCGCTGGTTGGTTTCTTCATTGCCTTTTTGGGGATACCCATACTGCTGAACTTGCTGGCAACCGTGCTCGCGCTTTACTTCCCGATCAACAGGCGCCGACACAACATCATTCGCAAGCGCCTGCGGACACGCGCACAACACACGGCGGCAGCCCACTATGGCTGACACCCTGGACCGCGAACCGCACCGCACGATACAGACCATCGTGGCTATTACTCTCGAACAGTGAGCACGTACCGGAACCTTTAACTACATCATCCAGAGTTACCGAGACACGCTGCCTGGCACAGGCAACGCTGCCTGGCACAGGCAGTTGATCGGCAACAATAAAGATTTGATTTCAGGAGAGTTAGATGCGAGTCATAGTTTGCCTGCTGTTGCTGACAGTTGGCGTTAACCACGCGGCACGGGCAGAAAAGATCGCCTTGACCGGCGCTACCGTCATCAGCGCAACGGGTGCGGCACCTATTGAGAATGCCACCGTGTTGCTGGCCGACGGCAAGATCCAGACGATCAGTAGCAACCGCAAAGTGCCGGCGGGCTACCGAACGATCGATGCGTCTGGCAAATGGATCACACCCGGCCTGATCGACTCCAACATTCACCTGATTCTGATGACCGTGCCGGAGTTCTTCATAAAGTATGAAGACCGGCTTACTGACATCGCTATTCAGTCGGCCCAGGTTGGCCTCAAGTACGGTCTGACTACCATGCCCGATACCTGGGGACCGCTAAAGCCGCTGCTCGAAGCGCGCGACAGAATCAATAGCGGTGAATTCATCGGCAGTCGCCTGTTGATCGCCGGCAATATCATCGGCACCGGCGGGCCGTTCAGTCAGTACTTCATGGGCGGCTGGCCGGTATCCGGGCTTTCGCTACGTTATGGCGGTTGGGTCACGCCGGCCATTCGGCGACGTATTGATGCCTTGTGGGAAGACGACGTAGGTCCGGCCATGCTGGCCATGACGCCGGACGAAATTGCTATCACGACCCGTAACTACATTGCGAAGGGCGTTGACTTCATCAAGGTTGGTGTCAGCGGCCACGGCATCGGTCCGGTTGAACCGCTGATGTTTTCCAAAGAAGCACTGGTCGCGATGCGTGACGAAGCGCGTAAGGCAGGCATTCCGTTTACGACTCACACGTTCACGGTCGAGAGTTTGCGTATGGCGGTCGAGGTAGATACCGACCTGCTCATACACCCGAACGTCATGAGCACATCATGGTCTTCTGCATCGGATGCCCAGAAGGAAGCGATCCTGTCGCTCATAGAGACAATTGAAGAAAAGGGCATCTATGCCGGCCTGATGTCTATCCCGGAAAAGGAAAAAGAGCGAATCTACGCCGAGTGGGATTTTCGTGAACACACCGATCAGCCCGCGCTGAACGAGATCATGGTGAATCGCCAACTGGGGATGCACGGTTCGTCCTTTGAGGAAAAAGCGGAAGGTGTGAAAGTGTGGATTGATGGCGGTGTGAAGTTCACGCTCGCCACCGATCAAGGTCCCGACTCGGCCGACCTCGGACCGGTAGTATGGGGACGCCTGGGGCGCATGCACTTCAACCGCATGATCGGCTTGCAGGACGTCGGCGCGAGCCCGATGGAGATACTGATCGCCGCGACCCGCAATGGCGCTGAAGCCTACGGTCTCGGCGATACGCTAGGCACGGTAGAAGAGGGCAAAATTGCCGATCTGCTGGTGCTCGATGCAAATCCGCTGGACGACATCGGCAATTTCCGCCAGATCAACATGGTCATCAAAGGCGGCGAGATTGTTGACCGTGATGCGCTGCCCACGGTGAAAGTGCTCGACTACGATCCAAGCCTGCCCTGGCCCTACTGACAGAGACGCCTGCCATGCGAATGAAAACCCTGTTGCTGCTATTGAGCTGCTCGTTTTGGGCAGTTCACGTTCATGCTCAGGATGAGATTGAGTGGCGAGCCGTTGATCCGGACAACCTGGTAATTATGGCGCTCGACGACGGTGTGGTTTACATCGAATTGAATGCGAACTTTGCACCGGCAACTGTCTCGCAGTTCAGACGGCTGGTTCGCAAAGGTTTTTACGCTGGACAGAGTTTCTACCGGGTCATCGATGGTTTCGTTGCACAAGGTGGCGACGGCAGCGACATGGGCAATGCCAATTCAGAACCGACCATCAAGGGCGAGTTTGACCGCAAGCTAACGGACGCACTGCCGTTTGCCAGCGTGCAAAAGCCCGATTTGTTCGCCGCCGAAACCGGTTTCAGCGATGGCTTTGCCGCCGCTCGCGATACAGAGGAGGGCAAGGTCTGGCTTACGCACTGCCCGGGTACGCTGGCTATGGCAAGACTCAACGAGGCAGACACCAGCAGCACCGACTTTTACATCGTAATAGGCCAGGCGCCACGTTATCTGGACCGCAATATGAATATCTTCGGTCGCGTCGTGCTTGGCATGGATGTCGTGCAACGCATTCGCCGTGGGGCGGCGAGTGAAGGCGGGATGTTAAGTGTGTCAGACACTCGTACGATCATCACATCGGTACATATCGCCTCTGACCTTGAAGAGAGCGAACGTCCGGCCGTGGAAGTGATGGATACGAACAGCAGAGGTTTTGCCGCGATGCTGGATTCACGGCGTCACCGTGTTCATGAGTTCTTTCAACACACGCCGACTTCGGTGCTGGATGTTTGCCAGGTACCGAATACTGGCCGTCAGGCTTCGGCAGACTGACCCGGCACTAATCAGCCGCATGCGGTGCATTTGCTGCAGCCACATGCGCGGCATAACCGGCACCCGCTTCCGTGTAAATATTGAACACCGTGGCTGCGCCGGCGTTTTGCAGCGCGACGACTTCGTCGGGAAAACGTGCGGTAGCGGCAATTCTCCCACTAAAAGACGTCAGTTTAAGTTGTTCGATCACTTCGAGGCTGGTGCTCAATTTTGGCAAGGCCAACATGATCAGATCCAGAGTATGGGTCGCCTGAACACGATCCCAGAAATCAGCATCGCTGGGATCGCCGAGTAAGACCTTACGGTTCATTTCTCGCTGGTTCTTGACCGTGATGGGGTCAATTTCAACGCCAATCACTTTGTCTCCGTACTTGTCACTCATCGTGTCGTAGGCTCCGGTACCGACTCCGCCCATACCAACGATCGCAATGGTTGCGTTGTCGATGTCATGTGGCTGGTCATCCGGCAAACGACCTGATCGCTGCAATCGTTGCCACAGCGGCCGGTGTCTTGCATAGAGGTCGTTAGCCATTGCATTCAGAGCGGCGGCAATGGCAAATGACAACGACAATGCGACCGCGAGAACGACCAGCCATTCACTATCGAGCCACTCGTTGGTAACGCCAATCATGGCGACGATCAAACCGAACTCACTGAAATTGGTGAGATTGGCCGAGGCGAGGAACGCGGTCCGTGCCCGCAATCTAAAGTACGCCAACAGTGCCAAAAACAGCCCGGATTTTAGGAACACGAACGGCGCAATCAATGCACCAACAATGAAGGTCTCGAGCGTCAGCTCACCAGACAAACCTATCGAGAGAAAGAAGCCAAGCAGGAACAGATCTTTGAAGCCCAGCATTGTTTTGGCCATTTCCTCGGCCTTGGCGTGATTGGAGATGAGTACGCCAAGAAGCAATGCCCCGAGATCGCCCTTCAATCCAACCAGTTCGAAGACCTCCGCGCCGCCTAGTGCGAGCACGAAACCGAACAATACGAGGAGTTCACCATGACCGACACGTTGCAACAGCCGATGCAGTAGTGGTCGCAGCAGCACGAGCAGGACAAGTAGAAATGCCCAAGGGGAGGGCGACTTGCCCGACGAAACGGCAAGGAACACGACGGCCGCAAGATCCTGCATGATCAGAATGCCGATCGCGATGCGGCCGTGCGGCGTTGCCATCTCGCCTTTTTCTTCGAGCACCTTGACCACGAACACCGTGCTGGAAAAACTCAGCGCAAAGGCTATGAGCACGGATTGAGAAAAATCCAGTTCGGCAAGAAACGGCGTACCAAGCAGCGCCAGCGCATAGACCGCGAAGCCGAATACCGCTACCACTATCGATGTATGGAGACCGGTCACTGCCCATACTTGCGGTCTCGCGAGCGTGCGAAGATTAAGCTTCAGGCCGACAGTAAACAGCAGGAGCGTTATACCCAGGTTGGCGAACTGCTGCAGGACCTCGCCACTGACGACGCCTGTGCCGTTGAGCAAGAACCCGGCCGCAAGATAACCCACCAAAGGCGGGAGCCCGATAACCCGCGACAACAAGCCCAGAGCAAATGCGAGCGCGAGCCAGACAATGTCTCCAAGCGCCGTAGTAATCCAGTAGAAATCCATGCGCCTAGTTCTCGTTCGGCAGTACAGCTACGTTCTCAACGGACCGCAAGGCTATGACTACTGCAGGCCAATTGGTCACTGGTATTTCTATTGCTTGCATATGAGAGGCTACGCTCCGCTTTTGTTAACAGTGTAAATCGCGACAACTAAAGACGCCGTGCGTTGTTATGACGAGCAAAAGTTAGATGCCAATGGTACCGGAGGCGAATGACGGTATTGTTGTCACTATGGGTTTTTGGCCGGGTGATTGCACTCTAGTCGTATGACCAACTGCGCGAAGCTACAATTATTTGCAGCAGGGCCGTATCCGTATATACGTGATAGCCGAAAACGTAGCTACTTTCGTGGGTCCCGGAAACAGACTGCAATGAGCATCGTTAGCCTCGCGATTCATACCAGGACCGGCACTACAGCACTGGGAATACCGGTTTACCTGCCATACTAACAGTGAGAAGTGCGGCACTAAGCAACGCCAACGCAATTGCCACTATAACAACGATAGTTCGGGACGGCCGCCAATATCGATCAAGCGTCCAGCCCAGTAAAGGCAAAACCTGCATGGTGTGAGTAACCACAAAATGCGGTACGCGCAAGTCGCCCATTGTTCGCGACCAACCCAGCAACGGAACACTGCTTGCCGCGGTGAGTGCAGTTCCGACCGAATGAGATTGGTTAAGCGACATGTAGCCTGCAAACAATAGCGTTAAGACAGACCCCATGATAAGACCGATGATGGAACCCAGACGGTAACCGGAGCCGTCTCTTCGTCCGTACTTCCAGATCATGACACCGAGGGTGAAGGACGCGAGCACCAGAAATACAGCGCCAACTCCCATGAGCATGTACATCAACGATTCCAAGACAGTGTCGACGTTGAAGTGCGAACGCTGCCCGCGGCCGGCTTGTATTGATATGTAAATTTGCTCGAACAATCCTGAGGCGACAGCCGCATAGCCCGTCAGCAGCAGGGTCAATCCAATGCGACGGCTGCGTTCCAGCTGTTGAGCAAGGATGGCCAGCGTAAAGAAATGTATCGCTAACGACAGGCTGAATTTGAGCGGCTTCATCCAGATTGCATCGCCGTCCAGTTGCCGTGCATCCAGAAGGTATGCCGGTAGCAGGACGGCAAATGCTGCCAGCATAAATAACCCCGTCATCACCCACGCACGAGTGACAGGATCATCTTCCAGGCCAAAAGGAAGCGGCGGGTATAGCCGTAGCGGCTTCCTAATGAGCGTTTTGAGCACGAGGCGTTTCTCCGCGGCGAGATAATCCAAGTCGGATGCACAGAAAAAGCGCAAGGCCGATCGGCCCGAACATGAAGGTAGCGACTAATATCGGCGCCTGTACCAACCGGGACATACCCATTTCGTCGGCTTTTTCAGCAATCCACGTGCCAATAAACAGATCGAACGCGAGATAGTGCACCCAGCCTGCCAGCAACATGTTGTCGTCGAGAAACAGTGAACGAACGCTGGCAATTGAACTGTAACCGCCATCAACAGTGAAATAGTTCGTCAGTGCGAGTCCCGCGTAAAGCAGCGACATACCAAATGGAATCAGGTACTGCGGAATAAAGAACAGGGGCTTTATGCGGCGAGGTAACATCACCAGGATGATCCAACCGATCATCGCGGTCGTGCTCGCAAGCGAGAATACAGACTCGGGTGTCATGTTCGGAGTTAGCCTTGCCGATGCGAGAGCGTCAGGGTTACCCAATACCCGGACCTCGTCAAGAAGTTGCATCGCTGACCCGACTGAGCCGGTGGGGCAGATACTGACTGATCCGCAAAGCAACGTCACGACGGAGCAAATTGTGCCGTTCAGATGACGGCATTGAGCAGGCAGGAGCAGGTCGATGCGTCCGGCAACATGGTTCAAACCGTGACTTTCGGTTTCCGTTTGACGTTAAGCATTACCACGCCGACCAGAATCAGCACAGCGGCAAAATAATCCATGGCCTCAATCTGCTCGCCTACGATGAATGCACCAATCGCCAGCGCCACAACAGGCGGGACATAGCTCACCGACGAGGCTGCAACCGCGCCCATCTCGCGAACAATGTAGTAATAGATGATGTAGGCCAGACCCGTACCGGCAAGACCAAGGCCGAGCACCAGGCCCGCCAATGCCAGGCCGTTCTGCGTGATGTTGCTGATGCCACTAGTGTCGGTGACCACGGCCAGAATGACGGTGGCGAAACCGAGCTGGTAGGTCGTCAATGCAGCCGTCGGCAATTTCAGCGGCATCACGTATTTCTTTGCGTAGACAAACGAGATACCGAGGCTGAACGATCCGAGCACCATGTAGAAAACGCCTTCTGCGGATGCTCCCGCCAAACCCGCTTCGAACGGGCGGGCGATCATCAAAATGCCGGCAAAGCCGACCAAGAGGCCCAGAACCTTTAACACAGTGAGACGTTCGTCCCTCAGGAACAGGGCTGCGGCGATGACGGAGAACAGGGGAATTGCGCCGCTGATCGCGCCGGCTACACCCGATGGCAACAAGGCCGTGCCACGGACAAAGCCGTAGTAATAGATGGCCGCAGCCAGACAAGCCATGACAACGAAATGCCCGGCGTGCCTCAGATGAGCGAGTTTTACCTGGCGTTTGATTGACGCGTAGACGAGTACCGGCACGAAACCGAGCGCGACCCTCGCCAGAACCACTTGCTCGGGTGAAATATGGTCGACCGCCAGCTTCATGAAGATGAAATTGCTGCCCCAGATAACACCCAGCGTTAGCCAGGCGATGACGGACAAGGGGGTGTATTGCATAGGGTATTGCTCGAGGCGACGGGAGTGCACCGATATATGGGTGCGCGGGTGGCGAACACAACTTGCTGCGTAATTGGCAGCGATATATGATTTGTATACATATCGTATATTACGGATTCGCCATGGGTATAGTAAAGATAAGTGACGAGCTGCACGAAGAACTGCGCAAGGCCAGCTCGGTGATGGTGCGCTCGATCAACGCTCAGGCCGAGTACTGGATAAAAATGGGGATGCTTGCTGAGGCAAACCCTGACGCGTCGTATTCACAGCTGGTGACCGAACAGCTGAAGCACGCCGACGTCGTCATCCGGAAAATTGCCAGTGGCTGAAGTCATTTTGAAAAACGCACAGGAGTTAGAGCTGATGCGCGAAGCAGGCCGGCTGCTCGCATCCGTTTTCGACTATCTCGATAAGCAGGTGGACATCGGCATCACCACGATGGCCATCAACGACCTTGTGGAACGTTACATTGTCGATGAACTGCATGCGCGCCCCGCAAGCAAAGGGCAATACGGTTATCAATACGCGTTGAACACGTCTGTTAACAACGTGGTGTGCCACGGTATTCCTTCCGATACGCAGAAATTGAAATCCGGCGATATCGTTAACGTTGATGTCACGCTGGAGAAGGGCGGCTTCATCGCTGATTCCAGCAAGATGTACCTGATTGGCAAGGTCTCGCCACTGGCAGAAAGGCTGGTCGCCAGGACCTACGAGGCCATGTGGGCTGGAATCAAAGCGGTCAAGCCCGGAGCAACACTGGGTGATATTGGTTACGCGATTCAGGCCTATGTCGAGAAGAACGGGTACTCGGTAGTACGTGAATACTGCGGCCATGGCATAGGCAGGGAGATGCATGAGGAACCGTCCGTGTTGCACTTCGGACAGCCGGGCAAAGGCCCGGTTCTGCAGGAAGGCATGACGTTCACGATTGAACCTATGATCAATCAGGGCAAGGCCAAAGTTAAGCTGAAGAAAGACGGCTGGACGGTCGTGACTGCTGATAAGAAACTATCCGCACAGTGGGAGCATACGGTTGCTGTAACCGCTAATGGTTTTGATGTTCTAACGCGCCGCTCGAACGAGATCACACCAACATAGGAACCCAGAGGACTCCCTTGGTTAAGGAAGCCATAACTTTTTCTATACTGCAGGGCATCAAGAAATTGACAAACCGAATGCAAGAATAACGCTTCTCCCGTTTACAGAGCTCACCAGCGCGACCGACTTAACCCATCCCGCTTGGGATGTCGCCATGTTTGGGACCAAAGCTTGCTAAACACGATGATCTGATTGTTGTAGAGTTGCTGCTTACTTTTGTTGACCGGAGTAACGCTTTGCGAATAGTAATCATTGGGGGAACCGGCCACATAGGAACCTATTTGGTCCCACGGCTGGTAAATGCTGGTCATGACGTAGTCTCAGTAAGCCGACAAGAACGCAGCCCTTATCAAACGAATGCGGCCTGGAAGTCAGTCGAGCAAGTTACTCTGGATCGCCGAGCGTCAGAAGAATCCGGCGAGTTCGGAAAACGTATCAACGATCTGAACGCAGATGCTGTAATTGACCTGATTTGTTTTGATGTCGAAAGTGCCCGTCAGCTTGTAGATGCTTTAGCCGGGAATATCGCTCACTTTCTGCATTGCGGAACCGTCTGGGTCCACGGGCCAAGCCACAGTGTCCCTACAACAGAGCAGCAAGTTCGAAAGCCATTTGGCGATTACGGGATCAGGAAGGCAGCTGTGGAGGCTTACCTGCTGAACGAAGCCCGGCAGAATGGTTTTCCCGCAACCGTCCTGCATCCCGGGCACATCGTAGGCCCAGGCTGGAAGCCAGTTAATCCGGAAGGGCATACATCGCAACAAACCTTTAGCAAAATTGCGAACGGCGAAAAAATCTATTTGCCAAACCTGGGTCTTGAGACGGTTCACCATGTTCATGCGGACGATGTGGCCAGTGCGTTTATTAACGCACTGGACAATTGGTCGAGCGCCGTTGGCGAGAATTTTCATGTGGTTTCTCCTCAAGCACTAACCTTGCGTGGGTTTGCCGAGGCGATGGCTGATTGGTACGGAACTAGCCCCAATATCGAATACTTACCGTGGGAAGAGTGGAAAACCCATTTCACCGAACGGGAGGCGCAGGTGACGCTGGATCATATCCTGCATAGTCCGAATTGCTCCATTGCAAAAGCACAACGATTGCTTGGCTACCAACCTCGCTACACGTCTCTGCAAGCAATTCAGGAGTCTGTTAGCTGGTTGGATGCAAATCCATAGATACTGAAGTTCCGTAGCTTGCAGGGCGATACAGCAGGGCTACGCCAGTACCGAATTGAAACTTACCGCCGGTCGAAACGTTAGCCGCTCTCGATGTAAGAGCGGAGAGTGGCGCCGTTCGCAGACTTCAGCGACGAGAACTTGTACTGCAAATCGACTTATTGGGGTAAGAGCATGAAGACTGTTGCAATACAGCCTCGTTAGACACCTAGTGCATTTTTTGACCGGTCTCGGCATCGAATAAGTGGGTTTTGGTCACGTCGAACTTTATCTGGAGAGATTCATTGATACCCGGGTAGTTACCGGGTCTAACCCGCGCTACAAGCGAGTGACTGTCGCTGGCCAAGTGAAGAAAAGTCTCCGCACCCATTAGCTCCGACATTTCGAGGCGCAATGTTGCACCTTTGCCGTCTTCGGCGATCGCCATGTCCTCCGGTCGGATGCCAAGAACAACCGGTTTCTCCGACTCGAAGGCCGATTCCGCAATAATATTCGATGGCAGAGAAAACTGCAGAGGGGAGCCGTTGGCGGTCTCTGTAAAGTGAAGTTCGCCATGCGCACCGCGTAGTGTGCCGGCAATCAGATTCATCGGCGGACTGCCGATAAAGCCAGCCACGAATAGATTGTCTGGCTGTTGGTACAGATTGATAGGCTCATCAACCTGCATGATTTCGCCGTCTTTCATCACGCAAATCCGGTCACCCATGGTCATGGCTTCAACCTGGTCGTGGGTAACGTAAATCATGGTGGCGCCAAGCCGCGCGTGAAGTCGCACTATCTCGGCGCGCATCGATACTCGCATTTTGGCATCGAGATTCGAAAGTGGTTCATCAAACAGAAAGACCGCGGGTTTCCGTACTACAGCACGACCAACGGCGACACGTTGACGTTGACCACCCGACAAGGCCTTGGGCTTTCGGTCAAGATACTTTTCCAGTTCAAGCAGACTTGCGGCTTCCCGGACCCGACGATCTATTTCTGCACGCGGGTGCTTTCGCAGCTTCAAACCAAACGCCATGTTGTCGTACACCGTCATGTGCGGATAGAGTGCGTAGTTCTGAAAGACCATCGCAATATTGCGGTCCTTGGGGTGCTTGTCATTGACAACCTGATCGCCGATAGCAATGGTCCCGCCTGATATATCTTCCAAGCCGGCGATCATGCGTAGCGTGGTCGATTTGCCGCAGCCCGATGGACCAACAAGCACCATAAATTCGCCTTCGCGTACCTGGAGATTTATTTCCTTGACCGCGGTGACGCCGGGGCCTTTTGGTTCGGGATAAATTTTTAAAAGGTTTTCGATCCGGACGTTGGACATAGAGTTAGTATCTGCTTGCTTGCCTCCATCGAACATCAAACTCGATGGCACGACTATGGCAGGATAATGGGCGAATAGTGCTCCGGATTATAATCAGGTACATCTACCCAAACTAGAATGAACGCATTAAAGATTTGGACTATCCTGCTGTAAGAGCAACAATTCACTATCGAGCGACGCGGCCGACACTACTGGCCGCCGTGATCCGTCAGTCAGGAAATGAGACTTGGACAGCGATGCAGCCGTGACCGAGCATGCTCCCGAGCGAACTGATGTCAAGAGCCAGCCATGGTTGGGCGACAGCGGGCCAGGTATTCCCGCAACCGCCGGCCGAAACCCTCGCTGGTAGTTTCGTCCTACTCTTAAATAGGTTAGTTCTATCCCAGTCTAAGCAAATTGAATAGGGTCCAAAACATCACTACCCCTCTAATCGGTATGGCCTGAGCTAAGACATCGATGACCAGAGCTCGGTTTGGAGCAGATTTCCCTACCGGCCTCGGGCAAGAACGCAGAATGTTACGAATAGGCGATAACCAGCTTCGAGCGTTAACGACACCTGTGGCACAAGAGGGGGAGGGCGTCATTGTCCTGCCAGAAAGGTCCTAGAGAAGTTATATGAGTTCGGATACGACAGTCACAGCAACACCACACCGGAGCGGACGCTTCAGGCGTCAGCGGGGCCTGATGCTGATGATCCTGCCTGGGTTGTTGTGCTTGTTCATCTTCAACTATGTACCGATGCTGGGCGTTGCGATTGCATTCAAGGACTTCACCGTCCGTGAGGGTTTTTTTGGCAGCCCCTGGATAGGGCTCGACAATTTTCGTTATCTGTTCGGGCACGCCGGGTTCCGGGATGCCGTTGCCAATACGTTTATCATTTCCCTGCTGCGCCTTATCTTTGGTTTTGCTGCGCCAATCGTGTTGGCACTGCTACTGAACGAACTACGCTCTTCGATAATGAAGCGTACGGTACAGACGGTCACCTACCTGCCTTATCTCATGTCGTGGGTAATTCTCGGCGGCATTTTCCTGCTGATGTTTTCCATCGAAGGGCCGGTCAATTCCTTCCTCCAGACGTTCAAGGTGAGCCCGGTGGCTTTTCTCTCGGACGATGTGTGGTTTCTGTTCATCGTGATCGCCACCGGAATATGGCAAAGCGTGGGTTACGGGGCGGTCATCTACCTCGCCGCTTTAGCTGGCATCTCTCCCGACCTCTACGAGGCTTCATCCGTTGATGGCGCCAATCGCTGGCAACAAATGTGGCACATCACATTGCCCAGCCTGACTCCGACCATCCTGGTACTGCTGATTCTAAACCTGGGTCATGTGCTTAATGCCGGCTTCGACCAGATTTACAACCTCTACAACCCGCTGGTCTATGACGTGGCTGACATCATTGACACCTACGTCTTGCGTCTGACCCTGAATCTGCAACTTGGCCTTTCAACCGGTGCTGACCTGTTGAAATCCATCGTCGGGCTGTTCTTTCTTGTCAACGCTAATTACCTGGTCCGCCGGGTAACTCGCGGCGAACAGGGAATTTTCTGAAGCCCATGACTGCTTTGAAGAGACATTCGACTTCTCGCGGCGAACGCATTTTTGATCGTTGCAATATCATTTTCTTGACGCTGGTTGGGCTTTCTGCCCTTTACCCGTTCCTTTACATACTCACCTTGTCCGTGGCAACCATGCCGGATGTCGCGCGAGGTGGTCTGCTGATCATTCCCCGCGAGATTTCATGGCTGGCCTACGACATGGTTTTCGCCGACGAGGATATTAGACGCGGTTTCTTCAATGCCGTGCTACGCACCGGGCTGGGAACGCTGGCTACCTTGCTCATGACCTCGCTGGTAGCGTATCCACTGTCACGACCGCAAATGCCTTTCCGGCGACAGATCTCGTTCTACATCATTTTTACCATGCTGTTCAGCGGCGGCATCGTGCCCCGATTCATGGTGGTACAGGGGCTGGGACTCATCGATACGATCTGGGCCCTGGTGCTGCCCGTCATGCTGACCGCCTTCAATGTAATCGTCCTTAAGAACTTCTTTCAGCAAATACCGGCCAGCTACGAAGAGGCCGCACGAATTGATGGCGCCGGGGATATGACGATTCTGTTTCGAATCTTCATTCCCTTGTCAAAGCCTGCGCTGGCAACCATCGCACTGTGGACCTGCGTCTTCCACTGGAACTCATGGTTCGACGCAATGCTTTACATCACTTCAGAGAACAAGCAAGTACTGCAGATCTTTGTGCAGCGCGTCGTTATTGAGAGCAGCGTAAAGGACATGCAATTTGCGGTAGATATGAACGTTGTGGACCGGGCCTTGTTCTCTCCGGATGCCCTTAAATCAGCCACTGTGGTTGTCACCATACTGCCGATCCTCCTGTTGTACCCGCTGCTTCAGCGTTACTTCATCAAGGGCATTACTCTCGGCGGCGTTAAAGGATAACGGCGTCTAGCACCGTGCAATCAGTTTCAAATTAACCACTTCAATACAGGACCGATAGATGAGTGACTACACGATTTTCGACGTGCCATATCCCGCTGATGCCCTGCAGCGCGTCATCGTCAATACCGATGCCAAGAACGAAGCCGACGATCAGTACGCAATTGCACACGCCTTATTGACGCCAACGTTCGAAGTTCACGGGATCATTCCCGCCCATTTCGGCACGACCAAGTCAGCAACCAGCATGCAGGAAAGCCATGACGAGACCATGCTGGTACTGAAGCACATGGGTCTGGAAGACAAGGTATTGGTAGCCGACGGCGCGGCACAGGCGATGCCTGACGAATTCACTCCCCAGGACTCGCCCGGGGCTCGCCTGATCATCGAGGAAGCCATGAAGGACGACGATCGTCCGTTACATGTCGCATTCTATGGTCCGATAACAGAGATGGCGTCCGCGTTGCTTCTGGAGCCGAAAATCGAAGACCGGAACATCATCGTGATTTGGATAGGCGGCGGCAACTGGCCGAACGGCGGCCGCGAGTTCAACCTTTCGAATGATATCCCGGCAGCGAATGTCGTCATGAAATCCAAACTAACCGTATGGCAGGTACCGCGCACTGCCTACCGCACGATGAGCGTCACGTACGCTGAACTTATCGAGAAAGTGTATCCGCAGGGCAAGATCGGCAAGTACCTGTTCGAGCAGCTGCAACAGTTCGACGCAGAGACCCGTCCTGCTATGGAGTACCGTTCGCTGGGTGACTCTCCCTGTGTCGGCATCATTATGGACCCGGAATGCGGACAATGGACCTGGCGTCCGGCTCCAACGTTCGACGAGCAAATGCACTACATCCACAGTGGAGAATATCGCCCGATTCGGGTCTACGACAACGTCAACACGCGCTTCATTCACGAAGACCTGTTTGCCAAACTCGCGCAGTTTCACCGGCGCGGATCTCGTTGCCACTTGAACCCCTAACACCCCGGTCAAGTGGGAGCAGGCTGCACCTTCTCCGTACCTAGCTGAGTGTATGGAGAAGGTGTGGTCGACTTTAGTGAGAAGCATGGCATTCGACGCTTATCTGAGCATCCAGAACTGCTCGCCAGACCATTCACGATAGATAATTGCCGAATCGAAGCCAGGCACACTCAGATCGATGTAACCGTATTTGCAATCGGAATCTAATACACAGTGCCACAGATAAACGCTTTACCTGATACTGAGAAACACCGGATCGTGGTGCTGACGGACATTGGCGGCGATCGCGACGATGAACAGTCGCTGACACAACTGCTGTTGTATGCCAATCAAATGGACATCGAAGGTCTGATTGCCACGTCCATACGAATCTTCCCGGACGAAAAACACCGACCACTCGACGGCGAACCGCAAACGCAGTACCTCACTGACTTTGTTAACGCCTATGGCGAAGTAAGAAGCAATCTACTGATGCATAGTGAGGGATGGCCGGAAGCGGCAGCGCTACATGCCGTGATTCGCAAGGGCGTCAAAACAGGTCGGGATGCTCCATTCAATATTCACACAGGAATTGCAGAAGAAGGCAGCGGTCATTTCCCATTGGAAGAGCTGCTTGGGGAAGACAAGAATTCAGAAGCATCGGATCTCATAGTCGAGGTCGTGGACAACGATGATCCTCGTCCCGTGTGGGTATTGATATGGGGCGGTTCCGTTGAGTTGGCACAAGCGCTGTGGCGCGTTCGAAATGAACGTACTGACGAAGAGCTGAAAGAATTCGTGTCAAGACTACGTGTCTACGCGTGGGGCCATCAGGATGCAACGGGGTTATGGATTCTGGAAAACTTTCCCGAGCTTTACTATCTCGTCTCCACAGGCGGAATCATCTACGCCGCTGAACCGGAACGGCAAAGCAAGGAATGGCTAAACACGCACGTACGCTTCGATCACGGCCCGTTGGGCGCTTTGTGCCCCATCCGCTGGGGGAAGTATGGTGCTGCAGATTCCGAAACCTTCATGGGACTCATTCCCAATGGGCTGAGTGACATGGAACGTCCTGATTGGGGTGGTTGGGGAGGGCGTTTACGCAAGAGTGCCGGTTCAGAGAAGCATTGGGTTGATGTCGAAATCAATCTCGACCCGAAGCGCATGGGCGGAACGATAAGCCGCTGGGCTCCCCATTTCCAGAACGACTTTCAAGCGCGACTGGATTGGTGCGTAAAACCCTTTGATGAAGCCAACCATCCACCACAACCTGTTTTGAATGGAGACTATTCGCTAAACATTCTTGAAGTGAACGCCAAACCCGGCGATGTCATCAGTTTGGATGCCACCGGAAGTAATGACATCGACAATGACAAACTGGCGTACCGATGGCGTTTCTATCCCGAAGCCGGCAACTATCTCGGCTGGGTTGATATCGAGAATGACCGCAGCGAGATTGCGAGTCTGGTTGTTCCGAAAGATGCAGCGGGCGCAACGCTGCATATTCTGTTGGTACTTACCGACGATGGCGATCCGCCGTTGACACGCTACCGGCGACTGGTGATCCACTGCGAATAGTAGGCTGAGTCACTTAGTCCAATTGGTAGATTGCAATTGCTGGCATACTTGATTCACATGCTGACCGGCTACTTTCAACAATGAGTCGACAGCCCGACGGGTGCCCGGATACGAATGGATACTGAGAACGGACGTAGCGCTGCACCGACCCTGCACCTGTTGGTAGGTACCTACACCAATGAGACCAGCCGGGGAATCTATCACTTCGATTTCAACCCGGAAAACGGTGCTCTGAGCAACAGAACGCTTGCTGCGGACACATCCAATCCCTCCTTCTTTGCGATCAGCAATGACCGCAAATATGTCTATGCAGTGAATGAAGACGAAGAGGGACAGATAACATCGTTTGCATGGAATAATGAGAGAAGCCAGCTTCGCTCTGTGAGCCAGATTTCCAGTCAGGGTGCTATTCCCTGCCATATCGAACTGAATGAACAAGAGAGTTTGCTGGCAGTCTCCAACTTCAGGTCCGGCAACTATGCTCTTTACACGTTGTCCAGCGGTGGTGTGATTGCCGAAGACCCCGTCACCCTGCAACACGATGGCAGTGGACCAGACCCCCGGTATCAATCATCCGCTCGTGGCCATTGCATGAAGTTCAGCCGCAATGGTCACTTTGTCTATGCAGTAGATATGGGTATTGATCAGATCGTTACCTACCCGTTACGTGATACCGGCGTGTTTGACGATGCAACGTCACGATTGCATTTGGATCCTGGCGACGGTCCCCGACAGCTTATTTTCCATCCGACGCAAGATTTGGCGTTTGCCGTGAATCAGTTATCGGCCTCGGTCGTCTCCCTGAAGGTCAATCACGATACTGGCACCCTGACTCGCATTGACAAGCAGAGCACAGTCCCGGACGACTACCTCGGCAAGAACGCGTGTGCCGATATCCGCATAACAGCAAACGGCAGGTTTCTCTACGCATCCAATCGAATTCACGACAGTATTGCCATCTTCTCGGTCTCGGAATCCGGGGCACTGACACGGCTCGGTATAGAACCGGTTCGTGGTTCATGGCCAAGAAACTTTATTCTGTCACCGGACGAGAAATTCCTGCTCGTTGCGAACCAAAAATCAGACAGCATTACCGTGTTCGCAGTGAATCCCGACACCGGCTTGTTGTCCTATACTGGAAACCGTGCACGGATTTCAGTACCGGTCTTTATGCAATTCTGATCACCCGGAGGACCGCAAATTCCGGAACTACTATCATGAAGAGAGCAGCGGGGCACAACGCCTGTGTCGCAATACAGATGCTACTTAGATGTCGATCCCATTGGTCGACTGGAATTTGCTGCTATGAGGAATATTGTCCTGTTTTTGTATAGGTTCGTTCTATCACCATTACCGGTATTCGGGCTATTTTTGAGTCTATGCGGCATTTAAAGTCAGTCTGTTCTTTTGAGTACCAAGGCTTTGGGGCGACCATTGTTCGGATGCGTACGCCACTTCCATCTTTCTTAGCTACCGGTCCTGCCTCGTCATGAGCGTAATTCCATTCAGGCGCAGAGCGTTGGTAACAACTGCATTGCTGCTCTTCAGTGCGGGCAATTGCCTGCACGCTGATGAACTGGCCACTCGACTTCTGCAGGTTGAGGACGACCCGTCGCAACATATCGAACTCAGGTGGCAAGGAACGATTCGTGCTGAAGCCGGTCGTCCGGGTTCGTGGATCGAGGGCTTCATGGAGGAGCGGTTCAACGTTACCTTCGATCCCAGCTTTATCGTCTATTTCAGCTACCCGAGAGTCTTGCCAATTCGCCTGATGACGGGCGATGTCCCTGACGTTACCTGGATTTACGGAAGGGACACACCGCGATTTGCTCGGCACGGGTTTGCACTGGAGTTGCCGTATGAGGTTATTCAGAAGCATGCGCCGAACTATGTTCGCCTGTTGAATGAGCACGCGCCCAATAACTGGCTACTGACGTATGCCGAGGGCCGCAATTACGGCCTGCCGCTGTTTACCACTGAGGCACGACGGCCGTGGGCCAGTATCTGGCGCATGGACTGGCTGCGCAATGTAGGGCTGGACCGCGCTCCCGAAACCCTTGAAGAAATGGAAGAGGCGCTTCGTCGGTTCCGTCACAATGATCCGGACGGCAACGGCGAGCAGGATACCTACGGGATGAGCCCGTGGAAGCCCCCGGTCATGCCGGAAATTGTTGATCGCAGTTTTGAAGAAGTATTCGCGGCGCACGGCGTTATTGTAACCGGCTGGATGCATCGCGACGGCAAGGTGGTCTGGGGCGGCACTCTGCCCGAAACCAGAGAAGCGCTGGCATTGCTACGTCGCTGGTATGCCGATGGCTTAATCTACCCGGACTATATGAACTTGCCCCGCGGTTCTACGGACCTGATCAAGTTGTTTACCGGCGGCAAGGTCGGTTATCTCTTCGGCCTTGGCATATACAACAATTTCAATCCGGACTTTGCGCCCGGGCTCTCCAACATCATGAAGACTTTGTTCGAAGACAGCGAAATTGTGCCGGGCGAGTTCCCCACGGGTCCCGATGGCCATGCCGGGAGCAGGGTGCCTCCGGAACGACTTTCGGCATTGATGTTTGGCGCGCATCTTGCGGACGAGCCGGAGAAAGTTATCCGGGTATTGAAAATGATGGATGCGATGGCCGCGGACGAGGATTTGTTTCTCGCGGCTCGCCTCGGCAAACGTGGTCTCCATTGGGATTGGGACCCGGAGAAAGGCCTGTACTCGATTCCACCTTACGACACCTACTACCACGCATCACGGCAACTGCTTTTCTGGTTGCCCGAACCCTGGAAGAGCTGGGGCTACTATGCGCCATTTGGCGCGAGCCAGGAACTCTCTGATCGACTCCGCACGAAAGCAAACCGTGAATTTGACGCAAAGTATCGCGCCTCAAAATACATCATGGAGGATGCTGTTATGCACGCAACCATCCTTCCCTCCGCAGATCGAATGATTGCAGACCTGGTGCAGATGCAGGTAACGATGTTTACCGAGATCATCATGGGCCGGCGGCCGATGGAAGACTTTGAGGTTTACTTGCAGCAGTGGCATGACGGTGGCGGTGTCCAGCTCACGGCCGAGGCAAACGTCGTCTACGCCAAGAAAGCGGAAATACTGGCCAAAGGGGGCGTAGCCGTCCCGGAGCAAGACGCAGAGTAGGCCGAATTTCGGCATAACTCGGAATAGCGGCGCAAACACGAGCGCTGGTCATTTATTAGGCCAATACCTGCTAAAACTTTTTGCCCGGCAGCTCGATCGGTACGATCGTTTCCACGTTGTTCGCCAGATCCTTGCGAAACTGACTGGGCTTCTTGTTGTACGCCTGCTTGAATCGGCGAACGAAATAGCTTTGGTCAGTGAAACCAGAGTGGTTTGCAATTTCAGCAATTGTGAGCTGGCTTTCTCGTAACAGGCAGAAGGCATGCCCCAGGCGAACCCGCGTGATGTACGCGACGAAAGTCATTCCCGCGACCTTACGAAACACTTTCATGAACTGCGAGGGACTCATGTCAACCAGCTTTGCAGCATCGTCTACTGTTATTCGTTCGGCAAAGTTATCCCGGATGTAGTCAAACAGACGCGTTAGTCTATCGACCTGTTTGCGATGCTGGACGTATTCTGACCGCAATACTTCGGCGCTTTGGAACCGGCATGCAAGCGGATAAAGAACCCGTAAGAAATTACTCTTGCAAGCCGATTGCCAGTGCAGACTCGATTCATGATCAAAATAGATCTTGAACAAATCGTAGAGCGCAGAAAATACCGATGACGCCAGTTCGTCCCCAGCACGCAGGACATGCGGGTGACCATCCCGCTTGGTAAAAAATGGTAGCAAGAATGTGTAGTCACAGCTCGGTGAGCCCGGCGAGTAAACAAACTCACTTGCAAAGGTAATCGCTACTACGCGGGTATCCAGATCGGGGATATCTTCGTAGTTGTGTAGCTTCAGGTTGTCGACGACCAGCAAGTCGCCCGGATCAATCTCGACGGACTCCTTACCCATTCGCATTCGCGCCGGTCTATCCAGCGTGAAGGCAAGTTCGAGTCGGTTATGCCAGTTCCCTATGGGAGTGAAATTGTCCAGCTTGATGTGGTGCAGCGCTATACGGAACGGAAATTCTTTATCCAGGGGCAAATCGTATTGCCCACGCGCATCAAGTCGACCAGCGAATTCGTATTCTTTGAATTCCAATTGATCGCAGAAGTCTCGCAAAGCCTCAAAAGGTGTAGGCCCCGGATCCGATTGTGATCGTTCAGTGTTGGTTCGTACCATCCGGTTTTCGGTCATCTGTCGAACGTCTCGTAGCGTCGGAATAGGTACAAATCAGGCAACTCGTCTCGGCAGCTCCGATTGAAGAGTTCGTTGTACCAATATTGTTCTTGTTCTTCCGGCTGGATGGCGTTGAGCATTACATTGTTTTCCTTAAGAAACAACGTGGCGACCTGGGCGCCATCAAGCGCAACAGGAAGTTGTGCGTCCAACCAATTTTCAGTGTTTAGCGCGTGTGAAAGGCGAAATTGTACGAAGGGGTGAGCCAAAGTTAAACCAAGGTGTCGCCGCCCGGACAAGGTATGCCGACAGTTGCAGCCCACAACAGAGCAAATGGTAAGTGTTTTTCTTGGCAAGGAGAACCGGAAAACCCCTTTCTACACAGTAACATATACCGTTCTAGCAGTTTACTTCCTCAAGGCAAGAGGCTACGTCGTAGCCAAAATGAATCCAGCACCCGAGAGGTCGTCCACACCCGGACAAAGGCGCGTCCAGGCTACCGGTCCTACCGGCAGACTATCTGCAGTGAGATCAAACCATTCTTGGATCGCCAGTACCGGCATCAGTAGGCCAATCGGCGCCGGTCACCGTATTGCGACGAGTAGCGCTTCGGTCGATCCCGTAATTGCTTGGGCTATATCTGGTACAGCGTCCAATAACAGGGAGGGACCGGGAGTGTCGAAATCTGGGCGCGCCATTCGACTAGCTGTAAACGCGATGCAGGATCGAGTTGATATCCGGCTATGCTATTGATTTTCTTGTAGCTGCGAGCAGCGGAACAAACCACCCGATTTAGGGGAGTTGGCGCTCGATCCGGTCAGGCGCGACCCGATTGGCGGCGGTACTGCAGGCGTACTGTGGGCGGTATTGGAAACACAATGCGTTGGTGCAAAACTTGGCCCCGGAGCTGCAAGAGTAGACAGTCCGATTTCACCACCGGATTGCCGTTCGAACATTCTTAAAAACATTTGCCGAGGAGTCTTAAAGTGAAAATTACCCAAACCATTTCGGCCTGCCTCTGGTTCGACGGCCAGGCGGAAGCAGCAGCGAACTTTTACGTTTCTGTATTTCCGAACTCAACAATTGACCACGTTCTGAAGAGCGACTCCGACTGGCCAGGCGGTAAGGCCGGTGATGTCATTCTGGTGAGCTTTACGATAGCCGGGCAACAGTTTCAGGCATTGAATGGCGGTCCCAACGTTGCCTTTAACAAAGCCGTGTCACTCTCCATTGCCTGCAAGGATCAGGCAGAGGTAGACCGCTACTGGGACACCCTGACCGCCAATGGCGGGGAGGAAATTCAATGTGGCTGGCTGAAAGACAAGTACGGCTTGCACTGGCAGGTCGTGCCGACTGTGTTGATGGACATGATGCTGGACAAAGACAGGAAGAAAGCCAACCGCGCCATGATCGCCATGATGCCGATGGTGAAACTCGACATTGCAGCGCTCAAGCGCGCCTATGACGGTTAGGAAAAAAGCAATCACCGGCACGGCAAGTGCCCGGCGAAGACATAGCACCGGTAACCCGTTCTGTCGAGGCTTGAGCAGAAAAGGCTCTGGGTAGTTTTGATATAGTTGCCGCCATGAATATTGAATACAGAAAGTTCCAACGACTAACAGCCGGCATGCTCACGGCACTCATACTCTTCGTCACCGGCTGTGCCAGTGGCCCAGTTCAGGACCCGGAACTCGTGAACCAATCCAGTGGACCACAAGCGCTATACGACGTTGTCTGGCAAGTCGAGGATATCGACAGGGGAGGCATCATCGATAACTCCCACATCACCATGCAAATGTCACCTGAGGGCCGCGTATCTGGTACAACCGGCTGCAACCGGTATTTTGGCACGCTGACCGTGGGACAAACCTCATTTGAGGTTAGCGGCGCCGGCAGCACGCGCATGGCCTGTGCCCCGGCGATCATGCAACAGGAAACGCGGTTTCTGCAGGCACTGCAGGATGCTCGCCGTTACGCAATGGACGGCGATTTCATGCGTCTGTACGACGAGTCCGGTGATGAACGCATGCGGATGATTCGAACAAACGAGGAACCTGCCTCGTAGGCAACGAGACGTTGTGATATCCACTGTATGCGCGTTGGACACTGCAAGACCTCATCCACTCCCGTAAGCCCGAATGGCATAACCGTGGACCCTGCAACCGGCAGTCTCTTGCTCGCGCCCTGGGGTGACTCCAGAGACTTGGTCGCCTGGGATACTGACGAGCAGCGCTTTTCGACAATCGGAACGCTGCTCGGCGGTGGCAATTTTTACGGTATTGAAGTTGTCGGAAAAGAATCATCACTGCGAGCCGGATGGATAACAGCCTTCACTCTATGGAGGAGGGCGCGGATCGACTGGCAGTGGAATTACCCGGCAAGCCAGCGGATAACGGTATCGATACAAGACGCAACAGAGTTGCCGTGCCGTACGTTGCATTGAATCGGGTAGATATTATTCAACTCGAGGATTAAGCGGCGAGAGGGTTTAAACGTCAGCGTGAGAAACCTGCGAGCCCCCGCACAGAAATATCATGACCGAAGTCGTTAGAGCAAAGCATGAAAAGAATCACGTTCAGCGTTGAAGACAGGCGTAGATACAATCCCAACTGTGAATCGTCAACAGTGAATATTCTGATCAATGACCAACCATTGGCAGAAATTCTGCGGGCTTATGAGTTGCCGATGGCCACCAAGGAAGGACATCCGGCACTTGCCGGCGACTACCATGCCATCGAAGTAATGGCGTCTCTGGAAGATTACTACCTTGGCAAAACAGAGGCCGATTGGGGCGATGAAGAAAACAAAACCCAGCTCCTCGGTTGCAGTTGCGGAGTTTCGGGTTGTTGGCCGTTGCTCTGCAAGATCGACGTACAGGGCGATACCGTAGTTTGGTCAGAGTTTGAACAACCGCACAGAGACGAGGATTGGGACTACTCGGCATTTGGCGTTCTTGAATTTGACAAGCAGCAGTATCTGGAAGCTGTACAAGCCATGCAAGACGCATAGCCAGCAGAGGAAACGCTTGTGGTGGGTCGCTTGTGCGTTGCCCTCGCTTACCACTTCTTGGCGGAAACAGACGCAGAGGACCAGTGACTAATCCCTGCAGAGTTGCCGATCTGCCGCTGCTGCCGCTGCCGCCTTAATCAACCAGCCCGGCCGCTGCCGGTGTCATCTGCGCATTGCTGTGTGCCGCACCGGGAACATCAACCTTCCGCCAGTTGAATTTCACGCCGAAGTGTTCGGCTGTGGACTTTGCGACGTCGTACATCGTTGCACCACGGGCGTAGCGATGTGGGCCTTGCTGCTGCGCTTCTGGTGTCTTGCGAAGATTCGCTTGCTCGGTATCAATATCCGCATCGCCAAGCAACAGAATCACGTCTTTGCCAAGCGCTTCGCGAATGACGCTGTCCTCAATATGCGCGCCGTCCAGTCCGTATGGGTATGCAACATCAAAGTCGGGCAATGTGTACCAGCCAGCATTCGCAGCAATTGCCCGTGCAACCCGGGCATCCGGCTTGTAGTAAAGGAAACGATGCACGAACTGCGCGCCGGCCGAATGACCGTAGAGCGTATAAGCTGTTTGGGCTGTGCCGAGTGCGGCGGTGATTTGGTCAAACAGCGGCTCTATGGCCGAAAACGTCCATTGACTCTCCGGCCGTAACCGGCCGGTGTCTTGGTCGAAAACGTGGCCAAGGTTGTATCGCCAGGAGCCGGGGAAATCGACAGCATTGAACTCCGGAACAACGACAACAAACCCGTGAGTTTGACCTTGCGACTGCCAGTGCGTGAAGTAGTTGTCCGCGGTACGACTGGCACCGTGCATTACGATCACTATCGGCGTTGAGTCCTTAACTTTGTCAGGAGCGTACACACGCACTTCCAAATCCGGTCCGGCCCAGTCACTGAACGTGAACTGGCTGATGCCGACCGGCAGAGTTCTCAGCTCGTCGGCCTGAGCAATCGATGCCAACAACACAAGCAATACCAAAGCTATCCGATCGGGCAGGCCCATTTTTTTTATCAACATAGCTTGTCTCTGTAAGCTTCAATCGCGTCAGTATACTTTGACACCATCCTTTGTAGATGGCGCCAGAGATGAGAGACTTATTGCTCCAGGAATTAGAAGTATGCAATGCCAATCCACGTAACAGTTGTCGACGAGAATCAAAGAAGCCGGCAATACGACCAATCCAGGCGACCGGGTAGATGTTAGCCATCAATAGCTATTTCTCTGACCCTCTCACGACCACCCCGGCCCGAAGGCTAATTCCATGACCAACCCCCAACTTCTGATCTTCGGCCTTCTTGCTGCAATGATGGGGCTGTTCCTGTGGGGGCGGTTACGCCATGACGTAGTGGCGCTGGCTGCATTGCTGACCTGCGTCGTAGTGGGGCTGGTGCCGGCTGAGGCGGCCTTTTCAGGCTTCAGCCACCCTGCAGTAATCACGGTGGCCTGTGTGTTGGTGCTCAGCCAGGCTTTGCGAAATACGGGTGCCGTGAACTGGCTGGCGCGCACCATCGTGCCGCGCGACGGTGGACGCCTGGTGACCATGGCGACGCTGATCGGACTGGGAGCGGCGCTGTCGGGCTTCATGAACAATGTCGGCGCAATGGCGTTACTTATGCCGATCGCGGTGAAGCTATCGGGCCGGTTGGGGCTGACGCCAGGGCAGATCCTGATGCCGCTTGCCTTCGGCACCATTCTGGGTGGCATGACGACGCTCGTGGGTACGCCGCCCAATCTGATCGTTTCCGGCTTCAGGGAACAAGCAGGGCTGGGGCAATTCGCCATGTTCGACTTCGCCCCAGTGGGTGTGGCGGTGGCGGCCGTGGGCGTCATCTTCGTCGTCTCCATCGGCTGGCGTCTGGTGCCTGCACGCAAGTCCGACATTGGTGACGACTTTGACACCGGCGCCTATCTGACGGAGGTGCGCGTACCGGAGGATAGCAAGGCTATCGGCATGACCTTGCGAGCCTTCGAATCCGAGATTGAAGACGGCGGTGTACAGATCGTCGGCCTCGTTCGCAACGAGGTCCGCATAACCGCACCGCACGGCGGCCGGCACGTCCGCGCGAAAGACGTCCTGGTGCTGCAGGCTGATGTTGATGCATTGGCGGTGGCGCTGTCGGTCTTCGGTATCAAGTTGGAGGAAGAGAAAGCCTTATCAGAAAGCCAGGATCAGGCGGCAGACAACGCGCCCACAGACGCACCGGAAATACCCGGGAGTAGCGTCGAGAAATCAGAAGCCGAGACTGAGGAAGCCGATGAGAGCGATGAGCGAGGCGAGGAGATCGTGCTGCGGGAACTGGTCGTGCTGCCGGGCTCGACCATCGTCGGCCGTTCCGGCAGCGACCTTCAGCTGCGTACTCGCTATGGGCTTAATCTGCTGGCCGTATCAAGGGAAGGGCACCCGCCCGAAGCCCGACTGCGTAAACTGAAGTTGAAGTCAGGCGATCTCTTGCTGATGCAGGGCCCGGCCGAGACGATTGCTGAATTTATTAACGAAACAGGCTGTGTGCCGCTGAGCGAACGCGACTTGCGTATCCCCGACAAGCGCATGGCAGTGATCTCCGGGGCGATCATGCTGGGGGCGATAGGCATTGTTGCGCTGGGACTGTTGCCTGCCGCCGCGGGCTTTGCACTCGGGGTTCTCGCCTCTATGCTTTTCCGCACGTTACCGTTGCGACAGATTTATACCGCAATCGACTGGCCGATAATCGTGTTGCTTGCAACGCTGATACCGGTTGCCGGCGCAATGCAAACAACCGGAGCCGCTGATCAACTGGCGCGGTTTCTTGTAGAGAGCGTCGCACAGGGCAATCCCATCGTCGCTTTGGCAGTGGTGTTGATTACCACGATGTTCCTGTCAGACGTCATGAACAACGCGGCCACTGCGGCCATCCTGTGCCCGATCGCGCTTGGCATTGCTGCAACGCTTGGTGTGAACCCGGACAGTTTTCTTATGGCGGTGGCGATTGGCGCCTCGTGTGCATTCCTCACACCCATCGGGCATCAGAACAACACATTGATCCTTGGCCCCGGTGGGTTCCGGTTTGGCGACTACTGGAGGTTGGGTTTGGTGGTAGAAGTTCTGGTGGTCGCGGTTAGCATGCCGTTGCTCTTGATAGTCTGGCCGCTATAAAGGAAATATCGTGCGTACCAAAAAAACGCTCAGTAGCGATAGGGCGCATGCCTAAGATGACGATGCAGTTTCTTGGAGCTAGACTGGCAAGACCACAGGGCCGGCAACTTAAAAAAACACGTATAGGCCTAACTTCGCGTCATGCGTTAATGTGTGACTTCGCACCATACCTGCTAGAAGTTCGGTAGACGGTCAGCTGGTTCGTGTTGACCAAGCAATCGATCGGGAGAATGACCGATTCCGGAAGAAAGTTACGGTCGTCGACACTGGAGAATTGCTTCGACAGGTCGATCACCCTTTATCTGTGCACAAAGGTCGCGAGTCCGATAAGCCTGGTAAAGAATGAATAGGTACAGCGCGTTTTCTTCAAGCATCGATCAGAAAGGCGATATCCAAGAATTCGGCAAGAATTAGAAAACCAACAGGAAGCGACATTATCACTAGTAATCTCGAACGAAGTAGTGCTCTCGTCGAGCCGGCTGAATATTTGGCAGGAGCAAGGAACGATTCACCCACCAACAATCAGGCACGACGTAACCTAACGGCACCAGCGGTATTTTGCGCGCGATGCCAATTTCGATCGGTCCAATAATGGCCTTCCAGTGTGGCCGGACGACGCTCTTTGGGAATGCTGATACACGCTGCGCCTAGATGATTCTGGCTATCGGTAGGTTTGGGCATGGGACTCCGCCCTCGGTAGACGTAATACAACACCGACTTGCCGTCGTTCTCTCTGGAGCTGATTGAACAGACCACGGTTTCCGATTCGGAGTAGTCGTCGTCGGCGGAAAACTCCGCGTGGATACTCGTCAGTCGGGTTGAGATCACCATGGTTCCCGTCTTTGTATAGAATGCTTTGCTGTCGTCATCCGCCGATTGCTGTTTGGTGTCAAGCTCCGCGCCTCCATCGATTGACCAATTGGACGAAATCGAAACCTCGTAGGTACCGTCGATGTTCGGGAATAACCGCCATACGCCGGGCAAGCCACAGATCATTGGAAAAAGCCGGGTTTGCCCAACGATCAGCAGCAGCAGCGATACAACCGCGACCGACATCGGCACCAGCGAGGGCAACGGAATTTCAGGAAATTTTGCTGGGAGCTGGGTTACAAGGACAATGACCAGAATCGCATTGAAAGTCAGCGCGCAGCGTAGGAACCGGAGTACTCCTATTATTTGAATCAATTTCGTTCCAGCCTCTTGAAATATGCCTCAGCAGTACCTTATATAAGTGTTACATCTGCGGAATGGAAGAGAAACATGCACACAAAGCTCAATGTCCACCGAGTACTCAAAGGGACGGCGCTTCGGGCAGGGTACCTGCGGGCACTCGACCTCAATTCTACGGTGGAGCAGCGGTTACGCAATGCGCGCGACGCCGCTCGCCAGGCGATTATCGTTGGATTGTGTGAGTGGCAAGGCCTGGCCAAGGCGCAACAAATCGTCGATCAACGCTACGTGGAGCGAGCGGTTCAACTGCCGGCTTTGCGACCGCGATTTCGTATGCAAGGCAGCGGTAAATATGCCACCTTGAACGACCCGGCCCACAAGCCGCCGCAAGAAGTCGATTTTGACGATGGCATGTTCCTTCCAACCTCCTATATCAGCGGCAACGGTACCGTGCACCCAATGATTGCGACAAAGGCGTATTTCAAAACTGTCGAATCATTGCTGCAGCCACTCTGTACCGCGAACAACTGGAAGTTGATAACGACCAAAGATACCTGCGTACGAATTAATATCGGACAAGGTGCTCACATCGATCTTGCACTGTACGTAGTACCAGATCAGGAATTCTCCCAACTGATGAAGTCAGTCTCTGAAGCGCGAACTGATAAGGACACCGACGAGGCTGAATACGAGTCCGTCCTCGATGAAACGGTCTATCGAGAATTGCGCAATGACCAAATTATGTTGGCCACGCGAGACGGCGGTTGGTGTCAGTCTGATCCTCGCCGGTTGGAGGATTGGTTTCGAGCAGCCATCGAGGAGTACGGAGAAGTCCTTCGTCGGGTGGCACGATACTTCAAAGGTTGGCGCGACTTTCAGTGGAAGGAAGGCGGACCGTCGTCAATCGCACTGATGGCAAGCATCGTCTCGGCATTCGATGAGGTTGACGGCCCGCCAAGCGATCGCGACGATCTCGCGGTTCGAGCAGTTGCCAATCAATTACCGCGCATTTTTTCAGGCAACATCTGCAACCCGGCGTTGCCGCATCTGAATCTTGACGAAAGCTGGTCAGCTGAGGATCGCGCCGAGTTTATTGCGCGCGCCAACGCCTTGAAAAATACAATAGAGCTGGTCGTAGATGGTACTTATCACAAACAAGTCGCACTATCGCATCTTGAGAGCGAGTTTGGTGAACGGATCCCGAATGATGAGCAGCTAATTCAGGTCGCCACAAAGGAAGAGGATGTGTTGCGTCATACGCCGACCAAAACCAGAGCTCCAATCGTACCGCGTACTACGTCGGGTTAATGGACGGCGCCAGTCCGCGGGCCCGAGAACTTCTACGGACCCTGCGCGCCCAGAGCTTCAAGCGAGATCGCCTCACCAGTCAGGGCATTCGATATACCGGGCGTTTGCGTGCGGCAGGACGAGATGTGGCCGTTGCCATTACCTTTCCCGATCTCGAGTTTACCCGCCTGCCCACGCTCGAGCTGTTGGATCCCGAAAAGGAGGCTCCGGACGTTGTTGCTCACCTCGGCATTTCCGGTGCTTTTTGTTTTGCTCAAGAGGGGGATATTGTCCTCGATCGTTATAATGTCGGTGGCACCGCTTTGTCGTGCTTGGAGCTGGCACGACAGGGTCTGGAACGGGTAATAGCGCGCGTCGATACCGAGGCGGACGTGGCCAGAGAGTTCCCACAACATTGGCTTGGTACACCGATCTACTATGATATGAGCGTTGACTACGGTGGCCCGGCGCGACTTTATACGGTGTCGCGCAGCAATCGCACTAAAGTGTATTTGCTGAGCCATACCGAGAAATCGGTCTCTCGATTAGTCATTGACACACGCGAAGCTGAGACTGTCGCTGCATCGGGCGTAGCGACGTTCGTTTTTCGATCAAAATCGACCCTTAGTTTTGGTAGAGCGCGCCGCCAACCAACGACGTTGGCGGAATTCTTGGACTGGCTCGATTCAGTGGCACCCAACGCCCGTGGTCGTGCGATTAAGGAGCTGTGCGCCGGCTTTCCGAAGACACTTCCGCCTCTATTTGTATGCTCAGATAACGGTTGTGTCGGTGTATCGATTAAGAAGAAAGGGATGTTATTTCGCACTATTCAGCGCCCTGAGGCACTAGTTCAGATAATGCGACGCAGTCCGAACAAGCGTCTCGTCGATCGTTGGTCCGGCACACCGATTGACCCAACATATGTATTTGAGAGAAACATGGACACGCAAAAACCACTATTCGGTCGCCGTATCGCCTTAATCGGTTGCGGAACCATAGGCAGCCACCTTGCAAAACTTTTGGTCCAAAGTGGTGCCGGACAAGCTGGAGGCGTCTTGCTCATGCTGGACAACCAATTGCTAGAGCCGGCGAATGTGGGTCGTCATTACTTGGGGATGAACAACATCGGAGACTACAAATCCGACGCGTTAAAGGACGAACTAGAACGATTGTTTCCCGATGCGACCCTACGGGCATCCAGGAGCAATGCGACGCTGTTCTTCGAGAAGCTCCATCAGTTCGATTTGATTGTCGACGCGACTGGGGAAGAAGCGCTGTCAGTGTCGATAAATCACTACCTGCTTGAGAAGCGCCAGGAGGGAACTGACATTCCCGCCCTGTACGTTCGTCTGTTCGGTAACGGCGCCGCTGCTCAGACATTCCTAGTCGATGATCTTGAGCACGGCTGTTTCAAATGTCTGCGTCCGGATCTCGGCGCCGATTGGCGACATGATCCAATGAAGGCCAACTCAGAGACGGTAGTCAGCGTTGCAGCTTGCGGTGAAGGCCAGTATCTTGCCTATGACGTGTCAGCGCCGATAATTGCGGCCGCGCTGGCGCTTAAAGCGGTTCTGGCTTGGAGCAATGGATCGAGTGCGCCGAGGTTGCGGACCCTTCGAATTGACAAGAAAGCGACGCAAAGAATATCGGACAAGAACGTTTCACGATCGAATCGGTGTCCGGCGTGTAATCGCAAAGAATAGGGCGACACTATTTTACGCTACACACTGATAGACTACGCGACCTGCGAGTTTTTTGAGTCGACTGCAACGCGCTGTTCGGGCCAGCCCGAGGTTGGCGGAATTCTAATTGGTTGCTATCGCGGGCCGCACGTTGAGGTTATAAGCCGAACCGAGCCAGGCCCAGACGACCGGTCAACGTACAGTTCGTTTGTTCGCTGCGATCGTCACCATCAGCGAACCGCGGAGACTGAATGGCGGCGCTCAAAGCAGACCAAGACGTACGTGGGCGAGTGGCACTCACATCCCTATGGATCCGCGCAACCCTCACCCGTCGACAAGAAAGCGTGGCATGGCGTTGTCGACACGCTAGGCCTTCCATGTGTATTTATCATCGTCTCGCCGTCGGGCTGGAATGTATTCAAGACAGTTCAAGCAAAAAGGAAGAAAACCACGACAGTCATGTCCCTAATTGAGCATGGCGAGAAAGGTTTGATCTTTGAGTAGTGTTGTTGGTGATGATGGTCCGAGCCTCGCTTGCGTGCATAGGCAGGGGAGATTTGCCACGTGCCAAATGAGCAACTCGATCGAAAAGTTTATTAAGCTAGTTTGATTAAATGGGTGAAATTGTCTTTCCTCTCTTTGAGATGCCTCTACCAGCCACAGGCGTAATCGATCACCTTTGCGCGAAACGCCCGAACGTTATCCTCAACAAGGGGCTCCGGTAAATAATCGCGCAAGCTTCGTGGAGTATCTGGCGAGTCGCTGCGGCCCGAGAGCGAAATATCGACCTCTTCGGAAAACAAGTCTTCGTCTCTTATTCGGAGAATAGGCCAGATCGTGTTCTTACTGCCAGGAGCTGATCGCCTGTCTTGCGGTCACAAGATCGGCTAACTGTGACCATTCTATGTGCGCAAAATGTATATCAAGAGAATTATCTCAGCATTAGTAACCCACTGATTTTCCAGTTACTTACTGGTTTTTATCCTCATCCACTTTGGACCATGTATGATCATCGCGTAGGCAGCTTGGAAATTCGTTTACCCACAATAAGAAGTTAAAAAAAGCAGGGTAGCTCAGTGCTCACTAAGCAGAATCCGTTTTCCATTTATGACTTTCTCGGCTACTTCACGCCGGGCGCCATACTTCTATTCGGTGTTGGCTATGCTAACGGAATTTCAGTAGAACAAATTTCGGCAACGCAGTACGTAGCCTTTACACTCGCTGCCTATTCAATAGGGCACCTATTAAACTTTCTCTCTTCAATCACTATAGAACGATATTCAATCTGGACGCTGGGTTATCCGTCGGCCATTCTGTTGAAGAAGAAGAGACCGAAGTTCTTTGGCAATCGCGAATTTGCCGAGGTATTTTGGAGGCCATTGGTCGGCTTCGCAATTCTTCCCGTCGCAGTGCTCGATCTAGTAATTGGATGCCTTCTTCAGCTTCGCGTCGTATACGCGAAACCCCTAGACGTAGACCTGCGGGACGCCATTGAATCTCGTATAAGCTTGCTAATGAACGAGTGTGGACTTCAACATGATCTTTATGACGGGTCGAAATGCGACTTCTTCAGAGTTGTGTATCACTATTGCGTGGAGAACAGTCCAAATCATTTTCCGAAGATGCAAAACTATGTAGCTCTGTACGGCTTCCTTCGAAGTCTTTCCGCTCTATTGATCATCGGTTTTTGGATAGCACTGTTAGAACAAGCAAGTTGCACGCCACAAATTAGTTTCTACGCCGTATTTGGCCTCGCGTTATTTTCGTATATTGCCTATATGGCATTTATGAAATTTTATAGACGCTTTAGTTTGGAAGCACTAATGGCGCTAGTCGTTTCTATGCCTTACACCAAGGCAAAGAAAAACTAGCTTGCCGTTTTGAGCCGTTCCCGATACCGCGCCGAGTCACTTTCCGAAAGTAGTTGGCAAAGTAGGCGCCAACGATAAACATCTCGCGGGCCAAGCATTTCGCCGTTTGGTGCAACCAGCGAATCTCCTTTAACTCTAAATCCAGCCCATTCCTTAGCAAGCACTTACTGATCTCGGTATAGACGAAATAGCCGAAGGACTGGAACTGGCGCAGCGCGAGTACCTGCCTTGTATCGTTTTGCAGTACTGATGGGCACACCCACACCATTCCGCGATCAATTCAGTAGGGTAGCCGTAGAGCGGATTAAGCGGTGATGATGGTGTTCGTTTGCGACCCACGTGATTAACCGAATAGTAGTTACGAAATCCGTCGAAACGGCATTCTTTGCTACTTCAATTCACGCTTTGGCGAAAGCTACCCCAGCCGTGGGCGCCCAAGATTTATTAAGCTGTATTGACGTGTGACAAGCCCAGAGGCCGGTCGCGCCGCGCCGCCGTGCTTCGCACGTGCAGCGGCAGCGGCTCCCGTTACCTCAGTGCCGCGGCGCATGAGCCATCTCCGCAGCGACCTCAGACAGCAACTGTGCGATCTCGTCGAGTTCCTCAGACAACTCGCAAGGATCGACATCGGGGTCGAAACTGCCGGCCAGCCGAACCTCGCCACAGCCGAAGCATCGAGTAGCACTAATCGCGGTTACACCACGCCGTGCCAGCTCTGCGGGAGGCTGAAACTCCAGACCGTGGAGGTACGAGGTCCGGGAGGACGGACAGCGTTGGTTTAGCTGAACCATTTCATTGGGTTCAGCGTTCGTCACAGTATCGCTGTGCGGTGGAGTTCGGTCTGGCGCACTCAGTCGGCGTGCGCCTTGGTGGCCCTGATTGAGCCGTTTGGGGTGTTTTGTCATGTTCAAGCCTCTTAGGGCTTGAACGTTAACCTATGCGCATAATGTATATTATGTTAAATTCGATATTGACCTGGTAGATGCCACCCGAAGTCAGGCAATCACTACTCCAAAGAAAGCTCGGTTATCCCGCCCTACGTAACCATAGCCGTTGTCCTGTATTCAACGGGCTTACCTGTAACAGACTCCAAGCGAATTGGCGTGTAAAGCTACGCAATGTAGCTCGCATATCAACCAATGTGCCGGCAACACGGTCACTTCAGATGTTCTGAGCCAGTACCAGGCACGCGCGGTTTATCTGCAATTTCCGAATTGTCTTTTCGAATAACGGTGGATTCTCTTTGAATCGCTAACACTCTATGGTTCCTCGCAACAACGAGGAGACACACAATGAAAGCAATGATTCTTAACGAGTACGGTACCGATTCCGCATTCCAGGCGACCGAACTCCCGCATCCCACGGCAATGCCAGGTCACGTAGTCGTCCGTGTGGCGGCTACCAGCGTGAACACCATCGACACAATGATTCGAGCGATGGGCAATGACCTTCCTCTTTCCCCTGCTCTGCCAGCGGTACTGGGCATGGACTTCGCTGGCACGATCGAATCAGTCGGCGACGGCGTAGCCAATTTCAAACAGGGCGACGAAGTCTACGGCTGTGCCGGTGGGCTCGCGGACCTGCAAGGCACACTTGCCGAGCTCATGCTCGCTGACTCCAGACTCATTGCCCACAAACCAAAATCGCTTTCAATGCGCGAAGCTGCCGCATTGCCACTGGTCGGTATTACCGCTTACGAAGGCTTGCGTAGAGCCAACGTCAAGTCCGGTGACAAAACCCTGGTTCACGGCGGCGCCGGTGGCGTCGGTCACATTGCCGTCCAGCTAGCCAGGCATTTCGGCGCGGCAGTTTACGCGACCGGCACTGGCTCCGAGCAACTGAATGTCATCCGCGATTTTGGCGCAACAGCCATTGATTTCCGGACGGAGAAAGTCGACGACTACGTTACCAAACATACTGCTAACAAAGGGTTCGATGTGGTTTTTGACGCCGTGGGTGGCGCCAATCTCACGAATTCGTTTGCAGCGGCCGCGTTGAACGGACAGGTGTCGACAACAGTGTCCATGCTGGAGCTGGACTTAACGCCTGCGCATTTCAAAGGCCTTACGTTGCACGTCGTCTTCATGTTGATCCCGATGCTGCACGATCACAAACGCGAACAGCACGGCGCAATTCTCGCGGAGCTGGCTGAGATCGTCGACGCCGGCGCCGTAAAGCCACGACTGGATGAGATGCAGTTCGGCTTTGAAGCCATTGGCCAGGCGTATGATCGACTGAGCAGTGGGAACGCCATTGGCAAAGTCGTTGTCACTGTTGATCAGGCAGCCTGAGGAAAACCTCGCGTGCTCATGAAAGCCGAACAGGCCGGGTTTCAGCCTATCAACCGGGCGTTCAATACCGTTTTTCGTCCGTCGCGACTGAGCGTTGGATTGGTTGTGCCACTCGAGAGCTACACAACCAGTCCGGTGCCGACAATGACGCATCAACTCGAACGCATTCAACTGGCAGAGGCACTCGGTTTCGCTGCGGTCTGGTTGCGGGATGTGCCATTCAACGTGCCGTCATTTGGCGATGCCGGTCAGCTCTATGACCCGTTTGTCTATCTGGGTTTGCTGGCTGGCCAGACCAGCGACATTGCTCTGGGTGTTGCGAGCATCGTACTTCCGTTGCGCCATCCCGCGCATGTCGCCAAAGCAGCGGCAAGCGTCGATGCATTGTCGGGCGGCCGCCTCCTCCTCGGCGTGGCGTCCGGTGACCGGCCTGAGGAATACCCGGCCCTCAACCTGCCCTTCCACGACCGCAGTAAACACTTTCGCGAGAGCTTTGCGTATATCCGGGCCATGGGCCAGCACACGCCGTCATTCGAAAACAGTTACGGCAGCCTGCGCGGTGATCTGGACATGCTGCCGAAACCAGCGACTGACAAGCTGCCGTTGCTCATCACCGGCGGCAGCCAGCAAAACCCTGAGTGGATTGCGGAGAATGGCGATGGCTGGATGATTTACCCTCGTGCTGTCGCGCAGCAAGCTCAGATTGTCAGCGACTGGCGGGCGCGAACTGCGGCTGCAGGCGACGCTCAGAAGCCGGTTATGCAACCGCTGTATATTGATCTGGCCGAAGATCCGAAAGCAGCACCACAACCAATCCATCTCGGTTTTCGGCTCGGTTCGCGTCATCTGCGGGACTACCTGTCATCGCTGCAGGACATTGGCATCAATCACGTCGCACTGAATCTGCGATTCAATCAATCGAACATTGAAACCACGCTTAAGCGACTGGCGAAAGAGGTATTGCCGGATTTTGGCGTGACGGAGAAACACCATGGCTAAGACCATTCTCATCACAGGTTCTACTGACGGCATTGGGCGGGAAACGGCAAGGATACTGAATGAGCAAGGGCATCACGTCCTGTTGCACGGTCGCAGTCAGGAGAAGTTAAGCAAAGCTGCGAGTTCATTATCGGCGAACGGTCGGGTTGACACTTACCTGGCCGATCTGTCGACGTTATCGGAAGTTGCTGCACTGGCCAATGCGGTCTTGCAAGAACACAGCACGCTCGACGTCTTGATCAACAATGCCGGTGTCTTCCGTACCCCGAAGACAGTAACGGCCGATAACCTGGATGTTCGCTTCGCCGTCAACACGATCGCACCCTATTTGCTGACGTTGCGGCTCCTGCCGATAATGAGCAGCGCCGGCCGGGTCATAAACTTGTCGTCCGCCGCACAATCGCCTGTCAACCTCGATGCCCTGGCCGGGCATGGCGATCGAATCAGCGACAACGCGGCCTACGCGCAAAGCAAACTCGCGTTGACGATGTGGTCACGCAGCCTGGCACTTTCGTTGAAAGATGACGGACCGGCCATCATCGCGGTGAATCCAGGTTCGCTCCTGGCCACTAAAATGGTTAAGGAAGCCTATGGCGTCGGTGGATCTGACGTCGGTATCGGCGCAGACATATTGGCCAGGGCCGCACTTGACGATGAATTCGCTGGGGCATCGGGGCGTTACTTTGATAACGATGCCGGCGATTTCGCACCACCTCACCCAGATGCACTGAATGCAAGAAAATCCCAGCAGTTGGTAGATGTCATTGAGACATTGCTGGACGAACTGGAACGCCGCTAGTGTCCGGCAACCTCCTATCCCTACAGATCAAACGGAGTACGGAAATTAAAGATGCTTAAGAGAGTCTTGGTACTTGTAGCCATAAATGCCGCGCTGATCATGAACATTGCAGTTTTTGCCGAAACAACGACAGAAGTTATTGCAAGATCGGAAGTAGCGTTTCAACCACTCAACCCGGCTCGTGGCGATGCCAGCCCGAGAGCGGGTGTTCTATGGGGCGATATGAAGAGCAATGTCCCTAGCGGAGCCTTGATCGTATTCAACGACGGATTTTCCTCGCCACCTCACATTCACAACATCACTTATCGCGGCATTGTGATTAGCGGTGCTGTGCACAATGACGATCCGACCGCTGCAAGACTGTGGATGGGGCCCGGCTCATTCTGGTCGCAACCTGCGGGCGAATCGCACATTACAGCCGCAGCTCCTGGAAACAATGCCACCGCATTCCTGGAAATATTCGAAGGCCCGTATCTCGTGCAGCCATCCGACGAGGAATTCGACAATGGCGAACGTCCGGTAAACGTCGATGCCAGGAATGTCGTGTGGCTGAGCCCGTCAGATGTTACCTGGCTAGACCGGTCCGAGACGTCGCCCTCCGCTACGGGTGTCAGAATCGCTTTCCTCTGGGGTCAATTATTGGAAGGAAAAAGAAACGGTACCCTGCTAAAGCTGCCAGCCGGTGTCAGTGGAATGTTGCAGGGTGGCAGTTCCTGGCTACGCACTGTCGTAATTCGGGGGCAGGTTAACCGCGGGATGCACGACAAACCCGGGAACGAAACGCTGCCACCCGGCAGCTACTTCGGCTCCAAGCACGGGGCCAAGCAGGAAGTTACGTGCATCGCCGACGTCGAATGTTTGCTCTATGTCAGCACTGAAGGGACCTACGATTTCACCGCGGTACAATGACCGCCCCCCTGTTCAATACCCCCGATCGAACTCAACCACGTACTTCAGCGGTTGCTTTTGGCAATAACGCCGGTAGTTCTCCACGAAGACAGGTGCTATCAGCGACGGCTGGCTTGGTGCTGCCTTGTGTGCAGTAACCACGAGGTTCGGTGTCTCCCACAACGGGCTGTCTTTGGGCAACGGTTCCGTATCGAACACGTCCAGAACGGCACCGGCCAGTCTGTTGTTGCGCAAGGCTTGCATCAGGGCGTCGTCATTCACGATGTTGCTTCGGCCGACATTGATGAAGCACGCGTGTCCCGGCAGCCGGGCAAGCATTGCCGCATCAAGCAGATTGGTTGTCTCTTTCGTCGCCGGCAACGTTGCCACAAGATAATCAACATCAACCAGTACGTCGTGCAAACGGTCAACCGGCTTAACCTGATCGAACGCAGTCGATGACGTACCTGAGCGATTGACTCCGGTTGTCTTCATTCCAAATGCAGTTGCGACCGTAGCAATGTACGCGCCAATCGAACCCGTACCCAGAACACAAAGGTGTTTGCCACGAAGCGTTCCGGACTGTTTTGGATACCAGTTGCGTGCGCGCTGTTGTTGCATGCGCTCAAACAACTTCAGTTCGTGCGCCAGCATGTAGGCCGTTACGTATTCGGCCATTGGCGGACCGAACACGTCCTTGATACCCGTCAGCACGTAATCGCGGCGCGGCACTGCCGTTAACGGCGTTACGCCGGCCCAGGTGGACTGTACCCATGCGATATCGGCAAGTTCTGGCAGCACCGAGGCAACCATGTCCGGATTGCCGAACACCACGGGTTGACCGGAATAATTCGCCAACGCCTGCGTAGCCGATGTACATACCGTGCCGGTACACGGCGCACCGGTAAGGCGTGCAATTTCGTCTGCGTAGGCATCCGCGACCGCATCAATAATCAAGTATTCAGACATGGATATTATTGGACCTTAACTCGAACCCTGCTATCACCGCAGAGTCGCCCTGCTCCAAAACCTTACGGACAACACAGCGGCAATTGGCTTTCTATCGTTGTATGTACGGCGCCAACTCCGTTTCGTACTCCTGGAACAACTCGTAGTTGTGCTTCACGGTGTCATTGATGTCTTTCTGCAGCCACGCGGTACGCAGGGAATTGCGTACCCACGTGTGTTCCGCCCAGTTGCCGCCGGATGTCTTGACAATCTCAATCTCCACCCCGCCGAGCCCTGCCAGTCCGGTTGCACTGCCCATCATGCTGGTCAGGTCCCCTATCGACATCTCTTCGTCGTTTTCTGCCTTCGCTTGCAGTTCCTTTAGCTGTGCAGCCTTCGCTTGCTGCACCTCTGCAACGCGGCCCATCGTTCGAATGAATTCTTTCACCTGCTTTTCGGCAAGCTCTCCGTCCGCTGGTGGCGTGTACTTATCCTCTTGAGCCGCAGCCATCAGCTCACCTTGACGCATGGCGGCGCCGAGCAAGCTACCTGACTCCGATAAAGGATTACCGGAGTCCGAAACACTTCCCGTACCGAATGAACGTGAGATATCGGCACCTGGCCGCATACCGGCGAACAGAGAACCAATCACCGCCATCACTATGATCGTGGCAATAAGCGACACTATGTAATGAGCGGCGTGTTTGGCAGCCGGTACTTCAAGGTACAAAGGCAAGATGCGCCACAACTGCACGAGGCTGTAGATACCGAGACCGAACGCCAGGAGCCCACCAATCCACGGCAACCAGCTGAAAGCCTGACCGACATAGCCCGGCACGAAGGCCAACGTGAGCGCGGCAAGACCCAATGCGAAATCTTTCTTGCCATCGAACACGCCCGCCAATGCGCTGTAGATAAACGACGCAATACCAATGCCGATAGCAGCAAATACCATATTGAACAAGGACGAAGCAATCGTCGGTCGGAACATGCCCATCAGCGACGAACCGCTGCTCGTTAAACCACCGAGATAAGCGAGCGCTATCGACACAACGATAAGTGGTCCAGTGAGTAGAAAGGCCGTTCGCTTCCAGTCACCCGCTTCCGGCAGGTAACTGCGCCAGGTGGCTTCCGCATCAAGCAACGCGCCTTTAACAAGTGCCAGTGTTCGGTTTGGATCAAACATGCGTGACTCCAGTTGGGTATACGTAGTTAGTCGGCTCGCACAACGATCAGGCGTTGCAAGCGAGGCGGAACACACTCTCATTATCCGGTTTTCGCGAAGCTCTTGCCGGTATCGAGCTGACCGATACCGTGCTGTTTTTCTTTTTGATCTTCGCTGCGCACCAATAGTAGCTCAATTGCTCGGGAGGTCATCGCTATTCGGGTGCGGCTAAAATTGTCGAGCTACCTTCGACCTCAGTCCAGCGAGCTGCATCAGGTATCTAAAATACCCATTTTTATTTTATTTTTCAAAGATTAACAACAATGCGAGGGATCGCTACCTGGACTCTCAGCTAGCGGAATAACCAATCGTGAACGAGTCTGGTATAGCGCGGCATGATCAGATAGACCATTAGTGCAACGATGACGCCGGTCGCGAGTAATGTGACGACAAGCCGCTCATCCTGCAAGCCGGTAGGTCGCAGCAAGGCCGTGATAGCCAGTGGCACGATCAGAACCAGCGGATAGATAACAGACCACGTAAGCAAAAACTGCTTCCAGCGAGTTGGCGCTCGGGCCGGAGCCAGTTCGGACGCGGTGAACAGAAACTCGATGCCGCTGCGGACCACGAAGTCATCGCCCTCCTCGAGCATCGGCCTAACCTTGTCAACCGTTTGCTGGCGAAGGTCTGAATGCAGCCAATCGTTGGCGTGTACGTCGGTATCGAACCGAATGATGACCGTGTAAGTTTCGGTCACTCCTGCAATCGGTCGAACGAATTGCGTGTCTATGTGACCTGGTTGGGACTGGCACAGCGGCACGATTTCCTCGAGCCACGTCTCATAAGCCGCGTGCTGCCCGGCCTGTACGCGGTGCGTAATGACAATAGTCGCACCGAACTCCTTGGCGTAATCCGTCTCTTGTTGCCCCGATCTCATGCACTGGTCCCTCGAACGTTTACCGCCCCGTTGATCAGAGCGCAGCATAATACGCTATAGGGCCAACCTCCACTTGACGCTGTATTTTCCCCGGCCGGGTCGGTGTCGCCTAAGCCGACCATTGAATCCGGACTAATTAGAGACGGCAGCCAGCAGCTTGTTTTATGATTACGACTCACAAAATCTTCCAGCCGAGCCAGCCAAATGCCGAGCGAGCCAAAGTGCCAACTGACACACCGTCATGCCACGAAGGACGATGTCCCGGCCATTATGGAACTCATGCGTGTCGCTATCGCCGAGAACATGAAAGCCTTTCTAAGTGCGGCAGAAATCGAAGCGGCCCAGGAAACTATGGGGGTTGATCGCACGCTCCTCGAAGACCAAACCTATTTTGTCATTGAAACCGAACACGACGGCCAAACGCTCGTCGTCGGCTGTGGCGGCTGGGGAAAGCGGAAAACCCTGTACGGCGGCGACCACACGGTTGGGCGCGACGACTCCTTAAGCAACCCGGCCGTTGACCCCGCACGAATTCGCGCGATGTACACACACCCGCAATGGACGCGACGCGGTATCGGCACTTTGCTGTTAACGCTCGGCGAGAACGCCGCCCGTGATGCCGGCTTCAAAACCATTGAACTGGGCTCTACGATCCCCGGTGAACCGCTCTACCACGCACGCGGCTACCGGGAAGTCAGCCGCGTCACCCACATTGCGGCGAATGGCTCGGAGAATGTGGTGATCAAGATGAGCAAGACGCTCTGACAGCACGCACTTAAACCAGGACCGTTTTGCGATGGCCGCTCTTGCTGTACGCACGAGCCGCTCCGGCTTTCGAATGTGTGCTAAAACAACGTTTGCAGGCAGTGCCAATTCAACGGTCAGACCCTGATTTGTAAACCATAGGCAGGACTTCAAATGAATCCATTGCCTGACATCCGCTGGCTTGCTGCCATGTCGTCTTGCTGCGAAAAAATGCCCGATGTTTACGTCGGGTACTCGGGCACGAGCTAGTCTGGCAGCGGAATAAACTCGTCATCACCCGGCACTTTGCCGAACCTGCCCTCCTTCCAGTCGCGCTTGGCTTGTTCCAGCCGTTCCTTCGAGCCTGAGACGAAGTTCCACCAGATATGCCGTGGGCCGATTGAGTCGCCACCAATGACCATAACCCGACTGTCTTCGTCGGCAGTCAGTTGCACTGCGCGACCACGCCGGGCAACAGCAAGCACGCCACCCTCGTATTGCTCGCCGTCTATACGAACCGAGCCACTCACCACGTAGGCGCCGAGTTCTGCGTACTGCTCAGGAAGTAACAGTGACGCTCCCTTCGGCAACCGGCATTCCATGTACAGGGTTGTCGAGTAAGTCGTCACCGGTGAGGTCTTGCCGTAGGCCTCGCCCATGATGATCCGGATACGAACGCCGTCCAATTCGAAATCCGGCAAGTCGACCGCCGGAACGTGCTCGAAGGCAGGCTCAATTTCTTCTTTCCCGTCGGGCAAGGCCATCCAGGATTGAATGCCGTGCAGCTTCGCGTGCTGCTCGAGATCGCTGCCCGCACGTTCGGAATGCACAATGCCGCGACCGGCGGTCATAAGGTTGACAGCACCCTCGCGGATCGCCTGCTCGAAACCGAGATCATCGCGATGCATGATCTCCCCTTCAAACAAGTACGTGATCGTCGCGATGCCGATGTGCGGATGCGGCCTTACGTTAATGCCTTTGCCCGGGGGAAACTCGGCCGGTCCCATATGATCGAAGAAAATAAACGGCCCGACTAATTTCCGGTTCGGAGACGGCAGAACCCGTCGAACCGTCATCTCGCCCAGGTCTTTTTCCTTGGGCACGATCCGCAGTTCAATCGAACCACTGGACTCGCTGCAGTCCGGTGCGGTGCATTCAACGTAACTCATCCCAGTATCCTCTCTGTTCCTGTTCGGTAGTCGTTTCGAGTCACCGGGCTCATCAAACCCTACTCGTCATCGAGCTCGGCAAAACGATCGGCAAGAAAATCAATCAGTGTTCTTACGGCCGGCAACAGGCCGCGTCTGGAAACAAACGCCGCGTGAATGGTTTCCGGCGGCGGTGCCCAGCCAGGCAGCAGTTCGAGCAATGTCCCGTCTGCCAATTTGTCGCCGATCATCAGGCGCGGCAATTGCACGATGCCGACACCGGCAACGGCCGCTTGCCGCAACACAGCCAGATCGTCGGTGACCAGCCGTGGGTCGAATCGAATCGTCGCTACGGCACCCTCCGGACCCAGCAATTCCCAGCGAAACTGCTGGTGTGACTGGCCGTGACCAAGACTGGCGAAACGGCTGAGATCGGCCGGTGTCGCGGGTTGCGTGCCGCTGGCAAACAACAGCGGACTGCCGACCAGGCACTGCCGGCGATCGCCAAGACTGCGCACAACGATGTCACTGTCGGCCAATGGCATCCGTCGTACCCGTATCGCGACGTCCACACCTTCGTTGAGCAAATCAACGCGGCGGTTGGTGGCCTGCAAGTGCACCTGTACCTGCGGGTAGGCCTTCATGAACTCCACCAGCATCGCGCTGACATTTGATTCGAGCAGCGTGATCGGACAACTCAGGTGTACCGTGCCGCACGGTTCGGCACGGGTCATTTCGATGGCTTCCTGCGCCGCGTCCGCTTCCACCAGCATGGCCTTGCAGTGTGCGTAGTAGGTCTTGCCGATGTCTGTCACCGTGAATCGACGGGTCGACCGGTGCACCAGTTGCACGCCCAGACGCTCCTCCAGCTTTGCCAGCCGGCGGCTGAGTTTGGACTTGGGCTCACCCAGCGCGCGGCTCGCAGGCGCGAAGCCGCCGTTGTCGACCACGTGGACGAAGTAATACAGATCGTTGAGGTCTTGCACCGTCTTATCGTTCCAAATTCAGGACGCTGTAACCAATTTTTGCAGTCTACCGCCGGGATTGTCCCGAATCTACTATTACCGCCTGACAAGCATTCATGCCCTAGAACTCAGGAGGCAATCATGAAAAAAGTACTTGGCGTGTACAGCGCACCCCGCCAGCATTGGGTCGGCGACGGCTTTCCGGTTCGTTCAATGTTCTCGTACAACAGCCACGGCGAGCACGTCAGCCCGTTCCTGTTGCTCGACTACGCAGGGCCGATGAAGTTCGAACCGGGCACCAAACCGCGCGGCGTTGGCGAACACCCACACCGCGGTTTTGAGACCGTCACCATCGTCTACGAAGGCGAAGTGGCCCACCGGGACTCCTCAGGCGCCGGCGGCACCATACAGCCGGGCGACGTCCAGTGGATGACCGCGGCATCCGGAATCCTGCACGATGAATTCCACTCACCGGCATTCACCGAAAATGGCGGAACGCTGGAGATGATTCAGCTGTGGGTCAATTTGCCGGCTAAGGACAAGATGTCCGCACCGAAATACCAGGCGATACAGGACCGCAATATACCCGCGGTTGAACTGGCAAATGGCGCAGGCAAGGTGCGCGTCATCGCCGGCGAATTTGCTGGTGCCAAAGGACCTGCCGAGACGTTTACCCCGATGGATGTGTGGGATATGCGCCTCAATGCAGGCGGCTCAATAGACGTTCAGTTTCTCGAAGGGCGTACGTTGATGCTGGTGGTGTTGCGCGGCAACGTAATGATCAACGGTGATGAGGCAGTACGCGAGGCACAGTTGGTCATGCTGGACCGGAACGACAGTGGTATTTCGATCGATGCAGAAACCGACAGCACGTTGCTGGTATTGAGCGGCGAACCCATCAATGAACCCATTGCTGGTTACGGCCCGTTCGTAATGAACACCGAAGCGGAAATCCGCGACGCGATCAGTGATTTTAATCGCGGCCAGTTCGGAACGCTCGGTGCGAAAACAACGGCAAAGAAGGAGACCGCTACGGTCTAGCAAGAGCAAGACGCAGGCAGGGTTGCAACGCCCTGCCTGCGCACTGGCGGGTTTGTTCGCAGCATCGCTACACCCGCAACGGGCGATGCGTTCTTGACACGACGCGATCAGAGTCCTGGCAGCCCAAACAGAAAACACGAGGCTGGCGACGTACCGTCAGTGTGAACAAGAGCTACAAGGAAAGATTAAAATGACAACTAAAATCATTGGCGTATCCGGCAGCCTTCGCCACGAATCATTGAACACCCGCTTATTGCAGGCCGCTGGTGAACGTATGCCGGCGAACGCCGAACTGATGCTGGAATCCATCGCAGGCGTTCCGCTCTACAATTTTGACGACGAATCCGTATCCGGTATTCCGCCACGCGTGGCGGAATTGAAGGCAGCATTTGCCAGCGCAGACGGCATATTGATCTGCAGTCCGGAGTACAACAACTCGATGCCGGGCGTACTCAAGAACGCCATTGACTGGATGTCACGACCGGCCGCCGATATACAAACGGTGTTCGGCAGTCGCCCGCTGGCGTTGATGGGTGCAACGCCAGGCGGATTCGGCACGGTGCTCGCGCAAAACGCCTGGTTGCCCGTGATGCGGACACTTGGCGTCTCTCTATGGAACGGCGGGCGACTGATGGTGCCGCGCGCAAGCAGCCTGTTCGATGATCAGGGACTTCTGGTTGATGAAGCAATGGGCGAGCGTCTGGGCACGTTCCTGAACGGCTTCGTCGAGTTTGTACGCAAGTCCGCTTAACCCCGCCGGCGTAACAGGACTATGTGAAGGCCTTCTAGAGTGAAGTCGCCTTACCCGATCAGAGTAAGGCGACAATTCTCTTACAGTCGCACACCGTCCTCGCGATCACGCTGGAACATTTCTTCGAGTTCTTTGGCAGCCGTCTTCGCAAGGCTTTGCATTTTTTGCTGGTCGTTGTGCGATTCACGATGTTCGTACAGGCGCTGTTCGTCATGTTCCTTGAACTTGTTGACCGCCTCACGCGCATCCGCGTCACTTTCCCCAAGACCTTTCAGGACCTCCACCGTCAGGTCCAATGCGGACAAGAACGTTTCGCGGCGAATGATCTCAATCCCCAGGTCCATCAGCTGGTAAGCATGCGGCCGGTTTCGTGCACGTGCATACACTTTGAGGTGCGGGAAATGTTGTCGCACGATGGTTGCCGTGCGCAATGATGCTTCGACATCATCAATGGCCAGTACAAAGAGTTTCGCTTTCGCGGCATCGGCCGATTCCAGCAGATCCAGACGCGAAGCGTCGCCGTAGTAAATTTTGTTCCCGAAACGGGAAACAAAATCGACTTGCTCCTGGCTGATGTCGAGCGCGGTGAAGCCAATTCGCTTCGCCCTCAGTACGCGTGCTGTCATTTGCCCGAAACGGCCGAAACCCGCAATGATGACCGGATTGTGCTCGTCGTCTATCGTGTCAAATTCCTCGGGCACTTTAGCGGCCGCCGAAAGTGCGCTCTCAAGCTTCAGCAACAGAGGCGTCGTCACCATGGACAAAGACACAACGACGATCAGAAACTCCGCCAGTTCTGTTTCAATGACATTGCCAGCCACGGCCACACCGAAAATCACGAACGCGAACTCACCACCCTGTGACAGGATCAATGCCAAGCGGCGTGCCGCTGAAGTGTCCAGACCGTGCCAACGACCCAGCAGGAACAGAGCCGCGAATTTCAGAAACACCAGGCCAGCAACAGCGGCAATAACGCTCAGTGGACTGTCTGCGATAAGCTGCAGGTTCAATGACATGCCGACGGATATAAAGAACAAGCCAAGCAGCAAGCCTTTGAACGGCTCGATATCGGCTTCCAGCTGATGCCGAAACTCTGAATCGGCCAACAGCACACCGGCTAAAAACGCGCCAAGTGCCATAGACAATCCGGCTAGCTCCACTATTTCTGCTGTGCCAAGAACAATTAGCAACGCAGCGGCCGTCAGCGCCTCGCGTACTCCGCTCTTGGCCACGATGCGCAGCAAGTACCGCAACAGATAGCGACCACCGAACACTACGGCCAGCAACACCAGAACGGCGCGAATAGCCCCTTCCATGCCCACACTCGCGCCCTCGCCCTGCCCCAGCAATGGCACTATCGCCAACAGCGGCACCACCGCCAGATCCTGGAACAGCAACGTCGCAAACGCCGTGCGGCCGTGCCTCGATGTCAATTCATTACGTTCAGCCATGAGCTGCAGCGCGAATGCAGTGGACGAAAGGGCAAGCACGAGACCAACGAGAATCGCGGCGTTAACACTGAGGCCAGCGGCCAGTCCTGCCGCACCGAGGAACGCTGCTGTGAGTAGTAATTGCGCACCACCAAAACCGAATATTGAACGACGCAAGGTCCACAATCGTGCGGGTCGCAATTCCAGCCCGACGATGAACAGCAGCAGCACGACACCGAGTTCCGCGGTATGCATGACCCGATCAACGTCAGAGACCAGCGCCATCCCCGCCGGGCCGATGATGACGCCAGCGGCGAGGTAACCCAGGACCGCTCCAAGACCGAAGCGTTGAAAGAGTGGGACAGCGATGACCGCGCCCACCAGAAAGACAATCATTTCTGCAAACATGCCAAGTAGCCCGTTCGGGTGAAATTAGTGACAATATAGGGGACATGGAAAGACAGCGCATTAGAAATGCCGTAAGAGTCTTGGCAACATTGGACAGCAAGACCACTGCCGGGGCTGGCCAGTGACCCGTTACGTTGCATTGCTGTACAGCGTAGTCCTTGGCAAGGGCAAGCGCGTCATCATGGCTGAACTGCGGGAGATGGCCGCGGCCATGGGTCTGCAGAATATTCGTACCGTGCTCGCAACCGGCAATCTGATCTTTGAGGCCGAAGAGCAACGCCTGCCGGACCTCTCGGATTCTCTGGAGCAAACTTTTGCCAGGCAATTCGGGCGGCCCATTTCCATCATTTTGCGAACCGCTGAAGACTGGCAACTATTGCTTGCTGACAACCCGTTTCCCAACGAGTCAATTGACGATCCGAGCCACGTGACTGTGCGCGTCATGCGCGAGCCTGTCACGAATGCCGCCTTCTGCAAACTGGAGCGCTGGCAAACCGATGACGAACAAATCCGGGTGATCAACGGCAATCTCTGGGTCTATTTTGGTGCAGGGATCGGCCAGTCAAAACTTGGCGGCGCATTGTCGCCGGAACGAATGGGTGGAATTGGGACGGTACGCAACTGGAATACGGCCCTGAAAATTGCGGCAAGCCTACAAGAATAAGCCTGGCGACCAATAGAACGTTGACTGGCCGTTGGCGCTACTACAGGTCGCGTGCTTTCAAGTTCCGCAGTTTACGGCGCGCTCGTTCCTGCCAGTTGACAGACAATACGTCGAGTTTGCTCAATGCCCTCAGTCCCGCCTTGTCGCGACCGCCACCTATCAGCAACTCAAACACTTTTGAAGCAGTCCATTGCGGGTGAGGTTGCTCCAGCAACTCAATTTTATCGCCCGCGGCAACCACCCCTGATTCCAATACGCGGTAGTACCAACCGCTGCGAGCGCACTCGACCACAGCCTCCACCATTCCCGGGTCGCCGAAACGGTGGCCTAATTTCCAGCATGGTTGACGCGCCTGACTCACCTCGACAATTGCCGTGCCCAGCCGGTAACGGTCGCCAATACAAACCGTGGTCTCGTCCATGCCAGCACTTGAAATATTCTCACCGAACGCACCCGCCTGGCTCAGCTCCGTGCTGACGTGCGGTTGTTCACGTCGCCAGAGTGCGTAGTGCTCGGACGCGTACTGCAGAATCGCCTTGTCAGGCCCGCCGTGGTAGCGCGGGTCCGCCTGCTCATCGCCCGCAAGGCCCAAAGAACCAATATCGAGTGCCGCAGTTACGGGACTTTTTCGGTAGGCGCTGACTTCGCCCTTGGGACCGAAAGGTGCTGTTTTGCCCGTTAGCACTGCAATTACTTCTGCCTGCATCACATAGTTCCTGCAACATTGCGGGTACTGCGAAGTATCCGCCCTTGCCGCCTAAATCGCTATCGTCAAAATACCAATTGTGCAACGTACCGAGGGTCCGGTTTGTTACACATCGAGACTGACAGCCGTACCTGAAACGACGATCCCACCCCTTTCCGGAATGTCGACGGTGATTGCACTCGGCCGCCCCATATCCACTCCCTGGTGTATGAGCAGAGTGGCTGGCCCGGCCACAAGGCCGGCATCGCGAAGGTAACCACCCAATGCCGCAGCAGACGCGCCCGTAGCTGGATCCTCAACAACACCGCCTACCGGAAACGGATTGCGTGCATGAAATACGGCTGGAGATTCCCGCCAGATGAGCTGCAAAGTGGTGAGCTCATGTTCGAGCATTAATACCTTCAGCTCGTCAAAGGCATAGTCGAGTGACTGCAGGCGGGCACGATTCTTCACCGCGATAATCAGGTGCCAGGCGCCCGCATACGCTTTTGTGGGCGGCAAGTCGGTGTCGAGTTCGTTACGCTTCCAGCCCAACGTTGTCAGCGCCCTGTCCAGCAAAGCATCGGACGGTAATTCGTGGCGCGGCTCGACGGATGTCAACGCTGCAATGAAACGACTGTTTTCCTGACGAACATTGACCGGCACTTCGCCAACCTGCGTTTGTAAACGGTACTCGCCTGTACCCTCTTGCATACCGAGCAATACGCCACTGGCTATCGTCGCGTGCCCACAAAAACTTACCTCCGCTTCCGGACTGAAATACCGAACATCACGCTCACTGCCCGACCCCGGTGCGATAAACGCCGTTTCTGAAAAACCGACTTCAGCCGCAATACGCTGCATGTCTGCCGGTGCTGGCAATGCATCCCCAATCCACACACCAGCGGGATTGCCGCCATCATTCCGGTCACTGAAGGCGGTAAAGCGATACAACTGCGATGTGCTCATCGACGTTCTCCCTCTTCGTTCAGCGTTCCGGCAATCGCTCGGACCACAACTGGCGATCGCACTGGACCGGCCAGTTACCGTCAAGCCAGCGTTCTCTGCGTGCCGGTAAATAGCGGCCGCGACCTGACTATATTGTGGCGAAATTGCCGGTCATCAAGCCCTCCTCATGCACTCCCCTCTACGTCCAAACTTTCTGTCAAGAACGTCCCGGCAACGGCACTTGAAATCCGTCGGCCCGCACAAATTGATAGCCGCAAGCCCGGCACGCTAAACAGCCAGGCATTCTATTTTTGAGGAGACCAGTACCATGTCATTAATCCGATACGAACCCTGGAGAGGAGTAAGTCAGTTGCAGGACGAGATCAATCGCCTCTTCGCCAACGGCGTACACGCCGAAAGCAGCAGCGCAACGGCTGACTGGGCACCCAACGTTGATATCAATGAATTTGAAGATAGCTTTCAACTTCAGGTTGACCTTCCCGGTGTGGACCCGAAAGACGTAGAGATCACTCTCGACGGTGGAGTGCTTACAATCTCGGGCGAACGCGAAGTCAAGAACGCCGAGAGCGCGACACGCCGACGTTCTGAACGGGCCTCCGGTCGCTTTTACCGGCGATTCATACTGCCGGACACAGTAGATGGCGACAAAGTGGAAGCCAGTAACCGGCACGGGGTTATCGAAATCTCGATTCCGAAACAGGCGAAAGCATTGCCACGGCGCATCAGCATCGCTGCATAGTTCGAAGCAAGCGCTTTGGCCATGCCAAGCCGGCACTACGGCATCGAAACATTCGGGGGGCTTACGCCCCCCATTTTCGTACGCCGTCGACCAATGCGATCGACGCTCTACGCGAGCCAGCCAAACACACCACCGGTTAGCAGTGCATAAATCAGCGCGTCGAGAAAACCTCGTGCCGTGACCGACCATGGCCGCTGAAACCAAATGCTTTCCTGCACATACGCAAAACCATAACTGATGAATGCGATAGTGCCGGTGATGCGAAACACCTGCAGATAGTCGTCCAATACCGTGCCAGTGCGGGTCAGTATGTAGGCGCACACAACAGCCACCAGCAAATAGGAGACAAAGGACAACACCAACTTGCCGCCCATTTTAGGTACGCCGTTGGGCGCAACAGTGATCCAGGCTATCGGACCTTCCTCGTACTTTTTACGAACCTCCGGATCTTCCAGCTGTTTCGGGTCCGTGCAATACGGCAGCATGTACATGCCACTCGCCAGGCCTTTCAATGCAGCACGCGCACCCGCTTCATTCGGCACAGCCGACCAATCTTTCTTGTGCCACGGCATCACCATCCAGACGATCGCGCTCGCAAACCATACGATCAGCGCCGACACAATGATCGGCATCCACAACGACAAAATCCCCATAGCCTGTCCCCCTTCAATTCAGATCGGATTTCAGGCCGAAAACCGTGTCGTCATCCCGAGCGACGTTCCCAACCTGGCTAGACAGCAATGATGCTGCTGCGATCACTTGAGGCCACCAGACACCCCTCTGTTCGTGGCGTCTGGCGCCTACGCACTCAACGTATTCTTGGATTGTATACCTACGAACATGGCCGTGCGGCCGTTCGAGCTACACAGTCTGCGCCGACCACCTGCTGCTTAATAGCACGATGCGCCACGAGCCGCCTTGTATTGCATAGCCAAGGTGCATACGAGCATGCCCCGCCGAACGCCACCCAGGCGCGACACAACTTTGCGAAACCGCAGCAGCCTTCAACCAGCGAAGCAAGCAGACTGCCTGCAAAGACGTCGGTTGCCCAACGGTACCCTTCAACGACGATAGGGATCCGCATACCGTGGATCAGTCAACACGGTCTCATCTGTTAACGCTTCGAGGAACGCGAGCAGATCGTCCTGCTCGCCACTGCTCATGTCGAACCCGGTCACAAATTCCGAACGGTACGGGTTGTGCCGGCCATCGCCAGCCTGCGGACCGTTTTCAATCAGGCGTCCACCCCGCGAATAGTGTTCAAGTACTTCTGACAAGGTCGCCAAACTACCGTCGTGCATGTACGGCGCAGTCACTTTTATGTTGCGGAGTGTTGGTGCCTTGAACCGCCCGGTGTCACGCCGTTGCCCGGTCAGATCATAAAGCCCGGTGTTGTCGGCAGGATAGCTGCCATCGCCACCAATGTTGTACAGGCCGTTGTTGTGAAAGCCGACATTGCTGACCGTGGTGGCTGAATGTGTGCTTGAGTCGGTAAAATTGAATCCACCGTGACAATGAAAACACTCGAAGCGTTCAGAGAAGAACAGTTCCATGCCACGCACAGCGCTGTCGTTCATCGCGTCACGTTGCCCTCGCAAATAACGGTCATAGCTACTGTTGAACGAAACGATACTTCGAGTAAAGCTCGAGATCGCGCGCACCAGATTCAAAACAGAATACGGATCGGCATCGTTCGGAAATGCGCGCGGTAACAAATCACGATAGCGTTTGTCATTTCGCAACAGGTCGATGACGGCGTCTTCCCGGCCAACCATTCCCATCTCTACCGGCGACTCACCGAACAACGGCGTCAATGCTTGAATTTCCAAACGGTCAAGCAAGTGATTGGCCCAATTCAGACGGCCTGAGAAAGCCGCGTTCACAAGACTCATCGAGCCGCGCGGATGAATCTCGCCGGTAGCACCGATTGCACGCGCACGCCCATCCGTAAATGCGAGTTCCTGCCTGTGGCAGGTGGCGCAGGACATTTCGCCCGTGATTGAAAGCCGGGTGTCGTAGAACAACCAGCGGCCCAGTTCAACTTTGGCGTCTGACATGGGATTGTCGTCCGGCACGATCGGCAGCGGGTGTCCGGGCGGCAGGCGCCAATCGAAGTCCTCATTGCCAGGCCAACGATCGACGGTAACAACCGCTAGCAAGAGCAGTATGACCGCAGCGACCAGCCACTTTGTCATGGCCTGGTATCAACCCGCCTGAACGCTGGTGCCGGGTTGGCATTGGTTCCGTTGGCAGGATCCAGTCCTAGCGCCGCGGCAATGCCGTCGCAAATTCGCTCATCAGGTCCCATCTGGCAACTGTCGATCGCGCCATCACTAAGCGAGGAGGCTGCGAATAGCCGTTGCAGATCGATCGCGACAGAATGTTGCTGGGGGTCGAAGTCCGACAAGCTGACATTCGCTCGGTTTGCCACGTCGCAACCGCTTAGATTGCCGATCGTCCCATGGCAACGGGCGCTGCCGAGATGCAACCAGGCGCCATCCGGACCCTGCCTGAAACCCGCGCGCATGAATTTGTAGCCAGATCGCCAGTGCCAATGCATTACTGACTGCGTTAACGGCGCCTCGGCATACAGCGGGTCCGCGTGATTAAGTGCCTCAGGTACGCCTATTTGAAAGCTTAATCCGGTGTACACGCCTGCCGGCACGGTGCCTTTCAACAAGACGTTGGTTTCGGGACTGCCATTGATGCAACCCTGTTCGCCGTTTTCCAGATCGATCAGCGCGACGCTGTCGGTTTGCCAGCCAGCTTCCGGTGTTAGCGAAAGGTGCACATCCTGGCCGTTGGCGGTTTGCAGACGAACGTCGTGTACGAAAAAGCGCAGGTCCGACAAGCTGATTCCAAGGCCATTCTCTGAACACGAGATGTCACTGTCACCAAAAACTGCCGCAAAGCTAATGTCCACCGGCTGCCGCCGCTCGCCGCAGGCTGCGAGCAGAAATACTGAAAGAAACAACAGTGGAGTGAAAAGTCGGCGCATTCTGCCGCCGATAGTAGCAGGCACCACGGGTACCGCGCGGACGCCAATGTACTCAGGAATGTTGGGTTCAGGAAACGGACTTGATGATTTGCGCCGCTTCTTCCTCGTCGTCTTCGTCGATGTTGTAGTCGAGTACCCCGGTACTCATCAGATCTGTCGAAGCGCGCACGACTGACAATTCCGTCTCAATGTCGCGTAAGCGGCAGGTCGAGCGCAGGTTCTCTTCTGCCCGGTCGCTCAACTCGTTGCGCAGTTCGTCCGTCTTTCTGACCGACGCTTTGAGATCGGCCCGCAGCTTGTTGATCTCTGTCAACTGCTCTTTGATAGTTGCTGCGTGTTCTTTCATTTTCGCTTCGCTGGCGCCCAATTCTTTCTTGCTGGATTCCAGTTCTTGCAGCAGTTTTTCCCTGCTGACACCGGTAACACGAAGCTCTGCTTCTATGGAGCGGATGCGGTCATCCCGCGGGTCACGCTTGGACGATGACCAGCGTCGGCTGAGAAAAGCGCCGATTTTTGCCACAAGCCAACCCGCAGCGAACGAACCGCCGGTCAGATAGATCAAATTATGTGCAAGGTCATCGATCACACTGGTCTCAATAAACCACTGGCATCGCCAAAGATTATGCACTTTCTTGCCGCTGAAAAGGACAGAGTTCTCAATCCAGCAACTCCGGATTTTGCCCGGCGTCAGCGAAAGCCCGCTGAAAACCGAAAAATCCAAATAAATTCAATAATTAAAACGAACGACCCAGGTCTAGTACGGCAATGCGGCCCGTGCCCGGTCCGGGAAGTCAGTGAACAGCCCGTCAACCTGCAGTTCCCCGGTGAACCAGCTGACCATGGTCAAAAAATCGCCAAAACAGGGCTCAACAGCGTCGGCGCGGAACGTGTACGGGTGAACTTTCAAACCGGCCGCGTGAGCCCGCTCGACCAGACCACTGGACAATGGCTCGCCGTCTATCAACGGCACGGTGTACAACTGCCGCAGCCATGGCCCTATTCCATCGGCGTATTCAGCGACGTCGCGTAAGCCGGCGACGCTCATTAAATGCGTGTAGTCCGTAGTGGACTCGCCCCATGCATTGTCCGCGACGAGTTGAATCAGCTTCATCCGGCAACCCAGGTCTTCCCGGATACGGCGCAACTCCGCAGCATCGAAACACTGCACGAAAACCGGGTCCTCAGATTTGGTATAGCCGTAGCGTTCGAGGAGCTTCAGTAACAATGACGCGCAATCCACGCCTTCTTCATGGTGCCAGGCGGGATTCTTGACCTCGGGATAAATACCGACTTGCCGACCAGTCGCGCGGTTGAGACCGGCAATCATTTGCAATTCGTCATCGAGGGTCGCTATCTGGAATTGACCACTGTGCGCAGGGAAGCGCTGAGGAAAAACGGGCTCTTGCCCTGCATTGTCTGAGAAGCGCTCCCAAATCGATAAGGTTCGTAACTCAGCCAGATCGAAGTCCCGCACATAGTAGCGGCCGTCATCGCGCGCCCTGCCGGGAAAAAGCTCAGCAACATTGCTGACACGATCGACGTGAATGTCGTGCAGAACAATCAACTCGTCATCGCGACTGACCACGACATCCTGTTCCAGATAATCCGCACCCATGCCGTAAGCCAGCGCCTTGGCGGGCAGAGTATGTTCCGGCAGATAGCCACAGGCACCGCGGTGAGCAATGATAAGAGGCGAACTTTGCCTGTCGGTCATGGACATCCTGCCAGAAGCGGCTGCACGCTTTTTCGCCGCTTGCACGTAGTTAACTTATATTATTGGAAGTATCTATACCCACTTGTTATTTAAGGAAAATCTATCACATCCCAACGGGTTGTATCTTCCAGCCGCGCCTGCCGTTTAATGGCATCCGCGATATCACGCTCGTTCCACTCCAGGTGCTCATGAACCCGGGCGATCAGGGCATCGGCACTGTTCACCACGCCACCGAATGGACGTATCGCGAGTATCGGCTTTTCGTTAGCCTCAGCAACGTCCAGCTGAAACCGCACCAGATCCTCGTTCTCGGAATAATGAGTGGCCAGTATGACGACAGCCTCCGCCTCCTTGATCTGCGCAATAATCTCGTCTCGGACGGCCTCTTGCCCGCCTCCAGCCGGCATGTTTTCTGGCTTGCTGCAGTTTAAGTAGTAGAAGCGATCAACACTTTCCAGAAACTCAAATACGCGCAAATAGTCGGGATCCTCTTCAAACAGATGCGATACGAATATCCGAACTGGATTGCTTTCTGACACTGTGAACTCCCTGCTGTTGCCTGCTGGTCCAAGTGTAGCTAATCCAGACTTAGCAATGCCACAAGCCGCCAGCGGCATCGCAAATTTGCCGGCACTCCTGCGGGTCAATTTCCTTGGCTTCGCCCTTTCAGGTATCGTAATGCGCTTACTGGCCTTTAGAGCACGAGCGCCATCGCAATCCTGCCGATTTCCGTCGTCCAAATCTGATGCGACTCCTTTTGTATAACATTCGCTACGCGGTCGGCGTGGGCGCGAACATGCACATGCCGCTGCCGGGCGCCGGCTATTTGCTGGGCAACCAGACGGTGCTCCCTGATATAACGCGTTTCATCAAGGGCCAGAACCCGGATATCGTTGGACTCATCGAGGTCGATACGGGCTCAATTCGCAGCCGCAAGGTCAATCAGGCAGAAACCATCGCCGCATCGATGGGCATGAGCTCGTCATTTCAGGTCAAGTACGGCGAAAGCTCGATCAATCAATTGCTGCCGATTATCCGCAAGCAAGGCAATGCCCTGCTGGCAGGACCCGGCATACACGGCGAGTCATTTCACTTCTTCGACACCGGGGTAAAACGACTCATTATCGAACTGGAGCTGGAAGAATGCGCCGTGTTTCTCGTGCACTTGTCGCTCAAGTACCGGCACAGGCATTTGCAGCTGCGCCGGCTCTACGACCTGATCTCGGTCACCCGCAAGCCTGTGATTGTCGCGGGCGACTTCAATACCTTCTGGGGCCAGAACGAAATCTACCTGTTCATGAAGGCCGCGGGACTCAAGAGCGCCAACGTGGAAGGCTTGCCGTCCTACCCGAGCCGCGCAGCGCGCAAAGAGCTTGATTTCATCCTCTACCAGGACGGCATCAACGTGACCAATTTCGAAATTCCTCAGGTACGATTCTCCGATCATTTACCCCTGATCTGTGATTTCGACATTGAGTAGCTAAACTGGCTGCCAACCTGGAGGCGAACCCCACTCGGTCGCAGCGCGCAAGCGGGAGACATATGAATACTTCAGAAAACGGTCGTTTAACACACTGGCACAGCGAAACGGACGATAACGGCATCGTTTGGCTATGCCTCGATAAAGCCGATGGCAGCGCCAACGTCCTGTCTGGCGAGGTACTGCAGCAGCTCGCAGAACATCTCGAACCGTTACAGGCAAAGACTCCGACTGGCGTTGTCCTGCATTCAGGCAAGGACAACGGCTTTATCATGGGTGCGGACATCAATGAGTTCACCACCATTGAGAACCCGGAACAGGGCTATGCACTGATTCGGCTCGGCCAGCAGGTGCTCGACAAAGTCGAAGCCCTGCCGTGCCCCACGGTCGCCGCAATTAACGGCTTCGCTCTTGGCGGAGGACTGGAACTCGCCATGGCGTGCGACTACCGCCTCGCGCTCGAACAGCCAAAGCCGATACTGGGGCTGCCAGAAGTGCAGCTGGGAATACACCCCGGCTTCGGCGGCACGGTGCGCGCCGTACAGATCGCGGGCGTCCGGGCAGCCATGCAATTGATGTTGACCGGCAAACCCGTGACGATCAAAAAGGGTCGGGCCATCGGCCTGATCGATGCAACGACGACGGCCGGGGAGTGGCGACAAGCGGCGCGCAAACTGATCGAAGATCGCCCGGCCCTGTCCCGTGCGGGCTGGCTGGACCGGATTCTGAATCTCGGTTTCGCGCGACCGATACTGGCACGCACCCTGCGCAAACAGGTTGCCGCGAAAGCCCGTGCAGATCACTACCCCGCGCCGTACGCCATAATCTCGCTGTGGCAGGAACACGGCGCAGCGGTGCGTACCGGTTACGAAGCCGAAGCCCGCTCGATCGCGAATCTGATGTGCGGCCCAACCTCCCGCAATCTCGTTCGGGTGTTCTTTTTGCAAAACCGACTGAAGGGACAAGGCGGCAAATCCGGTCAGCCAATCAACAAGGTGCACGTCGTGGGTGCCGGCGTTATGGGCGGCGACATCGCTGCCTGGTGTGCATTGCGCGGACTCGACGTGACGTTGCAAGACCGGGCTGAAAAGTACATACAGCCGGCAATGGAGCGCGCGCACAAGCTGTTTGCCAAGAAAACCCGCAGCGATGAACAGCGCGCTGCAGCCGTGCAGCGCTTGCGTGCCGACGTAGAAGGCAATGGCGTTGCAGATGCCGACCTGATCATCGAAGCCATCTACGAAAATCTGGACGCGAAAAAAGAACTGTACGCCGCCCTTGAAGCCAAGATGAAGAGTGGCGCATTGCTTGCCACCAATACCTCCAGCATCCGACTGGAAGAGCTGCGCGTTGATTTGCGTGAGCCGACCCGCTTCATCGGCCTGCACTTCTTCAATCCGGTTGCGCAGTTACCGCTGGTTGAGATTGTGCATTGCGAGGACACGGACGATGACGTAATGGACTCCGGCTTTGCGTTCGTCAAGCGCATCGGCAAGTCCCCTCTCGCCTGTCGCAGCGCGCCGGGGTTTGTGGTCAATCGCCTTTTAACACCGTACATGGGTGAGGCTTTGCACCTTGCCAATGACGGTGTCTCGCTGGTGGACATCGACCAGGCGGCTGAGGACTTCGGCATGCCGATGGGCCCGGTCGAACTGGTCGACAGCGTCGGGATTGACGTGGCCTTGCACGTATCGAAAGTACTCGGCGCCGCATTCGACCGGCCGGTGCCTGAACGCCTCGCCGAGATGGTTGAATCGGGAAATCTGGGTCGCAAGACCGGCCAGGGCTTTTACACCTGGGTTGATGGCAAAGCGCACAAACCGGCCTCGGCAGGAGCAACTGTGCCAGCCGATATTGAAGACCGCTTGATGTTGCCAATGGTCAATGAAGCCGTGGCCTGCCTCAGCGAAGCAGTGGTAAGTGACGCCGACTTGCTGGATGCCGGGGTCATCTTCGGTACCGGCTTTGCGCCGTTTCGTGGCGGCCCGTTAAAGTACGCAGCGGATCGCGGCATAGACAATGTTATCGCGGCGCTCACGGCGCTGGCGGCCAAACACGGCGACCGTTTTCAGCCGCACCCTGGGTGGCAGGATCTGCGCGACAAACTGAATAATGTCGACTGACCCGGGCGTTCCCTCTGGTAAACTGTGCGCCGTTTCACGCTGCGTGCCAACGAGGGTATCAGCAGCTCGTAAATTGAAGGTAGAATAACAACTTACGACATTCGTGTAGCTGTGCCAAAACGCCGCAAGCCAGTGGCAACGTGCAGCGAGTTACTCACGACACAGCTCTGGCATGGACAGGACAAAAAATGACGGCTGAGCGGCTAAGTACCCAACTGCTCAAGAGTTTTTCCCCCCTTGACGGGCTCAAGCGCGACAATCTTGCGGCACTGGCTGGCAAAGTGCAGATCCGCGAGCTGTCGCCGCAGCAGATACTGTTTAAAGAGGGCGATTCCGAAAAGCGCACGGTTTACGTGGTTTCCGGCACTCTGGAACTGCTCGATCATGACGCTGTAACGGAAACTATTGAAGGCGGCACCGAGAGTGCTCGAAACCCGGTATCTCCGAACTACCCGCGTCGTGTTGCGGCGCGTGCTCGCGACCGCGTGCAGTACATCTCGATTGACAGCGACCTGCTCGACGTCATGCTGACCTGGGACCAAACCGGTTCCTACGAAGTTTCCGAACTGCACGGCAGTGACGAAGTTGGCGGCGACGACTGGATGACGATGCTGTTGCAGACCAAAGCATTCCATAAGATTCCGCCGGCCAACATTCAGGCGATCTTCATGCGCATGCAGCAGATCAACTACAAATCCGGCGACGTCGTCCTGAAGCAAGGTGCCGAAGGCGATTACTTCTACGTACTGACTCGGGGCAAGTGCCTGGTAACGCGCGAAACGCCCCTGAACAAAGACGGCATCAAGCTCGCCGAGCTTAACGTCGGCGACACCTTTGGCGAGGAGGCCTTGATTTCCGACGCCAAGCGCAATGCCACCGTCACGATGCAAACTGACGGGTCGGTAATGCGTCTTGGTAAAGATGACTTTAAACGTCTTCTCAATGAGCCAATGCTCGACTGGGTCGACACGGCAGCCGCAGAGAAAATCGTCGCTGAAGGTGGCATGTGGCTCGACGTACGCCTGCCGAGCGAGTTTGAAAATCATCACCAGCCCGGCGCTATCAACATCCCGTTGTATTTCATACGCCTGAAAATCAACACGCTGGACCCGGACAAGCAATATGTCCTGTGTTGTGACACCGGCAGGCGCAGTTCGGCGGGTGCTTACATACTCAGCGAACGAGGCTTTCAGGCCTACGTACTCAAAGGCGGTATTAGCAACAACGGTTCGCGCTGATACCTGCACGTCCTGAGCGCCGCCGCAACGACACAACCCCATGACTTAGCGGGCATGGACTACCTTCAGCATCGCAGGTACTGCGCTGCTCATTCGTATTCCGGGTCACTTGCCGAGTAGCCACCGAGACCGATGGCAATTGGAAAACCTCGTTGCGCCGCACGTTGGCGGCGCGTCCCTCACATGGTGTGGGTCGGCTTGTCACCACCCAGCGCGCCAGCCAGGTAGTTCTCGATTTTCTTTTGCGTGTTGCCCTGATCCTGATCGCTGAATTGCACGCCGATGCCAGCTGTCCGCTTGCCCTGCGCGCCTTTGGGCGTCATCCAGATCACCGTGCCGGCGACCGGAATCTTCTCTTCTTCACCCATCAGATTCAGCAACATGAACACTTCGTCGCCCAGACGGTAAGAGCTGTTGGTCGGAATGAACAGCCCACCGTTGATAACGTAGGGCATGTACGCGAGATACAACGCGCTCTTGTCCTTGATCGTCAGTGTCAGTAAGCCAGGCTTTGTCATTACAGTGTTACCTTGAAACAGTCAGTGGCCATAAGCCGCCATCGCTATCCCGCCCTCGACAGTGTGCAAGGCCCTCGGCCCAGTCGATAAGCAGCCCCTCGAGCGTCAACTGCAGGTTATAAGACCCACTTGGCTGACCACGTAAGCGATTGATTATGTCTAGATAGCAGAACAAATTTCGGCTGTCCATGGACTGCAGCACAGAATCATTAATGAGGTTGGTGCCGCCAAACTGGGTTTGCCCGACGACACGGTAAATGCAGTCCTGAACCTGCCTGCCCAACCAATCGAGTGCCAGGGTCGGACTCTGCTTGCTCCAGCGTTCGGCGACGTCGATGGGCGACACCGCGCGATTGGCAAGCGCCTTTAAGTCCCGACCGAGGGCGGCCGTATCATCCACCTGATCGGCTGCTATGAGCGCAGCGAGTGGCGCTCCGCCAGCTTCTCGCAACGCCTGTGGCCATTGCATGCCGGGTCGGACCCGGTCCAGCCACTCGATACTGACCGCTTCGTCTGGAATCCCTATGGTGATTTTCTGGCAACGACTAAGAATAGTCGCCGGCAGGCGGCTCAGCCGATCAGCTATGAGAATGATGAGGGCATCGCCCGGCGGCTCCTCCAGGGTCTTGAGCAAGCTGTTGGCGGCAGAGGCGGTCATGATGTTTGCCGGCTCCACGATGGCGACTTTGCCCAGACCGTTGTGGCTCGTCAGGTTCAGTTCACCGATCAGCGAACGAACCTGGTCTATGCCGATGGTGTGCTTGTCTTCCGGGCGCGTAAGCCAGTGCAGGTCCGGGTGTACGGGCACCTCGGCGGGATAGCCTGGCAATTCGCTGGCCTTGGCCGGCTGCAGCTTTGTTTGCGCCAGCCATGCGGCCGCCGCCCGTTTGCCCACCCCTGGCGCGCCCAACATCAGAACCGCGTGAGGTGCACGGTCTTGCCGGACCTGAGTCTGCCAGCGTTCGGCGAAACTTGTGAGCCAATTTATTACCATAATTCAATAATTTCTGGTGATTACTTAAACGACTTACTTATCAAAAAAACCGGGCCATTGCCGAGCGGATCTGCTGCTGGACCTCATCCAGATTCCGGCTTGCATCGACAACGGCGAAGCGAGCCGGCTCGGCCTTCGCAATAGCCAGGTAACCATCGCGCACGCGCGTGTAGAAGGCCTCGTGTTCCGATTCAAGCCGATCCGCTTTGCCGCGCTTCTGCGCGCGTTGCATGCCCACCGCAGCCGGCGCATCAAGCAGTACCGTCAGGTCAGGCTGTACATCAGCATGCACCCAACGGGCCAGAGTCTCGATTTTGTCGAGATCGAGCCCGCGACCACAGCCTTGATACGCACGGCTCGCATCGGTGAAACGATCACACAAAACCCAGTGTCCAGCAGCCAATGCCGGCTTGATTGCGTTCTCGATATTGAGCGAACGCGCCGCAAAAAACAGCAGCAATTCCGCGGTATCCGGCAGGCATTCCTCACCGTGCTCCAGCAACAGTCCGCGTATCCGTTCTGCCAGCGGAGTACCGCCGGGCTCGCGGGAGCGAACGACCGTATAACCCCGTTCCTCGATCAGCGCTGCCATGAAATCGATGTTGGTGGACTTGCCCACTCCCTCACCGCCTTCAACCGTTATGAATTTACCTCGCTGCACGCTATTCACCCGACTTTCCGGATCGCAATCGCTTCAGGTATTCCTGCACGGCTGCATCGTGTTGTTCTTTTGTCTCCGAAAAACGGTGACTGCCATCGCCGTTCCCCGTGGCAACAAAGAACAATTCGTTACCATCCGCCGGGTGCAGCGCGGCATGAATAGCATCTCGCCCGGGCAATGCAATCGGGGTAGGCGGCAAGCCGTGGCGGGTGTAGGTGTTGTACTCAGTATCCGTGCGCAAATGGCGGCGGGTCAGGTTGCCGGCGTACTCCTCGCCAACCCCGTAAATCACCGTTGGATCGGTTTGCAGCCGCATGCGGGTTTGCAGCCGACGAACAAATACCCCCGCAATACGCGCCCGCTCATCGGCACGGCCTGTCTCTTTTTCAATGATGGACGCGAGAATCAAGGCTTCGTACGGATTTGATAACGGCAAATCCGGCGCCCGGGCCTGCCATTCTTCCTGCAAAGCGACCTTCATCATGCCGTTCGCCTGGCGCAACAGATCAAGGTCCGTCGAGCCTTTGGCAAAACGGTACGTTTCGGGCAGAAAAAGCCCTTCTGGATGCTCGTAGTCGCTATCCAATTGCTGCAATAGCGCGGGCCAGTCTTCGTAGACCATCGTGCCCTGAATGTCCGGGTGACGGTGCATGGCCTGCAACATTTCCCGGAAGGTCCAGCCCTCAATAACGGTAAATGAGTGCAGTTGCACCTCACCACTCACGAATTTTTGCAGCAACGACACCGGTGTTGTACCCGGTTCGATTCGGTATTCACCCGCATGGATAGCGGTTGCCTGACCGCTCAGCCGGCCGTACCAACGAAAAACCGTGGGATAGGTCAAAATATCGCGTTCAGCCAGCGACTGACTGATACTGCCCAACGAAGCGCCCGGGGCAATCTCGAATTCCAGACCCACATCAGGAACGGCCAACGGCGAGTGCAGGTAACGGTGGATCTGCCACGTTGCCAGCACCAGCGAAACCGAGACGATGGCGGCAATGAGCAGTAGCGTTTTGAATAAGCGCTGCATTTCGACGATCGGACCCTTTCCTTAACGTGACAACATGATGCCAGATTGGCGCAACAACTCCTGCCCCAAATTCAGGCGTCTGGCTGGAAATCGGGTGTCAGGGCGTTATCGCCCGGCAATCACGCGGGCGCGCGAAATACCAGGCTGCCGTTGGTTCCACCGAAGCCGAAAGAGTTACTCACAGCTATGCGAACCTTGCTGTCACGCGCTGTGTGCGGCACGTAATCCAGATCGCAGCCTTCGCCCGGGTTGTCCAGATTAATGGTGGGCGGAATCACCTGATCACGAATGGCCAGGATCGAAAATATTGCTTCTACCGCACCAGCCGCACCCAGCAAATGCCCTGTGCAGGATTTTGTCGAGCTTACCGCCAGCGTTTTGGCAGCGTCACCGAAAGCGCGCTTGATGGCAATCGTTTCACCAACATCGCCGACCGGTGTGGACGTGCCGTGTGCATTCAGATAATCAACATCGGCAGGCTGGATTCCGGCGTCGTTCAATGCCGCCGCCATACACTTGCGAGCGCCTTCGCCATCGGCCGGTGGTGACGTAATGTGAAATGCATCGCCACTCATGCCGAAGCCAATCAATTCAGCGTAAATTCTTGCGCCGCGGGCTTTCGCGGTCTCGTACTCTTCCAGGACCAGACAACCCGCACCGTTACTAAGGGCGAAGCCGTCGCGATCCTGATCAAACGGCCGACTGGCCGCGGCCGGGTCATCATTTCTGGTGGTCATTGCCCGTGCCGCGCAGAACCCGGCCATCGACAGCGGTGTAGTGGCGTACTCGGAACCGCCTGCAAGCATGACGTCGGCATCGCCGTACGCAATAGTCCGCGCCGCAATACCGATGCAATGAGTGGAGGTTGTGCAGGCCGTTACGATAGAAAGATTCGGCCCGGTAATGCCGTACATGATGCTGACATTGCCAGAGGTCATGTTGATGATGCTGCCCGGAATGAAGAACGGCGACACCTTACGCGGCCCGCCTTTCAGCATCTTGCTGTGGTTTTCTTCGATAGTTTCCAGGCCGCCAATACCAGCGCCCATGGCGACGCCGATACGGTGCCCGTTACTTTCGTCGATAGTCAGCCCGGCATCGTTGATGGCGTCCACACTGGCGGCTATACCGTAGTGCATGAACGTATCCATCTTGCGGGCGTCTTTGGGTTTCAGATACGCATCAACATCGAAGCCGGCAACCTGCCCTGCGATCTGAGTACTGAATGCACTCGCATCGAAATTATCGATTTTGCGAATGCCAGACTCGCCTTCGCAGACATTCTGCCAAGCCGTTTCGAGCTGACTGCCGACCGGGGAAACAATGCCCATGCCGGTTACAACAACACGACGTTTATTCAATGTACGTTCCGAAGGACAGAGGCCTGATGCCGGGGAAACAGGGAACTACGGGAACGACTCCTGACTGAGCCGCTCCCGTCAAGGTATCAGGAGTCGCTGCGACGTGCAGTAACGAAGTCGATAGCCTGTTGAACAGTCGTAATTTTCTCAGCTTCTTCGTCAGGAATCTCGGTCTCGAACTCTTCTTCGAGAGCCATAACCAGCTCGACGGTGTCGAGCGAATCAGCGCCGAGATCATCGACAAATGATGCATCGTTGGTAACTTCGTCTTCTTTTACACCCAACTGCTCTGCAACGATGCTTTTAACTTGTTCTTCAATACTGCTCATAGTGACCGCTTCTCCTAAGAAGAGACTTCAATAGACCGCGAACCAACGTCGGCGACCTTAGAGTTCCTTTGGTATGTCATTTTTGCACCCCGCGATAACCGCGGCAGTTAAGGCGCGAGGTCATCTCTGGTGACGTAAGTTCTTGATAATTCAAGCCCCGGCCATGCCGTGGGACGGTATTGTATGTGAAAGACCCATGGCAATCTACAATTGCGACCGGACCGCGGATAATTGCTGTCCGCGCACAGTTGCCAATGCTCGCCGCCCCATGTATAAGCGATTGATTTACCTATTGACTTTAACGGCACGCAGGCCGCAAACAAGTGCAAACCTGGCGCTCAATCCATCAACATTCCGCCGTTAACATGCATCGTCTCGCCGGTGATGTATGCCGCAGCGTCCGAGCACAAGAACACCACCGCATTGGCAATGTCCTCAGCGTCACCGAGACGTCCCAGTGGCACCTGGCCCAGCAATGCAGTGCGCTGCTCGTCCGGCAATACTCGGGTCATATCGGTATCGATAAAACCCGGCGCAACAACGTTGACTGTAATGTTGCGCGAACCCAATTCGCGAGCAAGTGACTTGGAAAAGCCGATGATTCCGGCTTTCGCGGCGGCGTAGTTCGCCTGCCCCGCATTGCCCATAACACCAATTACCGAAGCGATATTAACAATGCGCCCATGGCGCGCTTTCATCATGCCGCGCACCGCGCCGCGGCAAACCCGGTAGACGCCGGATAAATTGGTTGCGAGTACGTCATCCCATTCTTCGGGCTTCATACGCATCAACAAATTGTCGCGGGTGATGCCGGCGTTGTTGACGACGATTGTCGGTGCACCTTCCGTTTTGCCGATGTCAGCCAACAGCGCATCCACGGATTCCGCACTCGCGATATCGAGTACTGCGCCTCGACCACCCTCGCCCAGCGCCGCGCTGATGGATGCCGCGCCCGACTCACTGGTTGCGGTGCCAATAACCGTCGCGCCGCACGCGCGCAGCGTGGCCGCAATGGCCGCACCGATGCCGCGTGACGCGCCAGTCACCAGGGCAACCTGCCCGTCCAGCAAGTTGCTATTGAATGCGCTAGTCATGTGTAACTCCTTTCGTAAATCAATTGCCTGTACCACTCAAGGCCAGTGCTTTTTGCAGGCTGTCGGCATCGTCAACGAAAACACCTGTCACCTCCCTGTCGATGCGTTTCACCAGACCTGCAAGCACCTTGCCCGGACCGCATTCAATCGCCAATGACACGCCGTTCGCAGACATGTGCCGTATCGTGTCAGACCAGCGTACCGGCGAATACAATTGCCGGCGCAAGCCTTCCCGTATTTGTTGCACGTCGGTGTAAGGCTCGACATCGACGTTGCTCAGTACCGACACGGCCGGCGCCGACAATGCAACGGCATTGAGCATTGGCTCAAGAGCATCGGCAGCGGGCTGCATCAACGCGGAATGCGACGGCACACTGACCCGCAACAGCAACGCACGTTTCGCACCGGCAGCTTTTGCCCCGTCAACCGCGCGCTCAACCGCTGATTTTTCACCAGCGATAACAACTTGCCCTGGAGAATTGAAGTTGACCGCACTAACGACCTGGTCATTCGCGGCCGCGCTGCAAACCTCGACAACAGCAGAGTCATCCAGTCCAAGAATTGCCGCCATAGCACCGCTGCCTTCGGGAACTGCCTGCTGCATGAATTCTGCGCGCTTGGCCACGAGGGCGAGCGCATCGGCAAACGTCAATGCACCGGCCGCAACCAGGGCGGTGTACTCGCCCAGGCTGTGACCAGCCATCCACGCCGGCATCCCGCCGCCTGCTTTCTGCCAGCAACGCCAGGCTGCAATACCCGCGGTCAACATGGCCGGTTGCGTGACCACAGTGCGGTCAAGGTCCTCCGCGGAACCGTCCTGCACCAGCGCCCACAGGTCGTAGCCCAGCACCTCGCTGGCTTCCGCGTAGGTCTGGACGACCTCTGTGAATGATTCAGACAGCGCCTTCTGCATGCCTGGCGACTGTGACCCCTGACCGGGAAATACCACTGCAAACGTCAACTCTCTCTCCTTCGCAAATCAATGCGCGCGCATTATATAGACGGTGACTGCATGACCCTAATTTTGGCCGCAGCGACGGCGAGCAAGCCGCCTGCTGCGCCGTACAGGTGGGCATTCACCACAACGTCGCCGCCTGCTGACGCAACCGAACCGGGCAACGGCCCTGCGGCCTGCTCGTAGATCAGCTTCGCAAACAACAACCCGCCCAACAGCCAGATTTCGCCACTGGCACGTCGCCATTGCGCAATAAGTCCGGCCAATAACATACCGTGGAGCACGCCGGAAAAGCCGACGTACCAAACCAGCTGGGTATCGAGCCACCAGAACCCCACATCGATGGTCGCGATAATAATCGCAGCGGCCAGAAGCCATTCTCGCCCGTTCAGGCGATCGCCCACCAAGAGCCAGATCAACAGCAAGGCAACCATGTTCATCAACAGATGGGTCCAGCCCAGGTGCACGAAATGGCCGCTCACCAGTCGCCAATACTCACCTTCAACGATCGGCATACGCTCGTAGCGCAGCACTACCCGGGCCACGTCCCCACCGGTCTCCGCCAGCACGGCTGCCAGGGCAATCAGCGCTGGCAGCCACCATTGACGGAGCCACGTGACAACGGGATAGGCGTTCACCGCTTTCCTATCTTCGAACATGATTTAACCCCATGTTTGATATACTCGCGTTTAATCAGACAAGTCGACAATTCATCACTTCGCAATCTAAATTGCGGGTATCCCGGAGTAAGCGCTGTGACACAGAACATATCCCGCTGCCAGCAACGTCGCGGCCAGCAAGGTTTCACCCTGATCGAAATCATGGTCGTGGTCATTATTCTCGGTATTCTGACAGCTATTGTCGCACCCAATGTCATTGGCAGGGTCGGCGACGCCCAGATTGCCGCTGCCAAACAAGATCTGCGCGGCATAGAAAACGCGTTGAAATTCTACCGGCTCGATAACTTCAGTTACCCATCGACTGAACAGGGACTGGACGCGCTGGTAACTAGGCCCAACGACCCAAACGTCAAGAACTGGAAAGCAGGTGGATACCTCGAACGGTTGCCGAAAGACCCTTGGGGCAATCCTTATCAGTACCTGAGTCCCGGCAACAATGGCGAGTTCGATATCTACACGCTCGGCCGCGACGGTCGACCGGGTGGCGAAGGTGAAGATGCCGACTTTGGCAACTGGGATCTCAATTAGGCCAACTGCCGTGCCGGCCAAAGCGCTGCTCGCCAGTCCCGCCAGCCGTTACCGCGGCTTTACGCTTATTGAAGTACTGGTCGTTGTTGTCATTGTCGGCATTATCAGTGCTGTCGTATTGATGTCGACAACACTGGTACGTGACGACCGGGATTTGCAGCAGGAGGCCAATCGCCTGTCGTCCCTGATTGCGCTGGCTTCGGATGATGCGCTGTTTCAGGGGCGGGATCTTGGTCTCGAATTCATGAGCACCGGTTATCGCTTCGTCGAGTACGACCCGTACATCGGGCAATGGAATGAGATTGTCGGTGATGACCTGCTCATACCGCGATCATTGCCCGAATCATTGCACCTCGAACTGGCCATCGAAGACCGCCGTGTACAGTTGAACGAACAACCTGCCGCGACGAATAACGACCAAACCGACCGTATCAATAATCGCGAACCCAGTTATGCGCCGCACGCACTGGTGCTGTCGAGCGGCGAACTCAGTCCCTTCCACTTGCGAATAATGCGGGACAGCGACCGCCGCGAGTTTAGCGTCACGGTGACGCCAGAAGGCAGCGTCGAAGTAGCGGACGACATTGACGATGAACGTTAGGCCACGCCAGCGGGGCTTCACTCTGATCGAAGTGATGGTCGCACTCGCAATCGTCGCTTTGTCCTTAACCACCGTCAGCGCTGCGATCAGTCAGATGGCCGACGCTGCTATTACCGTCCAGCAAAGAACCTATGCAAGCTGGATTGCCCAAAACAAAATTGCCGAGATGCGGCTCGCGAACGTAGTTCCCGAGGTATCTGAAACCGAAGGTGACATCGTCTACGCCGGGCGCGAATGGCTGTGGACCGCGACTGTTTCCGAAACGGGTGTTGAAAACCTGTTCCGGGTTGATGTCGCTGTCTCATTGGCCGAAAGCGCCGAGCAAATCAGGACTGTAACCGGTTTTGTCGGCGAGCCTGTCCAACCAGGCCTGGCGAATGCCGCATGGAACAGCGTGGGGCTTTCGGCTGATCCAGATGGCGATGCCGACGAAAGCGGCGACAGGCAATGAGCCGCGCAGCTCGCTCAAGCGGCTTCACATTGATTGAAGTTCTTGTGGCAATGGCGATATTTGCGTTGATGTCTGCACTTGCTTACGGGGCATTGAGCCGCACCATCGCCAGCTCGGAAATACTGGGCGACCGGATGACCCGACTGCAATCCATTCAACGAACAATCCGGCAACTGGACCAGGACTTCACGCAGCTTGCCCCTCGCCCGATACGCAAGGACCTTGCCGATTCGTACAGCCCTGCGCTGGAAGCTGACGGACTCAGTGGTCTGGCCCTGGAACTGACGCGTGCGGGATGGAGCAACCCGAATGCATTGCGGCGTGGCACCCTGCAACGTGTCGCTTACGTCGTTGAAGCGGAAGAACTGCGTCGTTATTACTGGCACGTACTTGACCGGACCTACAGCAATGAACCTGTCATCGTGACGCTGCTCGACGGTATCGACAGCATGGCAGTGCGATACCTGATGGCCAACGGCGAATGGTCCGATCAATGGCCGCCGCAAACTCAGGGGTCAGCACCGGACCTGCGGCAGCGTCCGCGTGCGGTGGAAGTGGTGCTTGATCTGATCAACGAAGGTGAAATCAGCCGCTTGATCGAGGTGGCACCGTGACTGGCGGCAGCGCACGCATTCGACACCAACGCGGCGTCGCGCTTATCACAGCAATGCTGATCGTGGCACTTGCCGGCATCATCGCCGCCAATTTGGCCTGGGATAACGCCCTGGACGTTCGCCGAACGATGGCATTGCTGGCACGGGATCAAGCCGTGCAGGTTGCGCTCGGTGCGGAAAGTTGGGTCAGCAACATTCTGCGGCAGGACCTGGAAGACACGGAAACCGATCATCTCGGCGAGATCTGGGCCAGCGAATTGCCCGGCTTGCCGATTGACGATGGGGAGGTGTTCGGTGCTATCGAAGACCTGCAGGGACGCTTCAATATCAATAACCTGATTGCGTCGAACGGTGCGGTCGACGAACTGGCGCTGGAGCAATTCCGACGCCTGCTGCAATCATTGTCACTCGACCCGCGTTTCGCGGGAATTGCGCTGGATTGGCTGGACGCCGACCTGGACGCGTCCTTTCCCGACGGCGCTGAAGACCCTATATACAGCAGCATCGTGCCACCCTACCGAACGGCCAACCAGTTGCTGACCAGCACGTCGGAACTGGCCGCACTGGAGGGCATGGACAAGGCAACACTCGACACCCTGTTACCGCACGTATCGGCATTGCCCGGAAAAACCACCATCAATGCAAATACCGCCACACCGGCGGTGCTACAGTCGCTCGGTGAAAACATTTCCGTTTCGGATGTCGAGCGGCTGATCTCGGAACGGGAGGCGGCGGGCTTTACTGACGTGGAAGATTCATTTCGGTCGATCATCACGCCGGAAATGCTGCCCGCGATCGGGGACTCCAGCCGCTATTTTCAATTGAAGGTGGTAGTCCGGGTTGGTACCGTGCGTGTCACTATGTACAGCCTGCTATTGCGCACGGCTCGTGGTGATGTAGCCCCCATCTCGCGCAGCTTTGGAACAACCTAGGAGTTCTGCATACCGTCATGGCTGAGTTTTTGGTAATCCGGCTAAAGGCCGACCCGGAGCAACCCGCGGACTGGATAGCCGTCGACTCTGACGGCAGCCGTCTGGGACCGCCAGTCACCGGCTCGCTGTCGGAAGCACGGGTTGATGTGCGCGACCGCCGGGTGCTGGTGCTGGTCCCCGGCACTGACGTATTGACGACGACCGCGTCCATTCCCGTCAAGGGCAACCGACTGCAGGCCGCTTTGCCATACGCGCTGGAAGAAACACTCGCGGATGATGTCGACACTCTGCACTTTGCGGCTGGCGATCGACTGGACAACGGACAAGTACCTGTAGCGGCCGTCAATCGCGAACGTCTCGACGATTGGCTCGAGCGGCTCCGCGTCGCGGGTATCGCGCCTGCAAAAATGATCGCGGAACAGTACGGACTCGCCCGCATACCGGGCACTGTCAGCCTGTTACTTGACGACGACCAGATACTCCTGAATGACGGCGACGAGACCGTCAGCCTCCTGCAAGACATGACGCCGGGCGATGCGCTGGTCGCCATTGGTGCGCTGAACGAAAGTGACACGCCGGCGCCGGCCGACGGTGAGGAAACAACGGCAGCTCGCGCGCATGTTCTCATTTATTGCGAAGCAGCTGACGATGAACGCTTCAAACACGACTGGATAGCCCTGCGACACGAGCTGGAAAGCCTGGACGTGAAGCTGCTCCCCGACGGCGCCCTGCCACGCCTTGCCGCAACGGTCGCAACCGGGGTTGGCGTAAACCTGCTGCAAGGCAGCTACGGGCCTAAAAGCGAGTACGGCGGGATGCTCGCCCCCTGGCGTTACGCGGCCGTGTTGTTGCTTGGTCTTCTTGTCCTTGGCAGTGTCGCAAAAGGTGTTAATTACCTCGCATTGCAGCGTGAAGAGACCGCGTTGAGCAATCAGTTTCTCGCTGAGTACCAGCAAATTGTGCCTGGGGCCCAGAATGTTGATGACCCGGTTCGGCTGGTCTCCAGCCTGCGTGCCCGGGCCGGCGGCAGCAACGGCACTCCTCCGGTTCTATTGCAGGCGTTGGAACAATTGAGCAAAGCCGTGCGCAGTGACGTTGATGCCGATATCGAGGCCGTCAGTTTTCGCGGCGGTGTTGCCGACATTCGTATCAACGCGGCCAGCGTTTCCGTTCTAGACAGCATTCGCCAGCGAATTGACCAGGAAGGTCGTTTTCAGGCACGAATCCAATCGACAGACCAGGTTGGGGAACGCGTCAACAGTCGTATCCAAATACAGGCAGTAACACCATGAAAGCCTGGTTTGACTCGCTGGAACCCAGAGAACGGATCATGGTGGCTACCGCTGCTGTGTTTATCGTGTTTGCGATTTACTGGTTTGCCTTTTGGCAACCGCTCGACCGCGGCGAAAAGGACCTTACGAGCCGCATCGCCAACTGGCAAAGCTCTTTACAGGAACTCCGGCCGTTGCGCGGCCGACTATTACCGGGCGCCAGTAATGCCAACGTCAATGCAGGGCAAAACAAGTCATTGGTGGTCATTGTCGACGATACTTTGCGCAGCCGCGATCTGTACTCTGCACTGCAGCGCAGCCAACCAACCAACAACAGCGGCATTCGGGTCGAGTTTGAAAACGTCGCGTTTGACGACCTTGTACTGTGGCTGGGAGACCTTGGCGCGCAGTACGGACTGCACGTGCAGGCGGCGAGTTTTTCACAGAATAACAACAGCAACCCCGGGCGAATAAACGCCTCTCTGACTCTGGAACGCCCCTAAGATGACAAACCGGAAGCGCCTGTTGATCGCCGGCGGCGTCGTTTTCTTGCTGGGCTTGATAACCATGTTGCCCGCCAGGGTGATACACCACTGGCTCTCACCCGCTGAACTGCAACTTGCGGGCATCAATGGCACCGTTTGGAACGGTGCCGCCAACGAAGCGCTCATGGACGGAATCTATCTGCAGAATCTGCGTTGGAAGATACGCCCTTTCGCCATGTTCACTGGAAACCTCGCGTACGAGCTACAGGCCGAACCCGTCGGCGGATTTCTTGATGCTACGGTGGCAGTAAATCTGGCTGGCACAGTTAAAGTGTCCGGGCTCAACGCCGCGTTACCACTGAACGCCTTGCAAAACATGGTACGCGTGGACGGTCTTGCCGGGGACCTGACCTTACAGATGGACGAAATTCGCCTTGCGGATGGTTGGCCAACCCATGCGAGCGGTCAGGCAGGTCTGTCCAGCCTCGTGCTACGTGCGCTTGCACCAGCACCGCTGGGAAACTTCCAGGTCGAATTCCAGAACACGGATGCCGGTATTCTCGGTAGCGTTCAGGACGTCAGCGGAATGCTGAAAGTAGCGGCAACATTGCAACTGAGCCCGGATCGAAGTTATACCTTACTGGGCCAGGTGGGACCCACTGCCACTGCGGCGCCGGCTATCGTCGAGCAGCTGCGTTTTCTCGGTTCGCCCGATGCCCGTGGTTTACGCGAGTTTCGGACCGAAGGTTCCTTATGACTCGCTGTGCACTTCGACCTCTATGAATTTCTGCAGCAAGGGAAAGTACAACGCCGTCCGAAGCACGGCATCTGTTAAGCCGCTGTAGATATCGCGGTACAACTTCAATTGTGGCAGATAGCGTGCAACCTCCTGCTCGAGAAAGCTGCTCAAGTCGCCGCCTTCGTGCGTACTGGTCTTGTAGTCAACCAACCAGTGCGAGCCGTCGTCATCGATCCGAATTCGGTCAATAACAATATTGACCGCCTCACCGTTGCTTATACCGCCAAGGCGCAGTTCGGAGTGCCCCTCGCCAGCCAGAAGCCAACGGCCTTTGTCATCTTCCAAAGCGGATTCCACGGCGCGACGAACGCGAACAAGCACCGTGTCCAGATCGCTGTCCGGTACCCCCAGAGATTGCGCCCAGCGACGGCTGACCGCGTCCAGGTCGCGTGGCACACAGTCGCTGGCAAGACTGCCATCTGACATTTTCTGCAACCAGCGGTGCACGATGGTTCCCGCGTGGCGCGCGGCACTTCCTACCCAATAGTAATCCACTTCGCGCACCTCACCTGCAGGCGCTTCGATCACGGCGGGAGGCGGCACTGGTAATTCGGGAGACTGCCACCGCTGTTCCATTCGCCGTATTTCAGCTGCCATAAAAACCGGTTCATCAGTGTCAAACCGGCCAATCGATTCCTCACCAGCACGAGCAGCAAATGCCGCTTCGAACCGTTGTTCCACCAGCGGCCAAAGTCGGTACAACAAACTGTCTCGGTAAGGTGCTCCCAATTCCGCGCCCTTCTTGCGCGTTCCAACGCTGCCCACGAGATGCAGAGAATGCACGGCACGCGTACAAGCAACGTACAGCAGCCGGTCTAATTCCAGACGATCGCTTTCTTTCGCCGATTGTTCGATGAAGCGATGCAGAGGGTCTTTCTCAACCTCAGTGCGCGGTCCCAGTGGGCTGATGATCATGCCGCTGGAACCGTCAGCAGACGTCACCGGTAACCACGCGAGAACGTCCTTGTTACTGCCACCGGTCGTTCGCCCGAGCCCATGCAGAACCACATGATCGAACTGCAGGCCTTTCGCCTTGTGCATGGTCATCACTTGCACCCGCGTGTGTTCGTCTCCGTGCGAAGAAACCCGCTCTTCGTCCAGTTGCTGCTCCAATGTCGCGATGTCCGGAATCGTACCGCCAACTTCGAGCTTGCCGATGACATCCAGGTAGCGGTAAACATTTTCTACTTGTGCCGCATTCTGCAAGCAGGCAGGACCACCAAACGTCAGCCATGCGTTCTCGACTCTCTCGCGCAAACTGCGCGTGCCGTGAGCAACGGAGAACCGTTCCAGCGACTGCAGGAATCGTTGCAATCGCGACCGGCCATCGACGCTTAACTGCTCGAGTCGTGCGGGATCGTCACACAGCTCCCGTACCGTTGACCTGCTGTCATTGGTCACTAGAGTGTGAATATCCCGCCAGGCAAGACCAACCCAGGGCGCACGCAACAGCGCCAGCCAGGCAATACGGTCGCCTTCGTGACAAAAGGCCCGGGTCAGCGACAATAAATCGATGACTTCGGGCAAATCCGTCAGGCGATCAATCTCAATCGCCTGACACGCGATATTCTTGCGCCGCAAAATGTCCAACAGTTTCGGCAGCTGACTCCGACTACGTACCAGTACGGCCACATTGTGTTCGGCATTCACGTTCAGGCAAGACTCAATAACGTTCGCCGAACAAGCTGCCTCTTCTTCCGTGCCCGCATCAATCAAGGGGTGAACCTCGACAAGGCCTTCGCCAGCACGAGCGTCGACAGGTACGGAAGGTGAGTAAGAAATCGCGCCAGTCGCTACATCATCTTCACGCGGCAATATTCTTGCAAACGTGGCATTGAACCAGGCCACCAGTTCCGCGCCGGAGCGAAAATTCCGCCGCAAAACGAGAGAACCCAAAGTCAACGTGCCGATGCCGTGTTTTCTCGCGGCAATAAACTGACCCACTTCCGCATCGCGGAACCGATAAACCGATTGCATGGGATCGCCCACACAAAACAGGGTTCGACCATCGCCGGGCTCCCAACCCGCCGTCAATTTTGACAACAACAGGTATTGACCGATCGAGGTGTCCTGCATTTCGTCAACAAGCAAGTGGCTGATTCGGTAGTCGAGCAACATGGAAAGCTCACCGGGCTCATCGGCGTCGCCTAAAGCCTTGCTCGCAGCTTGTGCAACTTCGACATGATCGTTCACGCCACGCTCTGCGAACAATCGCTGCAATTCCGCAACGGCCAACGGTAAAACATCAAACAAGGCAAGCATCACCTGCCATTGTTCGTCACGGTAAGTTGCATCCGGCAAGAGCTGAATGGTTGCCAACTGCTCCCTCAATCCAGGTTGTTCCTGCAAGACCAACAGCCACTCTTTGAACGCTGTCTTTTCGCCATTGTCCTTCGCTGGAAAACCGCAGCGAACGTCCACCGATACCCGGATATCACCATCCAGCTTCAGCAGTAGCGAAGCAATGGCTCGCCAGAGAAAAACGTTGTCGCTATTGGCCTCCGGCCAGTCGTCAATATTGAGATCGGCCAGCGCGTGCTCAACGCCCGTCTTTTCCTGCAGGTTCTTGCCCGCGTAACGGAGCAACTCGCGGTGCTGTTGCGTGCCGAGATCGCGAAACACACTTCGTAGCAAGTGCAAGTGCGCGCATACCTGACCATCAATCGTCGCTTCCAGCGCAGCACGAACCTTGTCGGCGTTGCCTGTTGCGCCGATGCCGGTAAACGGAATCCACTGATCACGCTTTGCCAGCATCTTGGCCAGGTAGCTGACGTAATCTCCGACGTTGTTGTCAAGATGCCGTAACACCCGCTCCAGTTCAGCAGCACGAGCATCACCAAGGGGCAGCCAGTCCAGCGTTGCTATCGCCGCCTCAGAGTACAAGCGTTTCATCTGCGCGTCGGCAACCGTGCGCATCGAGCCGCCTAGGTGCGAGCTGATGGGCAGCATGCGGGTAACTGACGCACAGAACGCGTCCATCGTCATGATGCGCATTCGCCGCGGCGACTCCTGCAATCGCCAGTTAAATTCGGCGTCGCGTCGCAATATGCGCGCAGCAGCTCCGAGCGTTCGTTGCTCATGTTCCGCATCGCCGGTTTCACCATTGGCCGCACGTTCGAGCGCATGTGCGACCCGATGCCGCATTTCTGCAGCGGCTTTGTTAGTGAAGGTAATGGCAACCACTTCTTCCGGCTCGGACACGGTTGCCAGCAGAAACAGATAACGCTGGATCAACAATTCAGTCTTGCCCGATCCCGCCGGTGCCTGCACGATGAACGACCGGGTTACGTCCAGCGCGTCGCTGCGCGCAGTGTGGTCAGCGCTTAGCAGCTCAGCATTAGTCTTCACGTCGCAGTTCTTCTATTCGGCTTAGCAATGCAAGCGGTCGGCCGTCATCAGCGGACTGGTTGCCGTTAACTCCGGTCTCGCCGGATGCAAAACGTACCAGCAGTGCATCCACGTCTGCGCACCACGCCGCCAATGCCTGGGGCCAGTCCTCGGCTTTGATCTTGCCAAAAGGCACGCCCGCACCTTCCCCCAGATAGCTGATCTCGCGACTGTCCAAGTAGATCAATGCAAGGCCGCCCACTGCTGCATCAAGGGTCCGTGCGTATACCGACAATTGCACATTGGCCGGCACGCCCCTTTTCGTATTCATGAAGGACTTGCGTGTGCCTGATTTGTAATCAATGACCAGGAGGCTGCCATCGGGCAAACGATCAAGCCGGTCTATACGCAGACTCAGGCTCACGGCACCGTGCTGCAACTGCAGCCGCTCTTCAAGTGAGTCAATGTAGAAGTCGTCACGAGCACACTCTTCATCAAGAAACCGAAGAAGTAGCTGCTGCAAGCGACCTTTTTCGAACTGCAGAATAAGGCGCAGAATATCATCCGCGTGTTTTCCGATATCGGCCAGCGCCATCCATGCTGCTCGCTCGCAACGCTCCTGACGCTGCTCATCATTCCAACTTTGAAGTTGGTCCAGCGACGGCTTGTCTGCCAGCAAGCGGTGCAGCGCATCGTGCAACGCAATCCCTCGTAAACGCGGCGTAAGGCCGGCCTGATACGGTTCCAGCGTATTTGCCGCCAATCGGCCAGCGACAAAAGCTGAAAACGGTTCTTCTTGCATACGTTGAACGGTATAAGCACCGCCGCGTATTTTCTCGCCTGGCAAGACCGGCGGTGCAGAATCCGGGTGCAACGAATTGAGGCTGGCGAGGCCCGACATTCTGGACGCGAACCAGCCCGGATCGCCGACGTCTGCTTCGACTGCAGAATTCGCATCCAATTTGAGTAACGGTGACGGCAGGAGTTCGGTGTCACCATCGCTGCGCGACCAGCTGTACAGCAGTTCATCGCTCGATTTTTGCAAACGCAGAAGCGTACGTTCTGCGAATCCCAGCGTATCGGCAGGTGTGGCATCCGGCATGCCGGTATCACGTTGCAGTTGCCGATTTAGCAGCGCCAGCGGTTGCCCTGCCGGCGGCCAGCGGCTCGCATCCATGTTGCCAATCCAGACGTGATCAAATTCCAGCCCAGCCGCTTCCAGCAAGCCGATCAGACTCAAACCACCTGCAGGGGCTTCTGGTTGATAGAGAGCGTCGCCCGCCATTTGGAACAGATAAGCTATGGCCTCACGGAATGTCACTTGCGCGCGCACACTGCCAAGTCGGGCGAACTCATTCAGTAGTTGGCGCCAACGATTCACCAGCTGAAACTCTTCGCTGTCTGCATTCTGGATGCCCGGCCAACCAAGGCCAGTCAACAGCACATCGATCCTCGACGCCCAGGTTGACGGCGGAAGTGATTCGTCCTGCTGCTCCGCCAGATCAACGAGCAAGCGCATTCGTTCACGCCAGAGCACACCGTCCGACGGCTGCCCCGTATCCGCCAACGCGTCCAGAAGAACATCCGGCTTCCACAGCCTGTCAACCAGCGTACGGAGGTGTGTTTCAAGGCGACAACGTCCCGGTAAATCGTCACTCCCCAAGAAAGGCGAACGCAAGAGTAAACTGATGTCGCTACTGCGCAAGCCGTCAGCGGCAAACCTGAGCGCCTTCTCGGCTGCGACGACGGCAGGAAAACTGGACAATCGCTGACCGTAGGACACGTTCACTGCGGACCGGTAGCCCGCACCGCCCAACTGCCATCCGGCGGCGAAGCCTTCCCTGACTTTCCGCGCGATGGCTGCCGCATCCTGATCCAGATCCGGCGCGATGACTGCAACCCGCGCTTGCGGCTCACGCTGCAATAGCTCCCGGGCCCAGAGACCCGCCGCGCGCCATTGGGCGTCCTCATTCAAATACGAACGGTAGGCCGTGACCGCCGCTTTGGCTGTCACCGGCACCTCAACTAAATCGACGCCGGCCGACGCCAGGCGTTCAAACAGGTAACTCTGAGCAGGCGTGAGTCGATCGAATCCAGCCCAGTGAACGCGCTTGTGCGGCGCCAACTGCGACGCACTCAGCGCGTTGCCGCAATACTCCGTTAGTTGCGCCTGATCAATCCAGCCGTCGGCGTCAAGTAACTCCCGGTACGCCGATGCCGCTCGCACAAACCAGTGTTCGTCACGACTGCCTGCTGCTGCCGTTACCGTTTCAAGTGATAAACGCCAGTCGTGCATACGCTGCCAGGCTTGCCGCGAGTGTCGCAGCACACCGGCAATGCTCAACAAATCCTGGCGACTGGTTTGGCCCAGGCATTGCTCCCATAACAGTACGCTCGCTGCCGGATCAATCAGGCGTTTCAGGCCCTGCTGCTCCGCACCCTCCAGCGCGGTCGACATCCAATCGCTGACCGACACAATGTGCGGACTCGGCCAGCTTCGTCGGCCTGCGATGCGTTGTTGCTGTTCAAAGGCAGCCTGCAGTTCTCGAGCAAGGCGACGACTTGCTGTAACAACCGTTGCGTTAGCCCTGATCGCACCCGCAAGCCATGTGTAGCTGTTCGTCATTTAATCCGACTGGGCCAGCAGACCGTCAATTCTTTCAAATACGGTGTGCAGCGTATCGACATCGGGCAGTGTCGTAATGCGAAAGTGATCGGTATACGTCGTATTGAAACTGCTTCCAGGCGCGATAAGCACGTGATGTTCTTCCAGCAATCGTCGGGCAAACTCGCGATCCGTCAAGTGTCTGGCGACTCGCTCGCTCAGTCGAATGAACGCGTACATCGCCCCTTCGGGCGGCACCAACTCAAGGTATGGGCTCGCAGCGACACAATCGATGACCGCTTGCCGCGATTGATACAACCTGCCACCCGGCTCCACCAATTCGTGAATACTCTGGAAACCGCCGAGCGCCGTTTGCACCGCCCATTGCCCGGGTACGTTGCTGCACAGTCGCAGAGCAGCGAGTAATTCCATGGCATGTGCGAGCTGGCTGCCCCGATCCACATCACCGCCGAATACACACCAGCCCACCCGGTAGCCACAGGCCCGATAAATTTTCGACAAGCCGGAGTACGTCAGACACAGCGCATTTTTTACCAGCGTTGCCAGTGGTATGAATTCCGCGCCGTCGTAAGTCATCTGGTCATAAATTTCATCAGCCAGAATAACGAGTCCGTGCCGTTCGGCAAATTCCACGAGACCGTCCAGTACTTCGCGGTTATATACCGCGCCCGAGGGATTATTCGGATTGATTACAACAATAGCCCGGCATCTCGAGGTAACCAAACTCTCAAGCGCTGCCAAATCGGGCTGAAATCCGGCATCGGGTGGGCACGGATAGTGCACCGCTTTGCCGCCGTTCAAAGTCACGGCGGCCGACCATAACGGGTAGTCCGGGCTGGGAACCAGAACTTCGTCACCAGGATTCAGCATAGCTCGCAGGGAAAGGTCGATGAGTTCACTCACACCGTTGCCGATAAACACGTCATCGGCGCTGGTATTCTGAATACCGCGGTTCTGCTGCTGCATGACGACAGCTTCCCGCGCCGGGAATATGCCCTTTTGGTGACTGTATGGTTCGGCAGCACCGAGATTCTCAATCATTGCCAGACGCATCGTTTCCGGCGTTCGATAACCGTAGAGTCCGGGATTGCCGATGTTCAGCGAAATGATTTCGTAGCCGCGCTTCTCGAGCTCCAGCGCGCGATGCGCCAGTTGGCCGCGAATTTCGTATTTGACATCGGCGAGAGCTTCACTGGTGCCCACTGTTGTTTGTTTCATTTACTCATTTCAGTGCTGTTGTTGACGCTGCGCATCATATAGTACCGGCCGCTCGCAGCACGGCGATTTTCTCTGCGCTGTAACCCAAAGTATTTTGCAAAACATCTTCGGTGTGCTCTCCCAGCAGCGGCGGCGCACTGTGCATGCGGGTCGGCGTTGCTGAGAACGTCACCGGATTGGCGACACTCGGCACAGTTCCGGCCAGTGGGTGCGGCATCGAATGAAGCAGGCCGCGCTCAACGGTATGCGGATCGGCAAAAACCTGGGAAAGGTCGTTGATCGGGCCACTGGGCACACCGCGTTCACGAAATTTTTTCAACCAGTCGGCGGTAGTTCCTGTCTTCAGCTTTCCGGCTAACGTTGCTACGAGTTCGCCTCGGTATTTCACCCGGCCGCTATTGCCGCTGAATCGCGGGTCCTTGGCCAAGTGACCCAGCTCCAGGCAATCAACGCAGGCCACAAATTGTCGGTCGTTTCCGACCGCTAACATCAAGTAGCCGTCCGCCGTCGCGAACGATTGATAAGGAACTATGTTGGGATGTGCGTTCCCGTGACGTTGCGGTACTTCGCCGCCCACCAGGTAATTCATCGCCTGGTTCGCGAGCCACGCAACCTGGCTATCAAACAATGGAACGTCTATGTGCTGGCCTGCGCCGGTCCGGTCACGAGAGTGCAAAGCGGCGAGTATGCCGCTGACCGCGTACATACCTGCCATGATATCCGCTACTGCAACCCCGGTTTTCTGAGGCACGCTGCCCGCTTCTCCCGTCAGGCTCATCAAGCCAGCCGATGCCTGAATCATTGCGTCGTAACCGGGTTCAGCGGAACGCTGGCTGTCTTGACCGTACGCGGATATCGAACAATAAATCAATGAAGGAAACTCGCTCAGCAGGGTCGGCGCGTCAAGCCCGTAGCGCACCAGTGATCCCACTCGGAAATTCTCAACCAAGACGTCGCTTTTCGCGACCAGCTCTTTGATCATCTGTTGACCAGCTTCATCGGCGATATTGACCGTGATTGATTTCTTGTTGCGATTGGTCGCCAGAAAATAGGCCGACTCGCTGGTTTCACTGCCGTCTTCTGCACGCAGCCACGGCGGGCCCCACCGACGCGTGTCATCACCACTGTCGGGCTGCTCTACCTTGATAACTTCCGCACCGTAGTCAGCCAGCAGCTGACTTGCCCATGGCCCGGCCAGAACCCGCGAAAGATCGAGCACCTTGATATCGTGTAGCGGTCCTTGCATCGAAACGGATCCGTAATGGCAGAGGGTCGCCGATTGTCGAATTCCCCAACAGCAATCGCAAGTGCCGATCACGGGGCATTGCGCGGCCAATAAAAAACCCGACCAGCGTTAGCTGGTCGGGTGGGTCCGCACGGAGAATTGCGGATTGCGCGACTAGGTTGGTGTTCGGACCTTGCGGTACTGACTGGCCAACTCAGTCTAGCTCTTCAACCTCTGCGCCTTTGACTTCGGCCGGCGTCGGGGTCTGTTTTTCGGTCGGCGTTTTCTTGCCGAACCGGATCAGTATTTCTTCTATCTGTTCTTCATTTACACGGCTGATCGAACGCACGCTGATGCTTTCATTGCCAAGTCCGCCGAAGACAATCGAATCACCACCGTAGGGGCACAATTGATCGTCTCGTGACGAAAATCCCAGCCGGTATGACGATCGAGCGCCGAAAGCTGGCCTGCCCAGGGTGACAAAATAACCGCGTCTTGCGGAGCCCCTGATCAGGAGATGGCTGTCGTCCAGCGCGGTATAGTCTCGGATAGTCCGGATCAGGATGCAATCGGAACCTCGCAAATCGAGGTCATCCACGCCCTTGCGAGGCTGATCTGCGGCCCCTGCATTCATTACGAATACACTTGAACAAATGACAATAATCAATTGTTTTATAAGTGCTTTCATAGTAAACCTCTACCCTCTCATGGCGAAGATGCCAGCAATAAATTTTGCCAGCACATTGGCTGATTGGACTGATCAGTCCTGAATTAAGTTCAGCGCCGCCCGCTGACACGCCCCATGGGCTGACACTTCTTGCTCACGGCGCCACAGGCCGCGCCGGGTCTCTGATCCACTCGCTCCAGGAGCCTGGATAGAGGCGCGGCGCAGGCAGACCCGCGAGGTGTGCCGATAGCGCCAGATGGCAAGCCGTAACACCGGAACCGCACATTACTGCCCATTCCGAGGGCGCTTTGCCTGAAAACAGGGCAGTCCATTGCTCCGCCAACTCGTCAGGGGTCCGCCAGTGGCCATCAGGCCGCAGGTTTTGCGCAAACGGGTAATTGACAGCGCCCGGCACGTGCCCAGCACGGCTGTCGATCGGCTCGACCTGCCCCTCAAAACGGTCAGGCTCCCGGGCATCGACCAGCAATGGCGCCGTATCGCCTCCCAAACGCTCGGAGAGCTCGTCAGTATCAATGACCCACTCAGGCCGGGGATTGGCCACAAACGTTCCCTGAGGCGGCGTCTGGGCAGCCTGTTCGACATCGAGGGTCTGCGCGCGCCACGCCGCCATTCCACCGTCCAGCACCGCCACCGTCGGATGCCCGAGCCAGCGGAGCATCCACCACAACCGGGCTGCCTGGCCGCCACCGGCAGCGTCGTACGCGACGACCTGCATACCTGGTGATATGCCGAAACGGCGCATAGTCGCCTCGAACGCGCGCACGTCTGGCAACGGATGCCGACCTGTTTCCGCGCTTACTGCCGCGGCGAGGTCGTCATCCAAATGAGCGTATACGGCGCCGGGAATGTGCCCAGCGTCAAAATCCGCCCGACCCTTTTCCGGGTTCATCAGCTCAAACCGGCAATCGACAATCCTCCAGTTCGGCTCGCCGAGGTGTCGACGTAGCTCGTCGACCGAAACAAGACCACCATACGCATGCATTTTTCTGTCCCTGTATTTGCTTTGATTCCGCCTTGTACACCCGATGGCGGTCGGGGACAATGTGCCGGTTCGGGTAACCGTCCGGTTGCGCGGCAATACAGTTTCGACTTTTGGGAGATTTATTGCGTGGAAAGGATACTGGTAGGCCTGAAGCGGGTTGTTGACTACAACGTCCGGGTTCGCGTCCGCTCAGACGGCAGTGGCGTAGACACCGACGGGGTTAAAATGAGCATCAACCCGTTCGACGAAATTGCCCTGGAAGAAGCGTTGCGTATTCGGGAACGCGGTGACGCCAGCGAAGTTATCGTCGTATCCATGGGTCCTGCCGAAGCGCAACAGCAGTTGCGAACCGGTCTCGCGATGGGCGCAGATCGGGCAATTCTCGTTAAGTGTGATACAGAGCTCGATTCCCTGAGTGCCGCGAAAGTATTGCTTTCTATCGTCGAACGCGAAACACCCGACCTCGTCTTGCTCGGCAAGCAGGCCATCGACAATGACAATAATCAAACCGGCCAGATGCTGGCTGCATTGTGGAACCGGCCGCAGGCGACGTTTGCATCTGAAGTCAAAGTCTTGGATGACCGCTTACAAGTCACTCGCGAGGTGGATGTTGGCCTCGAAACTATCGAAGTCGATTTACCGGCGGTTGTCACTACCGACCTGCGTCTGAATGAGCCTCGTTACGTGAAGCTGCCGGACATCATGAAAGCCAAGAAAAAGCCGTTGCAGGAAATCGATGTAACCGAGCTGAGCATCAGCCCCGACCACAGTATCAAGACCACGGCATTTGAACCTCCGCAGGAACGACAAAAAGGTGTCATGGTCAGCGATGTGTCTGAACTGGTATCCGCACTGAAAGACAAAGGATTGCTGTAATGAGCAAAGTACTTATCATTGCCGAACACGACGGCCAGAGCCTGAACACCAGCACGGCTAAATGCGTTTCCTGCGCAGCAGCCATCGATGGTTCGGAAATCGACATCGCAGTGTTGGCCGCCGACAGTGCAATCATCGCGGCTGAAGCCGCGAAGATCAGCGGAGTCAGCAAGATCATTGCGATTGACAATCCGACCAACGCACAATCACTGGCCGCGGTGTTAGCGCCGCAGATCGTCGCTATCGCTGACAATTACAGCCATGTATTCGGACCATCAACAACTTTCGGCAAAGACTTGATGCCGCGCGTCGCCGCCCTGCTCGGCGTCAACCAGATCAGTGACATCATGGAAGTACTTGGCGCCTATAGCTTCAAACGACCGGTCTACGCAGGCAATGTAATTACAACGGTTGAAGCCTCCAGCGAGAGCACTGTCGTTGCCACGGTGCGAACAGCGTCATACAGCGCGGCAGCACTGACCGGCGAAGCTGCAGTCGAGACTACCAATATCTCTGCCGAACTACCGCAACATACGCGGTTCGTAGAGTTGAAAGCGGGATCATCCGACAGGCCCGATCTGCAAACCGCGGCCAAGGTTGTTTCTGGTGGGCGGGCACTTGGTAGTGCGGAGAAGTTCGAGATCATCTACCACTTTGCCGACTCCATCGGTGCAGCGGTTGGTGCATCGCGTGCAGCCGTTGACGCAGGCTATGTTCCGAACGAGATGCAAGTTGGTCAGACAGGCAAGATAATCGCCCCGGATTTGTACTTCGCCATTGGCATCTCCGGCGCCATTCAGCACCTGACTGGCATCAAGGATGCCGGAACCATCGTGGCTATTAACAAGGACGCCGATGCGCCGATCTTCGATGTTGCAGATATCGGCCTGGTAGGCGATTTGTTTACCGTCATTCCGGAATTGCAGCAAGCACTGCAATCCTGAACAACAACGGCATTGCGGCAATGAGCCGCAATGCCGTTGGCATGGTTACAGCTGTGCCAATATCGCTTCGGCCTTGCTGACTTCAAACTTACCTGCCTGCTCAACCGCGACGTGCGAAGCAACGCCATCGTCGACTACAATGGCGAAACGCTGACCGCGCGTACCCATTCCGAAACCGCTGGCATCCAGCTCGAGCCCCAACGCTTTCGCGTACTCGCCGTTGCCATCCGCAAGCATCATAACTTTGCTGCCGACACCACGATCCTTGCCCCACGCGTCCATGACGAAAACGTCGTTCACGGCCATACAGGCAATCGTATCGATGCCTTTGGACATCAACTCATCCGCCTGATCAACGAAACCCGGTAAGTGGTTCATGGAGCAAGTAGGCGTAAACGCCCCGGGTACTGATACCAGAACCACTTTCTTGCCCGCAAACAAGTCTTCGCTGGACACAGCACCTGGGCCCGCATCCGTCATTACGCCGAATGTGCCTGACGGCATCTTGTCGCCCACTTTAATTGTCATTCATTCTTCTCCTCGCCGGTTGAGTGAAATTAACGCCGCAACGGTGATCTATACCGGCACCGGCGGACTACGCTGGCAATGGTATGCTGATTTCCCAGTGTCGTCATGCTCAATAATCCGAGCTCTGGTAACACGGCGTCCACATTCGGGTGACCGTCATTCATTCGAGCCGTATAATTTCGGCTCCGCAGGAGGACCACGATGAATTTTGAGCTCAATGACGAACAGCAGATGATTCAATCCGCGGCCAGAGAGTTCGCGCAGAATGAAATAGCGCCTGTCGCCGCGCAGTTTGACGCCAGTGGTGAGTTCCCGGTCAAGACGATACAACAGGCTGGCGAATTGGGCTTTATGGGTGTTGAAATCCCGGAAGCGTACGGTGGCGCTGGACTCGATAGTTTGAGTTTCACGCTAGTCATCGAAGAAATTTCAGCCGCTTGCGCCGCACACGGCGTTATCGTCTCAGTGAACAATACGCTGTACGGCGTACCGTTACTAAACTTCGGGTCCGAGGAACAAAAGACCAAGTACCTTACGCCCGTAGCCAGCGGCCAGGTAAATGGCGCGTATGCACTTACCGAACCGCAATCCGGTTCGGACGCCGCCGCCATGCGTTCAAGGGCATTACTTAGTAGCGACGGTAGTCACTACGTCATAAACGCAAAAAAGTCCTGGATAACCTCCGGGCCTGTGGCCAGATACATTGTCCTGTTCGCCAAGACCGATCCAGACGCAACCGGATCCAAAGGAATCAGTGCGTTCATTATTGACACCAGCAAAGACGGATTTCATCGCGGCAAGACCGAACCGAAACTAGGCATACGCGCATCGGCCACCTGCGAAATAGAGTTAACTGATTATGAGTGCCCGGTTGAACAACGCTTAGGCGCCGAGGGTGAAGGCTTTCGAATCGCCATGACTGTTTTGGACTCGGGCAGAATCGGCATCGCCGCCCAAGCGCTCGGAATCGCTCAGGCAGCTTACGACGCGGCACTGGTCTACTCGCGGGAACGGCACGCGTTTGGTTCGCCTATCGGCTCCTTTCAGACCATCCAGAACAAGATCGCGGATATGAAAGTGAGAATTGATGCCGCGCGCCTGCTGGTCTATCGCGCTGCCTGGTCCAAGATGGAATCGAAACGGACCGGCGCAAAAAACACACTGAATGGAAGCATCGCAAAACTGTTCGCGTCCGAGACAGCAATGTTCGTCACTAACGAAGCCTTGCAAATTCACGGGGGCATGGGCTACAGCAAAGAACTACCGCTCGAACGGTACTTCCGGGATGCCAAGATTACCGAGATTTACGAAGGCACGAGTGAAATTCAACGCATGGTAATCGGTAGAACTGAAACCGGATTGCGCTAGTTCCCTGACATCACACCGAACATTCTATAGTGCTGACCGCAGCATCTTTCGCCACTTAGCGGCGCCATTGACGATTCATTCTGCGAAGGCAATTGCTATACGCTTTCTAGCCTTCGTTATCAGCGACGTGAATAACCAAGCCATCAAGTGAGTCGTTCACTTCGATTTGGCAGGTTAGGCGGCTATTGTCCTTCCGCTCGTAGGCTGCGTCTAACATACTGTCTTCCATGTCATCCATTTCCGGCATCTTTGCAATCCAGGCTTCATCGACATAGCTATGGCAGGTCGCGCAAGCACACGCGCCGCCACATTCAGCGACGATTCCGTCGATGTTATTGTTGATGGCGCCTTCCATTACGGTGTAACCGTTTTCGACTTCAACTTCGTGGCGTTCGCCATCTGGCGTGATATAGATGATTTTTGGCATTAGCGCGGGTTCCGGGTAAAAACGGGCGGTATTCTATGAGGGCTTGCAACCCAAGGTCAACGGCAACACACCATTTACAAATCGCACAAATGAAAAAGCCCGGCACAAACCGGGCTCCTTCAACTAGCTACTATGACTGACAGTTAGATGCGTTCAGCCTGTTCGCGGCGCTTCTTGAGTTGTTCTGACCGCTTGCGGGCAGCCGCTTCGGCCAGACTGATCTGCTCATTTCTCTCGATATCACTCTCGATAACGCTAACCCATTGTCGAGCGATACGCTCTGAACGACTGGATTTTCCAGCCTCGCGGAACGCGGCGATTGCAGGCTGGTATTTCTTCAGGTTGTAAAGGCACATACCCAACGAAATTTGCGCATTGTCCGGGCTCTTCAAGCCACCCTTCGATATGCCCGCACGAACCGCTTCTTCACACTTGTCGTATTCGCCAAGGTTCAGATGTGCATTGCCAAGCCGTACAAACAGCTCGCCATCGTCTTCAAGATTTGCAGCCGCCTGCAATGCAGGAATAGCTTCTTCGTCTTCCATTGCCAACTGCCATGCCTGCGACAACAAACGATAATTCTTCGCATTCTTGGCGACGGTGCCTTCTTTCATCTTTTCGTCAATCAGTTTCGCTGCCTTGTACGGCACCTCAGCCTGCATGTACAGCTGTGCCATGGTGACAAACTCAGATTCCTTTTCCAGCATACCTTGAGTGTGCGCAGCATCGTAGGCACTGATCAAATTCTGATCTTCGCCCAACTCCGTATAGGCTCCGGCCAGTGAGAACCAGTAACGCTTCTTGGGCCAGTTAACCAGAAGGATCTTCTGGATATCCCTAACCTTTGCGTAGTTCTCTTCCTGGAAATAAGCAAAGTTCAAAAGAACGTACCAATCTTCCTTGGCCTCTTTCTCTCGCTTCTTTGCAACTTCCATCGCCGTTTCTATCGGCTTAATCATTTCCTTGTACTTGGACATCTGGTAGAGGTTTTGCGCATAAAGAATGTATGGCTCCGGCGCCGGATTGGTTTCCAAAACAAACCATTCATCCAGCAACTTCAGCGCTTTAGCGTAGTCCTCTTCCATGGTTGCCAGCTGAGCCAGCGTGTACAAAGTCTGCTTCTTGATTTGCGGTTCGATACTGGGAATTCGCAGCATTTCCTCGTAAATCCGGATCGCATCCTTCACGTTGTCCATGTTGTAGTAAACGAAGCCAAGGTAGTTAAGCACGTTCTGCAACTCGTACTCAGTCAACTTGTCGCCAGCTCGAAGGTCATTGAGGATCTTAAGCGCCTCGTTGTACTCCTTGGCGTCAACTTTCTCCTGAGCGACTTGAATCCGATCGTAGACCTTCTTGCTGACGGCCTGCGCCTGCTTGGTCTTGGTATCGTCTTCCTCAGCATTTGCACGCTCTTGTGCAACTACTGTACTGGCTGAGAAAACCCCAGCCAGCAATATCAGGCACAGCCTGGGAAATATTCGCGTTTCAAGTTTCATAATCTATATATCCTTAATCGAGTCCCGCACTTGAGAGTGGAAGGTATAGCTCCCGCCATCCGCGTTTATTGCTCGATCTTGAATGTGATCCTTGTTTTAACGTTGGGAACAGCAACCGGCTCACCGTCAACTACCCGTGGCTTGTATTTGAACTTCAATACCGCACGCGTAGCAGCACGATCAAACAGACTGCTTGTTGACTGAATAACAACCGGATCAATTACCGTGCCTGCCGACGTTACTGTAAATGACAAATCAACAAAGCCTTCGATCCCGCGAGACAATGCCCGCGACGGATAAACTGGCGCCACTCGCACGATCGGGAGGTAATCACCTTCGGCAATGTTCATGCCGCCGGGTCCGCCAATATCCACACTCTGTGCAACAGACGGAGGCGGAACATTAACCGTGGGTGCGTTTGGATCCACACTGTCCATATCCTGCGGTGGCACCTCTGGCGGTACTTCGGGTGGCTTGGGTGGTTTCTCCGGCGTTATATCTTCCGTATTAACCTGTTCGTTACGTTTAACACGCACGAACTCAAGCATGTGACGTTCCCGATCCTGACTAAGTGCATCCTGACCGCTCTCGATGAGCAAGTGCATGACGAACAACAAAGTCAGTGTGACTACGGATCCGACTATGATCGCAAAAACGTATCGGCCTACCATGATTTAACTCTCCTGAAACGCTAATCGCATCAACAATCTGATTGGGATATCCGAAGCCCGTAAGTAACTATGACCCCGAATATCCCCGTCAGTTCGTTGCTAATTATTAGCCGCGATTGATACGTTAAACACTCCCGCCGATCGTGCAGCGTCCATCACTACTACCAGCATCTCGTTGGTCGACTTTTTATCGGCCTGAATAACGACAGATCCTTTCGGATTCTCCGCATGCAGGCGCTCGATATTGGCCCGAACTGCGCGTGGGTCAATTAATCGGCGGTCGATCCATATTTCATCGTTGGAACTGATCGCAATCAGGATATTAGCATCCTGGACCTTCTCCGCCGTCGGCGCGTCGGGTCGGTTTACGTCAATGCCCGCTTCCTTAATAAATGAAGCAGTTACGATGAAAAAGATGAGCATGATGAAAACGACGTCCAGCATGGGCGTAAGGTCGATTGCCGCTTCGTCCTCATCGGCGCCCGCTCCTTGGTTTCCTCTTCGCATGTCTGTCTACCTTCTTAATGATCCATCGTGAGCGAGTCCTGAAGGAACTCGACTTCACGCGCCGCGCGGCGGCTAAGTAGCGTCACCAGGAGTACCCCTGAAAGGGCTCCAACCATTCCCGCCATTGTCGGCACTGTCGCTTGCGATACGCCGGCAGCCATCGCCCGCACGTTACCGGAGCCGGATACCGCCATGACCTCAAACACTTTGATCATGCCGGTAACCGTGCCCATCAGGCCCAGCAGCGGACATAGCGCTACCAAAGTCTGAATCATCGGAATTGAGCGAGTGCTCGCCATTTCGAATTTTGAAATCATGCCTTCGCGAATCTGATGCGCACCCCAGGATCTGCGTTCTGGTCGTGCCTCCCAGGTTTCAAGAGTTTCCGCAGCAAGATTTTTCATCGAGCTGCGGAAAAACATGATTCGTTCAACTATCAAAACCCACATGACGAAGATGGTGACTGCTATCCAGCGTAAGACAGGGCCGCCGAGATCCATAAAATCTCGTATAGCCTCAAAATTGTCATACAACCAATGCATCGTCACTCCCCTCGGCGTTAGCCATTCTTCTCAGAATGCTGGGCAACTATGCCGGCACTCTGTGAATGGATGATATTGACGATCTTACGACTTTGGCCGCTTACCAGGGTATGGATGAGAACCATCGGAATAGCTACAACCAGGCCGAGTACGGTTGTCATCAATGCCTGAGAAATACCACCAGCCATCATCTTCGGATCGCCTGCACCGTAAAGTGTGATCACCTGGAAGGTCTTGATCATACCGGTAACCGTACCGAGCAGTCCCATGAGCGGTGCAACAACAGAAATCACCTTGATGAACAACAGACCTTTGGTCAGTCCTGGCATTTCCTTGAGCGCTGCTTCACTGAGCTTCAACTCGATGGTTTCAGTATCGGCACTTCTGTTCGTCTCGTAGGCCGCAAGTACACGACCAAGCGGGTTGTCCGTGCTGGCGGAATCGCGCTTGAGCTGAGCAGCCACTTTCCGGCCATCAACTGACAGGCCAATCCAGCGCCAAAATGCGATCAAGAGACCAACAATACCGAGACCGATAATGCAGTAACCCACAATACCGCCCTGATGAACGCGTTCCATCACGGTTGGCGATTCCACGAGCAGCGACAAAATGCTGCCGCGCGTGACGTCAAGACCAAATCGGACCGTACCGTCTGTGGAGTTGAGCATGTCACCCGTTGAGTTGGTGTATCGGGCTTGTTCAGGTTGACGCTGCAGCTCCGTTACGTTTTCAGTCGTAGGGTCGTACTGCAAATAGCCATCTTCATAGACGATATTGAATACGCCGACCCGCACTACTTCTTCGCTAACGCGTTCGCCGTCTGCCGTTGCAAACTGCTGATTGAAACGAACGATCTTGCCTGACTCGGCAATTTCGCGCTGCAGTTCGAACCACAGGCGCTCGATGTCTTCAATAGACGCCAGCGAGCTGGCACCAGCCATCTTGCTGCCCAGTTCAGTCAGGAATTCACCGCGATCCGGGTACTGGATATTGGTCAAAGACGTTTTGAATCGTCCCTGCGCATCACCGGTAACCGTCTGCAATACACCAAACAGCTCTTTCAATGCACCGAGGCGTTCGTCAAGGGCTGAGCGCGCATCACCAATTTGCTGCTGATTGGCAGCAAACTGCGATTCGAGCCTCTGGCTCTCCTGTTCCTGACGTGTACGTTCAGCGCGTGACTGGTTAAGTATCTGCTGTTGCTCGGCACGCTTGCTGGCGAACTCCGCCTCGCGTTGGCGAGCTTCAGAAGAATCTCTTGCCTGTCCCTGCTCAATCAAGTTGAGCAGCTCGCTCATGCTACCTGCCGCTTCTTGGGCCTGCGCTGTACCAAAGGCAAGCAGGCCAGCGACGACTAATGTTGCTATGCGTTTCATTTTAAGAAGTCTCCCCAGCAGGTTTTGCAGCCGGTATCGGCAGCAGAAGCAACTCAGGCGCGATCAGCTGGCGAGCCATACGTAGGCCTTTCCGAATTTCACTTCTGTTTTCATCATCGACCATCTCGTATTGACGAGTTTCCTGATTGTAGTGACCGGTGATTTGAGAATCGTCTGACTGGAAGTACAGACCAACCCGACCAACTCGCAGCATGTTGTAGTCACGCAATGCGCCGTCGATGTCGAGAGATTCTTTGTACCACTCAGATGAGGAACCGTAGTCCATCTCAATCTGATAGGCCTCCATCACCTTGCGGAATTTCTCCGCAACACTAACGTCTGAACGCTCCATGATTTCTTTGAGCGCTTCTACGCGATTCGTGCGTTCTGCCTCAAGAAACGGAATGTCCAGCGCGATTGACTGCTCAAGGCCGTCAATCATGCGAGTCATCAATGGGAAGATCTGGCGGTTGATAACATCAACCTGATCCATTGAAAGCTCGATGTCGGCCAGCGTTGCCTGCTGCCCTTCAACCTGAGCACTCATCAGGCGGTTGTAAACCTGAAGACCCTCAATTTCCTTATTGATCGCGCGGTATTGATCAGTCAGAGAACGAGTGCCCTCCACCACCTCATTGATACGCTCCTGTGAAGCCTGAGCCAGTTCTAACCGTCGCTGGTCAGCCTTTAACACGTCATCGACGGATTGGGCGAAGACGCTGCCGGATGTTGCGATGACGGTTGCTGCAATTAATGCAGCTGTCATCTGCCGACTGCTACTTTTGCACCGTTTCATGGACACTCCTTAAAAAGATCGAGTTTTGATTTAATGATTTGATTGAACCGATGGGGAAAGAGATGCGCGGGGGTATATGTCCTGCACCCTTATGACAATGCCTAGTGCAACGACATTATCACCTCACTCACGACCCTCTCCCCTGAAGTCGCGGCGTTTCACTAGTTTGGTATTCCACCTTCCAAATTCTGAATCCGAACGACCTGCGTTCGGTTCTCTATATTTATATATGAGGCAATCCCTACCTCAACGCCGAATCACTGCGCCCACCCCCATTGTGGTCGCCAAGAATACCACATGAATGATAGATCGCCAGCCCATCAGCAACATAAGGTGTTCGTAACCAAGGGAACCAGTTTTCCGAATCCATATACGGCATCCGTTTCAAACCAGCGCCGCCGTTTGGCGTGCCAACTCCAACTTGGCAAGAGTCGCACGATGCACCTCATCGGGCCCGTCCGCAAGTCTGAGTGTACGAGCGCCGGCCCAGGCTGCCGCGAGACCGAAATCGCTGCCTACGCCGGCGGCGCCATGCACTTGAATCGCCCGGTCAATTACGCGCAGCGCCATCGCCGGTGCAACCACTTTTATCATCGCGATTTCCGCTCTGGCGACCTTGTTTCCGACTTTGTCCATCATGTCCGCCGCTTTCAAAGTCAGAAGCCGCGCCTGGTCAATCTCCATTCTGGAATCGGCAATTGCCTCGCGAACAACGCCTTGTTTGTCCAGCGGCTGCCCGAACGCAGTGCGCGAACCTGCGCGCCTGCACATGGCCTCCAGCGCGCGCTCTGCCATACCGATCGAGCGCATGCAGTGATGAATCCGGCCTGGGCCGAGGCGCCCCTGCGCAATCTCGAACCCACGCCCTTCTCCAAGCAGCAGATTATCGGCAGGGACTCTGACGTTTTCAAACAGCACTTCTGCGTGGCCATGGGGTGCATCGTCGAAACCGTACACGGTCAGTGGCCTGACAATTTTGACGCCCGGCGTATCTCGGGGCACCAGGATCATCGATTGCTGCTTGTGCCGATCTGCATTCGGATCGGTTTTACCCATAAATATGAGTAATCGGCAGCGCGGGTCCATCGCCCCGGATGTCCACCACTTTCGACCATTAATAATGTAGTCGCTGCCGTCTTTGACGATAGTTGAGCGGATGTTGGTCGCGTCAGACGACGCCACATCCGGTTCCGTCATGGCGAACGCAGAGCGAATTTCGCCGCGCAACAAGGGTTCCAGCCACGTTTTTTTCTGCGCATCTGTCCCGTAACGCACCAATACTTCCATATTGCCAGTATCCGGCGCCGCGCAATTGAACACCTCTGGCGCGATTGGTGAGCGCCCCATAATTTCGGCTAACGGCGCGTATTCAAGATTGCTGAGGCCGGCACCGTATTCGCTGTCAGGCAAGAACAGATTCCAGAGGCCGGCATCGCGCGCACGCCGCTTCAACTCCTCCATTATTGAAGGTACGAGCCAACGCGAATCGCCGTCATCGAGCGACTCGGCATAGACCGCTTCATTCGGATAGACATGCTCGCGCATGAATGCCGCCAATTGCGCCTGTAACGCAGTCACTCTCGGGGAATAGTCAAAATTCATCGTGGATATCGATAGGCAGGCCGTAAACGCCGGACGCTGGAGCATACCTTACGACTGTCACAGTCGGTCAATCCCGAATCAGCACGCACTTCGGTCCACCGCACAGTTGTTGCAACGCACAATCGGCCTGGCGTAGTGTTATGGCTAATGGGCATTGGCACGCCCTTGCACAAAGAAACACATCTTAAGGAACAGGACGATGCGCGCCATTAGCTGCCTGGAACACGGTACCCCCGAGATGCTGCAACTCACTGAGCTGCCGACGCCGGACCCCGCTCCCGGAGAAGTGCGGATAGCAGTGCGCGCCTGCGGCGTCAATTTTCCGGATATTCTGATGATCGCTGGACGCTACCAGATACAACCCGAGCTGCCGTTTACGCCGGGTGCTGAACTCGCTGGAATCATAGACGCGGTAGGCGACGGGGTGAACGGCCTGCAAATTGGCCAGCGAGTTCTTGCGCTGTGCGGTCACGGGGCTATGGCTGAACAGGTTTGTGTCGCCGCCGGGCGGGTAGTGCCGATACCGGATGAGATGAGTTTTGATATCGCTGCCGGCTTTCTCCTTACATACAGCACCTCCTGGCACGCGCTGAAACAACGTGGGCAGATTCAGGCTGGCGAGACACTCCTCGTATTAGGGGCTGCAGGCGGTGTTGGCCTTACCGCCGTTGAACTGGGGAAAGTTGCGGGCGCAACTGTAATTGCCGCCGCAAGTACCGACGAAAAACTACAGCTTGCCCAGCAATACGGAGCAAGCTACTGCATCAACTACAATCGGGAGTCTCTGCAGGAGCGGATAAAGGAAATTACGGCGGGCAAAGGGGTCGACGTCATTTACGATCCTGTTGGTGGAGAGCTTTTCAACCAATGCCTGCGATCCATTGCGTGGAATGGCCGAATTCTGGTGATTGGCTTTGCGTCCGGGTCGATACAAAAAATCCCGGCAAACCTGCCTTTATTAAAGGGTAGTTCGATCGTCGGGGTTTTTTGGGGCCGCTTTGCGGAGTCCGAACCGGCCGCACAGGCGAAAAACGTCGCTGAACTCCTGGAGTATTTTGCGGCCGGCAAACTGCGGCCTTACATTTCAAGAGTCTTCAGCCTCCCCGAAGCGAGCGCTGCTTTTAACTACCTTGCAGAGCGTAAAGCCACAGGCAAGGTCATCGTCCGACTGTAACGACCGGTGCGACGACCAGCATCCGCCGAAGACCCACCCTCTCTCTTGCGCAATCCCGTACGAATCACCCGAAATGCCGCCTGTAACAGCGGCAAATCGAAGTATCTGGAGCAACTGAGAGCCAGCGGTTGACATCAATGAAGGCTTCTAACATTATCGCGCTTATGCGTATTTCTGTGACAACAGCATTGGGCCTGCGCCGCGCCGAACCGCTTAAGCTGTGGGTGCTGCTTGGTGTCCTCCTTAGCGGGAGACATTGCGGGTAGACCTGTTGTTGCAGCGAACAGAGGTAAACCCCGCATCCTTGCCAGGATAGTGGGGTTTTTTTTGGCGCACCGTTTTTTTTAGCTAACAAACGACTGAGAAAAAGTCATAGATTGGGGAAATACTGCAATGCAAATGTACTCGGAGTCCGACGTCGACATCACCTGCCTGCAAGGCAAACGCGTTTCAATTCTTGGCTACGGCAGCCAGGGCCGAGCGCACGCTCTGAATCTTAAGGACAGCGGCTTCGACGTCGTGGTTGGTCTGCGTCCCGGAGGCCCAAGCTGGAAACGTGCTGAAGCGGACGGACTCACCGTGATGGAACCGGCGGACGCCGTGCAGGGTGCAGCAATCACCGTATTTCTGACGCCAGATCTGGTTCAGGGCGACCTCTATCGCAGCCTTGAATCCAAGATCGACAAGGGCGCCGCAATTTTGTTTGCTCATGGCTTCAATATTCACTACAAGCAAATCGAACCCCGCGCCGATATAGACGTTGTTCTGATTGCGCCAAAAGGTCCAGGCGGGCTGGTGCGCCGTCAGTACGAAGAAGGTCATGGCGTACCGTGCCTCGTCGCGGTTGCACAAGATGCTACCGGCGACGCACTGAAACTGGCATTGGCCTATTCCCACGGGATCGGCGGCGCGCGGGCCGGCGTCATCGAAACCACCTTCGCCGAAGAAACGGAAACGGACCTGTTTGGCGAACAGGCCGTTCTTTGTGGCGGCGCAACCGAACTGGTTGTTGCCGGCTTTGAGACCTTGGTTAAAGCTGGTTACCAGCCCGAAGTCGCCTATTACGAGTGCATGCACGAACTGAAACTCATTGTTGATTTGCTGCATGAAGGTGGCATGAAAAAGATGCACGAGTTCATCAGTGAAACGGCTGCCTGGGGAGACCTGATCAGCGGTCCGCGCGTTATTGATGCCCACGTGCGCGAGCGTATGCAGGACGTCCTTACTGATATTCAGGACGGCACTTTTGCACGCAACTGGATCAAGGAAACTGCCGGTGGCCAGAAGGAGTACCGCAGACTGATGAATGCAGACCTTGATCACCAGATCGAGAAAGTCGGTGCAGACCTTCGTGGTCGCATGGATTGGCTTGAAAACTGACAGAACCTGCGTTGACCGATGTCGGCGCCAGTCGAACTGACTGGCGCCGAACAAGAATCAGGCCGGACCAAACAGCGACAACTTATTCTGTACTGATAGACAATACCGGGGACAGGCAATGAACGACCAGCGAATCAAGATATTCGACACGACACTACGGGACGGAGAACAAGCACCGGGTTGCAGCATGACGCTGCGCGAGAAGCTTCGGCTCTCAAAGGCGCTCTCTGACCTTCGTGTGGATATCATTGAAGCTGGTTTCCCCGCCGCGTCTCCTGGCGATTTCGAAGCCGTAAAAGCGATCGCTGATGAAAATCGCGGCCCGATTATTTGTGGGCTTGCCCGCTGCAATCCTGAAGACATTGAAAAAGTGCACGCCGCGGTCAAAGGTGCGGACAACCACCGTATTCATGTTTTTGTGGCGACCAGCGCTATCCATCGTGAGCACAAGCTCAAGATGGCGAAAGAAGAAATCATTAAGACCGCCGTCGGGGCTATTCGACACGCGCGCGAATTGTGCGATGACGTTGAGTTCTCACCGGAAGACGCGTCCCGAACCGAGTTGGCATATTTGGCGGAGGTCGTTTCGGCCGCAATCGAGGCCGGTGCAACCACCGTGAATATTCCGGATACGGTTGGTTACACCGTCCCGGCAGAATTTGACAAGCTGTTCCGTTACCTCAAGAAGCACGTTGCGCGCATTGAAGAGATCACCTTGAGCGTGCACTGCCATAACGATCTCGGCATGGCAGTGGCCAACAGTCTGGCTGCTGTCGCCGCTGGTGCACGGCAAGTCGAATGCACGATTAACGGCATTGGCGAGCGTGCTGGCAATTGTTCGCTTGAAGAGCTGGTCATGGCTGTTCGGACCCGCAGTGACTTCTTTGATCTTGAAACCGGAATCGATACAACCCGGCTCTACCCTACTTCGCGGATGGTCGCGAACATTACAGGCATGCAAATTCCCCGCAACAAAGCCATCGTCGGTGAGAACGCGTTCGCACATGAAGCTGGCATTCACCAACACGGCATGATGCAGCACGCTTCGACGTACGAAATCATGCGGCCCGAAGATATCGGCATCAGCAAGTCCAATCTGGTGCTCGGCAAACACAGCGGACGGCATGCGTTCCGAGAACGTGTCAGCAACCTCGGATTCATCCTCGACGAGTTTGAAATGAACCGGGCCTTCCAGGAATTCAAGAAGCTCGCGGATAGAAAGAAAGACATGTACGACGGCGACATCGAGGCCATCATTCTGAATGTTGACAGCGCATCGAGCGGTCCTTGGACATTGAAATCGATGGAAGTGCAGTCCGGCACCGACCAGGTCGCGCGTGCAAGCGTCAGCTTGTTGAACGAAGAAAGCGCTGAGTGCACCGTAGCTGCTACGGCGGAAGGGCCGATGGAAGCGGCCTTCAAAGCACTAGGCCAGGCCACGGGCATCGCGCTGGTGCTGCGAAAATTCGAGCTGCACAGCGCGACAGCAGGTGACGACGCTCAGGGTGAAGTAACCGTTATGGTCGACTACAACGGCAAGACCTGGCGTGGTCACGGAACCAGCGTGGACATTGTTGAGGCCGGTACGCGTGCTTGCCTCGAGGTGATCAACAGAATCTTGCGCCGCCGCGAACGTGGCCTTGACGAAGAGACAACAGACAACGACATCAACCGGGCTTCAATATAGACCGGCTGCTACCCTTATTTCGTAAGTGCGAAAGGATACGTCAGTTGCTAAGCTACGCCGTCCTGAACACCCCTGAATGACGCTTGTGGAGGCGATCAATGAGTTTTGACGGCGCAAAACATATCTGGATGAACGGCCAGATGATGCCTTGGGAAAAAGCAAACGTTCATGTCATGACGCATGCCCTGCACTACGGCTCTTCGGTATTCGAGGGTATTCGCTTGTACGCCACGCCCGATGGGCCCAAAATTTTTCGGCTTTACGACCACATGCGTCGTCTTTACGATTCGGCCAAAATTTATCGTATGCCGATACCCCAATCGCTCGACGAACTATCCAGCGCGTGCAAGCAAGTTTGTGCCATCAATGGCCTTACCGACGGCGCATATATCCGCCCCATCGCGTTTCGCGGTTACGGCGAAATTGGCCTTGCACCGAAAGCAGAACACCAGGTCGATGTCGCCATCGGAGCATGGAAATGGGGAGCCTATCTCGGCGCAGACGGTCTTGAGAAAGGCGTTGACGTTTGCATATCCAGCTGGCAGCGAGTAGCTCCCAATACGATTCCGGCATTGGCTAAATCCGGTGGCAACTACTTGTCCAGTCAGTTGATCAGCACGGAAGCCAAACGTTTAGGCTTCGCGGAAGGCATTGCGTTGTCAACCGACGGTACGGTCAGTGAAGGTGCTGGTGAAAACCTGTTCGTCATTCGCGACGGAGTCCTGATGACGCCATCGTCCGCCGCCTCTATCCTGACTGGCATCACCCGTGATTCGATCATCAAAATTGCGAGCGATCTTGGCTTGACCGTCCGGGAACAATCGATCCCCCGCGAAGCGCTTTATCTCGCCGACGAAATGTTTTTTACCGGAACCGCAGCGGAGATTACTCCGATTCGCTCGGTCGACCGAATTCAGATCGGCGCTGGCAAACGTGGTCCCATCACCGGGCAGTTGCAGGACGCATTTTTTGGTTTGTTCTCCGGCGAGACGAAAGACACGTACGGCTGGCTCGACGGCCTTGATGAAGAATCTCTCGCGGTAGCAAGCGCCCCATAAGCGACTTGGCGAGCCGCCTTTCTTGTCCCTCCCGAAATACGCAGGTAGCGCCAACATGCGCAGCAACAACGCACGAACGCTCTTCGAAAAAGTCTGGGCAGAACACATAGTTCGCCCGGAAACCGCCGACACGCCGGCGATCCTGTACATCGATCTGCACCTGATCCACGAAGTTACTACACCGCAGGCCTTTTCCTTGCTGCGCTCACAAGGTCTGAAACTGCGGCGCCCTGATCTGACGCTCGGCACTATGGATCATTCCACACCGACCACGCCGGTCGGCAGCCTTCAGGACATCGCGGTCGTGGCGGAAGGGGCTGCGCAACAGGTTGCGCAGATGGAGACCAACTGCCGCGAGTTTGGCCTCGAATTGCACGGCTTCGGTTCCCGGCACCGCGGGATTGTGCACGTCATCGGGCCCGAACTCGGCGCTACACAACCGGGCAAGACGATCGTCTGTGGGGATAGCCACACCAGCACGCACGGCGCGTTTGGCGCACTGGCCTTCGGCATTGGAACAACTGAAGTCGGGCACGTTATGGCGACCCAGTGCCTGCTGCAACGCAAAGCCAAAACCCTGCAAATTGATGTCCGCGGTACGTTAGCGCGCGGCGTCACGGCCAAAGACGTCATACTGGCCATCATTGGCAAAATCGGCGTTGATGGCGGTACAGGTCACGTCATCGAATACCGTGGCAATACCATCAGCGCAATGGACATGGACCAGCGTATGACGGTCTGCAATATGTCCATCGAAGCAGGCGCTCGCGCCGGGATGATTGCGCCAGACGACACCACCTTTGAGTTTCTGCACGGGCGGTCACGTGCACCGCAAGGTGCCGACTGGGAGCGCGCACTGACGCGCTGGCGTCAGTTGCCGAGTGATACCGATGCTACCTACGACAAGACTGTGACCATAGATGCATCGGAGTTGCAGCCTATGGTGACCTTTGGCACGAACCCGGGCATGGTTGTTGGCATCAACGAGCCGGTGCCCAACCGTACGGATGCTGGTTTTCGCAAAGCGCTCGACTACATGCGAATTCCGGCAGGCAAGCCACTGACGGAAGCTGCCGTCGATGTAGTCTTTGTCGGTAGCTGCACCAATTCCCGGCTAAGCGACTTGCAACAAGCTGCTGACGTATTGCGGGGACGCCACGTTGCGAAAGGTGTGCGCATGCTGGTTGTCCCGGGCTCGCAACAAATCAAAGCCGACGCCGAAGCCATTGGACTCGACGAGGTTTTTCGTGCTGCCGGCGCTGAATGGCGGGAGTCTGGCTGTTCAATGTGTCTCGGTATGAACGGCGACACGGTCGCTGCAGGCCACCTCAGCGTGAGCACGAGCAACCGCAATTTTGAAGGACGCCAGGGCAAAGGCGCCCGAACCGTGCTCGCCAGCCCCATGACCGCCGCTGCCTCGGCAATCGTCGGTCGGGTTGCAGACCCACGCCCGTTCTTGTAATACCCACGGAGCCGACATGGACCCTATTCGACAAATTACTTCCCGCACCGTGGTACTGCCTGTTGCCGACGTAGATACCGATCAAATCATCCCGGCCCGCTTTCTGACCACGACCTCCCGAGATGGGCTCGGCAAAAACCTGTTTGCAGATTGGCGTTACCAGGCCAACGGTGAAATGAATCCGGAGTTCGCGCTCAACCAACCACATGCGGAAGGTTGCCGGGTTCTCGTCGCCGATCGAAATTTCGGTTGCGGCTCTTCAAGGGAACACGCACCGTGGGCACTGCTCGACTATGGTATTACCGTGGTCATCAGTAGCGAATTCGCCGACATTTTTCGCAGCAATTCACTTAAGAATGGCTTGTTGCCGGTATTGGTCGAGCAAGATGTGCTGGACTGGCTGCTGAATAATCCAGGCGTCGAGGTTTCCATAGATGTGGAGTCGTCCACACTAACGCTGCCTGACGGTCGGCGAGTGGAGTACCCCATTGATGATTTTGCGCGGTATTGTCTGCTGGAAGGCGTCGACCAGTTGGGTTTCCTGCTGAAGCACAGCGACGACATCACCACATTTGAGGAGAACAGATCCTGGACGCCCTGATTACAGTTTTGCCCGGTGACGGCATAGGTCCCGAGGTTGCCGCGGCAGGACAGCAAGTCCTCACTGCGGTAGCGCAAAAATACAGCCACAACTTCAGTTATTCAGAACAACTGATCGGCGGCGCGGCAATTGATGCCATAGGCAATCCGCTGCCGCCCGACACCGTTGCCAGTTGCCGTGAAAGCAACGCCGTCCTGCTGGGTGCGGTTGGTGGTCCTAAGTGGTCGGACCCGAATGCCAGTGTACGGCCGGAGCAAGGTTTGCTCGCTATCCGAGCCGAGCTGGGCGTATTTGCCAACCTGCGCCCTGTGCAGATTCTGCCGCAACTCGCAGGCGCCTCTCCGATCAAATCGGAACGCCTGCGCAATGTCGACATGATCGTGGTACGCGAGTTGACGGGGGGCATCTACTTCGGCGCCAAGACCCGCGACGCGACCTCAGCGAGCGACTTGTGCGTCTACGAACGCCACGAGATCGAGCGTATCGTTCGCGTTGCTGCAAATCTTGCGCGCAACCGGTCTGGAAGATTGTGTTCGGTGGACAAAGCCAACGTGCTCGAGACTTCGCGACTCTGGCGTGACGTAACCACAAAACTCATCGCTACAGAGTTTACTGACCTGAACGTAGAACACTTGCTGGTCGACGCGGCTGCAATGCACCTGATTAACCGGCCAGCCGATTTCGACATCGTAGTTACCGAAAACATGTTCGGCGATATCCTTACTGACGAAGTGTCGATGCTGGCAGGTTCCCTCGGCATGCTGCCCTCGGCGTCCATCGGCGACTCCGAATGCGGTTTGTACGAACCGATCCACGGGTCCGCGCCGGACATTGCCGGAAAAGGAATTGCCAACCCGTGCGGCACTATCGCCAGCGTCGCATTATTACTGCGCTACAGTCTGCACCTGAACGACGAAGCTGATGCCGTAGAAGCGGCCATACGCCAGGTAATCGCTGATGGCAAACGTACTGCGGATATTGCTGTCGATGGTGATCAAGTGCTATCGACTCAAGCCATGACTACGGCGATCGTCGCTCAACTCAGCTAGAGCAAGTCTGCAGACCTGCCCAGTCAACGACTGGGCAGCTTAGCTGGCCAAACGCTGTTGGGGCTCTGAACTGACGGGCGAATTGCAACCGCCCGCTTCATCAACATCGAATGCCGATGCGCCCTTCGCAGGCACCAGACTGTCTCTGAACTTCCGGACCATAGCGGCCAATGGTCCGGTCTTGATCAGGAATCCGTCGTGCCCTTCGTCCGTTGACAGCGTCTCGTGGCTTGCATTCGGCAAGTGCCTGGCCACAACCTCAAGTTCGTGCACGGGATACAGTTGATCGGAGCTGCTGGAGATTAACAAGGCCGGCTGGGTGATGCTTTCCAGCACATCGAAATACTGGTCGCGCCCTCGCCCCAGGTCATGCCCGTTCATCGCCTGGATCAACCTTAGATAGCAGTTGGCGTCAAAGCGATCGTTAAGTTTGTCACCCTGATGGCGCAGGTAAGACTGCACTTGAAACGTTCCGTCGCCGCGCTGATCCCGTGCGAAGCGTTGTTGAAATCCACGCCAGCTCCGGTACATCGACACGGCCATCATTCGGGCGGCAGCGAGTCCTTTGCTGGGTGGCTTGTCGTCGCTGTAGAAACCGTCATTCCAATTGGCATCAGCCCGAATTGCCGCGCATTGTGCCTCGCTGCTGGCGATGCACCACGCCGAATGCCGACCGCCCGCGCCCATTGGCACTATGGCGTCTACCTGGTCCGGGTACATCGCCGCCCACTCAAGTGCCTGCATACCGCCTAGGGAGGGTCCCGTGACCAGTGCCAGCCGGCCTATGCCAAGATGATCGAGCAGCATGCGTTGTGCCCGTACACAATCACGCACACTGATGGCGGGAAAATCCGCTCGGTAGCGCTCTGTACTTCCGGCACGTAGCGATACCGGCCCGGTCGTGCCATAGCAACTACCCAGCAGATTGCTGCAAACAATGTAGTCTGACGCTGGATCAAATGCGGCGCCGTCACCTATCATTCCAGGCCACCAAACATCCACGTCGGCGGATGCTGTCAGGGCATGGCATATCAACACCGCGTTTGTCGCCGCATTGGCTGGGTCGCCCCATGTGCGATAGGCGATCGTCACGTCCTGCAGCGTCTCACCACACTCCAGTTTCAACGCACCCGGCAGCCGGCAATACCGGGTCAATGCCGACACGTGTCGCCGCAACGGCTCTTCGGCTGCACAGGCAGGCGTTGCGCTCACTGCGATGCCTAGCTGGCTACAGCGCTAAGAGTGGCGTTATCGCTTGCACGTTGCGCATGCTCAAGCGCACGCAGCACATCAGCAAGCAGATCGTCGCCGTTCTCGAGGCCGACCGACAAACGCACCAGATTGTTACCAACACCGGCTACAGCCAAAGCCTCACGACTTACAGCAGCATGAGTCATGGATGCCGGATGACACACGAGACTTTCTACACCACCGAGTGATTCAGCCAACGAAAAGTATTCGAGATTGTTGACGAAGGCGCGAACGTTCTCTTCATCTCCGGCCAGATCGAAACTCAGCATGCCGCCGAACCCTTTCTGCTGTTCCGCGGCCAATTCGTGTCCCGGATGGTCGGCAAGACCTGGGTAATAGACCCGCTTGACAGCAGGATGAGCGGCGAGCGCTGCGGCCAACTGCCCGGCATTTTCTTCGTGAGTGCGCATTCTTGAATGCAGAGTACGGACACCGCGCAAGGTCAGGAAACTGTCGAACGGCGCGCCGGTAATGCCCAGACAGTTCGCCCACCAGCTGAGGGTTTCCGCCAGTTCCGAGGTGGCCGCTATCACTGCGCCGCCAACCACATCGCTGTGGCCATTCAGGTATTTGGTTGTTGAATGCACAACGAGATCCGCACCCAACGCTAACGGATTCTGCAGCGCTGGAGACAAAAACGTATTGTCGACGGCCAAGAGTGCGCCGCACGATTTCGCTGCGTTCGCCAGAGCGCGAATGTCGACGATGCGCAGCAAAGGGTTTGACGGGGTTTCAGCCAGAATCAAACGCGGTTTGCGTTCGCAGGCAGCCGCTACTGCCTTACTGTCGGTTTGGTCGACGAAGGCAAGTTCGAAGTGTCCGCGCCTCGCGAGATTCTCGAACAAACGGTACGTGCCGCCATAACAATCATGAGGTGCGACCAGCAAATCGCCCGGCTCGAGCAACTGCACCAACAGGGTCAATGCGGCCATGCCCGACGACGTCACAACAGCGCCTGCTCCATCTTCAAGCTGGCACAATGCGTCGGCCAGCGCATCTCTGGTCGGGTTCCCGCTGCGGGTGTAGTCGTATTGCCGTTTTTCACCAAAAGCGGCAAAACTGAAGTTGGTGGACAAGTGCAATGGCGGCACGATGGCGCCGTGTTGCGTATCGGTTTCGATGGCAGCACGAACAGCACGGGTGGCCGGGTGAACTGAAGATGTCATTTATGTCTCCGCGTGAGCTTCCAATGTGCGACCACAGGTCGCGTACTCTCATCGGAACCCCGCGGATACCGCAGGAAGGGTGCTGTGCCCTCCGCGTCGTCCATCAAGGACTTTGCATTGCACTGCCCCTCATCTCTCGGAAGCGTCTAGCGCTCCGCAGGAGTTGGCACCTTATCAGGATGGTTAGTCCTGCAGGTTGCCCCGGCGTCTATGGGCCTTTCCCTCAGCCGGTCTCGATGAGTGGGACGCAGTCTAGTGTGGCCGTTGCAATCAGGTCAAGCATCCGCACGGTTTTTTTTCGGCGCCGCCATTCTTTCGCCCGCGTATACGTTTTTGAATTCCCTGCTTGCTTTCATCACCTGCTTGCACTAGTGTACTAACGCATTAATACATTAGAACAGCTCGAAACAGGCAAAAAACCTCATGAAACCGAATCGACAGGACTCAGCTACAGAGCGCGAACGTGCGGAAAATGCACTGTTTACGGCTTTGAGCTCTCTGCGTGGCATCGAAGAGTTCCGCAATTTCCTGAAGGACCTGTGCACGCCGGCCGAGCTTCAGGCTCTTGTCGATCGCTGGCAGGTTGTCGGCCTTTTGCAGGAAGATCTGCCTTATCGCCGCATTCACGAACTGACCGGCGTTAGCGTGACGACGATCGGACGGGTTGCGCGCTTCCTTAGCGACGGCCACGGCGGTTACCAAACAGCCTTGGAACGCAACAAACGACAAAGCCCGCGCAAACTTAACATCTCCCACTAGGACAATTCGCATGGAAAACCCAGAGCAACGCATCAAGATTGCGGTGCAGAAATCCGGCCGCCTGACAGATCACTCCCTCGATCTTCTTGAACGCTGCGGACTCAAATTTACGCAGAGCAAAGACCAGCTGTTTTGCTACGGCGAAAACATGCCTGTCGACCTGCTGCTCGTGCGAGATGACGATATTCCGGGGCTGGTCAGCGATGACGTGTGCGACCTCGGCATTGTCGGCCTGAATGTCGTCACTGAGAAACGCCATGCGTTGCAGGATGAAGGTAACGAAGCCCAGTTTGATCAGGTCTTTGAACTGGACTTCGGGCACTGCCGGCTTTCTGTTGCGGCACCCGAAGGCGTCGAGTTTGCCGGCCCGCAATCCTTGCAAGGCAAGCGCATAGCAACGAGTTACACCGCGACCCTTGGCAATTACCTGCGTGAGAATGGCGTCTCCGCCGAAATCGTTTACTTCTCCGGTGCTGTGGAAATTGCGCCGAAACTCGGTCGTGCGGACTTTATTTGTGACCTGGTTTCGACCGGATCGACGCTCGCCGCCAATCAGCTTCGTGAGGTACAAACGGTCACCGAAAGCGAAGCGATCATCATCCAGACTCGCGCTTCCCTGAGTACATCCAAGCAGGAATGGGTCAATAAATTGCTGCAGCGACTAAACGGTGTTTTGCAGGTCCGTGAAAGCAAATACATCATGCTGCACGCGCCACGCTCGGCCCTCGCGGAAATTCGTCGCTTGTTGCCAGGCTCCGAGGCACCAACCGTCATGCCACTGGAAGGCGACGACAAGCGGGTTGCCGTGCACGCTGTGTGCCGTGAAAACGTTTTTTGGGAAACGCTCGAGAACCTGAAAGCGGCGGGTGCCAGTGCAATGTTGGTGCTGCCTGTTGAGAAAATGCTGCCGTGAAGGTCACAACTGCAGGCAGGAGCATGCAAGTGCTCGTTTGGCGCGAACTGGACGATGAGCAGCGTCACAGCGTACTGCAACGACCGGCGCTGTCTGTCGGCCCTGATGTTGCAGACGCGGCAGCAGCGATTATTCGCCAAGTCCGAACCAACGGCGATGCGGCACTGCTCGAACTAACGGCCAAATTCGATAAGGCCGCGCTAACCTCCTTACGTGTCACCGCGCAGGAATTTGCGGCAGCGGAACAAGCACTCAGCAGCAAAGCCATTGAAGCTATAGACGTGGCGATTGCGAACGTTAGCCGCTTTCACGAAGCGCAACGCCTGACAGCGATCGACATCGAAACCATGCCCGGTGTTCGTTGTGAACGACTGACCCGACCTATCGATGCTGTCGGACTTTATGTCCCCGCCGGTACCGCGCCCCTGCCATCTGCAGCAATCATGCTTGCCGTGCCTGCACGCATTGCAGGGTGTGGCCGTAAGGCGCTGTGCACGCCGCCTCGCCCCGACGGCACCGCCGACCCCGCTGTTCTGGTGGCCGCTCAGCGTGCCGGCGTTGATGAAATTTACAAGGTCGGTGGCGCACAGGCTATCGCTGCACTGGCCTTCGGCACAGAGAGTATATTGCCAGTCGACAAAATATTCGGGCCAGGCAATGCATGGGTGACCGCTGCGAAATCGCAGGTTGCCGGTGTTGCAGGCGGGGTCGCTATCGACATGCCGGCCGGCCCTTCAGAAGTACTGGTTATCGCCGACCACACAGCAAATGCTGCGTTCGTGGCCTCCGACCTTCTCTCGCAAGCTGAACACGGCGCTGACTCTCAGGTCATCTTGCTCAGCACCAGCGAACAATTGGTGTCAGAGGTTACAACGCAACTTGATCAGCAACTGCAGACACTTGATCGGCGTGATGTCGCGGCCGCCGCGCTGTTGCACAGCCGCTTAATTGTTTGCGACGACCTCGAAACGGCCATAGCTATAAGCAACCGCTATGCGCCTGAGCACCTGATATTGCAATTCGAAAACCCGCGCAGTGCCCTACCTGACATCAGAAACGCGGGCTCCGTGTTTGTCGGCCCCTGGACACCCGAGTCAGTCGGCGACTACTGCAGCGGCACCAATCACGTGCTGCCGACTTACGGCGCGGCCAGAAACTTCAGCGGCTTGGGGCTGGAACAGTTCTGCCGGCAAATGACGGTGCAGGAACTCACCCCGGATGGCCTGAAGCGACTCGGCTCCAGCGTTACGGAACTCGCACGTCTCGAAGGCCTCGATGCTCACGCCGCTGCCGTTGATATTCGTATCAACAGCCTGACGGAGCGCAAGCGGTGAGCATCGATAAATTGGCCCGGCCGGAAATTGCGCGTTTGCAAGCCTATGTCACCGCAGAGCAGCAACCCGATACTGTCCGCCTGAACGCCAATGAAGCGCCTTATTCGCCGACGCTTGAAAATTCCGAGCTCAATCGCTATCCGCAGATTCGGCCGGACGCGATCATTGAGCGACTGGCCGGGTTGTACGGTGTAACCATGGAACACGTCATGGTTACACGCGGCAGCAGCGAGGCTATCGATATCTTGATTCGTAGCTTTTGCAGGGCCTATACCGACAACATCGTTACGACATCACCATCTTTCGCGATGTACCGCGTATATGCTGAAATGCAGGCCGCCGAGATAGTGCAAGTCCCGCTGAGCATGGAGCGTGATTTCGCACTGGACACGGAACTGCTACTTGCTGCCTGCACCGACAACAGCAAATTGATCTTCCTCTGTTCACCAAACAATCCGAGTGGCGATTTGCTGGACAACGACAGCATCTTGCAGATTGTGAAAGCACGCGCCGGTCGTTCCATAGTGGTCGTGGATGAGGCCTACATCGAATTCAGCGAACGGCCGTCATTGCTAAACGCGCTGAATGATTACGACAACCTCGTCATATTGCGTACGCTATCCAAAGCCTACGGTCTTGCAGGTTTACGCTGCGGCAGCATAATTGCACCGGCTGCCACGATTCGCTTATTGAGCGCCATGTTACCGCCCTACGCCTTTTCAACGCCGACCACGGAACGGGTACTGGAGGCATTGACACCGGAATCGATTGCCACTGCGAATGCACTGGTCACCACAACAACGGCAGAACGAGGCCGGGTACGCGCGGGCCTGGAAGCGCTTGAACCGGTAGTGAAGGTCTGGCCAAGTCAAAGCAACTTTTTGCTCGTTCGTTTTCGGGATCTCGATGCAGTCCACCACGCACTCGGCAAAGCAAAAGTATTGATCCGCTCTTTCGCCAAAGATGAATTGCTGAACAATTGTGCACGAATCACCATCGGCGCAGCGACTGAGAACAATCTGCTGATTGATACCCTAAAGAATTTAACGGAGACCGAAACGTGAGTTCATCCGTACTTTTTATTGACCGCGACGGAACGCTGGTTGAAGAACCTGAAGACTATCAGGTCGACAAGCTCGACAAAATCAAGCTCCTGCCAGCGGTAATTCCGTCGCTCATTCGTCTGGTCAATGCCGGCTATCGCCTTGTCATGGTCAGCAATCAGGACGGCCTCGGCACAGAATCCTTTCCGCAAGACGATTTCGAACGCTGTCAGAGCCATATCGTTTCCTTGTTCGCCAGCCAAGGAATTTGCTTTGATGAAATTCTGATCTGCCCGCATAGAGATGAGGACGGCTGCGCCTGCCGCAAACCCCGTACCGGACTACTGACTCGCTATTTGGCCAGCACCGATCTCAATGTCGCGCGCAGCGCTGTCATCGGTGATCGGGAAACAGATATGCAGTTAGCAGAAAACCTCGGCGTTCGCGGCTGTCTAGTTTCGCCGGACGGCGATTGGGAGCAATCCTGGCCCGGCATCGCGAGCGCACTACTCGATACCGAACGTCGCGCTGACGTTCGCCGCGAAACCAAGGAAACCCGGATTCGGATACAGGTGAATCTCGACAACGAGCAACCTGTCGCTATCGATACCGGCCTCGGCTTTCTCGACCACATGCTCGAACAAATTGCGCGGCACGGTGGATTCAGTATGCAAATCAAGTGCGACGGGGATCTGCACATAGACGAGCACCACACAGTTGAAGATATTGCCTTGTGTCTGGGACAAGCACTGCGTGAAGCGCTTGGCAACAAGCTCGGCATTGGCCGATTTGGATTTTTGTTACCGATGGACGAGACCGAAGCCAAAGTATCCATCGATTTATCCGGTCGACCCTACTTCGTGTTCGACGGCCATTTTCCACGTGCTGAAGTAGGCGGCCTTGCGACGGAACTGGTGCCACATTTCTTCCGCTCGCTGGCGGATGCATTGGCAGCAGCGCTGCACATCGAAGTCCGCGGCGAAAACACACACCATATGGTAGAAGCTTGCTTCAAGAGCACAGGCCGTGCTCTGCGCCAAGCCGTACGCATTGAAGGCGACAGTCTGCCTTCGACCAAAGGCATGCTGGCCTGATATGAAGAACGACGTTGTAATTATCGACAGTGGTGGCGCAAACATTGCGTCATTGATGTTCGCGCTTGAACGGCTCGGAGCAACGGCTACCCTGACGACCGATAAGGAAGTCATAGGCAATGCCCCCAGAGTTATTCTGCCCGGTGTTGGCGCGGCGGGCGACGCCATGCAACGGCTCGAACAACATGACCTCCTTGACCTGATTCCAGGCCTTACACAACCGGTCCTTGGCGTATGCCTCGGTATGCAATTATTGGCTGAATACTCTGCCGAGGGCGATACGCGCTGCCTCGGCGTAATTCCCGCGACCGCAACGAAACTCCCTGACGACCAGGGCATTCCGGTACCCAACATGGGCTGGTGCCGTATCGATAAGCAAGGCGACCACCCACTCTTGTACGGCATCGACGAAGGCAGCTGGTTCTATTTTGTGCACAGCTACGCATTGCCGATCGGCGATTACAGTTGCGCGACGGCGCGCCATGCAGATGAGTTTTGCGCCATTGCTGCACAGGACAACTTTTACGCCGCTCAATGCCACCCCGAACGCTCCGCGAACGCGGGCGCACGCTTACTCAAAAACTTCCTGCAGATGTCCTGATGAAAATAATACCGGCAATAGATTTAAAAGACGGCTGTTGTGTCCGCCTGTTCAAGGGCGACTTCGCGCAGCAAACTCACTACAGCGCAGAGCCGCTGGTCGTCGCTCGCCAGTTCTACGACTACGGTTTCCGCTACCTGCACGTCGTCGATCTCGACGGCGCACAAAGTGGCCAGCAGATCAATCGGGACTGCGTCCAACAACTTGTCTCCGCAAGCGGCTTGTCGGTACAGCTTGGCGGCGGAATTCGCGACATTGAAACCGTTAATGCGTGGCTGGAAGCCGGCGTGCAACGATTGGTGGTCGGCAGTCTTGCGGTCACGGAATCGTCCCGGGTTCTGGAATGGATGGACGAGTTTGGCGCGGACCGCTTCGTGCTTGCTCTGGATTGCCGCTGCGATGACGATGGCGTTCCCTGGCTTGCCACCCACGGCTGGGTACGACAATCGGACGTTACCCTGTGGGACTGCATTGCTCGCTACGACAGCGCCGGAATGAAACACCTGCTGTGTACCGACGTCAGCCGCGACGGTGCCATGAGCGGACCGTCAGTGGACCTGTACCGAGAGATCCGGCAACGCTTTCCTACCCTCGAACTACAAGCATCCGGTGGCGTTCGAAATATCAGCGACCTCAATGAATTGCGAAGTCTGGGAGCCGCCGGCGCAATCACCGGACGCGCATTGCTTGACGGTTGCATCACGGCTGAGGAGATAGCGTCATTCCAGCAAAGCGCATAATTCCCTGCCTTGACGTCCGCGATGGCAAGGTCGTCAAAGGCGTGCAGTTCCGCAATCACCGGGTGGTTGGCGACATCATCGAACTCGCGGAACGCTATTGCCGTGAACAGGCGGACGAACTCGTCTTCTACGACATCACTGCCAGTCCGGATGGACGCTCGGTAGACCGCCGCTGGGTGAGTGACGTCGCCCGCGTCCTGGATATACCGTTCAGTGTTGCCGGCGGCATACGCAGCATTGCGGACGCCGAAGACGTGCTCAATCGGGGTGCCGATAAGATCTCGATTAACTCACCGGCCCTGCAGGACCCTTCACTGATTTCAACGCTGGCGAAACGCTTTGGTTCACAGTGCGTCGTTATCGGCATAGACAGTCGCGAAGCCGCTGGCGGTTACCAGGTGTATAAATTCACCGGCGATCCTGACAAGACTGTCGCCGCAGAATTCGACACTCTGGCGTGGATCCGCGAAGTACAGGATCGCGGCGCCGGCGAAATTGTCCTGAACTGCATGAATCAGGACGGTGTCCGTGAAGGCTACGATTGCGCCCAGTTGAGCCGGGCTCGAGAACAGTGCCGGGTTCCGTTGATTGCCTCCGGCGGCGCCGGTGCAATGGGCCATTTTGCCGACGTATTTCGCACCAGTAACGTGGACGGTGCCTTGGCCGCCAGCGTTTTCCACAGCGGAGAGATTGCGATCGGCGCGCTGAAAACCTACCTGCATGAACAACGCATTGACGTGCGCCTTCCGGACACGTCAAACCTGGGAAATGAATAATGAGCAGCAATACAATCGACTTTCTGACCACACTTGAAAACGTGATCAGGGAACGCGCGAAGCAACCGGGCAATGACAGCTATACGGCCAAACTATTGGCCGCCGGCACCCGTCGTATCGCGCAAAAAGTGGGCGAAGAAGGCGTAGAGGTTGCTTTGGCAGCCACCGCGGGTGAACGCGATGAACTGTTGGAAGAAACCGCCGACCTTCTCTACCACCTCCTCGTGCTGCTGACTGACAGCGGCCTTCGACTATCTGATGCCGTCGCTGTACTCGAATCCAGGCATAACCGCTAACTCAGATCACTACCTCGTCTGCCGGTTCACGCAGGTTGTAACGCGAACTCATTACGCGGCCGTAAGCACCTGCGTTGGCAATAGCAATAACGTCGTTCTCGCTACTCGGCGGTAATAACCGGTCCGTTCCCAGTTTGTCGCCGGTCTCACAGATAGGCCCAACCACTGTGACCGATTCCGTAGCCACCTCGTCGGCCCGGCTAAGGTTGACGATCTCATGCCAGGCCCCGTACAGCGCAGGCCGGATTAGCGAATTCATTCCAGTGCTAACGCCAACGTACTGCATGCTGCCCTTGCCTTTAACCTGAGTAACTCGTGCGAGCAGCACTCCCGATTGCGCCACCAGGTAACGTCCGGGTTCAAGCCACAAACGGTACTTCGGATACGCCTTGCGGATTTCATTGAGCGTTTGATCGAGTGCGGCAATATCGAATGCAGTATCCACGGAACGATCAGGCACGCCGAGCCCGCCGCCAAGATCCAGCACTTCCACGTTGGGGAATCGATCCGCAACCTGCGCGAGCGTTGCCGCCACTGACCGCCAGTTGTCCGGATCGAGTATTCCGCTACCACTGTGTGCGTGGATACCGATGACGTCGGCACCTGCGCGTTCGAGCAGCTCCTGCAGTTCGTCCATTTCGAACAATGGCACGCCAAATTTAGACTGCACACCGCCGGTTTTCACGTGTTCGTGGTGACCTCTGCCCTGGCCCGGATCGACGCGGATGAATAGTTTGACGCCCTTGAATATCTCGGGCCAGGCTCGCAACGGGTACAAGTTATCGAGCGTTAGCTGCAAGCCCTGATCGCGCCCCCAAATGTATTCTTCCTTGGGTGCGAAATTCGGCGTGAATAGAACCCGGCTGTTGTCAAAATCCGGAATGACCTCGTGAAGCTTCTGGACTTCCCCTGGCGACACACATTCAAAGTCAACGCCAAGATCGCTGATCAGACGCAGAATTTCGGGGTTGAAATTCGCCTTCATCGCGTACAGGACCCGATCAACCGACTGCAGGCCCAGCAACGATTCCGCCGCAGCACGCACCGTGTCGCTGTCGTAAACGTAGGCATGCAGCCGACCATCAAGCAAACTCAAGAGTTCGTCGCGTTTGCGGATCCACCATGCATTTGGGCTGGCGCGTGTCGGCTCTACCTCATCGAACAACGCTTCCCAACTCGGTCCAAACACCCGACTGCCACCGGCACTGCGAATGACGGCGTTGTGAATCCGGGTAACCAGTTTTCCCAACTGCTCCTGATCAATCACGAAACTAAAGTTCAGATCATTCGCCGCCTGCGAAACGAGGTGAATTTTCTCTTCATCGAAGGCGCTCAATACCGGCGCAATTCTTGGCAGGATCGTGCGGATCTTTCGACCCACCAGACTGATCACCGCACAATCAGGAATGACCCGCACCCGGCACAACAACTCGAGGTCCGTTACCAATGCCCGCTGAACATCGGCGGCAAGCATTTGGTCGTCGTTGTCGATAGAAACTGTAACGTTTGTTTGCGAAGTAGAGATGAGGTCAATGGAAATACCGTGTTTCGCAAAGCAGCTGAAGGCGTCGGCCAAGAAGCCAACCTCGTGCCACATCGCCGCACCTTCCATAGAGAACAGGGTTACATTGCGTCGCGCTGAAACGCCTTTTACCTGTGACTCGTTGTCACTTGTCACCGATGAAATTACCGTACCTGACACGCCGGGAGCATTCGTACAGCGAATGAACAACGGGATTCCGGATCGCCGCAGTGGACTAAGACACCGTGGGTGCAGCACACGACTGCCGGTAGACGACAGCTCTTGAGCCTCGTCGAAATGCAGTTCAGCCAGCAATCGAGCAGTCGGCACCAACCGTGGATCGGCCGTGAACATGCCGGGCACGTCGGTCCAAATCTCAAGTCGCCGCGCCTGAACCCGGGATGCAAAGTAACCGGCCGACGTGTCGGATCCTTCGCGCCCCAATAACACCGTCTCGCCCCGCGGGTTACTGGCGATAAAGCCTTGCGTCAAAATCACTCCCGTCCGGGCCGATAATTTTTCCACGAGGGATGGGTCGGGCGAGAAATCGCAGGTAGCCGACAAGTAGTTCTGGGCAATCGTGCGACGCGGTGCGTCGTTGCTGACCATCAACTCCCTAGCATCCGCCCAGCTGGTCTCAATGCCATTGGCATTGAGGAAGGCCGCGCCCAGTGTCGTCGACATCAATTCACCCAACGCCATCATGCGCACGTGCACTCTGGGGCTGACCTCACGCACCAGCTGTACACCCGCTGCAAGTTGCTCCATTTCGGCAAAGAGTTCCTGCAACAATGCTTTGCCGTCGAGCCCGAGATCTGCGGCCAGCGAGCAATGCATTGTCTGCAGCGCCGTCAATTCAACCTGTGCATCGCCCCGAATAGCGCTGGTGAGTATGTTCTCAAGCGCGTTCGACGCCCCGGCGATCGCCGAATGAACCACGAGGGGGCGCAATCCTGCCTGCAACCGATTGCGCAAGACGCCTGCGATGATTTGCCAGTTGTCAGCCGTCGCAACACTGCTACCGCCAAATTTGAGTACAACCCACTCTGACGTTGCTATATGCGGCTCTGCGCCTAGTTCACTGCTGGCGCGAAATTCTGCTTCTTCGATTTGCATTGTCATTCCTGTCGTACTCGTTCGTTAACGGTGGTTGTAAATGCGGCGCCCAAAAAAAAACCCGCACGGTGATTCCTTGCGGGTTTGATGACTGCAGCCGGATTTTTCTCAGCCGGTTCTGCCGCCCATCACGCCCACGCACCTCTGGCGCGCCGGTTTCTTTATGCGTTTTATTGCAACAAACAAGTCGTTGATATGGCACGTTACGGGGGCGGATGATTTTTTCATTGCGGAAGTAGAACCGAGCGCCGCGTCGACGTCAAGAGTGACAGGCATATTAATCCCAATCCGGTGCTTCAGTAATTGCGCCTTTGGATGCCGACGAAACTTCCGCCCGGTACTTGGCCAAAATGCCCGTCTTGACACTCGACGGTGGCCGACGCCACGTTTGCCGACGTTGCTCCATAACCTCCGGGCTGACATCAAGCAGGATCTGCCGACTCTCCGCATCGATCGTTATCTGATCGCCCTCTTCGACCAAGGCAATGGGACCACCAACCGCAGCTTCGGGTGAGACGTGCCCAACGACAAATCCATGGCTACCGCCTGAGAATCTGCCGTCTGTAATTAACGCAACCTCCGCACCTAGACCTTTGCCCATGATCGCGCCGGTAGGGCTTAACATTTCGCGCATACCGGGCGCGCCTTTTGGTCCTTCATAACGAATTACAATTACGTCTCCGGCAACAATCGCATTGTCCAGAATGGCCTGAAGAGCCTGCTCTTCCGAGTGATAAACCCGCGCCCGACCGGAGAACTGCAGTCCTTCTTTGCCCGAAATTTTTGCAACCGCGCCGTCCGGTGCCAAATTGCCGTACAGAACAACCAGGTGGCTGTTCGCTTTAATCGGATTGGCAAAATCTTTGACAATGTCCTGACCTTCCGGGTAATCGGCTACGTCTGCGAGATTCTCAGCCACCGTTTTGCCCGACACAGTCAGGCAGTCACCGTGTAACTGACCCTCAGACAGCAAGCGCTTCATCAACGGCTGAATCCCGCCAATCGCTATCAATTCCGACATCAGGTACTTACCGCTCGGCTTAACATCCGCCAGTACCGGCACGTTCTTGCCAATCCGGGTGAAGTCATCAAGGCTAAGCTCGACCTCTGCCTCTTTCGCCATAGCCAGTAAGTGCAAAACGGCATTGGTCGAGCCGCCCAGCGCAATGACCACAGTGATGGCGTTCTCGAACGCTTTCTGCGTCATGATGTCGCGCGGTTTGATGTCCTGGCGGATTAATTCGAGTACCGCCTCGCCAGCGCGAGCGCAATCATCAATTTTGCTGGCCGAGACTGCTTCCTGGGCCGAACTGTTGGCCAGGCTCATACCCAGCGCTTCAATGGCCGATGCCATCGTGTTCGCCGTGTACATGCCGCCACAGGCACCCGGGCCCGGAATGGCCGTTTGTTCAACATCCAGTAATTCGGCGTCATCAATCTTGCCCGCTGAATGCGCGCCGACGGCTTCGAAGACGGACACGATGTCCCGACGACCACGACCTGGCTTGATGGTACCGCCGTAAACAAACACCGATGGGCGATTCAATCTCGCCATCGCCATGACGCAACCCGGCATGTTTTTGTCGCAGCCGCCAATCGTCACAACACCATCGAACCCTTGCGCACCAACCACGGCCTCGATTGAGTCCGCTATGATCTCCCGCGACACCAGTGAATACCGCATACCCGGCGTACCCATCGAGATGCCGTCAGAAACCGAGATGGTGTTGAATATGACGCCCTTGCCACCGGCCGAATCCACTCCGGCTGCCGCCTTCACTGCCAGCTTGTCGATGTGCATGTTGCACGGCGTGACCATGCTCCAGGTTGAGGCAATCCCGACCTGTGGTCGCTTGAAATCCTGTTCCTCGAAACCTACTGCACGCAGCATCGCTCGACTCGGTGCGTGCTCAACACCGTCAACCACTACTTTCGAGTAGCGGCGCATTTCTTTTTCTGTCATCGGGGTTCGCTCTGTATTCGAATTACAATTAAGAACGCGAACGCTCGTACAGACGCGCCCGCTCCGGTAGTTGATACCGGGACTTACCTCAACAGTGAATCGTCGTCCTGAATGGTGACGACAACGCGGCTTATTGCGCTCGAAGCCGGTCCGCTCTGCCCCAACTCGATGGCAAACGATTCGTTGTCTTCCGTAACGGTATCTTGCACAAGCGGAATCAGCAAGCGCGCGCTACGTTGTCCGGGGCCAAAGGTCACGAATCGCCGGCCCGGGATGAAATAGTCTTCGCCTTCAGTTGCCGTGATATCGCGAATTTCGTAACGAGCAGACAGCGAACTTTGGTCAGGATTTAGCCTTTCCACATCGATCAGCACAGCGGGATCCCGTTCGCTGACCACGACACTACTCGTTGCAAACGCAACCGTATTGACCGCGTAGGCTTCTTCATAACGGCGTTGATCATCATCCAGCAGTCTCAACTCAACCCGCCCGAGCGTCGACTCCGGATTGTAATAGTCACGTAGCAGCAGATTGACCTGCCGGTCTGATTCACGAAGGTCATCAGGTCTCGGTTGAATGGTAACGGACGCCTGCCGCTGTTCCGGATCGAAGTTGACGATACCGTCACCTGACATGGAAAACTCTCCGTCTTCCAGGGGTGAACGAGACCCGCTGAAACCCACTTCGTCGATACGCACGAGCAAGGCTTCTGACAGGCCGAACCAGCGGTAGAGTTCAAGGACTACCTCACCGCCGTCCTCAGCAATGTTCAGCACCAACGCCTCACTGCTTTCGCCTGGCGCGGCAAGCACCAGGCTATTGCCGCCATTCGCTGCCGGTGTCGGTGCCTCCTCAGCGACGCCCTCGGTCGGGAAGTCGGCCAAAGCCACTTCGTCCGCCTGAGCCGAATGATCAGTCGGCCCGTTTCCTGCCGGCAACGCTTCTGCCAATGGCGCAGCGGCAGAACTTGCAGTATCGGCATCCGTGCCCGACAAGACACCATTGTTTGTTTCGTTAGCAGCGTTCGTCTCCGCGACCGGGCGGGAACCTGTACTGTCCGGCAGTGAGGATTCCCGGATCGGCGTATTGTCCGGGGACGGCACGCCGCTCGCGACAGGTTCCTGAGGTGACGACTCCGGTGCGGTAGCCTGCTGGAATTTCACTGCAGATGGCAACCAGTCAAGAGCCGCGGCCCGCCAATCAGGGCGAACAGCCAGCGCCAATCCGCCCACGATCAGAGCCATGAAAACGGCGTAAGGCCATCGAGTCCGGGAGGTCTCGAACCGCCGTTCAACAAATGCATCGACCGGGATTCTCAGCTCGTCTGCCGGACTAAATTCCACGGTCGAACTCTCGGCCGTAAGTTCATTAACGAACTCAAGCGGTGACCGCTGTCGTGCCACGCGCGAATAGGCGAGTCCCTTACGCAGTGCTTTCCATTGACTGTCGTTCAAGCCTTGCGGTCGTTGCGGGTCCATCCCTGCCTCTGCCGCTTCCGCTGCGTTCCGCGGACCAAAAACCCGATGACCCGCGATGAGGCGGTACGCAAGGCAGGCCAGTGAAAATACGTCGTCAGCAGCAGTTGGTTCATCGCCGGTCAATACCTGCATGCTCGAGTAGGCTGGGGTAGCCGCCCGAAGTACGTCCGGGTTCGGGGTATTGGCGCCGCGCCGACGTTGTTGCACGCGTGCAATGCCGAAATCAACCAGTTTCACCGACCCGTCCGGCAACAGCATGATATTGCCGGGCTTCACGTCCGCGTGAATAACGCCACAACGATGCGCAAAGTCCAGTGCACCACCGATCTGTTTGATTATTTCGAACGCCCGCGGAATGTCTGCTTTCAGATTGCCGCTGTCCAAAGCATTGGCAAGCGATTCACCTTCGAGCCATTCCATAACGAGGAAGTACAGATCGTCTTCGCGATCCAGATCGATGAAGCGGACGATATGTGGATGATTGAGACAACGCCCCTTCGCCGCTTCCTGCTGCAATGCCCGCAATGCATCAGGATTCCCGGACAAATGCGGCGACAGAACCTTGATGGCTACAGCGGCGTCGCTACCATCAACGTCTGCGAGGTGCCGGTCGAACGCTTTGTAAACAACGCCCATGCTTCCAGCCGCAACGTTGTCATGCAGCAGGTAGCGATCACGTAGCACAGAGCCAGCCTGCAACCGTTGGTCGGGTTCGGTTACAACAGTCGACGGCTTTTCCAGAACCATTGTGCGGCTGAAATCGTCATCGGCGTCGTGACCTCCAGCCAGTGGCGAGGTCCCGTCCGTTGTATCGCCAGGCATCTTTTCGGGCTCCGTCTTGAGATCTTCGGTCACGCCTGTCTCCAGAAACGCCATGCACAGTCAAACAGCAATTCTCGCTGCCAGATGCAGCTAATGACCATGTTAGCGCGATCTCGCCGCGAGTCTGTGGGAACTGGCCAGCAAATCTGTCGGCCCGATGTGCAACGATGTCAAAGTACTTTCCCTGGGTTCATAATGTTGCGGGGGTCGAGTGCCGCTTTGATTGTGCGCATCAAAGCAATTTCCGTCCCGTGCCTATAGTGTGCCAGCGTTTCTCGCTTGAGCACTCCAACGCCATGCTCCGCACTGAAACTGCCGTCGAATTCTGCTACCACGTCATAAACGACACCGGCCATCGCGGTACGTTCAGCGTAAAACTGTTCGGCCGTCCAGCTGACCGGCTGAGAAACATTGAAGTGCACATTGCCATCGCCTACGTGACCAAAGGCCATCACCCTCGAACCGGGGCAGAATTGCTCAACGGCTGAAGTGGCACTCTCGATAAAACGCCCGACAACGCCGACTGGTACGGAAACGTCATGCTTGAGGCTGGCGCCTTCGTACTTCTGCGCCTCTGATATTGAATGACGCAAGTGCCAAAAGCCGTTTCGCTCGGCTTCATTCTTCGCTATCGCGGCGTCGGTAATGAGGTCCATCTCAAATGTCCGCATCACTTCGTCCTCGAATTCGCTCCCGTCATCAACCACGGCCGATTCAAGCAGAACGTACCAGGGTGAGCTGTTCTCAAAGGGCATGCGAACATTTTCCATGTGCTTCTCGGCCAAGCCAGCCGCAGGCGCTGATATCAATTCAAAAGCCAGTAACTGATCGTGCAGCCGGCCTCGCAACTCGGCCAGCAAAGTCACAGATTGTTCGGCGCTGGTCAAAGCCAGCAGTGCGGTACCGCGCTGCCGTACCTTCGGAAACAGTCGCAAGCTCGCCGCTGTAATGACACCGAGGGTGCCTTCAGCACCGATGAACAGCTGTTTGAGGTCGTATCCTGCTGTGTCCTTGCGCAACGTACGCAGGCTGTTGAGCACCGTACCGTCGGCCAGCACCACTTCCAGTCCGAGCGCCTGCTCACGCGCTGTTCCGTAGCGCAGAACATTGACGCCGCCTGCATCGGTCGACAGATTGCCGCCGATCTGACAACTGCCCTCGGCCGCGAGACTGAGAGCGAACGTCCGATCGATATCGTCAGCCGCACGTTGCAGATCGGCGAGAACGCAGCCAGCCTCGGCAACCATCGAATAGTTTTCGGCAGAAATTGAGCGAATCCGGTTCATGCGACGCAACGACAGCAGGACTTGCGTGCCGCTCGCATCCGGAATCGCGCCACCACATAGCCCGGTATTGCCGCCCTGCGGCACCACACCCGTGCCACTGGCATGGCACTCAGCCAGAATACGCGAGACCTGTTCGGTGTTTTCCGGCATCAACATGACAGGCGTTGCGCCGCGCCAGCTGCCGCGCCATTCCTGAAGGTGCGGTTCGAGGTCCTCGGCGGCACTTATCCAGCCGTTCTCGCCAACAATCTGCTTCAGTCGTTCAGTTATCACACGTTCTCCAGTTCGGCATGTCTCTCGTACATTGCCCAGTCTATATTGCTGCCGCACAGCACTATTACCACGGGTCGGCCACGCACTTTTTTTAGCAGTGGCCCGAGTAGCGCTGCCGTACTCGCAGCGCAAGCAGCCTCCACTGCCACATTCATTTCATGGAAAATGAACCGCATCGCGCTGCGTAACTCATCGTCGCTAACGCGCACAAGTTGATCGGTGTGCGCGCAGCAGAGTGAATAGGAGTAAGGCAACGCAAACGGAGCCCCCAGACTGTCCGCAATGGTGCTGACCTTGTCTATTGCTTGCGGGCTGCCGCTGACGAAGCTGCGGTACATCGTATCAGCACCCTCCGGTTCAACGCCGTAGACCTGCACATCCGGTCGCATCAGTTTGACTGCAGACGCCACACCCGAGCACAAGCCGCCACCGCCAATTGGTACGATAACGGCCTCGAACTGATCCACCTGCTCGCAGATTTCCATGCCAAGCGTTGCCGTACCCAGCGACGTCCGTGGTCCTTCAAACGGGTGTACCAGGAAGCGGCCTTCGTCACGGACGATCTGATCCACAAGCGCGAATGCCTGGTGAGCATCGGGCGCTGTCATCACCTCAGCGCCGTAGTGGCGACACCGCGCAACGCGCGCCGCGCTTGCAGATGCAGGCATGACTACTTTCGCGGATATGCCCAGCTCGCTGGCCGCGTACGCCGTGGCGATGGCATGGTTTCCAGCACTGACGGTAACGACGCCGGCGGCGCGTTGGGCTGTGTCCATTTCGAGCATGACAGCCAAGGCACCGCGAGGCTTGAACGTCGATGTGCGTTGCAGGAATTCCAGCTTGGCATGAACTGGCGCGCCCGTCACCGCTTCCAGCGCAGGACAACGAACCACGGGTGTATTGACCAGCCAGCGCGCAAGCACCGTATGCAAGGCGCGAATTTCGGCAAGGCCGGATGACGGAACAGGCAAGTAATGACTCCGGAACAGGGAAACCCCGCCCGGATGATACCCTCCCAGGCCGCGACTGGCACCCGACATTGCGTTTCCGGACAGCCATCAATGCATGAAATTTTAAATACCTACGGCTGAATCTTAATAAAACTTGCACTGTGCAGCAGAGTTGATTAATTTCTTCGCAAAGTACCGGTGCCAAAAGCGATGCCAGGTGGGGACCTGCGGAGCGGCAACCGGTCATCGCCGCGCATTGAGTGTTGCGAACTGCGCAGGGGGACGTAGCTCACGCTGCCTGCTCCCCAGGATGGACCAAGTAAATGGACTATGATGATCTGTCGCCGTCAGGCATTCACCGGATCGCTGGATATTCGCCGTACCTCGACCAATTGGCCGGTTATGCCAGCAATATGGGGCTGCGGCAGCGCAGTAATCTGGTCCAGCTCGAACGCTCACTCAACGAACTCTGGGCATTGGGTCAAAACAGCATCCTTAGCTGGACACCATTGGATGACGGTTTGCTGGTACTTGTCGTGCCCCACTATGCCATCGCCGAATACATCGCAGGTATCCCCAGCAGCGGCAATGTAGCGCATAACGTTTCATCCAGATTCATCATCGAGCTCATATCCAACGAACGTGAGCTGACTTTGGCTCAAATGCAGAAAGTGGCAAAACTGATGAACGTCGAGCCGAAGCATCTCCGGCTGCGGCAGCCGCTAAGCAACCACCCGGTCGAAACCAAGATTATCGAAAAGATGATCCGCCGCTATGGCATTAACTTCGTCGCCAGCCGGGCTGTGACCCTGTTTGATATCGTCGGCTTCAGCCTGCTGACACCCTTCGAACAAATGACGCAACTCAACAGTCTTTCCTATTCATTAAATTCCGCTCACGCAAAAATGCTTGAGCAGGACGTGAAAATTAATTTCGCACGCTCGACAACGGGCGATGGGTTCTACATCTGGAACAGGGACAATGGACTTGAAGCCAATGTGAATCTCTATCACTTTATGCACATTGTCCTCGCCGACAATGCCATTGCCCGCAGCAAGTCCGCGTCAAAAATCGTACCCAGACTTCGCGCGTGTTTTCACGTTGGCAGTTGCTACGAGTTCCATCAGGCGGAAGGCCTGAACCCGACGATTCACGACTTTATCGTCGGTGATGTCACGATTGACCTGGCCCGTATGATCGATGCCGCCTCGCCAGGGCAAATCCTTGTTGGTGACTTCCATGCCGAACTGATCGGCGATATCAACGATCATGAGCAATCGCAAGTTCACCTTGATGCCGCCGCTTTTCTCGAGCGGGCACAAGGCAATTTGTCCAAACTCAGCGGCCTCGTGCTCTCCGGCGAAAAAGTCACGGCCATCAAGTGCTACCTGACCGGCGAACGACTGGAGAGCGGCGATTTTGATATTCGCAAGCTGGAAATTCGTGACAAGCACGGCCTGACACGAACAGCCTACAACGCGAAGGTCAACATCTACCGCGAACTCGCCGAACCAATACTACTCGGGATAGAAGACCGCAAATTGAAACTCGAACACTGTGCCGAGGCCGCGCCTGCTTTCTAGGTCATCGACTGCACCTGCCCGAAACCGGCGACAAAAAAAACGCCTGACTACAACCGTAACAGGCGCTTCCTTACTTCTAATTGGTCGGGGCGAGAAGATTCGAACTTCCGACCCCCACAACCCCATTGTGGTGCGCTACCAGGCTGCGCTACGCCCCGACCGAAACTGGCATACCTCTATAGAGGCCGGCAATAATACGTGCCAGCCCAGTGAGATTAAAGGCTCTTGTCAGCGGCGAAGAATCTTAAGAACTTGTTCAAGTTCTACGCGCAACTGCTTGATTATTTGTTGACTTTGACTTACGTCTGTCTTCGCCTGATCACCCATCAAACGTTGCCGGGCACCGCCGATGGTAAAGCCATCTTCGTACAGCAAGGCACGAATCTGGCGAATGATCAGTACGTCCTGACGCTGGTAATAACGTCGATTGCCACGACGCTTCACCGGCTTCAGTTGTGGAAATTCCTGTTCCCAGTAGCGAAGCACGTGTGGCTTCACAGCACAAAGGTCGCTCACTTCACCGATAGTGAAGTAGCGCTTACCAGGAATTGGTGGTAGTTCGTCGTTATTCCCCGGTTCCAGCATAGGCCTCTACTCGGGCTTTTAGTTTTTGTCCAGGCCGAAAGGTCACCACACGGCGCGCCGTGATGGGTATTTCCTCTCCAGTTTTTGGATTCCTGCCTGGACGTTCATTTTTATCCCGAAGATCAAAATTTCCGAAGCCCGAAAGTTTGACCTGCTCGCCAACGGCAAGCGATGCTCGCAGTTCCTCGAAATACAGATCAACCAGTTCACGTGCTTCACGTTTGTTGAGCCCTAATTCATTGAACAACGATTCCGCCATGTCGGCTTTTGTCAGTGCCATAGGGTTATTCTCTCAGTTCCGCGCCGAATTCTTGTTGCAGTTTAGTGACCGCTGCGGCCGTTACAGAATCAGCATCAGCGTCAGTAAGGGTGCGGGATGTTTCCTGTAAAATCAAGCCTAAAGCTACGCTTTTTAGCCCAGCTTCTATGCCGGGGCCGCGATACACATCGAAGATTCGAACGTCCTGAACCAGGGCAGGAGCAGCGGCCGCAATCGCGGCCCTGATTTGCGCAGCCGAAACCTGTTCGGGCACCACAATGGCGAGATCACGGCGGATAGCCGGATAACGAGAAACGGCTGCGGCGGCCGGTAAATGCGCGGCAAACACTGCATCAGCATCCAGCTCAAACGCATACACTTCTTTCTTAATGCCAAAGTGCTTCGCAACAGCCGGGTGAACCTTGCCGAGCACGCCGACCTGCATACCGTTACGCACAATGGCGCACGACTGCCCCGGTTGCAGTGCAGGATGCTCCAGCACGTCAAACGTGAAACCGCTGCGATCGCCGGTTGTCGCGATTAATGCTTCGACGTCACCTTTAATAGCAAAAAAATCAACGACTTGCGGCTTACTACTCCACTGCTCGGGAAGTAACGCGCCGAGCACAAGACCGGAGACACGTTGAACTTCCCGCGTGTCGTCCAGCGTTCCGTGATAAGACTTACCAATCTCAAATAGCCGAACCCGATCCTGTTGCCGCGCAAGATTGTTAGCCGCTGCCTGTAACATGCCGATCCACAGAGAACCGCGCATGACTGACATTGCCGACGAAATCGGGTTACTAAGAACCAATGGCGACACATGGCCGGTCACCCGTTGATCCGATTCCGCGTCAACGAAACTCCAGGTAATGACCTCTTGATAATCACGAGCTACCAAAACATCAGCAACACGATCCGTTTTGATTTGCGATTCACTGACCGGCCGCAACGGTGTCGTCGTAATGGCCGTTGATTCATCGATGCGGTCGTAACCGTACACGCGCGCAACCTCTTCGATGAGGTCTTCCTCAATGACTATGTCAAATCGAAAACTGGGGGCCGTGACCGTCCAGCCGGCGTCCGTCTCTGCAACGGTCAGGTGCAGACCTCGCAAGATCTGAGTGACTACGTCGTCGTCCAGCTTCACACCCAATAGCTTGTGCAGTCGTGCTCTACGCAAGGTTACTTCGGGTCGCATTGGCAGCAAGTCACGTTGAACGTGATCCTGTGCGGGTCCCGCGGCGCCGCCGGCAATGGCCAGTAACAATTCAGTAGCACGCTCTATTGCGCGTGGTGGCAGTTCAGGATCTACGCCACGCTCAAACCGCATAGAGGCATCAGTGTGCATCCCGTAGCTGCGCGCTCGTCCGGCCATGACATCCTGTGGCCAGAATGCGGCTTCAAAAAATACGTTTGCCGTGCTGTCTGTCACGGCCGTGCTGAGTCCGCCCATGATGCCAGCCAGACCAATCGGACCGGAATCATCAGTTACTACAACCGTGTCTGAATTCAGGGTGATTTCACGATCATCAAGCAAGACCAGGCGCTCGCCGGACTTCGCATAACGGGGCTTGATGGCTCCCTGCAACTTGTCCAGGTCGTAGGCATGCAACGGCTGACCGAATTCCAGCATGACGTAGTTAGTGATATCGACCACTGGATGGATCGCGCGAATACCACTCTTGCGTAAACGCTCTGTCAGCCACAATGGCGACTTGGCGCCTGTATCGATACCGCGAATCGCACGCCCGGCAAACCGAGGGCACGCATCGGGCTCAATCTGTTCAACAGGGTGGCCAATGTCACTGGAAGCCGTACTGTTAACAATCGCTGGCCCCAGCAGTGCCGTATTGCTTTGCGCTGACAGGTCTCGTGCGAGACCAAGGACGCTGAAGCAATCGCCGCGGTTCGGTGTAAGGTCTACATCGAACACCGCGTCCGGCAACCCAAGGTACTCGTTAAGGGACTGCCCTACGGTCGCGTCAGCGGGCAATTCAATAATGCCATCCGACTCATCGCCCAGTCCCAGTTCAATTGCCGAACACAACATACCCATTGATTCGACGCCGCGAATCTTCGCCTTTCGTAGCTTTACGCCATTGGGCAATTTTGTACCGGGACTGGCAAGCGGACTCTTGATTCCGGCGCGGGCATTAGGTGCACCGCAAACGATTTGTACTGAAGTTCCGGTGCCGACGGAGACGGTACACACCCGCAATCGATCGGCGTCCGGATGCGGTACAGCCTCTAGAACCTCTGCCACAATCACACCGTCCAGGCCCTGCCCTTCAATTGTCAGGCTGTCGAGTTCATGGCCCGCCATGGTCAGGCGCTCACCAATACCCTTGGCATCGATATCCGGATTAACCCACTCCCGTAACCAGCTTTCTGCAAACTTCATCGTGTGGAGTCCCGAACTAGCTGAACTGACGCAGGAAGCGCAAGTCGTTGTCGAAAAACGTGCGTAGATCGGTTACGCCGTAGCGCAGCATGGCGAGCCGTTCGATGCCCATACCAAACGCGTAACCGGTGAATTCTTCGGCATCGATACCGGCAGCGGTCAACACCTTCGGGTGCACCATTCCGCAGCCGAGGATCTCGAGCCATTTGTCTTCACCCCACATCACATCGACTTCGGCAGAAGGCTCTGTAAACGGGAAGTACGACGGGCGGAAACGGAGTTCAGCATCACGCTCGAAGAAGCATTCGACGAACTGATGCAAGACCGCCTTCAAGTTAGCGAAACTGATACCGCGGTCAACCACCAGGCCTTCGACCTGATGAAACATTGGTGTGTGGGTCTGATCAGAATCGCAGCGATAGACGCGACCCGGCGCAATGATACGGATCGGAACACCCTCTTCCACCATTGAGCGTATCTGTACGGGCGAGGTATGCGTACGCAGCAATTTTCCACCCGGAAAATAGAACGTGTCGTGCATCGCGCGTGCCGGGTGATTTTCGGGAATATTCAGCGCTGTAAAATTGTGGAAATCATCTTCGATCTCCGGCCCCGACCGCACTTCAAAGCCTGCATTACCGAAGATGGCTTCGATCCGTGCCATGGCCCGGGATACCGGATGCCGTCCACCAATCCCCAGCCCCTGACCGGGCAAGGTTACGTCGACCGCATCCGCCTGCAACCGGGCCTCAAGCGCCGCTTGCTCCAACGCATCGCGCTGAGCATTGATTGCCTGAACCAGGGTCTGCTTGGCGGCATTGATCGCCTGACCGGCTGCCGGGCGTTCATCAGCGGACACCTGACCCAATGCTTTGAGCCTTGAAGTCAGCTCACCCTTCTTGCCCAGGTAAGTGACGCGAACCATATCCAAAGCAGACAGGTCCGCGGCAGCCGCGATTTCTTTCGCCGCTGCCGCGAGCAACTCATCAAGTGTTTGCACTGACCTGACTACTTAGGTCAGGCAATCAGGAATCGGCAAGTGCGGCTTTAGCTTGCTCCGCAATTGCACCGAATGCCTCCAGATCGTGCACCGCGATATCGGCCAGCACCTTTCGGTCAATATCCACTTCCGCACGACTCAAACCATTGATCAGGCGGCTGTAGGACAAACCGTGAATGCGGGCGGCGGCGTTGATACGCGCGATCCACAATGCACGGAACTGACGTTTACGTTGACGACGGTCGCGGTACTCGTACTGACCGGCTTTGATGACAGCCTGTTTGGCTGTCTTGAATAACTTACTGCGAGCGCCGTAATAGCCCTTGGCTTTGCCAAGTACCTTTTTATGACGCGCTTTGGCGGTTACGCCACGTTTAACTCTTGCCATGACTCAATCGCTCCTCAGCTATACGGCAGCATGCGACGCACGCTTTTAACGTCGCACTCAGCAACCTGCAGGGTCAAACCCAACTGGCGCTTACGCTTCGACTTCTTTTTCGTAAGGATGTGATTGAGATGGGACTGAGCGCGCTTGAAGCCACCCTTGCCCGTCCGGCGGAAGCGCTTGGCCGCGCCCCGGTTCGTCTTCATCTTTGACATTGTCATTTCCTGTTTTCTAGCCCTGCAACGTACGTCACCGCAACATGCGATGCGCCGCGACAGGCGGGGTTCAGGCAGTGACCCGTTAGCCAGGTTTACCCGTACTCACTTTTCTTTTGTTGAACTTCTTGTACTTACTTTTTCTTCGGTGACATCACCATGATCATCTGCCGTCCTTCCATCTGCGGCATCTGCTCAACGACACTCAGTTCTTTCAGGTCATCTCTGACCCTGGCAAGCAGTTTGGCACCCAATTCCTGATGCGCCATCTCGCGGCCTCTGAACCTCAAAGTGACTTTAGTCTTGTCGCCGTTCTCGAGGAACGTCGTCAGCTTCTTCAGCTTGATCTTGTAGTCACCTTCGTCCGTGCCAGGACGAAATTTGATTTCCTTAACATGGACCTGCTTTTGCTTGCGTTTCGCCGTTTGCGCCTTTTTATTCAGCTCAAACAGGTACTTGCCAAAGTCCATCACCCGGCATACGGGCGGTTTCGCTGTGGGAGAGACCTCTACAAGATCCAATCCCTGTTCTTTCGCGATTACCAGCGCTTCTCTCAAAGGCATTACACCGGCTTGTTCACCATCCTGATCAATTACCCGAACTTCCGATGCCTCGATTTCTTCATTGCGCCTGACGCGCTTAGTGGCTGCGATAAGCCGATCCTCCCAAATACCATGAATGTCTCCGCCTGCAACCGGTCTACTACCGGCACCCGCAAGACGGGGACGCGAATTTTATAGCCGCCGTGAGTACGACACAAGCGCCAAAGGGCCTGAATAGCAACAAATTCAGGCCTGATACGCAAGTTTGACGGTTTTTTGTCGCAGATCTACAACAAGCCACCGGGTCTGGTGGGCGATGGTGGTCTCGAACCACCGACCTCCACGATGTCAACGTGGCGCTCTACCCCTGAGCTAATCGCCCGCACGGTGTGCGGTGGGTCCCGCAAAACGGCGCCCAAGATACTCAAGGAGCTGATCCTTAGCAAGCACTGTCGGCGCCTTTTTGGCAGAAATTTGAAACTAGCCTACCAGTCGGTCAGAAAGCCCGAGCGCCGCTTCGCGCAACGCATGAATTTCGTCCCGCAAACGAGCGGCTTCTTCGAATTCGAGCTCGCGGGCGTGTTTCAGCATGCGCTTTTCCAGCTTCTGCGCTTTTTGCAGCAATTGTTCGGGCGCCATCGTGGCGTAAGAGGCTGAATCCTCAGCCGCACGTTTGCGGCCGCGAACCGGCCCGGATTGCCCCGATTCCATAATGTCGGCCACGCTCTTGATAATGCTGGCCGGCACAATCCCGTGAAGCGTATTGTGCGCGACCTGGCGTTCCCGTCGCCGGTTAGTTTCGCCGATCGCTCGTTCCATGGATCCGGTCATGCGATCAGCATACAGAATTGCCTTGCCGTTCAGATTGCGCGCAGCCCGCCCGATCGTCTGAATCAGAGAGCGCTCAGAACGAAGGAAGCCTTCCTTGTCCGCGTCGAGAATCGCTACCAGCGACACCTCCGGCATATCCAGCCCCTCACGCAGCAGGTTGATGCCGATCAATACGTCGAAAGCCCCCAAGCGCAGATCGCGGATGATTTCCATCCTTTCAACGGTACCGATGTCTGAATGCAAATAGCGCACACTCACGCCGTGCTCTTGTACGTACTCGGTCAGATCTTCTGCCATTCGCTTGGTTAGCGTAGTAATCAGGACACGTTCACCGGCTGCCGTGCGCAGGCGTATCTCACTCAAAACGTTGTCAACCTGAGTGAGCGCCGGCCGTACTTCAACCTCCGGGTCAATCAGGCCGGTCGGCCTGACCAGTTGTTCCACAATATTGTCCGACCGCTCGCGTTCATAGTCGCCCGGTGTCGCTGACACGTACACGGTCTGCGGCGACAAGCCTTCAAACTCGTCAAAACGCAGTGGGCGGTTGTCGAGTGCGGATGGCAACCGGAACCCAAACTCGACCAGCGTTTCTTTGCGAGACCGGTCACCTTTGTACATCCCACCCAGCTGCGGAACCGTAACGTGGCTCTCGTCGACAATCAGCAACGCATTGGTCGGCAAGTAATCGAAGAGACACGGTGGCGGCTCGCCGGGTTCGCGGCCAGACAAATAGCGTGAATAATTTTCAATGCCCTGACAGTAGCCCAGCTCCTTAATCATCTCCATGTCAAACTTGGTGCGCTGTTCCAGCCGCTGTGCTTCGAGCAATTTCTCGTGCTTGCGCAGATATTCAAGCCGCGGGCCTAGCTCGGCTTCGATCTTCTCGACCGCCGCCATCATTTTCTCGCGCGGCGTTACGTAGTGAGATTTCGGAAATACCGTCAGCCTGGGCACCCGGCGCACAACCTCACCCGTTAACGGGTCAAAGTAGGACAATGCCTCGATCTCGTCATCGAACAGTTCGATGCGTACTGCGTCGCGCTCAGATTCCGCCGGAAAGATGTCGATCACATCACCGCGTACACGGTAAGTACCCTGAGACAGTTCGAGTTCGTTCCTGGTGTATTGCATCTCGGCCAATCGACTCAGGATGCTGCGCTGCTCCACTGTTTCACCACGGGCCAGATGCAACACCATACTGAAATAGGCTTCCGGATCGCCAAGGCCGTAAATAGCCGAAACGGTGGCAACAATGATCGTATCGGGACGCTCGATAAGTGCTTTCGTTGCCGACAGCCGCATCTGTTCAATGTGCTGGTTGATGGACGCGTCTTTTTCGATATACGTATCCGAGCTGGCGACGTACGCTTCAGGCTGATAGTAGTCGTAGTACGAAACGAAATACTCGACAGAATTGCGCGGAAAATATTCACGCATCTCGCCATACAACTGTGCTGCCAGGGTTTTGTTCGGCGCCAGAATAATGGCCGGCCTCTGGACCTCAGCAATAACACTGGCCATCGTAAAGGTCTTGCCGGAACCCGTAACGCCCAGCAACGTTTGGCGTGCCAGTCCATCCCGCAGCCCGCTCACCAGACCACTGATCGCAGCCTCCTGATCGCCCGCAGGACTGTACTTGGAAACGAGTTCTAGCCGGTTACGTTCAGTGTCTGTCATTATCTTGGGCGCCTCGCAAGAATCACGTACTATTGCGGCGGCTTTATAGGAGAAAAGCGAGTGAGTCTAACAGTTTCGGAACGAATGAGTCGCGTGATGCCATCAGCCACCAGTGCGGTGCTCGGCCTCGCAGCCCGCCTCCGTGAAGAAGGCAAGAATGTCATCAGTCTCGGTGCCGGTGAACCCGATTTCGATACACCTCTGCACATCAAAGAGGCGGCAATTCGCGCCATACACGACGGACAGACCAAATACACAGCCATCGACGGCACTACGAGCCTGAAGCAGGCGGTTCAGCGCAAGTTCGAACGTGACAACGGACTCGACTACGAACTGGATCAAATTCTGGTTTCAGTCGGTGCAAAGCACACGTTGTTCAACCTCTGTATGGGCGTCCTGAGTGCCGGTGACGAAGCCATCATTCCCGCACCGGCATGGGTTTCGTACCCCGACATGGTTCGGGTAGCAGACGGCGTGCCCGTTTCCATCAAGACCGGTATCGATAGCGACTTCAAGATCCTGCCGGAACAGCTGGAGGCCGCGATTACAAAGCGCACACGCTTGTTGTTTCTCAACAGCCCGTCAAACCCAAGTGGCAGCTGCTACACCCGCAAGGAACTGGAAGCGCTGGGTGCTGTGCTCCTGCGTCACCCCAATATCGTCGTTGCTGCCGATGACATTTACGAGCATATTCATTGGGGCGCCGAACCTTTTTGCAGCCTGGTAACTGCCGTACCGGAACTAAAGAACCAGGTTGTCACGATCAATGGCGTATCCAAGTGCTACGCCATGACCGGCTGGCGAATTGGCTACGCGGGAGGTCCGACAGAGGTCATCAAGGCGATGAAGACCATCCAGAGCCAGTGCACCTCTAATCCGTGCAGTATTTCGCAAGTGGCGGCCACAGCCGCGCTGGATGGAGATCAGGCCTGCATCGCTGAAATGAATGCCGCCTACAAGGCGCGCAGCGACTACATCGTCGATGCTCTGAACAGCATTCCGGGCTTCGAATGCCGACGCGGTGAGGGAGCGTTTTACGCCTACCCTCGGGTAACCGGCGCCTTGGAAGCCCGCGGGCTGAAAGACGATTTCGAGCTGGTCGAACTCCTGTTGCAGGAGGCGGTGGTGGTCATGGTGCCCGGCAGCCCGTTCGGCACACCAGGTTACGTACGGCTCTCTTTCGCCTGTTCAATCGAGGACTTACGGGAGTCAGTCCGACGAATTCGCAGTGTTCTGGCCTGACCTCGACCCGTAACCTTGACTTGCGCATAGGTCTGAACGAGAATGCCGCCCCTGCGTGTCTAGGCCCGCAACAATTCCTCGGTAGCTCAGTTGGTAGAGCGATTGACTGTTAATCAATTGGTCGCTGGTTCGAGTCCGGCCCGGGGAGCCAAATATGAAAAGGGGTACCCATTGGGTGCCCCTTTTTTTTCGCGTCCGCTGACGGACCGAACTCACCAGCGCGGGTTCTGCGACTGGTTTCGGCAGTCGGACTAAAGATCAATCGGCACCATTCCGTTTACATTATTCTACCGCGCGGGCCGATTGGGTTCGAGTCCGGCCCGGGGAGCCAAGTATGAAAAGGGGTACCCATTGGGTGCCCCTTTTTTTTCGCGTCCGCTGACGGACCGAACTCACCAGCGCGGGTTCTGCGACTGGTTTCGGCAGTCGGACTAAAGATCAATCGGCACCATTCCGTTTACATTATTCTACCGCGCGGGCCGATTGGGTTCGAGTCCGGCCCGGGGAGCCAAATATGAAAAGGGGTACCCATTGGGTGCCCCTTTTTTTTCGCGTCCGCTGACGGACCGAACCCACCAGCGCGGGTTCTGCGACTGGTTTCGGCAGTCGGACTAAAGATCAATCGGCACCATTCCGTTTACATTATTTTACCGCGCGGGCCAATTGGGTTCGAGTCCGGCCCGGGGAGCCAAGTATGAAAAGGGGTACCCATTGGGTCTCCCTTTATAGTCGTTTTTGGTGTGCGCCTTACGGTCCGAGCAACAGAAACAGCCCTACCGTGATCATTACCGCAGCGGCGACCAAGCTGATGACCCGGTCGAACTTGCGGTTCTGCCAACGTATCGCTTCGCTGGACAGGAAGGCATAGCCGAGCTTTGCACCGCCCACCGCCCCTGCCGTGATTATTAAGACTATTCCGATATCAGTCACCGTCATTTCCGACAGATCAACGAACGCAGGAAAGAACACCAAATAGAAAAAAATTGCTTTTTGGTCAGCCAGAGTCAGCAGCAAGCCGGCCATGAAACTGGCCGTGATGGAAGACGACGCCTGAGTCCCTGTGCTCTCGGAGACTGCCCCGGAGTGCAAGGTCCGAACCCCAAGCCAGATCAGATAAGCGGCCCCCAGGTAATGCAGCAGAACCGGTACGATTTCTACGGTTTCTGCGATCGCGACCAATCCCAGAATAGCAATCAGGATAAAAATGATATCGCCTGTGACCACACCCAATGCGGTGGCAGCACCGTGCAGAAAACCGAATGAAGCCGACCGCGCACAAACTGTCAGCACACTTAAGCTCGGCACCAATGCAAGTATCAGCATCGCAGCAAACAACGCGGCGCAGGCACTAAGGGTGAGTGAGATTTCCATGCATTAATACTGGCACAGGGATCAACGCGGATGAACTTGAAACCAACGGATGTCGTAGCCCCAACGATCTGCTAGTCCTGCGAGCGCCGCAGCCACGGCACACGTTGGGCCGCCATAAAATCACACAGTCGGCGGTGGCTGGCGCGTTTCAATCAGCGATTTAACCGGCCAACAGCCACCCTGATTAAACTACCGCTTGTTCTCTGTTCCGGACTATGGCGTGCAGATGCGCTGTCAATCGGCTTGTGACTCGAACCGCAGGACTCGTTCTAACCCAGGTCCAGCGAGCGCAAATGTTCCTTGAAGCCATCACGCAATTGTTCATGGGCCAACGCAAACGCCACGGTCGCTTTCAGGTAGCCCAACTTGCTGCCGCAATCAAATCGCTCACCTGTGAATGAGAGCGCGTGTACCGGCAATTCACCCAACAGGTCGGAGATTGCATCAGTGAGCTGAATCTCGCCCCCTGCGCCCCGCCCGGTTGTCTCAAGCTTGTCGAATATTCTTGGGTCCAACAAATAGCGTCCAACCACCGCCATGTTTGAAGGAGCCGACTCCGGCTTCGGTTTTTCAACAATGCGCGTAATTCGATTGTCATCATCATTGTCGATAGCGACGATGCCGTAACTGGAGGTCTGCTGCGGCGGCACTTCTTCCACCGCAATCACGCTGCCGCCGTGGCGGCCGTATTCGCCGGCCATTTGCGACAGGCAACCCGGCTCGCCGCGGATCAAGTCGTCCGCGAGATGTACGAAGAACGGCTCATCACCGACGGCACTGCGTGCACAAAGGACCGCGTGCCCCAAGCCAAGCGGTTCGCCCTGACGAATGTAAATACAGGAAACGCCTTTAGGCACGATATTCTGAATTAGGGCCAACAAGTCATCCTTGCCGGATTCGATCAGCGCCCGTTCCAGCTCAGCGTCCATATCGAAGTGATCTTCGATCGCCCGCTTAGAGCTCCCTGTTACGAATATCAGTCGAGTTGCCCCGGCAGCAACCGCTTCTTCAACCGCATACTGGATTAAGGGCTTGTCGACGATGGGCAGCATTTCCTTCGGGCTAGCCTTGGTAGCTGGCAGGAAACGGGTTCCCCGACCGGCAACGGGGAATACAGCGGCTCGAATAGGTTTAGACAACAGGGCTCTCCAGCTTTAGACGTCAGCGGCATGATACCCAAGACAGCGTGCTCACGATAACGGCGCAGTTCTCAAAAAGTACGACCCAGACTCAAGCACCATTCCCGCTGCGCCACTACAGCCGCAGCGGGAATGATAAGCGCTATTTGCGCGATTTGTTCGCACCACCATCGAGCAGTATATCGGCCCGATTGATTTCTACGGTTCGCTCGCCGATGCCCTTCACCAGCACCAGGTCATCAGCGGTTTTAAAAGGCCCGTTCTGAGCCCTCCAGGCAACGATAGCCTGAGCTTTGGTCATGCCAATACCGCGCAATTCAGCTGAAATGGTTTCGGCATCCGCCGTATTCACATTAACCGGCCCGGCAAAAACGAGCATTGGCATCAGTGCAATGCCCAGCGAGACCAGGCAATGATGAGTGATTTTTCTCATGTCGAACTCCTGCAAGAGTGGAAGACAACCAGCGGGCCGAGGATTCCCCGGCAGCCGACCTGGTGATCGAAGCTTAATTACAGGAGGTGTGGTTTGCCGCGTCCGAAACTTGGCACAACGCCTTAAAACGTTCTAGGCAGGTGCTGCGCTTCGTTGCAGAAGAGTGTCAAACTGAACCCGGGTGAACGGCCGTTGCGTTTCCCAGTTCTTGCAACTGGGGCATTGCCAAAGTAAGCGTTGACTGGAGAAGCCGCATTCATGGCACTGATAACGTGGAGTGGACGCAGCCATCTTGCTAAGCGCTGCTCGCACCCGGTCCAGCGCCATTTTCCTGGCGCCGTCATCACCGGCTGCGAACTGGCGCAGATCGACAAACTCGAGCAAGGTAGGCTCATTCAACATGTAGTGCTCGACGCAATCGTCGATTACGGCAATGCCGCCGATGTTGTTGACGATCGCAGTGTAGGCAATGTCCTTACCGGTTTCCGGGTACTTCTCAAGCATAGCCTGCAACGTTTTTTGCAGTTGGTCGATCGTTCTTTCTTCGCTGTGAATATCCACCATTCGCGGCAGCGCCTCGGTGATCAGGTAATTACTCTCGTCCATTACCCGATGGTAGAGTTTTAGCGCCAGACTAAAGTCGCCGGTTTCCCGTGCAATATCAGCCCGGGTCAATGCGCCTCGAAACGTTCTTGGTCGCCCGCTCTGCGCTTTCTTCACAAAGGCCCGTGCAGCAGGATAATCCTTGGCCAACGCCGACTTTTCTGCCAACTCACAATAGTAGTGAGCAATCTGCAATGCGAGGGAACGGCCGCTGAGGGTTTCCAGTTTTTGACTGCAATCGATCGCGCGTTGCCATTCGCGTTCTTGCTCGTAAATTCGACAAAGCCGCTCCAGAGCTTCCACCTGGTGTCGCGAGCCTTGGGCGAGACGCACAAACATTTTCTCAGCTCGATCGAGTAACCCGGCCCGTAAGTAATCTTTCGCGAGGGAAAATAGCGCCAAATCTCGCTGCTCAGCCGCAAGATCCGGTCGAGCAATGATGTTCTGATGAATTCGGATCGCCCGATCAACTTCACCTCGACGCCGAAAAAGGCTGCCCAAGGCAAAGTGAGTTTCGATGGTCTTGTCGTCAACCCGCACCATCTTGAGGAAATGTTCCAACGCCTGATCGGTCTGCTCATTCAGCAGAAAATTCAGGCCTTTCAGGTAATCGGTATTGAGTGGCGGCGCGACTTCATCCTGCTCATCCCGCTCTCCAAACCGGCCCAGCGTCCAACCTGCTGCGACCAGCAACAGGAACAGTCCCGCCAGTAAGAAAGTCGATTCAGTCGGCATCGGCGATCGGCATGCTGCGCAAGCGGCTGACTTCGGACTCTGTCTTGCGTAACTCGCTACGCAGACGTCGTCGGTCATTCACCAGTCGCATAATAAAGAGACAAGTGCACAACAGGCCAAAGACCCAGCCCGCAACAAATGTCAGCGAAATCGCCAAAACGATTGACGGCTCAACAACGCCGAAAGCGAGATCCAGGGGTAATTGACCGGGGTTGCGGTCGGTAAACACCACCATGACGGCGAATATGACCAAGACAACAATGATTACCGCGATTTTTTTGAACATGCGCCCGCTCCCGCCGTTGGCTGGCGGCTCCTATGCGATTCGCACAGTGTATTGGTTTCGTTGATCGATGGTAAGCCGCACGACGCAAGTAAAATGCCGCGAGGTGAATCAATCAGGACTTGATTGGAAACTCGCGACTCTCATTGACCCGCTCACGCAAGTCCTTGCCGGGTTTAAAGTGAGGTACGTACTTGCCCGACAAAGCGACAGCTTCGCCGGTCTTGGGGTTGCGACCGATGCGTGGCGGGCGGAAATGCAGCGAGAAGCTGCCGAAACCACGAATCTCTATCCGCTGGCCGGTTGCCAGGGAGTCGCTCATCAAATCGAGCAGGTGCTTGACGGCCAATTCAACATCCTTGGCAGGCAAGTGCTTTTGCTTCTTCGAGATAATTTCGATCAGTTCAGACTTTGTCATAACACGCTTCGCTTGATTCCCGGTGTCGTTCCGCCTAAGCCGCCGATTATAAAGGAAATATGGCCCGGACCGTGAGGCCCGGGCCAAACTTTTTTCTTAATTGCTCTCGCCGGACATCTTTTCCTTGAGAAGCTCGCCCAGTGTGGTACCGGTCGGGGCACTGCCCGAGTCGGAGTTGTAGCTACTGAGCGCCTCGGCTTCCTCATGAACTTCCTTGGCTTTGATCGACAGAGCAACGCTGCGATTTTTGCGATCCACATTCGTGAACTTCGCTTCAATCTCATCGCCTATCTTGATCATCGTGCGGGCGTCTTCTACCCGGCCACGGGCCAATTCAGAGGACCGCAAGGAACCGGTAACGCCGTCACCCAGATCAACGATTACATAGCGTGCGTCCACTTCCGTGACCGTACCCTTAACAACCGTGTTCTTCGGATGATCAGCAAGCCAGGCCGAGAACGGGTCTTTGTCCAGCTGCTTGATACCAAGCGAGATGCGCTCACGCTCTGCATCAATTGCGAGCACAGCTGCTTCGATCTCCTGCCCTTTCTTGTAGTTATGCACGGCTTCTTCGCCGGTCATATCCCAGGAAATATCGGACAAGTGAACGAGACCGTCGATGCCGCCGTCCAGACCGATGAAGATACCGAAATCGGTAATCGACTTGATCTGGCCGCTGACCTTGTCGCCGCGATTAATGGTCGCTGCAAACTCTGCCCACGGATTCGACTGACACTGCTTGATACCCAGTGATATGCGGCGGCGCTCTTCATCAATCTCAAGCACCATCACTTCAACATCGTCACCGATGTTCACAACCTTGGACGGATTGACGTTCTTGTTGGTCCAATCCATTTCCGAGACATGCACAAGGCCTTCAACGCCTTCTTCGATTTCAACGAAGCAGCCGTAGTCAGCAATGTTGGTTACCTTGCCGAACAGACGTGTCTGCGGCGGGTAACGACGTGCGAGGTCATGCCACGGATCGTCGCCAAGCTGCTTGATACCGAGTGATACGCGTTGACGTTCACGATCAAATTTCAGGATCTTGACGTCGATTTCATCACCAACATTGACGACTTCCGACGGATGCTTGACCCGCTTCCAGGCCATATCGGTAATGTGCAGCAGGCCATCGATGCCGCCGAGATCGACGAATGCACCGTAGTCGGTCAGGTTCTTGACGATACCCTTGACGACATTGCCTTCCTGCAAGGATTCCAGCAGCGCTTCGCGCTCTGCGCTGTATTCCTGTTCGACAACTGCGCGACGCGATACAACAACGTTGTTACGACGCTGATCGAGCTTGATAACCTTGAATTCAAGGCTCTTGCCTTCGAGGTAAGCAGGGTCACGTACGGGACGTACATCCACAAGCGAACCAGGCAAGAATGCACGAACGTTGTCGATTTCAACGGTGAAGCCGCCTTTTACGCGACCATTGATAATTCCGATGACAACTTCATTTTTCTCAAACGCTTTTTCGAGCTGCGTCCAGGTACGGGCACGGATAGCTTTCTCGCGCGAGAGTTTGGTTTCGCCAAAGCCGTCTTCAACAGCGTCAAGTGCAACCTCAATCTCATCGCCGACGTTAACGTCGGTTTCGCCTTTATCATTGCGAAATTGTTCGATGGGAATAACGGCCTCGGATTTGAGACCTGCACTGACGATGACGACGTCATTATTAATATCAACGACGGTACCTGTGATGATGGCACCTGGCTTTATATGTTGACTGGCAAAACTCTGTTCAAATAACTCAGCAAAACTTTCAGACATTAGAATAAACCAGAGAATCGTTAACCGACCCTCAACCCAATCGCCCAGCTACTTCCATTAGCCGACGGTTACTTTAAGAAATGACACGACGATCCTGTCGTGTCGATGTACTACCGGGTTTGCTAACCAGACTCGCTGGTCAGACTTACTTCGCGAGCTGCTCTTGCCGCGCCCAAGCCAGAATCTGATCGCTGACTTCGCTAATCGTCAGGTCACTGGAATCCAGTATTCGGGCATCGTCTGCGGGTCGCAACGGGGCCACCGATCGCTCGGAATCCCGCCTGTCGCGGTCCTCAATGTCCCGCGAAAGGGCGGCAAGGCTAACACCAAGTCCCTTTTCTTTCAACTGCTTATAGCGTCTGCTCGCCCGCTCATGAGCGCTGGCCGTGAGATAAACTTTAAGCCCTGCGTCCGGGAACACGACGGTCCCCATGTCCCGGCCATCCGCGACCAAACCCGGCGGGGCCTGAAAGCTGCGCTGTCTCTCCAGCAAAGCCTCGCGTACCGCCGGCAGAACCGCGACTGCCGAAGCCCGGAGACCACACTCCTCCGTGCGGATATCAAGGGTGACGTCCTTGTTCTCCAGCAGGACCTGCTCACTGCCGTCGGTCCTGACTCCGAACACCACAGGCAGCGCCGCCGCCAGCTTCGTCAGACCAGGCTCGTTCCCAACGTCAACACTAGCCTGTAACGAAGCCAGCGCTACCAACCGGTACAACGCGCCGCTGTCTAACAGTCGCCAACCAAGGGTTTGTGCAACTCGTCTGGCGACCGTGCCCTTACCCGAACCACTCGGTCCGTCGATCGCAATTACTGGCGCCATTGCACTACTCATCAGGCTTGGTTTGCTTCCTGCATTATGTCCACTCCGAGCCTCTGCAGGGCGCCCAGAAACCCAGGAAAAGAGGTATTCACGTTGGCCACGTCCTCAATCCGTACGGTGTCACTGGCGCGACTGGCGGCCACGGCGAACGCCATCGCAATGCGATGGTCGCTGCAACTGTGAACGGTACCATTACCTAACGGTCCGCCCGTGATTCGGATGCCGTCGGGCTGCTCTTCAAGACTGACACCAAGTACACGCAGGCCATCCGCCATCGCGCTGATTCGATCACTTTCTTTGACCCGTAACTCCGCGAGCCCACTGAACTCGGTCGTCCCTTCCGCGCATGCAGCCGCGACAAACAACGCCGGAAACTCGTCGATCGCCAACGGCACCAGGGCTGGGTCCAGCGTTATCGCGCGTAGCTTGGACGACCGAACTTCCAGGTCGGCAACCGGCTCATCGCCACAGCGACGCTCGTTGTGCAACCGGATGTCCGCTCCCATCTGCCGCAGGATAGTAATAACGCCGGCGCGGGTCGGATTCACGCCAACGTTCTCCAGCATGACGCAACTGTCATTGGCGATCAGCGCCGCCAGCATAGGGAACGTGGCTGACGATAAATCACCGGGTACGACAATATCGATACCGCGCAATGCTGAGCCTGGCAGCACTGTTATTCGGTTCGCATCACGGTGCACCGTCGCGCCCATTGCGGTAAGCATTCGTTCGGTGTGATCGCGCGACACCGCGGGCTCATGCACACTGGTAGTACCACTTGCGTACAGGCCAGCCAGCAGGACAGCTGACTTTACCTGCGCGCTTGCCACGGGCATGACGTAGTCGATACCTGCCAGCTTGTTACCGCCCTGAATTTGTAACGGTGGCCTGCCATTGTCACTGTGAATTTCGGCACCCATCCGCGTCATGGGCTCGATCACGCGCCCCATCGGTCGGCCGGACAACGACGCATCACCACTGAGCGTCGACGAAAAGCTCTGGCCGGCCAGCAACCCACAAAATAAGCGCATCGCCGTCCCGGAGTTGCCCAGGTCAAGGTTGACGGCCGGTGCGCGCAGCCCGTGCAAACCGACGCCCGTTACAACCACCGAACCATCTGCTGATTCTTCGATTGCCACACCGAGCGAGCGCAATGCGGCAAGCGTGGCGAGGCAATCTTCACCGTTAAGGAAGCCGCTGGCGCGTGTTTGCCCTTCGGCGATCGCACCAAACATCAATGCCCGGTGCGATATGGATTTGTCGCCCGGTACCCGCAGCGAGCCATTGCCCACCTCAGAAGGAGAAACTAGATAGTGCACGATAGCCCCTAGCTAACAGCGCGCGGATACGCGCCTAGCACGCGAAACAGCGAACTCAATTCGCGTAATTCGGCCAGTGCTTCAGACACTGGTGATTGCTCCGCATGACCATCGATATCCAGAAAAAAGACGTAGTCCCAGTTGCGTCGTCGCGATGGCCTCGACTCGATCCGGGTAATGTTTACGCCGTGTGTGGCAAATGGCTGGAGCAAGGAATGCAATACACCCGCTCCCGCCGCAGTACCGCTCGTCGACACCATGATCGTCGTCTTGTCCAGGCCACTGGCAGCAAGCAGGTTGCGGCCAATCACGAGGAAGCGAGTCGCGTTATCCGAGCGGTCCTCGATATTGTTGACCATGATTTTCAGATCGTAGACTTCTGCCGCTGCATCGCTACCGATGGCTGCCGTTCCCGACTCATCGCGTGCACGTCGTGCGCCTACGGCATTACTGCTGACTCCAATCAGCTCTGCCTGCGGCAAGTATTCACGCAGCCAGCCACGGCATTGCGCCAGCGCCTGCTCATGGGCACATACGCGCTCGACCTTGTCCAGATTCTGCATCCTGCCGAGGAGGTGCTGCTCGATCCGTAATTCAATCTCACCGCCAATCTTCAGTGGCGAGGTGAGAAACATATCAAGCGTGTTATTGACCGTGCCTTCTGTCGAATTCTCGATAGGTACGACACCGAAATCAGCTACACCGCTCTCAACTTCCTGGAACACTTCGTCGATCGTGCCAAATGGCAGTGCGCGAATAGAGTGCCCGAAATGCTTGTAGACGGCTGCTTGGGTGAACGTCCCTTCCGGGCCGAGAAAACCGACTTTAAGCGGTTCCTGCTGCGCAAGACAGGCCGACATGATTTCGCGGAAGAGCCGCAAAATCTCCTCGTCACGCAACGGGCCTTCGTTCCGCGCAAGCACCATGCGCAAGACTTCGGCCTCACGCTCCGGCCGGTAATAGTCGACCGCCGCCGCCAGTTCGCCCTTGCTCACACCTACCTTCTGCGCGAAACGGGCTCGCTCATTAATGAGCGCCTGAATTTGCTGATCGACCTCATCGATGCGCTTGCGAATCGCGGGCAGATCGACGGTCGTTTCTGAATCCTTACTGACTTTGGACATGCTCATGCCTGCTGACGGTCATCCACCCAAAAGGCCGTGTCAGGTAGCCGCCTTGCAGGCGGCTCTCCGGGTCACGCCTGTCAGGATATCGGCTTGCCAAGATTACGCAATCTCAGCACGCCCTTGATTCCACGGATCGCCTGCATCGTTTCCTCCGATACCGGGCCGTCGAGATCCACGATCGTGTACGCAATATCGCCCATCGACTTGTTCAGAAGATCCGCAATATTCAGCTCGGCCTGTGCCAGGCAGGTCGAAATCTGGCCGACCATATTGGGCACGTTGGCATTGGCAATGGTCAACCGCCAGGCATCCGTACGTGGAATGACCGCCTCAGGAAAGTTAACTGATGAACGAACGTTGCCGTTTTCCAGGTATTCCTTGACGTTCTCCGCGACCATGATTGCGCAATTCTCTTCCGCTTCATTCGTCGATGCCCCGAGGTGCGGTAACGCAATGACTTTGGGGTGTGCAATCAATTCAGGAGTCGGGAAGTCGCAAACGTAAGCATGCAACTTACCGCTATCAAGCGCCTGCAGTGCAGCCGCCGAATCGACCACCCCACCGCGCGCAAAATTAATAACAACGCTGCCATCTTTCATCAGGTTCAGGCGGTCGGCGCTGACCAGACCTTTCGTGCCATCTACCAGAGGCACGTGTACGGACACCGCATCCGACGCTTTGAACAAGCGATCCAGAGTCTCGACTTGCTTTACGCCAGACGACAACTGCCATGCTCTCTTGACAGTGATCTTCGGATCAAAGCCCACGACTTTCATGCCCAGCGCTAACGCGACGTTGGCAACCTCAACGCCGATGGCGCCAAGACCGATCACGCCAAGCGTACGCCCAGGCAACTCAAAGCCAACGAACTTCTTCTTGCCGCCTTCGACGGCCTTTGCAAGTTCATCGCCTGAGGAGGTCAGCGATTTGACGTATTCCCGGGCATCGCAAATATTGCGTGCGGCAAGCAGCAGACCGGCGACCGCCAGCTCTTTAACAGCGTTCGCGTTGGCTCCAGGAGCATTGAATACCGGCACACCGCGTTCGCTCATAGACGAAACCGGGATATTATTTACGCCCGCGCCCGCACGCCCTATAGCGGCAACCGAGTCCGGAATCGTCATGTCGTGCATATTGTGCGACCGCAGGATGACGGCATCCGGCGACGACGATTCGGAGCTGATTTCGTAGCGATCTCGAGGTAAACGGCGCAGGCCGGCAACGGCGATGTTATTCAGTGTTAATACTTTGTACATGATGTCGTTAGTCTGGCTCAGGTTATTCGGACAGTGAATCAGGATTGCGATTTCTCGAAATCTTGCATGAATTGGATCAGTGCATCGACCGCTGCTTCAGAAACGGCGTTGTAGATCGACGCGCGCATACCGCCGACTGAACGGTGGCCTTTGAGGTTTGTAAGGCCTGCTGCATCCGCCTGCGCGAGGAACTCGCCGTCCAGGTTGGAATCCGCAAGAATGAATGGGACATTCATCCAGGACCGCGCATCAACAGCAACCGGGTTGGTATAGAACTCCGATGCATCAATCGCCGCGTACAGCTTCTTGGCCTTGCGTTCGTTAACCGCGGCGACCGATGTCAGGCCGCCCTGCTCCAGCAGGTAGTCAAACACAAGCCCTGCCGCGTACCAGGCAAACGTAGGCGGCGTGTTGGTCATGGAGCCTGATTCTGCAAACGCTTTGTAGGTCAGCAGTGTCGGCAGTCCTGGTCGTGCCCGATCCAGCAGGTCGTTGCGAACGATGACTACGGTGATTCCGGCCGGTCCGATATTCTTCTGCGCGCCGGCGTAAATCAGGCCGAATTTGCTCACGTCCACGGGGCGCGACAGTATCGTGCTCGACATGTCGGCCACCAGCGGCGTGTCCCCTACCTCAGGAACGAAATGAAACTCAACGCCACCGATAGTTTCGTTCGGTGTGTAGTGCAGATAGGCGGCGTCTTTCGTGAGGTTCCATTCTTCTTCAGGCGGAATGTGGCAATGCCCGCCGGCCTCGCCGCTGGCTGCAACATTGACGTTGCAATGCAGGGCGGCCTCTTTCAGCGCCTTCTTGGACCAGCTGCCGGTCTGCACGTAGTCAGCGGTGTCACCCGGACCCGCGAGATTCAAGGCAGTCATGGCAAATTGCAGTGTTGCCCCGCCTTGCAGAAAAAGCACGCTGTAGTCCGAATTAATACCCAGAAGCTTGCGCAAATCGGATTCGGCCTTTTCCGCGACAGCGATAAACGGCTTACTGCGATGACTGACTTCCATCACGGACATGCCCGAACCTTGCCAGTCCGGGATGTCGTTACGAATGCGGTCTAAAACGGGTTCTGGCAATGCGGCTGGGCCAGCGCTGAAATTAAATACGCGGGACATGCGATTTCCTGTAGAGATTGAGTTAATTCGAGAGGCAGGTAAACAACAGTATACGGGCTGAATATGACCGATTTATTCGGCTTCGGCTTCGTCCTCGCCCATGAGTTCGATACGCGCCAAACCAACCAGTCGTTGGCCCGACTCCAGACGAATCAGTCGTACACCCTGCGTATTGCGGCCGATGATAGAAATATCGCTGACCGGCGTCCGCACCAAAGTGCCACTGGAGCTGATCAACATGATTTCATCGTCGTCCGACACCTGCAACGCACCGACCGTACGGCCATTCCTGTCCGTCGTCTGTATTGCAATCACACCCTGACCGCCGCGACCCTGGACCGGGAAGTCATCAATCTCTGTGCGCTTGCCGTAACCGTTTTCTGTTGCGGTCAAAATCATTCCATCACTAAGAATGGACAGCCCGATTACCTCGTGACCGTCGCTCAGTTTGATGCCGCGTACGCCGGCGGCACCGCGGCCCATCGGCCGTACGTCATTTTCATTGAATCGGATGGCCTTGCCACTGCTGGCCACCAACAAGATCTCCTGCTGGCCATCAGTTAGCGCGACGTTGACCAACCGATCATCGCGTAGATCAATAGCGATGATTCCGTTAGCTCGTGGCCGGGAGAACTGGCTCAGCGGCGTCTTCTTAATCGTGCCGCCGCTGGTCACCATGACCACGAAACTTTCGTCGTCAAACTCCTGAATAGGCAGGATTGCGCTTATCCGTTCGTCCGAACTTAACGGCAAAAGATTCACTATCGGCTTGCCGCGTGAGCCACGGCTCGCTTGCGGTACCTGGTAAACCTTGAGCCAGTACATCTTGCCGAGGCTCGAGAAACACAACAACGTGTCATGCGTGTTGGCAATGAACAAATTGTCGATGAAGTCCTCGTCTTTTACCTTCGCTGCCGACCGACCCCGACCGCCACGCTTTTGCGCCTGGTAGTCATCAATCGGCTGAGCCTTGGCATAGCCACCATGAGACAAGGTAACCACGACTTCTTCTTGCGGAATCAGGTCCTCGGCAACGAGGTCACTGTGGTCCTGCACAATCTCGGTTCGGCGTTCATCACCGTAGGTATCACGAATGACAGTGAGCTCTTCGCGGATAACACGCAGCAACTCATCCGGGTCCGAAAGAATAATAGAGTACTCATTAATTTTATCGAGCAACTCTTTGTATTCATTTAATATTTTATCTTGCTCTAAACCGGTCAGTCGGTGCAGACGCAAGTCGAGTATTGCCTGCGCCTGAACCGGCGACAGCCGGTACTCGGCACCGTGCAGCCCGAACTCATCGTCGAGTCCGTCTGGCCGGGTATCGGTCGCACCGGCACGTTCCAGCATGTCGCTAACCGTGCCCGAAGACCAAACCCGCGCAACCAACTGTTCTTTTGCTTCGGCAGGCGACGGTGACGCTTTTATCAACGCGATCACTTCGTCAATGTTCGCCAATGCAACCGACTGCCCCTCCAATACATGCGCCCGATCACGCGCTTTGCGTAGATCGAAAATCGTCCGGCGAGTGACCACTTCCCGCCTGTGCGACAGAAACGCTTCCAGAATCTGCTTGAGATTCAGGAGCTTCGGCTGCCCTTCGTGCAACGCCACCATGTTGATGCCGAAGACGCTTTGCATCGGCGTTTGCTTGTAAAGGTTATTGAGCACGACATCCGATACTTCGCCGCGACGCAACTCAATGACGACACGCATGCCGTCTTTGTCCGACTCATCACGCAATTCCGTGATGCCTTCAATGCGCTTTTCCCGGACGAGATCGGCAATTTTCTCGATCAGCCGTGCCTTGTTCACCTGGTACGGCAGCTCGGTCACGATAATCGCTTCCTTGCCGCGCTTATCAATAACCTCAATATTGGTTCGGGCGCGGATATGCACGCGTCCCCGACCGGTTCGGTATGCGGAATAGATGCCCGCGGCGCCATTGATGATGCCGGCCGTCGGGAAGTCCGGCCCTGGTATGATTTCCATCAACTGCGGAAGATCAATAGCCGGATCGTCTATCATCGCCAGGCAGGCGTTGATCACTTCAGTAAGATTGTGTGGCGCTATGTTGGTCGCCATACCAACAGCGATACCCGACGAGCCGTTGACCAGCAGGTTCGGGAACCGAGTCGGCATAACCGATGGCTCGGACTCGGAACCGTCGTAGTTTTCGACGAAATTGACGGTCTCTTTCTCGATATCCGCGAGAATTTCATGCGCGATCTTGGACATGCGCACTTCGGTGTAACGCATGGCGGCCGGGGCGTCACCGTCGACTGAACCGAAGTTACCTTGTCCGTCAACCAGCATGTAACGCATCGAGAACGGCTGCGCCATGCGGACTATGGTGTCATAGACCGCCGAGTCACCATGCGGGTGATACTTACCAATAACGTCACCGACGACGCGGGCCGATTTCTTGTAAGGCTTATTGAAGTCATTGCCCAGCTCGCGCATGGCGTGCAGCACACGGCGGTGAACAGGTTTCAGACCGTCCCGGACATCCGGCAAAGCGCGGCCCACGATGACACTCATGGCGTAATCGAGGTAAGACTGCTGCATTTCCTCTTCGAGGCTTACAGACAAAATCTCCTTAGCTACTTCAGACATCCTTACTCACACGTTATGAGCGGCCCCGTTCGAAGGAACGGAATCGCGACCTTCATTGACTTGGAATTGGTTGAGATTAATTCTGCTTTGCCGGGCCCGGATCGAGGGCTGAGAAGCATCAAATCCGTAGGCGGCATGATAGCACAGCGGGCCGCAGAACCACACGGTTATGCGCCATTCTCGAGACACTGGAATCGACCTTGCGATTTGCTGGCATGCCATAGGCTGACGGTTATACTAGCGACCCTTCGCGGCACCGGCAGTTAGCGGCCGAATCCGGTCAGCATGGCCCGATTGCGGCACCTGGCCGCGCCGCCATGAGCAGACAAGAGCAGGTATTCATGCAGCAATGCGACACACTGATAGTGGCCGGGTGGTGTTTACCCGTCAGTGGCGACGGCACTGCGTTAAAAGACCACGCCATCGCTATCAGCGACGGCCGGATACTTGACGTCTTGCCAACAGCCGCAGCGCTCGAACGTTTTTCGCCGGGAGCCCTGATTGAGCGCCCGAACCACGTTGTCATTCCAGGCCTGATCAACACCCACACGCATGCCGCGATGACGCTGTTTCGTGGCTACGCGGACGATCTGCCGCTTGAGCACTGGCTGAAAGATCGCATCTGGCCGGCTGAACACCGCTCAGTCAGCGCCGAAATGGTGCGTGACGGCAGCCGCCACGCAATCGCTGAAATGCTGCTGTCGGGCATCACCTGCTTCAGCGACCAGTATTTTTTCCCGGAGGTCGTCGCCGAAACCGCCGATGTCATGCACATGCGGGCTGTTGTCGCCACACCCGTCGTCGAGTTTCCTACCCCGTGGGCCGAAAACGCCGCCCAGTGCCTGAGTAAAGGCGCCGAACTGGTCCATGATCGCTACGCCGACCACCCGCTTATTTCAGCCGCTTTCGCACCGCACTCAACCGGCTGCGTTTCTGATGAATCGTTTTCCCAACTCCGCATACTCTGCGACCAGCTCGACAGTCGTGTGCAAATACACCTGCATGAAACGGCACAGGAAATTATTGACGAACAACGCAGTAGCGGATTACGACCCTTTGCACGGCTGCAAAAGCTGAACATGGTCAACGCAACGCTGATGCTGGTGCACGCCGTCCACCTCAATGATGACGAAATCGCGCTCTGCGCGGATCGTAGCGTTTCGGTCGCCCACTGCCCCCGCTCGAACCTGAAACTTGCCAGCGGCATGGCCCGGGTTGCTGCATTACGCGAGGCTGGCGTCGTCGTTGGCCTCGGAACTGATGGCGCTGCCAGCAACAACGAGCTGGAAATGCTGGGTGAGATGCGCACAGCGGCACTGCTGGCCAAGGCAGTGGCGGGCAATGCCGCAACCTTACCCGCCAGTGACGCGCTGCGCATGGCAACGCTGGACGGAGCCCGCGCGCTCGGCATCGATGAGCTGACAGGCTCACTGGAACCTGGCAAATGGGCCGATATCGCCTGCATCAATCTGCGTACCCTGAACAGCCAGCCGCTGTACGACCCGACCTCGCAGCTCGTATACACTGCGCACCCGCAGCAGGTGAGTGACGTTTGGGTCGCTGGCCGACACCAGGTCGAAGACGGTCAGTTGATGCACGTCGATATAGACGACATCCTGACACGCAGCGCCGAATGGCGAGACCGTATAGGCACTGCCTGAACACGCCAAGAGAGTTGAACTGTGACCACAACGAACAACAATGTCGATGCTGCGGAGATTGCGAAATTTGATGCCCTCGCGGCGCGCTGGTGGGACCCCAACGGGGAATTTCGCCCGCTGCATCAGATCAACCCACTGCGTCTCGACTATATTCGGCAACGCGCTCCATTGCAGGGACTGCGAGTTCTGGATATCGGCTGCGGTGGCGGCATTCTGGCGGAGTCTATGGCAGCCGCGGGTGCGACCGTCACTGGCATCGACATGGCTGAAGGCCCGCTGACGGTTGCCCGCTTGCACCAGACCGAGACGGGTATACCGGTTACCTACCAGCAAAGCACGGCTGAAGCCTTCGCGGAAGCCCACCCAGCAAGCTTCGACGTCGTCACCTGCCTTGAAATGCTGGAGCACGTGCCAGCACCTGATGAGGTGATCAACGCGTGTGCCGCGCTGGTCAAACCTGGCGGCCACGTATTTTTGTCGACGATCAATCGCAACCCGAAAGCATTTCTCTTCGCGATCGTCGGAGCGGAACACTTGCTACGCCTGTTACCGGCCGGCACACACGAATACCAAAAGTTCATCAAGCCATCTGAACTTGATTCATGGGCTCGGGACGCGTCGTTGGAGTTGCGCGGCAGTACCGGCCTCCACTACAACCCCCTGACCCAGGAATATTCGCTTGGGCCAAACATTGATGTGAACTACCTGATGCACTACACCCGACCTGAGGCCGCATGACCACACCACTACAAGGCGTGGATTGTCACGCAGTACTTTTTGATCTTGATGGCACTCTGGTGGACACCGCACCGGACATGGTTGCCGCACTGCATCGCCTGCAAACCGAGATGGGTGTCGCCGTGACCGACTACGAGCTGGCCCGCGCCTGTGTTTCCAACGGTTCCGCCGGACTGGTAAGGATCGGCTTCCCGGATGCTGATACCGACGTACAGACTGGACTTCAGCAACGGTTCCTCAGAACTTACGAACAGCAAGTGTGTGCAAGCTCCGGAGTATTTCCGGGCTTGAGCGAATTGCTGGACACTCTGGAAGCCCAGGGCCGGCCGTGGGGCGTCGTGACGAACAAGCCGCAAGCCATGACCGACGCCATCATGATAACTCTGCGATTGAACCAGCGCATGGGCTGCGCGATCAGCGGCAATACGCTGCCGCAACGCAAGCCAGACCCCGCGCCGATGCTGCTGGCGAGCAGAATCCTCAATATTGAGCCACACCACATCGTCTATGTCGGCGATGCCAGGCGCGACATAGAGGCAGGGCGAGCAGCGGGCATGGCCACTGTTGCCGCCGCCTGGGGTTACATCACCGAAGACGATGACCCGGCGCTATGGCACGCGGATACCGTTGCAGCCAGCCCGGCGGACCTCACGCAACTATTGGCGCGAGAGTTAAGCTAAGCCGCCATGGCAACACTGACACTCCACCCTGCCCTGATCGACGTCGGAGTTCCCATGTTGCTGGCAGGCTTGCTGCTTGGCGCACTGTTAGCCTGGCTCGTATTTCGTCCCCGGCTGCGTACTCAGCAACAGTCCATCGTCGACTTGCAGTCCCGCATTAAGGACCAGGAGGACCTGCAAAGAGAACGGGAACTCGCGTTCGAGGCCGCGAACAGTAAGCTGACCGCCGCATTTTCCGAGCTCGCCAACCAGTCACTGAAAGCGAACAGTGAAAACTTCCTGCGACTGGCAGAACAAAACCTGAGCACTCATCAGGAACGCGCAAAACGTGAACTTGGCGAACGCGAGCAAGCGGTGGAAAACCTGGTCAAACCGATACGCGACGCATTGCAGCAATCGCAACAGCAGATTTCCGAACTGGAGAAGTCCCGTAGCGAAGCCTACGGCAGTATCCGCTCGCAACTGGAAACCATGCAGTTAAACCAGCGCGCACTGACCGAAGAAACGCAGAACCTGGTCAAAGCATTGCGGCGTCCGGAAGTCCGTGGTCGCTGGGGGGAAATTACCTTGCGGCGGCTGGTCGAGCTGGCCGGCATGGTTGAGCACTGCGACTTTCAGGAGCAGGTGCACAACATCGAAGGTGACAAAATCATGCGCCCGGACATGATTGTCAGCATGCCTGATCAGCGCGAACTGATTGTTGACGTAAAGACACCACTGGATGCCTACCTCGCGGCCGTTGAAGCGAAGGACGATGCACAACGTGATCTGCACCTTAAGCGGCATGCGCGAAATCTTCGCGAGCACATCCGCAAACTCGCCAGCAAAGGCTACTGGGACCAGTTCTCGAAGAGTCCCGAGTTCGTGATCTTGTTTATACCCGGCGATCAGTTTCTGAGCGCTGCGCTAAACGAAGACCCCGACTTGATCGAGTTCGCTTTGTCGCAGCAAATTATACTGGCGACACCAACGAGTTTCGTCGCCTTGCTAAAAGCCGTCGCGTACGGCTGGCGTCAGTTGGCATTGGCCGAGAATGCCGAAGAGATTCGCCGACTCGCCGAAGACCTGTACGGCAGGCTGGGCACGTTCGTCGGCCATCTCAACAAGGTTGGCAAAAACCTCGCGAGCAGCGTGGAGAATTACAATCGCGCGGTCGGTTCACTGGAGCGAAAAGTCCTGCCTGGCGCACGGAAGTTCGTCGAGCTGGGAATCCGGCCAAAAAAGGAAATCGAGTCCACCGATCCGCTGGAGTCACTGCCTCGACGTATTGTCGATGCAGGTGCTGACGGAACTGACAACCTGCATTCGAACGACGAGCCGGATCAGTCGGAACTAAAATAGACAACGCCGCCGCGGTGCTCGCGGCGGCAAACCCTGGAACTGAAGCATTGACTATTGACCACAAAAACTACGAAGCCCCCGCCGACCTGCTCCGCGAAAAGGTCATTCTTGTAACCGGGGCCAGCGACGGCATTGGCCGCGCGCTCGCTATCGAGATTGCGCGCCTCGGGGCACGAGTGATACTGCACGGCCGCAATGCCGCGAAGCTGGAAAAAGTCTACGACGCCATTGAAGCAATTGAAGGCAGCGAAAGACCGTCCATTGCCGTTATGGATCTCGCGACAGCGGATGGCACCTCGTATTCCACGCTGGCCGAAAGCCTGCTGGAAGAATTCGGGCGCCTGGACGGGCTGGTCCACAACGCGGGCATTCTCGGCAATCGTCAGCCAATAGAACAGTACGATGCCGGCGAATGGCAGAAAGTGCTCCACATAAACCTGACAGCTGCGTTTGCACTAACTCAGGTGCTACTACCCTTGCTGCACGAAGCTGAAAATCCGTCGATCATTTTCACGAGTAGCGGCGTCGGTCGTGTCGGCAAAGCATTCTGGGGCGCCTACGCCGTATCCAAATTTGGTACCGAGGCATTGTCGCAAATTCTCTCGGCTGAACAGGAACACACCGGGATGCGTGTGAACTGTATTAATCCGGGCGCTGTTCGCACCGGCATGCGGCTGGCCGCTTATCCCGCCGAAGACCGCGATGCCCTGAAGACACCCGAGCAAGTGTTGGCAAGCTACTTGTACCTGCTGGGACGTGACAGCATCGAAGTCACCGGGAAGAGCCTGGACGCACAGTAGCAATTACATCAATAAGTTAACGCTTGTTTTTGTTTTTACTGTACTTTTTCTTTCTGAATGGCGCCATGACCGCGCGCGGTACCGGCAGGTCTGCCGCCGTATAGAGGGCCCGAATTTCGCTGGGCGCTAATAAGCGGTGCTTACCTCGGCGCAAGCCGCGGGGCAATTCAATCGGCCCGTACGCGACTCTCATCAGCCGACTTACTTCGAAGCCGAGCGCTTCCCACAGTCGCCGGACTTCGCGATTTCGGCCCTCACGCAAGGACACGTTGTACCAGCGATTGGCGCCATCGCCACCCGCCTCGGCAATCGAGTCAAATGACGCGATACCATCTTCCAGCTCCACCCCATTCGACAGGCGTGCAATATCATCATCGCTCGGCTGCCCGTGGACCCGCACAGCGTACCGCCGGACTAAACCCTGTGCCGGATGCATAAGCTGATTGGCGAGGGTTCCGTCAGTGGTTAACAGCAAGAGACCTGTTGTGGTCATGTCCAGGCGCCCAACGGCCACCCAGCGACTGCCTTTCAGACGAGGCAACGACGCGAACACCACCCGACGGCCTTCCGGGTCCTTTCGGCTCACCAGCTCATCGCCGGGCTTGTGGTACATCAAATGCTGATGGGGAATCGCCTTCTGGCGTACCTGGATGCGCCGACCGTCGAGCGCGAAGCTCTCGCCGCCCTCAACGCTGCTGCCGAGCTCCGCGGGCTTGCCGTCAATAGTCAGGCGACCTTCGCGTATCCAACCTTCGATCTCACGTCGGGAGCCATGTCCGGCTGCTGCCAGAAACTTATGAACTCGATCGGCCATCAGCGGGCGTTAACCATTACTGGCTGAATTACTTGATCGCTCGTCCAACTCTTCAGCGACGTCCGCCGTATCGTCTTCAGTGTCATCAGCCGGAATCTCGGCTTCGGCTTCGGCTTCGGCTTCGGCTTCGGCTTCGGCTTCGGCTTCGGCTATATCACTTTCGTCGACCGAATCCGCCGATCCTGGCCCTGCGTCTTGATCGCCACTCGCCTCAGACTCCGAATCGTCATCAACGTCGGTCTCACCGTCATCGCTGTCATCAAATGCACTTTCACCATCGTCGCTGTCCTCGAAGGAACTTTCATCGTCGGTGCCGCCCTCATTTTCTGCGACGGCGTCCGAACCCTCCAGCTCAGGATCTTCGCCGGTATCAACCTCATCGCCCTCAACAGCCGGCAGGTTCAACTGGACCCTCAAACTCTCCCAGTCCGAAAGATCGGCCAGCGGCGGCAGGTCATCCAGTTTCTTCAGGCCGAAATAGTCCAAAAACTGGCGGGTTGTCCCGAACATTGACGGTCGCCCAGGCACGTCCCGGTGACCAACGACCCGCACCCAGTCTCGCTCCAGCAAGCTGCGAATAATATTGGAGCTCACAGCGACGCCACGAATTTCTTCGATTTCACCGCGCGTCATTGGCTGGCGATATGCGATTAATGCCAATGTTTCAAACAGTGCGCGGGAATAGCGCGGTGGCCGCTCTTCCCAGAGCCGCTCAAGCCGCTCTGCCATGGTTGCTTTGACCTGCATACGGAACCCGGAAGCAACTTCGGTCACCTCTATACCGCGAGGTTTGTATTCCTGCTGTAACTCGGTCAGCGCTTCACGAATGTCTGATTTGTCCGGTGAAGAAGACTCATCGAACAAGCCTTTCAGCTGATCGATAGATAGCGGTCGAGCAGCTGCCAACAGTGCCGCCTCTACAAAATATTTGATTTCCGTAACTTCCATTTAAGGCTCAGTATTGTTCAGTAGTGAGGGAACGGTCGCGCCCGAAACTAGCCGTTTGCTTCCGCGTCGTCAGGACCGCCTGCCGGGTCTTCAAGGTCGTCCGGGGAATTCGAATCAACCAAGCGCACAGATGACGCAGCGCGAATATGCAGCGGCGCATAAGCGTCAGCTTGTACGACTTCAATCGTTGATGCGCGCAACAACTCAAGAATTGCGATGAACGTCACCGCCACGCCCATGCGACCTTCTTCCGGGTCGAACAGGTCTGCAAAACTGCTAAACGACGTCGACTTGATGCGTGACAGTATCTCCGACATTCGCTGCCGAACAGACAATGGCTCGCGCTGCATCTGCAAATTAGAAAACATCTCTGCGCGCTTCAACACATCATGAAACGCGAGCAGCAATTCTTTTAGCGTGACATCGGGCAAGATCTGGGTGACCTGCCGCTCTGGTACTTCAGCCGCCACGGGAAAAACGTCTCTTTCAAGACGCGGCAAACCGTCGAGATCCTCTGCCGCCTTTTTAAAACGTTCGTATTCCTGCAAACGACGGACGAGTTCCGCGCGCGGATCTTCTTCCTCGGTCTCCTCGGAGGGAGGTCGAGGCAATAACATCCGCGACTTGATCTCAGCCAGCATCGCTGCCATTAGCAAGTATTCGCCCGCCAGCTCGAGTTGCATCTCCTTCATCAACTCAATGTACTGAACGTATTGCCGAGTGATCTCTGCGATCGGAATATCGAGAATGTCGATATTCTGGCGCCGAATCAGGTAGAGCAACAGATCCAGCGGCCCCTCAAATGCCTCAAGAAACACCTGCAAGGCATGCGGCGGGATATACAGATCCTGGGGGAGCTGAGTGAGTGGCTCGCCGTCAACGACGGCAAACGGCATTTCACCCTGCGAGGGCCGTACTGGCGATTCTTGCACGGGTTTGGGCGCGTCCTTGCTGGTAACGACTGTCAATTCAGGCTTCATGGGATATCCGGGCGGGGTCGGTGCATTTTAGCGTAATAAGCGCCGCCGACTGCAAGCCATCGTTTACATACCGCGCCATGCCTGCCGCGTTCAGTCCAGAAAACTCAAATCGCCACGTCCCACCCGCAATACTTCCGCGGAATCACCGGTGAGATCCAGCACGCTCGTGGGCTCAATACCCGTCGATCCGGACGAAACGATGATTTCAATATCGTGGCCGATACGTCGCTCTATCTCATCAACATCCGTCAATGGCATATCGTCGCCAGGAAGCGACAGCGTTGAACTCATGATCGGCTCGCCCAGCGCATTGAGCATCGCCCGAACGACGGTATGGTCCGGCACACGCAGACCAATCGTACGCCGGCGAGCATGTTGCAGGCGTTTCGGCACCTCGCGTGTTGCGGGCAAAATAAAGGTATAAGGGCCAGGCGTTAACGCTTTGATCAACCGATAGGCCCAATTGTCCACCCGCGCGTAAGTGCTGATCTCGGAAAGGTCGGAGCAAACCAGGGTGAAATTGTGGTCCTTGTCTGTACGCCGAATCCGCCGAATCCGGTCCATCGCGCGCTTATCACCCAAGTGACAGCCCAACGCGTAGCTGGAGTCCGTGGGGTAAGCCACCAATCCGCCACTACGGATCGCTGCGACAACTTCCGCGATTGTGCGTGGTTGAGGGTCGACCGGGTGAAGTTCTACTATACGCGCCATGACTGGATTGTAACGATACCAACCCGCCCACGTCGCCTTTAGTTTTTGGCGTTTCGGTCACCGGCAGGAGTGCGCTATCATTCGGCCCTTTCGCCCCTCCACTCTAAAGACAATACCCACATGCAGCTTCTCGTAGACTATATCCCCATAGTCGTATTTATTGTCGCGTACTTCTTTAAAGACATCTATTTCGCGACTGCGGTGTTGATGGGCACCATGCCACTCATTTTGGCCGTGCAATGGCTAATGACACGAAAGCTGAACCGAATCTATGCGGCATCCACTGTGCTGGTTCTGGTCTTGGGCGCAGCAACGCTGTTCTTCCACAATCCCTTATTCTTGTTCTGGAAACCAACGGTACTAAATTGGGTCATCGGCCTGGTGTTTCTCGGCAGTCTGTGGATCGGTGACAAACCGATAATCCAACGAATGCTCGGTAGCGCCGCGACTCTCAGCGCCCCGCAGTGGCGTACGTTGAATTTAATATGGGTCGCGTTTTTTATGTTCGTTGGCGTCGTCAATATCTACGTCGCCTACAATTTCAGTGAAGCGTTCTGGGTCAATTTCAAACTCTTTGGCATGCTTGGGCTGACCCTGGTGTTCATCATCATTCAAAGCGTGTGGCTTTCATCGGCGATGAAAGACGAGGACACACTCGACAACAAATCGGAGAACTAGGATGTGGTACGCCATTATCAGCGAAGATATTGAAAACAGCCTCGAGCGGCGACTCAAAGCGCGTGCAGCCCATTTGCAACGCCTTGTTGAACTTCGGGATGCCGGGCGTGTGTTGGTCGCCGGCCCACATCCGGCAATCGATTCCGAAGACCCCGGCCCGGCCGGGTTCAGCGGAAGTCTCTTGGTCTTGGATTTCCCTACTCTCGAAGATGCCCAAACCTGGGCTGATGCCGACCCATACGCGGCTGCTGGTGTTTACTCTCGGGTTACAGTCAAGCCCTTCAAATTGGTCCTGCCTTGAGCACGAGTAGAATCAAAGAGATAGAGACACGGCTACGCCAGGTCTTTGATCCGCAGGAACTATTGGTCAAGGATCAGAGTCATCTTCATATCGGCCACGCCGGAGCAGAAGACGGTCGAGGCCATTTCGACGTGAGAATTACCGCTGCCAGTTTCGAAGGTCATAGCCAATTGCAACGACACCGCATGGTTTATGATGCGCTGGGAGCGCTGCTGCAAACCGATATACACGCTGTGCAGATACGCGCTCAAACACCCGATGAATGTTGATTCGCAGCCCTCCCCCTTTTTTTCGAAAATTATAAGGACTACTAGATGGAACAAATGATCGGCACGACCCGCGCTGTGAGACTGCTGCCTGCACTGTTGGTGAGCGTACTCGGCGTATCCGCATCGTATTCGGCGGTAGCAGAAACGGTAAAGACCGTGAACGGTGTAGACATCGACAGTTCCGTGCTCGAGTTCTACATGCAAAGCCGAACGAGCCGTCCATCAGCCCAGGTTGCGGCAAACGAACGTGAGACGTTACTGGAAGAACTGACTGACATTTACTTGCTGACAACGCAGAAGGATATCAGCGCGATCGAAAACGATCCGCAGATTGCGGCGCAGATCGAATTACAGCGTCGAGGCATTCTCGCACAGGCAGTTGCTGGTCGATTCTTTGCCGACGCCACCGTTACCGACGAGCAGATATCTGCTGAGTACGAGGCTCAACGTGCGCTGGCTCCTCCAATGCAGTTCAGAGCCCGGCACATCTTGGTTGAAAGCCAGGGCGAAGCGACAGAGATAATCGGCAGCCTGGATGACGGTGAGGACTTTGTTGAATTAGCGAAGACTCGTTCAACGGGCCCTTCAGGACCCAATGGTGGCGATCTTGGCTGGTTCTCTCCCAACCAAATGGTTGCTCCTTTCTCTGATGCCGTCGCAGCACTTGAAGATGGCGCTTACACCAAATCCCCTGTTCAAACGGAGTTTGGCTGGCACGTTATCAAGCGCGAGGAATCTCGGGAAGCAGAAGCACCGCCTCTCGACACGGTGCGAGGAGAGATTCAACAAGTTGTGCAGCAACGCATGTTCCAGAAACACCTGGAAGACCTGCGTAGCACTAGCGAGATCAGCAACTAGTTAACTTAATCTCTGACAAGTAGACAAGAAAAAGGGCGCTCGAAGCGCCCTTTTTCTTTTGCCGATTTTTCTGTGAGACGGATCACAGCAATATTTGCCCATGGTGCCAATATAGCTCGCAAGTCGCCTCTCAATCGCTCAGGGGTGGCTTCTCCAACTCTCGAATCTCCTTCAAGTTGAAACGAGACCTAAGTCGGCAGGGACGCCGACTTTTTTTTGCCCCCGACTTTCGTCGTTACCGTAACTCCGCAGCCATATCTGGATCGGCAACCAATAAGCCCATTCCACGATAGTTTCGACCGGTTACGGCAATTCGATCGCCTACTGCCGGCGCAACGCCCCTGGACAGTAGTGCGTTGTAGTCAACTGTAATACCGCTGACTACAGCACGTCCCAAGGTCACATTGACCTCATCGACCGTGCCCCGCAAGAAAGACGGCATGCCCGAATCGACGCCGGTTGGAGATACCGAAACGATTCGTGTATCCACAAAACCGCCGGTAACGGAATCGATCGAGCCAAAGACCGCAATGGTCTCCCCAGTACTGATCCCTGCGAAATCGCTTTCAGCACCAAATACCGTCTGTCCTAACACTGATATAAAACCGTCACCAACTGCCTCGACGCTGCCAAGGGCAAGGAGGTCGGTACCGTCGATTGCCCGTGCGCCTGTGCCGTCAATTACGTAACCACCGGTTCCGTCAATGACTCGTGCACCAGTGCCGTCAATTACCCGTGCGCCTGTGCCATCAATTACGTAACCACCGGTTCCGTCAATGACTCGTGCACCAGTGCCGTCAATTACCCGTGCGCCTGTGCCATCAATTACGTAACCACCGGTTCCGTCAATGACTCGTGCACCAGTGCCGTCAATTACCCGTGCGCCTGTGCCGTCAATTACGTAACCACCGGTTCCGTCAATGACTCGTGCACCAGTGCCGTCAATTACCCGTGCGCCTGTGCCATCAATTACGTAACCACCGGTTCCGTCAATGACTCGTGCACCAGTGCCGTCAATTACCCGTGCGCCTGTGCCATCAATTACGTAACCACCGGTTCCGTCAATGACTCGTGCACCAGTGCCGTCAATTACCCGTGCGCCTGTGCCGTCAATTACGTAACCACCGGTTCCGTCAATGACTCGTGCACCAGTGCCGTCAATTACCCGTGCGCCTGTGCCATCAATTACGTAACCACCGGTTCCGTCAATGACTCGTGCACCAGTGCCGTCAATTACCCGTGCGCCTGTGCCGTCAATTACGTAACCACCGGTTCCGTCAATGACTCGTGCACCAGTGCCGTCAATTACCCGTGCGCCTGTGCCGTCAATTACGTAACCACCGGTTCCGTCAATGACTCGTGCACCAGTGCCGTCAATTACCCGTGCGCCTGTGCCGTCAATTACGTAACCACCGGTTCCGTCAATGACTCGTGCACCAGTGCCGTCAATTACCCGTGCGCCTGTGCCATCAATTACGTAACCACCGGTTCCGTCAATGACTCGTGCACCAGTGCCGTCAATTACCCGTGCGCCTGTGCCGTCAATTACGTAACCACCGGTTCCGTCAATGACTCGTGCACCAGTGCCGTCAATTACCCGTGCGCCTGTGCCATCAATTACGTAACCACCGGTTCCGTCAATGACTCGTGCACCAGTGCCGTCAATTACCCGTGCGCCTGTGCCATCAATTACGTAACCACCGGTTCCGTCAATGACTCGTGCACCAGTGCCGTCTATAGCCGCGCTCGCCGTGCCGGCGGCGCAAGCCCCAAATACTACAATTGTTGGGATCACCCGAAACAGGTGCCCAAGACTTCCCTTTAAATCGCTCATTAAATTAGATCTCCAACAATCTAACTTTTCAGTGGAGGTGGCAGTCCATTTAGCCAACTCACTAAAGTGCTATTTCGAATAATCCGTTATTCGGAATCACTCCTGCTTTCCAACAAATCTTTAATCTTCTTCTGTTCAAACTCGTCTTTTACAATAAAGTGATAAATCCCAACTCCTGTATGTATGGCCTTATCACCCTTTTTTGCGTCCGGCTCTTCAAGCTTGGTCAACCAATTGTCAATATCTTCCAAAAGCGCCTGACACTTCTCTCTCACATAGGCGTCGAAGAGTGGTAAATCTTGTGGCCTTAACCCTGCCGCAGGTCTGACAGTTCGTTCAAAACGCCCCGGCTCCCGACCTCGCTTTTGCATGTTTTCTTCGACGGTATGAATAAAATCGTGCACGCCACGTCCCACTCTCTCCAAAAAGTCCGGCGCCAACGTATGCGGAACGTATTCTCTGCGGATTGCCTTAAACCAATTTTGATCTGTCTCGACAACGGCTCCGACTCGCAGCAGCTCATCTAGCATTGCTCGCGGTGTCATATCGCCACTGTATTGTTGAACCAATCGAGTGAATGTCGCGTCGTTCGGCAGATCGGAGTCGTACCGAATTTCTAGCGGCATCCCATATGGACCGGTGAAATCCGGATCGGTGTGCCAACCCGAAAGCACTCGACCAATACGACTAAGGTTGGTCTTGAGACTAAATCGCTCCTCCTGATCAACGGTTGAAAGTCTCTGAACTTCCTTTCTAGTCAACCCCGTCACGATCGCGATTCGTGCTTTCGACATTTTCTTGCCAGGAACACGGAACTCCTGAGCTGCAATTGTCACGAAAACCGTCTTTACGACTTCCGAGAATTCAGCGTAAGTAACACCGTGTCGCAAGAGAATCCGGACTAATGGCCGTAGTAACTTGGAGTAGGCAGCTAGTAGACCGGTTTTTACAGAATCGCTCATGTTTCAACATAATGACTTCAGTAGGGAATTTATTCCCGAACTACGTCACAGTCAACTTTAAGTTAGGCGAGCCAAATCGCTTAACAAACAGAGCTATACACTTGTTCGATTTTTTTCGACCATATGAATCGAAAAATGGCATACGTCTCAGTTGAAACTACCAAATAGTCGCGTTATGTAAAACTGCGAGCTAATAGGAATTTACTGAAAAATCAACTTAGTAAGGAGTTATTCTAATACCCGCATCAAGATTAGATTCGGGGTTGTAAGTGGGTATTACACACTTACATGAAATTCAATCAGCGATCAGTCGGGAGCCGAGCAGATCAATGACCAAGAGACTGCCTGTAGAAGCCTCAAATATTTTCTTCAGCATTGCGCAAATTCGAGCTCACAAGGACTCCAAATCAGGAGCGAACTAGCCTTGAATCACGCGAATATGTCTGACTCACTCTTATCTTCTTCGAAGTAGAACACGCCAACCCCAACCGCCCTCTCTGATTGAGTACTTTCTTCTTGGTCATACAGAGTTTCGTAGGCGGCGAAAAGGTCGTCGATAGACTCTGTGAACTCAGTCAAACGGTCAGAACTTATCCGCCTTATCCGATCTATGTCATCGCCTCTAATACTCTTGGTCGCAGCATAGCGTTGAACCCAAGTGTTACCCTTTCTCGCCGGATCGGTATTGTGAGCAATAGTTAGAGCTGCTGGGTACAAGATTCCAGCCAGGCCTGTAATTAATTTCTCATGGGCGTCTAGGCCCGAAACGTTCCTCTTCAATACTTTCAACGCTCCGTCCCCAGCTTCCTCAATCGCGCCAATTCGTTTTAGCTCCGTTCTCATAGCGCCCGGTGGAATATCGCCACCAAACTTTCTTACTAAATCTGAAAACGATGGCGAAGAGCCGTCAAAAGGAAGGTCTCGTGCCCCGCCCTCAGAATTCCTAAACTCATCCTCGGTGTACCATCGATGGAGAATTACCGCCATCGGCGCAGAACGCATCACTACGGTCTGATCGCCCGCGGCTGCCTTATCTCTCAATCGTCTAACTTCTTTCCTCGTTAGACCCGTCATTACCGCAACTCTTGAGATATTGGTTGGCCGCCCTCTCAGTCCATAATCTTTCGTAGCAACATCAACAAAAGCGGCTTTAGACACCTCTGCGAATTCTCGATATCCAATGCCTGCACGTAATAGCGATCGGATGACCGGCCGGAGGACCTGTAGAAGGGCTTTTAGAATTTGTCGTTGAATTGAATCTTGCATGGTCGCGAAATATAGGAGCGCCACTTTTTTCGGTCAATGAAATTAGACACTTGGGAAAAATGGCCCAAGTCTCCTCTTCAATTAATGTGCACAACCATTGATATTTCTAGCTGATGTGTAAACTTTTAGGACTTGATTTCATTGAATATTCTTCTCCTTTTTTTCCAAACTGGTTGTTAATTATTGATCAATCAGCACTTTTGCCAATTGGACCTCATCGAGTATGGTGATTTCCAGTTTCTGCGCTTTTGTTAGTTTTGAACCAGCATTATCTCCCGCAACCAAGAAGTCCGTTTTCTTGGACACGCTCCCACTCACTTTTCCACCGAGGGCCATGATTTTCTCTTTGGCCTGCTCTCGCGTCATGGAAACGAGTGTTCCAGTTAGCACGAACGTCTTGCCCATGAGTGCACCGTCTTTTGGCGAGGTTTGTGGCTCAGACTCCGGCCAGGTGAGACCTTGGCCTCGCAATTCGTCGATTATTTCGCGATTGTGCGGTTCGGCGAAAAAAGCCACTACGTGGGAGGCTACAACCGGCCCCACATCAGGCACTTGCTGCAAAGCCTCCTGATCGGCGCTCATTACGGCACTGAGTCGCCCGAAGTAGTCCGCCAACGCATTCGATGTAGCTTCGCCCACCTCGCGTATTCCCAACGCGTAGAGAAAGCGTGACAAGGTCGTGTTCTTTGCACTCTCAATAGCAGCCAATAGATTTTCAGCTGATTTCTCTCCCATTCGTTCAAGAGCAACCAACTCTTCTTTTTCCAGCGAAAAGATGTCTGCAGCCGTCTGCAGGCGATCAGCCGCGACCAGCTGCTCAATCAGCTTTGCCCCCAGCCCTTCAATATCCAACGCACGTCTGGACACGAAGTGCTTCAGACCTTCCGTCTTCTGGGCGGAACAAAACAGTCCGCCGCTGCAACGAGCCACTGCTTCACCATCCGGTCGAACGACCGCGGATCCGCAAATCGGGCATGTAACAGGGGCGACTACCTGCACGGTGTTTTCTGGCCTGCGCTCCAGAATCACTTGCGCCACTTCGGGAATTACGTCTCCCGCTCGCCTGACAATCACGGTGTCACCAATACGCACGTCTTTGCGGCTCAACTCGTCCATGTTGTGCAAAGTCGCATTACTCACTGTAACGCCGCCAACAAAGACGGGCTCAAGCCTGGCGACCGGCGTGATAGCACCAGTACGACCCACCTGGAACTCGATGTCGTTCACCAGAGTCAGCTCTTCCTGAGCCGGGAACTTGTGGGCAATTGCCCATCGAGGAGCTCGGGAGACAAACCCGAGTTCCTTTTGGAAATCGACTCGGTCCACTTTATAAACCACACCATCGATGTCGTACGGAAGGTCTGCACGTCGATCACCAATGTCGTTGTAGAACTCGATACACCCATCGACGCCCTGGACAACCCTGCGCTCAGGGCAAATTTTGAAACCCCACTCCTGCAGTGTTGACAGAATATCGCTATGCCGGTCAGGCACCGAACCACCATCAACGTATCCCACAGAGTAAACGTAGATATCCAGAGGTCTGGATGCAGTCAATCGGGGGTCCAGTTGCCGCAGGCTGCCCGCCGCCGCATTGCGCGGGTTCACAAATGTTTTTTCGCCTTTGCTCGCAGCAGCCGCGTTAAATTTTTCGAAACCTGCGCGTGGCATGAACACTTCGCCGCGCACTTCAAGCACATCAGGGTACCCACTTCCCCTGAGCCTCAGCGGCACTGCTGGAATCGTACGAACATTGTGTGTGATGTCTTCGCCGGTCTTACCATCGCCACGAGTCGCACCGCGAACGAGAATGCCCTGCTCATAACGCAAACTAACCGCGGCACCGTCAAGTTTGGGCTCCACTGCATAGTCCAGCGCATCACCTTCAGACAACTCGAGTCGATCGGTAACTCGCCGATGAAACTCACGCAGATCTTCGTCATTGAAAGCATTCCCTAGCGAGAGCATTGGTACCGTGTGTTCCACCGTACCGAAGCCTGCTACAGGTTCAGAGCCTACCCGCTGAGTCGGAGAGTCCGCTGTAATCAGCTCCGGGTGTTTCGCTTCCATCGCTTGCAGCTTTCGCATCAAGCGATCGTATTCGGCATCCGGAATACTGGGTTGATCCAGCGTGTGGTAGAGGTAGTTGTGGCGGTCGATTTCACGCCGCAGCTCGTCGATCGAATTTCGAATTCCGGCGATGGTCATATTTTCCGGCGCAGATACCCGCTCAGGCGACTCGGATGCCATGCTGATACTGAATAATCTCTTCACGCAGATAGCGCTCTCGCTGGATACTGAGAGTGCTGCCAGACTCGTCCAGCAACTCACCTTGCAGCGACTTTGTAAGAGCGCGCGCGCCTTCCATCATCATGTCGAACGCTTCAGCACCGTCCAGCGGTCCTGGCAGTACCATGAACAAACTGATTCCTGGAAGTTTTTGTTCTTTCAGATTGGCTAAATCGAAACTGCCAGGTTCGACGAGGCTCGCGGCACTGTAGACCACCCGGTTCTCGTCATCACCAACGTAACGATGGAAAATACCGAATCGGCCGTGGCGCATACCGACAGCGCGCATGCCAAGAGCAAGTTCGTCACCGGCAAACGCCGTCGCCTGGCGACCCGCCACCAAACGCAGTGTGACGATTTTCTCACGAGGCTTCGCTACAGCGTCCGGCGACTCGCCCGGCTCCATTTCCGAATCTAGGTTCGATTCCTCATCGTCAGCGTCGAGCTCATCTGAAAACTCGTCGACCTCAAGCAGCGGCTCAGCGTCGCCATCCGCTCCAGCAGCGTCTCCGAGAGAGGGCTCTAGCCGCGACGATGGCTCAGGTCTGCTCGCACGACTGGCCTCGCGCCGGCTGTACCAATAAACAGCGGCAACAACCAGAAGACCAACTACTAACAGTAACCAACGAAGCCCATCCATACAGATACTCGTTCGTGTTCAAATTTAACTGGCCGCCATTTTGACAGCTTCGTCCAGATCCACAGAAACCATTCTGGAAACGCCAGGCTCCTGCATTGTGACGCCGGTCAACTGGCGAGCCAGCTCCATGGTCACTTTGTTATGCGTGATAAAAACAAACTGCACCTTCTCAGACATCTCTCGAACGATGTCGCAAAAGCGAGTTACGTTGGCATCATCAAGTGGCGCGTCGACCTCGTCAAGCATACAGAACGGCGCAGGATTCAATTCGAAAATTGCGAACACAAGCGCCACAGCCGTCAGTGCTTTTTCACCGCCCGACAGCAGATGGATCGTGCTGTTGCGTTTACCTGGCGGCCGCGCCATGACTGTCACACCGGTCGATAGTAAATCATCGCCGGTTAATTCCATGTACGCGTGTCCGCCACCAAACAGGCGCGGAAACAGGCGCTTGAAACCGCTGTCGATCCGTTCGAACGTTTCACGAAAACGTGTGCGCGTTTCCCGGTCAATTTTGCGTATCGCGCCTTCAAGTGTATCGAGTGCATCCGTCAAGTCTTTCAACTGGGAATCCAGATACTCTTTGCGTTCCGACTGTTCCTTGAACTCGTCGATGGCTGCCAGGTTGATAGGCCCCAGACGTTCTATCCGCCGACGAACCTTTTCAAGCTTTTCTTCCCAGCCATTCGGTTCAGCCGCAGGATCCATCTCAGCCAGCAGTGGCTCAAGCTCGTGTTTGGTTTGCGCGAATTGCTCCGAAATACCTTCCCGACGCACCCTGACTTCCTGTGCTGCCATCTTGGACTCGCCAACCTGGGTCCGGGCGTCTTCCACGTTCTGATCGATCTGCATGCGCTTCTGATCAAGTTCACGCAGTTCGCTTTCGGAATTCTCTACGAGCTTGCGCGCCGCCGACAGCGATGACTCAATAGTCACACGGACTTCGAGCAACCCTTCCAGCTCTTTCTTCTTATCGCTGAGTGGCTCCTCGCCCTGCTCCAGCTGCTGGCGGATCTCCTGCTCGCGGTGCCGGAACTGTTCAAGCTGTTTCTGCATGCGTTCCAGACCTTGAGCAGCAGACTCTTTACTGGAACGGCGGCTTTCAAACTGAATAGCCATATCCTGGGCAACCCGACGATCCTGGTCGGCCTGAGCACGAACCCGGTCGAGCTCGGCTCGCAACTCTTCGCGTCGAGATTCCAGCGCTGCCCGCTCTTCCTCTAGTTCGCTTAAGGTCGCATCGGCCGTTGAAAAGCGCTGGCGCGATTCAGCCAGCTGCTCATTCGCCGCACGCTTTTCTACTTCAAGTTCTCGTTGCTCTTCCGCAATAGCAGCGGCGCGCGCCGTCGCTTGATCCATCCGGTATCTGGCAGAGTCTAGACTGGATTTGGTTTCCGAATACTCGCTCATGCCCACTGACGCTTGCCGTTGCGACGATTCGCGATTCTCTTCAAGTTGAGTAAGACGGGTGCGACCATCTGTCAGCAGGTTCTTAGCACTCTCAGCACGTGCCCGTAACTCCTGCACTTCGTCCTTGAGCTTCCGCATTTGCTGTTCGCGGGCAAGAATGCCAGCTTGCTGATCTTTGTCCCGACTTACTCGCAGCCAATGTTGGCTCAACCAGATACCGTCTTTCGTAATCACCGACTCGTCGGCTGCAAGCTGCGATTGCAGTACCATTGCATCGTTCAATGTTTCTGCTGTTTTCACAGAGTTGAGCAAACTCTGTAATGCAGCGGGCGCCTTGCTGACCTTCGACGCCAGTGAATCAGCGTTATGGGTCGCCTGCGCGTAGTCGTTCGCGGTTCGCGCGAGCAAAGTTACCGTGCCATTTTTCAACTGGCCGATATTTTGAATAGCCTGAGTTACGTCGTTGACGCAAACGGCTTGCAGGTAGTCGCCCAGTACGGTCTCAGCTGCACGCTCCCAACCACTTTCTACATCGATAGATCGCGCTACGCGCTCGTTCTGATCAAGGCCACTGGCTTCGAGCCAACCTTTGACGGTTTCGTCACTTTGCCCCAAAGCGGCTTTCTGTACAGCTTCAAGTGACGCGTACCGCGACTGCGCCTCTTGCAATGCTGCATTCCGTTCGTCCGCAAGCCTGGCAAGTTTTCCATCTTGCTCACGCAGCTTTCGAATCTCATCTGCGAGCTCCGCCACTTTACGAGCGAACTCGTCCCGGGCCTGGCGCTTCTGAATTTCCTGAGCCGTCAGTTGTTCGAACAGGTTCTTGAGCTCACCCAAATTAGCAGCCTGACCGGCTTCGCCCAGTTTACGCAAACGATCGCTAAAGCTCTGGAGCCGTGACTCTATTTGTTCGATACGTGTCTTTTCGACATTGCGAACCTGCTCGGACTCGTTCGCCTTGCCGGAGTATTCATTCCAGCGCTCTTGCCACGCTGCCAGTGCCTGCTCCGCTTTCTGCAGAGACTGTCCTGACAACTGCTCGCTCTCGCGCGCCTGCTTCAGGCCTGGCATTAACTCACTGAGGGTGTGTTCCAGCTGCTCAATTTCTGTTTGGTCCTGATTGATGTGCGTGGCGATTTCCGTCGCACCCTTGACCGCCTGCTCAAGATCACGTGACTGGCGTTCGCGGAGGTCATGCGCATGTTCAATAGTCTGTTCGAGACGCGCAATTTCAGAACCGGCTTTGTAAAAACGCGCCTGCACTTCATTGAAAGAATCGCTACGTTCGCCTTGCTGAGCGCGGCAACGTTCCAGCTCTGCTTCAAGCTTCCGTTGTTCTGCAATTGCTCCTTGCAATGCCGTTTCTTTCTCGGCTAGACGTGCTTCGGACTCACTCGCTATCTGGTCGAGATCACGCAGTCGCAGTGCAAGCAACTCGGCGACAGTACGGCGCTCTTCGTTCTTGAGCTTGCCGTAACGCTCTGCGGTCTTTGCCTGCCGATCAAGGTGCTTGAGCTGTTTTTCAACTTCTTCAAGCAGATCCATCAAGCGATCAAGGTTTTCTTTGGTGTGCTTGATCCGGTTCGATGTTTCCCGGCGACGCTCCTTGTACTTGGAGATTCCAGCCGCCTCTTCAATGAACACGCGCATTTCTTCGGGCTTGGCTTCAATCAAGCGCGAAATCATGCCCTGCTCAATAATCGAGTAACTTCGTGGTCCGAGCCCTGTTCCCAGGAAGACGCCCGTGATGTCCTTGCGCCGACAGCGAGTCCCGTTCAGGTAGTAATTCGACACCCCATCCCGTGAAACCTCACGACGAATACCAATTTCCGCGTAGTTCGCGTACTGCCCTTCGAGGGTCGTCTCGGTATTGTCGAACAACAGCTCAACCGACGCAGCGCCGATAGGCTTGCGTGAACTGGAACCATTGAAAATTACATCGGTAAGTGAATCGCCACGAAGGCGGCTCGCCGAGCTTTCTCCCATAACCCATCGCACAGCATCAATCACATTGGATTTGCCGCATCCGTTCGGACCAACAACCCCTACGAGATTGCTCGGAAACGGAATGGTGGTGGGATCTACAAAAGACTTGAAGCCGGCGAGCTTAATCTTGCTTAATCGCATCTGCTGGAATTACGCCAATTAGCCCGTCAAATCCGGCTAGTGTAATGTAATTGGTCAGATAAAACGATTGTCGTCGACAGACGACATGCCGCGCACTGAACAAAATTATCGGCCGGTCGCAGCCGCAGCGAAACGCGTTAAATTGCAACTAACGCAACCACTTGCGCACGATATTGCTCCCGACCCGTAGGGCAACCGTCGAAAGGCAGAAAATGCCTGCGTTTAGTGCTTCCATGTTGCCTCAAGCGATGTATAATTCCGCGTTTTTCTTGAACCAGCAGGAGCAAAAAATGCCCGCAAAAAAGACCGCGAGCAAGACGCGTAAGAAGGCTGGAACCTCCCGAAAGAAGGCAACTTCGAAGAAAGCTGTTGCGCGTAAAAAACCTGCAGGTAAAAAGACGAAAGTGACCAAGAAGAAAACCGCAGCCAAAAAGTCGGCGAAGAAAAAGCCGGCTGCCAGCAAGAAAAAAGTAGCCAAGAAGGTGGCCAAGAAAGTCACGAAGAAAGTCGCGAAGAAAGCGGCGAAAAAGAAACCCGCGACCAAAAAACGTCCGGCCGCCAAGAAGGCGACCGCGAAAAAAACCAGCAAAAAGAAGGCGAAAGCCGCAAAAAAGGCGAGCAAAAAGAAATTGGCCAGCATGAAAGCCGCGACGAAAGTCAGCAAGAAAAAAGCAGCACCCCCGGCAGCTAAGAAGAAATCGTCCGCCAGCGCGGCACCGAAAAAGGCGGCCAAGAAAGTTGTGGCCCGTGCGGTGCCAAGAAAAGGTGGCGACGTGATGTCTGGGCCCATACACGGCATTCAGCCTTACCAGTCCTCGCGTGGCGAAGACTATATGAGCACCGAACAATTGGAGCATTTCCGCGACATTCTGCAGTCATGGAAACGTGAATTGATGAATGAAGTGGATCGTACGCTGCACCACATGCAGGACGAGGCGGCCAATTTTCCCGACCCCAATGATCGCGCAACCCAGGAATCCGAGTTCGGCCTGGAATTGCGGACCCGCGACCGGGAGCGCAAATTGCTGCGCAAGATCAACTCCGCGCTCGCTCGAATAGACGAAGGCACCTACGGTTATTGCGAGGAAACCGGCGAAGAGATAGGCCTCAAGCGCCTGGAAGCTCGCCCTGTCGCAACCCTTTGCCTGGAAGCACAGGAACGCCGCGAAATGGCCGAACGCCAATTTCGCGATCGGGATGACCGATACCGGTAAAACCATGTTTCCGGCTGCTGCCCGCTAGTGCAGTGGAAACCTGGAGCAACGCATGAATGAAGCGGCCCGCTATGTGGGCCGCTTCGCGCCCTCACCGAGTGGCCCCCTGCATTTCGGTTCCTTACTTGCCGCTTGCGCGAGCTATCTGCAAGCGCTCTGCGCGAACGGCCAATGGCTCCTGCGCATTGAGAACATTGATCCCCCGCGCGAACAACCCGGCGCGTGCCAGCGCATAGTCTCAGCCCTAGAACTCTATGGATTTCAATGGGATGGACCGGTTATCTACCAAAGCACAAGAACCCTTGACCACGAAGACGCTGCCGCCGCTCTGGTCGCGGGTGCGCAAGCCTATCGTTGCGGCTGTTCACGGCGCGACCTCCAGGATGCCGCTGTCGGCCCACTCGGCCCCATATACCCAGGCACTTGCCGTACCGGCACAACTGCCGGTGAGTGCGCGATTCGCGTACAAACCCACAATGAGCCAATTTGCTTTACGGATCTGTTGCAGGGCCAGCATTGCCAATCCCTGGAGACCGAATCGGGTGATTTCATCATACGGCGGCGCGACGGACTGATCGCCTACCACCTGGCCGTGGTCGCGGATGACGCCACCGACGGCGTAACGGAGGTGGTTCGTGGCATCGATTTACTGGATTCGACTCCCCGGCATATTCATTTGCAACAGCTTCTGAGACTGCCTACACCCCGGTATATGCATATACCCGTGATCGAGAACGAAGAAGGCCAGAAACTCAGCAAACTGACGGGTGCACCGCCATTGCCTGAAACCGATCCGCGACCCGTGTTGGTAGCGGCGCTGGCAGCCCTGCAACTGCCTGTGCTCGACGATCTGGCAGCCAGTTCGATCGCGGACATCTGGGAGTGGGCACGCGCAAACTGGCAGCCAGCAAAGCTGGCCGGACAACGCCAAATACTGAGCTCGCCCCCCCCTATGGCTGGCCCGTGAAATGGGCTATGGTAACGTTCTGCAAGTTCTCGGCTGCGCGACAATGCGCAGGACCCGCCGTTCCCAGACAACACTGACCCGATCGCAACCAGCGACGCTAGACCTGCGGACCGTATTCAATCAGACGAGTACCCAATGACTGCCGCCCGAATCATTAAGAAATACCCGAATAGACGCCTGTACGACACAGAGGAGAGCCGCTATATAACGCTGGCCGATATCCGTGACCTGGTCCTCAAGAAGATTGAATTCACCGTGATCGACAAGAAGAGCGGTGATGACATTACCCGCACGATCTTGTTGCAAGTCATCAGTGAACAGGAACAACAGGGCGACGCCATCATGAGTCGCGATTTCCTCTCGCAGGTCATCCGCTCCTACGGCAATGTAATGCCGGGGTTCATGGCACGCTACCTCGAACAAAGCATGAAGCTCGTTATGAGCCAACAGCAAAACATACGGGGCCAGGTCAAAAAGGTGGTGGGAGTTGATCCGGTGACGGCGGTTACTGATCTGGCGCAAAAGAACTTCAACCGCTGGAAATCGTTGCAAGACGAGGTCTTTCGACGTTTCACCGGTTCAAATCGAGGCGGCGATGACGACGACAACGAACAGGGCGACGACCGCAAGAAAGCGGGTTGATCCGACCGCAAAAGACCGGCCATCAGGCTTGACAGGAACCCGCCTAATGACCTACTTTGTGCGATGCAGCAGGGTTCTGCTCCCCCGCCCCCTGTTGCATGCCTGAAGGAGCGCAAGCTCTACGGCTGGCCCCCCGCAGCACGCGGGGGGCCATTTTTTTGCCCCACCGATACGCCGGAAGTCCCTCATCTCGCCCGATTTGTCCATGGAATCCCGAATAACAAAGAGTGCTTTTGTGCCTGCTCGCTGGCTGCGCAATCGTCACCTGCAAACCATGTTTCCCATCCTTCCCTGGGTCAACGGGCCGCGGATAACGCTCGCGCACGAGTCGCTTGAGCTGCCAGATGGCGATATTACGTCCGTTGACTGGCTGACAAACGATCAGGCGCACGATGACAGTCCACTACTGGTCATACTGCACGGACTGGAAGGATCCGCCGCATCGCCCTACTGCCGACACCTGTTGCGCGCTGCCGCGGCGCGGAACTGGAACGCTGTAGTGCTGCATTTTCGCGATTGCGGTGATTTTCGTAACCGCTTGCCGCGCCGCTATCACGCAGGGGAAACCGACGACCTGCGATACTTTCTCGACCTCCTCAGGCGTCGAGGCTTTTCAGGCCCCTTGCTTGCATCGGGCTACTCACTCGGCGCCAATGTCTTGCTGAAATACCTTGGCGAAGCTGGCGACACCTCGCCGCTGCTCGCCGCCACGGCTGTCTCGGCGCCGCTGAATTTGCACATTTCCGCTGCAACCCTGCAGGTGGGTTTTGCGAGAATCTACCAGTCATACCTGTTGAAACGGGCGAAACGGTCCGTGTTCCGGAAATTTAACGCCCATACCGCCCCGTTCAATTGGACCCGTGCCGTCGAAGCACGGACGTTCGCCGAATTCGATGACGCTGTCACCGCCCCACTACACGGTTTTTCCGGGAAGGATGACTATTACGATCGTTGCAGCGCCAGCCACTTCCTCCATAGCATCGACAGGCCAACACTGCTAATCAACGCTCTTGACGATCCGTTCATGACGCCCGACATCATTCCGGCAGCAGAACAGCTCGGAGAGCACGTAACGCTTGAGATCAGCGCACGAGGCGGTCACGTAGGCTTCATCGCAGGCGGTACGCCCTGGCGCCCGAGATACTTTCTGCCTGATCGGATCTTGAATTTCTTCGACTCGATCATAGCCGGGTAGTTGACAGTTCCTTAAGATCGTCGTTTGTAGTGTGCTAGTTATCCCCGGCAACCGATTCCGGGGTCGGACAAATGACACTGTATCGAGCTCATGGACAAACTGACAATCACCACAGAACACTTAAAGATCGGCCTCTATGTCGTGGATCTCGACCGCCCGTGGCTGGAAACACCGTTTCTGTTTCAAGGTTTTAAAATCGCTGACGATGACGATATCGTCGAGTTACAAAAACACTGCAAAACCGTCATCGTTGACGTAGAGCAATCGGACCTCCCTCCGCAGGAAATTCTGCGGCTCGCAAATCTCAACAAAAAACCAGAGCCCAAGGTTGAACCTCCTCCTCGCCCGATCCCCAAGAAATCTGTAGCGGACATACCAGAGCCCGATTTCAGTAAGACGGGCAAGTACTACGTCAACACCGAGGAACTCGGAAAAGAACTCGTCCGTGCGCAGGAGATTGAGAAGCGAGCATCGCACGCAATCAATAGTGTCATCGATGGCGTTCGCAATGGTGGCCAGCTAGACGTCCCGCAACTGGAGCAAGCGGTTGACCCTCTCGTTGATAGCGTCCTGCGCAACAGTGATGCCATGGCCTGGTTGATGCGAATACGGGAGAAGGACGAGTACGTCTACCAACATTCCATCGGCAGTTCCGTCTGGGCTGTCGTCTTTGGCCGCCACCTCGGTTTCAACAAAGAAACCCTGAATGCCGTCGGCCTCGGCGGCATGTTGCTGGATATCGGTAAGACCCAACTACCCATAGAACTATTGCGAAAACCCGGCAAGCTCAACGAAAAAGAAACCGAGCTAATGCGCAAACATGTCGAGTTTGGCCTGGAGATTCTGCGCGATGCCGGCAAGAACGACGCCAGAGTCGAAATAATGCTGGCCACGCACCACGAGCGCTTCGATGGCAGCGGCTACCCGAACCAGCTAAAAGGCACAATCATCCCGGTACTCGGAAGAGTCGCCGGCATCGTTGATTGCTACGATGCCATGGTTTCCAAACGCCCCTACGCGGAAACACAGTCTACGTTTGATGCCATGCGCCAACTGCAAATGATGGCGAAAGGCCAGTTTCAGAAAGAAATGGTCGATCAGTTTGTGCAGGCCGTAGGCATGTTCCCAACGGGTAGCCTCGTCGAGCTCAATACAGGCGAAGTCGCTGTCGTTACCGCACAAAATAATTACCAAAGATTACGACCCGAAGTCATGATTATTCTTGATCGGGACAAGCAACTTTGCGATGACTTCAAGACCGTTGACTTGCGCATGAACACAAACGATGAACTTGGCAAGGAAACGATGTGGATTGATCGCGGTCTGGAACCAGGATCATTCGGAATTGACCCCGCCGAGTACTTTCTCTGAGGTCTGGCCTCCTGCAATGATGAATATGACCGCACAATCGCTGTCGGCGTTCGAATCACTGGCACAGCATCTCGAAGAATGCCTCGAGAATGAAGAACAGATCGTCGCAGTCATCATGCTGGAAGTCTCCAACCTCTCGCGCATTGACGCGCGATTCGGCCGCAGCCACCGCAATGATGTTCTTAATGAACTCTCACGGCGCCTCAATGAATCATTGCGGCCAGTCGATTTTTCCATACAGATTGGCGACAACACCTTCGCCGTTGTAGTTCCTGGACTCAAGAACAAAGGCCACGCAACTCTAGCTTGCCGAAAGCTGATGCGCGTTGCGGCACCGGAAACACCGGAACCCGAGCGAGACAAGGGTACGCTAGAAGTACGCATAGGGATGGCCTTGTATCCTGAACATTCTTTTCGTAGCAATGAGTTGTTGCAACGCGCTCAGCTTGCGTTGGAAGTGGCCAAGGATACTCAGCAAGACCTCGTGTCATATGACACCGAAAAAGTCGGCAATATCGCCGTTAGTTGGGAAATGCGGGACGATCTCGCTGAAGCAATTCACGAAAGCGAATTGCAGGTTTTTTTCCAGCCGAAACTTAACTTGCTGACCGACAATGCATGGGGTGCCGAAGCACTGGTTCGGTGGTTTTCAGCAACGCGCGGCCCTGTCAGCCCCGAGACCTTTATCGCTGTGGCAGAAGAATCCGATCTGATACAACCGTTGACCCGACTCGTTCTCAATTCAGCAATGCGCAGCCTGATGATGTGGCAAAGGGATGGTCACGACATTGGCGTCGCCGTGAATTTGCCAGCTTGCATGCTGCTCGATAGCAGCCTGGTGAACATGGTCGAAAGCCTGCTGTCTATTTGGGACGTTGAAGCAAGCCGGCTTACCCTGGAACTGACCGAAGGCGCGATCATGGCAGATGTCGACAAGTGCTTTGCTACGATGTCGAGCCTCAAAGCCCTCGGCGCAAGAATCTCTATTGACGACTTCGGCACGGGCTACTCGTCATTCTCCTATTTTAAAACCATCCCTGCGGATGAGTTGAAGATTGACCGGGCATTCGTCGCCGGGATGGTGGAGGACAAGGCCGATCAGCACATTGTCGAAACGATCATCGGCCTGGCACATCGTTTCAACATGAAAGTGGTTGCCGAAGGCATCGAAGACGAAGCCACTATCCAGATGCTAAAAAAACTCGGCTGCGACGTCGGCCAGGGCTATCACATAGCCCGGCCGATGCCGGAGAACGAGTTTGACGCCTGGCTGGACGCCAGGCGCTACTTACAGCCTGAAATCTGATCAGGCGGCGTCGACGTCCTTCATGGACAGTCTGACACGACCTTGACGATCAACTTCGAGTACCTTCACCCTAACTTCATCGCCTTCAGCCAGCTTGTCGCTAACCTTCTCAACCCGCTCGTTTGAAATCTGCGAGATGTGAACAAGGCCATCTTTGCCTGGCAGAATGGTCACGAACGCACCGAAATCCATCAAGCGCGCAACCTTGCCTTCATAGATACGGCCTACTTCGACGTCGGCTGTAATCAGGTCAACCCGGCGTTTTGCTTCCTTGCCAGACAAACCGTCTACTGAGGCAATACGAACCGTTCCGTCATTTTCAATATCGATCGTCGCGCCAGTCTCTTCCGTGATGGCACGAATAACCGCACCACCCTTACCGATAACTTCACGAATTTTCTCGGGATCAATTTTGAAAGTCATGATGGTCGGCGCCCACTCGGACATATCCTCGCGCGGTGCACTAATGACTTTCGCCATTTCCGCAAGAATGTGCAGACGCGCGTCACGTGCCTGCTCCAGAGCCTTACTCATGATCTCGCGAGTGATACCCTGAATCTTGATATCCATCTGCAAAGCGGTGATGCCGTCGTCGGTACCCGCCACCTTGAAATCCATGTCGCCGAGGTGATCTTCGTCGCCCAGGATATCGGTCAGGACCGCGAAATCATCGCCTTCCTTGACGAGTCCCATTGCAACACCCGCTACCGGCGCCGCGATAGGAACGCCTGCGTCCATCAGCGCAAGACTTGAGCCGCACACAGAGGCCATGGAGCTGGAACCGTTCGATTCGGTGATCTCTGAAACCACGCGCAATACGTACGGAAAGGCTTCCATTGTCGGCATAACAGCCTGAATACCGCGTCGTGCCAGTTTGCCGTGGCCGATTTCGCGTCGCTTCGGCGAACCGACGAAACCGGTCTCGCCTACGCAGAATGGAGGGAAGTTGTAGTGGAACATGAACGGCTCTTTGCGCTCGCCGCCAATGGAGTCAATGATCTGTGCGTCACGTCCGGTGCCGAGCGTCGTAACAACCAACGCCTGTGTTTCACCACGTGTAAAGACAGCTGAACCATGAGCACGCGGCAATACACCAACTTCAACGTCGATGGGTCGAACTGTCTTCGTATCACGTCCATCAATTCGCGGTTCGCCAGCAATGACACGTTTACGAACGATGTTCTTTTCGAGTTTCTTCAGCGCGCCGGACACTTCCTCGCTGCTATAACGGGGTGCATCACCAGACGCAAGTGCTTCCAAAGCCGCCGTTTTCGTGTCACCGACCGCCGACTGACGTTGCATCTTGTCAGTAATGCGGTACGCATCAGCCAGTCCGGCTGAAGCCACTTCAGCAACGGCCGAATCCAGCTCCTGATCAACGGCAGCAGCTTCCCACTCCCATTTCGGCTTGCCAGCTTCAGCGGCAAACTCTTTGATTGCGTTGATGGCAACCTGCATCTGCTCATGGCCGAATACAACAGCGCCCAACATGACTTCCTCGGAAAGCCGTTTGGCCTCCGATTCAACCATCAGGACAGCCTGGTCGGTACCCGCAACGACGAGATCAAGATCAGACTCATTGATTTGGGTCGCACTGGGATTGAGGATGTAGTTGCCGTCTTTGTAGGCCACTTTCGCCGCGCCAATCGGACCTGCGAACGGCATACCTGAAATAGCGAGTGCTGCTGACGCGCCGAGCAGTGCCGGAATATCTGAATCCACTTCAGGGTTCAACGAAACGACGGTCGCGATGACCTGCACTTCGTTAGTGAAGCCCTTCGGGAACAGCGGGCGAATCGGACGATCGATCAGGCGGCAAATGAGGGTTTCTTTCTCGCTCGGCCGACCTTCACGTTTGAAGAACCCGCCCGGAATCTTGCCCGCAGCGTAGGTCTTTTCCTGATAGTTGACCGTCAGTGGGAAGAAGTCACGACCTGGGTCAGCAGTCTTCCGACCTACTGCGGTAACCAGTACTTCGGTATCCGCCATTTTAACCAAGACTGCGCCGTCCGCCTGGCGCGCGATAGCGCCGGTCTCGAGCGTTACTGTGTGTTCCCCAAATTGGAACGATTTGCTGATAGCTTTCACTTAGATTCTCGTATGAATTTAACAGGCAAGACAAAGCCACCCGAACCCATTACAGGATCGCGCGGTGGCTTCGTTCATTGCACTTGGCGCCGAATATTTAACGGCGGAGACCGAGCCGGGAAATCAGCTCGCGGTACCGCGCCTGATCTTTGCCTTTCAGGTAGTCAAGCAGCTTGCGGCGCTTGTTAACCATTTTCAGCAGACCCTGCCGGGAGTGGTGGTCTTTCTTGTGCTCGCCGAAATGCTCGGTGAGCTCGCTAATTCGTGCTGACAGCAGCGCGACCTGAACTTCCGGCGAACCGGTGTCTCCCTCGCCACGGGCGAAATCCGCGACAATGCTGCTCTTATTTCCAGTGGAAAGTGACATTACTCAAAAACTCCAATCGTTCTCTAATCTTAGGCCCTTTTTGGAAGCGCGCTATTCTAGCGCCTGTTCCCGGCCGTTAATAGCCCATTCGCGTGAATTAGGCGATATTTTCCCTGCCAGCGGCTGTTGACCGCTGCAGGCCTATCGTTCAGGGTGCCAAATTGAACACCCGCTTTGGCGCCAGCCGGCCTTCGCTGACCGATTCCGCAATACCTACAAACCGTGCGGCCTCGTCATAGACCCTCAACAAGGTCCCTTGCGGCCATTCTGCGGTCGCTGCAACCGGCTGTCCGCGCTCAAAGCGCTGGCAATCAGTGGCCTGCAACTCGCAAGACGGCCAATGCTGCAGTGCACTATCTATCGGCAGCAGGCGCGCATACAGCGCATCGAGATCGCCTTCAGCCGCCAGCTCTTCCAGTTCGGACAATTCCAGCATGTCATAAGCCGCAAACCCGGCCACGGTCTCGCGATGCAAGACAACCGTGTGTGCCAGCGTTCCTGCCACGGCAGCCACATCCTCCACGAGCGTCCTTATATAGGTGCCTTTAGAGCAACTGACCCGAAATGCGAGGCGGCGACCGTGGTACTCAAGCAGCTCGATCTCGCTGATTCGTACTGGCCGGGCAGCGCGTTCAACCACCTGACCTTGCCGCGCCAGCTCATAGAGCCGTTTGCCGTCTTTTTTCAGCGCCGAATACATTGGCGGTATCTGCTCGGAATCACCCAGAAAGCCAGCGAGAATCTCTGCCCATCGTGCAGCGTCAAGATCCGGCACAGCAGCCGAATCAATCACTTTTCCGTCAGCGTCAGCGGTATCCGTGGACTCGCCCAATTTCGCGACGACCCGGTACGACTTGTCCGCGTCCAATAAATAAGCCGAGACTTTGGTTGCTTCGCCAAAACACAGCGGCAACATGCCGGTGGCGGCCGGGTCGAGGCTTCCCGTATGGCCGCCTTTGCGAGCTTTTAGCAGACGTTTCACTTTCTGCAACGCCTGATTTGAAGTCAGGCCGGCCGGCTTGTTCAGCAACACAAGGCCATGCACGGGCACTGTCTCCCGTCGCTTTTGTGGAGCCGCCGCCATCAGTCGTTGCCGTTGTTGCCTTTGTCCAGAGCATCCTGGATAAGTTTCGACATTGCCGATCCGTGCGCGATACTGTCGTCATGCGCAAAACGAAGTTCGGGAACGTGGCGTACTTTCATCGCCCGTCCGAGCTTGCTACGCAGAAAACCACTCGCGTGGGTTAATGCGTCAAGGGCCGGTTGCGGCTCGTCGTCCGGATTCAGCAAGCTGAAATACACGCGAGCAACACTAAGGTCACGCGACAGCTCAACGGCGGTCAGCGACGCCGACTCCAGGCGCGGATCTTTGACTTCCGAGCGCAGCAGTTCGCTCAAGGTGCGCAGCACCTGAGCTCCCATGCGCTGACTTCGGGAATATTCGCGTGGCATCTTGTGGCCCGTCGCTGGCGTTCAGTTATTCAATGAAACGGGCAACTTCAACCCGCTCAAAGCACTCAATCTGATCACCAGGCTTAACGTCGTTGTAGTTCTTTACACCGATACCGCACTCTGTACCGGCACGAACTTCATTTACGTTGTCCTTGAACCGGCGCAACGACTCGAGTTCACCTTCGTAGATCACGACGTTGTCGCGCAGCACGCGAATCGGCAGCGCACGCTTCACGTAGCCCTCACTAACGATACAACCAGCAACGTTACCCAGTTTCGGCGAAGTAAATACCTCGCGAACTTCGGCCAGACCAACGATGTTCTCGCGAATTTCCGGCGACAACAGACCGCTGAGTGCCGCTTTCACGTCATCAATGGCTTCGTAGATAATGCTGTAGTAACGAACGTCAACACCGGATTCTTTGATTGCAGTTCGTGCAGCGCTATCCGCCCGAACATTAAAGCCGATGATGACCGCCTTCGAGGCCGCGGCCAGCGTCGCATCAGATTCCGTAATACCGCCAACACCCGAACTAATGACTTTGACCTTCACCTCATCATTAGAGAGGTTGGTCAGTGCATCGCGCAATGCTTCCGTACTGCCATGCACATCCGACTTGATGATCAACGGCACTTCGCCAAGCTCGGCTTCGGTCATCTGACTGAAGACATCTTCCAGCTTCGCGGCTTGCTGCTGCGCAAGTTTCGATTCACGCGTCTTGCTCTGGCGGAACTCAGCCACTTCGCGTGCCTTACGTTCGTTCTTGACGACCAGGAACTCATCACCCGAGCTTGGCGTCTTGGAAAGACCGAGCACAGCGACCGGCGTCGATGGACCTGCCGAACTAACTGATTTCTGTGTTCCGTCAAACATGTTGCGAACACGACCGTATTCTTCGCCGGCAATAATCATATCGCCCTGCTTCAAAGTACCAGCCTGCACGAGCAACGTTGCAACAGCGCCTCGGCCTTTTTCGAGGCTCGACTCAATAACGATACCCTGCGCCGCACCTTCTGCTACCGCCTTGAGGTCCATGACTTCTGCCTGCAGTAACAATGCATCCAGAAGCTGATCGATGCCTTCACCGGTATGTGCCGAAACGGGTACGAACATGTTGTCGCCACCCCAGTCTTCGGAGATCACCTCGTGCTGCGACAACTCGTTTTTCACTCGTTCTATGTCGGCGGCTTCCCGATCAATTTTATTGATCGCGACCACGATGGGAACGCCCGCGGCACGCGCGTGCTTGATCGCTTCGACTGTCTGCGGCTTGACGCCGTCATCAGCCGCTACAACCAGAATAACGATATCGGTTGCCTGCGCACCGCGTGCACGCATGGCGGTAAACGCCGCGTGACCCGGGGTATCGAGGAACGTAATGTTTCCTTTATCGGTCGAGACGTTGTAAGCGCCGATATGCTGGGTAATACCGCCGGCTTCGTCATCGACCACTTTCGCCCGACGAATGTAATCGAGCAGCGAGGTCTTGCCGTGATCGACATGGCCCATCACGGTAACGACTGGCGCGCGCGGTACTTCATCACCGGTTAACTTCTCGTTCGCCAGCAAGCTCTCGTCCATTTCAGCGCCGCTAACCAGCTTCACTGTATGACCAAACTCTTCGACGACCAGTGTGGCTGTGTCCTGATCGATAACCTGATTAATGGTCACCATAGCGCCCATGTTAAACAGCACTTTGACAACCTCGTTGCCTTTGACTGCCATTCGTTGGGCCAATTCGGAGACGGCAATACTTTCCGGGAGTGCGACTTCACGGATAACTGGCGCTGTCGGTCGTTCGAAACCGTGCTGGCCGTCACCGGCAACATTGACCGGTCGTCGGCGCGACGGAGATTTACGCTTGCGACGACCGCTCTTGTCGCCAGCCACGTGCAATTCTTTACGGCCATAGCGGGTTTCGCCCGGCTTGGCTTTCTTGCGATCTTTTTCTTTGGCACGGCGTTCGCGGGCGTCCTGCTCCGCTTTTTCCAAGCGGGTTTTTTCCTCGGCTGCAGCCGCCGCTTCTTTCGCCGCTTTTTCACGAGCGGCGTCTTCCGCCTCACGCTTGGCCTCTTCTTTCTGCCGCTTGGTCTCTTCGGCTTTCTGAACCAACGCTTCGCGCTCGGCCTTCTCGCGCTCTACAGCGAGACGTGCTTCCTCAATCCGATCAAGTTCGGCCTGACGCTCTGCGTCAAGCGCGTCCTGCTCTTTCTGTGCCTGCTCTTCAAGAACATCGCGCTTTATGTATGTGCGCTTTTGACGAACCTCTACATTGACGGTTCGTGATCGTCCTTGTGCACCAGCCAGCCGCAGTTCAGACTGCGATTTACGCTTGAGCGTAATTCGCCGCGGCGCGCCATCGTCACCCGCCGTGGCTTGCTGACCATGACTTCGTCGAAGGTGCGTCAGCAACTCGAGCTTCGCATCTTCGCTAATCGTATCGTCGGAACCTTTTACTTTGATTCCGGCCTCATCCAGCTGCGCGAGCAACTTATCGACCGAAACTTTCAGTACGTCCGCAAATTGTGCAACAGTAACGTCAGCCATCACTTACTCCAGGTGTTCCGTCATCAGGCCTGCTGTTCTGCTTCGAACCAATGGGCGCGGGCTTTCATAATCAGGGCAGCTGCTTCTTCCTGATCCATTTCGTTAATTTCAAGCAGATCATCAGTTGCCAACTCAGCGAGATCTTCGCGAGTAACAACGCCTTCGCTGGCCAGCTTAAACGCCAGTCCGCGATCCATGCCTTCAATACTAAGCAGGTCTTCGGCCGGCTCAGCTTCGTCAATTTTTTCTTCCTGAACAATCGCCTGAGTCAGTAGTACATCCCGGGCACGATTGCGCAGCTCGTTAACGATATCTTCGTCAAACTCTTCAATTGCCATCAATTCCGAAGTCGGCACGTATGCCACTTCTTCGATGGTTGAGAACCCTTCCTGCACCAGAATCAACGCGACTTCTTCGTCAACATCGAGCTGCTTGGAAAAGAGGTCCAACAATTCACGGGTTTCTTTTTCGGTCTTTTGCTCGGCGTCATTTTCAGTCATGACGTTGAGCTCCCAACCGGTGAGCTCGCTGGCCAGGCGGATATTCTGACCACCACGACCTATCGCTTGTGACAACTTATCCTCGTCAACGGCGATATCCATGCTGTGTGAATCTTCGTCGACGACGATAGACACGACTTCGGCCGGAGACATCGCATTAACAACATACTGCGCCGTGTTCTCGTTCCAGAGAATGATATCGACTCGCTCGCCGGCCAGCTCATTGGACACGGCCTGGACGCGCGAACCGCGCATACCGACGCAAGCACCGACAGGATCGATTCGCGAATCGTTGCTCTTAACTGCAATCTTGGCGCGCAAACCCGGGTCACGAGCAGCGCCCAGAATTTCGATCAAGCCCTGGCCAACTTCGGGAACCTCGATCTTGAACAGCTCGACCAAAAATTCCGGTGATGTCCGGGTCATGAACAATTGCGGGCCTCGCGGTTCCGAACGTACTTCAGTCAACAAAGCCTTCATGCGATCTTGCGGACGTACTGGCTCGCGCGGCACCATTTGATCACGCGAAACAAAGCCTTCGGCGTTGCCGCCAAGGTCGATATAGACACCGTTGCGATCGACACGCTTTACCAACCCGGACAACATCTCGCCGACGCGTTCCTTGTACTCTTCGACGACCTGCTCGCGCTCTGCTTCACGTACCTTCTGGACAATGACCTGCTTTGCGGTTTGCGCCGCAATGCGCCCAAAGTCCACTGACTCCATCGGCTCTTCGACGTAGCCGCCAGGTTCTGCTGCGGGATCGACGTCAACAGCATCGATCATGCGCAGTTCGCGATCCGGAAATTCAAGCTCGGTGGATTCATCAGCAAATACCAACCAACGGCGGAATGTCTCGTAATCGCCACTCTCGCGGTCAATTGCCACTCGGACGTCAATGTCGTCACCGTTACGGCGACGCGTCGCCGATGCCAGGGCCGCTTCGATTGCCTCGAAGATGATGTCTTTTTCGACGCCCTTCTCGTTAGAGACAGCATCCACCACCATCAGAATTTCTTTACTCATAATCTTTACCTAGTCCATGCGGTGTCATCGCGATCAGAGCGACGGCACCAGTCGGGCCAACTCAATGGTCTTAATCGGCAAGCTATGTGCCTGTCCGTCGACCTCAACTTCTATGTTCTCTTCATTCGCGGCACGCAGTGTGCCTCGATAATTGCGTCGCCCATCCAGCGGCATACGCAATTTGATCTTTACGACTTCACCTAAAAAACGTTCAAAATGCGCGGGCTTCGACAAACGCCGATCCAGCCCCGGCGACGACACTTCCAAAGCGTACTGCCCTGGCAATGGATCCTCGAGGTCGAGAATAGCGCTGATCTGCCGGCTAACTTTCTCGCAATCCTCCAGCACGATGCCCTCAGGCTTGTCGATGAAAACCCGCAGCACGCCGTCGCGGCCGCCGAGTTTCGCCTCGAGATCGCACAACTCGTAGCCCAGACCTTCAATAGCAGGCTCCAGCAACCGGGAGAGTTCCTCACTGGTCATCTTGATCGCCTCGTAAACGTCTGTATTTTAAACATATTTCCTAAACAAAAAATGGGCCTTCGGCCCATTCGTCTTACCCTCGGTCCGAGCCCGAGCCACTGTCACCGGGCAACAAAAAACCCCATAGCGGGGTTTCTTCGTCTACCAAGTAGCTGGTAGCGGAGGCAAGAGCGCACTCGAAGACAAGTGTCTGTAGTGCAAACCCACCACCCGCAGGCGCGCGATTATAGGCAATTCGGCCGACTTGCGCAATGACGACCGACTGCCCACACATGCCCCCCCTCTGGCGTGAGCTCGTATCGGAAATCGGGAATCGGCCTGCGGAGTTAACCGCTGATCCGGACCAAGCGCGCCCAAACCGGATAAACGGCTCGACCGCTGCCTGGCTGCTGACGACCGAACGGCTGGGCTAATCAGCGATACGGTCGGCTTGGCGCTTCCGGCTACTCCAGAAAAAGAGCAGTCCTAACAGGCACCAGAAAATGACTATGGCCCATTCCTGCGGCCATATCAGCGCCGCTGGGCTCCACGGCAGGTACAGCGCTGCAAGCCCGACGGACAGCAGCAATGCCGCCGAGCCGACCGCCATGCCGTGACTGACGCGGTAAGGCCGTTGCATATCCGGCTCTCGTTTGCGCAAAACCAGAAACGACAAAGCAACCATCGCGTAGGCAGTGACGATCCCCAGCCCGCCCGCATCAACCAGCCAGACCATTGCTGGGCGACCGAACAGCGGCGCAATGACCGCGAAGCCGCCAATCAGCATGATGGCCCGATGCGGGGTCCGGTACTTCGGGTGCAAAGTTGCAAATGCGCTGGGCGCCTGCCCGGCTACAGCCAGCGCATAGAGCGCGCGGCTGCCACCGATCAGGAATGCATTCCAACTGGTAATAATCCCGGCTATTCCACCGATCACCAACAATCGCCCGGCCCATTCGCCGCCAAACAATGCCGTAGCGGCCTCCGCTGTCGGCAATGTTGCTGTGGACCGGTCGGCTGCGGGCAAGCCCAGCGCTACCGCACCGATGACCGCTGCATACCAGACTACGGCCAGCACAATGGAGACGATGAGCAGACGGCCAATTTCGGCAAACGGCACATTGATCTCTTCAGCCGATTGCGGGATGACGTCGAATCCGACGAACATGAATGGCACCATCACCAGCACAGTGGCCATCCCAGCTATGCCGCCGACAAAACCAGGCGATACGTTCGCGACTTCGCCACGCACTGCAGCGCCGGTAAACAAGCTCGTGCCAATAAGCAGGATTACTACGACCACAAGCACCTGAAGCTTGGCCGCGGTACGAATACCGATGCAATTGAGTACAACCATCGAAATGGCCGCCACCGACCCGGTAGCAACCCAACTGGCGTTTACATCCCATCCTGCCACCGTCCACAGATACCCCTGACTGAACCCGGGAACCAGGTATTCAAGTACCGTGGGTAGTGCAACGGCCTCGAATGCAACCACCGACACGTAGCCCAGAAGAATTGCCCACGTGCATATAAACGACGCTGTCCGACCCAGCGCCCGTTTCGAGTAAGCGTGTTCGCCACCGACCAGCGGCATCGCCGACGCGAGCTCCGCGTAAGTCAGGCCAACCAGGATTACGGCGGTCCCGCCCAGCAAGAATGCCACAACCGCCCCTGCAGGCCCGGCGTTGTTGACCCAAACGCCACTCAGCGCCACCCAGGACCAGCCGACCATTGCGCCGAAGGCCAATGACAGTACTTCGCGTCTGTTGATGACTCTGACAAAGCCGCTGCTCATGCGTCTCCTGATTGAAATTTGTTCGCGGCACAATCGGCCGCCCTAAGGGCCACAGTATTCAATAACACAGTCCTTGTAATGTGAAAACTGCGTCCGGCACCGGGCGTATACGCCAGTTTATTTTATGGGTTCTACTCCGCAGACCAATCTGCCTGTGCCACAACCAAATCAATATCGTGCTGCAAGGTAAGCGTGTTCTTCGACCGCTCCAATGCCAATTGCGAAAGCTCTCTGGCCGCCGCTGCCATTTCATCGTTTTTCATCGCAGCAAGTGCCGATAACGCCTTCTGTAGCCGGATCTGTACTTCGACGAGCCCGGCACCGTCACGAGCTATCGACGCGAACGCGTCGTCAAACAGATCACGTACAGACAGTAGTGGTACCTGTACCCGGTCGAAACGAACTTCCATTTTGGACTCGTCCTCATCGAGCGGCGAACTCCAGGCAGCGAACAATCTCAGTAGAGTCCCGATCACATCGATCGCTGTGCCCGGGTCATTGACCGCTGGCGACAATGCGCGGCTGGCTATTTCCGAAAGTGCGATCAGGCCAAATCGAGGGTCGTCTTCGTATACCCGGTCATCTCCGACCTCAAACGGAGCAGTCAACATTGACTCATCGAACTCATCCGCGTCCGACTCTGAGCGAGCAAAATAGACAACCGGCTTATCAGGCGTCACCAAGGTTCCCGGCAAAGCCGCCACCCTAATCTGCAGATTCCACTTCTCAGCATGCTGCTGCAATGCGCTAATATCGATGTGCTGTACGTAACCAACTTTCCTGGCGAAGACGGGCTTTCCTTCAGACGATTTACCCGTAGCTGCCACCGCACTCATACTGGGGTAGCGGCGGCGAGATTGCAGCGCAGCAGCAGTCGCGCTTTCTACTTTATCAACCGTGGTGCCCAATCGCCCTAGCCGTGCAATCTTGTCCACCCAGCGAACGAACGTCAGCACTACCCAGGCGAAGACGCCAAGGGTTAACGCAAACAACGCGAAATGCCCAGCGTTCTGGTAGTAGCTGTTCTTCAAAGCCACCAACGCAACAATACTGAAAATAAATGCCCCGATAAAAACCGACAGCGCGTTTTTCGACACGTCATCGGACACTATTAACGGGAACGACCGTGGGGTGCCGGCGCTTCCAGCGGAGGCATAGGCCGACACCATCGACGCCACGGCAAAGGTCGCAATCACCAACATGCTGGATGCAACGATGGAGAGCAAAGCCTCGATAGAATCGGGCGAGATATCCGGCACTACGTCATCAAGATCAAGTCGATCAGCAATTTTCGCCAAAAAAGCACCACCGACGGACAAGACACAGAATACCAGTGGCCTCACCCACAGGCGTTCTCCCAATCGATTCAGCCAGAATCCCAGTCGGTTACTCATTCGCACTCCCACTTGCCTGAACCAGTGTGCATCAATATCGCGATGGCTGGAGTTTGGCAGCCCATTGGCACAATAACATGGGCGCGATCCGGGACCGTCAGGGCCTGCCGGATCTCAACGAGGAACAGGGCTTCAGCGAGTCTGCCCCCGCGAGACTATCTGCCAATGCATCATACGTTGAGCGACTTTTCTGGCAGGGATGGCGGGGAAGAACGCCGGTCCCTAAGCGCTGGCTATTCAACGAATAACAGGGACGAAATTCGGTTTCTACTTGCTGGCCATGCCGACAATTTTCCAGACCGCCCGGCGCGGATTGCTCTTCAGTGACTCAACCCAAAATCGCTCAGATCCCTTCGCAGACAAATTCTGTCCGCGATGGCATAAAAAAAGCCGGACCCACAGGGACCGGCTCTTTTAGTTTTTGGTAGCGGGGGCAGGATGGGCCTTCGCCTCTTCGAGGCTCAGTTATGTCGCGCGGCTGCGCCGCGCTCGACACGAACCTGCGCCGCGCCGCGGCTGTACAGGTTCAACCTTGCTCATTTCCAAACTAAAAAGCCGGACCCGAAAAAGACCGGGCCCGGCATTTCAATTTGGTAGCGGGGGCAGGATTTGAACCTGCGACCTTCGGGTTATGAGCCCGACGAGCTGCCAGACTGCTCCACCCCGCATCAGTAGGGACGGGATCATACAAACGTCGCCTGATGATTACAACCTGTTATTTAAATAATACAGACGCGAATCGTTATCCCATGACGTCCAGGCACATTTTGAGAAGCCAACCCGGCACAATACCCAAAACAAGAACAGCCACACCGTTCAGACTGAGCACGAACTGCGTATCCCTGCCCGCCTGAAACACTGAGCGATCAGCCGGCTTATCGAAGTACATGTACCAGATCACGCGCAGGTAATAGAAAGCCCCGACGACTGACGCCAAGACCATCAATACGGCGTAACCTGAGAAGCCCGCGTTCACCACCGCGCTGATCACGTTCACCTTGGCGAAGAAACCAACCCACGGCGGCACGCCAGCCAGACCAAACATGAAAAACAGCATCATCAGTGCGAACCATGGGCTGCGCGCGTTCAGGCCCTTGAAGTCGCTGATCGAATCGGCTTCGAAACCTTGCCGGCTGAGCAGAATGATCATGCCAAAGGTACCGGCCGCCATGATCACGTACGTGACGGTATAGAACACCGCAGCGCCGTAGCCTTCCGCCGAACCGGTAAAGATCGCGAGCAAGATGAAACCGACATGCGCTATCGCAGAATAACCCAGCATGCGTTTGATGTTTGTCTGGGCGATCGCCACTATGTTGCCGATGACCAGAGACAAGACACCGGTGACCATTAACATGCCTTGCCAGACGGCATGGATATCACCCAAGCCATCGACCAGTATGCGTAACGTCAGGGCGAGCGCTGCCAGCTTTGGTGCGGACGCTATGTACAAGGTCACCGGTGAACGAGCACCCTGATAAACATCCGGCAGCCACATATGGAACGGCACCGCACCGAATTTGAACGCGATACCGACGATAAGAAATGCCAGCCCGAACCACAAAGGAACGTCATTGAGTTCCGGACGGGCTTGCAGGGCTGCGGCAATCTCGTCGAACTGAATGCTGCCGGTAATACCGTAGACCCAGGATATTCCGTACAGCAAGGCACCGGATGCAATGGCGCCAAGCACGAAATATTTCATCGCCGATTCGGCCGCTGTAGCCGAATTGCGTTCGAATGCCACCAACGCATAAAGCGACAACGACAACGTCTCCAAGCCAAGATACATGGTCAGCAGGCTGTTGGCCGAAATCATCACCATGATGCCAAGCAGGCCGAACAAGCCCAGCAGGAAGAACTCGCCGCGCAGCAATTCATTCTGTTTGAGATAGTCGCGAGAATAGAGGAAACCAACTGCAACCACGCCGACCGACATCAACTTCAGTAGCTGCGACAAGCCATCGCTGACATAGCTGCCGTCGAACGTAATGACTCGTCCTTCAGGAGCAGTCGCAAGCAAGGCAATCGCCGTCACCGCAAGTGCCGCAATACTGAGCCAGAAGGTTACGACGCGTTTCTCATCACGCACCATCAGATCGATCAGCAATACCGCACAGATCAATCCAAGGAGGACCATCTCCGGTGCCGCAGGCATGAAATCAGTAACTCGCATTCGTCTTGAACCTTACAAAGCTGCCAGTTTGGACTGGCTGATGTGCTGAATGAGTTGATCGACGGTTACTGTCATCATGTCGACCAAAGGAGCTGGCCATAGACCAACGAGCAAAACCATTACAGCGAGAATGCCGAGGACAACGAACTCGCGCTGATTCAGGTCCTTAAGTTCTGCTACCTGCTTGTTCGCTACTTCGCCATAGAGGACGCGCTTGATCATCCACAAGGTATAGGCGGCACCCAGAATCAGGGTCATCGCGGCGAAGAAGGCGTACCAGAAGCTGGCTTTGAAGCTGGCGATGATCACCATGAACTCACCGACGAAACCGGAGGTACCTGGCAAACCGGCATTCGCCATCGCGAACAGTACAAAGAATGCCGCAAATGTCGGCATGGTATTGGCGACACCACCATAGTCCGCAATTTGTCGACTGTGAACACGATCGTAAAGGACGCCAACACAGAGGAACATTGCACCGGAAATAAGCCCGTGCGACACCATCTGAACCATGCCGCCAGTAATTCCGAGTCCGGCGCCGTTACCCTCGCCAATTCCCCACAAGAGGAAGAAGCCCAGCGTGACAAAACCCATGTGCGCGATCGACGAATATGCAATGAGCTTTTTCATGTCTTTCTGCATCAGCGCAACCATGCCAATGTAGACAACGCCGATCAGCGACAGCCCAATCATTAAACCGGCAAAGTACTGGCTACCGTCCGGAAGCATCGGGAGTGACAAGCGCACAAAGCCATAGCCCCCCATTTTCAACATGATCGCTGCCAGAATGACGGAACCACCTGTCGGCGCTTCAACGTGCGCATCCGGCAACCACGTGTGTACTGGCCACATCGGAACTTTGACTGCAAAGGCCAACAGGAACGCAATGAATATCAGCTTCTGCTCCGTCATGGACAACGGTACTTCCATGAACGAGAAGAAGTTGAAGTCGCCGGTCTTGCCGTACAGATAAATAAAGGCAACCAGCATCAACACAGAGCCGAGGAACGTGTAGAGGAAGAACTTCATCGTCGCGTATACGCGGCGTTCACCACCCCATACACCGATGATCAGGAACATCGGCACCAGCATGGCTTCCCACATTACGTAGAACAACACGGCATCAAGAGCGCAGAAGACCGCAATCATCAGGCCTTCAAGGATCAGGAATGCCGCGAAGTACTGTGCCGGGCGTTGCTTGATGTTGTTCCAGCCAGTAATGATCACCAGTGGTGTTATGAACGTTGTCAGCAATATCAGCGGCGCCGAAATACCATCAACACCAAGGAAGTATTCAACGTTGAACGCCGCAATCCAGGGCACTCGTTCAACAAACTGCATGGCAGCCGTGCCGTTGTCGAAGCTCTTGTACAGGAACAGGCTTAACAGGAACGTCAGTACGGACACTCCCAGCGAAAGCATACGCATGCCACCAGCACGGGCGCTGTCGGCATCGCCATCATCTCCCGCCGCCAGTACAGCGATTCCACCCAGAATCGGCAGCCAGATAAGTATGCTCAGAATATTGTGCGATAAATCCATGCGTCAGACTCGTTGTTCGCGGAGCCGCTGTCGCGGGTCTTGTTCTTGTTTAGTCACGTCGCTTATTGCAGCCATAACAGCCAGCCCAGGAACATCGTCAAGGCGATGATCATGGCAAACGCGTAGTGGTAGAGATAACCGGTCTGCAAATGCCGCAGGACACCGGAAAGTCGACGAACGCTGTTGGCGGTGCCATTAACCAGCAAGCCGTCAATGACCAGGGCGTCACCCTTGGCAGAAAGGAATCCGCCCAGCGCACGACCGCCGCCAGCAAAGCCCTTAATCCACAATTCGTCGAAGTAGTATTTGCGGTCCAGCAGGTTGTACAAACCAGAAAACCGTTGTTTGAGCGCTTCTGGAATATCCGGCCGCTTCAGCCACAGGAACCAGGCAGTGACCACACCCGCCGCAGCCAGATAAACCGCTGGCCCTTGTAACGCATGCAGAATAAAGGCCCAGCTACCGTGGAAATTTTCACCCAAATGAGCCAACACATCGTGAGCCGGGCTGACAACAATCGCATCGCCAAAGAAACCGCCGAACAGCACGGGTCCTATGGCGAACCAGCCGATAACCGCCGAGGGAATCGCCAGCATGATCAACGGCACAGTGACCACCGCCGGTGTTTCATGCAGGTGCGATTTGGTCTTGGCGTCCATACGCTCTTCACCGTGAAAGACCAGGAAGAACATCCGGAATGAATACAGCGCGGTGATGAACACACCAAGCAATACGCTCAGATACGCAATCCAATATATTGCGCCCTGGCCGTGCCAGTGTGAGTCCTTGACCGCCTCTATCAAAGCGTCCTTCGAGAAGAAACCCGCACTGCCCGGGAAACCAATTAATGCCAGCGAACCGATCAATGCTGTCCAGTAGGTGATCGGCATGTATTTCTTCAGGCCACCCATCTTGCGAATGTCCTGCTCATGATGCATCGCGATAATTACGGAGCCCGCACCCAGGAACAACAACGCTTTAAAGAACGCGTGGGTCATGAGGTGGAAAATCGCAGCGCCGTAGGCTGAGACACCCAAAGCAACCGTCATGTAACCCAGCTGCGACAACGTCGAGTACGCGACGACCCGCTTGATGTCGTTCTGGACGATACCCAACAGGCCCATGAAGAAAGCAGTGAAGGAGCCGATGACCAGCACAACCGCCAACGCCGTTTCAGACAACTCGAACAACGGTGACATGCGCGCCACCATGAAAATGCCGGCCGTCACCATGGTAGCCGCATGGATAAGCGCGGAGATGGGTGTCGGACCTTCCATCGAATCCGGTAGCCACACGTGCAGCGGCGCTTGCGCTGACTTACCCATCGCACCGACAAACAACAAAATGCAAATCAACGTCATCGCATTCCATGGGCTGCCGCCGAATACTTCTATCTGCTGTGCAGCAATGTTGTCGGCCTGGGAAAACACGGTTGCGTAGTCCAGCGAGTTGGTGAACATCACCACGCCGGCAATACCCAGAATAAAACCAAAGTCACCGACCCGGTTAACCAGGAACGCTTTCAGGTTGGCAAATATTGCGGTTTCTCGTTTGTACCAGAAGCCAATCAGCAAGTACGAAACCAGACCTACCGCTTCCCAGCCGAAGAACAGCTGCAGGAAGTTGTTGGACATCACCAGCATCAACATCGCAAACGTAAACAGCGATATGTAGCTAAAAAAGCGCTGGTAGCCAGGATCATCGTGCATGTAGCCAATGGTGTAGATGTGCACCATCAGCGAAACGAAGGTCACTACAACCATCATCAGCGCTGTCAGGCGGTCGACCAGAAAGCCAACCTCCATTCGCAATCCGTCGGTTACCGCCCACGTATACAGGCTGTAATTGTCAGACTGACCGCCATCCCAATAGAGGTTCTTTAAAACCAGGAGGGACAAAACGCAAGACAGGCCGACGCCGAGGATCGTTATCCAATGAGCGCCCGCCCTGCCGATCTTGTGACCAAACAGGCCCGCAATGATGGCCGCGAACAGCGGCGCCAATACAATTGTCAGATGAATACTGTGCATTGCCCGTCAGCCTTTCATGGTGTCCAGCTCCTGGACATTAATGGAGCGTCGATTACGGAACAGCACCACGAGAATGGCGAGACCAATAGCGGCTTCTGCTGCAGCCACAGTAAGAATGAAGAACACGAATACCTGCCCGGTTTCATCGCCAAGGTATCGGCTGAAAGCGACGAAGTTGAAGTTAACTGACAGCAACATCAGTTCGATGCACATCAGCAAGAGAATCAAATTACGTCGATTAATGAATATACCGGCGACGCTAAGAGCAAACAGAATCGCCGACATGGTCAGGTAGTGCTGCAAACCAATCATTGCGACTTCTCCGAATCCATTTTCACAACTCGCACGCGGTCCTTAGCCCGCACAGCAACCTGTTTGGAAATATTCTGCATTTTCAGGCCTGGCCGCTTGCGCATCGTCAGAGTAATCGCCGCAACGATGGCCAACAGCAAAATCACAGCAGCAAGCTCAAACGCATACACGTGTTCGGTATAGAGCACAGCTCCCAGCGCTTTGGTATTGCTGTACCCCTCAGGGGTTGGCGCAAAGCCAGTGCCGCTCATCACGTCGCTGCCTCGCAACCAAATCAGTTGCATCAACTCAACCACCATCAGCATCGCTATACCGAGACCGAACCAGCGATAACGGGTGAAGCCATCGCGCGCCTCTTCGACATTGATATCCAACATCATCACGACAAACAGGAACAACACCATGACCGCGCCGACGTACACCAGGATCAGCACGATCGCCAGGAACTCCGCTTCGGCCAGCAACCAGAGTACGGAGCTTTGAAAAAATGCCAGCACGAGGAACATCACCGCGTGCACCGGGTTCTTCGAAAAAATCACACCCAGTGCAGCGCCGATCAAGACAGCGGCGAAAGAGTAGAAGAGGATTGCGTGAAACACGTTCTTATTGCCCCTTAGCGATACTTGGCATCGGCGGCTTTATCAGCCGAAATCATGGCTTCGTACTTATCACCAACAGCCAATAGCTTGTCTTTGGTCATGATATTTTCACCGGGCCTTTCCATGTGGTATTCGTGCAGCCTGGTTTCAACGATCGCGTCGACCGGGCACGCTTCTTCGCAAAAGCCGCAGTAAATGCACTTGAACAGATCGATGTCGTAACGCGCCGTACGGCGAGTGCCGTCTTCACCGACAGTGGAGTCAATGGTGATCGCAAGCGCCGGGCATACGGCTTCGCACAATTTGCAGGCGATACAACGCTCTTCTCCGTTCGGATAACGACGCAACGCATGCAATCCACGGAAGCGCGACGATTGCGGCGTCTTTTCTTCCGGGTAGTAGACCGTAACCGGCTTACGGAAGAAATTGCGGAACGTGACGCCGAGGCCCTGCCACAGCTCCCACAGCGAAAACGTCTTAAAATAGCTTACAAACCTGTCCATCAAATTAACCTGCCAACCTTGCCCATGGACCCCAATGCATCCAGGACATAAAGCCTTCAACCGCGATCCAGATAATTGTCACCGGAATGAATACCTTCCAGCCCAAGCGCATGATCTGGTCGTAGCGATAGCGCGGAAATGTAGCTCGAAACCAAAAGAAGACGAAAATGAAGAATGCTATTTTCGCGGCCAGCCAGAAGAAGCTGCCTGCTCGCAACAGACTATCTTCGCCAAGGAATGCCCAACCCTCGAACGGAGAAGCCCAGCCGCCCAGGAAAAAGATCGCCGTCAGTGCGGATATCAGCACCATGTTGGCGTACTCCGCGAGGAAGAACACCGCGAAAGCTACACCTGAATATTCAACGTGAAAGCCGGCCACAATTTCGGACTCGCCTTCCGCTACGTCGAACGGCGCACGGTTGGTCTCCGCGACGCCCGAAATGAAGTAAACGACAAAGAGCGGTAACAATGGCAACAGGAACCACTGACTGAAACCGCCGGACTGCGCGCGGACAATATCGCCCAGATTCAGGCTGCCTGCGGCCATCAGGACGCCAACCAGCGCAAAGCCCATCGCTATTTCATAAGCGACGATTTGTGCAGCGGAACGCATGGCACCGAGAAATGCGTACTTCGAGTTGGTTGCCCAGCCCGCCAGTATCACCCCGTATACGCCGATAGATGTCAGGGCCAGGACGTACAGAAGGCCTGCGTTGATATCGGCAATAACGAAAGAATCCGTTAGCGGAATAACCGCCCAAGCAGCCAAAGCCGGGATAATCGATAACAACGGCGCAATAACAAACAGGAAGCGATTCGACCGGGTCGGAATGACCACTTCTTTGATCAGCAGTTTGATGACGTCAGCGAATGGCTGAAGCAAGCCGTACGGACCAACCCGGTTCGGACCAACTCGGCCCTGCATGTAACCTATTACTTTGCGTTCAAAGTAAGTGGTAAAGGCAACAGTAAGAATGACGCAAATGGTGACGGCCAAAATCTGACTGGTAGTGATGGTCAGGTACTGTAGCATCGGTGGCAGATTGTCCCAGATGTCGACAACGAACTGAGGAATCAAACCGCTCATACCTCGTTCCCTCCGCCGTTGCGACGCGCCTCTGCCGTCAGCTGCAAGGCCGTAGCACGGCGTACCAGACTGTCAGTCGCGTACATCGGCACATCGAACTCAGCTTGCGCTTTGTCTTCGCCATTGACGCCCGGCAGTACCCTGTTTCCTGTGTATTGCGCGGCAGGCGGCGACTTGGCCACCACGGTGCCTATGTCGGTCAAGACATCTTCGCTGGATTCGTAATCGAAATCGTCGATGTTCAGAAGATTGCCGAGCACGCGCAACACTTTCCATGCTGGCCTTGCTTCGGCCACAGGGTTTGCCATGCCCGCAAAACTCTGCCACCGACCTTCGCAATTGACGAACGTACCGGCCGATTCCGCAAAACTGCCTATCGGCAGCATCAGGTCAACGGATTGTCGAAGCGCTGGCGTGTCGTAACACGTCAAGGCGGCCACAAAATTCTGTGCGGCGATTTTCGCCAATGAATCACTGTCAGCCAGATCTTTGTCGGGCTCAACGCCAAGCAGCAACAACGCATCCAGATCAGCGTCGAGCATTTCAGCAGCGTTCAGACCGCCAGGAGCGCGCGCTTCACCGCCCGGCTTGCGATGCGGCAATACGCCGGCAAGTGAAGCACCTGCCGAATTCGGTCCGTCACTCAAGCGACCGAACCCTGCCTCGGCGAGCGTGGCAATGGCCGAGGACAATGCGCGCAGTGCCGCGAACGCAGGGTGATGCCCGGCAACGTTACCCAGCAGTACGTGAGCAGCAGCAGCGTCGCGTAATAAGGTTGCGATCTGTTCCTGACCGGCGGTCGCTGACACGCCCTTGCAAAGATCGCGCACCGAATCCGGCAGAGAACGACCAGCGCTCAATGCAACGGCAACACCCGCGAGCTCTGCTACCAACGAAGTTGTATCCAGATATTCCGCGACCGGGAAGTTGTATTCATGGCGGCCATTGTTAACAAATGCCACACGTGCACCGGCCATTGCTGCCTTGCGTACCCGGTGCGCCAGAATCGGCGCCTCCCGGCGCAGATTCGAACCCACCACGAGAATCGCATCCCGCGTTTCCAGATCTGCAATGCTACAACCCAACCCGGGCATTAACGGGTCATTCTCCTGGTCTGAGAAATCCCGTTGCTGCAAGCGATGGTCAAGATTGTCGCTACCCAATTTCGCCGCAATTCGAGCCAGCAGGTGGCTTTCTTCCAGCGTTGCAGTAGGTGCTGACAAGATACCGACTTTGTCACCGTCAGCTGCCGACAGGACGTTGGCCAGTTTTTCCAACGCCACTTGCCAATCCACACTCTGCCAATCGCCGTTGACCTTCATCAGCGGCCGCGACAGGCGTTCGTCGCTGTAAATCCCCTGGTAGCTGAACCGGTCGCGATCCGAAATCCAGGTTTCGTTAATTTCTTCGTTCTCACGCGGCACAACGCGCTTTACCGTGCCACGCAGTACGTGCGCGTACATGTTTGAACCCACGCAATCGTGTGGCGACACCGCCGGCCGCTGCACCATTTCCCAGGCGCGGGCACTGTAGCGATAAGGTTTGTTATTGAGTGCACCTACCGGACACAGATCGATGATGTTGGCCGACATTTCGTGGTCGACCGCCTTTTCAATGTACATGCTGATCTGCATGTTTTCGCCGCGACCAATAGTACCGAGCTCCTGCAGACCCTCGATTTCCTGACTGAAGCGCACGCAGCGAGTGCAATGTATGCAGCGTGTCATGTCAGTCGAAACGAGCGGGCCTATATCTTTGTCTTTAACAACGCGCTTGCCGTCGTTGTAACGCGATACATCACGGCCGTAGCCCATCGCCAAATCCTGCAACTCACACTCGCCGCCCTGATCACAAATCGGGCAATCCAGTGGATGATTGATCAGCAGGAATTCCATCGTTGCTTTCTGCGCAGCGATGGCTTTCGGTGAACGGGTGAATACCTTCATCCCATCGCCAACCGGAGTTGCGCAGGCCGGCAAGGGTTTCGGTGCTTTCTCGACTTCGACGAGACACATGCGACAGTTGGCCGCGATGCTCAGCTTCTCGTGATAACAAAAACGCGGCACGTATTGCCCGGCAGCATCCGTTACTTCGATCAGCATCTGGCCTTTGCGCGCCTCAACAGGCTTGCCATCGACCTCAATGGTTACGGTATCGTCACTCATGCCGCAACCTCTGCGCCGCCTTCAACAATACTGCGGCCCCGATTCTTCACCATGTATTCGAACTCGTGATAAAAATGTCGCAGGAAACTCTGCACTGGCCAGGCCGCGGCGTCACCTAATGCGCAAATGGTATGCCCTTCGATCTTGTTGGCTACCGCCACCAGGCGATCGAGGTCTTCTTCACGGCCCTCGCCTTCCAGAATTCGGGTCGACATACGGTATAGCCAACCCGTACCTTCCCGGCACGGCGTGCATTGGCCACAGGACTCTGCCATGTAAAATCGGGAAATCCGTCGCAGGACGCGCACCATGCAGGTTGTGTCGTCCATCACCATGACCGCACCGGTACCGAACGACGAACCGGCCTGCTGCAATGACGTGTAGTCCATCGTGCAGTCCATGATGATATCGGCCGGCAACACGGGAACCGACGAACCGCCAGGAATGACGGCTTTCAACTTGCGGCCTTGCCACACGCCGCCACAAAGCTCGAGCAAGTCTTTGAACGGAATTCCCATCGGAAGCTCGAAATTGCCGGGCTTCTCAACGTGACCGGAAACTGAAAACTGTGCCGTGCCGCCTGATTTCTCAGGACCGAGTGCCGCAAACCACGCCGCCCCCTTGCGCATAATCGTTGGCACGCTGGCGAGACTTTGAGTGTTGTTGATTGTGGTCGGTTTACCGTACAAACCAAAGTTCGCCGGAAACGGCGGCTTGAATCTCGGTTTGCCCTGCTTGCCTTCCAGCGATTCGATCAACGCGGTTTCTTCACCACATATGTAAGCACCCGCCCCGACGAACGTGTACAGGTCGAAATCAATTCCCGATCCCTGAATGTTCTTGCCCAACAGACCGGCCGCGTAGGCCTCTTCCAGTGCCGCCTCGAACCGTGGCACGGGTTCGTCAATGAACTCGCCGCGAATGTAGTTGTATGCAACTGTCGCGCCCATTGCATAAGCGGCAATCGCCATACCTTCAATCAAGGCATGCGGATTTTTGCGCAGCACTTCGCGGTCGTGACAGGTTCCGGGTTCACTCTCGTCCGAGTTGCATACCAGGTATTTTTGTACCGGTGCCGTTCGGGGCATGAAGCTCCACTTGAGACCAGTAGGGAAACCAGCACCGCCGCGACCGCGCAGGCCGGATGCTTTTACTTCGTCGATGATCTGTTCAGGTGTCAATTCGCCGGCAAGCACCTTCCGCCAGGTTTGATAGCCATCGTGCTTCTCGTAAGTAGCCAGCGACCATGACTGTTCCGAGCCAAAGGTTTTGAAGCAGACCAGATTTTGTTCGTACGCCATCAGTCCAGCCCGTCCAGAATTTCGTCAACCTGCTCGATGGTCAGGTTCTCGTGGTATTTGTGATCCACCATCATCATGGGGGCGCCGCAGCATGCTGCGAGGCACTCTTCTTCACGTTTGAGGTAAATACGTCCGTCCGCGGTACTTTCTCCGAGCTTAATGCCCAGTTTCTTCTCGGCATGCGCGACCAGTTCTTCGCCGCCACGCAACATGCATGAAACGTTGGTGCAAATAGCGACGTTGTGCCGCCCAACCGGCTTGGTCTGGAACATGGAATAGAACGACGCGACTTCGTAAACCTGAATGGGCGGCAGGTCGAGGTATTCGCCAACCGCATCCATAATCTCCGTCGTGAGGAAGCCTTCGTTCTCATGCTGTGCCGCATGCAATGCTCCGATCACGGCCGAGCGTTTGCGATCCTCAGGGAATCGCGCTATCCAGCGTTCTATCTCTTCACACACGTGTGCCGACAGCACATCCGAATTCTTCATCGGTCAATCTCACCAAAAACGATATCCTGGGTACCGATAACGGCAACCACGTCAGACAGCATGTGGCCTTCGACCATCTCGGACATTGCCGCTATGTGCGCAAAGCCCGGTGCCCTGACCTTCACACGGTAGGGCTTGTTGGCGCCGTCAGAAATCATGTAAACACCGAACTCGCCTTTCGGCGCTTCAACTGCTGCGTATGCTTCACCAGCCGGAACGCAATAGCCTTCGGTAAACAGTTTGAAGTGATGGATCAATGACTCCATGTCATCTTTCATCTCAACGCGTTTTGGGGCGACGACTTTGTGATCATCCACCATCACGGGGCCGGGATTATTACGTAGCCAGTCGACGCACTGCTTCACGATACGATTGGACTGACGCATTTCTTCAACCCGCACTAGGTAGCGGTCGTAGCAGTCGCCGTTCACACCGACCGGGATGTCGAAGTCCATCTTGTCGTACACCGCGTACGGCTGTTTCTTGCGCAAATCCCATTCGATGCCTGAACCGCGCAGCATGGGACCGGTGAAACCCAGCTGGAGCGCACGTTCCGGGCTAACCACGCCGATGTTAACCGTGCGTTGTTTCCAGATGCGGTTATCGGTCAACAGCGTTTCGTACTGATCAACGCACGCGGGAAACTTCTCGGTGAACGCTTCGACAAAATCAAGCAAAGATCCGTCGCGGGCTTCGTTGAGTTCATCGACGTCTTTTTGCTTACGCCATTTCGACGCCTGATACTTCGGCATGCTGTCAGGCAAATCACGGTAGACGCCGCCCGGCCGGTAGTAAGTTGCGTGCATACGCGTACCGGACACTGCTTCGTAGCAGTCCATCAAGTCTTCGCGCTCACGGAAGCAATACAGGAACACGGTCATCGCGCCGATATCCAGCCCGTGTGCACCCAGCCACATCAAGTGGTTCAGGATGCGGGTAATTTCGTCAAACATGACCCGGATATACTGCGCGCGGACCGGCGCCTGAATGCCGAGCAATTTTTCGATGGCCTGCACGTAACCGTGCTCGTTGCACATCATCGACACGTAGTCGAGACGGTCCATGTAACCGATGCTCTGGTTATAGGGCTTCGACTCGGCCAGCTTCTCGGTACCGCGGTGCAACAGACCCACGTGCGGGTCTGCCTTCTGAATTACTTCGCCATCCATTTCAAGCACGAGGCGCAATACACCGTGCGCGGCCGGATGCTGCGGGCCGAAGTTCATTGTAAAATTCTGAATCTCAGCCATCGGTCGCGACGTCCTTGATATCTGGGTTGTAACGGTTGTCGTCGCGAATCACCTTGGGTACCAAAGTGCGCGGTTCGATACTGACCGGCTGATACGCTACACGGCCCTTCTCAGCGTCGTAGTGCACTTCAACGTTGCCTGACAACGGAAAGTCTTTACGGAACGGGTGGCCGATAAAGCCGTAGTCGGTCAGGACGCGGCGAAGATCAGGGTGGCCTTCAAAGAGTATGCCGTACATGTCGAACGCTTCTCGCTCGAACCAGTTGGCGGAACTCCAGATATTGACGACCGACTTGATGACCGGTGGATTGCTTTCGCCGGTAAAGACCCGCAATCGCAAGCGAACGTTGTTCTGTATCGACAGCAAGTGGTAGACGACCGCAAAACGCCGGGATTCAAAGACGTCTGACTCATCGAGGATCACAGGCTCGCGCAAAACTCCGCGGCTAAACCCGGTTTCAGTAGCCTGCTCCGTCACCCATTCAGCGGTGCCATAGGTGAGGTAATCAACACCACAAACATCGATCAGTTGCTCGAACCCGAATTCGTCGCGAATTGCCTCAGCAACTTCAAGCAACGCGTCGCGTTCGACCTCGTAGGTCAATTCCCTGCAGGTGGACGGCACACGAACCACGTTACTCGTAAAACGAGCGTCGATCCGAGCCGCCAGGGTCTCGTATTTGTCGTTCATTGTTTTGATGTCTTACCGGGCAATCGTATTGGTACGGCGAATTTTTTTCTGCAGCTGAATCAGGCCGTACACCAGGGCCTCAGCCGTTGGCGGACAACCCGGCACGTAAACATCTACGGGCACAACGCGATCACAACCGCGAACAACTGCGTATGAATAATGGTAGTAACCGCCGCCATTGGCACAGGAGCCCATGGACAATACCCAGCGCGGTTCTGGCATCTGGTCGTAGACTTTGCGTAATGCCGGCGCCATCTTGTTGACCAGAGTTCCTGCAACGATCATGACATCCGATTGTCGTGGACTTGGACGAAATATAATTCCGAAGCGATCAAGGTCATAACGTGCTGCACCAGCGTGCATCATTTCGACGGCGCAACAAGCGAGCCCGAAGGTCATGGGCCACAACGAGCCGGTCCGCGCCCAGTTGATCACATTGTCTACGCTGGTGACCACGAAGCCTTTTTTCTGCAGGCTTTGCTCAGCACCGCCAGTAGCAGCGGCAGGAACGGGTTCCTGACCTGCGGTACTCAATCCCATTCGAGCGCCCCTTTCTTCCATTCGTACGCGAAGCCGACCACGAGGATAGCCAGGAAGATTCCCATCGCGATCAGACCGAATCCGCCGACCGTATCCAGTGACACGGCCCAGGGAAACAGAAAGGCGATCTCGAGATCAAAAATAATGAAAAGGATGGCAACCAGGTAGTAACGCACATCGAACTTCGTCCGCGAATCCTCAAAGGGTTCGAAGCCGCATTCGTAGGCCGACAGCTTTTCAGTGTCTTTCTCACCACTACCGAACAAAAAGCCAAGGGCAAGCAATAGCAAGCCAATGCCGGTTGCAACACCGAGAAAAATTAAAACAGGCAGGTAATTTTCAAGCATTGTTCTCGGCAGCCAGATAGCTGCCCCGTTCCCAGGTAAATAAGCCGCGGTATTGTATCAGTCTGTCGGAGGCTGTTAATACCCCTAACTCCCCTGCCGGTAACACTTTTTCCTTACTTTTCGTTTCAGAAACAGTAATAGCCCGAATTTCGCCGGATACACACACGTGTTTTGATAGGTTGCTCAATAGCTATGCGTCCAACTTGCGGCACGCGGCAGCAACATTCGCGCGTGAAGGACTGCGCACGCAGGCAGGGTTCGTGACGAGCAGCGACTCAGCGGGTAACACGCCCACGACCATGCCCTACTCCGGCAACTGCAAGGCCGCATGGGCCGGAAGGCCAACACGCGCCCCAAAAAAAGGCGATCTGCCCGTGCAAATCGCCCTTTTTGAATTGGTGCCGACGGCCGGACTCGAACCGGCACAGCTCTCGCTACTGCCCCCTCAAGACAGCGTGTCTACCAATTCCACCACGTCGGCTAATTTCGTTGTATGCCTTCGGCCCGCTACTGCGGATCAACCGTTTCGTCACTGCTTTCCAGTGACGGCATGTCCACGGCGGCCTCATCAGCCGGGTCCAGTGTCGGCAGCTCCGGCACTTCGTTGACGGCGGGCGCAGCAGACTCATCGACTATCGGTGCCGTTTCGATAAGGCTGGTTGGCGCCTCGGCCCGTTGGCTGCTCATGTAAGCCAGCGTAAGGCTGGTGGCGAAAAATGCTGTCGCCAGTACTGCCGTCATACGGGAGAAAAAGCTCGATGAACCGCGTGCACCGAAGACCGTACCGGACGCACCGCCACCAAAAGCGGCGCCAGCATCCGCGCCTTTGCCGCGCTGAATCAGTACCAGCACGATAATAAGTATCGCGATCAGCGTATGGCCGATCAGGACAGCTGTTTGCAATGTATTCATTGTTACCTCAATTACAGGCGCTTGCTGCTTCAGCAATCGCCAAAAAATCCGCCGGCTTCAGCGACGCACCGCCGATCAAGCCACCGTCTATGTCCGGCATCTCGAACAGGCCAACCGCATTGTCACCTTTGACACTGCCGCCATACAAGATTTGCAGACGTTCAGCCACGCCCGCATCCTGTGCCGCAATTAAGCCCCGGATGTGCGCGTGCACCTCCTGCGCCTGTTGCGGACTCGCCGTTTCGCCCGTTCCTATGGCCCAAACCGGCTCGTACGCTACAACGGCTCCGGCGAACGTCGAAACGCCCGCCAATTCCAGTACCGCATTCAATTGCGCGTCAATCACGCCGTTGGTACGGCCTGCCTCACGATCCTGCAAGGTTTCGCCGATGCACAATACTGGCGTCAGCCCCTGCGAAATCGCCGCCACGTACTTGGCCGCCACAGTCTCGCTGGTCTCGCCAAGTAGCGCACGCCGTTCGGAATGGCCGACTATGACATGACTGCAACCAACGTCCTGCAACATGGCCGCCGAGATTTCCCCCGTAAACGCCCCGGACTCGTGTTCCGACACGTTCTGACCACCAACAGCAATTCCGCTGCCTGCTAGCGCTGCTACCGCATCAGCAAGATACGGAAACGGCGGACAAACGAGCATTTTCGCGCTAGAACCGACTTCAACGCCGGCGCGTATCGCACTCAACAACTCCGCGTTGGCAGCACGGCTGCCATTCATCTTCCAGTTTCCAGCTACCAGAAAGTTCCGCATCACTGTCCCCGCATCCGGGTCTGCTCAAAAGGCGCGCAAGGATACCCGCCGGTCAGGCGCAAATCAACGCGGAAGTGCTCGCGCGCGGACAGAAAGGGTATCAAGTGGCCGCTTCCGCGACCACGGCGGCCAATCGCTCCGCCAGCGCCTGCACCTGGCTCTGATCCTGCCCTTCTACCATGACCCGAATTACCGGTTCCGTGCCCGAGGCCCGCAGCACTACCCGACCCGAGTCTTTCAGCTCTTTTTCTGCCTGTTCGACAGCAGCGGTTATGGCGGTTGACGAAGCTGGGTCCAGACGCTTGTCCGTCCGTACATTCAGCAATATTTGCGGGTATTTCGGCATGCCTGCTGCCAGTTCGCCCAAAGTCTTGCCTGTGCGCTTGATGATCGCCAATACCTGCAACGCACTGATCAGGCCATCGCCCGTAGTCGTTTGGTCCAGACAAATCATGTGCCCGGAGGTTTCACCACCGATGATTCCGCCGGATTCGCGCAAGGCTTCGAGTACGTAGCGGTCACCCACTTTTGCCCGCCGGAAATCTATGCCGCTCTTTTGCAGGGCATGTTCCAGCCCAAGATTGCTCATGACCGTCCCGACCACTGGCCCACGCAACTTGCCTTCCTGCTTGCGATCGGTTGCGATGATATACAGCAGCTGATCGCCATCCAGCAGGTTACCGGCCTCATCGACCATCACTACTCTGTCACCATCACCATCCAGCGCGATACCTACATCGGCTTTTACGGCCGGCACCGTTTGTTGCAACAACCCCGGTTCGGTGGAGCCACAACTGTCATTGATATTGCGCCCGTTCGGTGAACAACCAATTGGAATGACTTCCGCACCCAATTCGTTCAGTGTCCGTGGTCCCACTTTGTAGCCTGCGCCGTTGGCACCATCAAAGACGACCTTGATGCCGTCGAGGGTCAATTCCTTCGGGAAAGTGGACGCGCAGAAATCTTGATAACGGCTACGCGCCGAATCAATTCGACGGGCGCGACCAAGCTCATGGGACTCAAGCGTAATTGCAGGCTGTCCGAGGTAACGTTCAATAGCCGCTTGTTCCTCGTCGGTTAGTTTGCCGCCGTTGGCATCGAAAAATTTAATCCCGTTGTCGTAGTACGGATTATGCGATGCGCTGATTACGACGCCGAGATCCGCATTGAATTGCTGCGTCAGGAAGGCAATACCGGGCGTAGGTAGTGGTCCCAGCAATAAGACGTTGGCGCCGGCGGCGACGAACCCGGCCTCCAGCGCCGATTCAAACATATACCCTGACAATCGGGTGTCTTTGCCGATCAACACCGTACCGCCTGGCGGTACCAGCACCTGCGCCGCCGCGCTGGCCAGTCGCAGTGCAAAATCAGCGCTCATTGGGTCGCGCCCCACGGTGCCACGAACGCCGTCTGTTCCGAAATATTTGGTAGTCATCTGGCCTCTGTCTTCGAAGTTATTGCAGATCACGAATCGGCCATGGTGGCTGCGACAATCCGCAGTGCGTCGACCGTTGCGGCGACGTCGTGTGTGCGCACTATATGCGCACCGCGCTCTACAGCCAAGACTGCGGCTGCCAGTCCTGCCGCCAGGCGCTCGTCAGGCTGGCGTCCAGTCAGGTTACCGAGCGTGCGTTTACGGGATAAACCAACCAGTACGGGCAGGCCCAATTGCCGGAATTCTGCCAAGCTTCGCAAGATCCTGAGATTGTGCTGATCCGTCTTGCCGAAGCCAAAGCCAGGGTCAATCACCAACCGGTCCCGCGCAAGCCCGGCTGCCTCACAAGCTGCGACTCGCTCACTCAGGAAATCAATAATGTCGCCGGGCAGCGACTCATAAACAGGGTCTGCCTGCATGGTGGCTGGTGTGCCCAGCATGTGCATCAGGCAGACAGCCGCCGGCAATTCGCTTGCCGCCGCGAGCGCCCCATCACGCCGCAATGCGTACACATCGTTTATCAGGCAGGCACCGGCAGCTACAGCGGCACGCATGACCCCGGCCTTACTGGTATCGATGGAAATCAGCGCACCGGTCTCCCGGGCAACCGCTTCGATGACGGGTACTACCCGCTCGATCTCTTCGTCGACAGGGACATTGGCAGCGCCCGGTCTTGTCGATTCGCCACCAATATCAATGAAATCGGCGCCGGCCGCGACCATTTCCAGGGCTTGCCGGCGCGCATCATCAAAGTGAAGGAAACGGCCTCCGTCTGAAAACGAATCGGAGGTAACGTTCAGAATGCCCATGACCCGCGGTCGCGAAAGGTCGAATGTTTGCGAACCGAGGTTTAGTTGCATGGAGCGGTCTGCCGGAAGTATCGCGGGCGGCGATACTTCGCCGCCCGCGACAACCCTGTACGTCGGGTGCTAGTTCTCGGTAGCAGGCTCGCCAATGGTGCCGGTGGCATCATTGTTATCGCGCTTGCTGCGCGTGCCACGCGGCGGCGTGCTGCCCGTGTCGTCCCAACCCTCAGGCGGCTGCGGTTCGCGCCCTTCCATAATGTCTTTAATCTGGGTTGAGTCGATCGTTTCGTACTTCATCAGTGCTTTCGCCATGACGTGCAGCTTGTCGACCTGCTCTTCGAGGATCTGTTTCGCTCTCGCGTAGTTGCGATCGATAATGGCGCGTACTTCTTCATCGATCGTATGCACAGTAACGTCGGACACCTGCTTGTGTTGAGTCACTGACCGACCAAGGAACACTTCGCCGTCGTCCTCACTGTAAGTCAGCGGCCCAAGCTTTTCGGACAATCCCCATTTGGTAACCATGTTGCGGGCAATATCCGTCGCTCGTTCAATGTCATTGGACGCACCGGTCGTGACACCGTTTGGCCCCAGCGTCATTTCTTCGGCCAGACGGCCACCAAACAAAGACGAAATCGAGCTTTCGAGGCGTTCTTTTGAAATGCTGTACTTGTCCTCTTCAGGTAAGTACATCGTTACGCCGAGAGCACGCCCTCGTGGAATGATAGTCACTTTGTGCACTGGATCATGGTCCGGGACCAGGTAACCCACAATGGCATGACCTGCCTCGTGATAGGCCGTATTGAGCTTTTCCTTCTCACTCATCACCATGGATCGGCGTTCAGCGCCCATCATGATCTTGTCTTTGGCCTTCTCGAACTCTTCCATACTCACGACGCGCTTGTTCGAACGTGCCGCAAACAACGCGGCCTCGTTGACCAGATTCGCGAGATCGGCGCCGGAGAAACCTGGCGTGCCGCGACCGATTACTGCTGCATCGACATCGTCGGCGAGCGGCACTTTGCGCATATGTACTTTCAGAATGAGTTCGCGGCCACGAATATCCGGCAACGGCACCACAACCTGCCGATCAAAACGGCCCGGTCGCAACAACGCTGGATCCAGTACATCGGGGCGGTTGGTCGCAGCGATGACGATGATGCCCTCGTTACCCTCAAAGCCATCCATTTCAACCAGCATCTGGTTCAGGGTTTGCTCGCGCTCGTCATGACCACCGCCGAGACCCGCACCGCGATGGCGACCTACAGCATCCAGTTCGTCAATGAAGATAATGCAAGGCGCCTGTTTCTTCGCCTGTTCGAACATATCGCGAACACGGGAAGCACCAACGCCCACAAACATTTCTACGAAGTCCGAACCGGAAATCGTAAAGAACGGCACTTTGGCTTCGCCGGCGATAGCGCGGGCAAGCAAGGTCTTGCCGGTTCCGGGCGGGCCTACCATCAACACACCCTTGGGAATCTTGCCGCCGAGACGCTGGAACTTGCTGGGGTCCCGCAGGAACTCGACGATCTCGGAAACCTCTTCTTTGGCTTCCTCGACACCGGCAACATCTGCAAACGACACGCTGACCTGGTCTTCGCCCAGCAGTCTGGCCTTGCTCTTGCCGAAGGACATTGCGCCACGGCCACCGCCCCCACCTTGCATCTGGCGCATGAAGTAAATCCATACACCAATCAATAACAGGATCGGGAATGAGCTGATCAGCAGTTGGCCGATGATGCTGGGCTGTTCCGGCTCTTCAGCAGTAAACCGAACGCCGTTTTGCTCAAGGAGACCAATCAACGTGTTGTTGTCAGTCTCGGGGCTGATCGTGTAGTTCGTTAATGGGTCACGGCTGCCGAAATTGATCCGGTCGCCTTTGAACTCGACTCGTTGTACGTTGCCACCACGAACTTCCTGAAGAAATTCGGAGTAATCAACCTTTGCCGGCGGCTGACCATTGGCACCCGTAAGGCCCTGCACAACTGACAGCAGCACCACTATGATGACAATGAATACGAGGATGTTCTTGGTCAGGTCGTTCACAGTATTTGCACCACTCCGAAAACAGCTTTTCGCCTTCCGCACAGCCGCCTTCGGCACCTGTTTTAGACTGCGTCTAAGCCTTAGACACTACTACAGTTGATAGTTTCTCGCTACCAGATAGACCTCACTACTGGAGGCTCTGGAGGCCGCGGGTTTCATCACTTTTACTCGCCCAAATGACCGCCTCGCATCGAGGATAAAGGCATCACTGCCTTCACCCTGAAACATCTTGCAAATGAAGCTGCCTCCCGCTCTCAGCACCTGTCGCGCCATATCCAGCGCCAGTTCAGTCAGGTACATCGAGCGCGGTTGGTCAACGGCCTTCGTGCCGCTGATATTGGGTGCCATGTCGCTCATTACAAGGTCTGCCTTTTCGCCATTGAGGCTAAGCAGCATTTGCTCCAGGATTTCCGGCTCGGTGAAATCGCCCAGTATGAACTCCACATCCGGCAAACTGTCCATCGGCAGCAGGTCGACGGCCACGATTCTTACTTTGCCGGTGTTGCGGGCGCTCACGTACTGACTCCAGCCGCCAGGCGCCGCGCCGAGGTCCACGCACAGCATGCCCGGTTTCAGCAGTTTCTCCTTGGTCAGAATCTCTTCCAGCTTGAAAACGGCCCGCGATCGCCACCCTTCGCGGCGTGCTCGCTGCACATAGGGATCCCGTTCCTGCCGCGATCGCCAGGAGCCCGAACTGCCGCGCGGCCGGCTCACAAATTTCCTGCGGCAACTATCACCGGCCGCCCTCGCAGGCTGTTACAATCGCCGCCCATGAAAATCTCCGAATCACAAAAAAAATACCTGCGCGGACTTGGCCACTCGCTGAAGCCTGTCGTTACCGTTGCCGACGCCGGCCTCTCCGAAGCAGTGATGAAAGAGTTTGACTCAACAATCAATCATCACGAACTCATCAAAGTGAAGGTTCGCATTGGCGATCGCCAGCAACGCGACCAGATCATTGAGCAACTGTGCGAGTCCGGGTCTGCCGAGCTGATAACCCGCATCGGCAATGTCGCGCTGCTGTTCCGGCGCAACCGCAAAAAGCCAAAGATCAAGCTACCCGGAAACTGGGCAAGCTATTCGTAACGAACAGCGATCACTTCGTAATGCTTCTCGCCGCCTGGCGCAGAGAAGCTGACTTCATCGCCTTCATTCTTGCCAATCAGTGCGCGGGCAATCGGCGACGAAAACGAAATCATGCCAATTTTTATATCGGCTTCGTCCTCACCCACGATCGTATACACCTTCTTCTCGCTTGATTCTTCATCAAGCAACTCGACAGTCGAACCGAAAACGATTCGCCCTTTGGCGTCTATGGTTTTGACATCAATGATTTGAGTGTTGGACAGCTTGCCTTCAATTTCCTTGATGCGACCTTCAATGAAACCCTGCTGCTCCTTAGCCGCATGATATTCCGCATTCTCTTTCAGGTCCCCGTGTGCACGGGCTTCTGAAATGGCCTGAATCACTTGAGGGCGATCAGTCGATTTCAGTTTCTTGAGTTCGTCGCGCAGCAGTTCAGCACCGCGTACGGTCATCGGTACTTTATTCATGCTGCCACCTCACTGTGCAGGTCCTGCAATCGATTGACTTCAATATTATCGAGATGATCGAGCGCCCGGCATGTAGCGATCGCAGCGCCGAGCGTCGTGTAATAGGTAACGTTCTTCCGCACCGCTTCGGCGCGAATAGATTCTGATTCCTGAATAGCCTGTTTTCCTTCCGTTGTATTAACGATCAACGCTATTTCATTATTCTTGATCATGTCAACGATATGCGGCCGACCTTCGCGCACTTTGTTCGCTCGCCGACACGGCACGCCGGCGGCCGCCAGCATTTTCGCAGTACCGTGTGTCGCTACAATATCAAATCCGTGTGCTTCGAGGATTTGCGCCAGCTCTATCGCGCCATCTTTATCCCGGTCGCGAACACTGATAAGCGCCAGGCCTTTGCGCGGCAACACCACGCCGGAAGCCAGCTGCGCCTTTGCATAGGCTTCGCCAAATGAACGTCCTACGCCCATCACTTCACCGGTGGATTTCATCTCCGGCCCAAGAATCGGGTCAGCGCCGGGGAACTTAATGAACGGGAATACCGCTTCCTTGACCGAGAAAAAAGTCGGTTTGCGTTGCTCGGTATAGCCCTGATCCTGCAATGACTCGCCAACCATAACCCGGGCAGCGATCTTTGCCAGCGGCACGCCGGTCGCCTTGGATACAAACGGTACGGTTCGCGACGCGCGCGGATTCACTTCCAGTAAGTAAACCACATTGTTCTGAATAGCGAACTGGGTGTTCATCAACCCTACAACATTCAAACCATTGGCAAGTTTAATGACCTGCTCAACCAATTCTTTCTGTATGTCTTCGCTCAGACTAAACGGCGGCAAGGAACAACCGGAATCACCTGAATGCACGCCAGCCTGTTCGATATGTTCCATGATTCCACCGACCAGCACGTCTTTGCCGTCGCAAATAATATCGACGTCAACCTCAGTGGCCAGATCCAAGAAGCGATCGAGCAACACGGGGCTGTCATTGGACACATCTATCGCAGCTTTCATGTACGCCGCCAGATCATCCGTGCTGTGTACGACTTCCATCGCCCGTCCGCCCAGTACATAGGACGGCCTGACAACCAGCGGATAACCGACGTCCGCCCCCATCAACAATGCCTCATCGTAATTTCGAGCCGTACGGTTTGGCGGTTGACGCAGTTTCAGTTCATTAACCAGCTGCAGGAAACGCTCCCGGTCTTCGGCGAGATCGATCGAATCCGGCGACGTGCCAATAATCGGAGCGCCAGCAGCCTCAAGATCACGCGCGAGTTTCAACGGCGTCTGCCCACCGTATTGAACAATCACCCCTTTTGGCTTTTCTTTGTCGATAATTTCCATGACGTCTTCGAACGTCAGCGACTCGAAATACAGCCGATCAGAGGTGTCGTAGTCCGTAGACACAGTCTCCGGGTTGCAATTGACCATGACGGTCTCGTAACCCGACTCCTTCAAAGCCAGCGCCGCATGCACACAGCAATAATCGAACTCGATGCCTTGGCCAATACGATTGGGGCCGCCGCCAAGGATCATGATCTTGTCGCGGCCGGTTGGCTCCGCCTCACACTCTTCTTCGTAGGTCGAGTAAAGATACGCGGTTGTGGTCGCAAACTCGGCCGCACAGGTATCGACGCGCTTGTAAACGGGCCGCAGACCGAACTCGTGCCGTGCAGCCCGCACCCTCGCCTCTGGGCAACCGGCCAGTTTCGCCAGTCGCATGTCGGAGAAGCCCTTGCGTTTCAGTCGGCGCAGCCACGCGGCATCAATACCATCGATGCCAGTATCGGCAAATGCCTGCTCTTCGCGCACCAGGTCCGCGATCTGAGCCAAAAACCACGGGTCGATGCCACTGATTTCGGCGATCTCGTCCAGCTCCATCCCCAGCCGCATGGCATCGGCGATCAGCCAAATTCTGTCCGCACCGGGCAAACGCAATTCCTGGCGTAGTTCATCGAGATCGTTCGGGTCTTGCAGAGTGTGCAGCTTTTCATCCAGCCCGCAGACGCCGGTTTCCAGACCGCGCAAGGCCTTCTGCAGTGACTCCTGGAAGGTTCGACCGAACGACATGACTTCGCCGACGGACTTCATCTGCGTCGTCAGGCGTGTATTGGCACGCGGAAATTTCTCAAACGTAAAGCGTGGGATCTTGGTAACTACGTAGTCTATCGAAGGTTCAAACGAGGCAGGCGTTGCGCCACCCGTAATGTCGTTTTGCAGTTCGTCGAGCGTATAGCCAACTGCCAGCTTCGCCGCGATTTTTGCAATAGGGAAGCCGGTCGCTTTAGACGCGAGCGCGGAAGATCGGGACACCCGCGGGTTCATCTCAATAATGAGCAGGCGCCCGTCAACAGGATTCAATGCAAACTGCACGTTCGAGCCGCCGGTTTCGACGCCGATCTTGCGCAGTACGTCGACCGCCGCGTTGCGCATCCGCTGATACTCTTTATCGGTCAGCGTTTGTGCGGGTGCTACCGTAATGGAATCCCCGGTATGCACGCCCATCGCGTCGAAATTTTCGATTGAGCAGACGATGATGCAATTGTCCGCGCGGTCGCGAACCACTTCCATCTCAAACTCTTTCCACCCCAGTACCGACTCTTCCAGCAGGACCTCGGTGGTTGGCGACAGCTCCAGACCGTGCGCGACGATGCGCGAAAACTCTTCACGATTGTAGGCGATACCGCCGCCGCTGCCGCCCATGGTGAAGGACGGCCGGATGATCGTCGGGAAACCGATGCTCTCCTGTTTCTCGAGCGCTTCGTCCAGCGTGTGAGCGATCTCGGCCCGTGGCGTTTCCAGCCCTATCTCGGTCATGGCCTGACGAAATTGCTCGCGATCTTCGGCCATGTCGATGGCATCGCGCGATGCGGCGATCATTTCGACGCCGTACTTCTCGAGGACACCTTCCCGAACCAGGTCGAGAGCACAGTTCAGCGCCGTCTGCCCACCCATGGTCGGCAACAATGCATCAGGCCGTTCACGGGCGATAATCTGCTCAACGGCACGCCAGTGAACCGGTTCGACGTAGATGGCATCGGCCGTTTCCGGATCCGTCATGATCGTCGCCGGATTCGAGTTCACCAGTATGACCCGGTAGCCCTCTTCCTTTAGCGCCTTGCAGGCCTGAGTACCGGAATAATCAAATTCGCACGCCTGACCAATAACGATGGGGCCAGCGCCGATAATCAAGATGCTTTCTATGTCACTGCGTTTGGGCATGGTGCTCTGCTGCTGTGGCCCCGAGGCCAGCTAATGAAATCGTTTTTTACTTTAACTATTGATTGTATCTGATTGAAATGAAGCTAATTTATTGTCTCGCCGCGAGCGTACTGTGCGCCGCACCGCGCTTTGCTTCATCCATGTCAGCGATGAACCGCTCAAACAGGAACAGGAGATCGTGCGGCCCTGGACTCGCCTCCGGATGTCCCTGAAAGCCGAACGCTGGCTGACCCGTCAGCGCGATACCTTGAACCGAGCCGTCAAACAGCGAACGGTGCGTCACTTCGACATTGCCCGGCAGTGACGCCTCATCAACCGCGAAACCGTGGTTCTGACTGGAGATCAAAACCCGTTTGGACGCCAGATCCTGGACCGGGTGATTGGCACCGTGGTGACCAAATTTCATTTTCTCAGTACGGCCACCGACAGCCAGTGCCAGCAACTGGTGGCCGAGGCAAATGCCGAATACCGGAATTTCAACCTCGAGGAATTGTTGAATGGCCCTGATCGCGTAGTCGCAGGGCTCAGGATCACCGGGGCCGTTGGACAAGAACACACCGTCCGGCGCCATCGCCAGAACTTCTTCGGCCGAAGTAGTGGCGGGGACAACGGTCATCCGGCAGTCGAAGTCGGACAACAGCCGCAAAATATTACGCTTGACGCCAAAATCGTAGGCGACCACGTGGTAAGGCGCTATCCGGCGAGTCATTACCCGCGGACCGCGGCCAAACTCGGTACCGTGGCTCCACTGGTATTTTTGTTCGCAAGTCACGAACTTGGCGAGGTCCATGCCGGAGATGCCCGGGAATTTGCGCGCGTGCTGCACGGCAACTGCAGGATCGGCGTCGCCCGTCATAATGCAGCCGGACTGAGCGCCGGTTTCACGCAGCAAACGGGTCAGTTTGCGCGTGTCGATTTCGGCAATGGCGACGGTCTTCGCCTGCCGCAGAAAGTCGCTGAAACTGCGTTCCGAGCGCCAGCTGCTGGTCACCATTGAGCTGTCGCGAATGACGAGCCCGGACGCGTGCACACGGCGCGACTCCATGTCTTCGCTGTTGGTGCCAACGTTACCGATGTGGGGATAGGTCAGGGTTACCAGCTGGCGGCAATAGGACGGATCGGTCAATATTTCCTGGTAACCCGTCATGGCCGTATTGAAGACGACTTCGCCGATCGTCTTGCCTTCACTGCCGACGGAAATACCATGAAATACAGTGCCGTCCTGAAGGGCCAGTATTGCGGGTGTAGTCAATGGCATTCCTCGGTTTGTTCTGTACTACCATCTACCGGCGCCGCTGGAAACGGCAACGTTAGATGCACAAAAGCGGAAGGACGATGCCTCCCGCTTATGAGATCGCCAGCCAACTGGCGATCCGGCGTAGTCTACTCAACGCGGGCGAAAGGTGCCAGAGCTATGCGGGCAATTTGCTTATCCCCGGAACCCGATTCGCGCGCGGGAACCCGCTGTTTGCCCTCTGCTGTCGTTTCAACCGCCGAGCAGATCCTGCATGCTATAGAGCCCCGGCGGGCGTCCGTGCAGCCATTGCGCCGCTCGCAGGGCGCCAACGGCGAAGACTCGCCGGTCCGTAACCGTATGACTAAAAGAGAGGTTTTCGTCAGGGCCGGTAAGCACCACCGTGTGCGCACCGGGGTGCAGCCCTTCGCGGCGCACGTCGAATACGATCTCGTCGTTATTCTGTGCAATCGCCGGCCGCTCTGCGTCGTAACGCATGACCGAATCGAAATCCTGTCCACGCGCTTGCGCCAGCGTTTCCCCCAGCATCAGCGCCGTGCCTGACGGTGCATCGCGTTTCTCGGCATGGTGCAGATCACTGATTCTCGCCGCGAATCCCGAGCCGAGTACTCGCCCGCTCTGCTCGACCATGCGCCGCAGCAAAGCAACGCCTATGCTCATATTGCGGTCGTAGAACAGCGGCACAGTGCGCGCAGCGGACTGCAACGCCGCCAGTGAATCCTGATCCAGACCGCTGACGCCGCAAACCAGCGCCTTGCGCGCTTTGACCGATACCTCGAGGATGCCCGGCAGCGCATCCGGCAGACTGAAATCAATGGCAACGTCCGCCGCTTCGACCACTGACGGCAAATCGCAACTCGCGGTCACGCCATTGGCCGCGGATCCAGCAAACTCGGTCATGGGCCTGTCCAGCAATGCGCTGTCCGGACGGACCCAAACTCCGCTCAATTGCAGCGATGCTTCACTGGCCGCGATGGCTCGCATGATTTCGCGGCCCATGCGGCCTGCGCCGAGCACACTAATGCCAAGCTTTGAAATGTCGGATCTCCAAAATTTGCCGGCGTTGGCCGACTACAGCGCCACCATCCGGCAGACCGATGCGCCGAGTTGCCTAGGCTTGCCCAATACGATCAAAGAATCGCTTGACGGTGCCCAGCCAGCTGTCAGCACGAGGATTGTGTTTGTCACCGCCTTCGGCCACTGCTTTTTCAAAATCCCGCAACAGCGTCTTTTGCGTTTCCGTCAGATTAACGGGAGTTTCAACCAGCACCGTCGCGAACAAGTCGCCCTGGCGACGGTCACGTACGGTCGAAACACCTTTACCGCGCAGCCGGAATACTTTGCCTGACTGCGTGCCAGCGGGCACTTTCAGTGACACGTGACCTTCAAGCGTTGGCAATTCCACCTCGCCACCCAAGGCCGCGGTCGTAATACTGACCGGCACTTCGCAGGCAAGGTCCGCGCCTTCGCGGGTGAAAATCTTGTGCGGATTAACCCTGATTTCGACATACAGGTCACCGGGAGGTCCGCCGTTGCGGCCCGCTTCGCCCTCGCCCGACAAGCGAATACGATCACCCTCATCCACTCCGCCCGGCACTTTCACCGAGAGTTTCTTGACGCGGGAAACGCGGCCGCGACCGTGACAATCATCGCAAGGGTCCGCGATAACGGAGCCGCTGCCCTTACACGCCGGGCAAGTCTGCTGGATCGAAAAGAATCCTTGTTGCATGCGCACCTGACCAACACCGCCGCAGGTTGTGCACTGGGTTGGTTTGCTGCCTTTGCGTGCGCCGCTGCCGTCACAGGTATCGCAGGCAGCCTGGGTCGGCACTTCGATGGTAACGGTGTCGCCGCTGACTGCTTTTTCCAGATCAAGACGCAACTCGTAGCCCAGGTCCGCGCCGCGGAACACCTGGCTCCGCCCGGCTCGCCGGCCGCCACCGCCGAAAATGTCGCCAAAGACGTCGCCGAAAATGTCGCCGAACCCTTCGGCGCCGTAGCCGCCACCACCGCCAGCCCTGCTACGCAATCCTTCGTGGCCGAACTGGTCGTAGGTCCCGCGTTTCTCGGTATCGCTCAGCACGTCATAGGCTTCGCGAGCTTCTTTGAAGCGGCGCGTTGCATCCTCATCATCCTTGTTGCGATCAGGATGATGCTTCATAGCCAGACGGCGATAAGCTTTTTTGATTTCGTCCTTGGTTGCGGTCTTTTTAACCCCAAGAACTTCGTAATAATCGCGTTTGGCCATACTGCCTCTATTGCTGAAAAGCGGACGTCAGGCCTGACGTCCGCCGGATAGCACTCAATCTCTTGTATTTAAATTAACTCGACTTTTTCTTGTCGTCGTCAACTTCCTCAAACTCCGCGTCAACGACGTCGTCCTTGCCTGACGCTGCCTGGCCGTCTGCGGCTTCGCCTTCAGCTGCGCCCTCTGTCGCTTGCTCAGCGTACAACTTCTGGGCAACCGCTCCCGACGCTTCGGTCAAGGCATTGATCTTGGCCTCGATCTGCTCAGGGTCGTCAGACTTCAACGCATCTTTCAAGTCACTGACAGCCGCTTCGACGGCAGCACGGTCCTCGTCTGTCGCCTTATCGCCGAGTTCAGTGATCGTCTTTTCAGCTGCGTGGATCAAGCCATCCGCTTTGTTTCGTGTATCGACGAGTTCGCGGAACTTACGATCTTCCTCAGCATGGCTTTCTGCGTCCGATACCATTTTGTCGATCTCGTCATCGGTGAGACCGCTCGATGCCTTGATCACGATGTTCTGGCTCTTACCGGTTGCCTTGTCCTTCGCGGACACGTTCAGGATACCGTTCGCGTCGATATCAAAGGTCACTTCAATTTGTGGCATGCCCCGCGGTGCCGGCGGAATATCAGTCAGATCGAATCGACCCAGCGACTTGTTACCCTGCGCCTTCTCGCGTTCACCCTGCAGTACGTGAATAGTTACTGCGGTCTGGTTGTCATCGGCTGTCGAGAACACCTGTTCCGCATTGGCCGGAATAGTCGTGTTTTTCTCAATCAGCTTGGTCATGACACCGCCAAGCGTTTCAATACCCAGCGACAGCGGCGAAACGTCCAGCAGCAAGACGTCTTTCACGTCGCCTGCCAAAACACCGCCCTGGATTGCGGCGCCAAGTGCAACAGCCTCATCCGGGTTTACGTCACGACGCGGTTCTTTGCCGAAGAAGTTTTGTACGGCTTCCTGAACTTTAGGCATACGCGTCTGGCCGCCAACCAGAATGACGTCGTTAATCTCATTGACCTTCAAGCCCGCATCTTTGAGCGCTACTTTGCACGGCTCGATCGTACGGGTTACGAGATCTTCAACCAGTGATTCCAGCTTGGCACGCGTCAGCTTGATCGTAAGGTGCTTGGGACCTGAAGCGTCTGCAGTGATGTACGGCAGATTAACCTCAGTCTGCTGACCGGCAGACAGCTCGATCTTGGCCTTCTCAGCCGCTTCTTTAAGGCGCTGCATGGCAAGCGGATCTTTGCTGATGTCCACGCCGCTTTCGCGCTTAAATTCTGATGTCAGGTACTGAATGATGCGCAGGTCAAAGTCTTCACCGCCGAGGAACGTATCGCCGTTCGTGGCCAGTACTTCAAACTGATGCTCGCCGTCGACTTCAGCAATTTCAATGATTGAGACGTCGAAGGTACCGCCGCCAAGATCGTACACAACAATCTTCGAGTCGCCGCGCTTCTTGTCCATGCCGTACGCCAACGCAGCCGCGGTCGGCTCGTTGATAATGCGCTTGACGTCCAGACCGGCAATACGGCCGGCATCTTTGGTTGCCTGGCGCTGCGAATCGTTAAAGTACGCGGGCACAGTGACGACGGCCTCAGTGACCGGCTCGCCCAGGTAATCCTCAGCGGTCTTCTTCATTTTCATCAGGACGCGCGCGGAGATTTCCGGCGGTGCCATGGCTTTGCCATTGGCCTCGACCCAGGCATCGCCATTGTCGGCTTTGACAATCTTGTAAGGCACCATGTCAATGTCGCGGCTAACAACATCGTCACTGAACCGCCGACCGATCAGACGTTTAACCGCGTGCAAGGTATTGCTCGGGTTGGTTACCGCCTGACGCTTGGCTGCCTGGCCTACCAGTACATCACCGTCCTTGCCGAACGCGACTATCGACGGCGTTGTTCGATCGCCCTCGCTGTTCTCTATCACTTTGGGCTTATCACCCTCCATGACCGCGACGCAGGAGTTCGTGGTACCCAGATCGATACCAATCACTTTACCCATAACGTATTTCTCCGAATTCTTTATGAAACTGCAAACTGATTCTTTAGGTGGGGTCTGAGGCTCTGCTTTCAAGCGCTGCTCATCACCCTATTTATTCGGCGTCCACCGCTGCCGAGACAACCACGCGCGCGGGTCGTAACAGCCTGCCATTCAGCGAATAGCCTTTCTGATAGACGGTCAGCACGGTTCCCGGCTCAACCTCAGTGCTCGGTTGCAGGGTCATTGCCTCGTGTTGTTGCGGATCAAAAGGCTCGCCGTGCGGATCCAATTCCTGTATGCCGAACTGTTCCATCGTGGTAGCCAACTGCTTCAGGGTGGCCTCGAATCCCTGGCGCAGCGGCTCCGGCTCGGCACCTGCACTGGTTGCGAGGCCCATTTCGAGACTGTCCCGCACGTTCAACAGCTCCCTGGCAAACGGCTCCAGTGCGAATTTGCGGGCGTTCTCGACGTCACGCTGCGAACGCTTGCGCACATTGTCGAGCTCGGCCATGGCTCGCAGGTACTTGTCCCAGTTCTCGTCGGCCTGGGCTTGCAGTACTTCGAGTTCGCTGTTGTCGGCCGTTTGCGCACCTTCGGCGCCTGCATTTTCCGCCAACGGTTCGTCGGCGTTGGGCCGGTCCGGGTTGTCGGCTTGCGGGCGATCGGGCTGTCCTGTCATGTCAAAAAAACTCCACGTACTGATAATTGACCGTACGAATAACCGCAGGCTCGCCCGCGGGTACCGCTGAAGAAGGGGGGGATTTTGGGGGCAGCGACGAAAATATCAAGCGTCTGAGGCGGTTAATCGTCGTTTTCACGCCGATATAGCGCAAATGAGTCGCTAATCAGGCACGTTCAGGACAGAACCCAGCATCTTCGCCGTAACCTCGACGATCGGAACAACCCGGTCGTAGGCCATGCGAGTAGGACCAATAACGCCCAACACGCCGATCTTGCCGTCGTCCATGCGGTACGGAGCCGTAACCACACTGCAGTCATCAAGGATCTGGTAGCCGGATTCCTCACCGATAAATACCTGCACACCGTTGGCGCTGATACTCCGGTCCAGTAGGTCGATCAGCAGCCGCTTGTGCGAAAACGCGTCGAACAGACGCCGCAGCTTGTCGATATCGGACAATTCAGCAATACCCATCAAATTCGTTTCGCCGCTCACGACAAAGCCGCTTTTTTGCGGCCCCGCCCCGTCCATCGCCGACTGCGCTACGCTCACGATATCGAGCATCGCCTGATTCATGGAATCCCGGGTTTTTTCCAGATCGCTTACCAGCCGCAGGTGAATATCCGTAAGCTCAACCCCGGCGTAATTCTCATTAATGTAATTGGCCGCACGCTGCAGTTCGTCACTCGTGTAGTTGCGGTCGGTATTCAGGATGCGGTTTTGTACTTCCCGGTTATTGATGACCAGAATTGCCAGAACCCGGTTGTCCGATAGCGGCAAGAATTCAATCTGGCGCAATGTGGCGTGCTGGCCTTTGGGCATCGTGACGACACCCGCGAGACTTGTAATACGCGACAAGGCATTCGATACCGAATTCACGAGGTTGTCCGGGTCCTGATCGTTGCCCGCGAGGCGCTTCTGCAAACGCCGGATTTCGCCGTCTTTCGGCTGCTTGTACTGCACGAGGGTATCCACAAACATGCGGTAACCGCGAGGCGTTGGCACCCGACCGGCGGACGTGTGCGGCGCCGAGACGAAGCCCAGGTCTTCCAGATCTGCGAGAACGTTGCGTATGGTCGCCGGGCTGAGGTCCAGACCGGAATCCCGCGATAAAGTGCGCGATCCGACCGGCTGACCATCACGAATAAAGCGTTGAATCAGTATTTTCAGGAGGTACTGAGAACGCTCATTGGGCACATTGCTTACTGCTTGATTCGACATGCCGGAGGTAGGCTCATTTGAAACACAGGGACCGTGGGCGAAAAAGTATACACAAGGAAGCCATGGTACAAGTCAGTGGAGCATGACAAGCTGCACATTGCTGTGAATTTCGACAAAGTAAGCGCGCCCCCTGCTTGGCGACAGGGCCGCGGTTTGCAACAATCGCGACCTCTCACGCCGAAGGCTGGCTGCGAAAGCACCACCATCACCTGCCCTGGATCGAGTATGGAGTTTAAGACAATCGCAGTTCTCGGCCGGGACGAGGACCCTCGCGTCGCGGAACCGATGCTGTTGCTCGCGGAGCACCTCACGCGGGCCGGCGTCGACGTCATCGCGGATTCAGCCGAGAACTTCGATCTGCCGGCCCGTCAGGTCAACGAAACCGGTTTCGCGCGTCAGGCCGACCTGATAATCGCCATCGGTGGCGATGGCACGATGTTGTACGCGGCGCGCCTGGCATTTGATCGCAACGTACCACTGCTCGGCGTCAATCGCGGACGGCTCGGCTTTCTTGCTGACATTACTCCGGCCGAAATGCTGGAAAGTGTCGACCAGGTTCTTGCCGGCGACTACTCCCGGGAATCCCGCCAGTTACTGGTGGCCGAACGCATCCGCGACGGTAAAGTCGAGGCGAGTGCCATGGCACTGAACGACGTAGTCTTGCAGCGCCGGGAAACCGGCCGCATGGTCGATTTCGAAACCCGCATTGCAGGACGCTTCGTGAACGCGCACTCCGGCGACGGCTTGATCGTCGCTACGCCGACGGGCTCAACCGCCTATGCCTTAAGCTGCGGCGGACCGATCATCGAACCATCACTGAATGCAGTGGTCCTGGTGCCCATTTGCCCACATACGCTTAGCGACAGACCAATTGTCGTGCCCTCAACACTGGAAATCGAAATCCGGGTTCTGGAGCGAATGGACACGAAAGCGGAAGTCACCGTTGATGGCCACACCCTTGGCGATTTCACGCCGGAAGATCGATTGCTAGTCCGGGATGCGGGTAGCCAGGTAACGCTCATCCACCCGCCCGGCTACGACTACTTCGAGATTCTGCGATCCAAGCTGCACTGGGGGCGTGATAGCCGTCGACGCGGTGGTTCGGACGAAGTGTCGGAGTCCTGACATGCTGACCAGTTTGCAGGTACGTAACTTCGCCATCATCGACCAGGTCGATGTGGTCTTCGCATCCGGCATGACAGTGCTCACCGGCGAGACCGGCGCCGGCAAGTCAATTCTTGTGGACGCACTTGCGCTCGTGTTGGGCGAGCGCGGCAGCGCCGGGCTTGTTCGCGAAGGCGCAGACCGAGCCGAAATTTGTGCGGAATTTGACATCAGTGAACACAAAGCGGCCAGCGCCTGGCTCGCAGAACAGGCACTGGACGTGGACGACGCCTGCGTCCTGCGCCGGGTCATTGGTGCTGACGGTCGCTCGCGTGCATTTATTAATGGCACCACGGCAACACTGCAGAGCCTCGCGGCACTGGGCGCGCTGTTGCTGGACATTCACGGTCAGCACTTTCACCAGTCACTCGGTCGACGCGAGGTACAACGGGACCTGCTGGATCATTTTGGCAAGCTCACGGAACAGCGCATTGCCATTGCTGCAGCCTGGACCGAGTGGCACGAGCTGGCGGCGGAACTGAAGTCACTGGAAGACGACGACGCGGATCGCGCGTCGCGAATCGACTTGCTGGAATTCCAGCTCGACGAACTCGAAGTGCTGGATCTAAAGCCGGACGAACTCAATGAGTTACACGCAGAACGCAAGAAACTCCAGTACAGCGGACGCATTGCGGACGGCGTGGCCGAAGCACTGCAACTCATCTACGAGGCAGAACCCGACAACGCACACCGCCTGCTTGCCAAAGCCCAGCAGTCGTTGCAGCCGCTCGGGGAGTTCGACAAGAATCTCGCCTCGGCAGTGACCTTGCTCTCGGAGTCGGTCATTCAGGTGGCAGAAGCCGCGGACCAGTTGCAGCGGTGCGCCGACAATCTGGACGCTGACCCCGCAAGACGAGACTGGATTGAAGAGCGGCTCGACGCCGTTCAATCGATCGCGCGCAAGCACCGGGTCGAACCTGACGCGTTGAGTGATTTGCGCGAACGCATCGCGCAACAACTTGACGATTTACGCAATGCCAAACAGCGTGGCGAACAACTCGAAGAACGTGTCGCAAAAGCCTGGGGCAACTACGAATCACAAGCGCAAAAACTCAGCAAAGGCAGACAGCAAGCCGCGAAAAAATTGTCCGTGGCAGTGACGGCTGCGATGGCCGACCTGGGTATGCCAGGTGGCGTTTTCGAGGTCACTCTGAAACCGCGGGGTGAGAATGACGCACGTGCCTGGGGCCTTGAGGATGCTGAGTACCTGATTAGCGCCAACCCGGGCCAACGTCCCATGCCACTGACCAAAGTTGCCTCCGGCGGCGAGTTATCGCGCATGAGTTTGTCGATTCAGGTTATTGCCAGTGACGGCAGTGCCATCCCTACAATGATCTTTGATGAAGTGGATAGCGGTGTGGGCGGTAGTGTTGCGGAGATGGTGGGCCGGCGTCTGCGTGAATTGGCGGGGCGTCGCCAGGTTCTCTGCGTAACACATCTACCGCAGGTTGCGAGCCAGGCCGGTCAGCATTTGCGTATCAACAAAATCTCGGACGGCAAGTCCACACGCACCACAGTGACGGTCCTTAAGAAAGAAGAACGCATCGAAGAGTTGGCGCGCATGTTAGGCGGCGTGGAAATCACCAAGCGAACCCGCGATCACGCTGCGGAAATGCTCGGCAAGGTGGGTAACGCTAGCAAGAAGCGCAAACGCAGCGCAGGCTGAATCGCCTACTTGTCTTTCTTGAGAGGCTTTACGTAAAGCACGAGGCTGTGATCGATCAGCTCGTAATTGTGTTTGCGCGCAATTTCTTTTTGCAGACGTTCGATCTCTTCGTTCATGAATTCGACGACATCCCCGGTCTCGACACAAACCATGTGATCGTGATGTTCGCCCTCATCGACTTCGAAGACTGAATGACCGCCTTCAAAGTTGTGCCGGGTCACAAGGCCCGCAGATTCAAACTGGGTCAGTACGCGGTAGACCGTCGCGAGCCCGATATCCTCACCTGTCTCCAGTAATTCCTTGTAGATATCTTCGGCGCTGAGGTGACGAGTACCGTCGCCCTCCAGAATCTCGAGGATTTTCAGCCGCGGCAAGGTCACTTTCAAACCGGCTTTTCTAAGTTCCTGGCGCTGTAACATCCGCAACACTCTCAATTTATTAGGGGAAATCCGCGGCTATCGTCGCCGGCGTCGAGCAGGTATCATTCAGCGCCTATTATGACCCAGTTATCCGTACGGCTCCACCTGTGCAGACGGAGTCTGGGTAATCCCCGGCCAATTTGATTCGAGAACCCATGCAACGATTAGCCCTGACACTGTTCGCCTTTCTGCTACTGTCACTGACCAGCGCCTGCGTCTACCAAGCGCCGCTGTCACAAGGCAACCTGTTGAAAGAGGATGACCTTGAACAGGTTGAAGTGGGTATGACCCGCAGCCAGGTTCGCTTTTTGCTCGGCACGCCAATGGTGAACGACCCTTTCCACAAGGATCGCTGGGACTACGTCTACTACCTGCGTGTGGGCCGCGAGAAAGCGAGCTTCAAGCGTTGGGTATCAATCTACTTTGAAGACGAAGCGGTTACGCGCATCGAAAAAGACCGCGGACTAAGCCCCAACATCTGAGCGCAACGTTGGCCGGGACGGCCTACTCTACTGAGCCGACGATTTCTGGCCCATCGCGCCGCCATGCTCGGCAAGCTGGCGCCGTGCTTCGCGGGGGTCCATCAGTAGCGCACGGTAAACCTCAACCCGATCACCGCTGCGCAGTATCTGGCTGCGTTCGGCTGGCTGCCCCCAAACGCCGGTTGCCAGGACGTCAAGGTCGACATCGGGAAACAACGCCCGAATCCCCGACTGTTCGATCGCATCGTCAACACAACTTCCCACGGGTACGTTCACTGCTTTTATGACCTGTTGAGCCGGGGTCGCGAATACGACCTCAACCTGCAGACCAGTGCCGACATCACTCACGTTCCACCGCCTGCGTAGACCGAGCCAGCTCTCTGTGTAAATGCATCAACCAGCGAATTGCAGGTATCCTCAAAAAACGATCCAAAGATGACATCGACAAACGCCGACTCAAACTCAAAGTCGATATCGAGCACAACCTTGGACCCCTGTCCGTTCAGGTCCGTGAATCGCCAGCCACCTTCAAGATGGCGAAACGGGCCGCCCACCAGCCTCAGCTCTATCGCATCGTAGGCGTGACCGGTATTGCGGGTAGTGAATGATTTGCGAATGCCTGACTTGTTAAGTTCCAGAGTTGCTTCAACCGTATTGCCTTCACGCTTCAAAACGCGGGCGTCGCTGCACCACGGCAAGAACTCTGGATACGCCTCAATGTCATCCACAAGTTCGTACATTTGCCGGGCACTGAAGGGGACCAGCGCACTGCGGTGAGCGCTACGCATGAGCAAACATACTTCCGACCGTGCCTGCTGGAAACGGTCTAGCCACCTGAGAATTCAGGCAACACGCCGATGGCCTTAAGGAACACGAACAGGATCGCGACCGGCGCCACAAACCGCGCCAGGAAACGCCATACGCGGTATCCGGTCCCAGCCCCGCCGAGTTCTTCCGAGGTCGAGTTCCGGCACATGACCCACGCGGCGAAGATGGTTATCAGGAGGCCACTGAGCGGCAACATCACGTTGCTGGTCAGGTAGTCGATGTTGTCGAACAACGTACCTCTAAAGAAGGTCACGTCAGATATGGCGTTAAAGGAGAATACGGTAGCGAAGCCCAATACCCATATCACGCCACCCACTATCACCGCGGCTTGCGAACGAGTGCGCTTGAAGTGTTCGACACACCAGGCGACAGCTGGCTCAACCAGGCCCAGAGCAGATGTCCAGGCGGCGAATGTCAGCAAGACGAAAAAGATGGTTGCGAAGATTGTGCCGCCCGTCATGTGCCCGAACGCGAGGGGCAGCGTAACGAATACCAGACCTGGGCCGTCTGCCGGATCCAGACCGTTCGCGAACACTAATGGGAAAATGACAAGACCAGCGAGTATTGCGATGCCGGTGTCAGCGATGACGACCGCCGTCGACGCACCAGTAATGGATGTTTCCTCAGGCAGGTAGGCGCCGTAAGCCATAATCGCGCCCATGCCGATACTCAGGGTGAAAAACGCCTGCCCCATCGCAGCAAGTACGCTGTCCCAGGTCAGCGCATCGAAATCAGCCGAGAACATGAACGACACACCGCTGCCAAAGTGCCCGGAATTTATCGAGTAGCCAAGTAAGGTGAACATCAGCAACAACAGTGCCGGCACCATAAAGCGAACGGCTTTCTCGAGACCGCGCTCCACGCCCCGCGCTACGACGAAGACCGTGAGCCCCATAAAGAATGTGTGGCACAACGCCACCTTCCACCAACTGCTGGTGAACGAGGAAAACTCGGCGCTGATGTCAGCGGCATTGGCACCGGTGAAGGTACCGCTAATGCTCTTGAAGACGTAAGCCAGCGTCCAGCCGCCTATGACGCTGTAATAGGAAAGAATCAGTACGCCGGCGAGAACGCCCATACCACCAACCCATTTCCATTGACTGGAACTGCCTTCTTCCTTGCCAAGCAACGCCATGGTGGCGACCGGGTTGCGTCGGCCGCGACGGCCGATGAGGATTTCCGACATCATGACCGGCATGCCAATCAGGAATACGCACAAGAGGTAAACGAGGACGAAAGCGCCGCCGCCATTCTGACCGGCGATGTACGGAAACTTCCAGATGTTGCCGAGGCCAACCGCGGACCCGGTCACCGCCAGTATGAATGCCATTCGTGAGGACCAATGGCCGTGTAGTGATTTGCGTTTCCCGCCGTCGCCAGCTTCCGGTGTGAGCATTATTATTCTCGTCTCCCGCGATGGCCCGGATTCTGGATCAAATCAGGAGCCCTGACAACAACGCTCAACCGTGTGGAGTGCGGCTTGCTCCCGTATAATCGCCGGTCGCCTTGGGCAAATGGTCGCAAGACACCGCAATGAGCAAATCGAAAAAAGCTGGGAAAACGGACTCGCGCATTGCGGAAAATCGCAAAGCTCGGCACGACTATTTCATCGAAGACACGTATGAAGCCGGCCTTGTCCTGCAAGGCTGGGAGGTCAAGAGCCTGCGGGCCGGTCGCGCGCAGATTACCGAAACCTACGTCCACCTGAAGAATGGTGAAGGCTGGCTGATCGGCGCCAACATATCGCCGCTCCTGAGCGCCTCTACGCACATCACCGCAGATCCGACGCGCACCCGGAAGTTACTGCTGAACAAGAACGAACTGGACCGGATGGTAGGTGCCGTCGAACGCAAGGGCTACACACTGGTGGCGCTGAACCTGCACTGGTCGAAAGGCAAAGCGAAGGTGGACATCGGCCTGGCAAAGGGCAAGAAGCAACATGACAAACGGGCGACGGACAAGGCACGGGACTGGGAACGCCAGAAGGCGAGAATTCTTCGTCCATAACTGTTAAAACAATGACCTATGCTCTATTTATGATGTTTTAAATTAAGTTTTGCTGGGGGCAACTTAGAGGCATCTGACCCAGGTTCCAGGCGCAGCAGCAGCCGCTCACTACTCACTGGCGAGCATCGGCCAATCCTGAAACCGACCACCTGAAATCTCCACCGAGCGACCTTCGAACCAGAGGACAACCTTCAGATCACCCTCGTTACCACCCTGGTCTTGGGGGCAACTCCAGCACTCCCTGTCCGTTTGAACCGCAGCGCACGATACCAAAACTGCAGTACTTCGCTCGTACCCAAGCAATGCCAAGCTCGAATCAAGAATCAAACTTGATCCACCACTGACAGGCATCCAAACAAGAAGTTATGCGCTTTAGCTAAAGTTATTCGCTGCGTTCGCTTGGGGGCAACTTCAAAGCCTTATGCCAGGTCGCACCGTATCTCCAGGTGCGGCGACAGCGGCTCACCGCACGCAGGCCAGCGGAAGCCAAATGGGCAACGACCGCTAGCTCATCTTCGGCTTCGACAAAACACCGAACAGGATCGGCCCTGAAAAGACATTGGCTGGGTTCGCTTGGGGGCAACTACAGCCCCTTCAGCTCCAATTACTCAATGCGTACAGGTGCAGAAACAACTGGTTGACCCTCGCTTTCAGGCGGGGCCAAGGATGGTGTGACGAACAAGTCGATATCACTTATTTCTTATATAATAACCAATTACTTATCGATAATAATTAACGTCTTTTATCACATCTGTTTGGGGGCAACTACAGAGCCCTCTGCCCAGTCGCACAGTGACTCGAGGATTAAGAACAACTGCTCGCCGCTTGCACTCAAGCGATAGCCGACCCGGGGAATTTTCTCAATGACGCCCAGGCTGGAGAGATCGTGCACGCGCGCCTGCAATACACTGGGGGAAATCCGTCCACTGGCAGCCTGCAGCGCCCGAAACGTCAGCGCTCCGGCACGCAACTCCCAGATTACGCGCAAGGCCCAACGCCGCCCCAGCAAGTCGCTCAGAGCGACAAACGTTGTCGGCGTGGGTTGACGTCGCCATCGTCCAGGGCTTTTATTCATGCGGCCTCCCGCTACTTGCTATACAAACAGTAGCGCCTTTGGTTTTTGCTATGATATCAATAGCGTAGCTGAGGGTTTGAACAATACAAGTCAGCGCGGCCTGTTGCTGCTCGTATTCGATTCAGCTGGTAAGTGATTGTAATTTGCCGAAACGCCCCTACACTGTGGGCAGCGTCGGCAGGTGGCCGGCGTTGATAGACACCGGGGGCGACATGGCTTCGACGTGGGTCGCGAAACTCTGGGTGCATGCCGAGGAACAGATAACCTCGTAAATCCAGCTGTAACACTTATAGTTGCCAACGACGACAACTACGCATTAGCTGCTTAAAAACCAGTTGAATGCCCTCTGACCGGATGTGCCTGTGCGTTCGGGGTCCAGGGGTCACCCACATAGGACCGCGGGGAGGGTGTGCTCAGCACGCAAACCGTTAAATCCAATCTGAGCAGGCCGTGAGTCTTCCCTGCCCTTCGGGTAGCTCTCGGTGAGATTAAAGAAGGGATAAGCATGTAGACCTCATAGCGGAGGGCTTGCGGACGCGGGTTCGATTCCCGCCGCCTCCACCAACAAAATCTGGGCCCCTTTTGGGGCCCATTTTGTTCGCGGTGCCCGCGCCAACCACCCGCGTGGGTTTGGGCACAGTATGCCGCTGACAGGTGTGGCGCTCATAAAATCTTGCGAGGTGGTGGTTCGATTCCCGCCGCCTCCACCAACAAAATCTGGGCCCCTTTTGGGGCTCATTTTATTGGTCGCGTAAGTACGGACTACCTGAACGGCCTCAGGCACATACGCACTGCAGCAGCGGCTAAAACCAATTCCTGATTGGTTCTGATTCGATTCCCAGTTTCTGCGCTACACACGGGCTTGTCGGAATCCACCGTGACGCTGCATGCCATTCCAACAGAGGCCTCCCTGTCTCTGTCGCATAGAGTTGCCCCCTACTGTCCTTTTGACATTCAGAGCCATCTGGGGGCAACATGCGCGGCCACGGAAAACCAGCTATCCGAAAGTTGCCCCCAAATGCGCCTGACCGATACCACCATCATTAATGCAAAGCCTGCCAGCAAGGCGCAACGCCTGTTCGACGGCGGAGGGCTGTATCTGGAAGTAGCGCCATCAGGTGGCAAATGGTGGCGACTCAAGTACCGCTATGGCGGGAAAGAGAAGCGAATCTCTCTGGGGGTTTACCCGCGAGTGAGCCTGATAGAGGCCCGTACGCGCCGTGACGCTGCCAAACAGCAGCTCGGCAACGGCATCGATCCAAGTGCCGCCCGGAAGGCACAAAAGGCCTTACGGCAGACAATGGGTGCTTCCAGCTTCGAGGCCGTGGCCCGCGAGTGGTTTGCCAAGCACGAGCCCAAATGGTCGCAGGCGCATGCGGTACGAGTTATCAGTGGCCTGCAACGCGATGTCTTCCCGTGGATCGGCATTGGAGAAATCAGCCAGTTAACACCGCAGGAATTATTGAGCACTGTCCGAAGGGTAGAACAACGAGGAGCGCTCGAATCGGCGCACCGAACATTGAGCCTGTGCGGTCAGATCATGCGTTACGCTCTGGCTACAGGACGGGCCGCACGGGACATTTCAGCGGACCTCCGCGGTGCCCTGCCCCAGGTCAAAGCCAAGCACTTCCCCACAGTGACTAAACCGGATCAGATCGCCGAGCTGCTACGAGCCATCGACGCCTATCAGGGAACGCCGGTGGTCAGCAGTGCCCTGAAGCTCGCGCCGCTGGTGTTTGTTCGACCCGGTGAACTGCGCAAAGCCCGCTGGAAAGAAATCGACCTTAAAGCCGCAGAATGGCGCTTCACGGTCGCCAAATCAGGAATTGAGCACGTCGTCCCGTTGTCCCGACAGGCGATCCCGATACTCGCGAATCTGCAGACGATTACCAGCAACAGCGATTACGTCTTTCCGGGCGGACGCAGCAAAACGCGCCCGATGAGCGACAACGCCATACTCGCCGCCCTCAGAAGCATGGGTATCTCGAAAGACACGATGACCGGCCACGGGTTCCGGGCAATGGCTCGAACGATTCTTGGCGAAGTCCTGAGCTTCCGACCGGAACTTATAGAGCAGCAGCTGGGTAATACGGTGGACAGCGAAGTCAATCCGCTCACCAACAAGTCCACCCACCTCCGGGAACGAAAAAAGATGATGCAGGCCTGGGCTGATTATCTCGATCGCATTAAGGCGGGCAACGACGAGCCGAAATCTGCAAAGAAACCCAAAAACAAGGCTAAGGATTTGACCGCGCCCGTGAATTTCGAACTTTTCTAGTCCCCCCTCCAACCCGGTCGGGGTTACCTCCCGCTTTGTCGCTAACGTCGTTAGAAAGCAGGATTCAACCGGCGACCTTCCGAAGCTACTGAACAAAAAGTAAAAAGGTTGCTTAAGTTAGACAGTAACTTTCTGTTTTTAAAGCTATATAAACAATAACGAAGGTCGACAATTACATATCCTAACGGGGCACAATTTGGGGCAACTTTAGGGGCCAATGTCGGGGCATTTTTGGACAGAAATTCATAAAGATCTTGTTTTTAAAGGCAATTATTTTATTTCTTGTAGAAATTTGCTCTACCGAAATTAATCAGAGGCTTTTGACGTACAGATTCAGCGCCTTGGCGCGATTAAGTCCGGCCATGCGAGTGTATGAACATTCAATGGTATGCGCTGGGCGGCACCGCTGGCTGTCACCGCAGCGCCGGATTCGCGAGATGATGAACTGGTGATTGCATTTGAGGCTGCAAAGGCTGCAGGCCACTACAACGTTGCAATGCTAGAAGGCCAGGCGCCGACAGGAATGGTCACGCTGGCTCAGGACAGGGGAAATTTGACCTCATGCGAACCGGCGATGTCGATCCGCTGACTACTCGATTGCTTTCAGGCTGGTCGCAAACACCTAACAACGACGACGCCATATATCGACGCATTTGAGGATGCGACGGCCATTTGCCGGGCAGGTACTACAGCCGAGCGAATCTACAAAATTTGCACGACACTTCACGTCATATTGGGCATGCGACTGTTAGCACCTAGCAATCGTCGCTCAACGTGTCGCCAACACTAATATCGTCTTTGGCGATGCCGGTCACCAGCAGGCCAACATTCTCACCAGCACCGGCTGACTCCAGCAATTTGCGGAACTGCTCTATTCCAGTAACTTGAATATCCGTCTTACCGACCTTGGCAGAGTCGATACAGATTGAATCCCCTTTGGACACCATTCCCGATGCAATTTTGCCGGTAACCACAGTGCCACTGTTCGTAATGTTAAATACATCCGCAATGCTCATGTGAAATTCTTCGTTACCGGTTGCCGCTGCTGGGGCCATTGTCGCCACATCAGCTGAAGGCTGTGACACCGTGGAAGGCTCTTCCGACGAGCAGCCGTACAGCGAGAATATGACGGATAGCAGAACTACGTTTCGCATTGCACACTCCTGTCTTAACCTGTTGTGATGAAAATTTCGGTCATAGGGCAGCAATTCGAAATTTCTGCCAACCAATATGGTGCAACTCTTAAGCTACCTGATCTGCGTACCAGCGACTTGCAGCACACAGCCTCGGTCGTCACTCAGCTGTTCGCAAAGTCACCGCCGGAAATCCTTTTCATCCCACATCGAAGTCAGCGCTTAAGCGATTTTCCTCTGGGCGAAGTTAACGTTGGCAAGCCAGTTTCAACCGTAGTGACAATGTGTGCCGGTATAGAAATACCGACCCTCCAACCCGGCTAGTCAGCCAGCGTAACCACGCTGGGGATTTCCACGCCTCGTTCGGTGAGATTCACAAACAGAGATATGCGATCAAACAACCCACTCATGCTCAGCATGATGTCGCGAGTTGCCTGAGTGACTTCCGGCGTCGTGTCCTCGCTTTGCTGAATGTCGCTCGCTTGCGCAATAAATGCGTAGTAGCGCTCGGCATCCATGTGCATGGCGTAGAAGGGCGCCGGCTCCGTCGCTTTTGCGGCGAGCATCGCTGACAAGCGCCTGTCACCGCCCTCGCCTACTGCCAGTGCCAGGCCGCTGCCGTTCATCGCCAGCCACGCTTCTTCAACGGGAGCTTGCAATAACGGTGAATCGAAACGAACCGGTTTGCCATCAGCCTGCAGGTTCAGGCCGGCGAGTTCAGGACTGAACATGCTGCCCATCGCCACGAGGCCCGCCGCGTTGTCCGTCGCCAAAAGGAATCGCATGTCGATCGAGGTTGGAGGTACTTGGGCAGCTAGGTTCCCACCTTGCACGTCATCAACGACGGCGAGAAAGCCTTTCAGGCTGTACGCGACTGGCGGCAAGGGCTGTTCCAGTGCCATCCGCCCCTGAGCAACGCTGGCCTGCAAATCCGCAAGCAATTCGCAGTCGAACGGATCGTCATCCATGGCATCCAGGCGTGCTTCCAGGAATGAACGGAATGCCAGCAGGTCGATGCTCATGCCGATTGAGAACAAACCGCCATGATCTGCACCGAGTCCCGGCACGGGTGCCGTCAGTGCCTTTAATCCGTTGGCGATATCGGCGCGCAGTTCCAGCACCGTGTTAGATGCGATAACGTCGGCATTGATTTCGGTGTAGCCCGTTAGCAGCCGTGGCGCGATATCAGCCAAAGATGACAGCTCCGATTTGCACACCGCACTCAAAGAGTCACTGTCATAGTCGGCCAATTCGAACAGCTCTGCGTTTACGCCTGTTGGCTCATTGAGGAACGTAGTCGCAATACCCCTGAAATCTATGAAGCCAACACCGTGCGCGGTAAATCCATAGTCATCGCTGATTTGATCCAACTTGCCGGAGTCGGCGATAGACTTCGTCGGCAGTGTCAGACCGAGCACAGTGCGCAGTAACTCGTCACTCGCTTCGGTAGGCAGCACGGTCAATACGAGTTGCTCGTCAAATCTGGCCAGAATAAACGTAGCGTCGTTGTCGCCCGCGTAGCGATATTCTTTACCGTCAATTTCGGCGGTTGCCATCGCAGAGTCGGCGTCCGCTTCAATATCGGCAAACACGCGTTCGAAGGCGTCACCGTCCGTCAGGCTGATTCGCAACACAGGTACCAGACCCACACCGTACATTGCCATCGTTGATTCGCGACCGATGCCTGCTTCCCGCATTCCCGACACCGAAAACAAACCTGTCATCTTGTCGAACAATGCGATGACTCGTTCGCGATTCTCTGTCGTCGTCATATTGACAATTTCGGGGTCCTCAACGTCCGCTATAACAGCCGCACGCAGCAAACTCTGGTAACCCTGCAGTAGTTTCTCAATTCGCGGCTCAAGTTTGTCAGAAAGATCATCCGGCAGCGGTTGCAGAATGCCAAACAGATACGGGGTATCGGCCGCCACGTACTGGAGTATCGGCGAGTCGGCGGCCTGAACCGCATCCGCTCCCTTGCTGCAGGCCGCTACGAGCGCCAGCAACAGAACAGCGCATAAATTTCGGAGGAAGGTACTTGCTTGCATGGTTTGTCATTCCATATTCGTGGTGCGTGAATGTCGGCTACCGGCATCAGCTTGCTGGCAACACGGAAGGATACTGGCAATACCCTGACCCGGCGCGTATCAGGTCTCATTTCACCGAGATTGTTTGACCTGCTTCAGCACAGGCGTCGTTTCTTCCGCCTGCCCGAGTACCTCAAGGTATTGCTGTCGAATCTCAGCGACGTGCTTGTCAACCGTTTCCGGACGCCAGTTATCCGTCGAGACCGGCGGCAAGACGTCCACCTGTACCCGTGCCGGACGAATGAACAGACTGCCTTTTGGCAACACATCACTGGCGTTATGAATGACGATTGGAACGATCGGTACGTTCGCCTGCATGGCGATATGAAACGGCCCTTTCTTGAACGGCCCCAGCCGATCACTGTTGCTACGGGTGCCTTCAGGCGCAATTGCCAGCGACAAGCCGGAGCGCAATGACTCGACCACGGGGCGCAACGCTTCAATTGCTTTCTCGTGATTGCGTCGGTCAACGAACACCGTATCCGCCACTCTGAATACCGGGCCAACCAGCGGGTTCAACGCGATTTCCTGTTTAGCAATCGCCGTGAAATCACGGCGTAACAACTTGGCAATAATCAGTACGTCGATGGCGCTCTGATGATTGAACAGGAACACGGCGGGCCGCTGCTCCCAAACGTAATTCTCCCCACGCACGCGAATGTCGACACCGGCAAGTGCACTGCCGAACTCGCCCCAGGTCGTTACCGCGAGATTTACCGCATCGCGACGAGACTGGTTCAATATCCAGGTTGGCACGATTTGCAGCGCAGCTGAGAAGAACGCGCCGTACGCGAGGCCGGTCCGCACCACTTCCTTCAAGCCTGGCAGACCACGGCTGCTGAAATCGCGTATCGGCCAGTCACGCCGCTTTGCGATCTCGCGCAAGGTCGTATCCGGGTTCAAAGGCCGCGGCCTGCCGACCGCTTCCAGCAACGGCAAATCCTCAAGGCCGTCGCTGTAAAACCAGCAATCAGCCAGATCGACGCCGCGTTCAGCGGCAAACACTCGCGCCGCATCCAGCTTGCCCTGGGCGAACACGACCGGCTCGCGAATTTCGCCTGTGAATACACCGTCTTCCACTTCAAAGTGGTTGCAGAGCACATGACTCATGCCCAGCTCACGAGCTGTTGGCTCGATCTGATAAGGGGTTGCCGACGACAGCACCGCCACGGTATGCCCGCGCGCCTGATGGGCGCGCAACAGCGCCCGCGATTCCGGGTAGACAGAGCCCGCAAGGTACTTGCGGAATACGGTTTCGCCGAGATCGATGAACTCCTGCTCGCTGACACCGGCGAGCGTCCTGCCCGCATCGCGCAGCAGCTGCGCATAGTCGCTGCCATTAATGCCGTGCGTCACCATGCCGAAAAACTGCGCAATAGCGTCCCGAGGCGTCAATTTTCCGGAAACGAGGCGTTCGCGGAAGACCGAGGCAATGGAGAACCCGAAGATCAAAGTGCCGTCAAAGTCGAAGAACGCAATACTGCCCGGGCCCTTGGCCGAGCGCTCCGCCTCGCGCGTAATCTGGCCATATACGGCCCTGACCGACGAATTCGCTGCCACTGGCTACCTCCTGAATGCCCGCAGCTTACCGCAGATCCGGTCTTTTACGGCTTGATTGTCAACTGACATATCAATTGGCCTTGCCGCTCTCTATAATCCGCGGCCACTTCGCCACAGCACTTATTCTCATGTCCGATCTTTCCAAGCTCCGCAACATCGCCATTATCGCGCACGTCGACCACGGCAAAACCACCCTGGTAGACCAACTGCTAAAACAGTCCGGAACGCTCAATGAACGGGCGGCTATGCCCGATCGCATGATGGACTCCAACGATCTGGAGCGTGAGCGAGGCATCACCATTCTGGCCAAGAACACGGCCATTCGTTGGCACGATTACAACATCAACATCGTCGACACCCCCGGGCACGCCGACTTCGGCGGCGAAGTTGAGCGCGTCCTGTCGATGGTCGACAGCGTACTGCTGCTCGTGGACGCGGTTGACGGCCCGATGCCACAGACCCGTTTCGTTACCCAGAAAGCGTTTGCTCGCGGCCTCGTGCCAGTCGTTGTCATTAACAAAATTGATCGCGACGGCGCGCGCCCGGACTGGGTGCTGGATCAAACCTTCGATCTCTTTGACCGACTGGGCGCCACTGACGAACAACTGGATTTCCCGGTGCTCTACGCGTCGGCACTGGAAGGCTACGCTAGCCATGATTCCACCGCCCGCAGCGGTGACATGCAGCCGCTGTTCCAGGAAATCGTCGACAAGGTGCCGTCACCGCCGGTGATCATTGACGGCCCGCTGCAGTTGCAGGTTTCCAGTCTTGCCTACGATTCCTACGTCGGCGTACTCGGCATCGGGCGTGTCCAGCGCGGCGCAATCGCCACCAATACCGCTGTCAGCGTCGTGGGCGCCGATGGCCGAACACGCAATGCACGCGTGCTCGAACTGTACGGTTTCCACGGTCTGGAACGGCGCAAGATCGAAACCGCGAATGCTGGCGACATCGTCGTATTCAGCGGCATTGATGACCTGAATATTTCAGACACGTTATGTCCACGCGATCATCCGGAAGCGTTGCCTCCACTGGCAGTCGACGAACCCACCATTAGCATGACCTTCCAGGTGAACAAATCACCGTTTGTCGGTCAGGACGGCAAGTTTCTCACCAGCCGCCAGATCCGGGAACGACTGCAACAGGAGCTGAAACACAACGTTGCGCTGCGCGTTGACGATACCGACGACCCCGACAAATTCCGCGTCTCCGGCCGCGGCGAACTGCATTTGTCGGTATTGATAGAAACAATGCGTCGCGAAGGTTTCGAACTCGCGGTATCGCGCCCTGAAGTGATTATTCACGAAGTTGATGGCGTGAAGCAGGAACCGTGGGAACAACTGACCGTCGATTTTGAAGAAGCCTATCAGGGCGGCGTCATGTCACGCATTGCCGAGCGCAAAGGTGAACTGCTGAACATGCAGTCGGACGGCAAAGGTCGCATGCGTCTCGACTACCGCATCCCGACCCGCGGTCTGATCGGCTTCCGGACTGAGTACCTTACGGCAACGTCCGGTACCGGCCTCATCTACCACGTGTTCGAAAAATACGATCGTCATATCGCAGAGTCCCTCGGTCAGCGCAATAACGGCGTGCTTATCTCCATGGTAACGGGCAAGGCGCTGGCCTACGCCCTGTACAACCTGCAGGAACGCGGCAAACTGTTCATAGGCCACGGTGAGCCGGTCTATGAAGGACGGGTTATTGGCATTCACAGTCGGCAGAACGACCTCGTCGTTAACCCGACCAAGGCCAAGCAGCTGAACAACATTCGTGCGGCCGGCAACGATGAAAATATCGTCCTATCGACACCGATCCGCTTTTCACTGGAACAGGCGCTGGAATTTATCGACGACGACGAACTGCTCGAAGTCACTCCGAACAACATCCGGCTGCGCAAGAAATTATTGAGTGAGAACGAACGCAAGCGGGATTCACGACTGCGAGCATGACCGAAAGCGACGACAGCGCACTCGCTTATCAGGCACTGCAACCCGACGACATACTCGATACATTGGAGAGTCTCGGTTTTAATTGCAATGGCCGCATGCTGGCACTCAACAGTTATGAGAACCGGGTTTATCAGGTAGGTATAGAAGGCGGTCCGCCGGTCGTTGCAAAGTTCTACCGGCCGGCCCGCTGGACTGACGAGGCGATCGAAGAAGAACACCAATTCGCTGCCGAACTCGCGGCCGCGGATATCCCGGTGGTCGCGCCGCTGCGCATCAATGACGCAACGCTGCACCATCACGGGCCGTTTCGGGTTTCGGTATCACCCTGTCATGGCGGGCGCTCACCGGATCTCGACAACGACGAGTTGCTGCGTCAGATCGGTCGACTCGTGGCTCGCATACACCTGCAGGGCGAACGGTCCAATTTTCAACACCGGCCGCACGTGGATATCGAGAGCTACGGTATCGATTCGCACGATTACCTGCTGGACAACCAGTTCATACCTGAGGAACTGGAAGAGGTGTACATCGGCATAGCGGATCACTTGTTCGACAATATTGAAGCCGCTTTCGAGCGTGCTGGTACCGTCCGCGAATTCCGTCTACACGCCGATTTTCACCCGGGCAACGTCCTGGTGCAGGAAGACCGGGTGCATATTGTTGACCTCGACGACGCCCGCACCGGCCCCGCGGTTCAGGACTTATGGATGTTCCTGTCCGGCGACCGAGAAGAACAAACCCCTCAGCTCAGCATACTGCTTGACGGCTATCAGGAATTTCGCCCGTTTGACGCCCGTGAACTCCACCTCATCGAAGCTCTGCGCAGCCTGCGGATGATGCATTACGCCGCCTGGCTGGCGCGCCGCTGGGAAGACCCGGCCTTCAAACAGGCGTTTCCGTGGTTCAATTCCCGCCGTTATTGGGACGAGCACATTCTGAGCCTGCGCGAGCAAACCGCATTGATTCAAGAGCCGCCATTGGCGTGGTACGCCTGACCAAGAGCCCTGCTCACCTGCCTGCCACATCGCCCTGTTGCGAATCCATGGGACCCGGTCTAAAGTCGGAATCGTCAAAGTCAGGCGCTACGAAGCGGAACTAAGACTGACCAAATGGCTCAAATGAATGAATAACCAGCGGTGTAAAGCTCTCTCCGCAATATCGGGGACTTGATGTCAGTACGGCTCTATCCAGGTATTTTTTTGCTGACGCTGATCGCTCTGCAAGGGTGCGGCTCGCAAGTTGCGATGGTCGACCCAAGAATTCCTGATCCACTTGTCGCTCGCATGCCCATCAGTGTGGCCGTGCGCTACCCCGAGTCTTTCGAACACTTCGTCCACGAAGAACGGGTTATCGGTAAAGAGACCTGGACGATCGATCTTGGCAAGTCGAACAAGCTGCTGTTCACCAAGCTGTTCGGTGCGATGTTCGACAACCTGCAGGTCATAGACGCCGATACCGATACCGCCGCTCTCGGCATTGACGCTTTGATCGAGCCCGGCATCGATGCCTTTGAGTTTTCGGTACCTGAACAAAGTCAGACTGACGCATTTGCCGTGTGGATTCGTTACCGAATCAAGATTTTCGATGATGCCGGAACGCAAATTGCCAACTGGCCAATCAGCGCCTACGGCAAGAGCGAGTCGTCCACCTTTGGCGGTGACAATGCACTGCAACGTGCCGCGGTCCTGGCCATGCGCGACGCCGCCGCGTTGGTCATTCTGCAAATGGACAAAGCAACCGGCATCAGCCAGCTTGGCAAGAAAGCGGCACCTGCAGCCAGCCCGGCACCGGCGGAACAGACCCTGACGCCTGCCGCGCAACAAACCACCGCAACGGAGGTCATTACCGATGAGTCCGGTTGATTACAGCAATAGCCGTCTGGACGGTACATGGCAGCGTTTCCTGCTCGGCTTGTTGTTGCTGCCTCTGAGCGCGTGCGTAACTTCGCGGGTCGAAGATTCCCGACAAGGTGGCACCGGCATCAATGCAGGCGAAGGTATCGTCATCATGGCCAAGAGCTATCACCTCGGCAATGAGACGGAGAGTAAATTTATCTCCTGCGTTGGCGACGCCATCGGGCGGGGTTCAAGCGGCCTGCGCGTAGTGCCCAATCAGGAATTTGTCGACGCACTGTTTCCGTGGTTTGAACCGCGCACAGCGCCTGCCGATACCAAAGGCCTGCCCAGCCTTATGTCGCGCCCCGGTGTGAAGCAGGCCATTGCCAAGAAAGGCGTGCGCTACGTTGTCTGGCTCGATGGCGAGACCGACCGGGTAGCCGGTGGCGGCAGTCTTTCGTGCGCAGCCGGTCCGGGCGGCGGCGGGTGTTTTGGGTTTGCGTGGTGGCAGAATGACGCCAACTACGAAGCGTCAGTGTGGGACTTGTCGGGTCTCGAGGACGCTGGCACCGTCAGCGCCGATTTCAGCGGCACCTCGTTCTTGCCGGCCGTGGTCGTACCCATACCACTCTTTGCGCGGACTCAAGCCAAGGCCTGCAAAGGCCTGTCCGATCAACTTAAGTTGTTCATCGTCGACGAAGACGCCTGACTTTGACCGTCAATCTCAGGGCCGACCGGCCCGAATAAAAGCACGCCGATAGAACGGCGTATCAAGTGCTGCAACCGTAACCTCCCGCCCACTTGACGGCGCATGTACGAACCTGCCATCACCGAGATACATTCCTACGTGGGACATTCTGCCGCGAATTCGAAAAAACAGAACATCGCCTATTTGCATGTCATCGGGACTGACCGCTTGCAGGCCTCGCCATTGACTACTGGTCGTGCGCGGAACCGTCACCCCAGCATGCTTGTAGGCGTATTGGATCAAGCCGCTGCAGTCAAAACCATCGCGACCAGCACCACCGTAACGGTACGGTACGCCAATCTGACGTACCGCGACGACGGCCGCCCTTTCACCTAACGAGCGTTCCGGCACGACCTCGCCAGAATCGCTTGCGACCGTCGGCGGGCTGGGTGGTGGCGAATTGGCAGTTCGGGGGTATGGAGTGTGTCCCGCGCAACCAAACAGGCCCGCACTGCAGACGATTACGACGATTAACCGGGCAAGACTGGCTGGCTGCAAGATCATATGAAACACTTCGGCCTCACTAATGGACAAGCATACATGGAGCAGACTGAATCCGGCATGAATGGCGAAACAGGACAAGACACCCCGACGAGAGACAACGTTCCCGCTCACAACGGCCAGCGTCGCCCTGCGGCACGACGGCGTGGTGTGACCTTAGCGCTTTTCCTGATCTGCGGTTGCGCGTTCGGGGCATTTGCTGCTGACACGGACGGCGAGCGCATATACGACGTCGTCTACACTGTCCGACCGCTGCCGGATTCAAACAGTGCTGAGATCGAGATGGCCGTGAGTCAGACACGAGGCATGCTCCGTCAGTTGACCATGGATTTGCCTGGCAACAGTTTCAGCGAAATAAGTGGCGACGGCGAACTCGCGGTAACCAACAAAGAATTGCGTTGGTCTCCACCACGTGACGGTGGCACTTTGCGCTGGACCGTTAAAATCAAACACCAGCGCGACAATGCAACGTACGACGCGTGGCTGGATGAGGACTGGGCCGTCTTCCGCGCCTCCGACATCATACCGCCGGCACGCACCCGCGCATTGACGGGCGCGCAGAGTCGAACCTATCTGCAATTCGACCTGCCGGACGACTGGTCATCACTGACGCAGTATGCGGAACGTGCAGGCCGTTACCCCGTGAAAAATCCGGAACGTCGGTTCGACCGCCCGACGGGCTGGATATTGCTCGGCAAGATCGGCGTAAGAATCGAAACCATCGCCGACGTCCGCGTATTGATCGGTGGGCCTGCCGGACACGCTGTACGTCGCCTTGACGTGCTCGCCCTGCTGCACTGGACGCTGCCTCACCTGAAAGGCGTACTCCCCGACTTCCCATCGCGCCTGACCATCATCAGTGCCGGCGAAGACATGTGGCGTGGCGGACTGTCCGGTCCGCAATCGCTCTTTCTGCATGCTGACTTGCCGCTGATCAGCGAAAATGCGACCAGCACGTTGCTGCACGAGATTCTGCATCTGGGAACCGGCTTCAGCGCGGAGCCGGGCGCGGACTGGATCGTCGAAGGCTTTGCAGAATATTACTCGCTGGACCTGTTGCGGCGCAGTCGCAGCATCTCGAAGAAGCGCTTTGAGGCGGCACTTAAGAATCTGGCCGAATGGGGAGAAAGTGCAGAAACTCTGTGCACGACACAATCCACCGGCGCGACTACTGCGCGTGCAGTCGGCGTCATCGCGGCACTGCACAAAGAGCTGCGCCGCAGCGGTGGAGATCCGCTCGACGACCTGCTCCGTAACCTGGTGGCCGCCAACAGCAAGGTGAGCGTCGCCGACTTGCGCAGCCTCGCCAGCGAAATCAATGGCTCAATGCCCAAAGCGTTATCGACCCGCAATCTGCCAGGGTGCAAGCTGTAGTGCCCCGCCAGAATCAGCAAAACGACCTAGAGCTGGTGCTGCGATCACGCACGCCACTAGTGACCATCGAGACTCGCGATGAATCCCGGGTCCTTGCGATGCTCAAGGAGATTACGCTTAAAGGTGCCTCAAACGAATACCTCCCGCTGTTCCGCTGGACCGTCACCGACGGCCTGCAACGCCTCGACATTTCTCTTGAACCGCAGCTCCACAACGCGGAACCGACAGAAGCTCTGCGACACATTCGCGCGGTAACGAAAGCTGGCATCTACGTCTTGCTTGACTTTCACCCGTACCTGAAAGACCCGGTCAATATCCGTTTGCTCAAAGATATTTGCATCACCTTCTCGACACATGCACGGCAATTGATTTTGCTAAGTCATGAGATCAGCCTTCCCAGTGAACTGGAGGCCTACGCTGCACGTTTCGAAATGGCTTTGCCAAATCAGAACGAGCGACAAGCCATTGTCCGGCGTGTCGCTCGTGAGTATGTCGATCAACACCCCGGGCAATCCGTCAAGACCGACTCCCGTGCTTACGAATTGCTGATCCAGAACCTCGCCGGTCTGACTGAAGGTGACACCGAACAGCTGGCCCGCAATGCCATTTTTGTAGACGGTGCCATTACCCACAGTGACTTGCCCGGAGTCATGCAAGCCAAATACGAATTGCTCAATCGTGGCGGCACTCTGCAGTTTGAGTACGACACCCGGCAATTTGCTGAAATAGGCGGACTCGACAAACTCAAGACATGGCTGACGCAACGCAAACCCGCCTTCTCAACCGCCACCCAGGCCGTGCACCTTGATACGCCTAAAGGTGTGTTGCTGATCGGGGTGCAGGGTTGCGGCAAGAGTCTTGCCGCACGCGCAACCGCCGGCATTCTGGGTATTCCTTTGTTGCGACTGGACTTTGCTGCGCTCTACAACAAGTACCATGGCGAAACGGAACGCAATCTTCGCGAGTCATTGCAGACTGCCGATGTTATGGCGCCTTGTGTCTTATGGATCGACGAAATTGAAAAAGGCCTGGCAGGCACCGGTGGTGAAACGGGTACCACGCAACGCGTGCTCGGCAGCTTTCTGGCCTGGCTTGCCGACAAACAAAGTCGGGTATTTGTTGTCGCCACGGCGAACGACATCAGCGCTCTGCCGCCCGAACTGGTCCGCAAGGGTCGATTTGACGAAATATTTTTCGTCGACCTTCCTGACGTCGATGTCCGGCAAACCATTCTTGCCATACACCTCAGCAAACGCGAGCAACCCGGCGATGGCATCGACCTGCGAACGGTGGCCGCAGCGACTGACGGCTTTTCGGGCGCTGAGTTGGAGCAAGTGGTCGTTTCCGCGCTGTACGCGGCGCATGCCCAGAATTCGCCGATCACGACGTCCCTGCTGCTCACCGAAGTCGAGGCAACGCGGCCACTGTCGGTAGTAATGCAGGAAAAGCTCCAGGCCCTGCGCCAATGGGCCGATGGGCGTACGGTCCCGTGTAACTAACAAGGCGCGGATGAGCCGGTTTGTTATCTGTGAGAACAATCACGGAACTGCTAGGCACATTTCGCTAAGGTTGGCAACACTGTTCACCGCCGCCGATTCTTTCGAAATGCTGACCAATACCGCGAATGAAGTGCAGGACCTCTCGAGTACCCGCATATTTGTAACCAAGGCAGGCAACTTCGCGACTCGAAAAATCTGGTTGCCGCGGCTCGTCTATGACGCGCTTCCCTACTTCTACTTGAGCTCCGGCTTCGCCGCACTATTCGCGACCTTGTACATCAGTGACTGGTTCTGGGTATTGCCTCACTACCTGTTGTTCTCGGCCGCGTGCCTGCACTTTTCTCTGGTGGTTTTACGGCGCCGAAAGCAGCAAAATCCGGACTCTCCTGATGCCGCTGAAACGGGCGAAACGCTGCAATAAAACTCTGCCAATCACGGCAATCGCTTGACCCACCGGATTGGGCCGATAGGATTGGCGCTTCCAAGCCCCATCGAGCGACCTGTCATGTCCACAACGAGCAAGAGCGCCGCCCCGCGTTGGCGAAAAGAAGTCATTCTGTTCGGCGTTCTGTTGTTTATCGGAATCACCATTCTGCCTATCGCGGTCTATGCGGTGGGTCACACGGTATTCGGCGTTTACGGTGGCGGGGAATACAACGATTTTCACAAGAACTTGCTGACAGGCCTGATGCAGGGCCAGTGGGCGGTGATATTTCTGGTCTTGTCTCCTTACCTGGTGCTGCAAACACTGCGCATAACCATCAAGGCTTTTCGCTCACGAGCGCTTCCGACGGCTCGCTAGGAGCACAGGCAGGTCGCAATCAAATGTGACGCGATTCACATTTTCTACTTTTCAAACAAGCATTTAGACTGAGTTTCATGGCAATTATGTAAACACTATTGCATGATTCCCGATGGCACGAATGTCCGTGCAGAAAATATTGAACAGCGCTGACCCAACACCGTCCAACACGACTATGCACAGACTACTATCAAGGATTCGCGAACTGATCGCCAAGTTTCGCCACCCATCTGAACCGGATTTCCGAGAGACGGCCGTTCGGGTTCGCCCTCTTGCCGAGCGCGCAGGAATAAACCCGAAAACCGTTGAAGCGAAAAAGCCCGCGCCTAAAAAGGATCTGCGTTTCGAAACCGAGATTGGCGGGCGAATTGAAGATGCCGGGCCAGGAAAAAACGTGCTGGTTCGAAACAAGTACATTCGTGAAGACTCGGGCACGCACGACAATCTCAAAATTATCGACCCGGATGCACTGGAGATCAAAGAGGACGACGGTATCGACCCCTACAATACAGGGCGGTTTGATCGGTCTCAGTCCTGGAACTCACGCTTCCGCAAGTAGATATCACCGCGGCCGGCCGTACGGTCACCAACGGCTCAGGAAAAAAGGCAGCAAGCTGCGTTGACGGCTTCCGCCACTGGCAGTTAGTCTGCTCGCCCCGCACCCGGAGCTACCCGCATGAGCCTGCGCGTTACTTTCGAGCTCGAAGAGAGCGACCTGCAGCACTTTCGTCTTATCATGAAAGAGGCGAGCAAGTCCGCCGCCAATCTTAGCCCCGAAGACATCGTCGCCAGCGCCAAGCAGCTCCTGAGCGAGGTGAAGGCAGTGCGTGTACCCCAGTTCATCAGTGAACGCCTTGAACGACTGGCAATCATGATCCAGATGCTCGAAGACCATGAATGGCGCTTGCCAGCCACGGAAGTCGCGCGGGTCCTCAATGCTCTGGCCTACTTTCGCGACCCCGAGGACCTGATTCCGGACCACGTGCCAGGACTGGGATTCCTTGACGATGCCATCATGATCGAACTGGTGGTTCGGGAATTACGCCATGAAATGGATGCCTACCGCGATTTCTGCGATTACCGCGAACGTATGGCACCGCGCACCAGCATCAAAGCCAAGACAACCGACGTGACACGCGATCAGTGGCTGGAGGAGCGCCGCAAGGAACTTCAGTCCCGAATGCGTCGGCGTCGGAAAAAAAACAACGAGCCCGGCCGTCCGCGTCCTCTCAAGCTCCTGTAAGCGGGCATCCGAGGCCTAGGGCCAATAGTAAAAAACCACTACAGACAGACCCGACCACATTGCTGCCTGCGCAAAATGCCGGGCTTTGTTGTTAGTTATCATGGAATAGAAACTCCACGCAGTTATCGCGGTCATAGCTACAAATATCAGCAAACTGGATACCAGCCCGCGAAATTCGTACTGGAGTCTCGGGTAATCGTCGCCAAGGATCAGAAATATGAGCAATACCGCCATCAAACTGATTGCAACTGACGCGCATGAGCCGAAAATAATGCCGGTAATTACGGTAAGTGGACGCATAACTGTGAGTTCCGCCCTCGCGGGCAGCTAAATAGATTCCGATGAAATTGCCAAATACACCCTTGATCGGGGCGCTAGGGACATCTAGCCTAGCTCAACTACGCTCAACACAACACCTTCGGTGGCCTTGTTTGGAGAAAGACTTGACGCAATATGTGACCGGCGCGCCGCTTCGGATAGCCGCGGCCATTCTGAGTTTATTTTTATTGTCTGCAGCGGCCTCACCGCCAGCAACAGAAACCAATAGTGAACTCGCGCCACTGCCCCGTCATGAAAAAATCGGCCAGTTGGTAACGGAGTTTGTCCAGAAATCACACTACCGGCAGGCGGCCGTGGATGACGAACTGTCGTCACAGGTTCTCGATCGCTACGTCGAGTCACTGGACAGTAACCGCCTCTACCTGCTTGAAAGTGATGTCGCGGCGTTCGAGAAGTACCGTTATAAACTCGACGACATGGTGCGGGCAGATCCTCTGACACCGGTATTCGAAATGTTCGACGTGTACCGCACACGTGCTCGTCAGCGGCTGACCTACGCATTGCAGTTGCTCGAAAGCGAACCCGATTACACCGTTGATGAAGAATACGAGTTTGATCGCGAAGACTCACCGTGGGCCAAGACCGAAGCCGAACTGGACGAAATTTGGCGCAAGCGGGTCAAGAACGACACATTGAGCCTCGCGATGGCGGACAAAGAGTGGACAGAAATTCAGGAAACGCTGAACAAACGCTATTCTCGTTTCCTCAAACGCATGGACCAGGTGAAGAACGACGACGTGTTCGAAACCTTCATGAATGCATTCGCGCACACGCTGGATCCGCATTCGAGCTACCTGTCGCCTCGTAATTCCGAGGAATACCGGATCCAGATGAGCCTGTCGTATTTCGGCATTGGTGCATCGCTGCAAGTGGACGATGACTACGTCATGGTCATCAACATTATCCCGGGCGGCCCTGCCTCCATCGACGGTTCTCTGCAACCGAAAGACAGAATTACCGCGGTCGGCGAAGGTCCGGATGGTGAACTGGTTGATGTCATCGGCTGGCGCCTGGACGATGTCGTGCAATTGATCAGAGGACCTGAGAATACTCAGGTCCGACTGCAAATACTTCCCGCCGGCGCCTTACCTGGCAGCCCGGAGACCGTACTCAACCTGACCCGCGATCAGGTGAAGCTCGAAGAACAAGCCGCCAAGAGTGAAATCATTACCGTGCCTCGTGATGGTCGGGAATGGTCTATCGGTGTCATTGAGGTTCCCAGTTTCTATCGTGACTACCGGGCTTTGAGCAACGGCGACAAGGACTACACGAGCACCACCAAGGACGTAAAACGCCTGATCGGTGAATTGGAAGAACAGGGAATCGACGGCCTGGTCATCGACCTTCGCAACAACGGCGGCGGTCATTTAACCGAAGCAACCGCACTATCTGGCTTGTTTATCGACAACGGGCCCGTCGTCCAGCTCCGCAACTCGAACGGCCGTATCAGCCGTCTCGATGACCCGGACCCGGTCGCCCGGGTAGCCTACAACGGCCCGCTCGCGGTACTGGTCAATCGCTACAGTGCCTCCGCATCGGAAATTTTTGCAGCGGCAATTCAGGACTATGCCCGTGGCGTGATCATCGGCCAGCAGACCTTTGGTAAAGGCACCGTGCAAAACCTGTACTCGCTGGATCAATACGTCCGTCGACAGGATGAAGAGGGCCTGGGACAACTGACGCTGACCATCGGTAAGTACTACCGGGTCACCGGCGAAAGCACGCAACACCGCGGCGTAAACCCGGACATATTGCTGCCCTCGCCGATCGATGCGAGTCAGGTTGGTGAAAGCGTGCGCGACACCGCCCTCCCCTGGGACACGATACGTACGACCCGTTTCCGCGCCGGAGAGCCCCTGAATGCCACAATTTCGTCATTGACGGCAAACCACCTGGACCGCAGCAAGATCGACCCGGATTACCAGTATCTGACAGCCGCAATCAAAGAAGTGGAGAAAGCGCGAGCCCGAAAAACCGTCTCATTGAACATCAACAATCGACTCGCCGACCGCGAAGATGATCGGCAGCGCGGGCTGGAACGTGAGAATCAGCGCCGTGCAGCATTGGGTTTGGAAGCGATTGAAACCGTTGAAGAACTTGAAAAACTGGAAGGGCCCGACGTACAGCGCAACGAGGCGGCGGAAATCGTCTCAGACCTGGCGCAGATGCGGGAGGTCAAAGCCCACTTGCCCCAGACAGCGGGCATTCAGCCGGAACCGGTGCAATAGCACGTGGCCATTCGCCTGACCCGCGCAGGCCCCGCCCGGGCTTGCGCGGCTATTGCCCGCTGTTATACTCGGCTATAACACCTAACGGGGTATAGCCCCGACCGGAGGTCGAAATGCAGCCGCAAAGAGTAGTAATCGCGCAGCCCTTGTCTGGAACCCGGTCACCGCACCCGCCTGACGGCCATTGCGCTGTTCGCGAGTGTGCTGTTTGGCCAGTCGGCGCTCGCAGCAACCGACAGTTTTTTTGATTGCGATCAACTTGCAAGCGAATTGCGCAGCCTCGAAGTACCCGCGAACGTTTTGCCGCTCGAGACCGTTGATCACGTATCGGTTGATGGCAGCGATCAACTGTCGGCATCACTGGAGAGCGACCTTGATCACGCGGACGCCGTGGCACCGATTTTGTTGCTAACGCCTCGGGTCGCAACGATCATGCGCAAGGTCTTTGATGCAAACCTGACTGACGACGCAACCGTTGCCGATAAAGAGCCCATGCCGGTTGAGAAGAAGCTGCCTGCGGCTTCCAGCCCGCCCCTGGTTAGTGCTCCGGTTGCGCCTGCGGCAAACAACACGCTAGACGCTGATCGCAGCACTGATTCAAGCAACAATCAATACGTACCTCGCTTCCAGCGGCAAATGTATCGCACCGACATCTAAGACACTCGAATACCAAAAAGCGCGCTGAGCCGACCGGCCCAGCGCGCTTTTTTTTCGCATCGAGTAGTCGATTCGCTACCGGCTCAGGTACTTCGCAATACCCCAGTAATTCTCGCCAAGTATGTTGGCCCTGGATTCGGTAACCTGCGAATCACTGCCAAATTCGAAGACAATCGCCACACTGGTGGCAATCGGTACAGCATCATCATCGTTTCGGAATTCGGCTTTTTCGCCGATCAAGTGTGAACGCCGTTGCAATACGGCAGCTACATCGTTGCTGCGATCCAACACCGCTACATGCTTCTGGATTCGCCGCAGCAAATGCTGGCATTCCGCATCATTACCGTACTTGATGCCGCCAACACTCTTGTCATTCGCCTCTTTGGCCAACGCTGCGAAATCGTTATCTCCAAAGTGCAAGAATAGCTGCTGGGAGTACGCAATGATCATGAAATTGATCGAGCGTTTGGTGGCTATGTCCAGCCCATGATTTTCAGGGGGACGCCGATCCTTCAACTGTTGAAGCTTGTCCAGTATTTCCAATTCCTGCTGCTGGAGTTCCTCAATCTGACTGGTGGTTTTTTCGAGGATCGCGGTAACTGATCGTCGCCGAAATACTTTAAGAAAGCCTTTCATTTTGACCAGCTTGCTTTTTTCCGCAGACAGCGCCGTCCCGAGCTCTGTTGCCGTCTCCCGAACGCCCGCTAGTTTCCGTTCGATAATACGGCGCTCACGCATACGCTCGTCATTCCAGCTTACAAGCAACTGGTTGTGCTGCTTTTGTTCACGTTGCTGCTTTAGTTGTTCCGCGAACCTGGCCAGCTTGCGTTCGCAGCGCAGCGCCAAGCCACGTAGCTGATAGAACGTAACCGCGTTACTTGCCCACTCAGGATCGATCAGCAAGCTCTCGAGGTGATCGAGCTTTTGCTGCAAACGCGCGGTCGCGCCCTCCTGCTGCTTCACGAGATCACGTAGCCGGAATTGTTCTTTGCGCAGCCCTGCGAATTCTTTTTTCAGTTCAGCGCGATTCCAATACAGGTGCAGCAATTTCTCGCTGTCATGCGATTGGTCGGGCGTACTTCCGAAAAGTCCCGCAAGCACTGACAATGCTCACTCCTTGACATAATCCCATGGCCGGCATCGGCCACGGCAATCTTATCCAGCAGCGATGATGCCTTCCGGCTCCACTGGATTCTTTGACTTAACACTCATTTCTTAGGCCGGACGTGAATACGGGGCCGCAAGGGTTCAATCAGGGACAAGCCAACAGGATCACGGGCAAGTACGCCACTACCGCGAGATCAGCTAACGTTCAAGAATGAGGTGGCCATGATCGCTCAAATACTCCAGCCATTTATTCAGCACGGTATTGCGATGCCAGCGAGCATCCAGTTCTTTCTTGTGCTCACGAACCAGCTGCCGAAACCCGGCGTGACGGTGATTCCCGCTAAGGCTCATAGCTTCAGCCAGATTACAATCGAGGTACAGCCGAATTTGCATGTCCGGATCGGCAACCCGACGGGATCCGTCAAAGAAGAAATACGTGAGAGACAGAGTCACCGTGTAACGACTTCGATCGAGAATTTCCAGGTGTAAATCGCAATCGCCTGCGACTCCTGAGCGATAGTAGCCATCGAGTCGCTCTATCTCCGGAACCAGCTGCAGCAAACGCAGATAGTTGCTTTCGTACAGCGCCATCAAACCGACGAAACTACCGGGTTTCGCTATAGCCTGTGGAACCAGTTGATGCTCAAGTAACATGACCGAAATATATCACACGAGGACCGCAATCCACCGTGCTTACAACGCCAGAGTTCTCAATTTCGTCACTTGACCGTTCAGGGTCGAACGCGTCGTTCAACCCCGGTGCCATCGAGAATCCGGCTGCTTATTTCCTCGATTGAAAATTCAGTTGTATCGACATAAGGAATATTGTGGCGCTTGAATATTTTCTCGGCCTCACGGACTTCGTACCCGACTTGCTGCGTAGACGAATACTTGCCCAAAGGACGGCGTTCCTTTCGAATCTGGCGAAGCCGTGTTGGCGCGATCGTCAGCCCGAACAGCTTTTGCTTCATTTTCAGAAGAATATCCGGCAACTCGCCGCGATCAAACTCTTCGTCGGTCAATGGGAAATTAGCCGCATAGACACCGTACTGCAGAGCAAGGTAGAGGCAGGTTGGGGTCTTACCGGACCGCGACACGCCGATCAGGATAACGTCCGCCTTGTCATAATTTCGGGAAATTCCGCCGTCATCATTCGCGAGTGCAAAGTTGGTGGCTTCAATACGACGCATATACCCTTCAATATCGCTCATACCGTGTGCACGACCAGCCAGATGCGTTGATTTCTGCTGCAACTCCGCTTCCAGTGGCTCCAGGAATACGTCGAATATGTCCAGATGCAGTCCTTCGGCCTCCCGAATAACCGCGCGGAAGTCATCCTGAACCATGGTCGAGAAGATGATCGGCCGCAAAGCGCTATCTTTGGCTGCCAGATTAATCTTCCGAACGGACTCCCTCGCCTTGTCAAGGGTATCGATAAATGGCAAAGTCACATGCCGAAATTTCTGGCCGTCAAACTGCGTCAACAGGCTATGGCCAAGGGTTTCTGCAGTTACGCCCGTCTGGTCCGACAGAAAGAAAACAGCTCGCTCACTCATTGCTAGTTAACCCCGATCAATCGCCGTCACTCATTGCGCGGCTTGCGTGTGGTTTGCATGATTGATTGTGCACGTCCTAAGCGTCAACACAAGGGAGTCCGGTTTGGAGCCTTACGTCATCAAGCTCAATGAGCTTGGCATGCAACATGTTGAAGTCGTCGGTGGCAAGAATGCCTCGCTCGGCGAAATGATCAGTAACCTTAGCGACCTCGGTGTCTCGGTCCCTGGCGGCTTTGCCACCACTGCCGCCGCCTACCGGGAATTCCTTGCCAGCAATGGTCTTGACCGGCGAATTTCCGAGCTACTTCGTGAGCTGAATGTTGACGATATCGCTGCACTGACGGAGGCCGGTCGGACCATTAGAGGCTGGATTACCGACGAGCCGTTGCCGGATACGCTCACCGCGCAAATCGAAGCAGCCTGGGACGAGATGTCCGGTGGCAAAGAAATCGCCGTCGCTGTCAGGTCTTCCGCTACGGCCGAGGATCTGCCCGATGCATCGTTCGCAGGCCAGCAGGAAACATTTCTTAATGTGCGCGGCAAAGAACACTTGTTTGCCGCCATACACCAGGTCTACGCGTCGCTGTACAACGACCGGGCCATAGCGTACCGGGTACACCAGGGTTTCGAGCACGACATTGTCGCCTTGTCCGTTGGCGTTCAGTACATGGTACGCAGTGACATCGGTTCGGCTGGCGTAATTTTCACCCTCGATACCGAATCCGGATTTCGCGATGCGGTTTTCGTTACGTCGTCTTACGGTCTCGGTGAAACAGTTGTCCAGGGCGCCGTTAACCCCGACGAGTTTTACGTTTACAAACCTGCTCTAGCTAACAATCGCTTTCCAATCTTGCGCAAGAACCTTGGTGCGAAAGCCATCAAGATGATTTACAGCGACGATCCGACGCCCGGCAAGACGGTTGATACTGTTGACGTCGACGACGTGGATGCGCAGCAATTTTCACTGAATGACGATGACATCATCGAACTGGCACGCATGGCAGTTACGATCGAGAACCATTACGAGCGACCGATGGACATCGAATGGGGCAAAGACGGCAGCGACGGCAAACTGTACATCCTGCAAGCCAGACCAGAAACCGTCCAAAGCCGCAGTGGTCAATCGATCCGCCGCTATATCCTCAAGAGCCAATCCAACGTTATCTGCACAGGCCGCAGTATTGGTCAGAAGATCGGCGTTGGCACGGCGAAAGTCATACGTGACGTAAGCGAGATGGATCGTATTCAACCTGGCGACGTACTGGTGTCCGACATGACCGACCCCGATTGGGAGCCGGTCATGAAACGTGCCTCGGCTATTGTCACCAACCGCGGCGGCCGTACCTGTCACGCCGCTATCATTGCACGCGAGTTGGGCATACCGGCCGTAGTCGGCTGCGGCGATGCAACGAAACTCATAGAAGATGGTACAGCGGTGACCGTGAGCTGCTCCGAAGGCGATGAGGGCTACGTGTACGACGGCCTGCTCGAATTCGAAGAGCGCGAGATCGCGCTGGATTCGCTGCCGGAAATTCCTGTAAAGATCATGATGAACGTCGGCAATCCCGACCGGGCGTTTGATTTTGCATCAATTCCGCACCGTGGCGTCGGTCTCGCCCGGCTTGAGTTCATCATCAACCGGATGATTGGTGTACACCCGAACGCGCTGCTCGAATACGATACGCTCGACGCAGATACGAAAGAACTCGTCGATGGCCAAATGGCGGGATACCCGGATCCAATCAACTTCTTTATCGACAAGCTGGCAGAAGGTGTCAGCACCATCGCCGCAGCGTTTGCGCCGCAACCCGTTATTGTCCGCATGTCGGATTTCAAATCAAACGAGTACGCGAACCTGATTGGTGGCGAGAAGTATGAGCCGGACGAAGAAAACCCTATGCTCGGCTTCAGAGGCGCCGCACGCTACGTGTCCAAAGCGTTCAGACCTTGCTTCGATCTCGAGTGCGCGGCACTGCGAAAAGTTCGCGATGAGATGGGCTTGACCAATGTTGAGATAATGATCCCGTTCGTGCGCACCGTCGCTCAAGCGAAACAGGTCATCGACATCATGGCGGAGAACGGATTGAAGCGCGGCGAGAATGGACTGCGTGTAATCATGATGTCCGAGTTGCCGACTAACGCCCTGCTCGCTGACAAGTACCTGGACCATTTTGACGGCATGTCGATCGGCTCGAATGACATGACCCAGCTGACTCTGGGGCTGGATCGAGACTCCGGACTGATTGCCGACTTGTTCGATGAACGTGATGAAGCGGTCAAGGCCATGCTCGAAATGACCATCAAGGCGTGCCGCAAGCGCGGTAAGTATGTAGGCATCTGCGGACAAGGTCCGTCCGATCATCCCGACCTCGCGGTGTGGCTGCTGGAACAAGGCATCGAAAGCATGTCGCTGAATCCGGACAGCGTTATCGAAACCTGGATGTTCCTGGCGGGTCAGGAAATCTGATCATCCGCGCTGCGGTTACGCAGTTACAACGCAAAAAAAAGCCCGCGCCTGGCAACAGGGCGGGCTTTTTCTTGTTCTGAATTCGCTTACAAACGATCGTAGCGTGAGCGCCGTTGCCATCGGACTCGCGGCAACCAGATACCCAAAATTATGCCCGCCACCAATACCGCGGCCCCTGTCAAAAACCAATTGCGATTCTGCTGGCTCCGCAGGTTCTGATTTTCCTGCTGCAACGTATCTGCGCGGATTTCTGTGTCGGTCAGTTTTTCCTGCAGCCGCTGGTTCTGACTGTCGATCGCCAGCACATCGGCAGCCGTCCGTTTGATCGTATCCAGCTCACTCTGCAGCGCCTGCTTTTCACGCTCGAGGGTATCGATGCGCTGGTTCGCTTCCTTATGCTGACCACGGATCGCATTGAGCTGTTCGCTGAGACCGCTGCCAGTCGACTTTGCATCGGTCAGCTGACCAGTCAGTTGCTGCAGCTGTTCGCGCGCGGCTGGCTCGGCCATGAGGTAGCGCGTCAACACCCAGCCTTCAGTGCCACCCGACGTTCTGACTTTTGAATAGCCACTCGCAGCGTCACGTTCGATGACTTCCAGCTGAGTACCGCTGTCCACCATCAACTGGATAGCATTGCTGGTACTGGGTCCGGTACGCAGCATGACCTCGAACCGGTCGCTAACCCACATAGGCTCGGCCAACGCCAAGCTGGTCAGCATCAGGCTGCAAAGCAGCGTGTACGCCGAAAATTTGGTGATTCTGTGCATCAAGATCAATCGCTCACATTGCGGTCCGCCGAGTATAAGACATTAGCGGCCGCTGTCAGTCAAATCCTCTGTGAATACGGTCGCTTAGACAGCTAAGCGCTTTCTACAACTGTCGCCATTTTGCGCCACACGGCAATGAAGTTATTGGCTGGCATCGCGTACAACGCCGTCCGTTGCAATTGTGCCAGCGTCGCCAGCTCATCAAGGTACTCGAGATCCCGAATTCCCATCGCGCTATCTCGCTGTCTAAGCGATGTATCGAACTGCTCATTGCTCTCGCTGGTGAACTCGCCGTCAATGCGAAACGGTCCGTACAGGCAAAACGGTGCGCCCTCGGGCAATAAACGACCAACCAGCGCAAACAGTGCGACGACCGCCTGAATACTCATGATGTGCGAGGTGTTGGCAGAGAATATCCCGTCATACGTGCCATCCGGGTCTTTGTCATGCAGTACATCCAGTGCCAGCGGCAATCCAATGTTGTCCAGTGCCGCGCTGCGCAGTCTGGCCGCAATGTCCGCGCGGTTCTCTTCACGATCGCTGGTCTGCCATGTCACGCCGGGCATTTTTTCGGCGAAATAGACAGCGTGTTGACCAGTACCTGAACCGATTTCGAGCACGTTCTGGCAAGCGTTCATTTCCTGCTGCAGGACCTCAAGAATCGGTTGCCGATTCCGTGCCGTTGCCGGCGCATCTGCCAACCGCGTCATGCGTTACCTGCCAGTACGTTTTGATCGAACAGAGTACGTCGGTAGGCTTCCAACTCAGCGATCGAGTCCCGTATATCCGCCAGAGCACGATGCTCCGATGATTTTGCGGGGGCGATGGCAGCGTCCGGCGCCCAAAGCTGAGCGAGAATCTTGAGCGTACTGACATCCAGATTGCGGTAGTGAAAGTACGCTTCAAGTTGCGGCATCTCGCGAGCCATGAAGCGCCGATCCTGGCAAATGCTGTTACCGCACATGGGCGACTTCCCTGGCGTTACGTACTGAGCGAGAAAAGCGATGGTCGCTTGCTCGGCTTCTTCCAGAGTCACCGAACTGTTCAGCACGCGATCCGTCAAACCCGAGTTGCCGTGGTGACGGGTATTCCATTCGTCCATTGCATCCATCACCGATTTCGGCCGGCGTATCGCCAGTGCTGGCCCCTCGGCGATCTCATTCAGGTGCCGGTCCGTAACGATCGTCGCAATCTCGATAATGTGATCGCGCTGGGTATCCAGGCCGGTCATTTCCAGATCTATCCAGATCAGGTTGTCGGCCGCGGGGTGCAATTCAGGTTCGTCCATCCTGTCCTCTGTCATCGCTGGTTTCCGGTCGGCAGTGTCGCATGGCCAGTACCCGCGGTTCCAGCCTGTCACCAGCCACTCAGTTCGTGCATGCCCACCCGGTGCACGGCATACTGCGGCGCTATGCGCAGAATTAACCCCAACCCCGTCAGTAGTGCCTTGTGATCAACCGGCAAGAAGCTGTCGTCATCGCAACCTTTGGGCGACGCATGAACTTGCGAATATTGTCCAATGGCACGACTGTTCGAGCGCGAATCAAAGGCCGCGACCTGAAACCGGTCTGCGGCGACCGGGTGCTCGCTGAAGACATTGAAAATGAGCCCGACTTGCTCATCGTCGAAATCCTGCCTCGCGACAACGAACTAACAAGACCGAACCTACGCGGCAAGACAGAGATCCTCGCCGCCAACATCGATTTCGTTGCAGTCACCTGCGCTGCCGTGCCAAAGCCGGACTGGTACATTGTTGATCGGTATTTGTGTGCCGCTGAACTGATGCAGGTCAAAGCCGCAATCGTGTTCAACAAAGTTGACGACGGCAGCCCCGAACCTGACGCGGCGGACGAGCTCGCCGTTTATCGCGCGCTGGACTACGACACCGTTGTCTGTAGCGCAAAAACCGAACGCAATATGGATGCTCTGGAAACGGTACTCGAACAACACGTTGCCATCATTGTGGGTCAATCCGGCGTCGGCAAATCCAGCCTGATCAATGTCATTACCCAGGGCGAACAACGAACGGCGGCGGTGTCGACGGCGAAAGGCGGTGAAGGCCGGCACACCACCGTCAACTCCGTCATGCTCGCACAACCTCGTGGTGGTTTCGTCGTTGACTCACCCGGCGTTCGCGACTACGCGCCGGCTATCGCTGAACCTGCTGATGTTGAATTTGGTTTTCGCGAAATCCACAGTCGCAGTGAGAACTGCCGCTTCGCCAATTGCCGTCACCGTCACGAACCGGGCTGTGCGGTCAAAGCCGCACTGGAATCCGGCGATATCAGTGAACGTCGCTATGAGAGCTACAAACGAATGCTATTGCTAACTGAGCAGCAAGGACGCGGCCGCTACTGATCAACCGGGTGGCCAACTGAATGCCCGGCCGCCAAGCATGTGCAAATGAATGTGAAAGACGCTCTGCCCGGCACCTTCTCCGCAGTTCATCGCCACACGGTAACCTGACTCACCCAAGCCTTCTGACGCTGCCAGTTCTTTGGCCGCCAGAAACAATGCGCCAACCGTCGCCGCATCGTCGTCCTGCAAATCATCAATAGTCGCAATGTGTTTGCGCGGAATTATCAGGATGTGGGTCGGGGCTTGCGGGTTGATATCGCGAAACGCAATGACTGAATCGTTCTGATAAACGATATCGGCATTGAGTTCGCCGCGTTCGATGCGGCAAAACAGGCATTCGCTGTCAGACATGGCTGGACTCCTTAACCTGCCGGTACTGGCCGCTAGATGGCTCGCCGGCCGAAAAATGCGTGTGACAATGTGCCACCGTCCACGTACTCGAGTTCACCGCCGAGCGGCACTCCGTGCGCGATTCGACTCGCCTGAATACCGTGCTGTGCGGCAAGGCCGGCCAGAAAATGCGAGGTCGCATCACCTTCGACCGTAGGATTCGTGGCGATGATCATTTCCTTGGTCTCGTTTTCACCCAGCAGTTTTTCCAATGCGCTGGCGCCGAGTTCCTCAGGACCAATTCCATCCAGGGGCGATAAATGCCCCATCAGCACGAAATAGAGGCCGCGGTAGCCGGTGGCATCCTCAATGGCCATAACGTCTGCCGGCGATTCCACAACGCACAGCAAGCTGCGGTCGCGGCTGCCGGCCGAACATATACTGCAAAGCTCGGTCTCGCTGAACATCCGGCAACGCTGACAATGACCGATACCGGCCGAGGCCTCGCTGAGCGCCGTTGCCAGCAAGTTTGCGCCATCGCGATTACGCTCAAGCAGATGAAAGGCAATTCGCTGGGCCGATTTACGCCCAACGCCCGGCATGCAGCACAGTGCATCGATCAGGCGTACCAATAGCGGGGAATAGGACACAGCGAACTAAAACGGCAATTTCATGCCCGGCGGTAACTGCAGGCCGGACGCCATGCCGGAAAACTTTTCCGCAACCGTCGTTTCTACACGCCGCACGGCGTCATTGAATGCCGCGACGATCAGGTCTTCGAGCATGTCCTTGTCTTCGCCAAGCAGCGAATCATCGATTTTAATGCCCTGCACTTCATGCTTGCAGCTCATGTGAATCTGCACCATGCCGGCACCGGACTCGCCGGTCACCATTTCCTTGCCCATCTCGGCTTGCGCCTTCTGCATGTCTTCCTGCATTTTTTGCGCCTGCTTCATGAGCTGGCCGATACCACCTTTCATTCAATGCTCCTGGTTTGCTGATTTGTCGCGGCTGACAATCTCGACGGAATCCGGGTTCAATGTGGCACCGAACATGTCTTGCAGTGCCTTTACATTGGGGTCGTCTTCCAGTGATTGCCGGGCCGCTTCCAATTGCTCGTCGGCAATCCGCGCATCCGCCTGCACGGGGGTCTCAACCGCGCTATTGCCAATTTCAATTTCTACCCGCAGTTCTTCGCCGAACTGTCGCGTCAATGCATTCGCTATGGTGTCTTTGCGCGACGGCGTCAGCATGGCCTCAGAACGCTTGTCGAGCGACAGGTGCACCGTGCCGCCTTCACGGCGCAAATAGCCGCAATTACTGGCCAGCATACGAGCCGCCCCATTCAGACCGAGCGTCGTTATCAATGCGGACCAATCGGGTTCCTGCCACTGACTGGTAGCCGCCGCCTCTCGTCTGCGAGGTGCTGCGGGCGCCGACGAAGTGCCGACCGCCGGCGCGCTTGCTGTCGAGGCAGTCTTGGCCGGTGCGGGACGTCGGTTGCCACCCGCGGCCGTGGGAGCGGCGGCGCCCGGCCGGAATGCCAACATCCGCAACAAGGTCATTTCTGCACCACTGCGTGGATCGGGTGACAAATGAAGATCACGACGCCCGATAATCGCAATCTGGTAATAGAGCTGTACGTCCTCGGCCGCGATCCTTCCTGCGAAATCGGCGAGCTGTGCCTCGTCCAGTTCATCGTGCAGGTCACTGACGCCGGTCACCTGATAGACGGCAATTCTCTGCAGTGTCCGCGCCAGATCATCCAGCAGGCTGGCGTAATCCGGAAACTGTTCGTCAATCTCGGCAACCGCCTGCAGCAAACCGGCTGCATCGCCATCCGCGAGGAGGGCCAGCAGCCGTGCCACGTGTGCCCGGTCGATCGTTCCCAGCATTGCCGCTACGGACGCGCCTTCAACTGCGCCACCACAATAGGCAATGGCCTGATCCATCAAACTCAAGGCGTCACGCAAGCTGCCGTCGGCGGCGCGCGCAATCAGCGCCTGTGAATCGACGTCGCATTCAATCCCTTCTTCCTTGCAAATGTAATCAAGACGGTCACGGATGAGCTTCGGCGTTAAGCGTTTTAGGTTGAACTGCAAACAGCGGGACAGCACTGTGACCGGCAACTTCTGTGGATCAGTCGTTGCCAGCAGAAATTTAACGTGCGGCGGTGGTTCTTCCAGGGTCTTGAGCAAGGCGTTGAACGAACTCTTCGACAGCATGTGCACTTCGTCAATCAGATACACCTTGAATCGTCCGCGAGCGGGCGCGTACTGCACGTTGTCCAGCAGATCGCGGGTATCGTCTACTTTGGTCTTGGAAGCGGCGTCAACCTCGATCAGGTCAACGAAGCGCCCTTCGTCGATCTCACGGCAGGCGCTGCACTCGCCACAGGGATACGCGGTCAGGCCCTTTTCGCAATTCAGGCACTTGGCAAGAATGCGCGCAATCGTGGTTTTGCCAACTCCACGGGTGCCGGCAAACAGGTACGCGTGATGCAGGCGTTCGGCTTCCAGCGCGTTGGACAGCGCGCGCAGGACATGGGTTTGCCCGACCGTGTCGGTGAAATTCTTCGGTCGCCACTTACGCGCGAGAACCAGATAACTCATACGCCAGCCAGTTAGGTGCCTGATTCGGCAGGATTCAGTGCAGAGCGACCAGTGTAACCATTGGTGCGAGCGTAACAAGCCGCATTTGGCCGTTCGCCGGTCGCTTTAAATGAGTGGTCCGCGCCAGCCGCTCCCCGGCACCCGGCTGCACCGCTGCCGCTGCTCCCTTCCGGGTCTGACGGGGTTCACGGTTGACCGTCGCGAGGTAGCCGACGCGGACCGGGCGGGATTATCACCTTGGACGACGCTCGTTACAATGCGCGCGGCCCGATACCGGCCCAACCTGCCGATACTCGCGTCCCATATCGTTCATCCGCTCAATTTGGCATGGTCTGCGTCGTAACAGGTTGATATCCTCCCTCACCGCGCCGCCTGTCACACGTTGCGCCATACCCCTCAGGAGAGCTCGATGTCCAATTTGCCGGATTTCGCCACCGTCGACCCGTTCAACGGCATGACCGCCAAAGCACCCGGCGTCGTGCAAAACCTGTTGGCAGGCGCATGGAGTAGCGGCTCGGCGATTCGCGACGACATCGTTGACCCAATGAACGGCGCAGCCTTCCTGCAGGTTCCTGATACGAAGGACTACGTCGGGTACATTGACTCGTTGCGACAGTGTCCGAAGACCGGCCTGCACAATCCGCATTCGCGACCGGACCGCTACCTGATGCTCGGCCGTGTCTGCGCGCGGGCTGCAGCCCTGATGGCCGAACCTGACGTGCAGGATTACTTTACCCGGCTCATTCAGCGCGTCATGCCGAAGAGTTGGGGTCAGTGTGAAGGCGAAGTGGTCGTCACCCGGGTATTCCTGGAGAATTTTGCCGGCGATGGGGTGCGTTTTCTGGGTCGCGGCTTCTCCAACCCCGGCGATCACGATGGTCAGGAATCCCGCGGCTATCGCTGGCCATTCGGACCCGTCGCCGTGGTCGCCCCATTCAACTTCCCCCTTGAGATTCCGGCGCTGCAAACGATGGGCGCCTTGTTCATGGGTAACAAGCCAATTGTTAAAGTTGATTCCAAAGTCAGCACCGTGTTCGAACAATTCCTGCGGATGCTGATTCATTGCGGCTTACCCGCAACCGACGTCGACCTCATACATTGTCCTGGCCAGCAAATGGGCAACCTCATACACGATGCCCGCGATGTTCTGCGTCTCGTGCAATTCACTGGTTCAAGCGGCGTTGCAGAACGCCTCGCGCATGACTTGAACGGCCGCGTCCGACTCGAAGATGCCGGCTTCGACTGGAAAGTGATCGGACCGGATTATGACCCCGACTGGCTCGACTACGTTGCGTGGCAATCCGACCAGGACGCTTACAACGCCACCGGCCAGAAATGCTCGGCACAGAGCATTTTGTTTGTGCATGAGAACTGGCGGGCAAACTTGCTGCCGAAACTCGCGGAATTGGCGGCGCGCCGTAGCATCGACGACCTAACCCTTGGCCCTGTGCTGAGCTGGACCAGCGAACGCATGCAAGCGCATGTTGCTGCCGTGTCCGCATTGCCTGGCGCAAAACTCCTGTTCGGTGGCAAAGCCCTGGACGGACACAATGTCCCGGCCTGTTACGGCACCCTGCAAGCCACGGCGGTTGAAGTGCCATTGGCTGCCCTCGCCGGCGACCACTTCGAACTGGCAACTACCGAATTGTTTGGCCCCTTCCAGGTTGTCGTCAGCTACGGCGACGAAGATCTGGCGACGGTACTCGGCATTCTTGAACGTATATCGCATCACCTGACAGCGGCCGTCGTCAGCAACGACGTCGCCTTCCAGAAAACCGTTCTGGGCGCAACAGTAAACGGTACGACCTATTGCGGTATGCGTGCCCGCACGACGGGCGCACCGCAAAATCACTGGTTCGGGCCATGCGGTGATCCGCGCGCGGCCGGCATCGGCACTGCAGAAGCGATACTCGCTACCTGGAGTGGCCACCGAGAAATCATCATGGACCAGGGGCCGTTGCCGGCCGGCTGGACTATTCCTGCTTCAGCCTGAGGTCAAGCACATTCCTACTATCGACAGTAAGTTGCCGGACGTCGGCACCACGATTTTCGCGGTGATGACACAGCTCGCAAATGAACACAACGCCATCAACCTGGCCCAGGGGTTTCCGACCTTTGAACCGGACCCTCGATTGCTGGCGCGAATTAGCTACCATCTGCAAAACGGCGCAAATCAGTACGCACCGATGGCGGGCGTGGATGAATTGCGTGAGTCTATTGCGGAAAAAGTACAGCGCTTGTACGGTCGCACGGTTGACAGTGACCATGAGGTCACCGTCAGCGACGGCGCAACCGAAGGCTTGTTCAGCACAATCCTTGCTGTTGTGAGACCGGGTGACGAGGTCATTATTTTTGACCCCGCGTTCGACTCCTATGCACCGGCAGTCACTCTGGCTGGCGGTATTGCGCGCCACTTGCCTTTGCAGGACAGCCCGACGCGGCCCGGTCAGCACATCGATTATGACCAGTTAAAGGATACGATCAACGAACGTACCCGGCTGATCATCATTAACTTTCCGCACAACCCCAGCGGTTCGATTCTCAGTCGCAATGATCTGGATACGTTGGCGGAGATAGTGCGGGATACGTCGATTTTCCTGTTATCCGACGAGGTCTATGAGCACATAGTGTTTGACGGCGAGCAACACTGCAGCGTCCTCACCCACGATGAATTGTGGGAACGAAGCTTTGTCGTTACATCGTTCGGCAAGACCTATCACGCGACTGGCTGGAAAATTGGCTATTGCGTCGCACCCGCGGCGCTATCCGTCGAATTTCGGCGCATCCACCAGTTTGCCTGTTACGCCGTAGTAACGCCGATCCAGCACGCCCTGGCAGACTTTATGCGCGAAGCACCGAATCACTACGCGGAGCTGTCCAATTTCTACCAACAGAAGCGCGATCACTTTTGTGACTTGATTAAGGATTCTCGGTTCAAACACAAACCCGCGGCCGGGACGTTTTTCCAGACGCTGGATTACTCCGAAATCTCCAACGAAAATGATCTCAGTTACGCACAGAGATTGACCCGCGAAATAGGCGTTGCTGCCATCCCGATTTCCGTATTCTGCAAGGAAGAACCTGCAAGTCGCGTGTTGCGGTTCTGTTTCGCAAAAGACGATGCCATGTTAGAGGAAGCCGCCGAGCGCCTATGTCGACTTTGAACGTAGCCATAATTCAAGCCGAGCTGGACTGGCACAACGCACAATCCAATCGCGATCGATTCAGTGCACGCATCGATGCTCTCGATACTGCTTGTGACCTGATCGTTCTCCCGGAAATGTTCACTACCGGCTTCTCCATGGATGCACCGGGGCAAGCAGAAACGATGGACGGACCGTCACTGCAGTGGCTCGCGGATCAGGCGAAGAAAGCGGATGCGGCAATTTGCGGGAGCCTTATCGTTAAGGACGATGGCCAATACTACAATCGATTAATTTTCATGCAGGCTGATGGATCGTTTGCGCACTACGACAAACGTCACCTGTTTCACCTTGCCGGTGAAGGCGAGCACTTCAAGGCGGGCTCCGCGCTGCCCACCTTCATGCTGAACGACTGGCGCATTCGACCAATGGTCTGTTACGACCTGCGTTTCCCGCTGTGGAGCCGACGACGCCAGGACGATGACTTCGACCTGTTGCTCTATGTCGCCAACTGGCCAAAGCCGCGTCATCACGCATGGGAAACCCTGTTGCGTGCGCGAGCCATTGAAAACCAGTGTTATGTTGCCGGCGTGAATCGCATTGGCACTGACGACAACGGCCTGCCTTATGCCGGTGGCAGCACCATTATTGATTACCTCGGCCAGAACATCGTCGATCTGGGCGACAAAGCTGAGTCAGCATACGCTGCGCTGGACAGCGCGGGATTGGCAAGGTTTCGCGAGAAGTTTCCGTTCGCCGCCGACGCTGATCAGTTCACTTTACTCCGCTAAGCCGGTTCGCTGCCGCAGCGCAACCTGGTGACGGCGAATTAGCCCGCTGCGAACGCCGGGTTTCGCAGGACCTCGAGAAAATGAGCGCCGTAGCGGTCAAGCTTGGTCTGGCCTACGCCGCTGATCTCAAGCAGATCCGCCTCATTTTGCGGGCGATCGATCAGCATTTGCTGCAGCGTCTTGTCATGAAATATGACGTACGGCGGCACGTCGTGTTCACTGGCCAGCTGCTGCCGGCAGCTGCGCAGCGCGGCCCACATGCCGGCATGCTGTGGCGCGATCGCTGCAGCAGCCGTAGCTGAGGTTCGAACGGTTGCAGGACGTTTCGGGTCTTCCCGGAACTGTACCGCCACTTCGCCGCGCAACAAGCTGCGACTTTGTTCAGTAAGCACCAGCGCACTGAAACGCTCTGCGTCGGAGCGCAAATAGCCCCGTACAATCAGCTGACGTATGACCGATCGCCATACCGTCGCATCCAGCTCGCTGCCTATACCGAACACACTGAGTTCCGTATGTCCGTGCTGGCGCACTTTATCCGTGGATTTGCCAGCCAGCACATCAATCACGTGCGCCGCACCGAATCGCTGCCCGGTCCGATAAACAGCCGACAACAACTTCTGCGCAGCCTCGGTACCTTCCCAGGTTCGCACGGGTGTCAGACATCCATCACAGTTCCCGCAATCGGTTTTGGGTTGGTCGCCAAAATATTCAAGCAACGGGGTCCGACGGCAGCCGGTCACTTCGCACCAACCCAGCAGTGCGTCGAGTTTCTGCCGTTCGTGACGTTTGAATTCTTCGTTGGCGTCGGAGTCGTCCAACATCTGCCGCAGACGCACGACGTCCTGCAATCCGTACACCATCCATGCATCCGCCGGTTCGCCGTCCCGTCCCGCGCGCCCGGTTTCCTGATAATACGATTCCATGCTTTTGGGCAGATCCAGATGGGCTACAAATCGCACGTCCGGTTTATCAATCCCCATGCCAAAGGCGATCGTCGCGACAATAATAACCGCGTCCTCGTTCAGGAACCGGCGCTGATGCTCAGTGCGCACGTGGCTCGCAAGTCCCGCATGGTAAGGCAACGCGTTGTAACCCTGAGCAAACAGCCAGTCTGCCGTGCTTTCGGTTTTCTTTCGGGACAGGCAATAAACAATACCGGCTTCCTTGCGATGCCCCTGCAGGAACTTCAATAGCTGCCGTTTCGCATCCGTCTTCGGTTGCACGAGGTAGGAGATATTCGGTCTGTCAAAAGGGCTGACGAAGATACCAGGCTCGTCGAGCGCGAGTCGTTCGACAATCTCGGTGCGTGTGAGTCGCGTAGCGGTAGCTGTCAATGCCATGCGCGGTACGCCGGGAAACAGTGTTTTCAACTCGCCGAGTTGCAAATACTCCTGCCGAAAATCGTGCCCCCATTGCGATACGCAGTGGGCTTCGTCGATCGCAATCACTGACAATGGCACTTCACGTAACAATGCCCGGGTGCTGCCATGAGCAAGCCGTTCGGGTGCAACGTAAAGCAACTGAAGTTTGCCCTCGCGCAGTTGCCGGACAACTTCCCGTTGTTCTTCATCTGTCTGGCTGGAATTCAGAAATCCGGCCTCGACGCCGGCTTCGTGCAACGCCGCCACCTGATCCTGCATCAGGGCAATCAATGGCGACACAACGAGACCCGCCCCTTCGCGCAGCAAAGCCGGAATCTGGTAGCAAAGCGACTTGCCTCCGCCTGTCGGCATGATGACCAGCGCATCCTGCCCTGCGATGACCGACTCGATAACCGCTTCCTGCTCACCGCGAAAAGCGTCATAGCCGAATACACGGCGCAATGTTTGCTGTGCTGCAGTGCTCATTGGTTTTGCAATTGCTCCAGTTCGTCGCACACTCGCAGCCAGTTCAGCTCCGTGTCATCCAGCTCGTGAGAAACGCGCGCTTGATCGGCCAGCAAGCTGTCGAGCGTCGCCTTGTTCTCGCGCTCATACAGCGTCGAATCAGAGAGCGCCTTTTCGATGCGCTCTTTCTGCACCTGCAAGTCTTCAAGCAGCCGTTCGTACTTCTGCATACGGTTTCTGAGCGGAGACAGCAACTGTCGTTTCTCGGCATCCCGTTGCTTTTGCGCCTTGCGTTCTGCAGCCGATTGCTGGGCACTGTTATTGCCCGCCTTGCTGCTGCCCTCGCGTTGTTGCTGTGCCAGCCACTCCGGGTAGTCGTCGAGGCTGCCGTCAAAGTCCTCAACGCGACCACCGTGAACCAGCAACAAAGTATCGGTCACAACCCGCAACAAATGCCGGTCATGCGAAACGATGACCATCGCGCCATCGAAATCCTGCAACGCCGTAGCAAGGGCCTGGCGCATTTCGAGGTCCAGGTGGTTGGTGGGTTCGTCGAGCAACAACAAGTTGGGCCGTTGATACGCCAGCAATGCCAACGCCAACCGTGATTTCTCGCCGCCGGAAAACGGCGCCGTGTTCATAAATACAGTGTCTCCGGCAAAGCCAAAGCCGCCGAGCCAGTTTCTCAGCTCTGACTCCCGCGCTTTTGGATTCAGTAACTGCAGGTGCTCCAGTGGCGAACTGTCCGGGCGGAGCTGCTCTATCTGGTGCTGCGCGAAATAACCGATCTTAAGATCGCGTGCCGCCACCGCCTCGCCACCCTGCGCTTCAATCATTCCTGCCATGAGTTTGATCAGGGTTGATTTACCCGCGCCGTTTTTGCCCAGCAAACCCACCCGATCACCGGGACGCAGCGTCAGCCGCACGCCCTGCAGCACGTTGGTCACGCCGTAGCCCGCCGCAACCTGCTCCAGGGTCAGCAGCGGTTTCGGGTTTTTCTCAGGGGGCAACAGTTTGAAATGAAATGGCGAGTCGACGTGCGCTGCGGCGATCATGTCCATCCGCTCCAGCGCTTTGAGCCGACTCTGTGCTTGCCGTGCCTTGGAGGCCTTCGCCCGAAACCGATCTACGAACGACCGCATGTGCGCAATCTCGCGTTGTTGTTTCTCGTACTGCGATTGCTGCAATGCAAGCCGCTCGGCTCGCACGCGTTCGAATGCGGTGTAGTTGCCTTTGTACAGCAGCGCATTGCTGTGCTCGATGTGCACGACATGCGCCACGACGCTGTCCAGAAAATCCCGGTCATGCGAAATCAGCAACAATGTGCCCGGGTATTCCCGTAGCCAGCCCTCGAGCCAGATTACGGCATCGAGATCCAGGTGGTTGGTGGGCTCATCAAGCAACAACAACGACGAACGGCACATCAGGGCACGCGCCAGGTTCAGGCGGACTCGCCAGCCGCCGGAGAACTCGTTCACCGCGCGCAGTTCTTCGCCAATGCCGAAACCGAGGCCGTGCAGCAGGCGACCGGCACGGGCGCGCGCCGAGTAGCCGTCGATGTTTTCGAGGCGTCCGTGCAGCAGGGCCAGTTTCTCACCGTCTTTCTCGCCATCAGTCGCCGCGATGAGGCGCTCAACTTCGCGCAGCTCGGCATCGCCATCGAGTACGTATTCAATTGCGGGACGGAGATCGTGCGGCGTTTGCTGGGCGACGTGCGCGATCACCCAGTCTGACGGCACAGACACGCTGCCACCATCAGGACCAAATTCACCGAGTATTAAAGAAAACAGGCTCGACTTGCCGCTGCCGTTAGCGCCGGTCAGACCGACTTTGTGGCCCGGGTGAATTTGTAACGTGGTGTCCTCGAGCAAGAGGCGCACACCGCGCCGTAATGCGAGATGAGTGAACTGCAGCATGGCGGCGATTGTAGCGGTTCTGCGCTCCAGCGCTAGCCGCAATCGGAATCAGAGAGATCCGCTGGTAAACGTATCGCAGGCGTCCGGGTTGCCGGTATCGAATCCGGTCTTGAACCAGCGTTTGCGTTGCGCAGAACTGCCGTGCGTGAAACTGTCCGGCGCAACAGTGCCACGCGATTGACGTTGCAGTCGGTCATCGCCTATCGCCGTCGCCGCATTCAGCGCTTCATCCAAGTCACCTTCTTCCAGGATGCCGAACATCTGCTCCGCCCGATTGGCCCATACTCCCGAGAAACAGTCCGCCTGCAGTTCTAGGCGCACGGACAGCTGATTGACCTCGGCCTGATTGCGTCCCTGTTGTTGCAGCTCGCGGACCTTCCCCGAGACACCCAGCAGGTTCTGAACGTGATGCGCGACTTCATGAGCCAATACGTATGCTTGGGCGAAATCGCCCGGCGCACCGAAACGATTCTGCAGATCCTCGAAAAAGCTCAGATCAATGTAGGCCTTACGGTCGGCCGGGCAGTAAAACGGACCCATCGCCGCTTGCCCCAGTCCGCAGGCAGAACGAGTGGAGCCTGTAAACAGCACGAGCGTTGGTGGTTCGTAGGTTTGTCCGCCACTCTGGAATATCTGGCTCCAGACTTCTTCTGTGTCGGCAAGGACGACAGCAACCCGATTGGAGGTCGGGTCGTTTTTCAGTTCTTCCGGCAACGGCTGCGAAGACTGGGTTGAGCTATTGACCACATCCAGCCCCTGCATAAGCAAGCTCGGGTCGATACCCGTGTACGCGGCGAACAGGATGACCACGATCGTACCGATGCCGCCACCCAGAAGTTTGCCGCCAGTGCTCGCGCCGCGGCGATCTTCTATGTTCGAACTGCGTCTGCGGCCTTTCCAGCGCATGGCTGCCTCCGGGGGAATCTGTTTCAGGTCTGTGGCCGATAAGTATCACCGGACAGGGGATAAAATGTCGTGAACAATCGTTACAGCGATCAACTGGCTGACGATAAACGCTTCGAGCCATACATCGGCACGAGGATCAGAGGTCCTGCCAAACCGTACTGCGAGCGGCACTTGAGCCGAAGCAAAAAAAAACGCCCCGCAATGCGGGGCGTTTGATCTTCCTGCCTGAATCCTGAGGCTCAGCTCTTGCGGCGTCGTGAGAAGCCCATACCGGCCAATCCCAGACCCAACAAGGCCAGCGTGCCCGGCTCAGGAACACTGGCAATTGTTATGCTGGTGCGTACCCAGGCGCTGTTGTGCATTTCGATATTGTGGTTGTACGGCGTCCAGATCCATTCGGCGTCACCGCTGATACCAGCTACCGGGCCGCCATTCACAGAATTCCAGATGTTGTTCCCGCCATTGGCACCGTAGGAGGTCGCCGCTTCCCAGGAACTGCGATTGTCCGTGCTGATTTCCCACAATACGGATGACGAATTACTGCTGCCGTCCCAGAGGATTTCTGCCAGCAAAGCCGCCGGGTTGTTCGAGCTGCCGCTTCCCGTGTTATTGACCAGCCACGCGAACCAGTGCGTACCAACGCCGAGATCAACCGTGACGCTGTCAGCCGCTCGCCAATTGCCGGTATTCGGCGTAGCGCCCAGCGCGGACCAGCCAGTGCCGGTGGAGCAAGCGGAGTTCGAGCACAGGCCGCCATCGCCGGTAACGTTGTCGGCGGTAAAGCTAATCTCAACCGGTATTGCCTGCGCGGTCGCCGCGCCGAATACCAGCGATGAAATTGCGAGTGTTTTGAAAATGCCTTTCATTGGATCATCCCTGCTTTCTTTGAGTGTTACCAGGTACAAAGCAATGATCGTGCCGGAACCTTTTTAATATTATTTTTCAATGTGTTACCGACTTCCTCACAAACCAGACTGTAGCCAACTGTAAAGGCGGCCGACATGCCGGAGGGACCGCCGTTACACCACCGCGTTCGCAGTCACAGGCAACATTTTAGGGGCCGTCGGAGCCCCACAACAAACGCTAAAAATCGCAGCAAGCTGCCTGCGCGCGTCAGCTGCAGCTGGATTCCGCCCGGTGCGTTGCGCGATTTCAATTTTGACGCCATCAGCGGACGCAAGGTTATTTGCAACAATCGTTGCTCATACGAATGCAGTCGACATTGGACAGTGCACGTATCCAGCAGCACCCCTATTCGCGACAAAGTGATCAATCATCACGATGGCGGTTTGGGCAAGGTCGAAGACCTGTTGATCGACACAAGCAATGGCAAGATCGACTTGGCCGTATGGTCGTTTGGCGGCGCACTCGGAATAGCCAACAAGCCGTTCGCTATTCCAATGGACGCACTTACGATCAATACCGACGACAGTGTTGTGTCATGAAAATTAGAATAGTTCGCCTGAAAGTCGCGCCCGGACTTGCGTTCATCAGCCTTCGGGATCAGAGACCACCAGCATTCTGCGCGTACTTGTCCGGTACGATGAGCTCTTCGATCGCAGGCAAGACCTGGCGCAGCACTTTCTCGCCGTTCTGACTTTCCACCAGACCAACCAGAATGTAGTCACGCCATTCAGAACCGCGCACCATGATCGCATCCGCATGCCATTGCTTCCAGGTTCCTGACTTGCGGAACATTTGGGCGTCGGGTGCTCGCTCGTCAATCTGCGAAACAAATTTGTGGTGCAGGTGTGGGTCGGCCAGGTCATCCAGCATTTGCGCCGAGCGATCTGCGCTGATCAGTTGGCCTTTAGCCAACAGATAAAAAAAGCGGCAGACCTGGGTTACCGTTGCACCGTGTGAAATGTTGTACAACGGATCGCCAACGCGCGGACCATCGCTTGCATAACGCTTGCCAACCCATAGTCCACCGCCACGTTTTTCATCGTAGAAACCGAACTGCGGATCTTTCAGGACAGCCTGTATCTTTTTCATGCCGACCTGATCGATAAGGCGGGTTGCGGCCGAGTTACTCGATACTCGAATCATATCCGCGAGATCAGTATGTACGGCTTCGGTCTCTGCCAGCGAGCCATCCTCAAACGAAACGTAGGCGCCGAGCAAAATGGCGATCTTCGGCAGGCTGGCCGCATACATCATCTGATTGCCGTTGACCCGGGCGAAGCGCGGCTGTTCCCCACTTAGATCGACGAGACCGATCGCCATCTTCTTCGACCGGATCAGGCGCGCCCATTCCGGGTTTTCTTTCAGGCGTTTTTCCATGGCGAGCTGCAGCGACGGATCCACCCTCGAGTACAGCGGCTGCCAATCCGTTGAAGCAACGACGAACGGCGTGAACGTGAGCAGGAAGACCGCCGCTAGGAGGTTCCGGCCAATGCCACCGGTTCGGCTTTGGCGCGGATCTGGCCTGGCTGCAACACGGCACCCGGCCAGGTTCTGCAGAGCTGCCAGACTACCGCCCAACCCGCCAAACAATCGGCCAATGCGTGGCTCCCGCCGACCGGGACTCTCACTGAAAACGCGCCCCAGTAACGCCTTGAACGTCGAAATCTGGATTAAGTATCTGATTGATTTGCAATCGATTTTCATGATTGGACTAGACCGGAAAAGTAACCGAACGCCACGGACACGTGGGCCCACGAGTGATCTAATCGACGCTGCAAACAGCAACCCTGATTAGTCCACCGAAACGCTGCTCTCTGGCAATCACGACCGCCCGCCGCAGCGGTATGAGGTAAAGCGAAAAGTACTACCGCCCCAGGAACATGGTCGTTACTTCGGTCAATGACACTGCATACGTGCTGGGGTCGGCACCTGACGATAGCGAATTGCCGACTGTAGCACCCGCGATAACCGCCGCAAACTGGCACATTTCGTCACGTCCATGATGACCATCTGTTACCACCGCGCCCGCGACTCCACCCTCATTCGCTTCTTCCCGCCTCCTGCATTTCGCCAGCCGATGCGTCTTCGCGCAGACTGTGTGTAGAGTCGGTAAGAATCGTCTCGTGCAATGCTGCGGCAATGCGCGAATGGTCCCAGGCCGAATTGAATTTCAGGACGTTGGACATCAGCGAAACAATATAGTGCGGACCCACCTGCCCCGCGCCTTCGACGACAGCCAGCGAGTTCATCAGGTTCCGCACGTTGCCCATGTATTTGTCGCAGCGAAACCCCTCTTCGGGCTTGCATGAGTAAAGTGAACCGCTCTTGAAAAAGACCGCGGCGTCACGTAGCTCGGGAGCATAACTGTAACGGTAGCGACGTTTCGTAAGGTACATGAACTTCTTCATCTCGAGACTCGACCACTCATCCACCAATCGCCCTTGCTCAAGCCGAAACGCCAGCCGCGCCAGCTCTCTGGGCGTCGCGAAAGAAACAGTGCCCGGAACGATGGCTTTCGAGTTCGTGGTCCAAAATGATCCCTGCTGCAAATTGGTGGTATCCAGACCGGCGGCTACCAAAGGTTCGTTGATCACCACTCGTGCAAGAGCGGAAAGCGTGCCTTTAGACGTCTCGCGGAAGAAACGATCATTCTCCTCGTCGCTTCTGGGGTAACTGGAACCGAAGTGACGAATCAACATCGCTTCCCGCCATATGATCGAGCCGGCACCGTTCGCCGATGCAGAAATTGCGTGATCAATCCATTCACTCAAACGGAAGCGGTCGCCAGGTTGAATGACTGAGTACCGATTGCGTTGCTCCGTGTCACTCCACTTCGGTACTTTGTGTATTTCATTGCTGACCCAATGACCCGCTGGCGATACCGATTCGCGCAGGATGCGTGCTCGATCCACAGGGTCCGGAAACGCTTCCGCGAGTGCATAAAAAAGTCCGGTCAAACACAGCAGTTTGCCGACACTGCCGGCGTTCTGTTTCAGGTCCGGTCGAAGTCCGGCCCACCGTATCCGTGCGGGATCGGAAAAATTAACGACCACCATGCTGTAGCTTGGGTCGCGCATGCTGAGGTTGCTGGCAAGAAATGCTGCGAGTCCAGGATCCTGTGGCAACTGATCGAAGTCCGGTCCGTCGTAGTCCAGCAGGCTCAGACGTATGTCCGTCGTACTCCAGAGTTGGCCGGGTACCAGCTTTGGTCCATTCGGCATTTTCTGTGCGAGCCGGTCACCTTCAAGCCGGCGAATTCCTGACGACTCCTCGTCGAGCGGGTAGCCATTGGCGAATGGCGCGACGACAAGCAGCGTTAGTGCCAGCGTCAAGACTGTAGACAGATTTGACCGGGTCATTGAAGCACCCGCTCTTGAAGCACCACCGTTGCGGACCCCTTGCCGGCTGATTGAATACCTGGCAATAGCTGCCGCAGTAGCGAATCGGCGTTGAGATTGCCGCGTTCAACCAACGGCCGTATCTGAAACAGCGTTAACTCGCCGTCGATGAAGCCGAACTCAATATCCCAGGGGCGCGGCTCGCCCGTATCGTCGAGTACCGCTGCGTATTTCTCGTCAACTTCGACAGCCAATTGGCGCAGCGCGTTCATCTCATTTTCACTCAGCACAGGGCCTGCCGGTGCAGGTTTCCATGCGACGCCGCCAGTCTCAAGAATCTCCCTTTGATACGGTGACTTCGCCTCCGAGTAAATTTCACTGCTGTCATTGTGAATGACCGTTGTTTCCGCCGACTCACCTGCCACGGCACCGCCCACGCCCAGCTTACAGAAGCGGTCAGCGCGGGCAATTCCCGATCGAATAGATTCGCGGTAACGAGAACGCCTGACTTTGTCACCGGCACGCTTTTCATCAGCAGTACCGACGCATAAATGTGCTCCGGGTTTTCCAGCACGTTGGATCGCCAGGCAAGCGCGCGCGGACTAAAAACCGACGACCAGACGCGAGGAATAGCGTTCAATTGTGCGTCTAGCCCGACGACGTTCGGTACCGTTTCATTCAGTCCTGCACCCGTGAAGCGCGGCAGGTCCTCGACGTTCGTATCAGACCTTACGAATACACCGTACGTTCCCGGCTCTCCAAATTCTTCGTTCATCATACCTACCAGGTCCGACCGAACCCGGTCATCGAGATTGAGCGCCGCAATCTCGGCACGGACGATGGCAATTGCCTTAGCAAACTCCTCGCTGCCCGTATCGCCGTCATCTTTGGCCCCAAAGAGTGTCGCTATTCGTTGGTCGAGATTTGCCTGTTTCAAGTGCGACGCGTACACGCCGAACGGGATAGCGATCGCCGGAGCAACGCGGCCGGGGAACAGACGGTTCAATTCGCCCAGGTTGGCCGCCTTCGGGCCAACCAACCTGCCCGAGAGTTCCCGTCCAAGAGTGGAAAGAGGCAGTAGCTGCACGCCTGCCAGGTCCGGTAGCGGAACGCTGAAGCGTTCGAGTGATCGCGTTTGCAACCCGGCATGACGGGCAAATACTTCGGCGGTATTGGCATCTTCCGATCGAAGAATAACATTCCCTCGGTTATCAACTACCAGCGCTACGACAGAATTTTCAATGGGACGCAGATGCTCAACAGCCTCTTGGCCGATGGCCACGTTTGGTATCCCGAAATTTCGCGCGAGCAACTGCACGTGCGACAAAGGATTGCCTTCCCCGAGCGTTAGAATGCCCGCGACCGGCGACAGCTCCGCGATCGTCTCCGGCAGCACGACGATATCCGTTGCCTGCAATGCAGCAGATTCAACTTCATCTATCGATTCAAATATTCGCAGTCGGCCTTTTGCTATTCCCCCGTTTAAAGCAACCGCAGATGCAACCGCTCGTCCGTTGAACTGAACGACACTGCCAAGCATTGCATCGAGGTCTCTGGAAAGCACTTTGAGCGTATCGCCAAGCAGCCACATCGACGAACCGCGTAGCAAGTCGTCGCTGAAGCGCAACGCACCTGGCTCGAGCGCCGAGTAACGCACCAACGCCTCCGCAAACGTATGTCGAATGGTGCCAACAGCCCAGCTCGGGGCACGTTTGAGGCGGGCAACAAGTCGACGGTAATCGGCCAGCGCGAGTGTTTCGACGTTCTCCACCGACAGGTCTTTCACAAGTGTCGCGCGCTCGGTGCCGGAAAGCAGACCCGAGCCGTACGCGCAATCAACAAGCGCAGCGCTCAACGCAAGTAGATCAGCGCGGGTCAAGGACTCACTGGCATCGATGTCCTGATACACGACGAGGGCTTCGGTATCCAGGTTCTGCATGGCGTCCAGCATCGCGAGTCGTTCTCGTGAAGGGAGCGCCTGAAGCACAGTCGACCGGCCATCGGCCAGCGCGTTGCACAGCCGGGGAATTTGTTCTTTGGCAGGTAGAGCAGATACGTTCGAAAGTGCAGCGGCCCAGGTTGCGCTGGCAGGAACATTGCGCATCCGGTCAAGCGACACGTCGAGTCGCTCGCGACGGCCATCACGGCCGTACAAACGTTCGAGATCCGCGACGAGCAGGTAACCGGCCTCCGCCGTTGCATGTTGCCGTCCCTGGTCCAGCCACTCTCGCAGCCGTTCCGCAATGCCGGGGCCCGGGTCTGAATGAATCTCTGCGCGCCATTGCTCCGCATCGGCGTCAAGCTCGGCCAGTTCGATTGCGGCGCGACGGATTCGGCGCGTTAGGTCGGTTTCCTCGCCGTGCGGAATCACTCGTACCGCTTCGCGGGTAAGCAGAAAGTTGTCACTAACCCAGGACGTGTTCTCCAGCAGGCGGAGCAGCAACGCCGTACCCGCCGCCGCCTCATCCTCAACCTGAACCCTTCCCCTGTAGCCCCGCGCCCGCCGCAGGACCCACCCCGTGTCGGTGTCGATCAGGTATCGTTCAAGCGCCAGCTCGCGCAACCTCGACTGTCGCAGACCATTCTCAAACAACTCTTCAAAAGTCATGCTCGCGAAAACGGTGCCGACCGACCAACCTAACGCGGCAAGCTCGGTTCTTTGGCTCGAGTATTCGGCGTGCTGTCGCCCTCCACCGTGCTCCCGGCAGGCATACGCGATGGGTGGCTGTACGGTGCCATCGTTGCAGTACCAACGAATGCGGCTGTACGGACCGCGCGGGTTCGCGATCATGTCCTGTACAATCCCACGCGCCGCAGTTACAACATCAGATGATGGCGGGTCCAGTGGCGCAGCGCCTGCAATGCTCGTTAACAGCAGTAAGACTAAACGGGCGACCAACTTCATGAGTAATTCTCCGGGGTCCTTCACATGAGCGCCGGTTCCAAACAGGCGGGTACGTATTCCCAATTCGAACGGTTGTTACGGGTATTCGCCGACGTTCAGCCGCGTGAAGGCATTACCTGCCTGGTTCTGGTAGGAAACATATTTCTGATACTCGCCGCATATTATCTCATCAAGCCGGTTCGGGAGGGTTGGCTAGCTGTCACGGACATCGCGGGACTGACGAAGCTTGAGGTCAAAGCTTACTCGGCATTCGCTCAAAGCATGTTACTCGTAGCCATACTGCCAACCTACGCGCGGCTCGCAGCAAAATGGTCGCGCCGGGATCTTATCCTGCGCGTTGGCGGTGCCTTTGCTTTCGTCCTTGTCGGTTTCTGGTTTTCCCAGCCAAACTTCTTGTTCACGCGCATACCCTTCGCCGGCATTCTTTTTTACCTGTTTGTCGGGATATTCAGCGTGACGCTGGTCGCACTATTCTGGGCATTTTGCGCGGATATTTATGGCGCCCAGCGAGGTGCGCGGCTGTTTCCCTTGATTGCCATCGGCGCGGCGCTCGGCTCGACTACCGGCTCATGGCTAGGCGAAAAGTTGGTTCGACTGCCCTACGTGGAAGCGTTTGATCTGCTCCTGGTTGCGCTGGTCCCATTACTGATTGCCTTGCTGCTTGCCGCATGGACTGACCGCCGAGGCACTTACGGAAACCCGTCCGCGTGGACTAAAGACCGCTGGCGTGAGCCAGCAGCTCCTGTCAACGAAGGGCCGTACCACCTGCTGCTGAAACACCGGTACCTCACCGTTACGGCCCTGATGATCATGGTCTTCACCTGGGTCGTAACCAGTGGCGACAATCTGCTATTCGGTATTGTTCAGGAGACCATTAGCGAAACGCTTGTTGATGTTCAGAATGATCCGCTCGCCTACAACGTGGCGCTGAACGAAGCTACCACGGCGTTCTACGGCGATTTCTATTTCTGGATCAACTTCGCGACGCTCTTCCTGCAGGCGTTCATCGTCTCAAGAATTCTAAGCGCGGGCGGGATGCGGGCACTGTTGTTTACGACACCATTCGTATCGTTGGCGGCGTACGCGTCCATGGCCTTTGTGCCAATTCTCGGACTCATAAAAGTATTGAAGATTGCCGAGAACTCAAGCGCGTACTCGATTCACAATACAGCACGGCACATGCTGTGGCTGCCAACGACCAAAGAGATGCTCTATCAGGCTAAACCAACGGTCGACACCCTGTTCGTCAGGCTGGGTGACGGCCTTGCTGCAATGACCATACTCATTGGCACGCGCGTGTTTGATCTGAACTACATGGGATTCGTTGTTATCAATATTCTGCTGGTACTGGTATGGATAGCGCTCAGCGTATATCTGCACCGGGAACACAGGCGCTGGAAGAAACTTGCGATCGTGCCGGAGACTCTTTCGGCAACCTGACCCGAGTCAAATCGGCTTATTTATTCTTCAGCTACTTAGGCCAAAATGTGGCAGAGAGAGGAACTCCGCCAAGCGGATACAACTTGCCATTTTTCCTGGCTTTCTAGGACGGAATGATCACGATCGGTTTCGAAATCATCTACAACCGAACATCACCCCTACCTAATACGATTAACCACAGTGCAGAAGCAATTAGACCCTAATTATTTCTTTGTGCCCTCCCCAATTTCTTACGACGAGCTAGCTTTAGACCAAATAAGCTTAGACCTACGGAGTGCAAGAGAACTAGGTTCAGGAACTGCACGTACCGCGGTCATTGTTCCAGTTATAGATTCCGACGGAAAAACCCGACCATCAGGAAGTACAGCACTCATATCAAATTGACGGTCAGACGTAGTATCGATGTCCAAGAGCATGTCGGCCATATCAGCCTCTGTCCAATCCATGAAATTTAACTGCGGTAAGTATCGGAGAACATAGCCTTCGATATAGAAGCTAGCTGGTCCTTGTCCACTTACCCCCATATCTGGAGGTGTATCTATCCGCATCCCGCTACCAGAAATATCACCGAAATCGATATCCTCACCATTTACGTTGAGGTCTACGTTCGAAACAAAATCACGGATTCGGATCAGATAGGGTGAGGTATCTTCTGGGAGGCTAGAATTCGAGTTTATTTCAGCCGCGCTCGTATCGATGGTGATAGTCCCATAAAGATGCACAGCCAAGGCTGGATCGCTACCGTAGTACCGACGATCCGCCTTGAAATCGAGCTCAATGATGGTCGCTTGACTAACCTGCCCTACAAACAGCCCAATAAGTACACTGGCTGATAGAACTCTCTTCATTATTTTTCTCATAGCTCGCTTCCCAATAGTCCAATTTTATACGTACTGGTTTGCTGTACCGGTCAATTCTCTATAAGTTATTCGCGGAACTCATGTAACACCTGTGCAAGAGTTGTGCCCGGACCCGAATTGTCTGAAAAATCTAAGAGTTATGAGAACGCTGGTCGTTGCAATGTGTGACGAATGTAAAACTATTCGGCACCCCACTTAATAAAACGAACCGGGGATTCGCTCAGCTAGGCTGGGAAAAGTGACAATTTCAAGGCAGCAACACAGATGAAGTTGGTCTGCAATTGCAGGGACAAGCAATAAGAAGCGAAGAGAAAATTTTGGCATCACACATTTTTGTTAATTGCCTACTCAAAGCTGTTTCACCCATCATTCGGTTTGCAAATAATCCACTGGGTGAGGGGTTGGGCGACTTGATCGAAGCAGCATTTATTGAGGGCAAATCGATAGCCGTCGCGCCGACTTGGCCTTTCTGTGGCTATCAACGCAATGCAGAGTGCGCGAGATTCCGATTCACTGAAGGCAAATTCTGATTTAAGCGAAACAAAATATTGTGGGACGTTTTGTGGGTTAACTTGAATCGTACTTCTTTTTATTTAAATTACTTCAAGCAATTACGTTCGAAGAATGGCGGAGAGGGGGGGATTCGAACCCCCCTGAATCGGTTTCAAATCAAGCACCTGTTCCAAATCGTGCAAATGGGGTGCACTACGCCCACCCCTTTGCAACAGCAAATTCTCGGCCACCGGCAGTTAGTTCGATGATCGGCTCTTGCTTCCGCCGTTGCTCTGTCCACCTTAAATCGACCTTTACTAATTCTCGGCGAGTGAGGTTTTCAAGTATCCACTCCGCGCGAACTCGAGGGACCGACAACTCCTGGTACAACGCTTCCTCCCACATCCAACCATCTTCTTTCGTAAGCTTTTCTAGCACGGTCAACTCTTCGCCTGTCAGTGCATCAGATAAGTCAGAGCCAAAATGCCCATAAACGTTACGAGATGAACCAGAATCATAAGACGGATCATGTGTTTGTTCTAGCGGGCTACTTTGAGTTCCAATGTCCTCATGCAATTTCTCGACTTCCAGTCTTAGTCGCTCAATCTCACTATTCTTTGCTCGAACCAATTCTTCAAAACGATTCTCTAACTCTAGCTGCTCGCGCCGAATCTTCCTCGACTCTTCTTGCGTCAACGGCGTCTCGTCATCGATCGCTTGTTTAACACTCTTGAGGAGGCTCTGCTGTTTATGCCAAAACGAGTACACAAGCCGTGCCGGAAGCGGATAAACCAACAGTACAGCGATCGCTGATAATAGCGGCGCGACAATACCAATAAGTAGCAACTCTTCGATAGTTGGATAAAGAGTTAGGTGTATGAATTCAAATTTTTCCCGAACATCCCAAGTTGCGAGTAACACTAGAACTAACCTGTAGTTCCAAATCATCCACGAAATGAAGAACGCTCCACCTAGGGGACTACTAACTTTGTCGCTCAGATGAATTCTTATTGACCGTACAAGTTCGTCTATCATCTTGCCGCCCCCTGATACTCAGTGATATATCGCCCATAGACTTGACGAATCATACCCCAGTCCGAGTGCCCCATTTGCATTGCAACGTACATAGGATTTTCACCATTACTGAGCAAATGAGATGCGAACGTATGCCTAGTTTGATACGGATTTCGCCGGCGCACCTCGGCCGAGGCCAATGCAGGATACCAATACGACTTTCTCAGCACTTGCTCGTTTTGCCATAATTTTCCGGTAACCGGATTCAGAAAAACCCGGCCCTTCGAGCGATACTTTTGTAGCGCAACTAGCGCCTTGAACGCTAGGATATTGATATCGACTGTCCTACGTCCTGCCGTTGTTTTCGGTGACTTCATTTGGCCACGAACCCACGCCTTAGAAACAAATATCGTGTGATTTTCTAGATCAACATCATCCCAACTCAATGCCAAGAGTTCCGACGTTCTTAGACCAGTTGCAAACGCCAACTGAAAGTAGAGTCGGATTTCCTTACTGCGCCGATTCAGAGCTTTCAATATTTTACGCACCTCGGTAGCTGTGAACGGATTAGGCTCCCGACGTTGGACTGGGTAGGCCTTGATGCGGTCCATGGGGTTTCGGTCAATCACTCCAGCCTGATATGAATCGGTGAAAATTGCCCGGAGCGGGATCAAAATATTATTGAGTGATTTTCCAGACAGATTCTGCGATTGGCACCAAATTCGAACGTTCTCCGCAGTCAATTTCGCCAACGATAGGTGACCAAATGCTGGTATTAGGTGTTTGTAAATTCTCGTTTCGTAGTTGTAGTACGTACTCCGCGCAATTCGGTCCCTTTCTCGTACCAAGTATTCGCGCAAAGCATCTCGAATCAAAATATGCTGCCCGGATTTGATGAAAAGCGCTTCGCATTTTTGCTCCGTGGAAACCACTGCGCATAGTCGAAAGTGCCGCGGTCGACCTCTGCAAGTATTCTCGCTCGCATCGCAAACGCCTCGTCCTCTCCCTTTCGCGTTTGAGGAAAGCGGACAATTTCCCGGCATCGTATACCGTCAGAAAGCGAGAACGAGAGCTGCCAACCCTGACCGCGTTTGGTTACGCCTCGATACCTTCCAGCCACCGGTTAAATCCGTCCAGGTCAATGAATAGTCTTCTGCCCTTCTTGACGTAGTGCGTGCCAAGCTGGAGTTGCCCTTTCTTTCGGTAGGCCCAAATCGCCTCCCGAGAAAGGCCAGTGTGTTCCGCCAGTTTTTCGACTGTTACCCAGTGGCGGTCTTTCATGGCTCCATTCCTTCATCGGTAACCATACCTTTGTCTGCAATAGTGCGGCGACCGGTTACCACGTCCCAAAAAGCGCCTATCTTGTTGGCGAATCGCACGCCCAGAATCTTGTCAGAGAGATGCGTTTCCTGCGGGCAGTAGTCTTTGAGTTTGATTCCTAGTACGCGGTCGTATTTTCGGATTGTCGCGGGACTGTGCATGATGCGGAGTGCCCGCATGCCGTAGTGCCGTCCCAGAACTAAAGCGCCCAATGCTGCTTGCAGGTCGCCCCCATAACCTTCGAACTCAGCGATATGCTCACAGAGATAATTGTCCAACTCTGCGTCGATTTTCTGAAAGGGTCTAATTGGAGCCCGGTTAAACATAGTGAACCTCAAGTACAGTAACTGACTCTAGAGTACACTAGTGAACCTCGCAGTCAAGTCCAGCCAAAATCAACGCGTTACGGCAGAGATAGTCCCAAACTGAGACTAATGTGCGGTATTACTGGTACCGCACATGACGGTGCCGGAGCCTGGCATCGGCCGCGCCGATTGCTACGCATCTGGCTGCGGCCAATGCCAGGCTTCCCGTGCCGGTCCAGCATTGAACCCCATGTCCTTCGCTATAGCACGCAGGATCGGGGCATCCATTCCACGTCCCCGATAGTTCCGGGTGAACAGCTGCGTCAGATGAACCGAGCCACACGACTGACAGTTAACGACACAGACCCCTTCAATACCTTTCTTGCGCCCTCGGGGGCCTGCTACAAGCGCATGGTAGGTGCCATGCTGGTTCCCGCAATCGCCGCAGCTTTGCAGCTCCTCCGGTAACTGAGAGGCCGATTGGTTTTCCAGAATAGCGCTGAAGTACTTGAGGTACTTCGGCGCAGCTTTAGGTTCTGTCATTCTGTTTTCCTCCAGGTGAAAGGTTCAGCGCGCTCAAACGCCGCGCGGCTTAGGTCGCGCATGCAAGCAGCGGTGTGCCAATGGCCCAACTCGGTACTCGCGCTTCGTGCTTCGCATCAAGAAAGGAAATAAGGGGCACAACATTCGAAGCTGCGCTAGGAATAGCGAGCACATCGATGCCGAATTCCATCAGCTCAGATCGGTATCGATAGAAAGTCGACTTTGGATAAACGTTTCGCAAATCGTGGCCGCTTTCCCATAACCGAACGGCTCCAATCAGCCTGGGCGGCAGCTCGGCAATCTCTGTGGCGGTTAGGCGTAGTTTTTCTGGCATTTCAAGTCTCCCGATTCTTTCTCTCAAGATTTCCATTGCTGTCCCTGACTCCCAATTTTCTACTCTGTCCAGGTCTCGCCTCTTCAGTTCTTGCGAACGTAAACAAACCTCCACGCGCAACAGCCCTTCAGAGAACTCGAGCAATCGCTCTCTATGGGGAATTCGTTTATCCAATGGATGCTTTTTCAATTCGCGGGATTTGTTGTAGATCTTCAGAGAGATCCGCCGCGACCGTTGCCCGACGTATATTGTTTCGCCGCCGTAGGCCGACACTTGTTGATGCTTGCCGCGAACGAGCGGTGCTGCGGCTCGAATCCAGTTGTCTACATCTAACGTGCTCGGAAGCCGAAAGCATTCCGCAATGTCGATGCGCGTGATGCTGTAGTGGCCAGATCGCCAGCGCAGCCGATCTCCGAAAGTCGGAGTTAGGCCGAGTTGCCTGGTAATTTCGTTTAGGAAAGCATAGACCAGCTTTCTCGGACTATTGGAGCCGAAAAGATTGTGACCCTGCAGGAATTTTGACGGGTTGCCGGAGATCCAGATCTGATTATCCGAGTGGGTCTTGATCTGAACCTTTGAAGAATACGAGCCTTCTACGGAGAGTCGTTTGCTCGTTTCCCACTCGACGCAACCATCGGTATCCACCGAGTAGACACGACCACCATCGAGCGCGTCAATGTGCGTGCAAGGGACAACAGCTGTAATCCAGTCAATCATCTGGATGTGTCGCTATTGTGTCTTTCTGAGGCCCGGTTTAGACCTCTTAGGGCTGGTCGCTCACAGGTGGTGAGCACCCTAACACTTTGAAATAAAACAGACTCTAGCGGTCCTGAGCGGTCCTCGCTAAGTCGTTGAATGGCGGAGAGGGGGGGATTCGAACCCCCGGTGCGGTATTACCGCACACTCGCTTTCCAGGCGAGCACCTTAAACCACTCAGCCACCTCTCCGAATTTTCTACTTGCTGATAGTCAGCACACTCGCTTTGACTCGCGGCTCCTGCCGCTCGCCATCAGCATGACCGCCCGCGGCGGCCGGTATTCTAACTGGCTGAGCGCTGTTGTCTATTTATTGGAGGAATCGGTACTCAGGGTCGGCGGCGCGTCCAGGCAGGTTCCGGGTGGGGGTGGCGCTTGTGGGGACGCCTTGGGCACGGTCATTTCGCGGTCCGCTGCCAGAGTGTCGAGCCCTTCCGGCGCCTCAATCCGTTTGCCGGCAACGGCGTCCTGATACAGACGACGCTCGTCGCATTCGACCGTTTTCGTACCGCCGCAGGCACTAAGCAGCACCGTGGCGGCCAGAGATGCCAGTATCAGAGCCTGCTGTCTCATGCCGTAGCTCCCAGTGTAATTCCTGCTGTGTTCATCGCATTGATCATCTGTTCGTGATACCGCTCGCTGAATGGGGTCAATGGTAAGCGAATATGCGGCTCAATGAGACCCATTTCTGCGAGTGCCCATTTCACCGGAATGGGATTCGACTCGACAAACAGTGCTGTGTTCAATGCCTGCAGCGTCGCATCGATCGCCCTCGCCGCCTCGACCTCGCCACTGCTCGCCAACCGGCATAACGATGCCAGCTCGGCCGGCGCCAGATTTCCGCTCACTGTGACCACACCGTGGCCGCCTGCTTCGATGAATTCGCAGACCGTGAAATCGTCACCACTGAAGAGTCGGAAACTGTCCGGTACCAAAGCCTTGATGTCCTTCAGGCGCTGCACGCTGCCCGTGGCTTCCTTGATACCGAAAATCTTTGGGTGCGCGGCAAGACGTGCGACGGTCTCGGGCAGGATATCGGTCACGGTTCGGCCCGGCACGTTGTACAACATGATCGGCTTGTCCACCTGCTCTGCGATCGTCACAAAGTGCTGATAAATACCCTCTTGCACCGGCTTGTTGTAGTACGGCGCTACCATCAGGTAAGCGTCGATACCGCAATTCGCGACTTCGAGCGACAAGTCGATCGTCTGTGAGGTCGAATTGGAACCTGTACCCGCGATAACCGGCATACGCCCGGCCACCATATCGACTACGTTCTTGATCAACTCGGCGTGCTCGCCTTTCAACAACGTGGCCGACTCGCCGGTCGTACCGGCGACAACCAGGCCGTTACTCCCGGCAGCGACATGAAATTCAACCAGGCGTTCTACAGCGCCATAGTCGACACGGTTACGCGAATCAAACGGAGTGACCAGCGCCACCAAACTGCCTTCGAACACAATATCTCCTCGCCACGACAAAGGCGGCGATGTTACTGTTCACCCCCGGTGCTGGCAAGCAAGCATCGACCAGCCGCACCGGCACCCGAGCAATTTCAAGAAAAAATCGAGTAAAATGTCACAACTTATTGTTTTATCGGCGATTGGTACTGATCGCGCGGGTGTCGTCAATGACCTCACCAAAGTGATCCTGGATTGTGGCGGCAATATTGAAGAAAGCCGCATGGCCGCTCTGGGCACAGAGTTCGCGATGCTGCTGCTGGTGTCCGGAAACTGGCATACGCTGAGCAAGCTCGAATCCAGTCTCGACAAACTCAGCAAGGATCGTGACCTCACGATCAACATCAAGAAAACCGGCGTCCGCAAGCGTGCTGAAGAAAGCATGCCGTACGCCGTTGATGTCGTCGCCCTGGACCAGCCTGGCATCGTGTTTCAGTTGTCGCACTTTTTTGCCAGTCGAAATATCGAAATCGCCGACCTTGCCACCCGCAGCTACCCGGCCGCGCACACTGGTTCGCCGATGTTCGCCGTGCAAATGAGCGTCAACGTTCCGGGCTCGGTGCATTTGTCGCAGCTGCGCGATGAGTTCATGGAAATTTGCGACCAGCTTAACCTCGACGGCCTGATAGAGCCGGTTAAAGCCTGATCAGCCGCGTCCCCAAATGCAGATAGGAGATAACTGTGCCTGCACCACGCCTCAATAGGGTTGTTGCCGACTTCAAGTGTCCGGCGACGGGTGATCAAACCATCCAGCTCAAAGCTCTGCGCGGAAAAAAAGTCGTACTGTACTTCTACCCGAAAGACGCCACCCCCGGCTGCACGACCGAGGGGCAGGACTTTCGTGATCTCCACGCAAAATTCAAACGCCAGAATTGCATCATTCTGGGCGTCTCTCGCGACAGTCTTGCCTCACACGAGAAGTTCAAAGCCAAACAAGAGTTCCCGTTCGAACTCCTGTCGGACGAGGACGAGTCCGTCTGCAAGGCGTTTGATGTGATTCAAGAGAAAAACCTGTACGGCCGCAAGTACATGGGCATCGAACGCAGCACCTTTCTTATCGACGAAGACGGCAAATTGCGTGCGGAATGGCGCAAGGTCAAAGTCAAAGAACACGCCGCCGAAGTACTAGCGGCCGTCAAGAATTGTTAACCCTGTTTTCCTTTATTTATCAATTGATTGTCGTAATACCGCCCACGCGGCAACAGCAATCTTCGCTTGGCAGCGCACAGGAGGCGGGTATTATCGGGAACGCGGCAGGCATCACGGAGTCCGAAGAGCTGATGCCAATTTCATTACCCGGGTGATCCACGAGTGAGAAAAACACTGACCAGCCACGTTCGCCTGCTCATTGCATTGCTGGCCCTCGGCGGCTCTACGTTGCTGTCGGCGGCAGAGATCAACCTGCCGAACATCGGCAGCCCCGCTGACGCAATCCTCTCCAAATCGAACGAAGCACGAATCGGCTCAGCGATCATGGCCCAGCTGCGTGCAAGCGGCCAGGTCATCGACGACCCGATAATGACCGAGTACATCAATGAAATAGGTCATCGTATTGCGTCGCAGGCAAACGACGGTGAACAGAAATTCACCTTTTTTGTCGTGGACGATCCCAACATCAATGCCTTCGCATTACCCGGCGGCTACATCGGCGTGCATACCGGGCTCCTGCAAGCGACACGCAGTGAAGACGAACTCGCAGGCGTACTCGCCCACGAAGTCGCGCACGTTACGCAACGACACATCGCTCGCGCCATTCACGCGAATCAGCGGCAAAGCATTCTCAGCACAGCCATCATGCTCGGCGCAGTATTGGCCGGCGCGGCGGGCGGCAGTGGCGACGCCATTCAGGGTGCCATAGCGGTAGCCCAGGGTACGGCCGTACAGCAACAAATCGATTTCACCCGCAGCAACGAGTACGAAGCGGATCGGGTTGGCATGGAGGCACTGGCGAAAGCGGGCTTCAATCCGGAAGGCATGGCATCGTTTTTTGAAGTGATCTCGCGGGATACACGCCCAGTCGAATACCGCTTACCCGAATTCCTGCGCACGCACCCGGTCAGCAGTGCACGTATCGCCGAAGCCCGTAGTCGTGCCAGAGACTATCCGCCGGTGGCCAGCAGCAGCGGACGCGGCTATGGCATCGCGCGGGCACGCACTGAAGTGGACAGCTTCGAACGTGCCGACCAAGCCGTCAGTCGCTTTGAACTGCAGGAATACAGCAAGCAATCCGCGGCTGACAAGTACGGACGTGCGCTCGCTTACATGCGCGCCGGACGTTTCCGGGAAGCCGAGCCCATCTTCGAGGAACTCGTCAATCGCGATCAGGACGTCATCCCCTACCACATCGGTCTGGGCCAGGCCCAACTCGCACTGGAGGACATTGATGGCGCCTCCGCCACCTTCGAGCGAGCGCTGAGCCTGTTTCCGCGCAACGTGCCATTGGTAGTGCATTACGCCGAAGCGTTACTGCGACTCGGCCAGCCTGCCAAGGCGCACCAGTTGTTGCTGGATCTGCTCAACAATGTACCGCCAACGCCAGAACAGGTGCGGTTGATTGCCCGCGCCGCCGACGAAGCGGGCGACAGCGCCGAAGCACACTACTACATGGCCGAGTACCGCTTTATGATTGGCGATCTGGTGGGCGGTGTTGGCTTTTTGCGGCAAGCACTGGCATTGCCCGAGCTGCAGGAAATTCAACGCATTCGTTTCGAGGCACGCATTGATCGCATTCAGGAATACATGTCCGAAGAACAATTGCAGCAATTACGACGAAGTCGGGTGCCCAGTGCAGCCAGCCGCCCGGCGGCATAGACACGCCAAATACTCCGCTGCTCGAACCCGTCCCATCATAGGAACCTAAACCCGATGCCTCATCGATACACTGCGGTACTGCTGCTTATCGCTAACCTCATGCTGAGCGCGTGCGCAAGCAACGGCCCTGCCGCCGCAGACAATGGCCGTGCCGCGAGTGATCCGTGGGAAACGATGAACCGCAAAACGGACTCGTTCAACACGGCGGTCGATAAGGTCACGCTAAAGCCGCTGGCGAAAGGCTATCGCAAAGTCGTGCCGAATATTGCACGACGCGGTATCAGTAACTTCTTCGCGAACCTGGGCACACCGTCTGTCGCGCTCAACAATTTCCTGCAAGGCAAAGGTCGCGACGGCTTCATCGATATCGGGCGTTTTCTGATGAACAGTACGGTGGGTATCGGCGGGCTCATCGACGTTGGTACGGAATTCGGCCTGACCGAACACAATGAGGACTTCGGCCAAACGCTGGCTGTTTGGGGCGTGGGCGACGGCCCTTACGTCGTCATTCCGTTCTTCGGACCCAGCACCTTGCGGGACGCCTTCGCAACACCGGTCGATATTCTCAGCGGCCCGCTGTACTACTACGAGAATTCCTCGGTGCGCGACAAGTTGCGCGTGCTGCAGGCAATTGATTTGCGGGCCCGTCTGTTGACCGCTGAACGATTCCTGGAGGATTCAAACGACCGTTACATCACCTTGCGGGAGTCGTACTTACAGAATCGCAACTACAAAATCCATGACGGCGATCCGCCGATGGATGACGATTTTTACGACGACATGTATGACGATATGCTCGACGAAGAACCGTAGTTCAATCTTCTTCGTCGTTGGGCGCCTCGATAAAGCCCGACCACCGTTCACCGCGCTTCAGCAAGCCATCAACTTCGGTTGTACGCGCAATAGCCGTGATTTTATCGGGAGTATTGAGAAACCGAATCTCGCGCACAGTGTGGTTCGCCCAGGTGATCCACTCAAGCAACAACGCCAGGCCTGCTGAATCCGTTTTATCAACGCCCTGCAAATCAACCTCGATGCGTGTGTGGTCATCGAACATGGATTCACTGGCGCGCAGAATCTGGTCTGCTGAGCGAAAGCCCATCTCGCCGGAGAGCGCAAAGCGACCCTCGCCAAGGTCCTCCAACTTGAAATCACTCATGACGCGTCGTTTGCTGCCGCCTCAGCTTCAAGGCGTTTAATGACCGCATCAAGGCCTTTCTCATTGATCTCCGAGTTCATCTCAGCGCGAAAATTTCTCACGTACGAAATGCCCTCGATAGTCACATCAAACATTAACCAGCTGCCGTCCCGGTTCACCAGTGCGTAGTTGACCGGAACGCGCGTGCCATCATCCAGGGTGACAAACGTACGCACGGTCGTGCGCTTGTCATCGTCACTGCCCCGATACGGCAGTATTTCAACTTTCGATTGATCGAACTCGAGGACACCGTCCGCATAACGGTGCAGTAGCGCCCGGTAGAACGCATCGACGAATCGCTTGCGCTGGTCGGCGCTGGCCGTACGCCATGCGCGACCCAAAACCAACTGCGCCGCATAGTCGCGGTCGAAGCGCGGCAGCAAAATTTCGTCAATCATCTCGTACAACGCCGGCCGGTTCGCCCGCAACTCGTCCTTGCGGCCTTCGATGCGCTTCGCCAACGTGTCCGCCGCCTCTTCAATGAGGTCAGTTGGCGACTGTGCATGCGCATTAACTGCAAAAAGCGCCAGCAGCATCGCTACCATGTAATGTCTTATTTTCATGTTGTAGGCCCTACTCATTGCCGCCCGCACTGAACAAGTACTTGCTGATCAGGTTCTCCAGAACCACGGCGGATTGCGTGAATTGAATTTCGCTACCGTTTTCAAGAAACATGTCCGAACCGCCCGGCTGCAACCCTATGTACTGGCTACCCAGGAGGCCGGCTGTAAGAATGCTGGCATCCGAATCTTCCGGGATCATGCTGTAACGCTGATCAATCACGAATGTCACTTCGGCATTCAGTTGTTCGGGGTCAAATCGTACGCCAGTAACCCGACCAATCGTGACGCCGGACATCGCGACCGGCGCACGGCTCTTCAGGCTACCGACGTTTTCAAAGCGCGCCGTCACCTCATAGGTTTCTTCGCCGGAAAACGCGTCGGTACCCGTAGTCTGGGTCGTGAGAAAAAACAGCGCAGCCATGCCCAGCAAAACAAACAGGCCGGTGCCAAGCTCAACGGAACGTGTCTGTTGCATCGTTATTCCTTACATCGCAATTGCGGTAATCATGAAATCTAGAATCAATACGGTAATTGCCGTAATGACAACTGTCCGTGTGGTCGCGCGACCAACCCCTTCGGCGGTCGGAATGGCATTATAGCCTTCCCAAACCGCGAACAGGCTGGCGGCAATGCCAAACACGAAACTCTTGATGATGCCCTCGTAGACATCACCAAGGCTCACGGAGTTCTGTATTTGTTGCCAGAATGCGCCTGCATCGACGCCCAGCAAATTCACACCAACTACGTGTGCGCCAAACAAGCCCACCACGGTGAACACGGCCGTCAGCAGCGGCATTGAGATCACGCCGCCCAGAAAGCGTGGGACCAAAACACGCCGTACCGGATTGATCGCCATCATTTCCATGGCAGAGAGCTGATCGGTCGCTCGCATCAGGCCGATCTCTGATGCCAGCGATGTACCCGCACGGCCGGCAAACAACAAGGCGGTAATGACCGGGCCCAACTCCTTCAACAAGGAGAACGCCGCAAAGGTACCCACAGAATCTTCAGCATTGAAGCGCGCCAGATTCGAGTAGCCCTGCAAGCCGAGTACGCCGCCGACAAACAATCCGCAGACCATGATAATGACCAGCGACAAAGCGCCGGTATTGTAGACCTGCTGAACGACCAGCCTGAAGCGACGCACAAAGACTGTTGGCGAATTGCGTAGCAATTGCAGAAAGAACAACTGCAACGCGCCAAACGTGCGCAGGAACTCTATAAAGGTGTAATAGATATCTCGGAACATGGTCTATACCGCCTGGCCGATGAGCGTCACTCGTTGTCCCGCCCAAGCAGTTGCTCGGCGTAGTTTGGCGCCGAATAGTGGAAGGCGACAGGGCCGTCGGCCATTCCGTGCATGAATTGCCTAACCAGTTCCGAGGATGTCTGGTTCAGCTCCGCAGGACTGCCGGATGCCGCGACCTGGCCATCAGAAATCAGGTAGCTGATATCCGCGACCGTCGACACTTCCTGCACATCATGACTGACAATGATGCTGGAAATACCCAGCGCGTCGTTCATTTTGCGCACCAAGCGGACGATGACGCCCATCGATATCGGGTCAAGACCCACAAACGGTTCGTCATAAATCAGTATCTCCGGGTCCATTACCATGGCGCGCGCCAACGCAACGCGACGTGCCATGCCACCCGACATTTCCGAGGGCAACATATCCGCTGCACCGCGCAAGCCAACCGCGTGCAACTTGGTCAGAACAATGTGCCTGATCAAACGGTTGGTCAGCCGCGTATGCTCGCGTAAAGGAAAAGCAACGTTCTCAAACACTGACAGATCGGTCAGCAACGCGCCATTCTGAAACAGCATGCCGAACCGCTTACGCAACTGGAACAGTTCCTTCTCTTTCAGATGGGAAATATCCACGCCATCCACCAGCACGCAGCCACGGTCCGGAACCAGTTGCCGCGTTATCAGACGCAGCAACGTGGTTTTACCGGTACCGCTGGGCCCCATGACAGCAGTCACTTTGCCACGGGCGATCGTGATATTCAGGTTCTTGAATATCTGCTTTTGCCCGCGCGAATAGTCGAGATCGCGAATCTCGATCAAGGCGTCAGAGTTCGTGTTCATATCAATTGCGGATTCCGCCTGCCAGCAGCCTTAGGCCGCCGATTCCATGGCACTGTCGTACTTTCCAAGGTGCGCGATGCTGTTCAGCTTCGCGCGCTTGCTCAGTGCGTTCTGACCAGCTTTGTAATTCTCTTCTTTGCCGCGCCACGCATCCAGTGCCGGCGCCTGCAACGCACGTCCGTATGAGAACGACAGTTCCCACGGCAGATCACCCGCCGCGTTCATCAGGCTGAGGTGTTCAGTCGCTTCTTCTGCAGTCTGCCCACCTGACAGGAACGCAATCCCGGGCACGCTGGCAGGAACATGGACCTTCAGACAACGCAATGTTGCATCCGCGACTTCCTGGGCACTGGCACGATTACTCGCCGCCATACCGGAAATAACCATGTTCGGTTTCAGAATAATGCCTTCGAGCGCGACCCTGTGAGCCGCCAGCTCCGCGAAAAGTGCCTGCAGCGCTGCCGACGTTACCTCTTCGCAACGGCCTATGCTGTGGCCACCGTCCATGAGCACTTCAGGTTCGACGATCGGCACAATGTTCGCTTCCTGGCACAGCGCCGCGTAGCGAGCCAGCGCGTGCGCATTGGCCTGCAAACAAAACTCGCTCGGAATACCGTCGCCGATGGTGATTACCGCGCGCCATTTGGCGAAACGCGCGCCCAGCTTGTAATACTCGTCGAGCCGGGCACGCAGGCCATCGAGACCTTCGGTAATCGTTTCGCCAGGGAAACCCGCCAGCGGCTTGGCACCCATGTCGACCTTAATACCCGGAATCATGCCCAGATCGGCCATGTACTTCGCGAACGGCACCCCGTCGCTGGTAGCCTGGCGCAACGTCTCGTCGTACATGATCACGCCGCCGATGTATTTCTCGACGCCCGGCGTCGTAATCAGCATTTCGCGATAGCGGCGCCGGCTTTCTTCCGTGGATTCGGTATCAATCGTGTCGAAACGCTTCTTGATCGTGGGCGAGCTTTCGTCGGCCGCGAGAATACCTTTGCCATCGGCAACCATCGCCTTCGCCACGCCGTTCAATTGCTTGAGATCCATGCCACCGCCTCCAAATTACAATTAGATGATGATTGTGTGTTCAGGGGAAGCGGCCTGCGGCCCCTTCGCGACGGCGTAGCATAGCAAATATCGGTGGCAGGCAATGCCTGTAAGGATTGGTGTCCGGACTGGCCACTACCAGCAAATAGGACTAAAATGGTCCGCTTTCAGCTTTGGAGCGATTCCGTGCTGCGAATCAGCAAACTGACCGACTACGGCACCGTTGTCCTCGGCCACCTTGCCCACAGCGAGACGGCCCAGCTCAGCTCGGCCGACATCGCCGCAGCTACCGGACTCGGTCTGGCAACAGTAAGTAAGATATTGAAATCATTACACAAAGCAGAGCTCGTAATATCCAGCCGTGGCGCCCAGGGTGGCTACCGACTGGCTCGCAAGCCGGACCTGATCAGCGCTGCCCATGTTATTGACGCCCTGGAGGGTCCGGTGTCCATAACCGAGTGCAGTGGCCATGAAAGCCATTGCGAGCTGGAGGCGGTCTGCAGTGTTGGAGGTGCCTGGCAGCGCGTAAACGTCGCAATCCGCCGCGCTCTCGACGATATCAGCCTCGCTGATCTGATTCGCGCCAATGCTCCGCTACCCCAATTTAAATTTGCCGGCATGCCCGTCAATGTCGAACGGAAAGAGAAATAATGTCTACTGAATCGCAGGACATCGAGTCCTTCGTCAACCGTCGCTATCAACACGGCTTTATCACCGACATCGATACCGACAGCCTGCCACCCGGACTGAACGAAGATGTCGTACGGGCAATATCCGCACGCAAGGACGAGCCCGAGTTCATGCTGGAATGGCGGCTCAAAGCCTATCGGCACTGGCTAACCATGAAAGAGCCAGAATGGGCTCACGTGCATTACCCGAAGATCGACTATCAGGCCATCTCTTACTTTTCCGCGCCAAAGTCTGAAGCGGACAAGCCACAGAGCCTCGACGAAGTCGACCCGAAGTTACTCGAGACCTACGACAAGCTGGGCATACCGTTGCATGAACGCGCGCGTCTGGCCGGCGTCGCCGTCGATGCGGTATTCGACAGCGTATCCGTTGCTACAACGTTTAAGTCGAAACTGGCGGAAGCCGGCGTAATCTTCTGTTCCTTCTCAGAAGCGGCACGCAATCACCCGGAACTGGTCAGGAAGTATCTCGGCACGGTTGTGCCCTATCGCGACAATTTTTTTGCCACGCTGAACTCTGCCGTTTTTAGCGACGGCTCGTTCGTTTACATTCCGCAGGGCGTCCGCTGCCCAATGGAGCTGTCGACCTATTTCCGCATCAATGCAGCGAACACCGGCCAGTTTGAGCGGACGCTGATAATTGCCGAAGAAGGCAGTCATGTGAGCTACCTCGAAGGCTGCACCGCGCCCATGCGCGATGAAAACCAGCTGCACGCGGCAGTGGTAGAACTGGTTGCCCTGAAAGACGCGGAGATCAAGTACTCAACCGTACAAAACTGGTATCCCGGCGACGAGGACGGCAAAGGCGGAATTTATAACTTCGTAACCAAACGAGGTGATTGCCGTGGTGACAACTCCAAGATTTCCTGGACACAGGTTGAAACCGGCTCCGCGATTACGTGGAAGTACCCAAGCTGCATTTTGCGCGGTGACAATTCCGTCGGTGAGTTTTATTCAGTCGCGGTTGCCAACAACATGCAGCAGGCCGATACCGGCACGAAGATGATTCACATTGGTCGCAACAGCCGCAGCACGATTGTCTCCAAGGGAATTTCGGCTGGCCGCGCGCAGAACGCGTACCGCGGTCTGGTCAAGATCATGCCGCAGGCAGAGAACGCCAGAAACCATACGCAATGTGATTCCCTGCTGATCGGTAAAGAATGCGGCGCCCATACCTTCCCTTACATGGAAGTCCGCAATCCGAGCGCGAAAATTGAGCACGAGGCAACGACGTCGAAGATCTCGGAGAATCAATTGTTCTATTGCCGACAGCGCGGCATATCGGAAGAAGACGCGGTCAACATGATCGTCAATGGCTTCTGCAAAGAAGTGTTCAAAGAATTGCCCATGGAATTTGCTGTCGAGGCACAGGCGTTGCTAAACGTCAGCCTTGAAGGCGCCGTTGGTTAGTCAGGAAGAAACGAAATGTTAGAGATCAAAAACCTAAAAGCCAGCATCGGCGATACAGAAATTCTTCGCGGCCTGAACCTGAGTGTGAAAGCCGGTGAAGTGCACGCCATCATGGGTCCTAACGGTTCCGGCAAGAGCACGCTTGCGCAGGTTGTTGCCGGCCATAAGGACTACCAGGTTACCGGCGGCAGTGTCACCTTCAATGGCAAAGACCTGCTGGAACTGGATCCGGAAATACGGGCCCGTGAAGGCGTCTTTCTTGGCTTTCAGTACCCGGTGGAGATACCCGGTGTCAACAATGCCTACTTGCTAAAAGCCGCCGTTAATGCCCGTCGCAAGCACAATGGCGAAGACGAGATCGATGCGTTCGAGTTCATGCAAATGGCGAAAGCGAAAATGAAACTGCTGGACATGGATCCCAGCTTTCTGAAACGCGGTGTCAACGAAGGCTTCTCCGGCGGCGAGAAAAAGCGCAATGAGATTTTGCAAATGGCAATGCTGGAGCCGCAGCTCGCCATACTGGATGAAACCGATTCCGGACTCGATATCGACGCACTGAAAGCAGTTGCCGGTGGCGTCAATGCACTGCGCAGCCCCGAACGCGCGATCGTGCTGGTCACTCACTACCAGCGCCTGTTGGATTACATAGAGCCTGATTTCGTGCACGTGCTGTCGCAAGGTCAAATCGTGCGCTCTGGCGACAAATCCTTGGCGCTGAAACTCGAAGACCAAGGTTACGACTGGGTGCGGGAGGCCGCTGGCGCATGAACGACGCCCAGCTAAGCCAGTCCTTGCTGGAGAGCGCGCAACAGGCGCTGCCGGATGATGCCCTGCGTGCAGTGCGTGAGAACGCGCTACCCAGATTTGTGCGCCAGGGAATTCCGACGTCACGAGACGAAGACTGGCGTTACACCAATCTGAACAACGCGGCCAAACTCAGTACACAATGGCTCGAGTCAATCGCAGCGGATGCCGCGACCAGCACGGCTAAGACCCCTGCATTGCCCACCATCGACGCGCACGCGTTGCTGTTCAGCAACGGGCAAGTTGATGACGAAATGTTCGCAACTGTAAAAGCCACCACCACTGATGTTCTGCAGTTGCGCCGATTGCGCGACGCTGCCGATCAGATCTTCGCTGACGGGCCGATGGATACGCTCAATGCGGCCTTGTTACACGACGGTCTGCACATCTCCGTTGCCAAAGGGAAAACGCTTGACAAGCCACTAGCCATCTTCATTGCCGACGGCGGCAGCGCCGCGAGCCAGACTCGTATCGTTGTTCATGTCGCTGAGAACGCACACATCGATATTATCGAATATCACACCAACGGCACTCCCGGCGAACACTTCGCGAATACAGTGACCCAACTGGAGCTGGCGACGGGTGCGCGTGCGAACTTTGTTCGCGTGCAGAATCGCGGCGCCTCACAATCACAAGTCGGCAAACTGAACGCACGAGTTCAGCGGGATGCGACTTTGGATTACGCCTCCATTGATCTGGGTGGCAGTATGATTCGCCAGGACGTCGTCGCAGATATCGTTGGCGCTGGCGCCCTGGTCAATATGTATGGCCTCTATCTCGCGACTGACAAACAGTTCATCGACAATCACACGCGTGTCGACCATCGGGTAGGCCCGGCCGACAGCCGCGAAGAATTCCGTGGCATTCTGAACGGCCGCGCACGTTGCGTATTCAACGGTAAAGCCGTTGTTCACAAAGGCGCTGATGGCACCGACGCGCAACAAGCCAATCACAACCTGCTCTTGTCTGACAAAGCCGAAGTGGATACCAAGCCCGAGCTCGAGATCTACGCTGAAGACGTCAAGTGCAGTCATGGTGCGACGGTCGGCCAATTGGACAAGACAGCGTTGTTCTATATGCAATCGCGAGGGCTTGATCGCGATCAGGCGGCCCACCTGTTGACGCGCGCGTTTGCAGCACAGATTCTGGCAAAGCTACCGATCAAATCGCTGCACGAACATCTTGAAATTCTGGTCGATGCACGACTGGATGTTTTGCTGGAGGATACAAGCCAGTGAGTGTGAGCAGCCCTGTGAGCAATACCGCTATCAGTTCACGCCCAATGAGCGATTACCGGGCGGACTTCCCCGCGTTGTCGCAAACAATCAACGGCCACCCGCTCGTGTACCTCGACAGTGCGGCGTCGTCGCAGCAGCCTGACGTCAGCATAGACGCGATGGCTGAGTACCAGCGCTACAACCACGCGAACGTACACCGCGGCGTCCACACACTGAGCCATCGCGCTACCGACATTTATGAAGGTGCCCGTGACGCGGTCACAGCCTTTATCAATGCGCGCAGTCGCAGCGAAATCGTTTATACCAGTGGCACTACAGAAGCCATCAACCTGGTCGCGCAGAGTTACGCGCGGCCGACTTTGCAAGCAGGTGACCGGATAGTAATAAGTCACCTCGAACATCACTCCAACATTGTTCCGTGGCAGATGATTTGCGAGCAGACCGGTGCCGAACTGGTCGTCGCCCCGATCAACGAACGCGGCGAAGTGATCCTCGACAGACTGTACGCACTGCTTGATGAGCGCGTGAAACTGCTGGCAATCAGCTACGTATCGAATGCTCTGGGTACTGTAAACCCGGTGCAAGAAATTATTGTGGAAGCACATCGCCGCGAGATACCGGTACTGGTCGATGGCGCTCAGGCAGCACCGCATGTTGCGCTCGACATGCAGGCGCTGGACGCCGACTTTTTTGCGTTTTCCGGGCACAAGATGTTCGCCCCGACAGGCATTGGCATTCTGTATGCGAAAGAGCGCCTGTTGGAAAAAATGCCGCCGTGGAAAGGCGGCGGGGACATGATCCTCGAAGTGAGTTTCGATGGCACAAGCTATAACGAACTGCCCTACAAATTTGAGGCTGGTACACCCAACATTGCAGCCGCCGCCGGACTCGGCGCGAGTATCGCGTACTTACAGGCTATCGGCATGCAGCGCATTGCCGACTACGAAGCCAGCCTGCTTGAATACATGACGACTACCCTGCAGAACATCGAGGGCATTCGACTGATAGGAACAGCAGCGAGCAAGGCCAGTGTTCAATCGTTCTTGCTGGACGACATACATCCGCACGATCTTGGCACTATCCTGGATCATCAGGGCGTTGCCATCCGTACGGGTCATCATTGCGCAATGCCCGTGATGCAACTTTTTGAAATTCCGGGAACTGCACGAGCGTCACTCGGTTTTTACAACAACCAGGATGACATCGACCGGCTCGCGGAGGGATTGCAGAAAGCGCGGGAGATGTTTGCAGGGTGACCAGCGACAACAGCGAACTGCGCGACCTTTACCGTGAGCTGATACTGGATCATGCACGGAACCCGCGGCATTTTGGTGAACTACCGAACGCCACTCACCAGGCGGACGGGGTTAACCCGCTGTGTGGCGACAAGCTGCACCTGTACATGGAAATACTTGATGACGGCGTAATCGGCAAGGCGTCGTTTAACGGCACAGGCTGCGCTATTTCGATGGCTTCGGCCTCCCTGCTAACAGACACCGTCGTCGGGCTCGACAAAGGTACAGCACTTGCATACTTTGCCGCGCTCACCAGTCGCTTGAGTGGCAATAGCAAGCAAGCGACAGACGCAACAATAGATCTTGGCAAACTGCGTGCACTTGAAGGCGTGCGTGATTACCCCTCTCGGGTAAAATGCGCCACGCTGGCATGGCACGCATTACACTCCGCGCTTAACAGCGAATCGCAGACCGTAACAACAGAGTAGCTGCAGAATGTTTGGACATACCAATGAGCCGTTCACGCTCGAACGAGACGTCAAAGCCATCATTATTCCGGCCGGCGAAACGATAATCCTGCGCGAGACTACGACGGGCTTTATCGCCCAGGCATTGGGTGGCAGCTTCACGGTCTACGTCGAAGGAAATTTGTTTCGAATTGCCGGCATAGATGCCGATGCTCTGGGCAAAGAACCGGTCGAACCGCCGGCGGTACCGGCCGATGCGACTGATAAAGACATTGAAGATGTCATTTGGCAGCAACTGCGAACCTGTTACGACCCGGAGATCCCGGTGGACATCGTCAATCTTGGCCTGGTCTATCGCTGTGACGTCAGCAAGCGTCCCGACGGCCAACGCTCAGTGTCTGTCGACATGACCCTGACGGCCCCTGGTTGCGGCATGGGCGAAGTGCTCGTGCAGGATGCCGAGGACAAGATCGCTATAATCCCGACGGTTGCAGATGTGCACGTCGAACTGGTTTTCGATCCACCGTGGAATCAGAGCATGATGTCTGACGAAGCTCGTTTGCAAACCGGCTTGATGTAAGGAAAAGTCAGTTGCCATGAAGACGCTTACGATATTGCGCCACGCAAAATCCAGTTGGGAATCAAGCAGCGTTGCCGACAGCGACCGACCGCTGGACCCACGCGGTGAACGCGATGCGCCGATGATGGCTAAGCGGATTCTGGAAGCGGGAATCCGCCCTTCCCTGATTATCAGCAGCCCCGCCGTGCGCGCATGGAGCACGGCCAAAGTCGTAGCGCGCGAATTGAAATACCCACTGGAGTTCTTGCAACGGGAGCACGACCTCTACCTGGCATCGAAAAACCGCCTGCTCGAAGTGATTGCGAAACAGGATGAGGGCTTCAACAACTTGATGCTGGTCGGCCACAACCCAGGGCTGACTGACCTTGCCAACTACCTGATTCCCGGTCTCACGGGCAACCTGCCGACCTGTGCGGTCGTATCGGTAAGCATTGATACCGATCACTGGGATTTGCGTGCCGACTGCAGCAAAGAGTTACTGATATACGACTACCCGAAGAAAGCCGGCCGCTAAGCGACGCTGCCGCATCGGTCAGCAATCAACACTCGGGAACGTTGACCGCCAGACCGCCGCGCGACGTTTCCTTGTAAATGGTCGACATATCGATCCCCGTCTGGCGCATCGTCGCAATCACCTGATCGAGCGACACTTTGTGGGTACCGTCGCCATGTTTCGCCAGACGTGCCGCATTAATGGCTTTAAGCGCGCCCATGGCGTTGCGTTCGATGCACGGAATCTGCACCAGACCCCCCACCGGATCACAGGTCAGGCCGAGGTTGTGTTCCATGCCAATCTCGGCGGCGTTCTCGATTTGCTGATTGCTGCCACTCAACGCCGCAACAAGGCCGCCGGCCGCCATCGAACAGGCGACACCGACCTCGCCCTGACAACCCATCTCGGCGCCTGAAATTGACGCATTGATCTTGTACAGGATGCCGATCGCGCCAGCGGTCAATAAAAAGCGTTCGATGCCAGCCTGCGTCGCGCTGGGCACCAACTCGCTGTAGTAATGCAGGACCGCGGGAATAATTCCGGCGGCACCGTTGGTCGGTGAGGTAACGACACGCCCCCCAGCCGCATTTTCCTCATTAACGGCGATCGCCCACGCATTAATCCAGTCCATCGTGTCGAGCCCGCCACCGTCGCTGCGTTCCTGCAACGTACGGTGCAACTTGGGAGCGCGCCTCAGCACCGACATCTTGCCCGGCAACACCCCTTCAGTAACGAGGCCGCGTTGCACGCAGCTGCGCATTGCTTGCCATATCGCTCCTAACCGTTCCTTGATTTCCTGTTCGGAACGCCAGTGTCGTTCGTTTCGCAGCATTAACTCCGGAATACTGATTCCGGTGTCGGCAGCGAGCCCGAGCAATGTTGCGGCATCCGCGAAGGGATACGGCGGTTCGCCTTCCTGTGGCGTGGATTCCGGCTCTTCGCCACGTACGACAAACCCGCCGCCTACCGAGTACCAGTCTTCACTTAGCCGTTGCGTGCCGGCTTGATCGAAGGCGCTAAAGCGCATGCCATTGGTATGGCGCGGCAATTCGTCTTCGAAATCGAAGACAAGATCGTTCTCAGGATCAAAATCAATCTCGCCGACACCAGGTACATTCAGACGATGTTCGGCGTAAATGCGTCGCAAGGTCGGCTCCATGCTATCCGGGTCGATAGTGGCTGGATGAGCGCCGCTCAAACCCAGCAATACGGCAGAGTCGGTGCCGTGCCCGCGCCCGGTGTACGCAAGCGAGCCGTACAGACGCACGTTGATGCTCGTCAGGTCGAACGATGCGGCCGCCAGCGAATTAGCGAACTCGAACGCGGCCTTCATAGGGCCTACCGTGTGCGAACTGGAAGGTCCTACACCGATCTTGAATATGTCGAAGACACTGATTTCAGCCATGAGGCGCGCCTTTGGATTCGTTCAGGACTCAGAGAGTGATAACAGGCCAGCATTGCCGCCAACCGCCGCAACGTTATTGCTAACAGCATACTCCGTACCGAAGCGCGGCAAGTAGTTCGGCCCGCCGGCCTTCGGTCCTGTGCCGGACAGGCCACGCCCACCGAACGGCTGTGAACCGACTATCGCGCCGATCATATTGCGATTGATGTAAATATTGCCTGCACCGGATTGCTTTACGAACGCTCTTGCGCGAGCCCCAATCCGGCTGTGCAGTCCCATTGTCAAACCGAAACCCGTGGCATTAACGGCAGTGATTGTTTCGGCAAGTTTACGGCGCCGGTAACGATAGACATGCAGGACGGGCCCGAATACTTCTTTCTTAAGCAACTCGATGCTGCCTATCTCGATGGCAACCGGCGCGAAGTAGGTGCCCGAACTGGCGGTTGCCGGCAAACGGCATTGCCGTATTACCGTCGCCTCATGGCTGATGTCGTCAAGATGCGCCTGCAAGCCTGCACGCGCCGCATCATCGATGGTCGGCCCAACGTCAGTCGCCAGATCGCCCGGGTCACCTATCACCAGTTCCTGCATCGCGCCTTGCAAGAGCGAAATGACCCTTGGCGCTATGTCTTCCTGCACACACAATATCCGCAATGCCGAACACCGTTGGCCGGCGGCGTTAAACGCGGACGCCACGCAATCATCGACAACCTGCTCAGGTAACGCAGAGCTGTCTACAAACATCGCGTTCTGGCCACCGGTCTCGGCAATCAGCACCGCGATCGGTCCATCACGTTGAGCGAGCGTGCGGTTAATCAACCGCGCCGTTTCCGTAGAACCGGTAAATGCCACACCAGCGACCCGCGGATCGGCAACAGCGTGCCCGCCTACTGCCGCGCCGTCTCCCGGTAAGAAATGCAGGATGTCGTCCGGTACACCGGCCTCCTGCAACAACTGCACTGCCTTGAATGCGATCAACGGCGTCTGTTCAGCGGGCTTGGCCAGTACGGCATTGCCAGCAGCCAACGCCGCTGAGACCTGCCCAGTGAAGATTGCCAATGGGAAATTCCATGGACTGATGCAAACGAACACACCGCGCCCGCGCATCCCGAGTTCATTGCTTTCGCCGGTCGGTCCCGGCAACACTTGCGTTGTCGCGAAATGTAGCCGGGCTTGCTGTGCGTAGTAACGGAGAAAATCGACGGCTTCGCGCAATTCTGAAATTGAATCAGGGATAGTCTTGCCGGCCTCACGTACGCACAAGGCGATCAGCTGTGCCGTATCGCGTTCATAAAGGTCAGCGGCACGCTCAAGGATCAGCGCACGTTGCTCCACATCCATTGCATCCCATGCTGGCTGTGCAGCAACCGCAAGGTCGAGCGCCTTCTCGACCGCCGCCGGCGTAGACTGCTTGCAGTGGCCGACAACCTGAGCGTTATTCGCCGGGTTAACGGAAACCCCGGACTCGCCATCCAATAACTTGCCGCCGACGATAGGCGCCGCGGCAATCGACATCGAATCCACAGCTTGCATCGCCTTCAACAATGCTGCGGTAGCGTCACGATCCGCGAGATTGTGCCCAGCCGAGTTGCGACGTCGCTCGCCAAACAGGCCGCCGGGTGACGGAATCCTTGAATGCGGCTGAAACTCTGTCGTTTGCGCCAATGCAACCGGGTCCGCAACAATATCTTCGACGGCGACGCTCTCGTCTATGATCCGGTTGACGAACGATGTATTTGCACCGTTCTCCAAAAGACGGCGTACCAAATAAGGCAACAGGTCTTCGTGGCTGCCGACAGGCGCGTATACCCGGCACGGTTTGTTGTACTTGTCAGGATCCGTAATTTCGTCATACAGCTCCTCGCCCATACCGTGCAAACGTTGAAATTCAAAATCGTTACCCGCACCGGCGAAATGCATGATGCTCGCAAGCGTGTGCGCATTGTGTGTCGCGAACTGTGAGTAGAGCTGCTCCCCTGTTGCCAGCATTTGCCGGGCACAGGCAAGGTAAGACACGTCCGTGTGCGCCTTGCGGGTGAAAACCGGGTAGCTGCCAAGTCCCAGCTCCTGCGCTCGCTTGATCTCAGTGTCCCAATAGGCGCCTTTCACCAGCCGTACCGGAATACGTCGGCCGTACTCACTGGACAGGCTTGCAACAAACTGCACTACATCGGTCGCACGTCGCTGGTATGCCTGTACGGCAAGACCGAGTCCCTGATAGTCACTCAGTCGCTTATCGCGATACACCGCTGCGAAAACATCCAGCGACAGCTCGAGGCGATCCGCTTCCTCGGCGTCCACGGTCAGGGCTATGCCAGCTTGACGCGCTTTCATCGCCAACTCGGTGAGCACAGGTACCAACTCGTTCATTACCCGCTTGTATTGGGTGTACTCGTAGCGAGGGTGCAGTGCCGACAGTTTCACCGAAATACTCGGTGCGCTGAATATGTTGTCGTCAGAAGTGCTCTCGCCAATTGTCGCGATAGCCCGGCTGTACGATTCGAAATAGCGCTCGGCATCAATCGCTGTTAACGCCGCTTCGCCGAGCATATCGAACGAATAACGATAGCGGGCATTGTCTTTCTTCAATGAACGTTTGATCGCCTCGGATATGTTGCGACCCATGACGAACTGATGCCCCATGATGCGCATCGCCTGACGCATCGCCGCCCGAACAACCGGTTCACCGGCGCTACTAGCCAGTTTGCCGAGGTAATGGGCCGGGTTGCGCTTCGCCGCGTCTTCGACCTTCAGTATCTTGCCGGTAAGCATCAGCCCCCAGGTCGATGCATTAACAAACAAAGAGTCACTGGCGCCAATGTGATCCTGCCAGCGCGCCGCAGTAATCTTGTCGGCGATCAATCGGTCAGCCGTGTCGGCATCCGGAATTCTCAGCAACGCTTCCGCGATACACATGAGCAACACACCTTCTTCCGACGACAAGTCGTACTGCTGCAGAAAAGCATCGATACCGCCGTCATTGGCCGAGTGCCGGCGCACGGCTTCAACCAGTGTTTTTGCTGTTGCCTGAACCTGTGCGCGACCCGCCTCACCAGCGTCGGCTTTTGCTGCCAATCGACTGACCAGCACAGCCTCGTCTGCAAGGTACAACTTACTGACCTTACCCAGAGGGTGCGTACTGGCCGAACCTTGTTCAGTAAACTTCATAGCGTGATCGTCCGTGGCAGCCGAGTGTCCTTGCCAACCTGGTGAAGGATTCCCAGAGCGACACGCCGCAGTGTAGCCGCTCGATAATACGCATAAAAGAGAGTTGGGATTCTGTCGCTTACTCGCCTCTGTTACGTTGCCGTAGCAAACGCCTTGTGTGCTTGTCCGGCCGGCCTTCGGTCGTTGGCATCTGGCGCCGGTCGCTGCTGATTTGGCGTCGCAATGCATCACGTTGCGCCACCACTTCTGCATCTTCGCTGTAACAGCCCGTCATTTCGCTCGCCGGACCACGACGCGCGGGGATAGCGACTACCTGAATCTTCCACGGCAGTTGATTCTTGACGAGCTCAACATTGTCTCCAACCGCTGCTTCTTGGCCCGGACGCGCACGAACGCCGTTGATCCGCACATGCCCGCCCGCTACCGCCTGCCCTGCGAGCGTGCGGGTTTTGTAGAAGCGTGTGAACCAGAGCCAACGATCAATTCGTAGCCCGGCCGGCGGATTCGTCTGCATTAGCGGCTCTGTACCATAGGGTCACCCTGATATACTTTGCTGCCTTTGACCAAAGAGAGCAATCCCGTGTCAACAACCTTACTAGACCAGCTGGCGACCCAAACCGAAGCCCTCAAGGACGAAGGACTGTTCAAGCAGGAACGCCACATTACCGGGCCGCAACAGGCGGACATCAAGGTCGCACAGAACGGCTCAGAAACCGAAGTCATCAACCTTTGCGCAAACAACTACCTTGGCCTCGCTAATCACCCGACGATCATTCAGGCCGCCCACACAGCTCTTGATGAGTTCGGCTACGGCATGGCATCAGTTCGTTTTATCTGCGGCACGCAAACGATACACAAGGAACTCGAACGCCGTATCAGCGAATACCTTGGCACCGAAGACACCATTTTGTACCCATCGTGTTTCGATGCCAACGGCGGCCTCTTTGAGACCTTGCTGGACGACAAAGACGCCATCATCAGCGACGCGCTGAATCATGCCAGTATTATCGACGGTATTCGGCTCAGTAAAGCCGGCCGCTTTCGTTACCAGAACAATGACATGAACGACCTTGAGTCACAGTTGAAGAATGCGGCGAGCAGTCGCCACCGGCTGATCGTTACTGACGGTGTGTTCTCCATGGACGGAACGATTGCCGACCTAAAAAGTATTTGTGAGCTCGCCGATAAGTACAACGCCGTCACCATGATCGACGATTGCCATGCCACCGGCTTTCTGGGTGCTACGGGTCGCGGCACTCATGAGCACTGCGATGTTTTGGGCCGCGTCGATATCATTACCGGCACGCTCGGCAAGGCACTGGGCGGCGCGTCTGGCGGCTACACATCCGGACGCAAGGAAATAATCGGCTGGCTGCGACAACGTTCGCGCCCCTACCTGTTCTCGAATTCCGTTGCACCGGCCATTGCTGCAACCTCCATTGCAGTACTCGACCTCCTCGAAAACGATGACAGCCTGCGCCGCCGCTTGCACGACAACGCCCGCTACTTCCGAACTGAAATGTCTGCGCTAGGCTTTGATCTTAAACCCGGCGCGCACCCAATCGTTCCGGTCATGCTCGGTGATGCAAAACTGGCAACGGCGATGGCCGACAAGTTGCTGGATCACGGCGTCTACGTGATCGGATTCGCATTTCCTGTCGTGCCACGTGGCCAGGCCAGAATCCGCACGCAAATGTCGGCGGGTCTCGACCGCTCTCACCTGGAAAAAGCCGTAGCTGCTTTTGCAACAGTAGGCCGCGAACTCGGCGTCATTCAATAGGACAAAATGATGAAAGCACTGGTCAAGGCCAAAGCTGAACGCGGCATCTGGATGGAGGACATTCGGGAGCCGGAGATCGGCCACAATGACGTCTTGATTCGCGTACGTCGCACCGCGATCTGCGGCACTGATATTCACATTTTTCAGTGGGACGACTGGGCTCGCAAGACTATCCCGGTACCGATCGCCGTGGGCCACGAATTTTGTGGTGAGGTAGTCGATTTCGGCAGTGAAGTCGTGGGCTTTGAAACTGGCGATCGGGTTTCCGCGGAAGGCCACATTACCTGCGGTGTCTGTCGCAATTGTCGCGCCGGTCGTCGTCATCTGTGCATGAACACCAGCGGCGTGGGTGTGAATAGAGCGGGTGCATTTGCCGAATACATTTCCGTACCGGCATTTAATGTCTTCAAGTTGTCAGATGCCATTACCGACGACATGGCTGCGGTGCTGGATCCGTTAGGCAATGCAACCCACACCGCGCTGTCTTTTGACCTGGTTGGCGAAGACGTGCTGATCACAGGCGCGGGCCCAATCGGCATTATGGCCGTCGCCATAGCTCGTTACGCCGGGGCGCGCCACGTCGTCATTACTGACATCAACGATTATCGACTTGAGCTGGCAAGCAAACTTGGCGCGACCCGAGCGCTGAATGTCACCCGCGATTCACTGGACGACGCAATGCGCGAACTCGGGATGACCGAGGGCTTTGACATCGGTATGGAGATGTCCGGCAATCCGCTCGCGTTCACCGATCTGCTGCGCACCATGCACCATGGAGGCAAGGTCGCTCTGTTGGGCATTCCCCCGGATAAAACAGCGATAGACTGGAATCAGGTCATCTTCAAAGGCCTGGTCCTGAAAGGCATCTACGGCCGCGAAATGTTCGAGACCTGGTACAAGATGTCCAGCATGTTGCAAAGCGGCCTGACCATTGACCCGATCATCACCCATCGCTACGCGGCCGATGACTTTCAGGAAGCGTTCGAGCTGATGGAATCAGGTCAGTCAGGAAAGATCATTCTCGACTGGACCAGCTGACCACTACCTCCTCGTGTTACCGGTACTCGAAACACCGCGACTCATCCTGCGCAGTTTTTCATTGGACGATGCGGTCGCCGTTACCGAGCTGGCCGCCGACAACCGGGTCGCCGACATGACCCTGAATATTCCGCACCCGTACGACCTGTCGATGGCCGAAGAGTGGATCGGCACGCACACGAAACACCTGGCCAACGGTGAACAAGTGGTCTTCGCGGTGACTCTCAAGAGTAATCACTCATTGATCGGCGCCATTAGCCTCGGTATCGAGCAAGCCTTCCGGCGCGCCAATCTGGGATACTGGATAGGTGTTCCCTGGTGGAATCAGGGCTACGGCACTGAAGCCGCGCGCGCTGTCGTTAACTTCGGGTTCGCTGAGTGCAAGCTGCACCGGGTGCACGCGTCGCATCTGGCACGCAATCCGGCATCGGGCCGGGTCATGCAGAAGCTCGGCATGCAACATGAAGGCGTACAGCGCGAGCACACGTTCAAGAACGAACGTTACGAAGACCTGGTTATCTACGGTCTGCTGCGATGGCAATGGCAGCACACCGAAGACGACCGCTAACCCACGCTTAATCAAACTCGCAAAGGCAGTGCGCGTAGACCCCGCGCGGATCATCGAAACGCGTCAACGGTCGTAACGTGTTCTCGACTAACGCAGCAACGCGCTGCACCGCCGTAGGTTCCCGTCGAAAATTGCCTATGTCCATGCCGACTGCCTGCGCGCCGCCCAAAAACTGCAGCGCCAACAACTCGGCAGGACTCAGTTCGGGCTCAAAATAATGCAAGCCATATTCACCTTCAGGCAATGATGCGAGCTCGGCAGCTACCGACACGGCGTATTCGAAGTCGCCGATCTCGTCAATCAGTCCATTGTCCAGTGCATCCCGCCCGGTCCATATCTGACCTTGCGCAATGCGGTCGACGGCCTCCTTGCTCATTCCACGATGGTCTGCAACGTAGCTAATAAACTGGTCATAGCCATCATTGATGGTCGCTTGTGCAATACGCTTCGATTCCGCGGTCATTTCCCGATCAGCCCTGGCAGTACCGGCCAATGCACTGGTGCCAACTCCATCGGTATAAACGCCCAATGCCGCCAGCGAACGCTGAAACGTCGGGTACATGCCGAAGATGCCTATGGAGCCGGTAATCGTAGCTTCAGACGCGATAATCCGGTCCGCCGCCATTGATATCCAGTAACCACCCGAGGCGGCGGAACTGCTAAAAGATGCAACCACAGGTTTGCCCGCTGCTTTTAGCGCAAGCACTTCGTGGCGAATAATCTCTGACGCAAAACTGCTGCCACCAGGACTGTCTACCCGCAAAAGGACCGCTTTGACCTCATCGTCCAGACGAGCACGCATCAACAGTTCAGCGGTGGACTCGCCACCGATCGTGCCCGGCGACTGATAGCCATTAAGGATCTCGCCCGAGGCTACGACGATCGCAATCTTGTTCGGCGAGTTATCCACAGCGTCCAACAAGCGCATTTGCGCAACGTACTCGCTCAGTCCCGCCGCGCTATAGCCCAGCGCGCTCTCGTCGTCGCGTCCAGCCAACGCGGCAATCCGTTCCCGCAACTGCTGACGGGTCATTTGGTCATCCACCAGACCCGCACTGACCGCGAGTGTCGCGACAGTGTTACCCGGCTGTTCCAGTTTCGCCGCAAGACTCGCCATCCACTCATCAAGGCTATCGGCCGGAACTTCGCGAGCGCTACTTATCCCGTCTTTGTAAAGGCTCCAGAGCTGCCCCAGTATTCGACTCATCGAACTGCGATCGGCATCGGACATGTCGTTGCGCGTGTACGGCTCAACGAAAGACTTGTGAGTACCGACTCGGAATACATTCCAGTCGATTTTCAGCTTGTCGATGGCGTCTTTAAAGTAATTTGTATAAATGCCATACCCTTGCAGGCCAAGATAGCCCTGCGGGTGTATGTAGACCTCGTCTGCGTGCGCCGCCAGGTAATACGCCGTCTGACTGTAGAAATCGGCGTGGGCAATCACGAGCTTGCCAGATTCACGAAACGACGTCAGTGCATCAGCGATTCGCCGCGCTTTGCTGAGCCCGCCACCACCAAGCCCGCTGAGATCCAAAACGACCACTTTGATACGTGGGTCATCCGCCGCATAGTCGAGAGCGGCAATAACATCGCGGACCAGAATCTGCGGCGCGACATCATCCATCAACTCGGCGATGGCGCGATCAAAGGGATCACCCTCAAGCTGTTCGACAAGATTGCCGTACAGCGGAATCTGCAACGCCGCCTTTGCCGGCAATGACGGTGCACTTGACGACAATGCAGCGACGATAATGGAAAAGACAAACAGCAGCACGATCAGGTGCAGGACTTTGCGCACGCCATCAATGGCGTGCCAGATCGCGGCAAGGCCCCGTACCAGTACGTTCCTATCAGACACGGACAACACTCCTGACACTCAGTACAACCGCCCCTGCGAGCATCGCCCGCATCAAAGGAGCAACAACGAGAGATCGGACCAGTAAGTAATAATCAGTACCGACAGCATCAGGATAAGCAGGAACGGGAAAGTCGCTGCGTATACCGTCATGATCGGCTTTTCAAAGCGATAGCTGGCAATGAACAAGTTCAAGCCCACCGGCGGGGTCAAATATCCCAGTTGCATCGCTGCCAGGAATACGATGCCGAGATGCACTTCATCAATGCCATACATCGATGCGATAGGCAAAATCAGCGGCACCACCAGAACGATAGCGGAAAAAATATCGAGTATGGCACCGAGTACCAGCAGGAAAATCAGTAGTAATGCCAGAAAGCTGGCCGGGCTCGAAACCAGCTCGGTGACTATCGACAGCAATTTCTGCGGCACACCCGCATCGATCATGTAATTGGTAGAGGCCAGCGATACGCCAAGAATGATCAGTATTCCGCCCACCAGCAACATCGACTCGCGCATTACTTCGGGCAATTTACGCAGCGATATCTCGCGCAGAATAAACACTTCTACTATCAGGACGTACAGCGCCGTAATCGCGGCGGCTTCTGACACCGCAAAGTACCCGGAGTAAATCCCACCGAGCACAACCACCGGCAACGGCAGTTCCCATTTGGACTCCCACAACGCACCGCCAACTTCCTTCATCGAGAAGGATGCCAATGGTTTGCGGTTGGCACGGTTCACCCACAGGCTCCAGCCAGACAACATGGCGAGCATTAACAGCCCAGGCAAAACTCCGGCACGAAACAAATCATCAATAGATACTTCTGCGACGATGCCGTAAAGAATCAGCGGCAACGACGGTGCGAACAAGAGCCCCAGACTTCCTGAGGTGGTTACCAAGCCTAGATTGAAATTGTCGGGATAACCGTCCTGACGCAACGCCGGGTAGAGAATCGCGCCCAACGCGATAATCGTCACGCCGGATGCACCGGTGAACGCAGTAAAAAATGCACATGCCGCGAGTGACACCAGTGCCAGACCACCTGGCATCCAACCCAGTAATGCACCGGTAAGGCGAACGAGTCGCCGAGGGGCATTGCTTTCGCTCAACAGGTAGCCGGCAAACGTGAACAAGGGAATAGCCGACAGGAACGGCATGCTGGCGATGCCGAGCACTTCGATGGCAATCGCCATCAAGTCTATGCCCTCACGATAATAGCCAAGCATCGCACTGCCCGCGATCACCGCAAACAACGGCGCGCCAATGACCGCGAGAATCACCAGCAGTATGCTCAGCGCCATCATTGCTCAGGGCTCGACAACAACATGGAGCGCATGAGTTGCACTGCTTCATGCAGCATCGACAATAAAAAGCGGTAGCTCATCAAGCCAAACGCGATCGGCACGATGCTATGAGCGACCCACGCGGGTGTATCAACCAGCACGGTATCGCCAAATTCATGGGACAGCTGGACGAAGCGAAATGACTGCCATGCCAACAGCCCGCAAATACCGGCGGCAAATCCTTCGGCGATAAACATTGGCAGACGCGCAAGGCGTTTCGGCATGAAATGGGAGAGTACATCGATACGCAGGTGACGTCCGCTACGACTGGCCGCTATCGACGCTATCAGTGCAATCCACAACACCATCAGCTTCAGTAGTTCGTCGACCCAGACGAAACCAGCGCTGAAGAAGATTCGCATGACGATCTGGCCGACGGCCAACAGCATCAAGCCACCCAGCAACAACACCAAAGCAGCGTTTTCAGCAGCAGTGCCGAAGCCCTCCAGCTGCCCGAGCAGGCCCCGCGGTCGATCAGGCATCAGCGCGACCCGATACTCGCCGTACCCGTGTCGTCAGCACTGCCACCGGACGTCATGCCAGCCGCTTCGCCATTTTTCTCTCGGTAGTCGCGCAAGTGTTGCTGCATTTCGTCCAGCAATTCTGTAGAGAACATCCCGCGTTCAGCCATGTCGCGATTGTTTTCACGCATGATCGCACGGATTTTCTCGAACTCGCCATCACGCGGTTCGACGTTCTGCAAGCCAACGTTAAGCAAGGCATCGACTGCATTTTCCGAATCGGCCGCGCTGGCCTCATTCACCGTTGCGTAAATGCGCTTCAATACATCGTCAACGACGTGCCGGTCATCCGTCGATAGCTTCGCCAGCGCACGCTCACTGATGGCCATAAAGCCCATGGCATAGAGCACTGGCAGCTGGGTCACGAACTTCACTTTGGTGTGCCACTGCAAGGCGAGCGCGACCACCGGCGGGATCGCAACAATATCGATCAGCCCGGTTTGCAGACCGGTCAGGACATCTGTCATTGGCAACGCTACCGGCGACAACTCCAGCGCTTTCATCGCCTCGTAGCTGATCAGGTCACCTTCCGGTAACCAGACTTTTTTGCCCTTCAGGTCGTCGTAGCTACTAACCGGAGTGTTCGACATGACGATGGCGAAGCCACCACTGGCAAATCCGAACGTGTCGAAACCCAATTCATCAAAACCCGAGGCCAGCTTCTCATCCATGAAACTGCGCACATAGTCCACTTCATCTTCTGTTCTGAACACGAATGGCAAACCATAAATGTTCAAGTCCGGAAATCGTTTTTGAAAATCGGTAGGTGCGAATGTGCCGCCGTGCAGCTGACCAATCTGAATTTTGCGGAGAACTTTGTTTTCGTTGCCTTGCACACCGCCGGAATAGAATTTGAGCTGGACCCGGCCAGCCGTGCGCTCACGGATTTCTTTCGCGCCTGCGCGAAACTCGCTCATCCATTGAGAGTTTTCCGGTGCGAGCGTCGCAATTTTTATCTGAGTGGTTTGCGCAGTAGCAGCAGTGCCGACCATCAAGGCCAGTATGGCAAACAAATTGGCCATCGGGTTTCGCATCAGCTTCCTCCGTTGCGGCAACTGTCGATCGTTCGTTGCCGATTAAAAATAGTCGTCAGCGCTTTCAAGCAACGCCGCAGCATCCTGCTGTGCCAACACATTCGTCAATGTAAAACCATCAACCACCGGATCTGCCGCCATGACTTCCTGAAGCAGCCGATCATGTAGTTCGCGATCGTACATCAGTCGTGCATAACCGCGCGCGAATTCGAGTTTGACCGCAAGATCCTTGCCGCCCGTGAGCTCCACAGCGCGCTCGAAATGCGCCCGCCCTTCTTCGGGTTTGCCACCGAGTGCAGGTGGCCGCAAAGTTGCCAGTATGCCCAAATAGCTATAGACAGACGCAGCCGCCGTCGGTTCGCCGATATCGAGGTAGCGGGTCAACATGGCTTCCATGTGCGGCAACTCTGCCAAGGCGTTCCAGTCGTCGCTGTGCGCGCGGATCCAGGCCAGCGACGCCACCGAGTAGGCCAGCAGATATTCCGCGTTGCGCGGCTTTAGCTTATCCAATGTTTGCTCGAATGCTGTGAAGTCCATCTCCTTCCAGCTACAGGAAGGCGAGAAATTCAGGCAAAGGGCTTTAGCGCCATAGTTGCGGGCCCGCTCAGTCAAGCGAGCAGATCGCCCCGGCTCGGTCGCGAAAACGGCGCCGTACGACGCATACAACTGCGCCGCAGCGGCCAGCACATCGGGATTGTCAGGGTTGCCCTCGATAAAGCTGTCGAGCAGCAAAAGATAGGATGGCGCGCCATCCCGCACAGTTTGCGGGTCGTTTTGATTGAGGACGGCGGCGCTGAGATTGTCCGCAAAACCACTGGCGGCTGAGGAAACCAGCGATGCACAACCTGCAAACGACAGCGCCAGCGCGGGCAGCAGGCCGCGATAAAATAATGTCGATAGTTTGATCATGGCTCGATTGACCTCATTGGCAGGAATGAGTTCGGGTCATCAACCCCGGGCCACCATGATGCCGGTTGCCAGCGAGGCCGGGATACACCGTGCTATGGCTGACACCACAGCACGGCGATAACTCCGGTCGCAAGGCGAACTAGATCTTTTCCTTGATACGCGCAGCCTTGCCGGTGCGTCCGCGCAAGTAATAGAGCTTCGCGCGGCGTACGTCGCCGCGACGCTTCACTTCAATCGCGTTAACCACCGGGCTGTAGGTCTGGAATACGCGTTCGACGCCTTCACCGTGAGAGATCTTACGAACCGTGAATGACGAATTAAGGCCGCGATTGCGTTTGGCAATAACGATGCCCTCGAACGCCTGCAGACGTTCGCGCTCGCCTTCTTTAACCCGTACTTGAACGACCACGGTATCACCCGGTGCAAAATCAGGAATTTCCCGGGTGATCTGTTCGTTTTCGATCGCTTCGATTACTTTGCTCATCGTTCTCTACCTGCCGGCTTCAACGCCGCGTGTTTATTTTCAACAGAAACCGGACGCTAGCCGTCCACGTTATCCTGCTGCCGTAAATACTCATCGAGCAATGTTCGCTGCTCGTCCGTTAGCACTAGCCTGTCAATCAAGTCGGGCCGTCTGGTGTAGCTGCGCCCGAGTGCCTGCTGGTGTCGCCAGCGGGCGATTCGAGCATGGTCGCCAGACAGCAGTACCTCCGGTACCTGCCTTCCATCGACCTGTTCGGGCCTCGTGTAATGCGGGCAATCCAGCAAGCCCTCCATAAACGAGTCCTGTGCGGCTGACTCATCATCCCCCAACACGCCGGGCAACAACCTGACAACCGCATCAATCACTGCCATCGCAGCAATTTCACCGCCGCTCAGTACAAAGTCACCCAGCGACAATTCTTCATCGACGCAAGCATCAACCACTCGCTCGTCGATGCCCTCGTAGCGCCCTGCCAGCAATACCATGCCTGGCAACGCCGCCAACCGTCTTGCCGCCGCCTGGTCAAAAACCCTGCCCTGAGGCGACAATCCGATCACCGGGCTGTCGGCCGGCAAAGCCGCTTTGGCAACACCTATGGCCGCCGCCAGCGGCTCAAACTTCATCACCATGCCGGGACCGCCGCCGTAGGGGCGATCATCGACCGTACGGTGGGTATCGTCAGCAAAGTCGCGCGGGTTCTGCAGTCCAAGTGACAATTGCCCCCTGGTCGCTGCGCGGCCCACCACGCCGTACTCCGACACTGTGCTAACCATCTCGGGAAACAAACTGACGACTTGTATCTGCATCGTTCAGTCCCATTCCCAGTCGACGCTGATCAGGCGCTTGTCCAGATCAACATCGAGTACAAACTTTCGCATCACGAACGGGATTAACGTTTCCCGTTCACCGCGCACGACCATTACGTCGTGTTCGCCGGTTGCCAACATATACGCAACCTGGCCCAGCACCTGTCCGTCCTGCCGCCGTACCGTCAGACCTTCAAGGTCCGACCAGTAAAAATGCCCATCACCGGGGTCCGGCATTTGCTCGCGCTGCACACCAATTTCGGCGCCACGAAACAGCAAAGCCTCGTCGCGGTCCGTCACACCGTCAAGGCGGCCAACCAGCGATTTCCCTTGAGGCCGCCCTTCAGCAAACCGCGCAGCTCGCCATTCGCCGTCCTGTCGCAAGTAAAAATCGCGGTAGTCCAGCAGCGCTTCGCGAGGTTCCGTGTAGGAATTCAGCCTGACCCAGCCACGCACTCCCCAAGGAGCACCGACCTGGCCAAGAACGATCAGTTGCCGATCCTGCACGCGGCTATTGCTCTGTGCACCGGCCATAACCTGACCAGCGTGCCGGGCAATGCCTTAGCTGGCAGCCAATGCCTTGCGGCTGGCCTTGAGCAACGTCGAAACGCGGTCGGACGGTTTTGCGCCCTGACCCAGCCAGAAGTCCACGCGTTCGAGATCGATACGCAGGTTCTCTTCTTTTTCGGTACCGACCGGATTGAAAAATCCGACCCGCTCGATGTAGCGGCCATCCCGACGGTTACGGCTGTCGGTGACTACGAGGTGATAAAACGGCCGTTTCTTCGCACCAGCGCGTGAAAGTCGAATACTTACCATTGCAATTCCGTTAAAAGTTCAAGACAGGCAGACATGCCTACGCTCGGGCCCGGCCCGAGTAAAGCGCGCATTGTACGCATTTCAGCGGGAATGTGAAGCAATTCTGACGCTTACGCGGCAGCAGCGCCGGGCACCCGTTCGGCTTGGATGAAACACGCCACTTTCAGAATTTATACGTTTAACATCAAACACTTACTACCGAGGCGGTCCCATGCCGGGAGGCAGCCCGCCGCCGCCCATGCCGCGCATCATCTTCTGCATGCCGCCGCGCGACATCTTTTTCATCATTTTCTCCATCTGCTGATGCTGCTTGAGGAGTCGATTGACGTCCTGCACCTGCAAACCACAGCCGTTGGCAATGCGCCGCTTGCGAGACCCATTGATGGTCTTCGGAAAGCGCCGCTCGCCGGGCGTCATGGAATTAATAATGGCGACCTGCCGTTTCAGCTGTTTTTCGTCCGCGCCACCTTTCAGCGCGGCCGTATTGACGGAACCCGGTATCGGCAGCTTGTCCAGCAACGCCGCCATGCCGCCCATTTTCATCATTTGTTGCAGTTGGTCCCGCAAATCCGCCAGATCGAAGCCTTTGCCCTTCTTGAGCTTGCCCGCCAGCTTGCTCGCCTGCTCGCGATCGACCTTGCCCTCGATTTCTTCGACCAGCGACAACACGTCGCCCATGCCCAGAATTCTCGAAGCCATGCGATCTGGATGAAAAACCTCCAGGGCGTCGGTTTTTTCACCAACACCGATGAACCGGATCGGCTTGCCCGTTACCTCGCTGACCGACAGTGCGACACCGCCTTTAGCATCACCGTCTGTCTTGGTCAGAATCACGCCGGTCAGCGGCAGGCGCTCATTGAAAACGCGGGCCGAATTGACCGCATCCTGGCCAGCCATGCTATCAATCACGAAGAATGTTTCGTGTGGCTTGGCCCGTTCATGCACCGCAACAACTTCGTTCATCATGTCGTCGTCAACGTGCAGACGACCTGCGGTATCGACCAGCAATACGTCGACGTGGGTACGGCGGCTCTCGTCCAGAGCACGATCGACGATGGCGCGTGGTTCTTCGGAACTCTGACTTTCAATAAAACTTGCGCCAACTTCGGAAGCGAGCGTTTGCAGTTGCAATATAGCTGCTGGACGGTGCACGTCGACACTGACCATAGCGACGCGCTTCTTGTCTTTTTCGATCAGGCGGCGCGCCAACTTCGCGGCTGTCGTCGTCTTACCCGCGCCCTGCAAGCCGGCCAGAAACAGTACAACCGGAGGCTGTGCGCGCAAATCCAGCGGAGCGGTTTCACTGCCGAGGAGCGTAACCAGTTCCGCGTGGATGATTTTGACCAGTTCCTGGCCCGGCGTCAGGCTGCGACCGACGACCTCGCCGACCGCTTGTTCGCGTATCCGTTCAATGAACGTCTTGACGACCGGTAACGCAACATCGGCTTCCAGCAAGGCCAGTCGCACCTGCCGCAAAGTATCTTTGATATTGGCGTCGGTTAGCCGGCCTTTGCCGGTAAGGCTGCGCGCCGCCTCGGCGAGGCGACCGGAAAGATTGTCAAACATGGGTAAGAGGCCCGATCCTGCTGTGGGTTCAGCCGCGTATCAGTGCGACACGAAATATCCCGCTTAGCGGGGCAGTGGCAAGTGTAACGCGAAACACGGTCACTGAACTATGCCGACAGGCCGACCGCCAGACGAGGTTCGATACTCGATATGCCGGCGGCCTAGACAGTTATCGAGACACCGCTCGACAGCATGCGAATGCGCCTGTCTGGCATCTGTTCACGGACCTCGCGGAAAATGACCTCTTCATCACCGGGCTTCATCCCGGTCAGCCAAATGTCCGGGTCGTGGTTTAGCTTCTCGAGGTCGCGGGTTAGAGTACGTGGGCAATAGTGTCCCGCCATGTCGGCCAGTTCAGCGCGTTCATCAGGGAACGACACTTCGATCACCAACGCCTTTAGATTGGCGCTGGCATTGAGAACCGGCCACAAGGTCTGGTTCGTCTTGGTATCGCCACTCACCGCGAAAACACCGCCCGCATTTTCTACCGTAAAACCTATGGACGGCACCGTATGCTCGACACTGATCGCGCGAAAGTCGCGGTGTCCAACAGTGATAGTGTCGCCCGGATTGCATTCGTGGTATCGCAAGACGGGCTTTTCAGCAGTGGGTAGCTCGGCGAAGTCTGGCCAGATGACCCAGTTGAAGATATGGGTTTGCAATGCGGCGATGGTTTCGCGTCGGCCATAGACAGTCAACGGTTGTTCCAGACTATCCGAGAAAATGGCGTCCACCAGCATTGGCAGGCCGGCAATGTGATCGAGGTGTGCGTGCGTCAGGAATACATGCCGGATAAGACGAACCTCATCCAGAGCCAGGTCACCGAGCCCGGTTCCCGCGTCGATGAGCACGTCGGAATCGACAAGCATCGCCGAGGTCCGCGCGCCGCCACCTATTCCGCCATTGCATCCTAGAATTCGTATTTGCATGTTCGTTCATCATTACACAAGCCGCGCTGCAACGCGGCTGGTGTTTTACTTCAGCCCTTGATTACTTGCTGCTCGGCGCATTTTGAATCCAGGGTTCTAATGAACTGCACCATGTGGGATGATTCTTCGACGCAAACTAGGGTATCGCCTGTCGGGATTCTGTGTTTCAAATCACAATTCCATTGTTGTACATCATAGCCGGAATCGGCCTTGCACTGTCGCGCCTGCCACGCTTTGCTTCCCGCGCCCAGTTAATGGCAGTGAGCGCTTTCCTGCTGGCTTTCCTAGCTCTGATTTCGCACGCCCGCTTGCTCTACAGCATGACCGTCGTCGACGGAGGTCTGCAGCTGACTCTGGCCAACAGCGCATCCATAGTCGGAGTGCAATTGGCAATGATCAGTTTGCTCGGTTCGCTGGAAGTACGTTTGCGCGGACTTTGCGGGGGGCTGCTGCTGTTGGCGGGCCTGTTGTCGGCGCTTACCGGGGCGAGCGGCGCAAGCACTGAAATCGCCAGCGGTTGGCAATTGCAGGCGCACATTCTGATCTCGTTGTTCGCTTATGGCCTGCTCGCCGTCGGTGCGATCGTCGCAGTGTTCGGGCTGATACAGGAACGGCGCCTGCATTCCGGGCGGCTCGCAGGCATAAACCAGTTGTTCGCGCCGCTCGAAACAACTGAGCGACTGCTGTTCGGCATTTGCGCCGCGGGTTTTGCAAGCCTGTTGCTCGGCGTACTCTCCGGCTTCCTGTTTGTCGACAACCTGTTTGCACAACACCTCGTACACAAGACAGTACTGTCCATCGTGGCACTCGTTTTGTTCGGCGTCCTGCTGGCGGGTCGTTCGCTGGCCGGATGGCGAGGTCGCCGGGCTGTGACGTTGTACCTGTGGGGCTTTACCGTCTTGTGCCTCGCCTACTTTGGCAGCCGCTACGTACTTGAGTTCGTGCTCGGCCGACACTGGGGCTAAACGACCGCCAACTGTCGGGCCGCGTTTCTTGACAGCTGGGAACCAGCCTGATGAACTTCCTGCTTGCCCTGACTACTGAGGTGCTCATTCGTTGAGCAATGACGTTCCGCTAGGTGGCCTGATCGGGCTGCTGATAGTGCTGTTGCTACTTTCCGCGTTTTTCTCCGGCTCGGAAACTGCCCTGATGAGCCTCAATCGCTACCGCATGCGCCACAAAGCGCGCGGCGGGCACCGTGGCGCCATACTGGCCGAGCGATTGCTAGCCCGTCCCGATCGCCTGATCGGGCTGATTTTGCTCGGCAACAACCTGGTCAACTTCACCGCGGTTGCGCTGGTGACGCTCATTGCCCTGCGAATCGGCGGCGAACCTGCTGTCGCGATCGGCACAGTATTGCTGACGATCGTCGTGCTGATATTTTCAGAAGCAGCCCCCAAGACGCTGGCGGCTCTGCACCCTGAACGCATCGCATACCCTGCGTCGTTCATCTACTACCCGCTGCTGATTATTACTTACCCGTTTGTATGGCTGGTAAACGTTGCCTCGAACGCGTTGCTTTGGTTGCTCGGCGTACGCGACTCCGACAGCAAAATGAATTCATTGACCAGCGAGGAATTGCGCACCGTCGTGTTTGAAGCGGGCTCGTTGATATCGCGCAAGTACCGCAACATGTTGATCAATATTCTCGACCTTGAGAAGGTTTCGGTTGACGACGTCATGGTGCCGCACAATGAGATTGTTGGGATCGATCTCGACGACGATCTCGAGGAGATCGCTGCCGCCTTGAGCAACAGCGAACACACGCGTATGCCGGTATACCGCGACGATATCGACAACGTGATTGGCTTGTTGCACCTGCGCCGGTTAGCCGGTTTGCTGAACAAACCGTCGTTCTCAAAGGAAGACATAGAAGCGGCCGTTGTTGAGCCCTATTTTGTCCCCGAAGGAACGCCATTGAGCACGCAGCTCGTGCAGTTTCAGAAGAGCAAACAGCGTTTCGCTCTGGTTGTCGACGAGTACGGCGATATTCAGGGCATCGTGACGCTGGAAGACATTCTTGAAGAAATCGTTGGAGAGTTCACGACGGACCCGGCGTCAAGCACGGATGAACACATCGTGCGCGAGACGGCCACGAGTTTCCTGGTCAGTGGCGCAGCCAACATCCGGGAAATGAATCGGGTAATGGACTGGAACCTGCCAACGGACGGCCCAAAGACACTGAATGGCTTGATTCTGGAATACCTTGAAACCATTCCAGAAAATGGCACGGGACTGAAGATTAAGGGTTACCCGATCGAGATCGTGAAGACCGACGACAACCGGGTACAAACGGCCCGCATTCACGCCCGTCGCAGCAGTGATCATCCCCCCGCAAGCACACCCTAGCCCCTCAATCGAAGGCGTGTTCCAGCGCATCGGTAATTCGACTGATGGCGATAATATCCATGCCGGCAGGCGCGCGCTTTGGCAAGTTGGCTTTGGAGACGATAGCTTTTGTATATCCCTGCTTCGCAGCTTCCGCCAGTCGCTCAGTGCCGAATCTTACCGGGCGAACCTCACCCGCCAACCCCACTTCGCCGAACGCAACCATGCGTTCACTAACGGCCCGGTCACGCAAGCTCGAAACGATCGACAACAGAACCGGCAAATCAGCCGCCGTCTCGCTGATCCGGAGCCCACCGACGACATTGACGAAGATATCATCGTTGGCCAGCGATATGCCGGCATGCCGCTGCATGACCGCCACCAGCAGCGCGAGCCGGCTCTGATCGAACCCTTGGGCAACACGCTTGGGGTAGTTGCTCGCACCGTCGGCCACCAATGCCTGAATCTCGACCAGCAATGGCCTGCTGCCCTCCCAGGCGACTGACACCAGACTGCCGGGATTTTGCTGCAGCTCGCCCGTCAAGAATATCGCCGATGGATTTCGCACTTCCCGAAAACCGCCCTCTGTCATCGCAAACACACCCATTTCACTGCTTGCGCCAAAGCGGTTCTTAACTGCGCGAACTATCGTGTAGCGACTCGCGGGATCGTTCTCAAAATACAGTACGGTATCCACCATATGCTCGACGACTCGCGGCCCGGCAATTGCACCTTCTTTGGTGACATGCCCGATCAGAAATACGGCAACATCACGCTGTTTGGCAAACTGCACGATACGTCCAACGCATTCACGCAGTTGTGCGACCGACCCGGGTGCCGAGCTCAAGGCTTCATTGACCATCGTTTGAATGGAGTCGATGACAACGACGCGCGCGCCAGCAATCGCGATCTGTTCGAGTATGTTGTCCAGCGAGGTATCGGCCAGCAGCCGCAAACCAGACTCGCCCAGCCCCAATCGTCGTGAGCGTTCAGCAATCTGCCGCAACGATTCTTCACCGCTCGCGTAACAGACCGCCAGGTCACCCGGAAGGCGCGCGGCTACCTGCTGCAACAGTGTGGATTTCCCGACCCCTGGATCCCCGCCGAGAAGAACAACAGAACCGGGCACCAGCCCACCACCGAGCACCCGATCGAACTCTCCGAAACCAGTGGGAAAGCGCAGTTCTTCGTCATCCGTCACCTGAGCGACGAAGGACGGCGCGGCCTGTCCCGGCGGGCGCTCGCGACTGCCGCTCGGCACACTGATGGTTTCCAGCGTATTCCACGCATCACAGTCTGGGCATTGGCCCTGCCATTTCACACTTTGCGCACCACAGGATGCGCATACATAGGCGATTTTCGGTTTTGCCATTTACCTGTTCAACCGGTCGGCTTCGGGGGACGACAAGGGTAATGCAATTCAGCCCGGATTGGGCCTGCGAAATGCACCGTGACAGTGCCTTTTTGGAATGGCGAGAAACCCGCAGAAAGCGACAGACAGCCTCAAAAATGCCAACCCTATCTCACTAATTTTCTTTGCTATTTTCTATACTCGCGGAGACAGAACGAGAGCCTAAATTGGACAAAGAACAAAAAGACCACCGCGATCGCCTGATTGCCCTTGGATTCGTCAGCCTATTGCTGATCGTTATCTATGGGCCGGCGTCTGCCTGGTTCGTCGCCGCAGACCGCTTTGTTTTCGACCAGATCGCCACACATATCGAGCAGCCGTCGCCGGCCAACAGCCTCATCGTCTCGATCGACCCGCAAGGCCGATCCGCTGCCGAAATTGCGACTGACTATCAGAGTTTGCTGAAACTCGCTGGTCAGTACGATGCGTCCCGGATTGTCATGGCCAATCCGCCAGAGATCAAGACAGAAGCGGAACTGGCAACGTGGCAAACCCTGCTCAAGAGCGGACCGCCGGTGTTCCTCCCCAGCCGCCACGCACTGGCGCCAAGTGCCAGCCGTAGCGGCTACCTCGACCATCAGCAAGATCCGGATGGCATCCTGCGCCGGTCGAATCTCTGGTACCTCAATGACGGCCTGATGTCGCCGGCATTGCCGCTCGCAATCGCCCTGGCAAACCTCGACGAGCTGCCCGCTGCCAACATGGTTCGCAATGACGCCGTCATGTACGTCGCAAACTACGAACCAACTGCCCGGCTCTCAGCAAAGGAACTGCTGACATCCCGTGAACCCGGGCAACACCTTGCCGGCAAAACCGTCTTTATCGACGCCGACCCACCGCTCGTATCCGCTGCAGCGCAACTGCCTTCACGCCAGTACGTTACGCTCTCGGAAATCACCGCCACAATGCTTGGCAGCATCGAAAGTGGCCGCGCGATCACCGCTCCCAGCTGGTCCGGCGTAATGGAGTTATTGGCGCCGGCGGTACTCGCGGTCCTCGCCATACTCCTGCTACCCGGACACAGCCGCCGGCAAATTGTGCTGGCGACCGGCATCGCGATTCTGGCACTGATTGCAGTGGAGGCATTGCTGTTATCGGTCGCTCATACGCGTTTCGACCTGGGCCGACCAATTGTTGTACTAATGAGCGCTTCGCTGGTCAGTGCGTGGCTTGCCGGCGCTGTGCGCGATGCGGCAAGGGACGCGTTTCAGCGGGGCAGTGATTTCCTGTCGGCCGGTCGTCTGGAACCGGCATTCGCCGAATTCCGTCGCTGCCAACCCACGGAATCGCTCGCCAATGCCATGTACAAGTTGTCGCTTGCGTTCGAAGAACAGGCTCAACCAGAACGCGCTGAAGCCGTACTCGGATGGATGAAAGAGACTCAGGGCGCCACGCCGGCGTCCACGCAGAAGCTGAATGTCACCACGGGCGCGCCGCGACATCTCGGTCGCTACGTCATCGAAAAGAAGCTCGGCCGCGGCGCCATGGGAGCGGTCTACCTCGCTCGAGACCCCCGCATCAATCGAGCTGTCGCTCTCAAGGTCATCCCGATTGAGAAAGAATTCGAAGACGATGAACTTAAAGAGGCTCGTCTCAGGTTCTTCCGGGAAGCTGAATCTGCGGGCCGGCTGACGCACCCTAATATTATTACGGTCTTCGACTGCGGCGAAGACAAGCACCTCGCCTATATCGCGATGGAGTATCTGCAGGGCACGTCGCTGACCTATTTCAAAGACCCGAAGAAACTGCTGGCTCCGCGCAAGGCGCTGGAATTGTGCGCGCGGACCGCCGATGCGCTGGACTACGCTCACAACGCCGGCGTCATTCACCGCGATATCAAACCGGCCAATCTGCTCTACAATGCCCGCGAAGACATGCTCAAGATCAGCGATTTTGGGGTCGCCAGACTAACCGACAACAACCGGACCAAGACCGGTATAGTGCTGGGCACACCGATGTATATGTCCCCCGAACAATTGGGTGCAGAAACGCTTACGGGACATTCGGACTTATTTTCGCTTGGTGTTACTCTATACGAGCTGCTTACTGGCGAAGTGCCTTTCAAGGCTACGAATATTGCACTGTTGATGAAAAAAATTACGAGCGAGGACCCCGCACCGGTCTCCAACCGACGGCCAGGGGTACCACCCAGTGTTGATACAGTATTGTTTAAGGCCTTGGCAAAACGTCCCGAGGACCGTTTCGCCAATGGTGCCGATTTGGCCATGGCCTTGAGAAACTGTGCTAAGTACGCGTCGACCTGAGACGCGGTAGAAAAATAAGGCAACTATGACCCTTCGCGGCAAGATCAAATTGGCCGAGATTTCTGATACCGGCAAGGTGCGCGAGCACAATGAAGATGCCATCGGCTCGAACGCTGATATTGGCCTCATGGTGTTGGCCGATGGCATGGGCGGCTACAATGCCGGCGAGGTTGCCAGTGGAATCGCGGTTCAAACCATTACCGAGCTGACGGCCGAGGGCGCCGTACGCGAAGAACGCAACGCTCTGGACCCGAGCACGGGACTCATGCGCCAGACCATCGTCCTGCGTGACGCCGTTGCGCGAGCCAACAAGATTATTTACCAGACAGCCCAGAGCCAGACGCATTGCGAGGGGATGGGAACGACCCTTGTGGCCGCCATGTTCTACGACAATCGGGTATCGATCGCCCACGTCGGGGATTCGCGCGCTTATCGACTTCGAAACGACAAATTTCAGCAACTCACTCTCGACCATTCCTTGCTGCAAGAGCTGGTGGATCGCGGCTTCTATTCAGAAGAAGAAGCCCAGCGATCCACGAATCGCAACTACGTGACCCGGGCGCTCGGTGTCGAGCCAACGGTCGATGTTGAGGTCCAGGAATTCGACGTCCTGCCCGGCGACGTGTATTTACTGTGCTCTGACGGGCTGCCAGACATGGTCGAAGATGAAGATATTCACTTAACTATCAGCACGTTTAATGCTAGCCTTGATGTGGTAGGTCAACAGTTGGTACAGCTTTCGAACGAACACGGTGGGCGTGACAATATTTCCGTCATGCTCGCAGAAATCGTCGACTCGTTTGCGGCAAAGCGTGGACTCATGGATCGTATCTCCAAGCTGTTTCGCTCGTAGTTAGGCAGGGGTTTCCGGTGGCTCCCATCAGGTATCGGTCAATTAAGGAACGGCAATAAAAAATGGCACGTTTAATCCTCAGTCTCGACAGTCAGGTTCTCGCTGAATACAACATGTCCAAGGAGCGGTACACCATCGGCCGCCTCCCGGACAATGATGTGCGTATCGACAACCCTGCTGTTAGCGGGCACCACTCGTTGATCATCAACATCCTGAATGATTCGTTTCTCGAAGATCTGAACAGCACCAATGGCACTTACGTCAATGGCAAGCTGATCAAGAAACACGCGTTGCAGCACGGCGATGTGATCACGATTGGTCATCATCAACTGCGATTTGCCGATCAACAGGTGAACGAGCCGGAACAGGACGAATTCGAGAAAACCATGGTGATTCCTGCCGGCCAGCAGAACGCCGAACAGCTCGCCCGAGCTGAGAAAGCCGCAGAAGCGGCGGCCGCCGAACGGCAGGAAAAAGCATCGGGTGACAAGGTCGACGTTAAAGTCGACATCCCCAAACCCAGACCCGAACCGGCGCGACACGACCAAACATCGGCCGGTCTCGACCCGGCTTTGGCGCCCAGCGCGTTGCCAATGGCCAAATTGCAGGTTCTCAGCGGATCGTTCGCAGGCCGCGAACTTGAGCTGACCAAGGCATTGACGACCTTGGGTCGACCGGGCATTCAGGTTGCCGCCATTACCCGTCGCGCCGAAGGTTACTTCGTCGTCCACGTAGAAAGCGGCAAAGAAGGCGATTTCCCACTGGTTAACGGTCAACCGATTGGTCCGCAGGCCCGTAAGTTGCAGGATAACGACGTACTGCAGCTGGCCGGCGTCAAAATGGGCTTCTTCAACGCCTAAGCGCCAGGGCACGCCTCAGCGAGACACTACTTTCCGACCAACGGAGGTTCACGGTGCATGACACCGGTGACCAGCTGGTAAGGTATTGTTGCGGCGGCCCGTGCCACCTCCTCGACCGGCAATTCCTCGCCCCAAAGTGTTACGCGATCGCCGACCTTGTCGTTAGCCTCTGGACCCAGGTCAACCACGGCCATATCCATCGACACCGTGCCCGCCAAAGGCACACGGCGTCCGTTAACGAACACTGGCGTACCCGAGGGCAGGAAACGCGTGTAACCATCGGCATAGCCGGCTGCGATAACCCCGATAACGGTATCGCGAGACGCGGACCAGCGCCCCCCGTAGCCCACCCTTTGACCGACTGGCAAATGCCTTACATCGATGAGCTGGCTCTCGAATGTCATGGCTGGTCGCAAGCCGAGATCTGCACCTGAGCCACTGGCGAACGGTGAGATGCCATATAACGAGAGTCCCGGCCGAACCCACGTCGCACCCCGGTTACCCCAATACAGACTGTCTGCGACGTCGGCTTTAGTACTGAACAGGGCGGGAGAATTCGCCGCGCTGACATCGCCATCAAACCCCTTGCTGGCACGCTGAAAACGTTCTTGCTGCAGCGCTGTCAGGGAATCCAATGGATCATCGGCACAAGCAAAATGCGTCATCAAACGGATATCTGCGACCTGCGGCGAGGCGCGCAAACGCGTCAGAACAGTCGCCACATCTTCCGGTTGGAAGCCAAGGCGGTGCATACCGGTATCGATTTTCAGCCAGACGGTAAAGGCTGACCCTGCTCCGGGACCGTCCAGTAGCGCGAGCTGCGCGTGGCTGTGCACCACGATTTCACACCGACAAGTTGCCGCGCTCTCTAGTTCGTTTGGGTCAGAAGGCCCCGCAAGCAGCACCAGCCGCTGATCTATGCCGGCTGAACGCAGCGCTTCTGCTTCGCACAGGCGGGCGATCGCGAGCCCGTCCGCAGCAGCCAGTGCCTTGGCCGCGGTAAGTAAGCCGTGGCCGTAAGCGTTTCCTTTGACAGCTGCGAGAACCTTCGCGCCTGGAACCAATTGACGAATAAGCTCAAGATTGTGGCTCAGAGCACTGGGCGATATGTGCGCCCGGGCACCTCGGGTCACGAATAAACCCTGCCCGCTGCTCTCGACGCGTACCGCATCAGGAGTAACCCTCGTCCATGTAGTGTTCCGGCACCCAGTTCTCGAACTTGGTGAAACGACCCACGAACGTCAGCGGGAAATCACCGATAGGACCGTTACGTTGTTTCGCTATGCAAATATCTGCAATACCTTTCCGCGGTGTGTCCTGGTTGTAGACCTCTTCACGGTAGATAAAGATGATCAAATCCGCGTCTTGCTCGATGGCACCCGACTCGCGCAGATCAGACATCACCGGCCGTTTGTCGGTGCGTTGCTCCACGCTGCGATTCAACTGTGACAAAGCGATTACCGGCAGCTCCAGCTCTTTGGCGAGCGCTTTTAGCGAGCGCGATATTTCAGAAATCTCTGTCGCCCTGTTCTCTGCAACGCCGGCGACTTGCATCAACTGCAGATAGTCAATCACGATCAGGCCGAGGCCGTGTTCACGTTTCAGGCGTCGTGCACGAGCACGGATCTCAGTTGGTGTCAGTGCCGGAGTGTCATCAATATAAATCGGTGCATCGGACATCAATTGCACAGCAGTATTGATTCGCGACCAGTCTTCATCGGGAAAATTGCCGGTCCTGAGGTGCGACTGATCTACCCTGCCGAGCGAAGAGATCATACGAAATGCCAGCTGCTCTGACGGCATCTCCATAGAGAATATAGCCGTGGGTACTTTGCCGCCGATTGCCGCGTTCTCAGCAATATTAACGGCGAAGGTTGTTTTACCCATCGAAGGTCGGCCGGCAATGATGACAAGGTCGCCTTTCTGCAAACCGGCGGTCATCTTGTCGAACTCGTGGTAGCCCGTCGAAATTCCGGTGACATCGCCATCAGACTGATGTAACAGATCAATTCGATCGACGGTCGCCGGCAGGATATCTTTCAGTGCCTGGAATCCAGCCTTGCCTCGCGCGCCTTTCTCCGCGATCTGGTAGACCATGCGCTCCGCTTCATCGACCAGTGTCGAAGCGCTTCGGCCATCTGTCGTGTAAGCATTGCCGCTGATTTCATTGCCGGCATTGATCAGTGCCCGCAAGGTCGCACGTTCGCGCAGAATTCCGGCATAGGCACGAACGTTGGCGGCGCCCGGCGTTTCATTGGTCAGAGTCGCCAAATATTCCAGACCACCCGCCGATTCAAGCTCGCCACGGTTATCAAGAAATTCGGAAACGGTAACGACATCGCAGGGTTGACTGTGCTCAACCAGACTGGCGATCGCCGTAAAAATCAGGCGGTGATCTTTACGGTAAAACTCTTCGGCAACGACAAGATCAGCTATCTTGTCCCAGGCAAGGTTGTCGAGCATCAGGCCGCCGATCAGGGACTGTTCAGCCTCAATGGAATGTGGCGGCATCCGCAACCGCTGCTCGATTTCATCAACCGGCATGCCGTCATCCAGCGCTCGCACCATCGACCTGTACCCTCCTGCCGCCGCGCGATAGCGGATAGCTATCGCGCCGGAATTACCCGCGTAAGTCGTCTACCAAAGGTATCACAGAGCGCCGCTAAGCTGGGGCGCCCCCGGGTACAGCTTACTCGTCGCCAACAACCCGAACTGTGATATCGACGTTAACCTTGGTGTGGAAATGCAGGCCGACAGTGTGTTCGCCAACATCGTGGATCGGGCCGTCTGCCATGCGAATTTCAGCGCGAGTAACTTCAATATTGAGCTTCTCGAATGCCTGCTCGATATCGATCGGGCCGACTGAACCGAACAGCTTGCCTTCCGAGCCGACGTTCGCGTGAATTACCAGCTCCATCCCTTTGACCAGGTCCGCTCGCTTCTGCGCCGCGGCAAGTTCTTTCGCCGCAGCTGCTTCCAGCTCAGCCCGACGCGATTCGAACTCTGCCATATTTTGCTTGGTGGCTAACGCCGCCTTGCCCTTAGGCAGCAGGAAATTGCGACCATAGCCCGGTTTCACGGTGACCAAGTCGCCGATGTTGCCCAGATTCTCAACATTGTCCAGCATGATTACGTTCATCGTTCAAACCCTGTATTTACGTGTTCAAAAGTCCGCCCGGTCCTATCGACGTGCACGCCTTGCGGCAATACGTTGACGATAGTTGAACCAAGCATCGCTGTATCCCAACACTGCCAACCCTAGGATCAGCAGTACATGCAAAAAAGGCAACAGCGCATAGAGTGCGACGATTGCCAGATTCGGCAAAACTCCTTCCGCGTGCAACCAGTGCATCACGGCAAGGCCCTGCAGCCAGAAAACGGCAAACAGTACGAATGCCAAATCCTGCAAGCTTGCCACGCTGACCGCGGCAGCAGCCAATGAGGTAAGCGCCATACTTGCAGCCAGTACCTTCCCCAGCTGCAAATCACTAAACCGGCCGAACCGACCTTGCTGCTCCGGCAAGTGCTGAAACAGCGCGTAACCCAGTGCCACCGCCAGTGCCAGCATCGACCATGGCACGAAAACGGACACCATTGTCATCTGCTGCGCGATCAGTTCTCGGTTGTTGGCGAGCGTTGCAACGTCCTGCTCGTTCCAACCGACTTCGCGCAAGACGGCGATCGAATGGTCGATGACGCCGCCCCACAGAGCAACCGGGTCCCCGCTTAGCAGATGAATTCCGATTATCGCTATGACAGCAACAATAACCGAGACCTGCATCGTGAACGATATTGATCGGGTACGTTTGATCAACATCGCCAGCAACAACCCGGGTACACACACGATGACCGCGTTTGACAACAACGGCCAACCGGAACCACCCAGCAACGTCGCCAGACCAGTGGCAATTGCCACGGCCGCTACCCCTTGCAACAGTGCTACGCGAGCACCGTGCGCGAGGACCAGCATGACGATAACCGCGCCGCTGGTAATCGAGGCCAACAACGGCACAACCAACGCGAATGCCAGACCGATAATTCCGTTCCATGGCTTCGCTTGAAGCCACAACGCTATCGGACGCACGCCGTTATGCCTTGCTACTGGTCAGTGTCGATCCGTATACGGCAACAACGCCAGGAAGCGTGCCCGCTTCACCGCGCTTGCCAACTGCCGCTGGTAATGTGCCTTCGTGCCGGTAATCCGACTCGGTACAATCTTGCCGGTCTCGGTGACGTACGCTTTCAGCAGGGTGAGATCCTTGTAATCAATCTCGGTAATACCCTCGGCTGTAAAACGGCAATATTTGCGTCTGCGTGAATATCGACTCATCTCTAGCTACTCCGTCACGCGCTGTCAGCTGCTGCAGCCGGTTTCTCGGCAGCAACAACGTCGTCGTTGTCATTATTTTCCGGCGCCGCATCCGCTTTCTCAGCGGTCGCAGTTTCTGCTGAGCCACTTTCGTCGGCTGCTGCAGAGTCTTCGGAGCCCGTTTCTTCGGCGGCCATCGCGGCTTCAGCAGCAGCTTTGGCATCCCGGCGTCGTTGCGCCTCTTTCTCTTTGACCTTCTCTTCTTCAACAGCAACGGCCATCGGTGATGCTTCAGTGATAGCTTCTTTACGGTTGATAACCAAGTGGCGCAGAACGGCGTCATTAAAGCGGAACGCGCTAGTGATTTCGTCGACGATCGCGTGATCGCATTCGACATTCAGCAGTACGTAGTGGGCTTTGTGTGCTTTGTTGATCGGGTGTGCCAGCTGACGCCGACCCCAGTCTTCATTGCGGTGTACGGTACCGCCAGAGGCGGTAACCATGCCCTGGTAACGTTCCACCATGGCAGGTACCTGTTCGCTCTGGTCCGGATGGACCAGAAACACGATTTCGTAATGTCTCATTGTATCCCCTTACGGATAGTAGCCTCCCGGTCATCCGGTGAGGCAAGAGGTTCGGCGGTAGCTCAACGCGTACGCGCAGCCATCCACCGCCCGCCAGTCAAGCGGGACGCGCATCCTACCTAAGGCTTTGCAGGTCTGCAAGCAAAGCCCTGCAAAATCACGATTTTCTGGCGTTTTCGAGCCGTCCGGGCCGGCCTATTCGGACGGGGCGCCGGATTTGCGCTGGCGCAGGGCTTCGTAGAGGCAGATGCCGGTAGCGACGGATACGTTCAGACTGGATACCGAGCCCAGCATCGGCAAATGCACAAGGCGGTCACAGCGCTGCATCACGTTCTGCTTCAGGCCACTGTGTTCGCGGCCCATCACCAGTGCTAACGGGCCGTCCATCGGTGTCACGAACAGGCTTTCGCTGCCGCCATCACTGGTGCCGACGATACTGATGCCGTAGTCCGACAACCAGCCCAGCGTCCGGCCGATATTTGCCACGGAAGCAAACGGCAGCGATTCGGCGGCGCCAGCGGCCACTTTACTGACCGTGGGGCCGAGACCTGCCGCGCCGTGCTTCGACACGATGACCGCATCCACGCCAGCTGCATCCGCGGTACGTAAACAGGCACCCAGATTATGCGGATCCTGCAAGCCTTCAAGAACCAGCAGCAGTATGGGTTCCGCCTGGTCAGAGGTCAGCCGCTGCTCGACAAAATCGCGCAAGGTGCCCTCATCCATTGTCGTACTGCGCTGGATCTCAGCAACAACGCCCTGATGCCGGGATTCACCGCTCATTTGCTCCAAGCGCGAACGGTTCGCTGACTGAACCTCTACACCATGCCGATTGGCCGCCGCAACGAGCGCCTCCACTCGGGGGTTCGCCGTCCGGTACTCAGCAAAAAGTCTTCGTACTGTGGCCGAATTGCTGGCCAATAATTGTTCGACCGCACGCAGGCCAGTCACGTATCGCGCTTTACTCATCGTTTGCTTCGTCTCTTGCTGCCCGGCCCGGCACGTTTCCGCCCGGCCTCCGGATCCGCGTCATCGTCCATAGGCCTGAAGTCAATACGCTTCGACTCCATGTCCACTCGCTGTACTTGTACCGTCATGGAATCGCCCAGGCGGTATCGTTTGCCGCCCCTGTCGCCCACCAGCTCAAGTCGACTTGCATCAAATTGGTAGTAGTCATTCTTCAGACTTGTTACGTGCACCAGACCGTCAATCTGAAATTCCGAAAGCTGCACAAAGACGCCGAAATTGGTCACTCCGGTAATCACGCCGGCAAACGTCTCACCAACTTTGTCTTCCATGAATTCACACTTCAGCCACGCATCCACCTCACGAGTGGCCTCTTCTGCCCGTCGTTCGTGCGCCGAACACACCTGTCCCAGATGGTCCATCGCCGCACGGTCATAGTCGTGATTGCCTGCTTTTCCGCCGCGTACTATGTGGCGAATTGCACGGTGTACCAATAGATCCGGGTAGCGACGAATCGGTGATGTGAAATGTGCGTACGCATCGAGTGCAAGCCCGAAGTGACCGATATTCTCCGGCGTGTATTCCGCGTGTTTCAGAGACCGCAGCATCGCCATCGAGATGGCCTGGCTGTCCGGCCGGTCTTTCACCTGCAATAGCAGCTTGTTGAACTGGCGTGGTTCAACGTGATCAGGATGCGGCACTTGCAACCCTAGACTCAGCAGGTACTGACGCAGATCTTCAAAACGCTCCGGATCCGGTTTCGCATGCACCCGATACAAACCAGCGATCTTGTGCTTGCGCAAAAACTTCGCGGCCTGAACATTGGCAGCGATCATGCACTCTTCAATCAGTCGATGTGCATCATTGCGCGGCACGGTAACAATTTTTTCCACTGTGCCGTCGCTGCCGAGTTCAATGCGGGTCTGCGGAATATCAAGCTCTATCGCACCTCGTCGGTTGCGATTGTTCGCAAACGCTTTGTATAAAGCATGCAGATTTTGTATCGGCTCGCGTACTGCCGCCGGAACTGACTTCGGTGTCTCGCCCGTGAGGAAACCACTGACCTCTGTGTAGGTAAGTCGTGCATGCGAACGCATCAATCCCTCAAAGAATCGGGACTTCGATACTTTGCCGTCCTCGCCTATCCGCATTTCACAAACCATGCAGAGTCTGTCTACTTTCGGGTTCAGCGAGCACAGCCCGTTCGAAAGTGCCTCCGGCAACATCGGCACAACGCGGTCCGCAAAATACACAGAGGTACCGCGCCGAATCGCTTCCTTATCCAGCGGCGAATGAACATCAACGTAGTGCGCGACGTCGGCGATTGCTACCAGCAGACGCCATCCCTTGCCGGAAGGTTCGCAAAACACGGCATCATCAAAATCTCGCGCGTCCGTACCGTCAATAGTGACCAGTGGCACATCGCGCAAATCTTCTCGGCCTTTCTTGGCAGTTGCCGGTACAGTGCTGCCAAATTTGGCGGCCTGATTGCTTACATTCTTAGGCCATACATTCGGAATGCTGTGGGCATGAATGGCCAGGTCGGTGGCGATTCCTTTTTGATTCGGTGCGCCTAGGACACGGACTACTCGTCCCGTTGCCTGCTCGTTGCCACTTGGGTAATCCAGAATTTCCGCAACCACGATCTGGCCATGCTTGGCCGAACCATCTTCGCCTGCAGGAATCAGTATGCGGTGCGCTATTTTTGGGTTATCCGGAATGACAATTCCTATTCCCCGTTCGCGCACAAATTGTCCTGCGGTTTCCCGAAATCCGCGTTCAAGCACTTCGACAACCCGGCCTTCTTCGCGGCCGCGCCTGTCCTTGCCGGTAATTTTGACGACAGCCCGATCGCCATCAAACAATCGTTGCATTTCACGCGCGGACAGGTACACGTCTTCCGCCCCGTCGTCCCGCCGCATAAAACCAAAGCCGTCCGCATGGCCGATGACCGTACCCGCGACCAATTGCAGTTTCTCAGTGAGGCAATACTCGCCGCGACGATTTTCGATGATCTGTCCTGCCCGCACCATTTTATCCAGCTTCTCGACCAACAGCGCGCGCATACGCTGCCCTTTCAGGTTGAAGTCTTTGAGAATCGTATCGGCTGATCGAGGCTTCCCGACTTCCCGGAGGTACTCCAGCACCGCGTTGCGATCGGGCAAAGGATGCTGGTATTTCTTGCCCCCTTTGGCGTCTTCACTGGTCTTGGCTTTTTTGGACAACCGTCGCTGCTCCTTGTAGTTGATTGGCAATTGACAGGATACGGGAGGTTTGAGTACAGTGCGCCCCCCGCGAAGGACGCAATTGTACGCGCCCTGCCTGCAGAGGTGGCGGAATTGGTAGACGCGCTGGCTATTGGCGCTGGTGGCTCCAGTAACTTGTGATGGAAATCCACAGAAGAATCACGCGGTTACAGAGCCAAGTCGACCACAGACTATACGACTGACAGTGGTTTTGTCGTTAATGCAGTTTGAAAGTAAGATTGAAAATCCTGATTGGATAGTGAAATGCCCAGGTGGCGGAATTGGTAGACGCGCCAGCTTCAGGTGCTGGTTATCGTAAGGTAGTGGAGGTTCAAGTCCTCTCCTGGGCACCATTCAGATTTTTGACAACTTGTCGCGATTCAATCAGACGGCGACAGTAACCCTGCGGATCCCAGCCGCTCGAAATTCTCGTTACGCAACCCAACTAAAACGGCTTCGCCGTTGGCGCTGACTCGTAGCTCCCCGAACCGCGCCGGCTGATAGTCCTCCCACTGCCCTTCTTCGAAGAAAAAGGCATCGCTTGCCAGCCGCACAGATTCGCCACGCAGCCTGAACCTCAGCAACCGCTGTGTCTCCATCAACGGCTGACCGTCGTAAATTGCCACAAACCCTGCCTCACCGCTGTCGGCCAGTTCAACAACAATCAGCCCATCCGCAATGCCCGCGTCCTGAGCTTTCCCGGCCACCGTCTCAGCCATCACATAACGCAGGGACATGTAGTCGCCTTGCAGCAGCGAGCGCGGATCGCGCGGAGCAATACGCAGCAGAACAGTGGCGCCGTCTGCGATGATTGCCTCTTTATGCATGATTTGCAGGTTGATGGCGCCAAGAATAACGATGACTGTCGCCGCGAGAACGACAGGGCCAAATTTGTTCAACCGTTGGTTCGCTTTTTCACGCAACCTCTTGCTCTCCCTGATCGTTTACCTCAATCAACCTTAGAATCACCCACCGAACGAACAAAATAATTGTTCCAGTGGCGATCAGAGTCATCGACTTCGTCTTGAACGTGACTTCAATGCCGTAGAAGTAGGTCGCGAGAAACAGCACGAAAAATGCAATCCCGGCACCGACAAGTGTCTTCTGGCCAGCAGCAGTGCCGAGCATAATTACGGTCAGCGCCAACACCAAACCGGGTGCAAACCAACTGGCACCGATTACGGCAACCATGAGTAATGCGATGGCAAGACGGCTTGCCCGGCTGATCGAGCCTTCAAGGCCCACAGCAATTTTTGCTCCAACGCCAAGAAAAATCGCGCCAAACAATACGGTCGATAGCCACGGCCGCGGGTAGATCTGTGGCTCGATGGTGTCCAGCTCCGGAAGTATGTAGACCGTCGACAAGAGCAATACACCGAACGCACTGAGCACAAGCCCATTCATCAACGGCCGGACACAGTCAGCAAAATTCTTGCTCAGCAGACGGGACTGTTCGCCGTGCAGGTAAACAACGGCCATTGTGAGCGCCGGGCCGACCACTGGTACTACCGCATTGAGTTTCCACAAGTACAGAAGCGCAGTTGTTGCGGCGACGGCAAACAACACCATGAGAATGCGGTGAATCCGATCCGGAAACACGATGAACATCACCGTGCTGAGAACAACGAAAAATATTGGAAGAAACTCGTCTTTATCGCCGCCGAAAGCATCGACGATTCCCCATGACAACAACGCCTGTCCGGCCAGGCTCACTGCCAGTGAAGCTTGCACTAAAAAGTCGCTGTCGTTATTTCGGCGAACGAATACGGCCGCAAGTATGAACACGATCCCTACGAGTGCGTACCCCCCTTCGAATGCTATTGTGAAGCCGGCGACGAAACCGATCAGTAGCAAGCTCGCGAGCCACGCGCCGACCCCCACCATCGTCCTTATGTACCAGGGCTGGGAGAACGCCCTGCTCGCTGCAAACGCTTCCGCGCGCGCTTTACCTGCGTCGTCCAGCAAGCCTTCCGCCGCCAGCTGACTGACCACGTCCGCTACAGATCTGTTTGCTGTCATACCTGTGCTGCCCAGCGTTGCGCCACGGTCTTCAACCACCAAGCCGCACCAGCAACCTCCACAATAATCAGGAGCGCGAGAAACAGCAGACTACCGCTGCCCGTCATCAATCCCCGAATCGCGAACGAGGTCGCCACGAATATCGCGGCAAGCAGGCACAGAGTCAGAATCAACAAATCCTGTCGCTTGTACTGGTAGTACCAAAGCCCGACCGCGGTTGTAATAAACAACAGTAGCGGCGACACGAAATGAAGGTTTGCGTGTTCGCCCAAACCCGCGACCAGTATCATGACCAAAGTTGACGGCAATACCGTGCTGAAAGCGCCGAAGGCAATTAACCGCGGATAGATTCTGTTTTGCATCCAGGGCACGCCTCGTCGAGCACCCAGTTCCCAGGTGATAAGCCCAACGGCATTCAGCAGATAGAGGGTACTTGCGAGGGTCGAGTCCATGACCGTAGCACCAAGCCACACCAACGGCCCAAGTAGCTGAGCAAGCTGCCACCAGCCTTCCGGCGGATGCAAGACCTGCGTGTAGTACATGATCACGGTCAGGATCAGCAGCACGTGGAATAGCAACCACAGCGCTGCCTGACGTCCGATAACGCACAGCGGCAAGATGAGAATCGCCCAGGTCATGAACAGACCGTACGGGTCAGCACCGGTCTGATACACCTGCCCGAAGAGTGCGAGCAACAAGCCCGTCAGGAACGCCACACAGAACAAGCTACTCTGGCCCGCGATCGTGTCGAATTCGTACCGCCAGGCTAAGACAGCCGATCCGACAATCGCGCTCTGCAGGATGGCGAATTTTGCAAATCGATCCAGATCCGGCCAGTTCCAGCCGATAAATGCGGCGATACCCGCGGCTATCAGGGCAGCGCCGACAATCATCAGGAATCGATCAACGTAGCGCCGCCATTCCGCCAGATCTGGCTGCAGGCGTGCGATCTCAATAGAACGCTTGCAGGCAGCCTCGGAGAATCGGCCTGCAACAGCCAATTCAGTTATCGCTGTATAGCCAGCTGTCTGCTCCTGACTCATGCAAGCCTCCTGCCTGATAGTACGGATGCGGTGAATTGTAGACCGTCCACCCACACCGCCGCACGAACAAGCCTCAAATAAGATCAAGATGCATATCTAGCCGTTATACCGATACGATGTGCAATGCCGCCGCCGACCTTGCCGCTTTCACCCGCTTGCTGCTAACAGCGCATAACTCATTGATTTTAATTCGTATTACCAAATCCCGCCGCAGACTACACAGCGTCAGATTCCTGTAATGGCAGGTCTGGCGCGGGCCCAATACCACTACGTCACACCAAGAGCATGGGCTTGGGATTTCTTCGTAGAGAGCGCAGGATGCATAGCCTCGCAAACTTCGATAACGCGTCAAGCACTGTGCCCGAAGTGTTTGATCGTCCGTGCCCGAGTACCAAGAACAGCGTGGAACCGCAGCAAGCGGCCTATTCCAGCATAGGGAATAGCCACACCGGCCAAATCGGTTAGACTGTGGCGCTTGCGACCCACACCCAAGATCCGGAAAGGGCAAACATGCAAGCAATCGTCGATCAGCTAAACGCCGTCATCTGGAGCCCGGTACTCGTCTACCTTGCGCTCGGTGCAGGCCTCTTCTTTTCATACCAGACGCGCTTCGTACAGGTCCGCATGTTTCGCGAGATGCTGTCATTGCTGTCATCCGGCAAAAGCTCCGCTCAGGGTATTTCGACGTTTCAGGCTCTGGCGGTGTCACTTTCGGGTCGGGTCGGCACGGGCAATATCGCCGGTGTCGCCGCCGCAATCGGCTTTGGCGGACCCGGCGCTGTATTTTGGATGTGGATCGTCGCGTTTCTTGGTGCGTCGACCGCGTACGTCGAGTCAGCCCTGGGCCAGATCTACAAAGAAGTGGACGAAGGCCAGTACCGCGGTGGTCCGGCCTACTTCATCGAAAAAGCATTGGGGCAAAAGTGGTATGGCTGGCTGTTCGCGCTGACCACTATATTGGCTACAGGCTTCCTGCTCCCCGGCGTTCAATCCAATAGTATTTCGTCGGCCGCTGAAGTCGCTTTTGGCGCCGATACAATGGTCGTGACAACCTTCGGCACAATCAGTGTGACTAAAATCGTGACGGCCATCGGTGTCGTAATGGTGCTTGGTTTCATTATTTTCGGTGGCGTAAAACGCATCGCACACTTCACCCAGTTTGTCGTTCCGTTCATGGCCCTCGCCTATATCATCACTGCCTGTGCGGTAGTGGCGCTGAACATTTCGGAATTACCGCGGGTGATCAGCATGATTTTTACGGATGCATTTACACCTATGGCGGGCTTGGGTGCAGCAATCGGCTGGGGAGTAAAACGCGGCATATACTCGAACGAAGCCGGCCAGGGTACCGGGCCTCACGCCGCGGCTGCAGCAGAAGTGGATCATCCGGCCCAACAAGGGCTGGTACAGGCCTTCTCGGTCTATATCGATACATTGTTTGTCTGTTCTGCCACCGCGTTCATGATCCTTATTACCGGCGCCTACAACGTCCACGACCCGGCCGGCGGTTTCCTGATCCAGAACGTGCCTGCCACTCTTGACCCGAACAGCCCGGCGTTTACACAGTTCGCCGTTGACAGTGTGGCAACCGGTATCGGCAAGCCTTTCGTAGCAATTGCCCTGTTCTTCTTCGCCTTCACGACATTGCTCGCCTACTACTATATTGCAGAGACCAACGTCGCCTATATCCGCCGTACCTTCCGTTTCCCCGGCATGATATTCCTCTTGAAAATCGGACTGATGACGTCGGTGTTCTACGGTGCCGTACGGACAGCAAGTCTTGCATGGGGACTGGGCGACATAGGTGTAGGACTGATGGCGTGGCTCAATATTTTGGCCATTTTGATCATCTTCTTTGTATCGAAACCCGCGCTCAAAGCTTTAAGGGATTACGAAGACCAGAAAAAACGAAATGTTGCGCGCTACCAGTTTGATCCTGAGGCGCTGGGCATCAAAAATGCGGACTTTTGGGTAGAGCGAAATAAACAATGAGTCCGCAGGCATTAAACCGTCATCGCGCCACCCGATCACAGGGCGTGACGTTTGCTGCGATGGCGTTTAGAGTAGGCTGAATAATAACAATCTCACATTTGAAGAGAGAACCCGCGAGCGAATTTGAAACGCTGGCCGAACGGGCCTTCCGAAGAAAATAGGTGCGGAATCGTGTGGCATGGCAGCCTGACGATCCGCATCATCGCGTTTCGAAAGTGGGCCAAAGGAGAAGCCTGTGATAGTAGGTGCTGGCATAGTGGCGGCGCTGGTTTGTGCAGTACTCGTTCTTGCCTTTCGAATTCGGCAACGCGGTGTGGCACCCAAACCGAATACCGCAGAACTTCTGGATATCAACCTTGATGGCAGTGGCCGGTTTCACGCGGTTTCAATTCGTTTCGGCGCTGGCGCCTGCGCCGCATCACGGGGTTTGCACGGCCGCCGTTTCCTGTCCGGTACCGCACCGGCGCTGCCACTTAGTGATTGCAGCAGTGACAACTGCCAATGCCGTTTTGTGCATTTTTCTGACCGTCGCGCGGGCGACGATCGGCGTCACCCGTTTCAAAAGGGTTTCGGCGGTTCAGCGCCGCGTCGCGACGAGGACCGTCGCCACCTATCCGATCGGCGGACTGAGCCACCGTCCAAGACTTCGAACGACTAAGCCAGCTTGATTTGACTAGTACCCGGAGTCTGCGAGTATGGCTTCGTAGTTGGCTAAGTCGTTTTGATGATCGGCTCGCTCTTCGATCAGATCCACAATCTCTGCCTCCAGTCTGCCAGTGTCTTCCGACAACTCTTTCAAATCGGCGAGCAACAATATTCGATTTTCCGTCGTTGTTTCCCGGCTGATCAAAGCCGCTTCAGTATCCCGAATCCGCTTCCGGACGCGTTCCAGTTCAGCTTCGCGTGAATGAATGGCGCTGTTCGCAGAGTTCACGTTACTGCGCAGCGTGTACAAATGCTGTCCGCTGCGGAACGCATCAAGAAAATAAGGTTCCTGATCGCTCGCACAAACGCCGTAATACTGTCCGCCACCGGAACCAAGAGTAAAGCCCCTGGAAGGCTGGCAGAACTCGCGCAAACCTTCGTTGCGACCACTAAGATAGTCTTCCAGATTGGGGGCATAGCCGTGTTTCGCGCACGCTTTGCGGTGCTGGCCTACCCGATCCGCCGTATAGCCGCGCGCGCCATCTTCATAACCTATAGCTCGCCAGTCACTGACTGCACATTCGTCGGCGCTCATGGAAGCACAGGCGCTGATCAGTACCATTGTAAGAACAAGGGTCGTACTTATAAGTACCCGCTTCATAATCCGGTCTCCATCGACGCGCATCTCGCGCCACTCTGCTTATTGATCCAACATACAAGTCGACCCGGCAAGCCACCGTGACCTGACTCACAGATGCGCCCACCGTCATGCCAACAACGGCAGGGGAACATTCTGGTCACTGTGACCTGCATCACAGTTGGCCCATCCCTCCCACCGCTACTCTAAAAGCGGTTTCCCTGCAGCGAGCAACGACCGGCATGAACCTGGCCGTCATCAGTTCCACTATCGCCTTCGCCTTGGCAGGTACACTTGTGTTCACAGCCCTTCTGATCCTTGGGCGAAAGTTACCCTTGATACTCCGCCGACGAACTCGCTTCCAGAGTTCTGCAACGAATAACCCAGCCGAATTCCTGCGAACGGAGTGGCACCGACTTGGCCAGCGCCGATCTCTGTACCTGACGCCGATCCTGTTCTTCATCGTATGCGGACTAACCTTACTGTTAGCTGAACCGACGGACTCCGGCATCAAGCTGGCCGGCTGGCAACAAGTATGTGTGATCGTCATCGTTGGCATCGCGCTAGCGGGCGCACTCTATCGCGGCATACAGTTTTCGGTCCGACGGCAACAATTGCAGTTCAAGATTGAGGCCAGCCAGACCATTGGCCACGCGCTACGCCAGATTACCGCCAATCTCAATCGTACTTTTCACGACGTGCCCTGCGCATTGGGCATTGTCGATCACGTGGTTGTCGGAATACACGGCATCTACGCGATCAAAGTGCTCGCGCGACGACCGGGCAAAGACAACACACTGACCCTGAGTAACCAGGTTCTGGATTTCGCAGCTGGTCGTTACCTCGTGCCGTTGGCGGAAACCAGCAAGATCGTAGATCGCTTTGCTCGTGAGTGCAGCAAAATTGTCCAACACGAAGTGCATGTTCGCCTGGTGGTCGCCGTACCCGGCTGGGATATTGGCACCCAATCGGACGACAATATCCTCATTACGAATGAACGCAACCTAGCGATGCTAACCGGCTGGAAGGATGAGAGAGACTACCTGCTCAATGAGGATGCGGAAGCGCTGCAAAAATACCTGGATGAACGTTGCGCCCGTTCTGCAAGACCTGACGAATAAGCCTTTCAGGCTCAGTTAATGCTCGCCTGGTCAACAGTGCCATTGTTAGCAGCGCCTTTCGCGGTCCGTTTCTGCCGCGGTGTTTTTTTCCGGACTGGCGCCTGCTCCGCCACGGTTGCGGCATACAACTCATCGAATGAAGCTTGTAAACAATCGCTGTAAAACGCCGGGTCCGGCATCATGTCGCGATCTGCAATTGCGCTGATTGTTATCGTGCCGTTGTAACTTAGCACCGGCTGAAACAACCCAAGTCCATGCACTACCGGTCCCAGACCCCAGCTCGCAACCAGTTTGGAGCCCATGGAGTACAAGGGGATATTCACTCCCGGCACATTGGTTATTACTGTATTGAACAACGGCGGCAATCGTGACGCGAGTTGCGTATCAGCGAACATTCTGGCCAGCAACCCGGAAACAGTCGATGGCAAAAACTCGGCAGCGTCCGCTGCGAGATCAGGGCCCATCGTGTGGGTCAGCTTCTTCGCCTGTTGGCTTTCCTTCGCGACGGCACACAAACGCGCAACTGGATCAGCGATATCGCTGCGCACAGGAAGGCTCATAGCCGTTACGCGGTTACCCGCTGCGCCCTGATGCTGTTCTGCCCGAACCGACATGGGTGCCATGGCAACCAGTGAGTCTGATGGCAACTCGTTTCGCGATTCCAGGTAACGCCGCAGTGCGCCGCCGCAAATCGTGACGATGACGTCGTTGACTGTCGTGCCCGGGTGTTGATTCTTGATCGCTTTGATCTGCTCCAGATCGAATACCCGACCGTCGAAGACCCGATGCGGTGTCACATTGCGGTTAAAGCGAGTGCGCGGTACCCGCACAGGAACTTTAAGTTGCCGCGTCCACACACCTGCCGCCACCTTGAGCAACGCTGGCGCTGAGCGCCGAATCATATTGCTTAGCCGCACAGGTGCAGTGACGCTGCGGGCGGCGCTGCGGGTCAACAATTCTATGCCCGTCGGGATGCGTTCCGGCCGCCACTCGGAGGTCGGTTCGTCCACCTCTGCCAGCGGGCTGAGGTCGTGAATCGCTTCAGCAATTTCGGCGCCCGAAACTCCGTCAATTGCAGCGTGGTGCACCTTAAGCAATAACGCGAAACTACCTTTCGGCAGTCGCTTTACATTATCCAGGCCTTCGATGACCCATGCTTCCCACAGGGGCTTGCGCATATCCAGGGGGCGCGAATGAATACGTGCTGTCTCGATGCACAATTGCCGCCAGTCGCCGGGCTTCGGCAGCGCTATATGCCGTACGTGAAACTCAAGATCAAAGTCGGGGTCCTCGATCCAGTACGGATGATCCAGACTCAGGGGAACCCGCACCAATCGTTGACGGAACGCGCGGGCCTTGTGCAAACGTTGTTCGAAAAAATTCAGAATCTGTTTGAAGGTGACGTGGCCATCCGGTGCCGTGCTTTGGTCGTACACCGACAATGAGCCGATGTGCATGGGTGTTGAGCCTGTTTCCATGTAGAGAAACGACGAATCCAGTCCAGTCAGTTGCTGCATGGAATTTGTCCTCGCGAAGCCAGCGCGCAGTCATTGCGCACGGTATGTAATTCGGTTCAATGAAAAAAGAAGCGTCGAACTCCACCGTTGTCGAACGGCATCCAGTCCCCTTCCACCTGCCGCAAACGATCCGCGATGGCGTACAACACGGCCGGGTTAAAGCCCATTCCCAGGTGGCTGGCATCAACACCGATACTCTCAACCATTTCGCAGGCTGGCAGTTGCGCAATCTTCCAGGAAACGACGGCATCCGAGCGGCTGTAAACAGCCGTCACCGGAACACCGGCGATGGGTTTCCGTAGTTGCTTGATACGGTCGAGGACTTCATCGCTGGTCACTTGCTGACCACTCAACAGTTCGTACAGCTTCCATAGATTGGTCGCTTTCGGGTCACCCAGCGGGCTACCCAGCGAGATGACACTGCGTACGATCGACGGATTGCGACGCGCCGTTTCCAGTGCCAGCAACCCGCCAAGACTCCATCCAACCAGGCTGACTTTGCGGCCCGATTGCTGATACAGCGTATGCAGGCGTTCATCAAGGGCGTCATCAAGCCGCTCACCATGCTGGACGCCGAAATTGCGACCGAGATCCCAGCGGTGCGCTTCGTAGCCCCAGCTGCGTAAGTAACGCCGTAGCGTACGGGTCGAACTGTCCGATGCCATAAAGCCCGGCAAGGTCATCACTGCATGGCCGTCACCGGGTTCGAGATTTCGCAGGAATCGTCCGCTGGGCCACAAAGCCCCGGCCTCCGTCAGCGCCCGGGGCGCTTCCAGCAATGCCAGAAACAACGGTGGAGGCGTCACCGCAAGGCTGTCGATATCCTGTGCATCAGGCTGCCGCCGCTTCATTACCACAGGCCGATCTTACCTTAAATGCCGGGAAATCAGCGCGATTCCAGGCTGCAACAGAGGAATTCCCCCGGTCCGCAGGAGCAGCTCATTCTGACCCCGATCAGGCGGCGCCGCGCTGGGCCTGCTGCAATTGCTCATTCGCATCGCGAAACTGATCAATGGCCCGCTGCAGATAGTCACTGGCTTCTTTGTCGTAACCGTCAGCCGATGCCGACCAGACCCGGTTCACATAACGTTCCCCCGCTGCGAACTCGCTCATGATATTGGCGTAGGTCTGCATACCAAAAAGGTGAATAAGGCTCTCCCGGGCATCGGCGAATCGCTGCAAGTCCAGCCGCACCCGATCGTCAATTCCGTCGCGAAGTTCCACTGAAGCAAACTGTCCCTTCCCGATCAGTTCGTCCAGTGTCGCCACAATGTTTTGCAAGGAACTCGTGAGCTCGGCCCTGTTGGCCGTTAATACGTCCTCAGAGCGTGCCTCGTTGCCGGACTGTCGCTTGATCATGATCACGCCACAGGTCGCCAGTAATGCGGCTGGCACGAAGACCAGCCAGTTGGTCTCGTACACGTGCAGCGCTGTGGCAAACGCGGACACCAGAAAACCCGCGATCAGAAACGTTCTGCCCAAAGTTTTCATGCGTAATACCCTGTAGCGATAGCCAGCATAGTGAGTAGTTCCTTTTTAGCTTGCCGACACGACATAGACGATAGCGTAGCCGACGCCAACGAGCGCTTCGCCAACGATCAAGCCAGCGGCGACAGGAATTCCAACGTTCTCACTCCACGACTTGCCGCGAATGCGATCGCACAATTCGCGCGCCAACGTACCCAGCGAATACGTAAGCACAATATTGAATGGCAGGTAAAAGCCGAGTCCGACTGTGATGCCCAGGCCACCGATGACGGCGGAAAGTATCCCGCCCAGAATGGCGCCCGCCATGTATTTTTCGGTGGGTACGTCACCACCCATGATGCCTTCAATCATCGACGCGAGAGCCTGCCCCTGCGGAGCCGGCAGGCGGTCACTGCCGAGCGTAAATGCTTCGTGCAGAACGAAAATCACACCGATCACAACGATTGGTCCCAGCCATGCGCCGATAAACTGGCCGAACTGCTGCATCCGTGGCGTGGCACCAACGAGATAACCGGTCTTCAGGTCCAGCATCAGGTCCGTTGCCTGTGACATGGCAACGCAGGTCGCCGCACCCACCATAATTGCGGCAACTATGGAATCACCGCGCTCCATACCGTGGGTAAGAATGATCAGCAAGGTAATACCGACCAGCGTCATACCGGACAGCGGCGACCAGTTGGTACGCCCTATGGCCTCCGACAGAATGATGCCCGACATCCATATCCACAACGTGCCTAACAAAGCCATGCCGATACCGCGAACGAGACCCACACTCTCAACAGACGTCACTGAGATATAGGTCAGCAATACCGCCGCGCCGACAATGCCCACGTAGAGCAATTTGATTGGCATCTCGTCGGCAGCAACTTTACTGCCCGACGACGCCGATTGCTGCATCGAACGTACCGCGCTAATGATCAACGGCAAAGCGATCGCCACGCCCATCATGGCACCACCGATCAACATGCCGATACCTAGCGGACGGTACAACAACGATCGCAGTTGGTTCGGGTCACTGATGGCCGCACCCAGCTCATGCAGCGGGAAACTGCCGGTCAGCGATAACATCGGCGACAAGAACCAGTACGCCACGAATCCGCCAATAATGAACGCCACTCCGCCGCGACCAGCAATAAAGCCAGTGCCGATCGTCAGCAACGACAAATACCAGATGCCGTTCATGTACGACGGCAAGCCAATCAGCTCGCCAAAGTTCCAGTTGGAGACACCCGTTTGTTGTGACACGATTTGCGCCGTCGCGCTGATCGCAGCCGCTGCCAGAAGAATCACGGCTTTGTGTACGCCGGCGCCAGGCGACTTGAGAATCGTTGCGACAGCCACGCCGCCCGGATAAGTCAGACGTTCGAAATCGATCATGTGTTTGCGTAGCGGGATGATGAACGCTATGCCTAGAAACGCCCCCGCAATACATCCGAAAGTCAGCAACACCGGGTCGAAACGATCACCGTAGCCCAGGATAAATATGGCCGGCACGGAGAACATCATGCCCGAAGACGCGCCGTTGACTCCGCTCGCTATCGTCTGAACGATATTGTTTTCGATGATGCTCTTGCGGCGAAGTATGCCGCGCAGAATACCGAAACCGAGTATCGCCGCGAGTTCGGAGCCCTCAATGGAGAAGCCCAGAATGAGGGCGGCATAACCAATGGAAATGGCGATGATAACGCCGAGAAACCAGCCTACTATGACCGCCGGCCAGGTGAGTTCCGGGTACGACCTGCTATTGGAAAACGTCGTTCCTACTGCCATGCACTATCCCCGATGCAATTTCGAGCAGCCATTGCGGTTGCCCGCAGCTATGACGGACCGCATTAATTTTTCTGCGTTGTGATCCGTCATCACAGGAAAAGCCTATCACAACGGTTGCAGCTTCGCCGCCAGCTGATCACGCTCAAGTGTCTCGTGCAATTCGTCGGCAAGCTGCTTGCAGGCCACGACGACCTGCCGCCAGTTCCGTTCGCGTTCGGCCGTTGAAAAGTCTTGAAAATCGTAACGGTCCGGTACCTTTCCGTGCGGCAGTTTCGCAATGAACGCCGGCGACGGGCAGACGAGCACGGTGCGTTCCAACGCTTCAGCGCTGTGGCGACGGTACGGCAAAGGCTTGTCAAACCAGCCGGGGATCAAGCGGTCGAAGAAGTGTGGAAACAACGTTAACCGGTCGGGGTCACTCAATGGCATATCGAGGTGGTAATCGATCACTCCGCCATCGCGGTACGTGCCCGCCGGGGCACCGGGTATGTCGCGAACGCCGTTCAAGACCAAGGGAATGGAACCGGATGCCAAAACCGCTTTCGGCAAGTTTTCCGTGCTGAGCGGGACCCGCTCCATCGGAAAGCCGCTTGCGTTGTAGAACGGCGGCAAATCGCGACGATCGTAAAACAGGGCGCGGGAGAAAAACCGTCCCAGCATGCGCCGGCTGAACAGGTTTCCGGCGGCAGCCAGCAACAGGCCGCTGCCCAGTAAACCACGTCGGTCACTCGCGGTCAGGCGCCCGCACAAGACCGTCATAATGTGTAATCGGCACGACCTGTGATTAACGATTTCTGATGCACCGCCCTCGCCCAGCATCTCATGAAGTATCTCCGAACTCTTGGCCGTTATTTCATTCGTGTCCGGGCGTTCCGAGTACGACTGCTGGAGGTACGCCTGTTCGAATCGCTCGATCGCGGCCATCGGCGCCGACTGCGCGTAGCAGGCAAAACGCCACGCGCCTATCGACGAGCCCAGCAAATGCACAGGTCCCGACAATGCGGGCAAGACATGCTCAACGATCACCCGATCAAGTTGACTGAGAACCAGCCACTTCGCTCCACCGGAGGCGCCGGCTATTGTGCCAATGCGCTCGACAGAGAAACCGCGTTTGCGAATATCTGCGTACGCCCCCGGTCCGGCCTTGAAGAGCAACGCTCCTTCCGTGTGGTGCAAGATTCTTTTCCCGCTGTAGTGCCTGATCGGGGGATTCTGCCGCACTAAGCCCGCAACTTCAGCCTCAATACGGAACCTTCACCTGTACCTGCCTATCGAAGCAGGGTATAGAATCGACTACTGGACAGCCTGATACAGGGTCCGTTATGAATTTTTGCCGCGCTTTACCGTTCATCTCACTGTTTGCCTGTTTGTCGCCCGAGCCGAGCTTAGCGCACGGGGATGCCTCCATTCCGCTGTACGTTGCCGCCGATGGCCAGGACACTGGTCGTTGCAGTGACGCCAACGAACCGTGCCAAAGCATCGGCTACGCGTTGCGGCAAGCCGGCAAAGGCAGCCTGATTCGTGTCGCCGAAGGCAGTTACGCCATCGACACCACTGAAGACCTGTTCTTGCTGATTAGTGGCATGGTCAATGTTTCTGGCGGCTATGAGCGAGCGAACGAATTCAGAGTGGCGGGCAGCGGCGAAACCGTCCTGACCGGCGTTCCCGCGGAATACCGCCAGCTGCTGCTCGAGCGGGGTTTGCAAATCGTCGTCGACCGAAAAGGCATAGACGGCCCGCGTTCGGCTGATGCCAACCGGTTCATGGCCGTACATCAGAAATTGCAGAAAGGTGCCGTGAGCGGGCCCTGCATTGGCGGTATGACCGATACGCTGGCTTGCAGCAACGTCGACCTGCTGGCGCATATTCCGTTGGAGCAGGTCAGCAGCCGTCCCTCGCGTGGCAATGACGTGTGGGGCTTCACGGATCTGAACAGCGGACGGGAATACGTCATTGCCGGGTACAACATTGGCACCGGCGTATTCGACATCACCGACCCGACGGCTCCGGTTGAGGTCGGCTTTATCGACGGCCAGAATGCTTCGTGGCGTGACCTCAAGGTCTACCAGCACTTTGACGTCGCGGCCGACCGCTGGCGGGCGTATGCCTACGTCACGACCGACGGCTCAAGTGATGGCTTGTTCGTCATCGATATGAGTGATCTGCCGCATTCGGTTCGTCGCGTCGCCTATAGCAGCCAGTTTTCCCGCGCGCACAACGTCTATGGCAGCAGCGCCGATTTCAGTACCGGCATTCCTTTGACGGAAAATCCACAACTCATCATTGCGGGGTCCAACATAGGCAGCGGCCAGTTTCGCGCCTACTCTCTGGACAACCCGGCTGCACCTGCATTCGTCAATGGCAGTTCGGTACCAAACACCTTGCCTAACACCAACGACCCCAGTTACATGCACGACGCTGCCTCGTTAGTGATTACAGACCAGCGTAAAGATACGCAATGCATCAACGCCAGTACCTACTGCGAACTGTTGCTCGATTTCAATGAGCAGAACATTGAAATCTGGGACATCACCGACAGCAGCGACCCTCGCTGGCTAAACCCCGGCATGCCGCAATACGCCAATCGCGGCTACGTGCATTCCGGCTGGTGGAGCGAAGACCGGCAATTCATGTTTGTGCACGACGAACTGGACGAGCAACAGTCCGGTCTGAACACCACGCTGCGGGTGTTTTCCATTGCCGACCTGACTGCGCCCACCCTGGTCGGCCAATGGATCGGCCCTACCACCGCGATTGATCACAACGGTTTTGTGCGCGGCAATCGCTACTACATGTCGAACTACAGCCGCGGCCTGACGATCCTGGATATCAGTAATCCTGCCGCACCCGAAACGGTAGGACGGCTGGATACCTATCCGTTTTCCGATCAGCAAGGGTTCGTGGGTGCCTGGGGCGTCTACCCGTTTTTCCTTAGTGGCACGGTCGCGATCAGTGATATCAATAGCGGTGTTTACCTCGCCGCTGACAGAAGTCGCGACAATACTCCCGGCGGTTTGCTCACATTCAATGCGGCGTCGTTCAGTGCGACCGAAGGGCTGTCGGCAACGCTGCAGGTCGATCGAAACGGCTCTAGCACCGGCGCCGTGTCTGTCGGTGTCGAAGTCGTACACGCGACGGCAAACACGGACGACTACACCTTAAGTACTGCTCTTCTGAACTGGGCCGACGGCGACAACACGCCGAAAACCGTTGACCTGGTCACCGCTGCCGACGGTATCGATGAGGACAAAGAGTTCCTGCTGGTACGCCTGGTTCGCCCTGTCGGTGGCGCCGCGTTGGGTAATCAACATACGGCCTACGTGCACATTAGTGACCCGACTGCGCCAGCCACTGTTCGCCTGTTTGCGAATGAGATCAATGTCGGTGAACGCGGCTTCGGTAAAGCGGTAGTTGTTGTGCAGCGACTGGGAGACACCACCGGTGCCAGCAGCGTGAATTTCGCGCCTGGCGCGGCTACCGCAACGCCGGATGTCGACTACACGGGCCCGACCAGTGGCACGCTCAGCTGGGCAGCAGGGGATGGTAATCCGCAATGGCTGGAGTTCGATATAAGCGATGACGGCAGCGTCGAGGGTGACGAATATTTCGAACTGGAGTTCAGCAACGTGAGCGGTGGCTCGATCGCCGGGAGCCCCGTCGTTAGAGTCGGTATTTCCGACGGAACTGGTGTCAACAACGCGCCAGCAGCGATAGTCGCCAGCAGTATCACGGTTGCGGAGAACTCCAGCGTTACGCTGGACGGCAGTCAGTCCAACGATGCCGACGGCGATACCTTGACCTACACATGGCAACAGACCAGCGGACCGTCTGTCACCCTTACCTCGAACAACACGGCCAGCACGCAGTTCACGGCACCGACTGTTGCATCCGATACGCTGTTGCAATTCCGCTTGACCGTCAGCGACCCCGGAGGTTTGTCGGCCAGCGCGACCGTATCCGTAACGGTCACCAACAGCTCTGGCGGCGGAAGTGGCGGTGGTGGCGGAGGCGCGGCAGGCGGCTTGCTACTCCTCGCAGCAATCGCGCTGGCGCGCCGCCGACGTATCACTCAAACGGATGGCGTTTGACGATAGTTTGCTCGCGATCCGGACCGGTCGAAATAATGTCCAACGGCACCGACACCAACTCTTCAATGTGTTCGAGGTACGCGCGCGCATTTGCCGGCAACGCGTCGTACTCGGTAACGCCGACTGTCGACTCGTCCCAACCCGGCATGTCTTCATACACCGGCTGGCACTCCGCGAAACGATCCAGCATCAGCGGCACACCGGAGACCGGATTACCGTCAATCTCGTAACCGACACAAATTCGAATCGTTTCCAGGCCATCCAAGACATCCAGCTTGGTCATGCACAAACCTGACACGCTGCTGTTGATGATCGACCGGCGCAATGCAACGGCATCGAACCAGCCGCAACGACGAGGCCGACCGGTGGTTGCACCGAACTCAGCACCCACCGAAGCCAGGTGCGCACCGTCCGCATCGAACAGCTCGGTCGGGAATGGACCAGCGCCAACCCGCGTCGTGTACGCTTTGACGATTCCGAGTATGTAGTCCAGGTGGCGTGGCCCGACGCCAGTACCCGTACTCGCTGCTGCGGCAACCGTGTTGGACGATGTCACGTACGGATAGGTACCGTGGTCAACGTCCAGGAAGCTGCCCTGAGCGCCTTCAAACAATATGCTTTCGTTGTTGTCGGCCAGGTCCTGCAAAATTTGCGTGACGTCGGCGGTTAGTGGCCGAATGATTTCAGCGGCCTGCATGGCCTCGTCCAGAGTACGTTCGAAGTCGACCGTCTCGGCGCGGAAATAATGCTTCAACAAGAAGTTGTGATAGTCGAGAACCTCGCCCAGCTTGGCGGCGAATTTTTCACGAACGAAAAGATCAGCCACTTTCAATGCACGCCGCGATACTTTGTCTTCGTATGCAGGACCGATACCCCTGCCCGTCGTACCAATTGCGCCAGCACCACGCGCTTTCTCGCGGGCGACATCGAGTGACACGTGCGACGGCAGAATCAGTGGGCAGCTGGAACTGATTTTCAACCGCTCGTAGACCGGCACGCCATTCTCGATCAGCGCTTCCGACTCCCGAATCAATGCTTCAAGAGACAACACGACGCCATTGCCGATCAGGCATTGCACACCTTCGCGCAAAATGCCCGAGGGGATCAGGTGCAGAACGGTTTTCTTGCCACCAATAACCAGCGTGTGGCCTGCGTTATGCCCGCCCTGAAAACGTGCGACAGCCGCCGCCCGATCTGTCAGCAAATCGACAATCTTGCCTTTGCCTTCGTCACCCCACTGCGTTCCGATGACGACTACATTCTTACCCATGGCTGCAACGAACTCCTGATTCAGGATCGAACGATATACAACAGCAACAAACCCGCTGCCATTGCTACAAGACCGGACATTCGCAAATTGTTGTCGCCCAATACGGCGATACGTGCAACAGCTTTGCGAAAATTTCCGGGACTAATAAATGGAATCATGCCTTCAAGAATCAGATACAAAGCGAACGCTGTAAATATGTCATTCCACATGATCGTATTCGTGTTCGTTCAGCACAGTATCGTGATTAGCGCCGCACGCTCCACCCGATCAAACGGGCGATCAGGGCCAGACCCTGATCGCCCGCAGTCATTTCGGATGCCGTGTGCAGGCAACGAACGTCACTCGTTAACGAGTGCCATTCTTGTTATTCAAGTATCGGAAGAAGTCGTTCTTCGGATCCAGCACGAGCAAGTCACCCGACTGTCCGATTGAGTTTCGATAGGCATCGATACTGCGGTAGAACGCGTAGAATTCAGGGTCCCGATTGTAGGCATCTGCATAAATCTCAGCCGCTCGCGCGTCGCCCTCACCCCGTAGCTTCTGACTGTCCCGATACGCCTCGGCCAGAATTATCGTCCGTTCACGATCGGCGGTCGAACGCAATTGCTCAGCGATCTTGCCACCTTGCGCACGACGTTCGGCAGCAACGCGAGCACGCTCTTCACGCATTTGTCGGTAAACAGAATTGCGTACATCGTCCGGGAACTCCACCTGCTTGACACGTACGTCAATCAGTTCAACACCCAGTCCCTGTGAAGCAGACTTGGCTGTTTCCAACATGTCGCGCATCAACTCTGCACGTTCTACTGAAATGGCTTCACTGACAGAGCGTTGCCCGAACTCAGTAACGATCGCGTTCTTGATGATCTCGGACAATCGGCCATCCGCCACTTGCTGTACACCACCCGTCGACGTGTAGTACTGCACCGAATCAACAATGCGCCACTTGACGAAGAAGTCGACCTGCAATGCGAGACGTTCAGCCGTGAAGATACGTTCCGGTCGTTCGTCTTCAATGGTCATGATGCGCTTCGGAAATTTGCGCACCGACTGGAAAATAGGGATCTTCCAGTGCAAACCAGGTTCGTAGTCCGACTGGACGACCTCGCCTACCTGCAGCTTGATCGCCAACTCACGTTCATTGACCGTGAACGCTGACAAGCCCAATACCACCAGGCATAAACCGGCAATTACGATTGCCGCGAAACGTGAATCACTCATTGACGGGTCCTCCTGTCACGGTCTGTCAATCCATCTGAGTCCGGTATCGAGGATTCAGATGGAGACTGACTCATGCTGGTGCGGCCTGAGTCGGCGCGGCCTAACGTACTGCGTTCGCCGCTGGCTTGAATAAGTTTATCGATAGGCAGGTAAAGCAGACTGCCATTGCCGTCGGTATCGATGATGACTTTGCTCGAACGGCTGTACACGTCTTCGATCGCTTCAAGGTACAGACGCTCCCGAGTCACTTCGGGCGCCTTCGAATACTCTTCAAGCAACGCCAGGAAGCGTGCCGCGTCACCCTCAGCATCGGCAATCAGACGGTCGCGATACGCTTCAGCATCCTGCAACATGCGAGATGCCCGACCACGGGCACGCGGAATAATGTCGCCCGCGTAAGTTTCGGCTTCCAGGATGGTGCGGTCGGAGTCGTTACGCGCTTTCTGCGTGTCATCCACGGCTTCCTGCACGGCCTGCGGGTAGTCGAGTTTCTCAAGGCTGATGGAGGTGACACTGATACCGGCGTTGTAGGAATCCAGAGTGGCTTGCAGTATCTCCTGAGTTCGTGGCGCAATCTCGTCACGTCGCTCGGTGACCAGCACCTCCAGAGTGCTCGTGCCAACGACTTCGCGAAGGGCGCTTTCTGTGACGTCTTTCAACGTGGATTCGGGATCAACCACTTCGAAACTGAATTTGTACGGGTCAGCACGCCGGTACTGCACGACCATCTGGACAAACACGTACTGTTCGTCCGCCGTGAGAATTTCGGTACGAAATGCATAGTTGGCAACCGCGTTGGTATTGACGACGTCAACCGTTTCGATCGGGTACGGCCAATGCCAGTGCAAGCCAGGCATGGTGGTCGCCTCGTAGGCACCAAAGCGTTGCACGACACCGCGCTCGGCTTCGTCGACCCGATACAGGCCCGTCAGTGACCAGGCGATGAGTAACAGGACCGCCAGGAACCAGCCACCACCGGAAGAACCGGCGCCACTGGCGCTACCACCCTTGCCACCTTTACCGCCCAGCAAGCTGGACAGTCGACGCTGCCAGTTCTGCACAATTTTATCGAGATCGGCTGCCTCGTCGTTATCCCGTTTCCAGGGATCCTTACCGTTTCCAGAATCGTTCCAGGCCATATCCTTCGCTTATCTCTATGTTATTGCGTTTGGCAGGGGCGTTGCCGCACCGGCCTCAAATTGTGACGCGGGGAGACTCTCACGCTTCAGAAAGCGCTGCAAATCCCGCTCACCCAAATTCAGTTCCAGCGCCCAGCCACCGTCGTCCAACGCCGTTTCCGCAACGACAGCACCTAACTCAAACAGGCGGGCACGTTGCCGCCCCTGACCGGGACGAAGGCGCATCATACCGCGTACCCTCTCACGGCGCAGTCGCTCTGCGATGGCTTCGCGCAGCATTGGGATGCCCTCTCCCGAGCGGGCTGACAGCCAGACGGCCCGGCCCAGCCCATTGCGGTTCGCGTTTACCCGCGGGCGGCGATCCAGCTTGTCGATCTTGTTGTACACCCGAATCTGCGGAACCTCATCGGCACCCAGCTGTTTCAATACGGCGTTAACTTGCCGAATACGCTGCCAACGCTGCGGATCACTGGCGTCGATCAGGTGCAGTATCAGGTCGGCTTCCCTGGCCTCCTGCAATGTCGAGCGGAACGCTGCAACCAGCTCGTGCGGCAAATCGCGCACAAAGCCGACCGTATCGGCGATGATAGCCGCACTACTGCTGTCCAGCTCGATACGCCGCATGGTTGGATCGAGTGTTGCGAAAAGCTGATCGCGCACATAGACACCGGCATCGGTCAGCGCATTGAACAGAGTTGACTTGCCTGCATTGGTATAACCCACCAGTGCCACCGTCGGAATTTCCGCGTTAACGCGATTCTGGCGGTTCATGGCGCGCCGACCATCCACCTGCTCAAGGCGCAGATTCAATACCCGAATTCGTTGCGCCAGCAAGCGCCTATCCGTTTCCAGCTGCGTTTCACCCGGACCGCGCAGTCCAATACCGCCTTTTTGCCGTTCAAGGTGAGTCCAGCCACGTACCAGCCGGGTTGAGAGATGCCGCAACTGAGCCAGCTCAACCTGCAACTTACCCTCGAAACTCCGTGCCCGCTGCGCAAAAATATCCAGAATCAAACCGCCACGATCGAGTACCCGGCACTTCAGTGCCCGCTCCAGGTTTCGCTCCTGGCTGGGGGACAACGGCGCTCCGCAGATCACCAGCTCGGCTTGCTGATCCTCGATCAGCTTTGCGAGCTCCGCCACTTTGCCTTTGCCAACGAACGTGCGGGAATCAGGGACCCGGCGCGCACTGATAAGGTCACCAACCAGCAACGCTCCTGCTGAGCGTGCCAGTTCGGCAAATTCTTCTCTTTCGGCTGCATCCGGTGCACCGTCGGTCGACGCGTGCAGTAATACGGCTCGTTCGCCGCTCTTGGGCCGTTCAAACATGTGCGGCCCTCTGGAACAACTCGCCCAAGTAAGAACTAGTCGTCAGATTCTCCGCTCTCGTCGTCCGGTAACGGCAGACGTACATTGCGTGACGGAACGATGGTCGAAATCGCATGCTTATAAACCATCTGGTTGACACTGTTCTTGAGCAAAACGACGAACTGATCAAATGAATCTACCTGGCCTTGAAGTTTGATGCCGTTGACAAGGTAAATGGACACCGGGACCTTTTCCTTGCGCAATATGTTCAGAAACGGATCCTGCAGCGACTGCCCTTTGGCCATGTCGGGTCTCCTTATTATTTTTTATCAGTCTATTGTTGTACTCGTCGCTTGGTGCATCCACCGGCGGCGCAGAGCAACAACATGCCCATAGCGTTGGAAAATTCTATCATAGCCCCGAATTGGGTTATCGCGATTATTCGCCCAATTTCTCGCGCAAGACCGACAATATGGTATCGATAGCGCCAGCTTCAAGCGGATCGAAACAATTTATCACGGGTTCCGTACGCAGCCACGTTATTTGGCGCTTGGCGAGTTGCCGCGTTGCGAACAAGGCGCGCTCGGCGGCGGTCCGAAAGTCCGTTTCGCCGTCCAGATGCGCCCACAGCTGGCGATAGCCAACAGATCGCATGGACGTGCTATCAGCCGTTAATGCCGGTCGCTGCCGCAAACGCCGGACCTCATCCAGGAATCCGCCGTCCATCATCTGGTCCAATCGCTCGGCAATGCGCTGGTGCAGTATCGCGCGCTGTGGAGGCATCAGCACGACACGAATGAAGTTGTATCGCGCAGGGGGCGACGTTTCGCGTTGCAATTCAGTGAGCGGCTTGCCACTTATGCGAAAAACCTCCAGTGCGCGCTGGATCCGCTGACTGTCAGTGTCGGCAATACGTGCGGCTGCCGCCGAATCGATCGATGCCAGCTGTTGGTGTAAGGCCGGCCAGCCGTCTCGCCGGGCTTCTGCATCGAGCGCTGCGCGTATCGCCGGGTCGGCGGCCGGCAACGCTGCGATACCTTTGGTCAGCGCGCGAAAGTACATCATGGTGCCGCCGACCAGCAGCGGTATGCGACCCGCCGCGTGAATACCGTCGATGGCAGCGACCGCATCCCGCACGAACGCACCGGCTGAGTACGTTTCCTCCGGTTCGCAAATATCGATCAACCGATGCGGCACTTCAGCGAGCATGCCGGCATCTGGCTTGGCAGTGCCGATGTCCATGCCGCGATAAACCAGCGCGGAATCCACACTGACGACCTCAACGGGTAACTCCGCCGCGAGCCGCATAGCGACGCTGGTTTTTCCCGATGCGGTCGGCCCCATCAGGCAAATTACCGGTGGATTGTTCAAACCCTACTGGCCGCGCAGGAAGAGCCGGTCGAGTTCGGCCAGGCTCATGGCAGTCCAGGTTGGCCGGCCGTGGTTGCATTGATCCGCGCGATCCGTGATCTCCATTTCCCGCAACAAGGCGTTCATCTCTGCGATCGTCAATGCACGATTCGCTCGTACCGAATGGTGACAGGCCATCGTCGCAAGAATTTCGTCGCCGATGTCAGCCGCACGGTTGCTGCTGCCAGCATCCGCAATGTCTGAAATCACATCCCGAACCAGCGTTTCAGCATCGGCTTGCCGCAGCAATGCAGGCATTTCACGAATGACAAGGCTTTGTGGACCGGCGCGGTCGACGACGAGCCCCAAGCGGGCAAACACGTCCGCGTGGTCCTCTGCCAGGGTGGCTTCTCGTTCCGACACGGCCACGGTAGTCGGTACCAGCAATGGCTGGCGCACCAGCGAACGCTGATCAAAATCCTTTTTCAGCTTTTCATACAGTATGCGTTCATGCGCGGCGTGCATATCGACGACGATCAACCCGTTCTTGTTTTCAGCGAGAATGTAAATGCCCGCCAGCTGCGCCAGCGCGTAACCCATGGGCGGAGTGTCGTCTTCGCGTGATTGCGGTGACGCATGGTGTGGACCGACGGACTGTTCGTTCGAATCGACCGGGCCCGGCACCGACATTTGCCGGTAGGCACTCAGCGCTTCAGCAACGGCCTGACTGCCGTGCGTTGACGACAGTCGCATCTGTTGTTGCTGAAAACCGGATACTGCTGGCGCCGACACTCTCGCCGGACTTTGTTCATGACCGCCCGGCCGCGTACCTGCCAGCACCTGTTCCAGCGACTGCGAGACGATACCGTGCACGCGCCGACCATCGCGAAATCGCACCTCGTGTTTCGCCGGATGGGCGTTCGCGTCGATACTGGCGGGGTCCATACTCAAGTACAGGACGTAAGCGGGGTAACGTCCATGAAACAGCACGTCGCGATACGCGTGCCGCGCGGCATGACTCAAGGTTTTGTCGCCAATGCTGCGGCCGTTGATAAACCAGTGCTGCAAGTCCGGCTGGCTGCGGTTGAATGTCGGTAAACCCAGCCAGCCACGAATCGCTATGCCTTCTGCTTCACGACTGAGAAAGACCGCTTGCGACGCGAAACTCTCGCCGACAATTTTGCCAATGCGCTGCAGTTCGTCATCTTCGTTGCGTGCTGCAGGCAAACTCAGAACAGTTCTGCGATTGTGCGAAACTGTAAACGCGACGTCCGGCCGCGCCAGCGCAAGCCGGCGAATCCATTTATCAATGTGGGCGAACTCTGTTCGTTCAGTTCGCAAAAACTTGCGACGTGCCGGGGTGTTGTAGAACAGGTCTTCCACTTCAATCGTGGTGCCCTGCGGATGTGCCGCGGGTTTCGGTTCGGATAATTTGCCGTTATCCGCACAAACGCTCCACGCTGTCTCTGCCGCCGCCGTTCGCGAGGTCAGAGTCAGCCGTGCAACCGAACCGATACTGGGCAATGCTTCGCCGCGAAAGCCGAGTGAGGCAACCGCTTCGAGGTCTTCAAGACTGGTGATCTTGCTGGTCGCGTGTCGCGACAGTGCCAGTGCCAGTTCATCTTGCGGAATACCGCAACCGTCGTCACGCACGCGCAACAATTTTGACCCGCCCGCCATGATATCGATGACGATGGATTGCGCACCGGCATCGAGACTGTTCTCAACCAACTCCTTCGCAACCGATGCCGGACGTTCGACGACCTCGCCCGCTGCAATCTGATTTATAAGGTGGCCTGGAAGCTGTCGGATGGGCATTGGGATCGGCGCGTGACGAAGAGAACGCGCATTCTTTCAAATGCAGCCGCTCTTGGGTAGCGACTTGGGCGGTCCGTTGCATGAACTGCACGGACCCAATCTGTGTGGTATCAGCTACCCGCAGTGGCGGGAATGCGTAATTTCTGCCCAACCTTCAAGCTGTTGCTGGACAAATTATTCACGGATCGCAAGGTTCCCAGACTCACGTTGTAACGCTCCGCGATCTCGGACAAGGTATCCCCACGAACAATCACGTGCTGCCGGGCGGCGCCGGACGTTCCTTTCAGATTCATGGCCAAACGCGTATCCGGTGGCGGATTCGCGTGGAAGTAGTTGCTGATGCCGGCAAGAATGGCATCCGCAAGCCGGCGCTGGTGACTTTCACTGCGCAGTTTCTTTTCCTCAGTGGGATTTGAAATATAGGCGGTTTCTACCAGAATCGACGGCACATCAGGGGACTTCAACACCAGGAATCCGGCTTGTTGAACAGTACGCCTGTGAACCGGTCCCAGGTTCGCGAGCTCGCTGATGACTTTGTCCCCCACCTCCAGACTGGCACTCAAGGCCGCGTTTTGCGAAAGGTCCAGCAGGACCGACGCGAGCACCTGATCCTTGTCTGACAAGTGAACACCGCCCACCAGCGCCGACGCATTCTCACGCTCGGCAAGGCGTTTCGCCGCCTCGTCGCTCGCGCCTTTCAGCGAAAGAACGTAGACCGATGAACCCTGGGGTCGCGGATCATCAACCGCATCGGCGTGTACCGAAATAAACAGGTCAGCTCTCGCACGTCGCGCAGTTTCCATACGCTCGCGATGTTCGACGTACACATCTGAGTTGCGTGTGAGAATTGCTTTCATACCTGGCTGAGCGTTGATGCGTTCAGCCAGCAATTTGCTCACTGACAGTACGACGTTCTTTTCACGCGTTTTTCCACGTCCGACAGCACCCGGATCGTGACCGCCGTGACCCGGATCGATAGCAATGACAATATCGCGACCGCTCTGGTAGCGGTCCGCGGCTTGCTTCACCGCCTGTAACGGTCCGCGCCCCTGCAAATCTATTACGAGACGATCACCGTACTTGCCGTTCGGTCCAGCAGCAAAACTGCGCGAGCGCACCGTCTCGTTCAGATCGAGTACAACGCGCAGCTGACCGTTCGAACGCACGGCACTGCGTATCGAGCGTATGGCACCACTGGTTGGCAACGTGCCGGATAATTTTTTCGACAGCCGACTGTTTTTCAGATCGACAACAAGACGATCAGGGCCGCGCAAAGTAAAGATGTTGTGCTGTGCAGGGCCGCTCAAATCGAGCACTACGCGAGTGCGGCCGTTCTCCGTCCACACGCGAATGTCCTCGACCGTGGTCGCGGCAGCGGCTGTGCCTGCAACTACGAGCAGTAGTGCGGCGAAACCAGCGGCAAATATTGATCGAACCCCGTGCATTGTTGTTATTCGCGTCCCGTGCGGATGTACAGCGTTCGGCCAGTATACAAATCTGAGCAGAAAAGCCAAGATTTTTTCTTTCAATATTATAGAGATAGGGCTGATACTTAATACTCTGCGGGACGCTGGCAGAGGCAAAAACTAGAACGGCAGGGTTGCCAGCCACTCGGCACCGCGGTCGCTGGCAGCACGAAGATGGGCCCGGCGGCCCGCGTCCGTGTAGTCCAACTGCAGGCAAACGTCCGCCAGTTTGAACAGTGAGGGCACGCGCTCAGGCCACTCAACCAGCCGCAAGCCGTCGTCAAGTTCTTCCCAGCCAAGAAACTCCAGCTCCTCGGCTCCTGCGATTCGATACAGGTCAACGTGGTACACCCGGCCTGCCGGCAATTCGTATGGTTCGATCAATGTGTACGTAGGACTCGGCACAGGTCCTGTCTGACCAAGACCGCGCAGCAATGCACGAGCAACTGTTGACTTGCCTGCACCCAAATCACCCTGCAACAGAATAAGCCAGCCAGTCAGATCGGCAGGCAAGTGACCCGCCAATGATGTCCCCAGCGCTATGCTGGCTGCTTCATCGTCGAGTTGGATCGTGCGTACTAAGGATTGAGCCATGGTCGTAACTCGTGCAAAAGATCGCTGGCCAATAGGCCGCGTTGCCCACGGACAGCGGCACTGTCGCCGGCCAGTGCGTGCACAACCGTCGCAACGACCGCCGCCGCGTCCGGTGTGGCGCCCTGCGCGATGATGCCCGCGACAATACCAGTAAGAACATCCCCCATACCGGCCGTCGCCATGCCGGGATTACCGGCCGGACACAACCAGGGCACGCCGTCGGTTGAAGATATTAGCGAACCACAACCTTTGAGTATGACGGTTCCGGCGTAACGCTCTTGCAATGCCTGCAAAGCAGCAATCCGGTCTGCCTGTATTTCGGCGGCGGTGCCATTGAGTAAGCGCGCAGCTTCGCCAGGGTGCGGCGTCAGGACGCGTTGCTCGTTGCGATCTGCGGACAACGCCAACAGGTTGAGCGCGTCGGCGTCCAGGACTTGTGGTTTGGTGCTAGCGCAGGCTGCCGCCATGACACCTTGTGCCCAGGCATTGGTGCCCAGCCCCGGCCCCACAGCAACTACTGTTGCCGCATCCAGCAGCGGCGCCAGATCGGGCGCCGATACTTCGTGACACATCAGCTCCGGTCGCTGCGAAACGATGGCGGCGCTGTTACCCGCATGCGTCGCGACACTCACCCGCCCCGCACCCGAGCGCAATGCTGCCTCTCCAGCCAGTCTTGCCGCACCGGGCATGCCTTTGCCGCCACCGACGATCAACACGTGACCGTAGTCGCCTTTGTTCGACTGCCGCTTTCGTGGCGGCAATGCCGCACGAATTGCGTGACTGTTGGCAAGCCTCAATCGCGGCTGCGGGTAATACTTGTGCGTGATACCGAGCGGCGAAAACCGCACATCGCCGCAAAGATCCGGACCGCCACCCAAATAGAGTCCTGTTTTGCGCCCAACAAATGAAACGGTTGTTGTCGCGTCCACCGCCACGCCCATAACATCACCACTGTCGCCATTCAGGCCAGTCGGGATATCGAGCGCCAAACACGGTGCATCGTGCTTGTTGATCGCCCTGACCACCTCGGCAAACCGGCCGCTGACTTTGCGCTCCAGACCGCTGCCAAGCAGCGCATCGATCAACAATCCGGCGCCAGCGAACAACGAACCATCGAATTCTGCAATCGGCACCGCTTGCCCGACCGCTGCTTGCCAGGCAGTACGCGCATCACCCCGCAATGTATCCGGGCTCACGACGTAGCGAACCGAGACATCAATGCCCTGTTCGCTGGCGAGTTTTGCCAGCAGGTAGCCATCGCCGGCGTTGTTGCCCGCGCCGCACAGCACTTGCCAGCAACGCGCCTTAGGGTATTCGCTCAGTGCAATTCCCGCCGCGAATTGCGCGGCGCGCGTCATCAATTCAATGCCGGAAATGCCGCCGGCAATTGCCGCGGAATCGACAGCACGAACATCAGCGATGCTAAAGATGCCTTGTTCGGGAGTGTTGATCAGGTTATTCATGATGGCGGCGATTATACTGACTCGCTCTGAACCGTAACTGTATAAACACCGGCATTGACCTCAATCATCACGAAAAAAGACCTTGTCGCGCTAAAGACCCGCATTCAGGAGTGGAGTGCTGGTCTGGGATTCCAGCAAACCGGCATCAGCAATGTCGATCTGAGCGATGCGGAGGAAAAGCTGCAGGCGTGGCTGGCAAAGCAGTATCACGGTGAGATGGGCTACATGGAGCGGCACGGCCTCAAGCGTAGCCGCCCTGAAATGCTGGTGCCGGGCACGCTGCGGGTGATTTCGGTGCGCATGGACTATTTCCCCGACGATCAGCAACGCGCGAAAGACTTGCTCGATCATTCCCACAAAGCGTATGTGTCCCGCTACGCGCTCGGCAGGGACTATCACAAGCTTATGCGCAAGCGATTGCAGAAACTTGCCCTTCTTATTGAAAACGACATTGGCGACTTCGGCTATCGCGTGTTCGTGGACAGCGCGCCCGTACTTGAGAAACCGCTCGCCGAAAAAGCCGGGCTGGGCTGGATCGGCAAGCACACGAACGTTATCAATCGCGATGCCGGTTCATGGTTTTTCCTCGGCGAACTGTACACGGACCTGCCATTGGCTGAGGACGTTGCGGAGACATCGCATTGCGGAAGTTGCAGCGCCTGCATAGACGTATGCCCGACAGCTGCCATCGTAGCGCCGTACAAACTGGATGCCCGCCGTTGCATTTCCTATTTGACGATAGAAATGAAAGGCAGCATTCCGGAGGTCCTGCGCAAACCAATCGGCAACCGTGTTTACGGCTGCGATGACTGCCAGTTGTTTTGCCCCTGGAATAAATTCGCAAAGCCAACGGCCGAGGGCGATTTTGCGCCGCGCCACAACCTGGATGACGCCGACATGGCCGCGCTGTTCCGCTGGGACGAGCCAACATGGCTGAACAATACTGAAGGCAGCGCCATACGCCGGATCGGTTTCGAACAATGGTTACGTAATTTGGCGGTAGGACTTGGCAATGCTGAATCAAGCGCTACGGTGATTGAGGCACTGCAAAGTCGACGCGATCACGAGTCCGCCTTGGTACGCGACCACGTAGGCTGGGCCTTGCACCAACACAACGCACTCTAGACATCTGGTCGCGGCTACATATCGGCACGGACATTGTGATTTGGCGTCACGCTACGAAGCGCAATTAGCAACGTCTTTCGAGTAATCTTGCTTAACAGGACAGCGCGGTAATCACAGGGAGACACAAATGTTCAAGGCAACGGAATACCAGCACCTGGTGCCCTTCGATGGCAGTTTCAAAGTTGCTGAAACTCGAACAGCGCCGGAAAAAGAGCAACGCAAGCGTGTAAAGAAACGCCTGAAAGCTGCCACTGAGCAGCTCGACAAATTGCAGCAGGTACTCATGGCCGGCGATAACCATTCGGTGCTTCTGGTTTTTCAGGCCATGGATGCCGCCGGTAAAGACAGCACGATTCGCGCCGTCATGCAGGGCATCAATCCAGCCGGTTGCCAGGTGTTCAGTTTCAAGAAACCATCAAGCCTCGAACTTGATCATGATTTTCTCTGGCGCACGAGCACGCGCCTGCCCGAGCGCGGCCGCATTGGTATTTTTAATCGCAGTCAGTACGAAGAAGTGCTCGTCGTGCGCGTTCACCCGGAGTACCTGCAATACCAGAAATTGCCCGGCGCTGCGGACGAACCAGCCTTCTGGGAAGAACGTTATGAATCCATACGCGAGCAGGAGAAACACCTTGCACGGAATGGCACTGTCATTCTGAAGTTTTGGCTGAACGTGTCGTTGGACGAACAGCGCCAACGGTTTTTGCGACGACTCGACAATCCGGACAAGCAATGGAAGTTTTCTGCAGGCGACATAAAAGAGCGCGCGTTCTGGCCGCAGTACATGACGGCCTACGAAGACGCGCTCAATGCAACGTCCCGACCGTGGGCACCGTGGTATTCCATTCCGGCGGACGACAAGCCCTATATGCGCGCGGTCGTCGCCGAAACCATCGTCAAGTCACTTACCAGTATTGGTCTCGAATACCCAGAACCGAGTGACGCCGACAAGGCCACCTTCGCAGCCATGCGCGCACAGTTGGCGGCGCAGGACTCGTCATAAGACAAAAAATCGTATCCGTTGTTACCTTTCACGCGTAAATTGCCGACGCTTTTTGATGCTCACCGGAAATGCGCGTGATGACCATTGTCATCAAACCGTGAATCCAGTAAAAAGCCGTGCCTCGCCTTGCATTCCGAGGCCTCTGGTCTGGCATCAAGCCACAGAGTCAGCATTAACGTTATGACAAGGTTGCAACTGCGACTGGGTCGAAAAGGTGCCGCCTATTAATTCGGATTACCAACGCTCGTTACTCGCCGGGCTCGACTTATTTCACGGCGTCTCGCCGGACAAAATTCAAGGTCTTCTGCAGCAGTGCGAACGACGCGATGTGGGAACCGGCGAATTGTTGCTTTCGCCCGGAAGCCGCAATGAATACGTGTTCGTAGTGTTGTCCGGATTGCTCGACGTACGGGTTGGCTCACCCAACGCACCGGTACTTGCCCGAATGGACGTAGGCTCCTGCGCCGGTGAAATGTCCATTATTGAAGGCAAAGACCCGTCCGCTTACGTGATGGCTGCAGAACCCACGCACGTACTGGTGATCCACAAGACGGTACTGTGGGAAATGGTGAATGCCTCACACGCTTTTTCCAAGAACCTGTTGCTGATGCTCTCCGAGCGTATTCGCAGCCATAACCATTTCATCGCAGAAAGCTTTGGCGACCTGCTTAAGTACGAACGCAATGCCAACACCGATGCTTTGACCGGCCTCGGCAACCGGCATGCCATGATTGATGAATTCCCTACCGAGATAGCACGTTGCCGCAAGATGGACGAACCCGTCTCGATGATCATGGTTGACGTCGACAACTTCAAAACATTCAATGATCAGTTTGGTCACGTTGCAGGCGACCGTGCATTGACCGCGGTAGCACGCGTGTTGCGAGATCAGTTTCGGTCCCGCGACAAACTGGTGCGATTTGGTGGCGATGAATTTGCTGTCTTGTTACCGGGCGTCGCCGAAGCTGAAGCGCTGACAACCGCCAATCGGGTTCGAATCGCGATCAACGGCGATTACGAAGAGAACATCGACTCCATGATCAGAATACCGATCGCCATTTCGATGGGCGTGGCCGAACTGAAAGAGGATGGAACGCTGGAAACGCTGATGTATGCAGCTGATGCGGCGCTGTATCGCGCCAAGCGTGCCGGTCGGAATCAGGTATTGGCCTGACGTCGGCATCGTTTCAAGTCTGCGGAGAGAGCAGACACCGGCAGTATGCTTGCGTCACACCCGATGCCGAACCAATAACTGGAATAGAACTAGATCTCGACGACGATATTGTCGATGAGCCGCGCCTTGCCGAGCTGCGCCGCGGCAAGTATCACTAAACGATCGGTCTCTCTGTCCGGAGCCGCCAGATTTTCCGCTCTCCGGATACTCACGTACTCGACATCAAAGCCGCTGGCGCTCAGTCGCTCCATGCCGCTGGTTTCAAGCCCGCCGTGATCGTCGTTACCCGCCTGCAACGCATCACCAATCTCACGCAGCGTTGCGTATAACGCTGGGGCAATCGTACGCTGCTCGTCATTCAGGTATTGATTGCGCGAGCTGAGCGCAAGTCCGTCGTCTTCACGAAGAGTAGGTCCGCTTACAACTTTGATGGACAAATGCATGTCTTCGACCATGCGCCGAATAACGAGTTGCTGTTGGTAGTCTTTCTCGCCAAAAATCGCCACATCCGGTCGAATGATGCTGAACAACCGACTGACCACGGACGTAACCCCGTCGAAATGCCCGGGACGTGCAACACCGCAAAACTCTTCTGTCAGGACCGGCACGGTTACCGACGTTGCACCATCAGTACCAAACGGATAAATGGTTTCGACATCGGGTATGAACAACAGGTCGGCTTTGACGCGTTTGAGGTGCCGCTTGTCCCGCTCGAGGGTTCGGGGATAGGTAGAAAAGTCTTCGCCTTCAGCAAACTGAGTTGGATTAACGAAGATCGTCACGACGACACGTTCAGCGTGTTCGCGCGCCAGTGTCATCAGACTGAGGTGCCCTTCGTGCAAATTTCCCATGGTGGGCACCAGCGCAACATGCTCGCCCGCATGCCGCCATTCGTCGAGAATTTCCCGAAGCTCGTTCCGCCCGCTTACTACTTGCAAGTGTGTCTGTCCTTTACTGAAAGAAAATGCCGGCGCTCAGGAGAAGCAATGTTCCGGTGCAGGGTAGTCACGATTCTTAACGGCTTGCACATAAGCATCCAGTGCTGCGCCAGGTGAATCATGACCAGCCATATAGTTCTTGACGAAACGCGGCGTGCGTCCCGTTGTGATATCGAGTATGTCGTAAAGCACCAGTATCTGACCGTCCACTTCGGGACCCGCACCTATACCGATGACCGGTACGTCCAGCGCTTCGGTCACCGCTTTGCCCAGTTCGTTCGGCACGCATTCCAGCAAGACGATATCCGCGCCGGCATCCTGCAAACGCTGCGCGCTGTCAATCATGTGCTGGGCCTTTTCAGGCTCCCTGCCCTGCACTTTGAAACCACCAATCTTGTGCACCGATTGCGGCTTTAAACCGAGATGCGCGCATACCGGAATATCGTGACGAGCGAGGTGCTTGACGATTTCAATCTGACTGTCGCCGCCTTCCAGCTTGATCATCATCGCACCACCTTCCTGCATCAACGCCACGGAATTCTCCAGCGCTTGATCTGGGTTGCGATAACTCATGAACGGCATGTCCGCAACCAGAAAAGCCCGGCGCAATCCACGCGCCACATTTCGCGTGTGGTAGATGATGTCGCCGACAGTGACCGGCACCGTTGTGTCGTGCCCCTGAATAACCATACCCAGCGAATCACCGACAAGCACCAGGTCGGTGCCTGCGTTATCGACCAGCATGGCGTAGCTGGCATCGTAAGCGGTCAGGCAGGCGATGGCTTCGCCGGCCTCTTTCATCTTGTGCAACGTTGAAACGTTGACGGGCGGCTCGGCCATGCCACGTTGTTCTAATTGTGTGTACATTCCTGTCTCCGCAGGTTACGCCGGGCAACGGATCATAAAAGATTTCACACCTGACGGCGCGACCAATTCAGGCCAGCGCCACAGCCGCAGCCGGGTTGAAGAAATGCCGGCCGCTCGTTGTACGCTGTATTTGTTCAAATAATTGCTGGTAATCGGCCTCATTGCTCACGGGGTCGATGGCCGCGGCATTGACGATCAGCAACGGCGCTTCGTCAAAATTATGGAAATGACGGGCGTAGGCGTCGGTTAGCTTTTCCAGGTAGCCGCGATCAATAGTGCGCTCGTACGGTATGCCCCGCCCGGCTATCCGCCGCAGCAGAGCGTCCACCGGCGCTTGCAGGTAAATCACCAGATCAGGAACTGGCGCGTCCACATCGAGCTTGGCGCATATCTGTTCGTACAGCGCCATTTCCTCGTTGTCGAGATTGCACTCGGCGAACAGGCGGTCTTTGTCTATGTGAAAATCCGCGATCCGTACAGGCGCGAACATATCCGCTTGTCGCAACGCTTCCATCTGGCGCGCACGCTGGAACAGGAAAAACAATTGTGCCGGCAATGCCGCACTGCGACCGGACTTGTAAAAGCGCTCGAGGAACGGATTCTCTTCGCGCGGCTCAAGCACCAGTTCGCCGTTAAAACTTTCCGCAAGTCTCCGGGCCAGACTGGTCTTGCCCACGCCTATCGGTCCTTCGACTACGATATAGCGCGGTCCTTGTTGTTTTTGCTTGAGACTCGTAAGCACGTGGTGGACTTTCCTGTTGCGTGCCGCGCACTGGCTGCGTCAGCGTGTTATTCGTTCGATCAATTGCTCTGACCGCGAAACCTGCTGCACCAGTTGAGGAACGCTGGGCAATCCAGGAATTGGCAGATGGGGAGCAATCTCACTGAGTGGCAACAATACAAAATTTCGTTCCCCAATGCGCGGATGTGGCACCGTCAGGGTGGGCGTGGCCACGGTCTCATTGCCGTAAACCAGCAGGTCCAGATCGAGCGTACGCGGGCCCCAGCGCTCGCCGTTACGAGTACGGCCCTGTGCGTTTTCAATGACCTGCAGGGCCGCCAGCAAGTCCTGAGGCGCGAGACCCGTGAGGACAGCAACGACCGCATTGACGAAATCCGGCTGATCCTGCGGACCCAGAGGCGCGGAGCGGTACAGCGACGAACGCAAGACCAGGCGTGATTGCTCCAGATCGGCCAAAGCCGAGATTGCCTGCTCAACTTGCTGCAAGGGCTCAGCCAGATTGCTGCCGATCCCGATATAGGCCGGCCACCAGTGTGGCCGAATGTCGCTCATGACGATTCGGGATTGGCCGCGCGGCGCTTACGCGGACGGCGGCGGCGCTTCTTGCGCGCAGGTCCGGCATCGTTGGCAACCGCAAACTGCTTGTCGCGAGCTTCCGATGGCTGGGTCTGAATATCGGTCCAGAAATCGGCCAGCTCCTGATCGACTTCGCCCACTTCGGCACGCAGAACAAAGAAGTCATAAGCCGCGCGAAAACGCCGGTGCTCCAGCAATCTCATCGCACGTTTACCGTTGATAATTTCATAGCGCGGCTGCAGCGACAGCATCTCACGCATCGGCGCTGTAAAACGTTTCGGTATGGAAATGCGTGATTGCTGCAAACCGGTGATATCCCAGCCCGCAGCGGCCAGTGACTGGGCAACGGTCATGCCCTCTTCCTCGCGCAGCTGTTTGGCGCGCTCACGTACCGGGGCCCACAGGAACACGCCTATGAGGAACATCGGAGTGACGGATTTCTCTTCGGCGATACGGCGATCGGTGTTGATCAACGCGGCCTCAACGAACCGGACGAACGACTCGTCCGAATCGAGATACTCGTCAGTCTCCGGGAACAACTGGCGAAACAGATTGTGTTCGCGGAGCAAGTGAAACGTCTTGAGCGCATGACCACTTTGGAACATTTTCAGGAATTCATCGAACAATCGCGCTGGCGGTACATTGCGCAGCAACTCGACCGACTTCCGCATGGCCTTCTGCACAGAGCGGTGAATTGTAAAGTCCAGCTTGCCGGCAAAACGCACGGCACGCAGCATCCGAACCGGGTCTTCGCGCAGACGTGTTTCAGCATCGCCGATTAAGACGAGACGGCGCTTACTGAGGTCTTTCACACCACCGACGTAATCCCAGATACTGAAATCGGCAATGTTGTAGTAGAGGGCATTGCAGGTGAAATCGCGACGCCACACGTCCTCGTCAACCGTGCCATAGACATTGTCGCGGAGAATGCGGCCTTCGTTATCGAGCGTGGAATCCGGATCATCCTCCTCATCGCTAGCCGCCCGGAAGGTAGCCACTTCAATGACCTCACGACCAAATCGCACGTGTGCCAGCCGAAACCGCCGGCCAATCAAACGGCAATTGCTGAACAAGGCCTTCACCTCATCCGGGTGAGCATCGGTCGCAATATCGAAGTCTTTGGGGTGCAGGCCCAGTATCGCGTCACGCACACCGCCGCCAACCAGGAAAGCCTGATAGCCCGATTTATGCAATCGATACAATACCTTAAGCGCGCTGTCGGAGATCTCCGAACGGGAGACCGTGTGCTTGGGCCGAGGGATGATTGTAGGTTTTTTTGGTTTTTTCGAACGGCCGATATTCAATAGAGATTCCGCTTGAGGAATGAGGACGCGGCCGTATAATAGCAGCCCCCGCCAGCCGGGGCAGTCAAAAACAACACCATGCTCCCTTCGTCTAGTGGTTCAGGACGCCGCCCTCTCACGGCGGTAACACCGGTTCGAATCCGGTAGGGAGTACCAAATACCTCAATCACCTATCGCCGCTTCTGCGGCGTTAAGTTATTGGCATTGTCTGAGGCACCTGGCTCCGAAGTTTAGCCGCAACGGCACATTGCGTGCCCGCGCCGCGTCGAAGAATGTAGTTATCCAACTCGCGACTACTCCCGAACAAAGCTATTCAACTGCTCTTGCAAGTATTAACACAATCCCCAGCACGTCCGGCTCCACATCCTTGGTCGATACCGACAGCCGTCGAAAATCGTGCCACGGTTCATATTGAATACCTGCCGTTGCACCTGTCCAGATTACGTAGGCATCGGGACCATAACCAATTGCGTGCACCTCGCAGATGGAGGTGCGGCAATGAATCAATGGAATGTTGAACTGCGCTAGGACAGGCCTGTCAGCGAAGTAGGCAGCGAACTGTCCTTCCATGTAACTTGCCCACGACTCCTCGCGGTCTTCTGTTTCGAATCGGGAATGCAGATCGTCCGGCACGTTTCTGCCCATCACCTCCGCTATCTCGGGTGAGTAAACGCCTGCGGAATCTCGCGATGCTTTCGCAACGGCCGCATCAACCGAACTCCCCAGTGAATTTCCTTGCTGTGTTGGTAACAGCGCTTCGACCGGGGCGGTCGTTTCAGGCGTTGATGAACGAGATGTTTGTTGACCGCTTGCCTCTTCGAGTACTTCAGTCGGGGACCCCTGATCAGCCACTTCCGCGGCAGGCACCGATGCTGACGGTGCCGAAGCCATACCAGCATCAGGCCCCGGCAACGACGATTCGTTGCGATGCTCGCCAAACATCAGGAAACCAGCACTGGCTACGATGACCCCGAGTAAGAAACCAACGATGAGCTTGGACATGGCGCCCTCGATTGCCAAGACTTCGAGGCAAACATTGCCCGATGCTTGATTTGCAGATAGCCAACTTACATTCAGTCTAGATGCCTGACCCTCAATCATCGTCGCATACAGCAAGCGAAATCAAATACCCCATGCACGAAGATTGCCTACAATCAGACCATGACGAGAATCTGTCGGTCTCTGAAATCCGGACGCCAATCTGACGATGGCCACCCGACCGTTTCAGCCATTGCGCCACTGATTTGCTTTGCGGTGACGTTTACTCTCGTCGTTTTGCTTCGCATAACCGGAATATTTGGCGCAACAACGGCTCGTTGCGTGCAGAACGATCAGTACTGGTATACGGCCGCGAATGGCAACTGGCCCTTGTACGCGAGCTTTGTACTCGTGTTCTTCTTGCTGCTGGCGTGGAGTGTCCTCATCGGGTTTGATGATTGGAGGCGGTCTAAAGGCACCCAAGTGATGGTCGTTGTGAATACGTTGGCGATTGCCGCATCCCTGTACGCGTTCGTCCCGCTGCACGAACAGGCTTCCTTCGATTACCACGAGGGAAACGGCCACTTCGAAGGATTCAAAGTCAGACAGAACTTGTTCTGGAGTTGGCGTCGAGAAGATCAATGCCAGACCATGCAGCGATTTGCCGGACGATGGCGGGTTATTGAAAGGGAGATCGGGCACTACCAGTTCAATATTTCGTCACCCCGGATCGACCTGAAACCCTGGGGCGTCGTAGTGGCTTCCGGGGCTAACTGGCAACCTGTATACGAAGGCAGGTGGCGGCCACCGGACCGACCAGAGCACTCGGACGACAGGCTTTGGCGAGACGGCGACATTGATGACCGCAACATCTCAGCGCCATGGGACTTCGAGCTACGTACGGATTTATTGATACTAACCACGCCGGAATACTTCAACGAATGGGAGCGCTCCAGAATTACGTTGCAACGCGACGATGCCGACTAACACCCAACCGTATTCTCGAATTCAGCCCAGACTTTGTAGCCATTCTCTTTACTCTGCGTATTGACTTAGCCTAAGGGGTACCACCGTGCCGAAGCGCCTACCGTCCGTACTGCTCTCAATAGCTCTATGCGTCGCGCAGTTTGGCTCGACTGCCGCTCACCCTGGCGGCACAAACTCAGACGGCTGCCACACCAATCGCAAAACCGGCGACTACCATTGCCATACGCCGAAATCGCCGCGACCCGGACGACAAAACTACTGCCACCTGCTAAACGGTGAAGCGCGCTGCGGGTACGCGAGGGCTTCCTGCGATGACCTGGTCGAGCAGTTTGGCGGGGCCTGTCGGCCTGAGTGATAAAGCATCGTTTGGGTAACACATAGAACGTCGCTTTATAGCCAAGCTTACAACCTGATCAGAACGCGCAACGCCATTGCATCTTTAAGACTTGTTCCAATCAGGCTGCCCCGCTCGTGCCCTGTTAGGCCGCGATCCTCCATACTCCCGAGTCAGCCACACGCCGTGCGTAGGTCGCGAAGTCTGTCGGCTCCCTGCCGAGCGCGCGTTGCACGCCGTCAGCGACGTAAGCATTCCGTCCGTCAAGGACAGTGCCAAACAAATAATCGAGCAGCCAGACGATGTTATCCGGCGCGCCAGATGCTTCGATAGCGTCGACAAACGCGTCTTTCGGGACAGGTGCGTATTGAATATCACGGCCAGCGGCTTGCGAGAGTTCACGAGCGACCTCGGTGAATGTCAGCAGTCGCGGCCCGGTTACTTCGTACACCTCGAACGCATGACCCTCTTCAGTTAATGCAGCAACGACCACATCGGCGATGTCGTCGACGTCGATAAACGGCTCCGGCGTATCGCCGGCCGGTAGCGTAATCGCACCATCCAGAACCATTCCAAGAAACTCGCCTTCGGAAAAGTTTTGGCTAAACCAGCTTGAGCGAACAACGGTCCATTCGACGCCCGCCTCCTGCACGATACGCTCGCAGGCTTGTGCTTCCGGCTCGCCACGGCCCGACAGCAAAACCAGGCGTTGAACACCATTCTCCACGGCCATGTCAACGAAAGCGCGAATATCATCAGTGGCACCCGGAATCGCGAGATCTGGCGTGTAGTTTATGTAGACAGCAGATACGCCCTCCAGTACCGGGCCCCAGGTGCTGCGAACAGTCCAGTCAAACGGCAGGCTGGCTGAGCGCGAGGCAACTCGAGTCTCAATACCGAGGGCGAGCAAACGCTCAACAATGCGTTTGCCGGTCTTGCCGGTGCCGCCGAGCACCAGTGTGACGCCGTCAGTGGTTTCTTTGTGCTGCAGTCCGTTGTTCATTGTGCTGCCCTCTAAGTGGAAAATCAGTGAGGACAACGTTACGCACCGGCCAACACTTGCAACATGCTGGCAACAATCAATTTCATACGCGTTCGTCTAGAATGCAGCGATGGATACGCTGGGTGGACTACTGGACTCACCGCGCGCACGTGGCGCCTTTGCCATGCGGAACGTGATGAGTTCGCCGTGGTCGTTACGGATTCTTGCTGAATCACCGATCACACTGATCGCTGGCGTTTCGGGCGACACCTGGGTCGTACCGGATGACGGCGATGCACTGTGCATCGGTCCGGGCGACATCGCAGTAACTCGCTCGCCGGATCACTACAACGTCGCCGAGTCGGCCACTGCCGCACCGACTGTAGAAATTCACCCTGGGCAACGATGCTGCGATCTGGAGGGCAACTCCGTGCTGGAGGACATGACCCACGGCATTCGCACCTGGGGCAACGATCCAAATGGTTCTACAGTTTTTGTCGTCGGTGCTTATGAGCATCTGAGTGATGCAAGTGATCGGCTGTTACGCGCTTTGCCACCAGTGCTGAAAGTGTCGCATGCCGACTGGGATTCGCCGCTGGTGCCATTACTCTGCGACGAGGTCGTTAAAGACGAACCCGGTCAGGCCGCAGTGCTGGACCGCTTGCTGGATTTGCTGCTAACCGCCGTTCTCAAAGCATGGTTCGCTCAACAAGACTCAAGCCGTCCCGAATGGTGGCGATACCAGGGTGACCGGATAGTCGAACGCGCATTGCGCCTGATGCACGACCACCCCGCCCAGCAATGGACGCTGCAGGAACTTGCCACGGAATCCGGCGCATCACGCGCCTCGCTCGCACGGCGGTTTCATGATTTGGTGGGTGAGCCGCCCATGACCTTTCTGAAGAACTGGCGCATGGCCATGGCGGCCGACTTGCTGTGCTTGCCCGATGAGTCGGTGAGTACAGTGGCGGAGAAAGTCGGTTATGCTACCCCGTTCGCGTTTAGTGCGGCCTTCAAGCGGGTTCGCGGGCTGAGTCCGCAGCAACACCGCGCGATGGTGCAATCCACGAGTTAAACACTCCACCAATCGCTACGTCTTTGTTGCAGAGTCTCTGTCGGTTAATCCGTCTTGCACAAGGCAGCCTGATAAATTGGCCAGACAACACAATCAATCGTTTCCAGGTGTTCGACTAGCTAGCCGGCAATTACCACGAGCATTCTTCGGGAACCAGGCCACAACGGAATTTGCTCCGAGCGCGGTTACTTGGCCGTTTGCTTTTCCTCAGCCAATGCCGCGAGGTAGCATTGCTCCAGTTTATCAACCAAGTCGAAAAAACCGGCAGGATCTAAAAACGTCTCCGCGTCGTACGGCTGACCGGGTTTGTATTTGTGATGCAGACCGTATTGGCTGGCGTGCGCGGCAACCCAGATAGCAACGTCCATCGCCTTTTGTGACTTGAAAGTGTTGGCGTAGTCCTCCCGAATGCCGGGGTACGTCTCGTCTTCGTAGAATTTTGTGCCGGGGTTGATGCTGCCCATGTTGGCGATCAGTACGTTGTAGTCCCGTCCGTTCTCATACACCCGCAGGGAATAGCTCGTACTGCCGGCTGTATGGCCGCGATGTTCGTGCACCGTGAGCTTGGTATCACCCAATGCAATAACATCGCCATCACTGATGATGCGATCCACGCTGACCGGTCGGAACGTTTCACTGCCGCCGAACAACGGATCGCTGAATCCCCCGTCTTCCAGTAATTTTGCGTCCGGCGCCGTCGCCCAAAGTTGCGCGCCGCTCAGTTCTTTGATCTCCGCCATCGCACTGACGTGATCGAAGTGCGCCTGATTGGTTAGCAATATTTTGACCTCATCAAGACCAAAACCCAGCGCCTCAATGTTGTCGCGTATCAATGCGGTGGAACCTGCCATGCCGGTGTTGATAAGTATGTGGCCGTCGTCGGATGTCAGCAGGAACGAACTCAGATCGAAGGTACCGACCGAGTAAAGATTCGCGACAACCTTGTGGCCGGGGAAGGCTTCGTCCCATGCGGGTGGGTAATCCTGCGCTGAAACAGATACGGACACGAGGCACAGAACGGCAAACAATTTGAGCCCGCCACAGTTATTCCATTGGTGCATAAGCAACTCTCCAATTGCGACATCGAGCGTTAAGCCAGCTTCCAAGTCGCCCATACAGGTAACGACAAGGACGCATGATGTCGACATTCGTTACGACCGTCGAGATGAACGTAAATACTGCGGCACCCGGTATCGTCGGCAAGCCAGCGCCCTTTTACGTGAGATGCGTACAACACTGGCTATTGGGTCGGTCACTTTCGGAACCAAGTGTCAGGCTTCGAGTCGCGCTCCTGGCCGGCCCGAATTATGATATGTTGTTGTTTTTAAAGTATTTTGCAAGCCGCACTCGCACTACCGAATAGCGACCCGACCTACGCGAGGTCTTTTGTGCCATGCGTGACCCGAAGTCCGTCTCCCACCTGATTCAAGCCCTTTCCAGTGGCCGTTCCGACGCCATCGTTAAGCGATGACCATATGATGTCGGTTTTCTTTCCAAGGTATCGGGGCCAAGGTACCGGTGCATTTACAACGCATTGTTTTTATTGGATTTTAGAAGTTGGCCCCGTTCTTGCTTTATCTATCGCAAGCCAGCCAGACACACTGGCGCAGCAATAATCCGAATTAACTGGATCAGGGATAGAATTCATGAAGAACAGGACAGGACGAATCGTCGCGCTGGGAATGCTAGCGACCTTTTTCACCTCACTGAGTCACGCCGAGCTGATAGATCGCGGCGGCGGCCTGATTTATGACGACGTCCTCGACGTCACCTGGATGCAGGATGCTGCGTACTCCGGCACCAGCGCAGGCATTGATCGCCGAACTCAGAGTGACGCTGCCCAGTGGGTGGACGAACTCGTCTATTACGATTCCGTTCGTGACCAATACATCAGCGACTGGCGACTGCCGTCCACGTTCAACGATCCCTCATCCTGGGGTTTCGACGAAACGGGTATGAGCAGCGAGTTGGCGTTCATGTACTACGTCAATCTTGGCTACGCAGCTAACACGAGCCTCAGCCCTTCGGATCCCGCGCCGACGTCAATCAATTACAACCCGTTCCAGAACCTGACGTACCGCGGTTACTGGTCAGGTACGTTGACCGACAACCCGAATCGCCCTGATCAGGTCTGGTCTTTCCACTTCCATTTCGGCTACCAGACTTTCGGCGGCGGTGATGGCGACATGATGCGAATCTGGGCAGTACGCGACGGCGACGTTGCCGTACCGGAACCCGGTACGCTTGCCCTGCTCGGCCTCGGCCTTGCCGGACTGGGTTTTTCACGACGAAAGAAAGTCTGAAGGTAGCGCATCGCAATTGAGAAAAAGCCCCGCTGGTCGGGGCTTTTTTTTACTTTATAAATTGACGCCATAACCGCATCATTCAGCGCCATATACTCCATTAGCAACAACGCTTATGAAACTCTCGCTGCTCGCAACCGTAATTCTGGCCTCTGCCGTCTCGACCACAACTCATGCTGCCGATGAAGCCAATGGCTTCTGGGGGATATTCTCAGCGTCAGACAACATTCAAAGCGCGGGCATCAAGACACGCTGGCGGTACGGTCTCGACACGCAGTGGCGGCATTCTGAACGCGGCTCTGGTAGTGATCAGTATGTCCTGCGGCCCTCAATGGGCTACGACCTCAACCCGAACATGACAGTATGGGCTGGCTATGGGTATTTTCTTACCGAGCCGAATGATGGCAGCAATCGCTACGAGCACCGCTGGTGGCAACAATTCAATTGGACCGCCAAACGCTGGGACTGGGGAACGTTGTCTTTCCGCACCCGACTGGAAGAACGGGATATCGAACGTGCTCATGACATTGGGTTGCGGTTTCGCCAACAGCTGCAACTGGCGATTCCGTTGCCGGCCCGGCAGCTAACCTTGTTCACTTCGATCGAGCATTACAGCAACCTACGCGACACGGACTGGGGTGCGCGGTCCGGCTTCGACCGGTTGCGCAGTTATGCTGGCGTACGCATGCCGATGCACGAGAAACTGGCACTGGAGTTCGGTTACATGAATCAGTGGGTTAACGGCGGCGAGGAAGACGCGGTCAATCATCTGGCCATTTTACGTTTACGCACGAAATTCTAGGATATAAAGGTCTGGTCGCTCACGCGGTTTCACCTGAACGCGCTTATCGCCAATGCGCCAACTCCTAATTCCGGCTGCACTCTCCACCTCCCTGCGCTGACACCGCCGTTTTGGATTATTGCTCGCGCGTTCTTTACACTGCCGCCCGGCCGCGCAGCTGATTGTGCCCTGCAGTACCTTTCGATCTACAGGTAAGACTGAATGAAATTCGCATCACTGCTGATTGCGTCGCTCGCGATCGCAATCTCAACACCGGCGGTTGCGGCTGATGAAGCGAATGGCGCGCGCCTCATCTTTGCGGCATCGAACAACATCCGGCACAACGGCGCTCCGACACGGTGGCGTTACGCTGTCGATGCTCAGTTGGCGCACTACGATCGCGGCAGCGGCACTGATATATACGGACTCCGCCCATCGTTGGGTTACGACCTCACGCCGAATATGACGGTTTGGGCTGGCTTCGGATACTTCGCTTCCGAACCGAAGGGTGGCAGCCGCCGCAACGAACGTCGCTGGTGGCAACAATTTATCTGGACCGCGAAGCCCTGGGACTGGGGCACACTCGTCTTGCGTACCCGGCTGGAAGAACGCGAATTTGAAGGCGCGCGCGATGTTGGCGTGCGGTTCCGGCAACAAATGCTATTGGCATTGCCCTTGCCCACCAAATCGGCAACCTTGATTGCCGCGGTCGAGCATCACAGCAACCTTCGCGATACTGACTGGGGTGCCAGATCGGGCTTCGATCAGTTTCGCAGTTACCTTGGCCTCCGCCTGCCGGTAAGCAACAAACTAATGATCGAAGTCGGCTACATGAACCAGTTCCTTAATCGCAGTTCTGAAGACGCGCTGAATCACGTCGCCATACTGCAATTTCGCGCCAAACTCTGAGGCGAACGCAGCGGGCCAGCAGCTCACTTCGAGCAGCGATTTCCCTTCGCCCGCCATTCTTGACCCGCACCAGCAATTCAACAATTCAATTCTGCGGCGGAGCAACGCGCAGCAATACCTCGCGCTGATGGCAACGCTCGCGTGCAACGCCGGGTATTACGCCGACGATCAACACCACCGGCGCTACCCAGCCACATCGGCAATGCTCTTCAGCGCTCACCGCCCGCCACCCGGCTGCCGATAGCCCGACGCTTCGGTAACGGTGATGGAGCAAGGCTGAGATCGAGACTTATCTGCAACGTTCTGCCCAGTTGCTCAGGTTGAAAGAAGGCGATGTCGCTTCGCAGACCGAACGGCATATGCCGCGCGAGACCGCTCTGAATGCCGAGCCAGGCATCCCTCACAAAGGCCTGATCAATGGCCGTAATGCCCAGGCTGCCCTGCTGCAGATCGGGGTAGCACTGACTTATGTAATGGCTTTCGCAATAATCGCCCGGGTTCGGCAATCCGCCGTTGTCCCACGACAGCTGCAAGCCATGGCGGTTCATGACCGTCGAAAATGCACGGCTGGCCGCAGCGGCGGTGGTACCGCAACTGACCGAACTGCCAGCTGCTAGACCCGCTACCGGAACCTGATGGGCCGGCGGGCTGCCGTCCAGCCGATAAGCTCGCATGGCGCCCTGCAAGTTGTCACCGACGGTGGCCGCAAGCTGCGCGCAGCCGTCGGCCGCGACCGAGGCGTAGACCGGCATACCGACACCGGCCAGCGCGACAATTAGCAATGCAAATGAACGTATTAATGCCCTTCCCATAACAGCTCTCCTTAGCCGAAATGTTGCTGTAAACCGGCCCGCTGCATAGCGGTGCCGGACCGTCAGCATCAGACAACGTCGTCCGTAGTTACAGTGGCGAATTCCGGTGAAGAACGCAGTTATGCAATCGGTGCTGCTAGAGCATTCTTAACAAAGCCCCGATCATGCCGCCGAAAAGCAGTGCCATCATCGGCAGCCAACCCAGCGCAAAACCCATACTGCGCTTGCCGGGATCAACCAGGTAGCTGGCGCGATAAACGAAACGACCGATGATGAACACCAGTCCGAGACCCGCGGCAATCAACGGGTTCACGTAGAGCGCAAACAACCAGAGACCGGGCAGAAAAATGACTATTTGCTCCAGCGTGTTCATGTGCACCCGGAACATGCGTTCGAACTCCTCATGACCACTGACGGCAGGTGCCTTCACACCGTGTTTCGCGCGCATTTTCCCGACCTGAAACGCGAATAAAAACAACTGCAATAAGGCCAATCCCGTTACGATCGCTACTGCTTCCATCGTTCTTGCTCCCTTGCTCTGAATGCTGGCATGAGGTCTGAACTCGCTCTTCGGTTCACCCCGTAGCCGAATTCAGTCATTATGCACACTTACCTGGCTTGCCAACGCCTCGAGGCGCCAAGACGGCCAATACTGGAACGACCGGTCCCGTTTGATGAGTGACAATGCACCGAGGCGCAGTCTGCTGAGCGCCATCGCCCGCCTGCTGGGCATTGAAGACCGGGAATTCGCCGCGGTTGCCTGGTCGTTCGCTTATTTCTTTTGCCTGCTCTCAGCCTATTACATGCTGCGCTCCGTCCGCGAGGCGATGGCCATCGTCGGCGGCACCGAGAATATTCCGTGGCTGTTCATGGGTACATTCGTCGCCATGTTGCTCGCAGCCCCGGTGTTCGGCTGGGTCGCGTCGCGTTTTCCGCGCCGGCAGTTCCTGCCCTGGGTTTACTATTTTTTCATAGCCAACATTCTGCTGTTCTTTGCGGCGTTCACGTACCAGCAGAACAACGGTCTGGATCAGGTCTGGATCAGCCGCGCATTTTTCGTCTGGCTCAGCGTGTTCAATCTGTTCGTGGTCTCCGTATTCTGGAGCTTCATGGCCGACATATATTCGAAAGAACAGGGTCGGCGTTTGTTCGGGATCATCTCAGCCGGCGGCAGTACCGGAGCGCTGCTCGGCCCGTTAGTGACCAGTGCACTGGTTGTACCGATTGGTTTTCGAAACCTGTTGCCGATGTCAGCTTTGCTACTCGCGTTTGCGGTTTTCTGCATTTTCAGACTTCGCCGTTGGGCGACGACGCGCGATGAAAAACAAAGTGATCAGCAGATCGGCAGCGGTGTACCCATCGGCGGCACAGCATTGGCCGGTATCAAACTACTGGCGACTTCGCCCTACCTGCTGGCCATTGCTACCGCCATGATCATCGCCAATTTTCTTGGCGTTGCCACCTATATGTACATGGCGGAACTGGTCGATGCGACGTTCGCCGATACTGACCAACACACGCGGGTGTTTGCGATTCTCGATGCCATCCAGAATGCGCTGTCGTTCATCGGTCAATTGCTGCTGGTCCGGTACTCGGTTCGCAAACTTGGCGTTGGCGTGACACTCGCTATTCTGCCCATCGTCTCGGTGCTCGGTTTCGCGTTGCTGGCAATAAACCCGGTATTCATCGTGATAGCGGCGGTACAGGTGCTGCGGCGGTCGATCACCTTCGGCCTGACGAAACCAACAACGGACATGCTGTACTCCGTCGTCTCTGCGGAAGAACGCTACAAAGCAAAGAACTTCATCGAGACGGCGGTTTACCGCGGTGGCGATCTGATCGCCAGCTGGACGATCCGCTTTATTGGCGGCATCGGCCTCACTGGTGTTGCGCTGGTTTGCGTGCCGCTTGCGGTAATCTGGACAATGCTGGCCCTGCGCATCGGCCGCGAATACAAACAGCGCGATGAGGCGTTAACCCAAGGCAAAGCGAAATGACGCGAAGAACAGGCTGGTCGAGGCGAGAGTTTCTGGAGGTCGCGGCGATGGCATCGCTAACTCCCGCGCTGAGCGTCGCTGCACAGGACACCAACATGCGAACCCGGGAAATTCCCGGCAGCGGTGAATTGCTGCCACTGATCGGCCTCGGCACTTATGACGTTTTCGATGTCGCTGGTACGCCCGAAGAACTTGCCGAGCGCAAAGCAATCATTGAGCTGCTATTGGAGAAAGGTGGCAGCCTCGTCGACACATCGCCAATGTACAACCGCTCAGAACGTATTATCGGCACCGTGCTGGACGCGACGGGCCGGCGCAGCGACACCTTCCTTGCAACCAAGGTCTGGACGAATGGCGCGGCCTCGGGCATCGCGCAAATGACCCGTTCGGCGGAATTGATGCGCACCGACGTCATTGATCTCATGCAGGTACACAATCTGCGGGACCTCAATACCCACTTTCGCACCCTGCGGGAATGGCAGCAGCACGGTCAAATCCGTTACACCGGTATTACCCACTACCACGAACGCGCGTTCGACGAAATGGAAACCGCGATGCGCCGCTACCGACCCGACTTCATTCAGATCAACTATTCGCTCGGGGAGCGAACAGCGGACGAACGGTTGTTGCCACTCGCCGCTGACATGGGCATTGCCGTACTAATCAACCGGCCGTATCAGGCCGGCGCACTGTTCTCGAAAGTCCGCGGCCACGAGCTGCCCGACTGGGCGCGCGAATTTTCCGCAAGCTGGGGTCAGTTCTTTCTCAAATACATCGTCAGCCATCCCGCGGTAACCTGCGCGATTCCCGCCACCAGCAAACCGCATCACATGGCAGACAATCTTGGCGCCGGATTCGGCGACTTGCCGGACGCCGCGACGCGCCAGCGTATGCTGGAGCACTTCACGTCTCTCTAAACGCACGTACCTGTCAGAGACTACTCATCTCAATTCACGAACCAGCAAGACACCCTGATGAAAAATGCACCCTTTGGTCGCCGCCTCGGCGCGATACTCTACGACACCCTGTTGATTCTGGCAGTGCTGTTCCTCGGCACCATACCGTTCATTGCCTTACGTGGCGGCGAGCCTGTGGAAAGCGGCAACGCAAGCTACCAGCTGTTTCTGTTGTTGCTGGTCTACCTGTTCTTCGTGGTGTTCTGGTCGCGCTATGGACGCACGCTCGGCATGCAATCGTGGGGCCTCCGGATAGAAGACGGGCAAGGTCGCTTGCCGGGTATCGGTGCCTGCAGCGTTCGTTTTGTTGTTGCGCTGATCTCCTGGGCGCCTGCCGGACTCGGCTTTATCTGGCAACTTATCGATCGTGACGGACTGAGCTGGCACGACCGAGCCTCAGGGACGCAATTGCGTTACTACCCGCGGCCGGCAAAAGACAAGAAGTAGCGCGTCGCTAGCGCACGCGACTCAGTGCGAAGCCAGTAATCGCCATTAGCGCAAGTGTCGGCATCCAGGTCACAAGTGCCGGGTTCAGGTTGAACACTTGACCGGAATTGGCAAGCGTTTCGCTGGCCAGGAAATAACCCAGACCAATCAACACACCGATCATGAGACGACTGCCGGTTCCGGCAGAGCGCAGTGAACCAAAGACAAAGGCCAGAGCCAGCACGGGCATGATCACGACCGTCGCGGTGGACGATATACGTGACCACAATTCCATCTCGTAACGCACGGCTGACAGGTCATTGCGGCGCAAATAGCCGATGTAACTCATGAGGCCACGCGCCGACAAACTCACCGGTTTGACGAGCGTGATACCCAGCACGTCGCCATTGATACTGAAGTCTTCGACTTCACGCGGCGACTCTTCGACCTCGACACCATTGTTGGCAAAACGAGTTGAGCGGTAGTTTTCCAACACCCAGTTGTCAGCATCATCTATGCCCGAATTTTCGGCGCGGCCTATCGACTGCAGATTGTCGTCGTCGTCAAACTGAAACAGATAGACAGTGCCAAACTCAAACTCGGAATTGACCCGCTCAAGATTCATGATGACGTTGCCATCCTTGACCCAGGCGGCGTTGCCGAAGTCCTGCTTTTCTTTCTCGTAGCGCGCTTCATTGCGCATGTTGCGCGCATAGTAATCGAGCGGAGGTCCGATAAATTCGCCGATCAGCGCGGTCGTAACCATCAAGACCACACCGGCCATAGCCACCATGCCGCCAAGTTGCGGTACCGACAGCCCGGCTGTACGCATAACGACGAGTTCGCTGTTGCTGGCAAGGCTGCCGAGACCCAGCAACGCACCGATCAATGCGGCAATTGGCAGCATTTCGAACGCCAACTGCGGCAATCGCAGCGCAGCGTAAATCGCCGCCTGCGGGATACCGAAGGTGCCCTGCACATTGTCGATCTGGCCGATAAACTCGAACAGGCCAGCCAGCGCCAGCAGTACGATCAGAACCAGCAAGGTGCTGAAGAGGATCGAGCGCATCAGGTACATGGAGAGTATGCCGGTCATGCCGCTGCCGTCCTTGGTCGCGCGAACAGGCGTCGATGAACCCCGTTCTGCACGCCGAGCAATCCGAGCGCCGCCGACAACATCAGCAAGTGCACCCACCAGATACCCATCCAGGACGGCACGGTGCCCTGCTCGACCCACGCTTTGCCCGCGCTCAGCAAATTGAAATAAATGATGAACACCAGTAACCCGGTGGCGATGCGGCCGTAGCGACCCTGACGCGGTTGGCTGCGGCTCAGCGGAACTGCAAAGATTGCAAGAATCAGCGTCGACAGCGGCACGCCCAATCGCCAGTGCAGTTCCGCGACTTGGGCCGGATCGGTCGAGCCGAACAGATCGCGCGTCTGCATTGCACGCGGTTCCAGTTCGGGTTCGGAAAGGTCTGGCAGTCGGTACGGTATACCGTGTTCAGCGAACTCCATGACGGTAAAGCGCGGAGTTCCCGGCACGCCGGAATAACGACGGCCATCGTGCAGTACAAAAAACCGGGTGTTCGGGTCATCGGAGTCGCGTTGCTCGCCGCGCTCGGCAACAACCACTTCCACGTCGCCCGCTTCAGTGCGACGCTGCAGGAACACTTTCTCGACAGTACCCGGACCCATCACGCGTTCGGCGTATACCACGGAATCATCGCCGGAAGCTGTGAATTTCCCGGGTTCGATGCTCGCGAGATCCGCCTGACGGCGCGCTTCGACGCCGATACGCTCGATGGCGGTCAGAGCGCGCGGCGCGACGTCCATGGCCAGCCACGCCACGCCAACAACCAGTGGCAACATCAGCCAGGTGATGGGCCGGTATATGCCGGCCGGGCCGACCCGGCAGGCCATCATGGCGGGCATTTCGCTGTCCGCATAGAGCCTGCCGAGTGCCAGCATAATCGACAGGAACAGCCCGATGGGCACCAGAATAGTGAGGTATTGCAGGCCGGTCAGACCGATGATCTGAAAGACGGCGTCCTTCGGCAGTTTGTCTTTCGCCACATCGCCGAGCACCCGCGCGAACTGGTTCGTCAGCAGGATGAACAGCAGAACGGTGGTGACCGCGAGCCAGGTCTGAGCGACTTCGCGGAATATGTAACGATCGAGGATCCGAATCATGAATATTCTGATGATTTCACTTGGAAATCCGCAGTTAACGCCGGGCATTAGGATCGGTTAGACTACCGCCTTTGAGATGTTCGGGACAGCCCCATCGTCGCCCAGCTCTGGACGACCGTCCAACCAGAACCGCAAACCGGCAACTCAGTACTCACAATGGTTACGCCGCGTGTGTCGAAACCGCAGCGCGACTCTAATAACTACAGGCAGAGTTTATGGACTACTTCACGACGACCAGTGCCGCCAGCCGGCACGCCGCGAGCGCAATTGTTGTTGGTATTTACGATCGCAGCAAGCTCAGCCGAGCGGCCGCCGATATCGACAAAGCCAGCGACGGCCTCTTAAGCAAGCTGATCAAGAGCGGCGACGCAACGGGCACCCTCGGCAAAGCCAGTGTCCACCACTCGCTGCAAGGCGTTCGCGCGCAACGTGTCGTTACCGTTGGCTTGGGCAAAGCTGATGAGTTCGGCGTATCGGCGTTTCGCAAAGCGACTGCCGCCGCGATGAAAGCGCTGGACACTCACAAGATTACCGACCTCGTGTCCTACCTGACGCTTGAGCCTGCAGGCGATGCCAGTCCCTACTACCTCGCCCGCCACACTGTGCAAACGGTATGCGATGCGCTGTACCGTTTCGAGGTGATGAAAAGCACCCGCCGCTCACCTGCGCCTACGTTGAAGAGAATCGGTCTGGCTGTCGAAAAACGCGGCGACAGTGCGCAGGCTACGCTAGGAGCGGAACACGCTGACGCCATCGCGACCTCAATGGCACTCGCGAAAGACCTCGGCAATCTGCCCGCCAACGTCTGCACGCCCTCGTACCTGGCGCGGACGGCACAGAAGCTCGCGAAAGAACATGCTCGTTTCGACACCAAAATTATCAACGAAGCGGAGATGAAAAAGCTGGGTATGCACTCGCTGCTATCCGTTACGGCAGGCACCGAAGAACCCGCGAAGCTGATCGTCATGCAGTACAAAGGCAATGGCAAAGAGGCTCCGGTTGTACTCGTCGGTAAAGGCATTACGTTTGATTCCGGTGGCATTTCCATCAAGCCCGGCCCCGGCATGGACGAAATGAAATACGACATGTGCGGCGCAGCCAGCGTCATTGCAACGATGGCCGCGGTTGCCACCTTGAAACTGCCTATCAATGTCACGGCGATCGTGCCAGCTTGCGAGAACCTGCCGAGCGGCAAGGCCACCAAGCCCGGCGATATTGTCAAGAGCATGTCCGGCCAAACGATCGAAGTGCTGAATACCGATGCCGAAGGCCGTTTGATCTTGTGCGACGCACTGACCTACGCCCGACGTTTCAAACCGGCTGTCACGATAGACGTCGCAACGCTGACCGGCGCATGCGTTATTGCGCTTGGCCATCACACCACGGCGGTCATGAGTAACAACGATGCACTCGCCGCCGAACTCGTGGCATCCGGCGTCAGCGCAGAAGATCGCGCCTGGCAGCTGCCCATGGCTGACGAGTACGCGCAGCAGTTGAAGAGCAATTTTGCGGACATGGCCAATGTCGGCGGCAGAGACGGCGGCGCAATCACAGCTGCCTGCTTTCTGGGCAAGTTCACCGACGGCATGAACTGGGCGCACATGGACATCGCGGGCACCGCCTGGCAATCCGGTGCACGTAAAGGCGGCACCGGCCGGCCGGTGCCATTGCTGACCCAATTCCTGCTGGCGCGGGCGGCGGTCCTGCCCTGAGCGCGATGGCCAAAGTCGACTTTTACATTCTGCCAGCAGCGGAAGCCTCCGCGCGCTGGCAATTTGCTTGCCGCCTAGTCGAAAAAGCCTACCGTCTGAACAACACGGTGTACGTCCACACCAGCGAACAGAACGCGGCAACAAAGCTCGATGAGCTGTTGTGGACCTGGCGCGATGGCAGTTTTGTGCCACACGACCTCGCCGGGGCTACAGGCGGCGAGCGACCGCCGGTCACCATCGGCTACGCCGATGAACACCTGCAAAACGGGTGCGACCTCCTGATAAACCTCAGCGATGAAGTTCCGGCCACTATCGGTCCTTTCCCGAGAGTCGCGGAGATTGTAACCTCCGACGACAATGACCGCCGTCTGAGCCGGGCACGATATGCACGGTATCGCGAGCAAGGTCACACACTCGACACGCACAAGCTTTGAGGACCGCGGGCATGACCGACGGCGAAAACGACGACGACATCCCGGTACTAACCGACGCTATTGAGCGCATAGCGACCACGCCGGCAGCAATGCCCGGAGTGGATCTCGATGCGCTGCAAGCCGACATCTGTGCTTCCAGCCTGCGCATAGCCGAAGCGATGTTACTCGACGCCTGTCGCGAGGCCGAACACGTATTAATGGAGCGCACAATGTCGACGTTGCGCGCCGAGCTCCCCGCCATCGTGCGCGGTGCACTGAAAGAACACCTCGACAACTAATCCCAACCAATCACGAAACACGAACGCCGTCCGGCGCAGAAAGACCCACATGGATAAGACTTACAGCCCTCGCGAGATCGAACAACGACACTACCAACGCTGGGAAGCCAATGGCTACTTTGCGCCGTCCGGTGAGGGCGAGCCGTATTGCATCGTGATTCCGCCGCCGAACGTTACCGGCACATTGCACATGGGGCACGCGTTCCAGGACACGATCATGGATACGCTTACCCGCTATCAGCGCATGAGCGGTCGCAATACGTTGTGGCAACCGGGTTCGGACCACGCGGGCATTGCAACCCAGATGGTCGTCGAACGGCAGTTGAATGCCGCCGGCACTTCTCGCAGCGAGCTTGGCCGTGAGGAGTTCCTGAAACGGGTCTGGAAGTGGAAGGACGAATCCGGTGGTCAGATCAATCAGCAGTTGCGCCGCATGGGTGCATCTGTCGACTGGACCCGTGAACGCTTCACCATGGATGAAGGCCTGTCCGAAGCTGTTACCCGGGTGTTTGTCAGCCTGTTCGATGAAGGACTGATCTATCGCGGCAAGCGACTGGTGAACTGGGACCCGGTGTTGCACACCGCCCTCTCCGATCTCGAAGTCCTGCAGGAAGACGAGCCCGGTCATCTGTGGCACTTCAAATACCCGTTGACTGATGGCAGTGGCCACCTGACCGTTGCCACCACCCGACCAGAAACCATGCTGGGCGACAGTGCGGTCGCCGTTCACCCGGAAGACAAGCGCTACAAAGACCTGATAGGCAAGGAACTCGAACTGCCGCTGGTGGGCCGTTCCATACCGGTAGTGGGCGACGATTACGTCGACCCCGAATTCGGCACCGGCTGCGTCAAAATTACGCCCGCACACGACTTCAACGACTACGACGTCGGCCAACGGCACTCTCTGCCGATGTACAACATCTTTGACGACAATGCCGCCATTAATGACTCGGCACCGGAAGCCTATCGCGGACTTGATCGCTACGACGCGCGCAAGAAAGTCGTTGCCGACCTCGATGCACTGGGTTTGCTCGCGGCCGTCGAAGACTACGACCGTAAAGTGCCACGCGGTGATCGCAGTGGTGAAATCGTCGAGCCTTACCTGACCGATCAGTGGTACGTCAAAATTCAACCGTTGGCAGACCCTGCCATTGAAGCGGTCGAATCCGGCCGTATCCGTTTTGTACCTGAAACCTGGAACAAGACGTACTTCGACTGGATGTACAACATTCAGGACTGGTGCATCAGCCGGCAGTTGTGGTGGGGACACCGCATACCCGCGTGGTACGACGATACCGGCAAGATTTACGTTGCTGATACCGAAGCCGCCGTGCGCGAAAAGTACAAACTCGATTCGTCAGTGGCGTTGCGGCAAGACGAGGACGTGCTCGACACCTGGTTCTCGTCCGCCCTGTGGCCGTTCAGCACCATGGGCTGGCCCGAAGACACCGACGCATTGAAAGCATTCTATCCCGGCAACGTGCTCGTCACTGGTTTCGACATCATCTTTTTCTGGGTGGCCCGCATGATCATGTTCGGGCTCAAGTTCGCCGGCGATGTGCCGTTCCGCGAGGTGTACATCCATGGCCTGATTCGCGATCAGGAAGGCCAGAAGATGTCGAAGTCCAAAGGCAATGTGCTGGACCCGCTCGACCTTATCGACGGCGTAGACCTCGACACACTGCTGGAAAAACGGACTCGCGGGCTGATGCAGCCCCACCTGAAACCGAAGATCGAACAGACCACCCGCAAGCAGTTTCCGCAGGGAATCGACGAATACGGCACCGATGCATTGCGCTACACCTTCGCCGCGCTCGCCACCACCGGCCGCGACATTCGCTTCGACCTGGGTCGTATCGAAGGTTACAAGAATTTCTGCAACAAACTGTGGAATGCGGCCCGCTACACGCACATGAACACGGAAGAGCAAAGTGACGCCACGCCGGAACTGAGTCCGGCCGATCGCTGGATTCGTTCGCGCCTGCAACGCACCGTCGCCGCCGTTCACGAACACTTCACCAACTACCGCCTCGATCTCGCGGCGCAGGCGATGTACGACTTCACCTGGCATGAGTTCTGTGATTGGTACCTCGAACTGTCCAAGCCGGTTCTGCAATCGGAGGATACGAGCGATGCGCAGAAGCAAGGTGCGCGGCAGACACTGATCGAGGTACTGGAATCGTTGTTGCGCTTGCTGCACCCGATCATGCCCTTCATTACCGAAGAAATCTGGCAGCAGACTCGCCTGCGTGCCGGCATCGATGGCGACACCATCATGTTGCGGCCCTATCCGAAAACCAGCGATTACGCAGCAGATGATGATGCCGAACGTGAAATCGAATGGGTGCGGCAATTCATCCTCGGTGTTCGTCAAATTCGTGGCGAAATGGATATATCGCCCGGCAAGACACTGCCGGTAATGCTGCAACAAGCCTCCACGCTGGACAAAGAACGTGCCGAACGACATGCCGCGCTGCTGGCCCGCGTTGGCCGCGTTGAGTCCGTCACCGCACTGAACGACGACGAGCAGGCGCCACCTGCTGCGACGGCATTACTCGGCAACATGTGCCTGCTGGTGCCAATGGAAGGTTTAATCGATGTCGCGGCCGAGCGTGCGCGTCTCGGCAAACAGCGCGACCGTGTGCTCGCTGATCTCGCCCGCTCAAACGGCAAACTTGGCAACGCAAACTTTGTGAACAATGCCCCGACCGACGTTGTCACACAGGAGAAGAACCGGGTTAGTGAGTTCGAGCAGCAATTGCAACAACTCGCCGAGCAACTGGAAAAACTGGAGAGCCTCGCCTGACGGCCAGCACTCGTAACCCGGTCTACTGAGGACTGGGTCACAAATTGCGCGCCGCCGGGGTGCATTGGTCGCTGCCATTCGCGACCATGGGCACATTATTGAACTGACAGGGTCTGGTGAGCATGCAGCGCGACAATACGCTCGAAAAACTGCCACTCGGAGCGGATGCCCGGCGTGACGCTATCGCCCGCGCCCGCGCCAGCCTTGCCACGATTATTCTCGGCAAGGACGACGAAATCGCATTGGCGCTGTCCGCCCTGCTGGCTCGCGGCCATTTGCTGATCGAAGATTTACCCGGCCTAGGCAAGACCATGCTGGCACAAGCACTCGCACAGGTACTGGGCCTCAGTTACCAGCGCATACAGTTCACCAGCGACCTGCTCCCTGCCGACATCATCGGCGTATCAATCTACCGCCAGAACAAAGGCGAATTCGAATTCCAGAAAGGCCCGGTGTTTTCGCAGCTGGTCCTGGCCGACGAGGTCAACCGGGCAACGCCGAAAGCGCAAAGCGCGTTGCTGGAAGCGATGGAAGAACAGCAGATCTCGGTGGATGGAAAAACGCTGGCATTGCCGCAGCCGTTCTTTGTCGTCGCCACGCAGAATCCGTCCAGTCAAATAGGCACGTTCCCGTTGCCCGAGTCACAGCTTGACCGGTTCATCATGCGTCTCGCACTGGGCTACCCCAGCGAGGAACACGAACGAGAGTTACTGACAGGCGCTGACCGCCGCAGCATGCTTCCCAACATCGAAGCAGCAATGTCACCCGACACGTTGCTCGCACTACAAATCGAAGCCAGCAAGATGCACATGAGCGACGCACTCGTCGATTACATACAGGCGCTGGTGCGGTTTACCCGCGAATCACCCGATATCGAAACTGGCTTATCGCCACGTGGCGCGCTGGCGCTGGCAGCTGCATCGAAAGCACACGCTTTGATTCAAAACCATGCCGGCGTATTTCCCGACGATGTTCAGGCAGTGTTCGTGCCGGTAGCCGGACACCGTCTCAAACTTGCCAGCGGCTCCAATTATGCGCACGCGGGTGAACTGAGTCGTCATGTCCTCGATTCCGTGGCCATTCCCTGAGGCGCTGAGCCCGCGTCACCTTCGCGAGCGCTTGTCGGCACGCGTGCTGCACTGGGCACGCAAACGGCAGGGGCTCGATCCCCACACCACCACACTGTCATCGCGTCGCATCTACATTCTGCCGACCGCTATCGGCCTGATCTTTGCATTGACCGCGTTCGCGATGCTGCTCGGCTCGATGAACTACAACAACAATCTGTCATTTGTGCTGACCTTCATGCTGGTGGCGCTTGGTTTCGTCGCGATGCACCAGTGCCAGCGCAACCTGGTCGGCCTGAATATCAGTTTCGCCGGCGTTGAGCCGGTGCATGCCACACGACCTCTGGAATTTCGCATTGCCGTACACAACCGCTCAAAGAGCCGGCGTTACAACGTGCAAATTTACGATGGGCGTATCGTCAGCGAGGTGCGTGATATTCCTGCCGGAGAAAGCCGGGTATTCCGCCTTGAATACCCGACCCGCACACGCGGTCGCATGGCCGTGCCGCGGTTTGGAATCCGCAGTAATTTTCCTTTCGAGATGTTTCGCGCCTGGAGCTGGTTGCACATGGACCTTGAAGCGCTGGTCTGGCCTGCACAAGCAAGCGACGTTCCTCCGCCTCCGGCAGCGCTGACGGCCACCGGCCATCGGCAACACGACGCACGCGGCGAGGAAGACTTCGCCGGATTGCGTCGCTACAGCGACGGCGATTCGCCACGCCACGTTGCCTGGAAAGCGTACGCGCGCAGCGGTGAATTGTTGTCCAAACAATTTGCCGGTGCTGACACAAGCAGCCAATGGTTCGACTTCGACACGCTGGACAGTTCGGATACCGAACTGCGACTGTCTATCCTGACCCGCTGGGTGGTGGATGCGGAACTGATGCAACGAGACTACGGTTTGCGCTTGCCAGGTCATGTATTCCCGCCAGCACACGGCGACGCGCAACGTCAGGCTTGTTTGCGCGCTCTGGCTTTGTTCAACAACGGGCATTCGTCATGAGCCGGCGCATGGGTACTGACGGTTCATTGCTTGCCAGCCTGCCCTGGACGCTGCTCGCGCTCACCTTCTCACTGCTGCCGCATATTCCGTTTCTGCCGATCTGGATTACGGTCGCCTTCATCGTTTGTGCCGGCGGACGCTGGCTGGTCGAGTTGCGGCGCTGGCGCTTGCCACCAGCGTGGATGCGCATCGCCTTATCGCTAGCCTGCTTCATCGGTGTGCTCGCCTCGTACGAAGCCGTAAGTGGCGTCGGTCCCGGTTCTGCCTTGCTGGCCATCATGGCCGGATTGAAGTTGATGGAGACTCGCCAGCGACGCGACCAGTTCGTGCTGTTGTTCATCAGCATATTCCTGGTCATGGCCGCGTTGCTCCGCGAACAGCATTTGTGGTCGCTGTTGTATTTGTTCATCGCCTTACTGATAACAATGACGGCGTGGTTACAGATGGCGACGCGCGAACACCGCCGTCTCAGTGATAGCTTGCGTACCAGTGCGCGACTCATGCTGTACAGCGCGCCGTTGATGCTGGCGATGTGGGTATTTTTCCCGCGTATTGCCACACCCTTCTGGGCGGTTCCCATCGACACCAGCGCGGGCACGACCGGTTTGTCCGACACCATGAGCCCCGGCGACATCAGTTCCTTGTCACTGTCGGACGCGCTCGCGTTTCGTGTGCAGTTTGCGGATGCCGTGCCGGCTCCCCGCGACCGCTACTGGCGCGGGCTGGTTCTGCACCGTTTCAATGGACGTAGCTGGGCCGGCCTGGAGGCCACGCCGGACTGGGGCGCACGTAAACGAATCGAGTACCTTGGTGAACCGGTCTCCTATTCAGTCACGATGGAGCCAACGGGCCAGCAATGGGTATTTGCACTGGATATTCCTTACGAGGTGTCTCTGGAGCGAACCTTCATGGGGCCGCAACAGCAATTAGCCCGACCACAACCTATTGATCAGCGCATCGCTTACACCGCCGTTTCCTACCCGCGCTACCGAATTGATCATACTGCGGGTCGGCTGCCCAGAAGCTGGTACATGTGCCTGCCCGAAAACAGCAATCCGCGCACGGCGCAGCTGGCTCTGCGACTGGCGCGCACAAGCCGGCACCGATCAGGCATTTATCGACACGGTGCTGCGGCGCTTTCACGAGCAGGAATATTTCTACACGTTGCAACCGCCTGCGCTCGGCCGTGATTCGGTCGATGAATTCCTGTTTGAATCCCGCCGTGGTTTCTGCGAGCACTACGCGTCAGCGTTCGCGGTAATGATGCGCGCCGCGGGCATTCCCTCGCGGGTTGTGCTGGGCTATCAGGGGGGTGAAATCAGGAACCCGCTTGGCAATCACCTGATCGTGCGCCAGTCCGACGCCCACGCCTGGACCGAAGTATGGCTGCCGCAACGTGGCTGGGTGCGGGTTGATCCTACCGCTGCCGTTGCGCCGGAGCGTATCGAGTCCGGCATGTCCGGTGCGATGATCGACGGCACAGGCGCGAGCTGGGGCCTGAACGCACCGGCCGTGTGGCTGCATCGGCTAACCCTGACGTGGGACGTACTCAATGCGCAATGGAACGACTGGGTGCTGGGCTACGGTCCCGACAAGCAGTTGAAGTTTCATGCATTCTCGGCCTCGGCATGGATAGCCCTGACTGGCAGAAGACGATCCTGACCCTGATCGGCATCGTCATGTTGCTCATCGCATTGATCAGCCTGTTGCTGGTCTGGCGCTATCGACCACCTGCCACTGACGCTGCGGCGCAGCTTTACGCGCGCTTCGTTCGCAAAGTGGGCGTACAACCGGCGCGTGGTGAAACGCCTCTCGAATACGCAGAGCGCTTGAAAGGCAGCGACCAAGCCGACCCGCAGGCGGTGGATACCGTCACAGCGCTGTACTTGCGATCACGTTACAGCAGTGACGCTGACTCCGCGTTGCCGCAACTGGCGACGGCCGTCAAGAAATACCGCAACGGCGGCTAGGCGCTCTCCTCAGCCGCCAGTGCCTCGGGTTCAGATACGCGCAACAGCATAAGCGCACCGCCGATAAACAGCGGCAGCAACGGAATCAGCAGAAATTTCGGATCATCGGAGAGCAACACTCCGAGGCCAACCAATAACGGCCCGAGGACGTGCGCCAGCTTCGTCAAGGTATTGTAGAAGCCAAAGAACTCACCGGATTTTTCCACCGGTATCAACCCCGCGTACAACGATCGACTCATGCCCTGCACACCACCCTGCACCATGCCTATCGCAATGGCCATCACGTAAAACTGCCGGACGTTTTCCAGGAACACGGCCCAGCAAGCGACAACAATGTACACACTGAGCCCGATGTACAAGGCCCGTCTCGGTCCGATGCCATGGCCGATATAACCGTAAGCCAGCGTTGCCGGAAAGCCGGCAAAATTGGTGATCAGCAAGGCGCTGACTAAATCTGCCTGACTGAACCCGAGTCGCTGGCCGAAGTTGAGGGCCATGACGATGACAGTGGTACGCACCACCGATGTAGAGAAAGTACGCCGCAAGAAACCGGGTTGCCTGTCGGTAACGGCGCAAATCCTGAAAGGTCAGGGCGAGCGCACGATAAGCATCGCGGATAACACTACTGCTGGTCTCACGAACGTTGCGGTGCTCTTTGACCACAAACATCAGCGGCAAGACGAACAGCAACCACCAGATGCCCGCTGACACAAAAACGAAGCCCATTACGGCAGTCGTGTCCGCGAAACCGAAACTCGCTGGTGCCCTGAGCATTGCAACGTGCAACGTCAGCAGCAATGCACTGCCGAAGTAGCCCAGTGAAAAACCGAGCGCGGAAACCGCGCTGTAGTTACGCGGCCCGGTAACATCAACCAGCAAGGAATCGTAGAACACGTTGGCGCTGTAGTAGCCGATCGACGCAATCACGAACAACAACAAGGCGACTGGCCATTCGCCTGCGCCAACCAGACCAAGTGCTGCCGTTGCAATTGCGCCCAGTACGACGAACAGCAACAGAAAACGCTTGCGAAATCCGCCACTGTTCGGCAACTGCGCCCAGCACGGGTGCAAGCAGGAATACGGCCAGACTGGCCACGGCATTCGCACTGGACAGGCGACCGGTAACCACAGCGCCGTCATCGCCCGCGCTCCAGTGACTGCCCAGCGCCAGCGGGAACAACACGGCGAGGACGCTTAAAGCGAACGCCGAACTACCGCAGTCGTACAGTGCCCACGGCAGACAGAGTGTCGGTTCAGCAGTTTGCCGGACAGTTGCCTGATCTCCCGCACAGGAAAGTGGAAGCGAAAAGTGTACAGACTTGCGTGTCGGCCGCGGGTACTTTTTCTGCGGAATTCCGCCTCGTTCAGTATTCCCGGGTCGCGCGGAAGCGGATATCCGGCCAGCGCTCTACCGTCAGGCTGAGGTTCACCCGAGTCGGCGCGATGTAAACCAGGCTGTTGCCGTGATCCAGTGCCAGGTTATCGTGCGCTTTGCGCTGAAATTCGGCCAGCATTTTTTCATCGTCGCATTCCACCCAACGCGCCGTGGCAACGCTGATAGTCTCAAACAAGCAGGTCACCTTGTATTCATCGGCAAGACGATGAGCAACGACGTCAAACTGCAGCGGCCCTACAGCACCGAGAATCAGGTCGTTGTTGCGCATGGGCTTGAAGAGCTGAGTCGCGCCCTCTTCGCACAACTGCGCCAGACCTTTTTGCAATGCTTTCAGGCGCAGCGGGTCCTTCAATACGGCTCGACGGAAAATCTCCGGAGCAAAACTGGGGATGCCCGCAAACTTGATGTCTTCACCCTGCGAAAAACTGTCGCCGATGTTGATCGTGCCGTGATTGTGGATGCCGATAATGTCGCCGGCGTACGCGTGTTCTGTGTGCTGACGGTCGGCTGCCATGAAGGTGATTGCCTCAGGAATTTTCATTTCCTTGCCGCTGCGCACGTGCAGCACCTTCATGCCTTTCTGAAACTCACCGGAACAAATTCGCATGAAGGCAATTCGATCGCGGTGCCCGGGGTCCATGTTCGCCTGAATCTTGAAGACAAAACCGGTGAGCTTGTCTTCGTGGATATCCACTACACGCTGCTCGCTCTCTCGATTACGCGGTGGCGGCGCATGCTCAACGAACTCGTCTAGCAATTCACGGACACCGAAGTTGGAGATCGCCGAGCCAAAAAATACGGGCGACTGTTTCGCCGCAAGGTAGTCGTCAATATTAAGTTCGGGGCACGCTCCGCGAACGAGCTCAATCTCTTCGCGAAAAGCATCCGCCTCATCGCCCAGCACCGCCGACGCTTCCGCCGAATCAAGGCCATCGATAACCTCGATTTGCGAGGCTTTCTGCCGACCTGCCTGCGTGTACAGGTATATCCGGTCCTGCAACAGATGGTAGACGCCTTTAAGCGAGCGTCCCATGCCGATGGGCCAGGTAACCGGAGAACATTCGATGCCGAGTACTGATTCGATCTCGTCCAGCAAGTCCACCGGTTCGCGACCTTCACGATCAAGCTTGTTAATGAAGGTCATGATCGGCGTGTCCCGCAAGCGGCAGACTTCCATCAATTTGACTGTTCGTTGCTCCACACCTTTCGCGCAGTCGATCACCATTAGCGCGGAGTCGACTGCGGTCAATGTCCGGTAAGTATCTTCCGAGAAGTCTTCGTGGCCAGGTGTATCCAGCAGATTGACGATTACGTTCCTTGTATGGGAACTGCATCACCGACGAGGTAATCGAGATACCGCGCTGCTGTTCCAGCGCCATCCAGTCCGAGGTAGCGTGCCGGCTCGCCTTGCGACCTTTGACGGTACCGGCAAGCTGAATAGCGCCGCCGAACAGCAACAGCTTCTCGGTCAGCGTGGTCTTGCCCGCGTCAGGGTGCGAGATAACGGCAAACGTGCGACGTTTGTCTGCTTCGTTGGAAAAGGACGACATAGAAAGGAGGCGCCGCAAAAGGCTGCGAAGTGTAGCTCAGGTGCCCGGCAACGACCAGAGGCTGACCGCGAGACCAACCGGTGGCGGACCTGACCTAGCGAGTGCCAAAGCGCATCGACAGGACCTCGGCATCTTCACGGCCGTCCCGCGACTGGTAGTACGCGGCTCGCCGGGCGATACGATGAAAGCCCCTCTTGCGGTACAAAGCGATCGCGTTCGTGTTCGAAGGCCGAACCTCCAGAAAAACTTCCTTGACCTCGGCGTAGCGGGCACGGGACAACACCTCATCCAGCAGAGCGACCGCCGCCGTAACCGAGCGAACGGAACATGGGGTCGACGCACAAGTTCAGCACGTGAGCCTCGCCTGCCGCGATGGACAGGATCGAGTAGCCGGCCAGCCTGTCACCATGTTCCAGAACCACACAGCCATAACCTGCGAGCAGACAATCGCGAAACACGCCGTGGCTCCACGGGAACTCGTAGCTGCGGCGTTCTATGTCAGACACGAGTGGCAAGTCATCGTGCGCCATCGATCGCAGAGTGACCGGCATTTCCTCGGCTCGGGAAATCACGCCGTGAGGTCCCGTAACAGGGGCTCGCGTCGCACACAGGTCCTGCCAGGCTTTGCGTTTGTCCGAGGGTGTGCGTAACAGATACGCCGGATGGTAAGTCACGATGACAGGTATGTTTGCTGACGCCAGCTCCAGCCGCTGACCACGCATACGTCCCAGCGGCAAGCTGTTACCCAGTAGTTGCTGCGCGGCAATGCGGCCGACGGCAAGTATGACTTTTGGTTGCAGCAGATTAATCTGGGCGTCGAGATAACGGCGGCAACTTGCAGCCTCGCTGTCCTGCGGATCGCGATTGCCGGGCGGCCGGCACTTCAGAATGTTCGCAATGTAGACAACCTTCCGCTCAAGGCCGATGGCGCGCAGCATTTCATCCAGCAATTGCCCCGCCTTGCCGACGAAGGGCTCACCACGTCGGTCTTCTTCCGCGCCCGGCGCTTCGCCGACGACCAACAAATCTGCGTTCGAACGGCCAACTCCAAAGACCGTTTGCGTTCTGCCCTTGTGCAGATCGCAGCGCGTACACGCCGCTACCGCTTGTTGCAGCGCGGCCCAGTCGGTGAGCGGAACATCATCGACAGAGGTTTCAGCCGCCGATTCAGCCGACTCTTCCGGGTCCTGATCATACTCGCCAGCGCGCGATCGCCACGGAGTAATCCCGAGTGCATCGAGATAGGCCAGTCGGTCCGATTCTGTAATAGCGCTGCTCATCAAGGCAATTCTGCCACGAGTCTCCGGGACTTGCTCAATAGTGCATTGCGGCTATGGCGCGAGCCGGGCTATGAGGTCGGCACCGGCCCGGACCCGCTGGCCCGATTCAACCAACACCCGACTGTCGCGCGGAACCCGTACTTCAGCAAAGCGCGTCAGGCGCAGATAGGCGCAACGCTGGCCCTGGCCTATACGCTCGCCATAGCGTGCAAAAGCGCGCGGTGCGAGACCGAAGCGATGACCGTGAAACTGCAGCAATACGTCCGCGCCCTCGTCGGTGCGCATCCACAAGCCACTGCTGCTCACCGCTGGCTGACCATCAGGCAGGTTGCAGCTCAGGTCCATCACCGTGCCCTCGGCCGGGCAACGGGCGGTGTACGGCCCGAAGCTGTCGACTCGAATAAGTATCTGTTGAACGTCGCCGTGTTCTGCTCCGCAATCCACCGTGCCTGTTTCCACCACCGTGCCATCGACCGGGCTAACCACACCGAGCGGTGCCGGCGGGATGGGACGTCGTGGATCGCGAAAAATGCAGTACAGCCAGACGCTGATCAGGGCGATCGGCAGTACGTACTGCCAGCCGCCAAGATTGAAAGCCAGGATGAGCAAGGCCAGACTCGCCAGCAAGTAAGGCAGGCCCTCGCGAGCAACGAATGGATTACGGCGTCCTTTCAAGTCTCAACAGTTCCTTTGCGAGTGCGGCACAGTGACCTGGAGCAGCGCGGGCCTCGTCACGGCGTGCGTCGGCGGGTCCAAACCTCACTTCGCTAAAAATTTGTCCTGCAGTGGCCCGCGAGTGTGCAAGATGGTGCATTTCCGCACAAGGGCATGGCAGATTCCGGTGCTTATTCGTGCGGCAGCCGCAGATTGGCCGGGCTCTCGTGTAGAATACCGCCGCTATTTGCTACCCAGACACTGATACCTATGCGTTTTTCTGAATTAGGGCTAACCACGCTCAAAGAAGTGCCGGCAGAAGCCGAAATTGTCAGCCACCAGCTGATGCTGCGGGCCGGTCTCATTCGCCGCTTGTCCTCCGGCCTGTTCACCTGGATGCCGCTGGGCTTGCGCGTTTTGCGCAAAGTCGAAGCCATCGTTCGCGAAGAAATGGATCGCGCCGGTGCACTTGAGGTGCTGATGCCCGCAGTGCAGCCGGCAGAGTTGTGGCAGGAATCCGGACGCTGGGACCAGTACGGCTCCCTCTTGTTGCGCATGCAGGATCGACACGATCGCTCGTTTTGTTTCGGACCGACGCACGAAGAAGTGATCACTGACGTCGCTCGCCGTGAGTTAAAGAGCTACCGGCAACTGCCCGTCAATTTTTATCAGATCCAGACCAAATTCCGGGACGAAATCCGGCCGCGCTTCGGTGTCATGCGGGCACGCGAATTCATCATGAAGGACGCGTACTCCTTCGATATCGACCATGACGGACTGGTCGAGAGTTACCGGCGCATGCACGTCGCCTACACCGCTATCTTTGAACGGCTCGGCCTCCGGTTTCGCGTGGTCGATGCAGACAGCGGTGAAATTGGCGGCAGTCGCTCGCAGGAATTTCACGTGCTTGCCGATTCGGGCGAAGATGCCATCGCCTGGAGCGAAACCGATAATTACGCATCGAATATTGAAACGGCGGCGACGCTGCGCCCCGTCGCTGCAGCGCCGGCAGCCAGCAAAGAGCTGCAGTCCGTCAGCACCCCGGGCGCGCGCACCATCGAAGAGATTTGCAAACGACTGAAAGTTGAACCGCAGCAGACGATCAAAACGCTGATTGTCCAGGGTGAGGACGGTCCGGTGGCGCTGGTGCTGCGAGGTGATCACGAATTAAACACGATCAAAGCCAGCAAGCTGGCCGGAGTCTCCACGCCGGTTGAAATGGCCGAGGCAGAGGCAGTCCGTGCGGTCACTGGTTCCGAGCCTGGTTTCGCCGGCCCGATTGGCCTGACTATTCCCGTCTATTTCGATCACGCTGTGGTCGCCATGAGCGACTTTGTTTGCGGTGCCAACGAAAGCAACACGCACCTTACTGGCGTGAATTTTGGCCGCGACCTGCCGCTCCCGGAAACACACGATCTGCGAAATGTAGTCGAAGGCGATCCGGTGCCGGGTGGCAAAGGCACAATCAGCATTGCGCGCGGCATCGAAGTCGGCCATATTTTTCAGCTCGGAACAAAATACAGCGAAGCCATGCGCGCAACCGTACAGGATCAGGATGGCAACGAAGTGCCGATGGCCATGGGTTGCTATGGTATTGGCGTCACGCGGATTGTCGGTGCGGCCATCGAACAGAACCACGATGAGAACGGCATCATCTGGCCTGACCCGTTGGCGCCGTTCGACGTCGTGCTGGTCCCCATTAACATGCACCGCTCCGACGATGTAAGGGTTGCCGCCGAAGCGCTGTACAACGAATTGACCGCCTCAGGCAAAGCAGTGCTGTTCGATGATCGCGATGCGCGCCCGGGTGTGAAGTTCGCGGATGCGGAACTGATTGGAATTCCACACCGCCTGGTCGTCAGTGACCGTGGACTTGCCAATGGCGAACTCGAGTACCGGCATCGCCGTGATAGCGAAGCGCGGCTCCTGAAACGTGAAGCGGCTCTCGACATTCTGCTGAAGGGCTGATTAGGCTCGTGGGTTCTGCCATGACTCAGTACCCGTAATGTTTGCACGATTGCTACTAACAGTACTGTTGGCGATACCGGTCCTCGGCGCTGCAGCGGACGATGCCCAGCCCGATCCGGTGCTGCGCGATCTGCTTCGCGAGGCTGCCGGTGCTGCCGACAGTTTCCCTGACCGCTTCGACGCCATAGTCTGGCTGACGGACATGTCGCGGCGTCTGGCACCGCAGGTGAAGGACCCGGAAGAGCGAATTCAGATACTGAAGCGTGTGCATTTCGAAGCCACCCGAGCGGATTTGCCGCCGGAACTGGTGCTGGCCGTCATCGACATAGAGAGTAACTTTGACCGCTACGCGATATCGGTGGCAGGCGCTCAGGGTCTGATGCAGATCATGCCGTTTTGGCTGAATGAAATCGGCCGGCCCAACGACAACCTCATCCACATCGACACCAACCTGCGGTTCGGCTGCACGATACTGCGCTACTACCTCGACATGGAAAACGGTGACCTGGTGCGCGCCCTTGGCCGCTACAACGGCAGTCTGGGCAAACGCAAGTACCCGAACAAGGTCATCGACCGCCTGCGACTGAAGTGGTTTCGAAGCTGAATCGCTGGCCTCTCGCGCCGATCAAGCAATCGTGAACGCGTCAATCTCTTCAAAGGGCCGGGACTCGGACGCGACGCCGGTAACCGCTGCCATGGGCGGCCCCTCATGCAACCAACCATCCAGTTGCGCCAAAGCGTCGCAACTACCGCACGCCAGAACTTCTACCGAACCATCCGACAGATTCTTTGCGTAACCGCCGAGGCCAAGATCGCGGGCGGTCGTCTGAGTGCTGGCGCGAAAGAACACGCCCTGTACGCGGCCAGTTACGCGAAACAGCTGGCAGGCATGATCGTCCTGCGCTGATAAAGAACTGCCTTTTGTGGCTGACACGGTGGTATCAGTTTGAATCCGGACGCCGCGGCTGGTCCGGTGCGCGATCCGCGATACTGAGCGCATGAATAGCACTGTTCTTGGCTTGCAAGGCGTCCCGCTTCGCCTGTGCATAAGCCCGCCGGCTCAACTTTCGTTGCGCACTGGCCAAATAGGTTTCGGCTTCGCGCAGTTCGATGGCAGCACGGTCTTCGGCACCCGCTTCACGAGCGACGGCGATGGCCTGACGGGCATCGCTCATTTCCTGCACGGGCGGGCCTGTTTCACAGGCCGAAACGAAAAACGCCAATACCAGCCACCAGCCGCGCCCCAAAAGGCCAGCCATGACACGGGTCGAATTGCTTGATGTCTTTGAATGCACCGCGAAAAGCTAGCAGGCGGCGCTTGTAACAGTCAAGCGGCTGACGTCGCCGGGCGTCACTGCTAAAGTGGCCCAGCGCAAATTGGCCCACCCGTAACGAGTAAGCCCATGACCCTGACGATCTACCACAACCCGCGCTGCTCCAAATCGCGGAACACACTCGAATTGATAGAAGGACGCGGAGTAACACCCGTCATCGTGCCTTACCTCGACGACGCACTGAGCGCCGCGACGATCCTCGGTCTCGCCAAAGCCTTGTCATTACCGGTCAAAGCAGTCCTGCGCACCGGCGAACAGGAGTACAAGGACGCTGCTGCCAGTCTCGATATCAACAACGATCAGGCCCTGGCTGAATGGCTGGAACAGCATCCGCGTGCGCTGGAACGACCGATTGTTATCGACGAACACAGTGGCCGGGCCGTAATCGGCCGACCGCCCGAGAACGTCCTGACACTGCTGCCGAAATGAACGACATACTCGTTGTCTATTACTCGCGTAACGGGGCCACTGCCGCACTTGCGCGCGAAGTATGCCGGGGCATAGATTCCGTCGAGGGCTGCAATGCCCGCTTGCGCACCGTCCCTGCCGTTTCGGCAACGACCGAGGCCAGCGAAGACAGCGTGCCAGCGGAAGGACCGCCGTGACGCCACCCTTGATGACCTGCGGGAATGTTCAGGGCTGCTCCTTGGCAGCCCGACCCGCTTCGGCAATATGGCCGCCGCACTGAAGTACTTTCTCGACGGCACTTCGGGCTTGTGGCTGAACGGCGATCTGGTCGGCAAACCGGCCGGGCTGTTTACCTCGACCTCAACGCTGCACGGCGGTCAGGAAACCACCCTGCTCAGCATGGCCTTGCCACTCATGCACCACGGCATGCTGATCACCGGCATTCCGTTTACCGAGGCTGGCCTTGGCACGACGGAAAGCGGTGGCACGCCCTATGGCGCCTCGCACGTCAGCTGGAATCGCAAAGCTGACAGCCTGAGCGTTGATGAAAAACAACTGGCCGCTGCCCTGGGTAGCCGCATCGCCAGCATTGCCGCAAAGCTGGCTGCAGACTAGCCAGGAATTAACCCGGCATCACCGTCTTGACGAAAGGCACCGTAAGGCGACGTTGAGTGCGCAAGGCCTCGGCGTCGAGGTGATCCAGCAATTTGTACAGACTGGCCATGTCACGTCGGCTGCGGCTCAACATGTAGCGCGCGGTTTGATCCGGCAATTCCAGACCACGGTGTCGGGCGCGCATTTGCAAGGCTCTCGCGAGCTCGTCTTCATCGAGTGTGCTGAGCTGGAATACGGCAAGCTGGGAGAAGCGGCTTTGCAAGTCAGCAAGTTCGAAGCCGCTCTCGCGAACCGTCGCACGACTTGCCAGCACCAGGGTTCCGCGTGCATCGCTCAACTGATGCCAGAAATCGAACAGCGCATGTTCCCAGGCAGGCTGACCGGCCACCTCCGTGATGTCGTCAATGCAAACCACCGGTCGCGACGCCATACCCTCCAGCATGCCGGGCCCTGCCTCGGCAACGTCCTGCAGGGGCAAGTACACTGAGCGATCGCCCATGCGTTCACACACCGCTTGCAATAAATGTGTCTTGCCGCTGGTAGCGGGGCCGCTCAACCAGCAGCCCGGCGTTTCGGCAGCGCCGACCAATTCCTGCAGATAAGCAACGGCGATTTCGTTTCCTGCGTTCCAGAAACTGTCGAAGACCGCGTAGTCAGCGGTCCGCAGTGGCAGTGCAAGCTGACTCAAGAGGCTGAATCCCCGAGATCAGCAATGATCCGCGCGTCCGGATGATCGGCGAGGTAACGGCCGTACATGAACTTGACCAACACCGACAATACCGCGGCTGCCGGCAGCGCGAGCAGGATGCCGAAGAAACCAAACAATTGACCGCCGGCTGCCACTGCGAAGATGACGATGACCGGGTGCAAGCCAATTCGGTCACCGACGAGTTTCGGCGTCAGGAAAGAGCCTTCTATCATTTGCGCGATGGAAAAGGTCGCGATGACCCCCACCAGCCGCAACAGCGGGTCCGGCTCCATAACCACCGTCAGCGCGGCCAGTGCTATGCCAATCACAAAGCCGAGGTAAGGCACGAAACTGACCAGGCCGGCAACCACGCCAATGGCGATGGCGAATTTGAGGCCGACCAGACTGAGCCCCACCGCGTAGATGATGGCCAATGAAATCATCACCAGAATCTGGCCTCGCAGAAATGCGCCGAGGACATCGTCGGTTTCGCGGGCCAGTTGATACACCGTTTCCCGGTTGCGGGCGGGCACAAGCGAACCGAAGCGCGCCATCATCGTGTCCCAATCGCGCAGCAGGTAGAACGTCAGAATCGGGATCAAGAACAAACTGATTACCGCCGCGGCCAGCGCACCGCCGGAGCGAGACAGGGACAACAGAATTTTGGCACCCCAGGAGCCGGCCATGTCCCGGTAGCGATCCAGGAATGCAGCGATACCGACATCGTCGCCCGGCTCGACACCGATGAAGCCTGATATTTTCGGCAGCCATACCTGTTCGGCCTGCGCAATGATGCCGGGCAAGGCGTCCAGTAGCGCGCCCACCTGAGTCTGGATCAGTGGCACTACCAATAGCAGCAACAGCGCCAGGCAAATCAGCGTCAGCACGAACACGGCGACGACGGCCATAGTTCGCGGCAAGCGCAGGGTTTGCAGACGGTCTGCCAACGGGTCACCGATATAAGCGAGCAAGGCAGCCGCTACGAACGGCGTGAGGACCGGTGCCAGCAGCCACAGTAACCACCCTGTCAGCGCGATGGCGATCAGCCAGTTCAATCGATTGTCTGCTTTCATAAATATCCTGTTATGTGTGTCCGCGTGCGCGCTGAGACCACGACCAAACGTAGTCAATGCCACTGACGACCACGGTCACCAGCACGCATGCACCGAGCACGGTAATGCTGACCTCCGGCGGCCAGCCCAGCGCTGCACGACAAAGGACGAACAGCACCAGCAACAACTCCAGTGCCGTATTGAGTTTGCTGATGCGGGTCGGTTCGCCTTGCACGGGCCGCACCAGAAAATTGTAGGCCGTTGCACCGCCCACAATCACCACATCCCGCAGTATGACGATAACGGCCAGCCAGAGCGGAATCAGTCCGGCAAACACCAGCATGACAAACACGCCAGCGACCAGCAGCTTGTCGGCGATGGGGTCGAGCAAAGCGCCGAGCCGGCTGTGCCAGCCATAGCGCTTGGCCAGAAAACCGTCCATCCCGTCTGAGAATCCCGCAAGCAAGAATAACAACAACGCCGGCAGATAATGCTCTTCCGCGAGCAGCCACAGGATCGGTATCACCAGCGCGATACGCATCATCGAAATTGCGTTAGGTATCCATCGGAAGCTCATGTTTCAACAATCTTTTTCTAGATTTTAAAACGGCGCTGATTGAACCCGCACTGCCGTTACTGAGAACCCGGATCCAACCTGTCGAAGCCACCCAAGGTATGCGTCGTAAGTCTTTGTTATTGCGTCAAACCCACAGATGGCCGGTAGTCGTAGGTCAGCGCAGCAGTCGATCGTGAGGTCGCAATACCTGAACCCGTCGTTGTTAGCGTTGCCCGCGCCAGTTCCGCGCGCAAGTCGAGCACAGCTGCCAGACGCCGGGCTCCGCCATTGATATCAACCGAGTAACGAATCTGGTCACCACTGACTTCCGCAACGGTATAAGCCGCCACCATATCAAGACCGTCCACCAGACCTTGCACGACTGCGAACGCACTGGCGGAATCCACGTTGGCAATACTGAGCGATACGGTCTCGATCCCGGCACTACCCGCAAAAGCGAACTCTCCGGCCAGCGAGTCGGCCAGCAAGTGGATTGCATCCTCGGCCTCGCCGGTCCATTGCCGTTGCTGGGCACCGACGGTGTAATTCCAGCGATTGCGGTCAACCGCATCGGCGCGCAAACGTCCCACCAGAATAGAGCTGGAACCGTACGCCCGGGATGCCTCCATCAAGCGTTCATTGAAGCCGCCCCAAACATCGCTGAAACTGATGCTCTCGTCATCCGGCGCCAGTGTTGGAAACACAACGGGCACACCGCGTGCTCGCGCGACACGCTGAATCCGGTCGCGCAACGCCTGGGCACGATCAACCACACCGGGCAACGTACGAACAGCACGGGCCGGCGCCGCCTGCAACAATTCGCGCTCGCCCAGGCCCCAGTCCACCGCGACCCACAAGACGGTCAAAGGCCGGTCATTGCCCCATACCGGCATCGAGGAACGCCGCAACACATCTTCTATTGCCGTACCGTCCAGCATGACCCACAGGGAGTTGTCCTCGCCCGGCCGGTATTGCAGTACGTAACGTGCCGGGTTCGGAAACAACGCATTCAATTCCGGCGAAAACGCCGCATCCTCAGAGCCGGTTACCCGGATCAGAACCTGCTGCAACGCGCGCTGGTAAGCGGTTTCGCGCGAATCAGGGTCATTGGGGTCGACCGGCACTTCGGCACTGTACAAGTCCTCCACTTCGACGGCTGATACAGGACCCGCGACCAACAGCAGCAGCGTAAGCAGCAAAGCACTGATGCCGCACTTGCCGTGTCGCATCGCGGGCGTATTCATAAAGTTATTCAACATGGTGATTTCCCGGAGACGGGGTCTGGCTAATGGTGGTTTGGATAATTAGGCACTATTATATCGCCCTTGCAAGAATTACCACCGCTTAGCGCACCCAGTGTGACTACAGCCCGCACCCGCGAGCCTACATGACCCGCAAACCTCTGACCTACCGCGACGCCGGCGTTGATATCGATGCTGGAAATTCTCTCGTTGAACGTATCAAGCCCCTCGTGGCGCGCACCCGGCGACCCGAAGTGCTGGCCGGGCTCGGTGGCTTTGGCGGCTTGTTCGCGCTGCCACCGGACCGCTACCGGGAGCCTGTTCTCGTATCCGGTACTGACGGTGTCGGCACCAAGCTGATGCTGGCGCAACAACTCGGCAGCCACGACACAATCGGCATTGATCTCGTCGCAATGTGCGTGAATGATGTTTTAGTTACCGGCGCTGAGCCTTTGTTTTTTCTCGATTATTTTGCCTGCGGAAAACTCGATATCGAGGTTGCGGCGGCCGTCGTCGCGGGCATCGCGGAGGGTTGCCATCAAGCCGGCGCAGCGCTGATCGGCGGCGAGACGGCCGAGATGCCGGACATGTACCAACCGGGCGAATACGATCTTGCCGGCTTTTGTGTCGGCGCCGTAGAACGCGCTGAGCTGATTGACGGCAGCACAATCAGCGCCGGCGATGCGCTGGTTGGTATCGCCTCCAGCGGCCCGCATTCCAACGGCTACTCGCTGATCCGGAAAGTGCTCGAGGTTACCGACAACCACGACATCGACGGGGAGGACGCCAAGCGCTTGCTGATGGCGCCAACCATTATTTACGTCAAACCTTTGCTCGCGCTCGGCAAAGCCGTGACGCTCAAAGGCCTGGCGCACATCACCGGCGGCGGCCTCACAGAGAACGTACCTCGAATCCTGCCTGAGAACGTGCACGCCGAGATCAAGGTCAACAGCTGGCAGCAAGGGCCGGTGTTTGACTGGCTGGCGGCCGGCGGCAATATCGACACCGGCGAGATGCGGCGAACCTTTAACTGCGGCGTCGGCATGGTCGTCGTGGTCAGTAGAGACGAGGCCGCGAAAACGGTCGAAACGCTGCAGAACGACGGCCTGAAGGCCTGGGAGCTTGGTGAGGTTGCATCGGGCGCGGGCGAGGTACGCTACGTTTGAGTGCCATGCCGGGCAAAAAGGCCGTCGTCCTAATTTCCGGCGGCGGCACCAATCTGCAGGCATTTATCGACGCGGCCAAACAGGGCGAGCTGGACTTTGAGGTCTCGATGGTTATCAGCAACCGGCCGCAGGCTGGCGGGCTGGCGCGAGCGCAGGACGCCGGTATCGACACCCGCTGCCTGCCGTCGAAAGGCTTTAGCGACCGTGCAGCTTACGACCGGACACTGGCAGCCGAACTCGACCGGTTAACACCCGACCTGATCATTCTGGCGGGCTTCATGCGGATCCTCAGCGCGCCGTTCGTCGGCCGTTACGCCGGGCGCATCCTGAACATACACCCGTCATTGTTGCCGCTGTACCCAGGCCTGCACACCCATGCCCGCGCGCTTGCTGCCGGTGACAGTGAGCACGGCTGCACGGTGCACTTTGTGACGGAAGAACTGGATGGTGGGCCGCCGATTCTGCAAGGTCGGGTAGCAATTGAACCCGGCGATAGCCCCGAAACGCTCGCGGCGCGGGTGTTGCGGGTCGAACACCAGATATACCCTCGCGCAGCAAACCTGTTCGCCAACGGCCGGATCACCTACCGCGATGGCCAGTGCCTGCTCGACAACGAAGTTCTGCGCAAGCCCCTCTTGCACCCGGACTCGCTGTAGCAGCAATCAGGCTTTGGGTAAGGTCACGCCCCGCTGCCCCTGGTACTTGCCACCCCTGTCTTTGTAGGACGTTTCGCAGACCTCATCGGACTCGAGAAACAGCATCTGTGCCACACCTTCGTTCGCGTAAATCTTGGCTGGCAGCGGCGTGGTATTGGAAAACTCCAGCGTGACGTGTCCCTCCCACTCCGGTTCCAGCGGCGTGACATTAACGATAATGCCGCAGCGCGCGTAGGTGGATTTACCGAGACAGATCGTGAGGACGTTGCGCGGAATCCTGAAATATTCCACCGTTCGCGCCAGCGCGAATGAGTTAGGAGGGATGACGCACACGTCACTGGTCTTATCGACGAAGCTGGATTCATCGAAATGCTTGGGGTCCACAATCACGGACTCGATGTTCGTGAATACCTTAAATTCATTGGAGCAGCGAACGTCGTAGCCGTAGCTGGAAGTTCCATAGGAGACAATCCGGCCCTTATCCGACTCACGAACCTGGGTCGGCGCGAACGGCTCTATCATGCCGTGCTCTTCTGCCATCTGCCGTATCCAGCGATCCGATTTAATACTCATTTAGTCCACTCTGTCCTGATAGTTCCAACCTGAAACGGCGTGCGTGCATTTGCCCTGGCAGCAAGTCATGGCCGCCTCGCTGGTTGCCCGCTAGCTGTTTTCTACAACGATATTGGGAAATTTACTGCTGTAGTCCCTGCCCTGCATCGCCAGTCGTGCCGCCATCCGGCGGGCCGTTCGTCGGTAGGCGTCGGCCGCGCTGCTGTCGGGGTCGGAGACTATCGTTGGTCGGCCACTGTCTGTTTGCAGGCGTATACCCATCTCCAGCGGCAACTGACCGAGCAAGTCCAGGTCATAGGTATCGGCCATTTGCTGCCCGCCACCACTGCCGAACAACGGCTCTTCATGACCGCATTGACTGCACACGTGGGTACTCATGTTTTCAATGATGCCAAGCACCGGCACCGATACTTTGCGGAACATTTGCAAACCCTTGCGCGCGTCCAGCAATGCAATGTCCTGTGGTGTGGTGACGATAACCGCGCCACTAACCGGCACCTTTTGCGACAACGTCAGCTGGATATCGCCGGTACCAGGTGGCATGTCGACAATCAGGTAATCCAGGTCTCCCCAGCGCGTCTGGGTCAGCAACTGATTCAAGGCCTGGGTCACCATCGGGCCGCGCCAGACCATCGGTTGATCCGGGTCGATCAGGAATCCAATCGACATGACTTCGATTCCGTGCGCGGTCAACGGCTGCATCGTCTTGCCGTCTTCACTTAATGGACGTTGCCCTGCCAACCCCAGCATCGTGGGCTGACTGGGACCGTAAATGTCGGCGTCCAGGATACCCGTGGCAGCACCGTCGGCAGCCAACGCCAGCGCCAGATTGACTGCAGTTGTCGATTTGCCCACGCCACCCTTACCCGACGCGACCGCAATAATGTTGCGGACGTTCCCCAGTGGTTTCAGGTTGGGCTGCACGCCGTGCGCGACGATGCTGCTCGAAATCGTCACCGCGATCTGGGCGCCAGCGACCGCCTGTCGCGCAAGGTCGGTAACAAATTCCTGCAAACGACTCTCGAGTTTGCTGGCTGCAAACCTGAGTTTGATGTCGATACACACACGGGACGCACCGAATTCAGTAATGCGGACCTGCCCCACATCGGCCAGCGCATAGCCGATCTCCGGTACTACCGCGGCGCTAATCGCGTCTTTCAGCTCTGTTTCTGCCGACAATGTCACACTTCACAGTTATGGATTAGGTAAAATTGCGCACTGCCGATAGCGGCCCGCGCAAGGGGCGCACATTGTAGCGAAGGAATCGGCGAATTGATCCCCCCACTTTCGCGGACGCGGCGTAAACACCGCTTCATTGGCCCTGACGACCAATGTGGCATAATGCCGTCAAGACGAAACAGAGACAGCGATGGGGGGCCACGGCCTCGCTGATCCTGTACCGCCCGCGGGGCGCGACGCAACACTGGACTTACGGCACAGATGCTGAGAGCAAAAAATAACTGGCGTGCAAGTATCCGTACTGCCCGCTGCGCTGCGGTGCGCTCGATCGCCAACAACGAGAATCACGGCTCATTGATGTCGCCGTGCGCGGATCGCTGCCGGTGAAGTTACTCGGGGGGTTCAGAGCCGATCAGCTGCTCAGTGCACTCAGCACCGAGCAGGATATGGACTCGCCGTCCGCACAACGCAGCATCGAAAAGCTAAAAAACCTGGGCCCCAAAGCAATCCCCAAGACCATTGATGCGCTCGCGATGTGCGACCGCACGCACATGATGGTGTTCGTCGATATCCTCGCCAGCTACGTCAACGACAAGACACTCAAGTTTTTTCGGGAAGGTCTTGCGGACGGTGGTGAGCGAGTAATCTCCGGCACCGCGTGGGCACTGTCCAGCAGCAACAACTACAACCCCAATGCGCTGCTCGATTTCCTCGATGATCCGGAAGTGTCGAAACCGGCACTCATCGAAATTCTCAAGGTGCACAAGCAAAGCCTGAATGTTTACGAGGTGCTGCGGCGTGCGTACGAGCTAGAACCGAAAGAAAAGGCTGCACTCTTCAAAATTATTGAAGACATAGCAACGGAAGAAATCGTCCCTGACCTGATCAATCGCATGGGGGGCAAAGACCCTGTCATCAAGATTCACCTGATCAGCCTGTTGGCAAAATTCAAAGGCACGCAAATCAACCAGGCGCTGGAAATGCAGCTTGGTGACGGCCACAAGATGGTGAGATCAGCCGCACTCGGCGCACTCGCCCGACGGAAAGGCGACGTCGATATTCGCAAGGTTTCGAAATTATTACTTGACCCGGATCTCGATGTACAAGGCAAGGCGGTCGAAGTCCTTATCAACATGAATCACCCAGATACGGTGCAACATCTGCTGCCGGCACTGAAAGACGAGTCGGAATACACCCGCCGTGCCGCCGTTGAAGTGCTCAACGAACTCGCGGACCCCGATTCAGTAAAACACCTGCTTGACGCGATCAAAGACGACGACTGGTGGGTACGTTCCCGCGCGGGCGATGCACTGGGTGAAATCGGCGGACCGAAAGTGGTTCAGTCAGTGATCCGACTTATCAATGACAAAGACGAAGATATCCGGCGCACGGCTATCGAAATTCTGAATTCGACCAAGGACGAGAGCGCCGTTGCGCAGCTCATGGTAGCCACCGACGACTCAGACTGGTGGGTCCGCGAACGTGCCGTGGATGCGCTCTCGCAGATCGGCAGCAAGCAGGCTGTGCCGAAACTGATCGCGATGCTCGGTAAAGACAAGAAGATGGACACGGTACTGATACGTGCGCTGGGCAAGCTGGGCGATCACGACGTTATCGACCACATTGTCCCACTGCTCGCTAAGGGCGAGCGTGACGTGCAGGTCGAAGCCATCAAAGCCATCGCCCATCTGGCCGATGAAAAGCGCGCCGAGACCGTGCGCAATGCGCTTGAAAAGATCAAACAGTCCAGTGACAAGACAATCATCAATAGCGCCGACGCCGCAATTAAAGAAATCGATGCCCGTTTTTCACCGTCGATTATCGAAGAAAATGTGCGCGCCGAAAAAATCGTCGACCAGACAAAAACGCTGCTTATCGAGAGCGAGGATATCGACAGCATCATTCAGGCTGGCGGCCCGCAGATTCTCGATATCTCGACGCTCGAACCGGGCACGGTCATAGACGGTCGTTACAAATACATCGAGAAAATCGGCAAAGGCGCTTTCGGCACCGTACTGCTCATGCAGGACCAGGTGGTCGACGAGCGTTTGATTCTCAAGTTCCTGAACCCGAACGTCTCATCTGACGAAGAAATGATGAAACGCTTCGTTCACGAGCTGCGCTACTCGCGGAAAATCACGCACCGCAATGTCATCCGAATCTATGACTTTCTGCACTTGCAGGGTTGCTACGCGATCTCGATGGAATATTTCCCATCGCACACGCTCGGCGGTGAAATCGTCGACAACAAGCCGATGGACTTCAAACGTGCGTTGCAGTTCTCGCTGGATATGGCAACTGGTATGGCCGTGGCGCACCAGGCCGGTGTTATTCACCGCGACCTGAAACCGGCCAACATTCTTATCAACAACGAATCGCTGCTTAAGATCGTGGACTTTGGCGTCGCCGCCGCCGCCAGCAGTGGCGACACGCAGTTGACCAAGACCGGTTACGTCATCGGCTCTCCCAAGTACATGGCACCGGAACAGATTCTCGGCAAGAAGGTCGACGAAACCGCCGACATTTACAGTATCGGCGTCATCATGTACGAAATGCTGACCGGTATTCCGCCCTATTCCCGTGGCGACCACATGTCGGTCATGTACCAACACGTTCAGGGCAAAGCGCGCCTGTGCCAGGAAGTAAACAAGAAGATTCCCGATGATTTTGCCGCCCTCGTCGGCAAGGCCATGTCGGTCGACAAGTCCAAGCGTTACCAGTCAATGAACGACCTGATCGACGCTCTCAACTCACTGGAATTATAAGAAAATGTGCACCAGGGCACTGGTGCTGGCTGGAAAATCCACCTAGGATAGCTCGTTACTGGCCCGCCCCATGTCAGCATCAGCACTACGCGATGCTGACAAGTGCCATTGCGTACGTAATAAGAACAGTGAGTGCGAATTCATGCCACGTATCGATTCATTCCTGAAACTGGGACTTGCTCAGGGCTGCTCAGACGTCCATCTCGCCGTTGGCGTACCGCCGATGCTGCGCATGAACGGCGACCTGATGCCGATCAAATTTCGGGAATTGTCCGATACCGAGCTGGAAAGTTACGTACAGGAAATTTTGAGCGACTCGCAACGCGAGCACTTTGACACCGGCCACGATCTCGATTTCTCTTACGTGGGGGAAGACGGCGGCCGGTTTCGTGTAAACCTGTTTCGCAAAGCGAGCGGCGTTGGCGCCGTTTTTCGCTACATTCCGAATGAAGTGCCCACGCTTGATTCACTGAATTTGCCGAGCGCTTTGCGCGACTTCTGTGATTACCACCAAGGCATGGTTTTGGTCACTGGCTCCACCGGTACCGGCAAGTCCACAACACTTGCGGCGATGATCAACCACCTGAATCAAACACGGAATCTCAACATCATCAGCCTGGAAGATCCGATCGAGTTTGTTCATCCCAGCAAGAACTGTCAGGTGATTCAGCGCGAACTGGGCACGCATTTGACGAGCTTCGCCGATGGCGTTCGCTCGGCAATGCGTGAAGACCCGGACGTCATCCTGGTCGGTGAGTTGCGTGATGCCGAGACCATATCCATGGCGATGACCGCAGCGGAAACGGGGCATTTCAGTCCTCGGCACTCTGCACACCACGGGTGCGGTAAAAACCATTGATCGCATCATCGACGCGCAACCCGGCGAACTGCGCGAACAGACCAAGAGCTTTCTCGCGCAGAGCCTTAAAGCGGTGGTCACGCAAATACTCGTGAAGACCCCCGACGGACGCGGCCGTAAAGCCGTGCTGGAAATACTTGTAAACAACCGTGCGATTTCCAAGTTGATCATGACCGATCAGTCACACCAGATTCCTGCCCAGCTTCAAACCGGACGCGATCAGGGTATGCAACTGCTGGATCAGGCATTAATGGAGTGCATCGAGGCACGCGAAGTCGATCCGGACGACGCCATTCGCTACGCCAGTGACAAGCGCACGTTCAAACGATTTGTAACCGACACCGGCATATTGCCGGTACTCGATGGCGAAGGCAGCTGACCGGGCACGCGTAGCACAGGAATTCCGATCCTTTGAACAAGATTGACACTTACCTGAAGACAGCTCTCGAGCGCAGTAGCTCGGATCTGCATTTCATTTCCGGCGATCCGGCACGCGTCCGTGTACACGGCGCACTGCAAACTCTCAGTCAGGATGTTCTGACCACCGAATTTGTCAAGGAAGCCATTTACGAGATCATGAGCGGCACGGTGCAGCGTGATTTTGAGAAAGACGATGCAGTGGATTTTGCCTATGAAATCCCTGAGATTTCGCGTTTTCGTGTCAACGTAATGCGCCATTTGAACGGCGTCGGCGCAGTGTTCCGGGCGATACCGTCCACGGCCCTGTCGCTGGAAGACCTGAAAATGCCGGAGGTCGTCAGCAATCTGTGCAAACAAACGTCTGGCCTGATTCTCGTGACGGGAAAAACCGGCTCCGGCAAGTCAACCACGTTGGCAGCCATGGTGGACTTCATCAATCGGCGCTTGAAGGGCCACATTCTGACGGTTGAGGACCCCATCGAATTTGTACACGAACGCAAGGGTTGCCTTATCAGCCAACGCGAAGTCGGCGTCCATGCAGAGTCATTTGCATCAGCGCTGCACTCCGCTTTGCGCGAGGACCCGGACGTCATTCTGGTCGGCGAGCTGCGCGACCTCGAAACGATGAGTGTCGCCATTACCGCGGCAGAAATGGGCATCCTGGTCATGGGGACATTGCACACCAATGGCGCCGCGCCCACGGTTGATCGTATCGTCAACAGCTTCCCGGCCGACAAGCAAAGTCATATCCGGACCATGTTATCCACCTCCCTGCGCGGCGTAATCTCGCAGCAATTGCTGCCGACGAAACACAAGCCAGGCCGTATCGCTGCGCTGGAAATACTGGTCAACACTTCGGCTGTGGCCAATCTGATTCGCCAGGGCAAACTGGATCAGCTGGAAACTGCCATGCAAAGCGGTGCTTCCGTCGGCATGCAGACCATGGACTCCGCATTGATGGACCTCGTCGAACGGCGCTTCGTGTCCGGCAAAGAGGCCTACCAGCAAGCCAACAATAAAGTGAAGTTCCAGCAGGTCAAAGACCAGAAGTAATTCATTACCCAGACCGCCCGCTGACCTGCGCCAGTACTCTGAGACTTACTGGCAGCTCGTCGGAACTGTCATCCGAAGCGCCACATCGTGGCATAATCGCCGCTTTTAGCCGGAACCCAGCCTGAAAGCCATGACAGCCAGCCCTCGCCAAATTCTCGTCTCCAGCGCATTACCCTATGCGAACGGCTCCATTCACCTGGGTCATCTGGTGGAGTACATCCAATCGGACATCTGGGCACGTTTTCAAAAACTGCGTGGTCACCAGTGCACCTACGTTTGCGCCAGCGACGCGCACGGCACGCCGATCATGATCCGCGCTCGCGAAGAAGGCATCACGCCGGAACAGTTGATTGAGCGGATTGCTGCCGAACAGCTCGCAGACCTGCAGGCATTCGACGTCGATTTCGACAATTTTCACACCACGCATTCAGAAGAAAACGAACAACTCGTTTGCCAGATGTTCGAAGCCTTGCGTGCTGCAGGTCATATCTACACGAAGACCATCGAACAAGCGTACGACGAAACGAAAAACATGTTTCTGCCGGATCGTTTCGTCAAAGGCACTTGCCCGCGGTGCAAGACTGAGGATCAGTACGGTGATGCCTGCGAGAACTGCGGTGCAACCTACACGCCGGATGAGGTCATTGATCCCATCTCTGTCCTGTCAGGCACCCGACCGGTCTGGAAAGAATCCGAGCATTATTTTTTCCGCCTTTCTGAATTTACCGAACAATTGCGAACCTGGATCAACGACGCGAAATTACATCGCAACATCACCAGCAAACTGGAGGAGTGGTTCGATAGTGGCCTGCAGGACTGGGATATCTCCCGGGATGCGCCCTACTTCGGATTTCGCATCCCCGGCACGGAGAACAAGTACTTCTACGTCTGGCTCGATGCGCCTATGGGCTACGTTGCGAGCTTCCTGAACCTTTGTAAGCGTCGCGACGATCTTGATTTTGACGCCTACTGGAAAGCCGACAGTCAGCACGAGGTCTATCACTTCATCGGCAAGGACATCGTCTATTTTCACACCCTGTTCTGGCCTGCGGTCCTGCAAGGCTCTGGCATGCGTACGCCAAGCAGCGTGTTCGCACACGGCTTTCTGACGATCAACGGCAAGAAAATGTCGAAGTCGCGCGGTACGTTTATAAATGCGCGGACCTTCGCGGATCACCTTGACCCAAACTGCCTGCGCTACTACTACGCTGCCAAGCTCGGTTCAGGCATGGAAGACATCGACCTCAATCTGGAGGACTTCGTCGCCCGTGTGAATTCCGACCTGGTCGGCAAACTGGTCAACATCGCAAGTCGCTGCGCCGGCTTCATCAGCAAGAACTACGCCGGTCAACTTTCGACCTCGCTGGACGATGATGCACTGTTCGCCGAATTTGTCGCCGAGGCCGAGACCATCGCCAATGCCTACGAGGCCCGCGAGTTCTCCAAAGCCATGCGTTCTGTCATGGCTTTAGCTGATCAGGCGAACCGTTACATCGAACAGAAAAAACCGTGGCTCATGGTGAAAGACGCCTCGGCTAAAGACGAAGTTCAGGCCGTTTGCACGCAGGGCCTGAATCTGTTTCGCACATTGATGATTTACCTGACACCGGTCATACCGGATCTCGCCGGCAAATCGCGGGAGATGTTCAATGAACCGGCGTGGCGCTGGGACGATGCAACGACACCGCTGTTGGGCGCCACCATCCGGAAATTCAAACCCTTGTTAACTCGCGTCGAAGACAAGCAGATTAAGGCTATGGTTGAACAATCCAAAGACACCGCAAAAACTCCGGCAGCGGCGCCAACTCCGGCGGACAACGGCATGATCACGATCGACGATTTCATGAAAGTCGATCTGCGGGTCGCCCGCATTGAAAAAGCGCAAGCCGTTGAAGGGGCCGATAAACTCCTGCAATTGACCTTGAGCCTGGGTGAAGGCGAACGAAACGTGTTTGCGGGCATAAAATCAGCTTATGCAGCGGAAGAACTGATTGGCCGTCACGTCATCGCTGTCGCCAATTTGCAGCCAAGGAAAATGCGTTTTGGCGTCTCTGAAGGCATGGTGCTGGCCGCAGGCCCGGGCGGCAAGGACGTATTCCTGCTGTCCGTGGACGACGGCGCTGAACCGGGCATGCGGGTCAAGTAAGCGCAGGCGACGCGCGCGAACATAAGCACTACAATAGTGACCGGTTCGTAACAGCCGCTGCGCCGTTGGCGCATCGTCGTCAGACTATGACAGACATCATCCTTATTCTCGTCAGCACCGTACTGGTCAACAACTTTGTGCTGGTGCGCTTTCTGGGTCTTTGCCCTTTCATGGGCGTGTCGCGGAATCTCGAGGCAGCGCTCGGCATGTCACTCGCAACGGCGTTTGTACTGACACTGTCTGCCGCAGTCAGCTTCCTCTTGCACGAATATGCGCTGAAGCCCCTTGGGCTCGAGTACCTGCGGACCATTGCGTTCATTCTCGTCATCGCCGCAAGCGTGCAGTTCACCGAGATCATGGTACGACGTTTGAGCCCGCTGCTGGACCAGGTGCTGGGCATTTACATACCGCTGATTGCGACAAACTGTGCCGTACTGGGCGTAGCCCTGTTGAACGTGCAGCAGGCCACGGGCTTTTTGCAGGCACTGTTCTTCGGCTTCGGCGCCGCCGCAGGTTTCGCGCTGGTCCTCACTTTGTTCGCCGCATTGCGGGAGCGACTTGAAGCCGCCGACGTACCCTTGCCGTTCCGCGGCACCGCTATCGCCCTGATCACCGCTGGCATGATGTCGCTGGCGTTTATGGGCTTTTCCGGCATGGCACGACCATGATGAGCACAGGTGTCTCATGTGGTTAGCGGTACTGCTGATAACCGCGATCGCGTTATTTGCGGGCCTTGTGCTCAGCGTGGCAGCACGCCGCCTGCCCGCTGACAGCAACGACCTCGTTAATACTGTCAACGGTCTGCTGCCGCAAACACAATGCGCTCAATGCGGGTATCCCGGCTGCCGTCCTTATGCCGACGCCATCGTCAGCGGAGCAGCCGACATCAATCTGTGCCCGCCTGGCGGAGACGAGACAGTACAAAGACTTGCCGGGCTCCTCGGTAAAGAGCCCCTGCCGCTGGCGACCGAGCCCAGCAGTGACATGAAGCATTCACTGGCTGTTATCGACGAATCGCTGTGCATCGGCTGTACGCATTGCCGCGACGCCTGCCCTGTCGATGCCATCGTCGGTGCGCACCAGTTCATGCATACCGTACTCGCTAGCGAATGCACAGGCTGCGAATTGTGTCTGCCGCCCTGCCCGGTGGACTGCATCAGCATGGTGGACGCGCGATGAGCGCGCCGACATTTGACCTTGGCCAATTGCACGGCGGTTTGCGTCTGCCAGGCGAGAAAGCCGTTTCGACGACCGCGGCCATCAAGCGATTGCCACTCCCGGACCAGTTGATACTGCCGCTGGCACAGCATGTTGGCGAACCTGCACAGCCGGTTGTCAGCATTGGCGAGACCGTGTTGAAGGGACAGACCGTCGCGGAGGCCGACGGCGTAATCAGTGCACCCGTACATGCGCCGTCGTCGGGCAAGGTCATCGCGATCGAACCCTGGCCGGTCTCAAGACGTTTGGGTGACAAAGCGCCCTGCATCATCATCGAGTGCGACGGTGAAGATCGCGCATACGAAGGCAACGAAAAAATCGGCGATTTTCGCGAACTCAGTCGCGAGACTTTGCTGCAGCGAATCATGCTCGGCGGCATCGTCGGCCTGGGCGGCGCGGTGTTTCCAACCGCGCAGAAATTGATGCAGGCCATTACTGCCCCCCTGCAACATTTGATTCTGAACGGCGTCGAGTGCGAACCCTATATCAGCTGCGACGACATGTTGATGCGGGAATTTGGCAGCGATGTGGTCAAGGGCGCGCAGGTCATCATGCACGCACTCGACATTGCCAGCTGCTTTGTCGTCGTCGAAAGTGACAAGCCGGAAGCAATTGCCAGCATCGGCAGTGCGCTGGCGGAGCTTGCCGATCCGCGCCTCGTACTAAAACAGGTACCGACGATTTATCCGTCAGGCGGTGAAGACCAGCTCGTGCAATTGGTTGCCAACCGGGAAGTGCCAAGTGGCGGTCTGCCAAGTGATGTTGGGTGTGTTGTTCAGAACGTCGGCACGGCGGCCGCCGTGCATCGCTGGATCAATTTGGGCGAGCCTCTGATATCCCGCGTGACCACCGTAACCGGTGACGGCATAAAAGAACCTTGCAACGTACTTGCACGTATCGGCACACCGCTGTCCGCCGTAACAGCAGCCGCAGGCGGATACACAGAGCGCGCAGCCACACTGGTCATAGGCGGCCCAATGACGGGCAAGTCGATCAGCAATGACCAGGTACCGCTGGTCAAGGCAACGAACTGCGTGCTGGTACTTTCACAACCGCCGTCGATCGGCAGCGAATCACCGTGCATTCGCTGTGGCGAATGCGCGGAAGTTTGCCCGGTACAGCTGCTACCGCAACAACTGTTCTGGTACGCCTGTGCCGACAACGAAGTAAAGCTGCGCGAATACGGGCTAACGGATTGCATCGAATGCGGCTGTTGCGACCTCGTCTGCCCCAGTCACATTCCCCTGACCGCGGATTTTCGCCAGGCCAAGGGCCGCGTGCGTGAACTCGCTGATGAAAAAGCTCGAGCCGAACGCGCCCGGCAACGATTCGAATCCCGCAATGAGCGCCTGAGCCGGGAGCAAGCGGAGCGTGATCAGCAATTGGCTGCGCAAAAGCGCACCGCGCAGAAAGTCGGCCCGGACGCCATTAAGGACATGCTCAAGCGCGCCGGGCAAAGCAAACCGTCAGCGGATAAGGAAGAATAGCGGTATGGAATTCGAACGCCGCGAAGCTCCGTTTGTCACGCCGCCCACCGACGTGGCCGCCATCATGCGCCAGGTCTTGCTTGCGCTCGTGCCCGCTGCATTGGCCTATGTCTGGTTTTTCGGTCCTGGCTTCATTCTGAACCTGATGATCGCCGCGCTGTTTTGTGCACTCGGCGAAGCCGCGATGATGCGTATTCGTGGCCGATCAGTAGAGACAGCGCTGGGCGATTACAGCGCCATGGTCACGGCCGTGCTACTGGTCTTTGCCTTGCCGGCACTGACACCCTGGTGGGTAACCGCAACGGGCGCGCTGTTCGCGGTAGTGATTGCAAAACACTTGTACGGCGGACTGGGCTTCAACATTTTCAACCCGGCGATGGCCGGCTACGTCGCGGTTATGGTGGCCTTTCCCATGTACCTGAACCTCTGGACACAGCCGCGTATGGGTGATCTCGACTATCACTACCTTACGGTGCTTGAAACAGTCCGCTACACGCTGACCGGATCGTTACCGGACTACCTGAGTTTCGATGCCATCAGCCGTGCGACTCCACTTGATACGGTGAAAGCCGGGCTGAACAACATGCGTACCTTCAGCGAAATTCAGGCCCTGCCCAGCATGGGCGATTTTGGTGGCCGCGGCTGGGAGTGGATTGCCAACTTTACGGCGATCGGTGGCGCCTGGCTGTTGCTCAAGAAAATCATACGCTGGCACATACCCGTTGCGGTCCTGATGGGATTGTTAATACCCGCAGGTGTCATGTACTTCATCGAGCCTGGCATCAGCCCGGGACCGGGTTTTCACCTGTTCAGCGGCGGCACCATTTTGTGCGCCTTCTTCATTGCCACGGACCCGGTGTCCGCGGCAACCAGCACTCGCGGCCGGTTGGTGTACGGCTTTGGAGTTGGCTTCATGATTTTCGCCATTCGTCGCTGGGGCAGTTACGCGGACGGCGTAGCGTTCGCTGTACTACTGATGAATCTCGCCGTACCGGCCATTGACTACTTCACCAAGCCAAGAATCGTTGGGCACCCACGACGGCGCGAGCGCGGCCAGAGCGAATGACACCAGCCGACGATAACAAGGCATCCGTGTGGAGCAGTGGCGTGATACTTGCCGTACTGGCCGCCGTTTGCACACTCCTGGTTTCCTGGACTCACCGAGTAACTGTCGATCGGATCGAGGACAATCGGCAGGCGTTTCTCGAGGCTAGCCTTGCTCCGGCACTTGGCGGTCTTTACTACGACAGTCAATTGTCGAAGTCAGCAATAGAAATTGAACCGCCGCACGAACTGCCTGGCAATGGCCCGATTTCCGTTTATCGTGTCTACAACGGCGAGCAGCCGGTCGCTGCCCTGTTCGTCGTCACCGCACGCGATGGTTTCTCTGGCCCTATCCGGCTGCTGATCGGTATCGACGTCGACGGCAGCCTGAGCGCCGTCAGGGTACTGGAGCACCGGGAAACACCCGGGCTTGGCGACCTGATTGAATCCACGAAGTCCGATTGGGTCGAACAATTCCCGGGAAAATCACTGGGCGAACCTGGACGAGAGCAATGGGCGATTAAGCGCGACGGCGGCGTGTTTGATCAGTTGACCGGCGCGTCCATCACACCGCGTGCCGTTATCAAAGCCGTCAAAGAGACCTTGGTATACTTCGAGTCACACAAGGACGACGTATTCCGACAAGAAGTGACAGAGGACGCTGACGAATGAGTGATACGTTGCTGACAAGGATGCGCAACGGCTTGTGGGATCAGAACCCCGGCCTCGTGCAATTGCTCGGCCTGTGCCCTTTGCTTGCCGTAACCACCAGCTTCGTCAACGGACTGGGGCTCGGTATTGCCACACTCCTTGTCCTGAGCGCATCGAACGTACTCGTGTCCGCAACCCGGCGTTTCATACGCAGCGAAATCCGCATTCCGATGTACGTTCTGATTATTGCGAGCCTCGTGACCTGTATCGAACTTTTGTTCCAGGCCTGGCTACCCGCGCTCGATCGCTCATTGGGAATTTTCATACCGTTGATAGTGACCAATTGCGCGATTGTCGCGCGGGCTGAAGTCTACGCCTCTCGCCACCCGGTCGGCGCCAGCCTCGCCGACGGACTGGCCATGGGCAGCGGTTTTGCGCTGTTGTTATGCGCGCTCGGCGCCTTTCGCGAACTTATTGGACAAGGGACGATCCTGGCCCGCCTCGACATGCTGTTCGGCGGTGAAGTGATGCCGGGCCTGACGTTGTTCGATGGCGGATTCTTGCTGGCAATCCTGCCGCCCGGTGCGTTTTTCAGCCTGGGACTTGCTGTTGCGCTGAAAAACATAGCCGATGAACGCCGCGCGCAGCGTAACCAGCAAACGCTGGCCACTCGTCAATTTCACAGCACTCAGTAGCACACCTTGAATAAAGAAAAACGCACAGAAATCTACCGGCGGCTACGCGAGCAAAATCCCAAGCCAACGACCGAGCTTAACTACCGTACGCCGTTCGAACTGCTGATCGCAGTCATACTCTCGGCACAGGCCACTGACGTCGGCGTCAACAAGGCAACAGATAAACTCTATCCGGTGGCCAATACGCCGTCCGCCATTATCGAGCTGGGTCTGGACGGACTGAAGAGCTACATAAAGACCATCGGTCTGTTCAACACCAAAGCGAGCAATGTCATGAAGACCTGCCGTTTACTTGTTGAAGAGCACGGCGGTGAAGTCCCACGTACGCGTGAAGAGCTGGAAGCACTACCGGGCGTCGGTCGCAAGACCGCGAATGTAATTCTTAACACCGCCTTCGGTGAGCCAACGATTGCCGTGGACACACATATTTTTCGCGTTTCTAACCGCACCGGCCTGGCCAAGGGCAAGACGCCACTGGAAGTTGAGAAACGACTGACTCGACTCACTCCGGACGAATTCAGATTGGATGCGCACCACTGGCTGATCCTGCACGGTCGCTACACCTGCATTGCGCGCAAACCGAAATGCGTGGATTGCGTCATTAACGACCTCTGCGAATACCGCGGCAAAACCGTATTGGCAGGCAGCTAATGATATTCGGTCAGGACCGCAACGAATTGCGCCAGATGTATATCGACGCCTGGCAAAAGGTTCAGGACAAACAGCCGGTCAGCCCACTGGAGGCACAGATTGCTGCGGTGCTGGAAGACCATCCGGAGTACCACAAACACGTCCGGCAGGACGCGGTTGACGCTGACTTTATGCCTGAAGCGGGTCAAGTAAATCCCTTTCTGCACATGGGCTTACATCTTGCGCTTCGCGATCAGCTGCAGACCGACCGGCCGAGTGGCGTGCGCCAGCTTGCCGAGCAGATTCGTCGGCTCGCAAAGGACCCACACGATGCAGAGCACCGCATGATCGATGCGCTGGCAGAAACCTTGTGGGAAGCGCAACGTGATGGCATTGCGCCTGATGAACAACGTTACATTGAACGGCTAAGGCAACTATTGCGCTGAACCTGCCGAGCGCCAGCCTGTCTCTGTAATAATCTCACCTGTTCGCAGGTCAATTGTATCGATGCGTACTGCAACCGGGAGTACCCGTAACATGCCCAACACGACGAGTCCTTACCCTGTTTCCGGAGCCGGACTTGGACTGCGTCGCGGGCTGATCGATCAGTTGATGTCGAATCCGCCGAGCAACGTCGACTTCATGGAGGTCGCGCCGGAAAACTGGATTCATGTCGGTGGCAAACTCGGCAAGAAGTTTCGCTACTTCACTGAACGCTACCCGTTTCTTATCCACGGTCTTTCACTCAGCATCGGCTCACCTGCGCCGCTCAATGAAGCGTTGCTGCGCGATGTGCGCGACTTCATGAAAGAGCACAACATTCAGTCATACTCCGAGCACCTGAGCTATTGCGGCGACGACGGGCAGCTTTATGACCTGATGCCCATACCGTTCACTGAAGAAGCCGTGCACTACGTCGCGGCACGCCTACGCCGGGCACAAGATATTCTGGGCTGTCGTATGGCGATAGAGAACGTTTCTTACTACGCCCCTGTCGATTCGACACTGACGGAGACTGAGTTCACGTTGGCCGTGCTTGAAGAAGCTGACTGCGACCTGCTGCTCGACATTAACAACATCGTTGTGAACAGCATCAATCACGGCTATGACGGTCTGGACTTCATGCGTGCCATGCCCGCGGAACGTCTGCGCTACTTTCACCTTGCGGGTCACTACGTCGAAGCCGAGGACCTGCGCGTAGACACGCACGGCGATGCCGTCGATGACCAGGTCTGGAAACTGCTCCGTTCTGCCTACCAACATTTCGGTCCGGTACCAACACTGCTGGAGCGGGACTTTAATTTCCCACCGGTTGCCGAGCTGTACGCCGAGGTGCAAACGATCAGGGACATGCAGGCCGCTAACCTCGATGCGGCAGAACCGGCAGGTAGCCAGCATGGCTGACATTCCGGCATTCCAGAAAAAGCAGTACGCCTTCGCGGCGCATATTCGTAACCCTGAACAGGCACCGGCACCGGACGCCATTGAAGACCGTCGCATGGCGATCTACAGAGAACTGTTTTTCAACAATCTCTTTAAATTGCTCGGCAGTACGTTCCCGGTTCTGAAGGCGCTCTACGGGGACAGCGGTTGGCGGCGGCTGGTTCGCGCATTCATGATCAGCCACCAGGCGCAGACGCCCTACTTTCTGGAAATTCCGAAAGAGTTCATTGCGTTTCTCCAGGACGAATACGAACTAACGCAAGATGACCCACCGTTCCTTATCGAACTCGCGCATTACGAGTGGGCGGAACTCGCCTTGTCCGTTAGTGATGAATGCAATGACTTGTCGCGAATAGACAGCGACGGAGATCTTCTGCAGGGCGTTCCGATCAAGTCCGTACTGGCCTGGACCCTTGCCTACCAGTTTCCGGTTCACCGGATCGACACGGCCTACCAGCCAGACGAAGCGCCGGAGCAAGCAACGTTTCTGTCCGTCTATCGCAAAGACGACGATGAGCTGGGTTTCATGGAACTCAATCCCGTTACCGCGCGCCTGCTGGAACTGATCACTGACAATCCAGAGCAGCGCAGTGGCCGGGAGATCATTCTCGGTCTCGCTCAGGAAATCGGTTATTCCGACCAGAACGCACTGCTCGAACACGGTGCTGTGGCGCTGCAAGACATGCGCACGGCCGGAATACTGCTGGGCACAGTCCGCGAACCGGACTGACTCCGCAGACGTTGTATCAACACCCCCTCAACTGACAGAGAGAGCCACTATGCTGACTATCATGAATCGCTTACGCGGCTTGCTTGATACCACCCGGGCCGTGGATTTTCTGGGCCCGCTCGCATTGCGGCTCTATCTGGTTCCGGTGTTCTGGATCGCCGGCACTAACAAATTGGCAGGTATGGACAACGTTATCGCCTGGTTCGGCAATTCTGACTGGGGCCTTGGCCTGCCATTCCCGACCCTGATGGCATACCTCGCCGTTGGTGCTGAAGTGCTGGGAGCTGTCGCTTTGCTGCTCGGACTCGCGACTCGCTGGTTCGCGATTCCGTTGATGGTCACGATGCTGGTCGCTGCTTTCAAGGTTCATTGGGCAAACGGCTGGCAGGCGGTTGCGGATGCACAGAGCCCGTTTCCAGGCGCGGATATTGACGGCGCCATGCAGCGACTGGATAAGGCTAAAGACCTGCTGCGCGAACACGGCAACTACGACTGGCTGACAGAAGCCGGCAATTTCGTCGTATCGAACAACGGCATTGAATGGGCTATCACCTACTTCGTCATGTTGCTGGCCCTGTTTTTCACAGGCGCAGGCAAGCTGAGTCTGGACCACCTGTTCGCGCGCTGGCTTGACAGCACGGCCGTACGCATTTGATTCGAAAACGACAGTGCGTGGCAGCCAGGGCCGTAGTTGACTAGCGTTTTTTCCGCGGCATGTATAAATCGGTCAGCGAGCCGTCGAAACCTTCGGCCGCAAAGGCAATGGTTTCCGACAGCGTTGGATGCGGGTGAATAGTCAGACTGATGTCCGCCGCATCCGCGCCCATTTCTACCGCGAGGCCGATCTCCGCAACCAGATCACCGGCATTCGGTCCGACGATGGCGCCGCCAAGAACACGTCCCGACGTTTTATCAAATAACAGTTTGGTAAAACCTTCAGACCTGCCGAGCGACAGAGCACGACCACTGGCGGCCCACGGAATCTGAATTTTCTCGAAGTCGACGCCGTCTTTTTTCGCTTCGGTTTCAGTCAGACCACACCACGCGATTTCCGGGTCCGTGTAGGCCACTGACGGGATCGTGCGAGCATCGAACGCGACATTCGCGCCATGCGCAACTTCTGCTGCAACTTTGGCTTCATGAGTGGCCTTGTGCGCCAGCATGGGACCGCCGGCCAGATCACCAATGGCGAATATGTGCGGCACATTGGTGCGCATCTGTTTATCGACCTTGATGATGCCGCGCCCGTCGACATTCACGCCGGCGTTCTCGGCCTTAAGCTTGTCGCCATTCGCGCGCCGACCGACAGCAACCAGCACCCGATCGTATATTTCTTTGTCCGGTGCACCGTCGCCCTCGAAACTCACTTCAATGCCGGGCGTAGTTGCACGCATGCCGGTCACTTTTGTGCCCAGCATGATCGCTTCGTAGCGTTTGTCGACGATTTTTCGGAACGGTCGCAACAGATCCTGATCGGTTCCCGGCATCAGGGTATCGGTAAGCTCGACCACGCTGACTTTGGTGCCCAGCGCCGCGTAGACGCAGGCCATCTCCAGGCCGATGATTCCGCCGCCAACCACCAGCATGCGCTTGGGTAACGGATCGAGTTCCAGCGCACCGCTTGAGTCGACGATACGTTCGTCATCGGGCAGGCCAGGAATCATCGCACTCTCTGAGCCGGCCGCAATTATGCATTTCTCGAAATCGATGGATTCGCCGGAGTCGAGTTCAAGCCGATTGGCCGACTGGAAACTGGCGACGCCGTGCACCACTTTGACTTTGCGCTGCTTCGCTAGTTGCGTTAGGCCGCCAGTCAGCTTTCCAACAACTTCGTTTTTCCAGTCCCGCAGTCTTAGAACATCGATCTTGGGCTTGCCGAACTGCACACCGTGGCCCGCCATCGCCTCAGCCTCATCGATAACTTTTGCCGCATGCAGCAGTGCCTTCGAAGGAATACAGCCGACGTTCAGGCATACGCCGCCCAATATCGGCCAACGCTCGACCAGCGTCACGTTCATACCGAGATCTGCCGCACGAAATGCAGCCGTATAACCGCCAGGACCCGCACCGATTACAACCAGTTCCGTTGTATGTGTTGCATCACCAGCTGCTGCCGGTTTGGCGCGCGGCGATTGTACCGCTGGTGCTGCAGCGGCCGGACTTGCGTCAGCACCGTCAGCAGCATCTGAATCCGGACTTGAACCTGAGCCGTCCGCAACATAGTCCAGCACGGCATCGCCTTGCGACAAGCGATCGCCAGCCTTGACCCGCAACTTACTGACAGTGCCTGCCTCAGTGGCCGGCACGTCCATGGTCGCTTTGTCCGTCTCCAGCGTTACGACCGGGTCTTCCACTTGCAGGGCATCGCCGACCTTGACCAGGACTTCAATGACTTCGACATCAGCGAAATCGCCAAGGTCAGGAACGGTTAGGGTCTTGTCTTTACTCATGTTTTCGAATTGGCCTGCGTTGTTACGGGATCGCTTCCAGCATTGCATCGACATCCGTCAATGCCTTCGACAGGAAGGTGGTGAAGCGCGCCGCGTAGGCGCCATCGATAACTCGGTGATCATAAGAGAATGACAGCGGCAGCATCAGCTTCGGCTCGAACGCTTTGCCATTCCACACCGGCTGCATGCTAGAGCGCGATACACCAAGTATCGCCACTTCAGGTGCGTTGACGATCGGCGTAAATGCAGTGCCACCAATTCCGCCCAAGCTGGACACAGTAAATGTTGCGCCCTGCATCTGGTCTCCCTTCAGCTTGCCATCGCGCGCCGCACGCGACAGTTCACCGAGCTGCTCCGCCAATTCATAGACATCCATCTTATCTGCGTTCTTGATCACCGGCACGACCAGTCCTTGATCAGTATCCGCCGCGAATCCAAGGTGATAGTACTTCTTGTACACCAGCGCACTGCCGTCTGCTGACAACGATGCGTTGACCTTAGGAAACTCCTGCAATGCGCCGATGCAGGCTTTAATTATGAAGGCCAGTGGCGTCAATGAAATGCCGCGTTCTTTCGCCGCACCTTTAAGTGCTTGGCGACGCTCTTCAAGTTCGGTGATGTCCGCCAGATCATGCTGCGTTACGTGCGGCAGATTGATCCAGCTGGCCTGCAGACGTGGCCCCGATATTTTCTGTATACGCGTGAGCGGCTGCGGATCGATCTCGCCGAATTTCGCGAAATCAACGACCGGCACTTTCGGCAACGAGCCGGTACCAGCACTCGACTGCCCGCTCAGGACACTCTTGACGAACGCTTTGACGTCGTCGTGCAGGATGCGCTTCTTCTCGCCGCTGCCTTTAACCTGTACCAGATTAACGCCCAGTTCGCGTGCGAGCTTGCGCACCGAAGGGCTGGCATGCGCCTGCGAGAAACCGGCCTCTTCGATCGGCGGCAGTTCACGAGGGACGTTCGACTGAAGCGGCGCAGCCGCTGCTGGTGCTGCAACGGCAGGTGCCGTATTTGATTTCTGTGCCTTTTGTTGCGGTTGTTCCTGCTGCCCGCTCTTGGCTGGCGCACCGGCGACAGCATCAATCACGGCCACAACCGCGCCTTCAGACACTTTGTCACCCACTGAAATACTGACCGACTTCACAGTCCCGGCGACCGTGGACGGCACGTCCATTGTGGCCTTGTCCGTTTCAAGCGTGACGAGAGAGTCGTCGACTTTAATTTCGTCGCCAGGACTGACCAGAACCTCAATAACTTCTACGTCCGCGAAGTCACCAATATCGGGTACGACGACCGATTGTTCACCACCCGCCGCCGCATCGTCTTCCGCGCCATCGTCGGCGGCATCAACAGAAACGCCATTGCCGGCCTCGGGCGTTGCTGATTCAGTGCTCGCCTCGGCAGCGTCTGCATCACTGGTCGCCGCTTCAGTCTTCATCCGGCCGATCGTGTCACCGCTCGACACGCGATCGCCAACTTTAACGGACAACGACTCTATTACTCCGTCCGCTGCCGCTGGCACGTCCATTGTGGCTTTGTCCGTCTCCAGAGTAACAAGGCCGTCTTCGCGCGCTACCTTGTCTCCGGCGGATACCAGGACTTCGATGACTTCTACGTCAGAAAAATCACCAATGTCCGGAACGATAATGTCTGTACTGTCCGACACTCAGTTACTCCAATTACAAAATTTCTTGTTTCAGTTACAACGTAACCGGATCGGGCTTCTCGGGATCGATTCCGTATTTCTCGATTGCCTGAGACACGGTCTTCTGGTCGAGCGCACCGTCGTCGGCCAACGCTTTAAGCGCAGTTACGGCGATGTAGCGCTTATCAACCTCGAAGTGTTGACGCAAAGCTTTGCGCGCATCACTACGGCCGTATCCGTCCGTTCCCAACGTTACATAGCTCCCGGGTATCCAGCGCTGAATCTGATCCGGCACTATCTTCATGTAGTCAGTCGCGGCTATATACGGACCCTTCCGATCTGCAAGACAGGTTTCCACGTAGGTTTTCTTCTTCGGGTGTTCCGGGTGCAGTTGGTTCCAGCGTTCTACAGCAAGCGCCTCGCGACGTAACTCGTTAAAACTGGTTACCGACCAGACGTCCGAGGGAATACCGAAATCCTTCTCCAGCAACTCGGCAGCGCCGATTACTTCACGGAGAATAGTGCCCGACCCCATCAACTGCGGCCGAACTTGCCCCTGGTCGCCGACCTGCAGCAAATACATGCCTTTCAGAATGCCGTCCTCGACGCCACTCGGCATCGCCGGATGCACGTAGTTTTCGTTCATGCAGGTGATGTAATAGAAAACGTTTTCCTGCTCGCCGATCATCCGTCGCATACCGTCCTGGATAATCACTGCCAGTTCATAGGCGTAGGTCGGATCGTAGGACACGCAATTCGGCACCGTCGACGACATCACCAGGCTGTGACCGTCCTGATGCTGCAAGCCCTCGCCCGCAAGCGTCGTACGCCCCGCCGTACCACCGATCAGGAATCCACGCGACTGCAAATCCCCACCGGCCCAGATGAAATCACCGATGCGCTGAAAACCGAACATCGAGTAGTAAATATAGAACGGCACTGTCTGTACATCATGATTGCTGTACGAAGTACCCGCTGCCAGCCAGGAGCAGAATGCGCCTGCTTCGTTGATGCCTTCTTCGAGGATCTGGCCTTTCTTATCCTCGCGGTAGAACATCAGCTGATCCGCATCCTGAGGCGTATACAACTGACCTTTCGATGAATAGATGCCTACCTGACGGAACATTCCTTCCATACCAAACGTACGTGCCTCGTCGGGCACGATGGGTACGACGTGTTTGCCAATCTGCTTGTCGCGTATCAGCGAGGACAGGATGCGCACGAACGCCATAGTCGTGGACGCCTCACGCTCGCCGGTGCCCTCAAGCTGAGACTTGAACATTTCCAGCGGTGGGACAGGCAGTGGCTTGGACTTCATGCGCCTCTGCGGCAGATAACCACCGAGTTTCTTGCGACGCTCGTGCAGGTATTCAATCTCATCGCTGTTCGGCGACGGCTTGCAGTACGGAACGCTGTCGATGTCCTTGTCCGACACTGGAATATTGAAACGATCGCGGAACGCTTTGAGCGCTTCAACATCCAGCTTCTTCTGCTGGTGCGCAATGTTCTGGCCTTCGCCCGCTGCGCCCATGCCAAAACCTTTCACTGTCTTGGCGAGAATTACCGTTGGCTGACCTTTGTGATTGACCGCGGCGTCATACGCTGCATGCACCTTGAGCGGATCGTGGCCACCGCGATTCAGATGCCAAATTTCGTCGTCCGACATGTTCGCAACCATCTCGGCGGTTTCCTGGAACTTGCCGAAGAAGTTTTCGCGAACGTACGCGCCGCCTTTGGACTTGAAGTTCTGGTATTCGCCGTCGACACACTCTTCCATTACCCGGCGCAATGTACCGTTGTGATCTTTCGCCAGCAGCGGGTCCCAGCGTGAGCCCCATATGACCTTGATGACATTCCAGCCTGCACCGCTGAATGCCGCTTCAAGCTCCTGAATAATTTTGCCATTGCCGCGTACCGGACCGTCGAGGCGCTGCAAATTGCAATTGACGACGAAAACCAGATTGTCGAGCCCTTCCCGCACGGGCATCGTAATCGCGCCCATCGACTCGGGCTCGTCCATTTCGCCATCACCCATGAATGCCCAGACTTTGCGATCACTCGCCGGAATCATTTCCCGGTTCTCGAGGTAACGCATGAAGCGCGCCTGGTAAATCGCCATCATCGGGCCAAGCCCCATCGACACCGTTGGGAACTGCCAAAAGTCCGGCATCAACCAGGGGTGCGGGTACGAGGACAGACCGTCACCGCCAACTTCCTGGCGAAACCGATTGAGCTTGGCTTCGTCCAGCCTTCCTTCCAGATAAGCACGCGCATATATACCGGGCGACGAATGCCCCTGCATGAAAATCATGTCCCCCAGATGGCCATCTGACGGCGCGCGCCAGAAATGGTTAAAACCGATTTCGTATAGCGTTGCTGATGACGCGTAGCTCGAAATATGGCCGCCGTACTCTGAATTCTTGCGATTCGCCTGAACCACCATGGCCATCGCATTCCAGCGTATGTACGCTTCGATGCGGCGTTCTATGGAACGATCACCCGGATACTCCGGCTGACGGCCGGTCGCAATGGTGTTCAGGTATGCCGTGTTCGGACTGTAGGGCAGATAGGCCCCCGATCGCCTAGAAAAGTCGATCATCTGATTCAGCAGGTAGTGAGCTCGTTCCGGGCCGTGTGTGCGCAGAACCGAATCAATGGATTCTAGCCACTCACGGGTTTCTGTAGGGTCAATATCGTCAAATCTGCTGAAATCGCTCATAAACTGTCCAAAAACCTTCCTACGTGAATTTACAGCTGGAAAATGGCGGCGTGAATTCGCACAACTGTCCTGCTAGGATCACCGCTCTGTCGCACCGCCCAAATCAATAACGCAGTGTAGTGCCCGCGCTACCGGAGCGCGTATTATGGCCTATGCTGACGACAAAGGTTAGTACCCCGATGCCAAGTTTTCCCGCAGGTGAGTTCACTGGAGCCAAAATCAAAGTAATCCAGTCGCCAGGATCTCCAACAGCACGAAATATCAACAATACCGATCAACTGGTCATAATCATTCCAGCAAAAGCCAAGAAGGCAGTCTGGGATGAGCTACCCGACAGTAACAAACTGCAGGAACTCTGCAAACGTGCGAAAGACGGTCACGTCCCGACCGTAAGCAGTCGGCTGACGAATAAGCGGCAGAGCGGCGTCCATGTGGGCACGCTCGCTGCAGACTCCTCGGCGTTCGACACATTGAGTTTCGCTCGCAAGATGATCGCGGCCGCGTTAACAGAAAAAACCTCCAGCGTGTCGCTCTGGATCGCAGGTTTCGCGGACGAGCAACAGGAATCAATCGCTGAAAATTTCATTGCCGCAGCTTTAGCGGCAGGCTTCGTCATGCCAACGTGCAAGAGCAAATCGGGCTCACAACCGTTCACAACGTTGCGTGTAATTGGGCTTGGCAACAAGTTGGATTTGGCTCGTGTGCAGGCTGAAGCAGCTGGCAATAATTTGGCCCGCGCGCTAACCAGTATGCCGCCCAACAAGCTCGATGCGACGGCGTATTGCGACATTTTGCGTTCGCTGGCAAGAGATCGCGGCTGGCAATTCAAACAGTTCAGCACCGCCGAACTTAAGAAGAAGGGCGCGGGTGCCTTTCTCGCAGTTGCCCAAGGCAATGATGACGACAGCGCGGCAATCATTCGCCTGCGTTATCGACCCAGCAAGAAGAAAGTGAAGTCCCCTGCACTCTCGCTCGTCGGCAAAGGCATTATCTTCGACACCGGCGGCACGAACCTGAAACCGTTTAATTCGATGCTGGAAATGCACATCGACATGGGCGGCAGCGCGGTCGCTGTCGGCACTTTGCTGACCATTTCGGAACTCCGTTTGCCGCACGCGGTGGACTGCTGGCTGGCAATTACCGAGAACCGTACCGGACCGCGCGCCTACAAATCGCAGGACGTAGTCACGGCCGCCAATGGCAAAACGATTCAGATCATCCACACAGACGCTGAAGGCCGAATGGCACTGGCGGATGTGCTGCATTTCGCCAGTGAAGACAAGCCCGGCCTGATAATTGACTACGCTACGTTGACGGGCGCGTGCATGAATGCCGTCACAACGCGGTACAGCGGCGTTTTCACTAATCGACCCGATTTGCACCCGGTATTGAAGCGCAGTGGCCGTGACAGCGGCGAACGTGTGTGGCCGTTCCCGGTCGACAAAGAGTTTCTCGCCGAACTGAGCAGTGAGACCGCTGACATTAAACAGTGCTCACCGAACGGTGGTGGCGACCATATTCTTGCGGCCACGTTCCTGAACGAATTCGTAGCGAAGGACGTGCCCTGGGTACATGTCGACCTGAGCGCCTGCATGCGCAAGGGCGGCCTCGGACATATTCCAACCACGATCACCGGTTTTGGCGTACGCTTCACGATGAACCTGCTGCTTGATCAGCACATGCTGAAGTCCTGAGCAGACACTTTCTCTATCAAACAGGATATCTGTGAGTAAACCATTCGCAATTGCCGATCGATTTCGCGGCTTTTTACCCGTTGTGGTCGATGTAGAGACGGGCGGCTTCAACTCGAGAACAGACGCACTGCTTGAGATTGCGGCGGTGTTTGTTGAAGCCCATGCCGACGGTACTCTCGTGCGCGGCGACACCGTTCGCTATCACGTAAAGCCGTTCGAAGGCGCGAATATGGAGCCAGCATCAATGGCTGTGAACGGTATCGATCCCGATCATCCGCTTCGCCCCGCAATCGACGAGCGGGATGCGTTGCAACGGGTATTTCGTGAAGTACGACGCGCGGTAAAAGAGGCCGGCTGCAGTCGCGCCGTGCTGGTCGGCCACAATGCATCGTTCGACCTCGGCTTCGTCAATGCCGCCGTAGAACGTACTGCTATCAAGCGCAATCCGTTTCACCCGTTCAGCTCGTTCGACACCGCAACCTTGTGTGGCGTCACTTACGGTCAAACCGTGTTAGCTCGCGCAGTTAAGGCCGCTGGTATGGCCTGGGACGAGTCACAAGCCCACTCGGCGGCCTACGATGCAGAAATTACGACCGACATCTTCTGCGATATCGTCAACCGCTTTCGCCCGGTCTACGACTCGGTCAATTCGGAATCCGACTGGGAAACAATCAAGAAAGAGACCGACAGCGCCGGTCTCGGCTGACGCCTGTTGCTCAGGCGCCCGCTTCTTCGCCGTTCAGCAGCGTCTGCAGTTCGCCCGAACGGTACATCTCAACAATAATATCGCAACCACCAATCAGCTCACCGTTGACATATAACTGCGGGAACGTCGGCCAGTTTGAATACGCCTTGAGTCCCTCGCGAATTTCCGGGTCCTCGAAAATATTGACGAACGCGAATGGCTTGCCGACTTCTTTGAGCGCAGCCACTGTCTGGCCGGAAAAGCCACACTGAGGAAAGTCCGGTGTGCCTTTCATGTACAGAAGCACAGGGTTTTCTTTCAATTGCGATTCGATTCTCTCGTTTACGTCCACTTTTTCAATCTCTCTTCAATTTTTGATTCGGCGCCGATCTCTATAGATAAGACCGACAGATTCGTTATCAAGTGCGCTGGCTCGCTTAGCGCGAATTAACCACCTTAAGTTGGTTATCCACGGCGACTACGGCATCCACTTCGTTCGCAACGGCCTCGGCCCGCGCACGAGCAGCGTAACTTCCCACCGTGCCGCGCAAGGTGACACGATTCTCGTAGGTATCGACGTTGACATTAAAAGCACTGACGGTCTTGTCGGCAATGAGTCGACTCTTGATCGCCGCTGTTGTCGCGCCATCGCGGGTTACCTGAGCGGCTGAGCGCTCATCTTTCCCGAGTTGATACCCGCCTGCCGCCGCGCCGCCCACCATCAGGGCGGTACATCCAGACAGCAGCATCAGCCCGCACGCTATCAGCAAAATTCGCATGAGTGGATCGTCCCTCGTAGCAACCGGTCGCGAATTGTACGTCAGATGCCCTCGCCATGTGCAAGCTTGGCTATTGGCGGCGGGCCGGCAATTCATCAATCAATAGCCGCTGTTCTTCGGCCGTCATTCGCGACCAGCCTACGATCTCCGCCAATGTACGCAAACAGCCAAGACAAACATTCTGATCATCCAGGGTACACACGCGGGTACACGGCGATGCCGGGCGCCCCTGCGGCAGGGCGTTCGAGGCAGGCTCATCCACGTCTGGACAGCCCTGTAAGGAGCTCTGCTTTTTTATTGTTTTTCATTAACTTAAAGTCTGCGACAACACTCGAACCATGGCGCCCAGGCGTCCTCAATGAGTCAGGATTTTAAGCCCGCCAGCCACTATAATAGCGCCACAATCGGCCAGAGCGAGGGCACACGCCCTGAGTATGACAACAGAACGATAACGACAACCAATTGTCAGGGAGATAAGAATAATGAATCCATTGAATACCGTTGCCGGAACCATCGTCGGTGGCATCGTACTTGCCGTCATCGTCATTTTTGCTACCTCGGGCGTTGCAATGCCTGCAACTGCGGGAACCTTCATCCTCTGGTTGCACGTGCTCGCGGGCGTGACCTGGATTGGCCTGCTCTACTATTTCAACTTCGTGCAGGTTCCCGCGCTGGGCGAGGCTGCCAGCGACGAAGGCGGCCCGGGCGGCGCTGGAATCACCAAGTACGTAGCACCTCGCGCGTTGTGGTGGTTTCGCTGGGGCGCGCTGGTAACCTGGCTAAGTGGCGCCTCCTACCTGATGCACAACCAGCAATTTGCCAACGCGTTTACGCTCGGTATGCTCGGCGACATGCCGAATGCTTATGCAATGACCATCGGTATCGGCGCATGGCTCGGCACATTGATGCTGTTCAATGTCTGGGTCCTCATCTGGCCCAACCAGAAAAAGGTACTGGGTATGGTCGAGGCCACGGCCGATGAAATCGCCAAAGCAAAACGCGTAGCGTTTCTCGCCTCACGTTCCAATACACTTATGTCAATTCCTATGGTGATGAGCATGATCGGCGCACACCACGGCTTCAGCATGTAAGCAATACCACAACGCCAACAGTGAAGCCCGGCCTAGTGCCGGGTTTCTTATTCCAGGATGATTGATGCAAACAGCACTACAAGCAGTAATCGAAGAAAATGTAAATGCGGCCCTGAGCGAAGACCTGGGCAGTGGCGACCTCACGGCTGCATTGGTGCCCGCTGATCAGATAGCTGACGCACGCATTATCGCCCGCGAGGACATGGTATTGGCGGGTCAGCCGTGGGCCGACAGGGTTTTTCGGGCGCTCGACGAAGACGTAAGAATCACCTGGCGGGTTCGTGACGGCGAAAGATTGGCCGCTGGCGACACGCTGTGCACTCTCCGTGGCGCGGCCAGAGCGTTGCTAAGTGCTGAACGAACTGCATTGAATTTTCTGCAGACACTTTCTGCGACGGCGACGGCGACTGCACGTTACGTTGCCGCTGTTGCACACACCGACGCCAGGATACTCGATACACGCAAGACCATTCCCGGATTACGAAAAGCCCAAAAATACGCAGTCACTTGCGGTGGCGGTCAGAATCACCGGATCGGGTTGTTCGATGCGATCCTGATCAAGGAGAACCACATCGCCAGTGCTGGCAGTATCGCAGCCGCTGTCAATCGTGCGCGGGAAATCAACGCCGACGTTATGCTCGAAGTCGAAGTTGAAACAATCGCACAACTTGATGAGGCGCTGGCCATTCGTGTACGCCGCATTCTGCTCGACAATTTTTCAATGGCCGATTTGCAGGCCGCTGTACTTCGCAATCGAAAGCACGGTGACAAGGCAGCGGAACTGGAAGCCAGCGGCGGCATGACTATTGATGATCTGAAAGCGGTTGCCGAAACCGGGGTCGACTTTATTTCGGTAGGTGCGCTGACCAAGCACGTGCATGCTGCCGATTTATCGATGTTGTTTGACTAGCCGGAAACTGCGGAGTCAGGCAACGGCACGTGTGACCCGTTTCGGTTCGGAAACGCCGTAGCCCTGCGCATAATCGATACCCATGCCGCGTAACATGGTAATGATTTCTTCGTTCTCGGCAAATTCCGCAATGGTTTTTTTGCCCGTCAGATGACCGATCTCGTTAATTGAGCGAACCATCTCGCGATCAATAGGATCGTGCAATATTTCCTTAACGAAGCTGCCGTCGATTTTCAGGAAGTCGACGGGGAAGTGCTTCAGGTAGCCGAATGACGACAAACCGGTTCCGAAGTCATCGAGCGCGAACTTGCAGCCCAGTTCTTTCAGCGCATTGATAAAGCGATTCGCCTGAGAGTAACTTGCGATGGCCGCCGTTTCAGTGATCTCGAAGCAGATCTTGGTGGCGTCAATGCCACTGATTTGAAATTGATCGACAACGAAGGGCAGGAACTTCTCATCGCCGAGGCTCTGACCGGACAGGTTGATGGAACACAACGACAAGCGCTCGCGCTCATCCGCCTCCGAAACCAGCCAGCGAAATGAATTGGTGATCACCCAGCGATCAATATTGGGCGTAATACCGTAGCGCTCCGCAGCCGCAATAAACAGTTCCGGCGAAATAATACCGCCCTGCTCGTCTCGCATACGTAACAATATTTCGTAATGCGCGCCAAGGTCTTCGACCTGCAACGGCTGAATGGTCTGCCGGAAAAGTTCGAAGCGATTTTCCTCGAGGGCATTGTTTATTCGCGCCGCCCATTGCATTTCGCGGCGGCGGCGCATCAAATCGATGTCGTTTTCCTGGAAGCTGTGAATACGATTTCGTCCCGCTTCCTTCGCCGCGGCACATGCGCTGTCTGCGGCACTCAGCAATGCCGCAACGTCTTCGTTCTCGGCCGTGATAGGCACTACCCCGATACTGACGCCAAGCCGGAAACTGCGGTCGTCCCACATGAACTTGAAGTCGCCGATTGCCACTCGCAAGACTTCCGCAGTCTGCATCGCTTCTTCGAGGCTGCAACTTTCAAGCAACACACCAAACTCATCGCCGCCCAGCCGCGCAAGAGTATCGCGCCAGCGTATTTTCGATTTCAGCAGTGCGCCCAACTGCCCCAGTAAGGCATCACCCGCGCTGTGACCGCAGGAATCATTGACGATCTTGAACTGATCGAGATCGAGGTAACACAATGCGTAGCTGGTCTCGCGTGCCCGCGCACTCTTCAGCGCGCGCTCCAGACGATTCTCAAACTCGCGGCGATTAACAAGCCCAGTGAGAATATCGTGACTCGCGTGGTAACTAAGCCGACGATTAAGTTCGCGCGATTCGCTGACATCATGGAACACCAGCACACCACCCGTGACATCACCGCGACCATCGCGAATCGGCGATGCAGTGCTTTCAATGTACAACTCATTGCCATCACGCCGGATAAGCAACGTCGGGCGGACAGATTTGATCGGGCGATTGCGTCGGATCGAAACCGCTAACGGGTTTTCCAGCGGCTCGCAGGTCTCTTCGTGGAAACCGCGAAATATCTCATCGACGGGGCGGCCACTGGCATCGTCCACTTTCCAGCCAGTCAGCTCTTCGGCAACCGGATTGATGTATTCCACAGTGCAATCTGCGTTCGTGGTAATCACGCCGTCACCGATCGAACGCAAGGTAATTTGAGCGCTTTCTTTTTCTCGGAACAGGGCTTCTTCGTACAGCTTGCGTTCCGTGATATCGACTTCAACGCCGAGTAATCGAATTAGACGCCCGCGCTCATCCTGGCGTGCTTTCGCCCTGCTCGTCATCCAGCGCCATTCGCCGTTCTGGTGTTTCATGCGGTGGACAGATTCGAAGTATGGGGTCTTCCCTTCCAGATGCTCACGCATCTTGGCTTGAACGCGGGCCATGTCGTCCGGGTGCACCAGGCGGTACCAGTCGGGCAAAATGTCCGAGCGGTCTTCGTAGCCCAGCATTTCCTTCCAGCGTCGCGACAACTTGATTCGTTTGGTCTGCCCGTCGAAATCCCAGATGCCGTCATTCGCGGTGTGGCTGATGAGGTCATTGCGATCTTCGAGTTCAAACAACAACTCGGCAGTACGCAATCTCTCCATGCCGGACGAGAGCGACGCACCTACCAGTTTGAGCAACAGGTGCAAACTGGCTTCCCAGGCATCGACGGTGCGTTCATTGGCGACCGCGAGAAACCCGGCCACTTCGTTGCGAACGCTAAAGCCAATGATCAGGCAGGAGCCGATATTGATGCCTGCCAGGCGAGCGAATTCTCCCTCGGCGGATTTGGGTCCGTTGTCCGTGTTGGCGATTTCGACGACGCGCAAATGGTCCAGTCGCTGACTGAGCCACGGCCAGTCCTTCAGGCTGTCCTTGGCCAGCGCATCCGGATTGCAGGCACAAAATACGGAACTGGACGCATAGATCGACTCAATGGCCGAGGCGTCTTTGTTGAAGAGGGCGAGAAACGCCGCATCACAGCCAAGGGCATCCGGCAATTCAGCGATGTTTTCCCGGAGCTGTTCGGTATGGCGAGCGGGATCAAGTTGCTGCAGGTTGACGGCAATTTTTGTTTGCAGCGCATCAACTGCACCGCGCGTGCGCTCACCGGCCCGCGGTCGCCGGGCTTGGGCGATAAATGTTCCCGTGTTGTCACTGCGAGAGGAGCCTGTCATGCGGTCGCCGCTTTACCCGTCTTTTTGCTCTTGTCAGTCTAACGCGGTTTTTTACCGCCGTAACGACCGCATTCTGACACGATACCGCAGGAATACAAGATAAGTAATTGTATTTTTTTAAGTTCTCCGGGAAACGGCTACGGCGGCACAAGCGCAGGCAGTGAGCCTTCGGTAACCTCGCCGGGCGCCGGGCCTCTACGTCGCGCCCAACGCCACGCCCTGACCACGAACCGCCCTTGTATGCCCGTTGTCAGTAAACGGCGCGAGCCCAAGTCGCGCCGTTCCAGCCACCCATCGAGCGGTAAGCAAGCCGTCTACGCGACCAACTCCCGGCGCCACCCGAGCAGCGGCTGACCCGGCGGCCCAGCGCTTTGTAGCCAGTCTCTATTTGTCCGTAGCGGCGCGTCGGGTCCGCTGATCCCGGCGGAACATCAATGGCTGCCAGTTTTCCATTGAGTAGGCTTGCAAGTACACGGACGCCAGCAGGCCGGACCGGTGCAATTCCACGACTGCCTCGTCGCTGAGTTCAGCCAGCTTCTTTGTGTCGACGCTTACGTAGTTGGCCAAAACCTTCTCTTCCGTACTGCCGTCCGGCGTGTGACTCACGCGTTGGCTTGCCAGCAAACCGAGGTCTCGCAGTTGCGTGCAAAACTTCAGCGTACGAACACGTTCGGCTTCGTATTGTGCGCAGAAACGCATCATTGATTCCGTCTCAGTCGCGAGTTTGCCGTCGACAAAAAACGGGTACTTGGCGTTTTCTGTCACCGTCGATGCTTTACGATCAATAACCACGGCGATACGGCCATCCTGTTCGCCCGCAAACGCGAACGGATGGCACCGCAGGTACGCAGGTACATAGCTGGCCTCGTCCCAGACGCCGTCATTTATGAACAGGTTTTCGTCCTCAAGCAAACCGACGACGGCAACGGGAAACGGGTCTTCCAGATTGGTAAACACAATCGGGAAATTTCTCTGCGCACTGCCAAATTCGGCGAGCGTCAATGGGATCGCCCTGACATCGCTGGCGAACGCGTAAGGCTTATCGGCTGGCGTTAAACCCAGCGCGCCGTGCTGTTCTGCCGACATGAGTTCTAGCTGTTCGTACAGGAACAAACCGTCCTGTTTTTTCTCACTACTGTCCACTGTCTCTCCGCTGCTTGGCAATTGAGCGCAAAGGCTAGCACGGGAACTGCAATGTCAGAAGCCGGCGATGGAATTCGCGAGGACATTGCCCGTGCAATCATTGCCCGGTAAAACTTACCAAAGCATGTAATTCTTGCCCGCAATCAAGCGGCGGCGGACACATGTCGGCTGTAAAACCGCGGAACTGAGCGATTCTTGTCAATCGGGCGCGCTGGCACGTTACCTGCATTATCCCCAGTGAAGGCGGTTTTTACCGCGTCAGGTTTGGTAGCAAACAAAGGGGACAACATGCTTTCTTGGGCACTTACGTTTTTCGTACTCGCGGTCATTGCGGCCGTTCTGGGCTTCACCGGTATCGCCGGTGCCGCCGCCAGTATTGCCAAGATACTGTTCTTCGTATTCCTGGCACTACTCATTGTCAGCGCACTGGCCGGCGCACTCAGTGGCCGTCCGCCCGTGTAACTGACTGGCCTGTCGAAACAGAACCGGCAGACGAGACTATCGTCTGCCGGTACCTGCGACAGACTGGAGCTTGCCGCCATACCCCGCCAGTCGCTGTGCAACAACCGACCGCAACGTACGACAAACACTGCAGTCCGATAACGCGTTGCTGCTGCAGTCGTTATCACGGACTATGGGGAAGGAATAAGAAATGGTGCCGGATAGGTGATTCGAACACCTGACCCCATCATTACGAATGATGTGCTCTACCAACTGAGCTAATCCGGCAATGCCTGGCTTTTCTGTTGCCAAACCGTGTTTTTGGCGATTTGACGAGGCGCAGACGCGATGGTCGATGCGGCCCGGGGCGCGAGTATAGCTGCGCCCTGACTCCCGCGCCACAGTTCGTCGGCCTAGGTAACGTCCTTTCTGCCGCGAACCCGAATCAACACCTCAACACTTTCCCGTTCCGTGCCTGCCGGTAACGGCGGCAAGCCGATGATCTGTATCTGCTCATCAGGAATATCCTGCAACTCACCAGAATCGACATTGAAGAAGTGGTGATGCGGGTGGGTGGTCGAATCATAAAACTTACGGCTGGTATCGACACTCAGCTCGCGAATAAGGCCACGTTCGCTGAACAGGTTCAGGGTGTTGTAGACCGTCGCTTTGGATACCTTGCAGCCGCTCTGGCGTAGCAGGTCGATAATCTGATCTGCCGCCATGTGTTGCGGTTTCTCCAGAAGAATTTCAGCCACCTCCATACGCTGCGGCGTCGGCATGACCCCGCAGGCTACGAGTCTTTCGCGGATTTCCCTCAGGGACATTACAAGCACCCTTGAATCAGATAGTTGCGGAGTATAAACGAAATACTCCGCGAGTCTCGTGCCAGCTCAGTGCGCGTTGCCGGGTGCGAATCAGCCGAAATTGCCCCGTTACGGCGGCTGCGAGATGCCCCCCGTCGCCCTAGTCTCCGTCAGTAACGGGAGGCCACCATGCAACGATACACACGCCGCCGCGGCTACACGTTCTACGAGCTGCTCGTAACACTCACGATCGTTGCCCTGGTCATGACCCTGGGATTGCCGTCATTTGGCCGGATTGCCGCCGACCAGCGTATCCGCGCGCAGATCGACCCTTTGTTCCATGCCATTCACCTGGCCCGCAAGACGTCGGTGGCCCGCCGCCAGGTGATCACCCTCTGCCCCAGCACCGATCAGCTCCAGTGTCGCGACAACAACGACTGGTCCCCCGGCTGGATCATGTTCGTCAATGCTGATCGCGATATGCCGGCCTGGCGTGATGACGACGAAACCTTGCTGGCCGTGCATCAGGGGGACACGCGTATCAGGATCAGTGCCAACAGGCACTCGTTCACGCTCCGCGCCACAGAGCTGCGGGCAACCAATGGCACGCTGATCTTTTGCGACCGCGCCGCACGTACCCGCAACCGGGCGCTGGTGATCAGCTATACCGGCCGGCCGCGGGTAACAGACCGCGACACCCGTGGCCAGCCGTACACGTGTGCGGATTAAGTTAAATGCCGGCTGACCTTTTCAACCGCTCGTCCAGCCAGTCCAGCCGTTCGTCGGAATCCGGAACCTGTGAACAATGTGCAGCGTATATTGCGGTCCATGAACAAAAACTCCCAGAATGGCTTCACGATTTACGAGCTGATGATCACGTTGTTGATTGCCGGGGTCCTCCTGACGATCGGCATTCCGAATCTCGGCGAGTTTACGCGTAACAGCCGCATATCCGGCATAGCCAACGACCTGCATTCGAGCTTTTTGCTCGCGCGTTCCGAAGCGGCTCGTGCCAAGTCCAATGTCACGATTTGCACGAGCAACGACCCGCAAGGCGCGAATCCCAGCTGTGACGGTGTCGCATTTGACCGTGGCTGGATCATCTTCGTCGACCTTGACGGCGATATTGTTCGTGACGCGGCCGAACCGATCCTGAGAACGCTGCCAGCAATCCCTGACGGCATCGATATATCGACCAATGCAGCAGCCACGTATTTCAGTTTCGCACCTACCGGTCTGGGCCGGGGTGATGTTGCTGGACCGGCTTTGCAGACAGCCGTGATATGCGACCAGCGAGGCAATCAACTCGCTGCCGGTGGTTCATCATCCGCACGCTTTCTGGTCGTTACGCCCATCGGCCGGGCCACGATTCTGCGGGACGTGAATCAGATCAATAACGCCGGCGGATGCCCCTAGACATGGGTGCCGTTTCACAGGTTGCAGCGACCAGGATTAAACCAATGACTGCCAGCACTTTCACACGAGGTCACAGCGCGCCGGGCAAGGTCCGGGGCTTCTCACTGATCGAAGTTCTTATTGCATTGATCATCATGTCGGTCGGCATGCTCGGCATTGCCGGCCTGTACGTACACAGCATGCAGGCCGGGCGCACGTCGCTGTTCCGCCACAATGCCGTCATCCTGGCGGGTGACGTAGCGGATCGCATTCGCGCCAACCCGCGTGCAGCTGCCGCCTACGCCGGCGTCGGCGCTGACAACAATTGCGTGTCGGGCGGCGTTAACTGCACGCCGGCTGAAATGGCCGCGCACGACATCTTGCTGTGGGATCAACAAGCGCTCGATACCTTGCCGAACGGCGATATCGATATCGTATTCAACAACGGTGTGGCGCCGCCTACCTACCAGATAACAGTGAATTGGGTAGAACCCGGCGAGATCATGAATTATTCGATCACTATCCCCGTATTCGGAATCTGATATGGCCAGCATGAAATCAAACGTAGCAAACCGAGCCGCCCGGCAAAGCGGAATGACGCTGATCGAATTGATGGTCTCACTGTCGATCGGTTCGTTTCTCATCATTGGCGCCGTACAGGTTTACAATCAGAGTCGCGAAGCCTTCGTTATTAACGAATCAATCGCGCGCGTGCAGGAAACCGCACAATTCGCGATGGACACGATTGAGCAAGACCTGCGCATGGCGAGCAACTGGGGCCGACACAGCCGCGGCGCTGCTATCGAAGGTCGTTCAATCATTGGCACGGCGAATCCAAACGGTTTGCCAGCGCCAGGTGCTTGCGGTGCTGCCTGGGCATTGGATCTGGCACGACCGGTCGTCGGCGACAACAATGGCTACACCCTGCCCTGTGCAGCGGCGGGCGGCAATCAGGCGAACTCGGATACGGTAACCAGCCGCCGCGCCACTGTTGCGACCACGCCTCTGCAGAATGGTCGCCTGCAAATTCAGTCGACGCGTATTCAGGGCCAGTTGTTCGCGAACGGAGCTGTACCACCTGCATTCGATCCGGCACGTTCCGAGACGCATGACTTGCTTGTTAACACCTATTACGTTGCACCAACATCGGCACTGATACCCGGCGTACCGACGTTGCGTCGAAAGTCGCTGGTTTCAGCAGGTGGCGGCCCCGCGATTGTTGATCAGGAAGTAGCGCCTGGTGTTGAGAATATGCAATTGCAGTTTGGCGTGGATGTTGATTCGGACAACACCGTTGACCGCTACGTCAATCCGGCTGATCCGATCATCACACCCGGCAATGTCAACTTCATCCCAACCGCACGGGTCATCACGGCACGCATCTGGTTAGTAGTTCGCTCGGTTTCACCTGAGCTCGGTCTGAACGATCAACGCAATTACCAGCCCGGCGACGTAAACCTTGGTGTCCCGAACGATAACTTCCGACGCCTGCAGGTTTCCAAGACTGTATTGCTGCGCAATGCGCGCACATAAGAATCGCCCACGGGGAACGAAATGAGAACCATCAATACCGTACATAAACAGGAAGGTGCAGCGCTGGTCGTCGGACTGATCCTGCTGGTCGTTGTTACCGTTCTGGCCATTTCCGGAATGAACACAGCAACCACCGAGCTGGCGATGGCACGCAATGATCAAAGTTATGAAAACGCGTTTCAGGCGGCCGAAACCGGACTCGAACAAGCACTGGCGCAAGGTCGTTTCGACACATTGAATGTCGTAAATTTCAACACCAACGTCATCAACAACGATACCGTCGCCAGCGAGATTCGTTTTGAAGACTCAACGATGGTGCCGGACCGTGCGTTTAGTCTCGGCGTCGGCAGCGGCATTGCGGCCTACCACTTCAATGCCACGGCCGTTGCGCAATCGCGCCGCGACGGAGCCATAGTTACCGACCGCGACGCTGCGGCGACACACACTCAGGCCTTCTACGTTGTTGGACCGGAAGCCCCGACGTTGTAGCTCAGGCTGCGAACCGGAGAACAGAGCATGCTTAGGAAAATTACAGCAATCGTTTTGCTCTCAGCCATATGCACAGTTGCCAGTGCTGACTTTCGCACTGTAAGCCGGGCCTACGAGGCGACACTGGATGGTTTTCGACTGCCTGTTACAGAGAGCGGCACGCTCGGGTTTCGAACTTGTGAAACTTGTGACAGCCAGTCCTTTCGGGTCACAACCGGGACTCGCTACAACGTCAACAAGCGCGCGGTGGATCTCAAAGAATTTCGCAGCCACGTTTTGCAAATTCGTGATCGCAAATTTCAGGCGGTAATAGTGGAGCACGACCTCGAGTCAGACGTAGTTACGTCCGTTTCGATCAATTACTAAAGATCGTGCATTGCCATCACCAGGGGAAATGAGAATGCCCAGCCTTCAAACCAACTGCAAAAAGCTAGCGACTGCACTGATCAGTACAGCCGTATGCAGCCTGCCGGCAATCGCGGACGACACAGAATTGTTGCTCGTCAATCCGGCCGCTGGCGCAGGTTCAACGCCCAATGTCATGTTCATCCTGGACACATCCGGCAGCATGGACTCCGACGAGGTAACGGTTGAGCCCTACGATTCGACGCAAACCTACGCCGGATCCTGTGATCCGGACAATCTCTACTGGACAGACGTAAACGTTACGCCCAGCTGCGATGCGACGAATACTCGCTTCGTCGAGAAGTCGTCTTTTCACTGTAATGCAGCAACCAACCAGATAAATGGTATCGGCAGTTTCACGAGCATCATGGTCCAGTATCGGACTGACTCGCTTGGCCTTGTCAGAAGCTGGCAGGACCTTCAGGCTGGTAACAGCACCGATCCAATTGAATGCCAGCCCGACTCAGGTATACACGGCGATGGCATGCCTGGCCGATTGTACGCATCAGCAGTGCCTGATCCGATAAACGCGTGGACCTCCAGCGAGTTGCTCGAGATATCCTGGGGCAGTTCACCGCGCAATATTTCGTACACCGTTTTCGACGGCAATTACCTCAATTGGCGTGAGAACCCAACGAACGTCACGATGTCGCGCAATGAAATCATGCGCAGTGTCGTCAGCACCGTATTGCGTTCCCTCGATGACCTGAATGTCGGTGTTATGCGCTTCAACAACGATGACGGCGGCGTGGTTATTCAAGACATTACCGACCTGGAAGCCAATCGGGCGCAGATTCTCGCCACAGTCGACGGCCTGGATGCCGACGGTTTTACACCGCTTTCAGAGACCCTCTATGAATCAGCGCTCTATTGGAACGGCCTGCCCGCCCACTATGGCGAAAACGTCAACGAACACACCACGGACCCGAACGCTCTCGCCTCAAACAGTCCGGCCGTTTACCAGACACCGGTAGTCAACGCCTGCTCCAAGAACTACAACGTATTGCTTACCGACGGCGAACCGGTACTTGACGGCGACACCGCTGCGCTCGCACCTACCCTGCCAGGATTCAGCACCTTGCTGGAACGTGCCGCCTGCACCGGAACCAATCAGGGCGATTGTCTGGATGACATCGCCGAGTACATGGCGTTACGCGACATCACACCCGATATCCCCGGCATACAAAACGTCACTACGCATACGATTGGTTTCAATATTGACTTGCCTATTCTGCGCGAGACGGCAGAAGCATCGAACGGCGAGTACTTTCTGGCAGACGATGTCGAGAGCCTGACACTGGCATTGCTGCAGATCGTCGCCAATATCAATGAGCGCTCGATGTCATTTGTCGCACCCGCCGTGTCTGTCAATTCGTTCAACCGCACGCAAAACCTGAATCGCCTGTACCTGACGGTTTTCGGAACCCGAACCAATGTCCATTGGCCGGGTAACCTGAAGCGTTTCGAGTTGTCGGGTGAGGGCATTATTGACCTCAATGGCGCACCGGCGGTTAATCCTGCCAACGGGTATTTTTTCGATACTGCACAGAACTTCTGGAGCACTGAAGGGGCGGACGGCAACAACGTGCAACTCGGCGGCGCAGCAACGCAGCTACCGGATCCGAACCAGCGCAACCTGTTTACCAACAACGGAATTGCCGACCTGACCGCCGTCAGTAATCAACTGACTCCATCGCAGTCCGGTTCTTATACAGCCGGCGATTTTGGCTTGAGCGGTTCGGTCGACGATCCTTCGGTTGAGGAACTTATCCGCTGGATGCGTGGCGAGGACATTCGCGACGAAGACGGTGACCCCAGCACGGAGGTGCGCTATGCGATGGGTGACCCGCTGCACTCACAGCCGGCCGCCATCGTGTACGGCGGCACCGCACAAGATCCTGACCTCGTCGTATTCGTCGCGACTAACGATGGCTACCTGCACGCCATCGATGGCGAATCAGGGGCGGAAATATGGTCATTCGTGCCGCGCGAACTGCTATCGAATATGGGACGTTTGTATTTCGACCCCCAGTCTTCTTTTAAGAATTACGGCATCGATGGCGACATCGTCCCAGTTGTTCGTGACGAAAACGGCAACGGCATTGTGGACGGCAACGACTTCGTCTATATCGTCTTCGGCATGCGTCGGGGTGGCAGCAGTTATTACGCGCTCGACGTCACTGATCGCAGCAACCCCAGCCTGCTTTGGAACGTAAGCTTTGCCAATTCCGGTCAAAGCTGGTCAGCTCCGGTAGTGGCACGGGTTGACGTGAATACCGGTGGGCAGAATGCGGAGAACGCTGTGGTCATCATCGCTGATGGTTACGACCCGGTGCATGACAGTGCTGCACACCCGTCCACACCGGATAGCAGCGGCGCTGGCTTACGCATGCTGGACCTCGAATCTGGCGCGGAACTGTGGCGTGCAGGCCGAGATGGTGGCGCGGATCTGACCTTGCCGCGAATGACCCGGGCTATACCCACTCGCATACGCACGCTGGATATCACCGGAGATGGCTTTGCCGATCGCATGTACGCGGCCGATCTTGGTGGTCAAATTTGGCGGTTCGACATCCGTAGCGGCCAGACGCCAGGCAATCTGGTCAGCGGCGGTGTTATTGCGCAGCTCGGGGCAGAACAAGTGTCGGGCAATCTGACCGCTCCGAGTACAACCCGGCGTTTTTACAACACACCGGACGTGTCAATGTTCAGCGATCCACTGCAGGATCGTCGCTTCCTCGCTATCAGTATAGGTAGCGGCTACCGCGCACACCCGTTTGACCAGACTGCGGCCGATCGATTCTTTTCTCTGCGGGATCCGGACGTTTTCCGTCAGCTTGAGCAAACTGACTATGATAACTACGACATCATTGTCGATAGTGATCTGGTCGAGGTAAGCGGCCGATTGCAGGTTGAGTTAGGACCGGCGGACCGGGGCTGGAGCTTTACATTGCCGAGTGACCAAAAGGTCCTTGCCGACTCGATTACCTTCAACGATGAAGTCTTCTTCGTCGCATTTTCTCCGCAGGGTAACGCTCAAGCGAACTGCCTGCCGGGCGTTGGCATGAACTACCTCTACCGAGTGAGCGTCATTAATGGCGATCCTGTGGTCAATAACCTCGATACGCTGGATCCCGGCGATGCGGACGACGCCCGTCGCGATGAACTCGCGCAAGGCGGTATTGCACCCTCGCCGACCATCCTCTTCCCGAGCCCTGTGGACCCGGATTGCGAAGGCGCCGCCTGCTCACCACCGCCGGTTGGCTGCGTCGGGCGCGAATGCTTTGACCCCGGATTTGTCAATAATCCGGTGCGAACTCTGTGGAGCCAGGACGGCATTCAATAGGCAAATTGTGCAGTGGTTCCTAGTATAAGCAACTGAAATCACTGAATATGAAGACATACTGCCCGGAACTGCGCAGCAGTTTCAATAAAGGGATTTTACTGGAGTGAGAACAATGAAGATTCGGATCAGCATGTTGCTGTTGGCACTGGGCCTGAGCCTGAACGCGGCGGCCGACCTCATCACTGTCGTACGCGCGGTTGAGGTTACGACGTCAAACATCAATGTGCCGACATCTACGAATGGCCGTCTGAGCTTCAAGCCGTGCGCCGGTGAATGCGACGTTGAGTTTTTATCAGCACGCCTGACTCCTGCGACTGAATTCAGAGTCGACGGTACCGCTCTGGATTTCGTCGATTTTCGCGCCGCTTTCTACAACCTGCCGCGTGGCATGGATCACTACGCGCTGGTCAGCTATGACGCTAAATCATTCATTGTCACTAGTTTGCAGATCACGCAACTAGAAGACTAACTAATTTGACTGTGTGACTGATTGAGCGATTTGGTCACGGATTGACTACTGAGGAACGGACCCATGAATATGTCCAGGAATCGCACCGCGTGGATCGGTGCAGGACTCTTGCTGACTCTGCTTTCAGGCGTACCTGCCTATGCAGACGATGTCGAACTACTGCTGTCGAACCCGAACAGCGGCGGCGCAGACAAGCCCAACATCCTGTTTATTCTTGATAGTTCGGGAAGTATGACGACTATCGAACGTACCCAGGAGCCATTCCTTAGTACCCATCTGTACCCGGGCGCTTGCGATCCTACTCGTGTTTATTGGACGACGGGTGACAATCCTCCAAGCTGCGGAACTGATAATTGGGTCAGCGCGGCGAATTTCGTTTGCGCGACCGGCACAGCCGCACTGGCAACGGCTGGCCGCTATACCGACACGATGGCCATGTACCGGCAACGACGTGGCAGCTGGAAATGGCAACGGCCGACCGGAAACCGCGACGAGCTGCTCGAATGCGAACGGGACTCAGGTGTTCACGGCGGCGGCGACCCCGCAAAACCTTACGCTCGCAATGGCTCGGACCAGGAAGAGTTCACTGCCAATCCTGGCAGCGAAGTGTCATGGGGCAGCTCGCCTACCGAGCGTGTAATTACCGCGTTCAGCGGCAACTACATGAACTGGTTCAACAACTCGCCGATTGTTGAGATGAGCCGAACAGACATTGTCAAAACCGTGACCAAGAATGTTCTGAATTCAATGCAGAATGCCAACGTCGGACTCATGCGCTTTAACTTTTCGCAGGGCGGCTCTGTCATCCACGCGGTGAAAGATCTGGATACAAACCGCGCGCAGATCAATGCGCGAGTGGACGCGTTACCGGCCTCAGACTGGACACCGCTCAGCGAAACCATGTTCGAAGCCGCACGTTACTGGCGCGGCATGGAACCGTACTACGGATCCACCAACACAGACCCCGATGCAGCATCTATCCAGCTGCTTAACGGTGGACTGATTAATTACCGCTACAATGAGCCGGCAAATTACGCCTGTGCCAAGAACTTCAATGTATTGCTAACCGACGGCGAGCCTACACAGGATGTCGACGCCTACTACCGCGTTGACGATTTGCCTGGGTATCCTTCGGCGATGGGTAGAACCACCTGCTCAGGCGGCCGTTCCGACGGCACCTGTCTGGATGACATTGCAGAATACCTGTCTAAGGAAGACATCAATTACGGTCTCCCGGGCGATCAGCACGTAACCACCTACACCATTGGCTTTACGGTCGATCTCGACATCCTCAAAGAAACCGCAGAAAATTCGGGCGGCGAGTACTACCTCGCCAGTGACGTCCGGTCTTTGACGGAAGCGCTGACTGATATTGTCACCAATATCTTTGATCGCGACATATCGTTCACAGCTCCAGCGGTGTCAGTCAATGCGTTCAACCGCACACAGCATTTGAACGACCTGTATATCTCGGTGTTCCGCGCCAAGAACAAGACCCATTGGCCCGGCAACCTCAAGAAGTACAGAATTTACGAAGGTGAGATTCGCGACAAGAACGATGCACCAGCGGTTGACCCGACAACGGGCTATTTCGCCGATGGATCGCACAGCTACTGGACCGACGGCGCTGTGCCCGACGGCCCCAATGTCAGCCTGGGTGGCGCGTCCAGCAAACTGCCGAACCCCTCTACACGTCGGCTGTTTACCAACAAGAACGGCAACAACCTGATCGACCCGAGCAATGCGATTTCGCCGAGCAATGCAGCGAATTTCACCCAGCAGGATTTTGGCCTTGATGGCTCGCCGGGTGACCCAAGCGTTAACGACATCATTCAATGGGCTCGCGGTGTTGACGTGCGCGATGAAGACAGCAACCCAGCCACATTGGTTCGCAATGCGATGGGCGATACACTGCATTCGCAACCGGCATCTATTGTTTACGGCGGTTCCGGCACGAATATGGATGTAGTTGTGTTCACCGCAACGAACGATGGCTATCTGCACGCGATAGATGCTGATACCGGCGTCGAACTGTGGTCGTTCATTCCCAGTGAACTGTTGGGCGATCTTGGCGAGTTGTATTTCGACAATGCCGTCAACTACAAACACTATGGCATTGACGGCGACATCGTTCCCGTCATCATGGATCGAAACAAGAATGGTGTGGTCGATGTTGGATCCGACTTCGTGTACATCATTTTCGGCATGCGACGTGGCGGCAACAATTACTACGCACTCGACGTAACTGACAAAAACAACCCGCGCGTCAAATGGATTCAATCACGTCCGCAAATGGGACAGACCTGGTCGCCTCCGGTCGTCGCAAAAGTCGATGTGACCGGCGTCAACTCGGACAAAGCAGTTCTGATCGTTGGCGGCGGTTACGACACCACGCACGATCAACCGTCCATGCCGCTGCTTCCTGACAACGAGGGTGCTGGTATCTTCATGCTCGACCTGCACACCGGAGCCGAGTTGTGGCGCGCCGGCATTGATCTTGGCGCAGACCTGACCCTGGGCCGCATGACCCGCTCAATCCCCAGTCGTATACGTGTTCTGGATATTTCCGGTGACGGTTTTGCGGACCGCATGTACTCGGTTGATATTGGCGGCCAGCTCTGGCGATTCGATATTGCGAATGGCAATGCGCCAAGTTCACTGGTGGCGGGCGGCGTAGTCGCACGAATGGGTGCCGAGGGCATGCTATTCCCCTCTGCTGCCGACACTCGCAGGTTCTATGCAGCTCCAGACGTCTCCATGTTCCTCGACGAGCAACAGAATCGGCGTTATCTGTCGGTTAGCGTCGGCAGTGGTTATCGGGCGCACCCGCTCAACAACTCTGCTGAAGACCGATTCTATTCGTTCCGCGACCCGGACGTGTTCAATTCACTGACGCAAATGCAATATGCGTTTTATCCGATAGCTTATGACGATGACTTTGTCGAAACCCGCGGTCAGTCGAACGTGACTCTCAGCTCAAGCGACCGCGGCTGGAAGTACACACTCCCCTCCGGCGAGCGTGTGCTGGTGGAATCACAGACCTTTGATGATTCCGTTTATTTCGTCTCGTTCGAGCCTCAGGTAGCGTCTGCTGATCCTTGTCAGGCCGGCCTTAGTGTGAACCGTCTGTACCGTGTGTCAGTTCGAAACGGTGACCCGGTGGTCGACCTTGATACACTGGACCCGAACGACCCGGATGCCATTGACGAAGAACGGGTTACAGAACTCGAACAGGGCGGCATCGCGCCGAAACCGATGTTCCTGTTCCCCAGCCCGGAAGACCCGAACTGTAGTGGTCAGGAATGTTCACCGCCGCCTATTGGCTGTGTTGGTGTGGAGTGTTTCGATCCAGGCTTCGCGAACAATCCTGTACGCACACTATGGACGCAAGACGGTATTAACTAGCGTCCAGACGCGAGGTATACAGAGTGAAGACTATGCATAAGTTTGTTCGCGGCGTAACGCTGATGGAATTGATGATAGTGGTGGTCGTCTTGGGCATCCTGACGGCCATCGCGTACCCCAACTATCGGCAATACGCTGCACGCGCAAAGCGCACGGAAGCGCGAGCGGCGTTGCTGCAAATCGCAACCAACCAGGAACGTTTCTACCTGCAGAACAACACGTACACCAACAATCTGGCCAACCTTGGTTTCCCGGCCGGCGGTTGTCATACGACAAGCTCTGGTTCCTATACGGTTTGCATCCCGAACGCCGACGCCAATAACTTTACCGCGACCGCTACCTATCTGAACGCGGACGACGAAGCCGGCATCTGTAGTTCATTCACCATTGACGGGCGTGGCGCCAAGACCTCACTGCCAAACCCGGACTGCTGGACTCGAACACGTTAAGCAACACGCCGTTGAAAGAAAGCTCAGAACCGAAGCCGGTGGATCATTTCCACCGGCTTTTTTTATTCTGCCGGGTCTGATTCGTCCGTCGCCCGCTCTTGGCGTCCGGAAAAGAAAAATGCATCAACGATCAGCAGGACAGCACCAACAGTGATTGCCGAATCAGCCACGTTGAAAGACGGAAAAGGCCAACCCGCAATCATTACCTGAATAAAATCGACCACGTAGCCTAGCCGAACCCTGTCAACCAGATTGCCTATCGCTCCGCCGAGCACCAATGCCAGACCCAATGCCAGCACGGTTTGCCGCTCATTACGCAATCGCCACAACCAAACCGCGATAAACGCACTGACTGCCGCTGCCAGCACCGTAAAGAACCAGCGCTGCCAGCCTCCTGCATCGGCCAGAAAACTGAATGCCGCGCCTGGATTTTGTTGGTGCGTAATGTTGAGAAACGACAAGAGTGCCGACTTGCTGTACAGCGGCACGTGTTCAAGAATCATCCACTTGCTCACCTGATCAAGTATCACCACGACCACGGCGAGTATCATCCAAACGATAAACTTGCGGTGTGTTGTCTTGGCCGGCTTACCTTGCTCGACATCAACTGATTGCTGTTCATTCATGCGGCAAGTATCTCACGAGCTGCAGCACTGTCGCGGTGCATCTGTTCAACCAGGTCCTGTACATCGTCGAATTTCTCCTCGTTTCTCAGGCGTGCGACGAAGTCGACATGGATGCGTCGACCATAAATATTCTCGTCAAAATCAAAGATATGGACTTCGAGCAGCGGCTTTTTGCCATGAAACGTTGGCCGCGTGCCAACGCTGGCAACGCCATCGAGCACTCGCTCGCCCAATCCGGAAACGCGAACGGCGAATATGCCGAAAACCGGACTCAGACGCCGTTTCAGATTGACGTTAGCCGTCGGATAGCCGAGCTTCCGCCCCATACTCTCGCCCCGCACAACCTTACCGGACATGCGGTAATTTCGCCCGAGAAGGCGCTCTGCCTTTCGCATATCTCCCGCGGTTAGTGCCTCACGAATTGCAGTACTACTGACCCGCTCATCACCAACCGTGATACTGGCAATCTGTTCCACACCAAACTCCAGCGCCTGACCCGCGCGTTTCAGGACTTCAATATTGCCTTCACGCCGTACAGCAAACCGAAAATCATCGCCAATCACGAGGTGCCGGACGTTCAGGGCGTGAATCAGCAATTGCCTGACAAAGGTATCGGCCGTTATAGCCGACATCGCCTGGTTAAACCGCGGGCAATAGAAGATGTCGATCCCCGACTCCGCCAGAGCTTCAAATTTCTCACGAAATCGCATCAACCTGGCTGGCGGATGGTCGCCTGCGAAATATTCCTTGGGGGTTGGTTCGAAACTCATGACCACGGCTGGCAGCTCACGCTCCCGTGCCTCGGCGACGACCCGCGACAACAACCTCTGATGCCCCAGATGCAGGCCGTCGTAGGCCCCAATTGTGACGACGCTGCCAGAGGAAACCCGCTGGAAGAGTTCGCTTGTTGGATTACTTACCAAGTACATACGAGAGTTTAGTTCCGTCGCTGGTGTGCGGATCAGTTGGCGGTCATTGTAATGCGCCGCTGCGGACAGCGCCTAACCCATCGATCCCCAACAACCATCATCGACCCAGTCGCAAATGCATCGGTCGCAGACCGGCCGCCAGCAATAGCAGGAAATAGACGGCGGCAGCTGCCACGATAGTCGTGGCAAGCCAACCGCTACGCGATGCCAGATCCGCGGATAACCACCACTCGAGCGGTCGTGCCAGCGAGTACAGCAATAGAGCCATTGCCACATTTGCCAGTGCAAAGCGCAGCAGCAATGGCAACCAACCGCGCGCATGAACCAGCACCCCGTCACCGCGCAGTCCCCGGTACAACAAGTACGCGTTCAGCAACGCTGCAACAGAGGTCGCAAGCGCAAGGCCGGCGTGGGTCGCCACGTAATCTATCGAGGTCAGCCACCATGCCAGGCCGACGCTAAGGATAAAATTGACCAGCAAGGCGATTAGTCCCACCCGAACCGGCGTCGTCGTATCTTCTCGGGCGAAATAGGCCGGCGCGAGTATTTTCACCAATGAGAAACCGATGAGTCCGACCGAGAAGGCCTGCAGGCTTATAGCGGTCATTTCTACATCGTGGGACGAAAATTCACCGCCAAAAAAGATAGTAGCAACCAGTGGTTCGGCAAGCATGATCAGGCCAATCGCCGCCGGAACCGCAATCAGACAGACCAGTTTCATTGACCAATCAATAGTTTCACCGAATTCGCGAATGGACTTGCTGGCGTGCTGCCGCGACAGATGCGGCAATGTCACAGTCGCCAAGGCTATGCCGAACAAACCGAGTGGAAACTCCATCAGGCGGTCCGAGTAGTACAGCAAGCTGATCTTGCCGACGCCGAGCAACGATGCGATAACACCGCCCAGCAAGACGTTCACTTGAGCGATTGAAGAGCCGAATATTGCGGGCAACATGAGTTTGCCGATGCGCCGGACACCCTGATGCGTTGGTAACCAGCGCGGCCGCGGGACCGCATGCAGCTTCGCCAGAAACGGAATCTGGAACAGCAACTGCGCGATACCGGCCAGGAATACACCGTAAGCTAGGGCCATACCGGGTTCCGCGAGCAGCGGTGCAAGCCAAAGCGCGCACGCAATCAGTACAACGTTCAGGATCACCGGCGTAAATGCGGAGGCGGCAAATCGGCCGTAAGTGTTCAGAATACCGCCAGCGAAAGCCGTTAACGAAACGAATAACAGGTACGGGAAGGTAAACCGCAGCATGGCGGTGGCAAGATCGAAGCGGCCGTTCTCACCCACAAAACCGGGCGCTACGATCAGCACCAGCAACGGGGCAGCGATCACCCCCAGCAACGTTATGGCAAACAGAATCAAGCCCAGCGTGCCTGCGACCGCATCGATCAGTTCGCGCGCCTCTTCGTGCTCATGTTGTTCCTTGTAACGTGCCATCACCGGTACGAAACCCTGTGAAAATGCACCTTCGGCAAAAAACCGGCGCAGCATGTTGGGAATGCGGTTCGCGACGATGAATGCATCCATGATGATCGTGGCGCCGAAATAGCGGGCGAACACTACGTCCCGGACGAGACCCAAGACTCTGGATAGCAGGGTCATTCCGCTGACCACGGAGGTGGAGCGCAACAGTCCGCGCGCGCTCTGGCCGGACGGAATTGGGCCGGTCGTGGCGCCGCGATCGTCGTCGTTGGACTTCTGTTGCGTCATTCAGGGTCTGCGCGGGGCGAAAAGTGGCGCTAGTTTAGCCCGGAAATAGCTGAAAATCAGGCATTTAGGCCATGACAGCAGCTCGACGGTCGCAGGCAGGACGGGCATTGACTTTCGCCACCGAGCCGCGAATAATACGCGGCTCTTTGGGCCCCGACAGCACTGCTGCCTGGGGTACGGCTCCCAACCAAACGGAATTAGTCAGTGGCAAATATCAAGTCAGCGCAAAAACGTGCCCGCCAGGCAGAGAAGTCTCGCCTGCACAACATGGGCATGCGTTCAAAAATGCGCACCCAGATCAAGAACGTTCTGAAAGCCGTCGAGCAAGGCGATAAAGCCGCCGCCGACGCCGCTTTCAAAGCAGCCGTTCCCGTCATCGACAGCATGATTAACAAAGGCATCGTGACGAAGAACAAAGCGGCGCGTCATAAGAGCCGTCTGAACAAGCAGATCAAGGCGCTTGCCAGCTAGGTCACTCACCTCGCTGTACAGCGCGTAAAAAAAGGGCCACATGGCCCTTTTTTTTATGCCTGCAAGTCAACTGGCCGGTGTTCAGTCCTGCGCAGCGGTCGCTTCGGCCGCGGCTTCCGCTTCTGCGGCCGCGATCTCTTCCAGATGCCGCATGATCGCTTGTGCCAACGCTTCGGTACCTTTACCACTCGCAGCACTAACCTCGAAAACCGGGCCAGTCCAGCCGCTGTCCTGCAGGAACGCCTCACGAACCGCAGGCAATTGATCGTCGGCGAGCAGATCAACCTTGTTGATGATCAGCCAACGTGGCTTATCCGTCAGATCGTCGGCAAATTTCGCCAATTCGCGTTCAATGGCTGCAAAACTGTTGGCCGGGTTGTCGTCCGGGTCCGGCGGTGAGATATCAACGAGGTGCAACAGCAAGCGGGTACGCTGCAGGTGCTTCAGGAATTGAATCCCAAGCCCTGCCCCTTCGGCCGCACCCTCGATCAGGCCCGGCACGTCGGCCATGACGAAGCTTTGCAGCCTGCCAACCGAAACCACACCGAGATTCGGGTGCAGGGTTGTGAAGGGGTAGTCGGCAACCTTCGGCCGCGCTGACGACATCGCGGAAATAAGCGTTGATTTGCCGGCATTGGGCATACCAACGAGACCGACATCGGCCAATAGTTTGAGTTCGAGCTGCAAGTGCCTGGATTCGCCTGGCGACCCGTTCGTAATCTTGCGCGGCGCCCGGTTGACGCTGCTCTTGAAGCGCGTATTACCCAGTCCACCACGGCCAGCGTTTGCCACTTTAAGCCGCTGACCCGGCCGGGTCAGGTCGCCGATCAACTCACCGGTATCAACGTCGTAGACGATCGTGCCACACGGCACCCGCACTTCGAGATCCTCGCCGGATCGCCCGGTCTTGTTACGACCTGCCCCGGGTTGGCCGTTCTCGGCGCGGAATTTACGGGCGACGCGGAAATCAGCGAGTGTATTGGTGCTGTTGTCAGCCAACAACCATACGTCGCCACCGTGCCCGCCATCACCGCCATCGGGACCGCCGCGTTCGACGTATTTTTCTCGCCTGAATGACAGGCAGCCGTGGCCACCGTTGCCGGCAATGACGCGAATGGTGGTTTCATCAACGAATTTCATGCTGCTGTCCTGATTTGCCTGCTACACCCCATCGGACCAGTAATCTTGGCCGCAATCGGCAGCCCAGATACAAAAAACCCCGCAAGCCGCGGGGTCTTTATACAGCCGGGCGCGTGTTCAGACTAGCTGGAAACGACGCTCACGAACTGACGGCTGTGCGGGCCTTTCTTCTCGAACTTGACCTGACCTTCAGCCTTGGCAAACAAGGTATGGTCCCGGCCGATGCCAACGTTCAGGCCAGCGTGAAAACGCGTGCCACGCTGACGAACAAGAATATTACCGGGAATAACCTGTTGGCCACCAAACATCTTGACGCCCAGGCGTTTGGATTCTGAATCGCGACCGTTTCTGGTACTGCCGCCTGCTTTCTTATGAGCCATTGTACTGCTCCTGTCTCACTGCGCCCGACTTTCGCCAAGCTTCGGATAATTAAAGGGTAATAAGACCTTAGCTGCTGGTCTTCTTGGCAACTTTTTTCTTGGCTGCTTTTTTCTTGGCTGTCTTTTTGGCGGCCGGCTTGTCAGCGTCGGCTTTTTTCGCCGCCGGCTTTTTGACAGCGGCTTTCTTGGCCGCTGGCTTTTTAGCGGCCGGCTTGTCAGCAGCAGGCTTCTCAGCGGCTGCTTTCGGCTTCGCCGCTTTGCCACCAATCGCCGTAATTTCGACTTCGGTGAAAAACTGGCGATGAGTGCCCTGTCGCAGGTAGTTCTGGCGGCGTCTGAACTTAACCACGTTTACTTTGCGGCTCTTGCCCTGCTGCAGCACTTTCGCGCTGACACTTTCACCGTCCAGCAATGGCGTGCCAACTTTAATGTTTGCACCCTCGCCAACCAGCAACACTTCGTCAAACGTGATGTCTGACCCTTCTTCTGCATCGAGCCTTTCGACCCGCAGGCGATCGCCTGCCGTTGCCCGGTATTGCTTGCCGCCTGTGCGAAAAACCGCGTACATCGTTACCTACTCCAGTCTGCAGTCCACCCGAAAGGCGATCCGCTTCAATTCATGTAATCCTGAGTCAGCGGCCAGTACAAAGCTGCCAGAAAATGGCCTGCCGCTACAAAAGAGCGGGAATTCTATAGATTTGACGCCTGCGGGTCAACGTCAGGCCAAAGAAAATCTAGCTTTAATTCAATAGCTTGCAAGGCCATGAAATCAAGCGGATTTTGCCTTGCCGGGTCGCACCTTCGGCGCATTTCAGGCATTATCGCAAAATGATGCAAGCCGCCGAAAATTCAGCCATTTCTATGAGCCTTCAGGACGTTAACGCCCTGGCGAAAGCCGATATGGACGCCGTCAACGGGCTCATCCGCATTAGCCTCGAAAGCGACGTTGCGCTGGTTTCGCAGGTTTCTGAATATATAGTTACCAGTGGTGGCAAGCGTTTGCGCCCGCTCATCGTGCTGCTGGCAGCGCGAGCCCTCGGTTATACCGGCGACCGGCATATCCACGCCGCCGCCATCATTGAGTTTATTCACACAGCTACGCTGCTCCATGACGACGTCGTCGATTCGTCTGCGCGGCGCCGTGGCCGGGACACGGCGAACACGGTATTTGGCAACCAGGCCAGCGTGCTCGTGGGTGACTTCCTGTATTCGCGGGCCTTCCAGATGATGGTCGATGTCGGCCAGATGCGCGTCATGCAAATTCTGGCGGATGCCACGAACACCATCGCGGCCGGCGAAGTGATGCAGCTGATGAACGTTCACGAGGCGGACGTTACCGAGGATGACTACCGGCAGGTCATCTACAGAAAAACGGCGCGCCTGTTCGAAGCCGGCTCGCAGATCGCCGCATTGCTCGCCGATCGTGACCCTGCCGATGAGAAAGCCATGATTGCCTACGGGCAGAATCTTGGGACAGCGTTTCAGCTCATCGACGACGCGCTGGATTATGACTCAACGCCGGAAGAGCTTGGCAAGAACCTGGGTGACGATCTGGCAGAAGGTAAAGCGACCTTGCCGCTGATTTATGCCATGCAAAAAGGCAGCAAAGCCGAGAGCGACATGATTCGCACGGCCATTGAAGAAGGCGGTATCGAACGTCTCGCCGATATACAGGCAGTTATTGAATCGACCGGGGCGCTAAAGTACACTTCCGCGCGCGCTCAGGAGGCCGCTGATCTGGCCATTGCCGCTTTGTCCGATATTCCCGCATCGGACTGGAAAGAGGCTCTCATCGCTATCGCAGACTTTTCCGTCCGCCGGCGTACCTGAACCCACCATCGGGGTGTAGCTCAGCCTGGTAGAGCACTGCCTTCGGGAGGCAGGGGCCGGAGGTTCGAATCCTCTCACCCCGACCAATTCTTGTCTTAGACATCAAATTTTACAACTGGCCAGTCGGCCACGGCCATTGTCGTACTCGTCCGTAATTTTTATGTACCAACAACTTGCCGCGCTTCTGTCAGCTCAGCTCTCGTTCCAACGTCCGCCCTTTCACAAACCTCTAGCAACTGCACAAAATACTGCTTCGCCTTCGCAGGGTCCCCGCTACGCTCCGCGGCGGTCGCCGCACCGTACAAAGCCCGGAAACGATTGGGTTCCTTGATCAATACTTGCTCGAACTCCGCCAACGCTTCAGCGCTTTGCTCTTGTTCGAGAAGCATCTCGCCAAGTAACTCGCGCGCCGGCTTCAACGGGCCAGGTGAGATCGCACTTTTTTCAGTAGCGTCCTCCATCTGCACTGCCTCACGCAACAGCCTCAGGCCGTCGCCCCTGCGACCCTCCGCGTTCGCGATCCACGCGCGCCCGATCTTTTGCTGAATAGCTACCTGGCCGGCCCAATAAGAATTTCCCACTTCCTCAAGCTTTTTCTGTGTAGCTGCCAGTGTCTCAACTTCTGTTTTCGCAGCAATGATGTCGCCACTACGTGCTGCACCGAGCGCGCGGGCGAAATGGGTGATTGCATCAACCCATTCGAAACGCGTCGTCCGCACCGGTAGAACAGCGGCTTCGTCCCATGCATTTCGTTCAAGCGCGTAGCGAGCGGCAATCGCCGCGTTCGCGAAATAGCCCGCCGGTGACGGCGCGACGTTTCCGGATGCACCTGACGCTATGCGCTCCGCAATGGAAGGAGACTGTTCTAACACCTTTCTTGCGGCGGCGTCCTGCCCAGTCTGCAAGTACGCATACACCTGGTAATCCAGCGCATGCAGCTCTTCGGTTGCCGCATTGTCTTTCCGCGCAGCGGCGGCAGAGGCAAGGTTGGTATCTATAGATTCCTGCCACGAGCCGATGCGTGTAAACGTATGCGACGGCATGTGCAATGCATGCGGCGCATCAGGAGCGATGCTGGCATAGCGCCTTGCGGCATCGACGGCGCGCGGTGCAAGCGCGGGGGTGTCGTAGCTATGAATAATGTAATGCGCGATTCCCGGGTGGTCGGGTTGGTCCTTGAATTCGTTCTCCAGAATATCCGCTGCGGCGAGCAAGTTCTTGTACGACTTGTCGTCGGGAAGATTGGTTTGGTCGAGTGAGAGCGCGTAGAAGATTCTGGCTTCAGCGTCATCAGAATACTCGTCGGCAATCTCTTTCATCGCTTTTTCGTAGGCAAGAGTACGAGTTCTCTGGTCAACCGTCTTCGCATCTTTGTAAAGCAGACCAACCGCCGCAATGTAATCACGTTCTCTCGCCGACTTCGCATTTGCTGCGGTCGCCGCGTCTACCGCCGCCGCACCTTTGGTTATTGAGGTCTCCGGGCGAAACCCACCAAACGGATTCCCCCACCAACTCATCGCAATGCCCCAATGCGCCATCGCGCATTCGGGATCACTGGCGGCAACAGCCTGAAATGATTCAATCGCGGCAGAGAACCAGAAGGAATGCAGCAGCGCTACGGAACGGTCGAACTCTTCCCTGACTGCAGGGCTGCAGCTTGTTTCGAAATGCACTTTACCAAGCCCGTCGCTCGAACTGCCGTGCATCGCATGATCGGTCTCCTGAGAAACCACTGCCGATTCTGCTTGAGGTTCCTGATCGCAGCCAAACACCATGACAGCACTAGCTACGACAATGTACTTACAGAAGTTCATAACGGACCCTCCCAAGGCAAGGACCCCGATGGTACGCCTGAACGGTCAGTTTCGCAGCTCATTGCAAGAAGCCAGTGCACACATTACACCCGACGCAGAACACCCGTGTGCAACTGAACCCGCCCTAACCGTTACAACTCATCGTTTTCACTGAACTTGGTCATGGCGAAAAATAGTCAACAAGCCACATAGTCTCAATCGATACTTAATGCGCCAAGAGACTGGACCAGCCGAAAAAAGACAAACCGCAGCAATCCAAGCGACGCCCCAACGGGTCTTGGGCGCACCGTATCCGACCGCACGAAATCGTTGCACCAGCAATGTATCCGAGCCGCAGACCGCACCTGCAGTTTCATTGGTGAAACCTTGCCGGTAAAGTACCAACTGACAACTACAGAATGGCAGGCTCGTCGTAGTACCCGGTAAAGCCCATGCATTGCAGAGAATGCTGGAGCTCACAATAAAGTAACGACTAATTCTCACGAAGGATTATCAACTTGAAAATTAAGCTACTTGGATACGCCATGCTTTTTTCACTGTTGCCGGTGCTTGCATCTGCGCAACTCGTGAAGAAGGACGACACTACGGAACGAAACTACTTTGATGCCGACGGCAAAATGCGTATTGCCATTGCCAAGCAGCCGCAGCGGCCGTCATCCGGTGGCGGCAAGAATGCCCTCGACGGCCCTGACGTAATGGCCAACGGCGGCATTCAGGACATTCTTCGCGAAATGAATGCAACGGTTCGAGTGTCGAACGCCGAGCTCTCCGACCGTGAGAAAACCGAATACGGAAACTGGCGAAAGATGGGTTACGCCAATGGCCGTCTTGCCGATAACATCATGCAGAATGAAGCCGATGGATATTTCACCGTTGCTTATCTGGCAAGCTGCCCGTCGGCACTCGGCGTACTTGGTGGTTTGCAGCAGTCGCTGACATCGACCGACACTTCTTCCGTTAGCATCATGTGGCTTGATGCGCATGCAGACTACAACACACCGGAAACCACCCGCTCCGGCTCCATGGGTGGAATGCCGCTGGCCATTGCAAACGGCCTTGGGCTGCACCAGGTGCGCCGCGACTCGAAAGTGGAACCGCCCCTCCCTGCCAATCATATAGTCACAGCTGGCCTACGCGACGTAGATCCGGGCGAGCAACATCTGCTTGATGTAAACCGCATCGAGAACATCACAGTGGATGATATTCGCGGAATTACTCAGAATGTTTACGATCAGATGGATGCGCTGAGCGCCGTATCCGACAAGATCTATATTCACATTGATCTCGACATTCTCGACGCCAAAGAAGTGCCGTTTCATAACTATCCGACGGAGAACGGCCCCACCAGTTATGAACTGGCAGCAATGTTCAAAGAAATCTTTGCGAAGTACCCCAAAGCCGCTGCAATTGGCTTCGCGTCAATCCCCGCCAATGACCCGGACGACATTACGCTTAATGCCGTGAATCGGATGACGGTTGCCGCTATCGAAGGCATTAAGATTCGCGAAGGTCGATAACGCTACGCAGCAACGGCTCAATGCCTATCGGAGGACGTCGAACAGGCTGGCCTTAACCACCTGTTCGGCCTCACCGCCAGCATTCAGACAGTTGAACGGCGCATGCCATCCGGCTACCTTAGCCCAGGTACAGCAAACCACAAATTGCGAACAGGGCCAGCAGCAACGTTTGTCCCACCATTGCCAGCAACGGTCCCGGCCCGACTACGGCGAGTTCGCCCAGTGACGTTCGGACGCCCAACGCGGCGACAGCACAAAGCAGACACCACCTTGAGGCCTCACCCAAAAGAGCAGCCAGATCCGGTCCGATGAGGCCGAAACTGTTCACCGCAACGAGCACGACAAAGGCAACAAGGAACAATGGCAACAGCGGCACTTTGGGCGAGTCTGCAGATTTCGAACCTCGTTGCAGGAAACCTATTGCGACGACCACAGGAAGCAGACACGACACACGCAGCAGCTTAACTATGGCAGCCGTGTCGCCGGCTTCCGTGGATATTGTGTAGCCAGCACCAATAACCTGTGCAACATCATGAATCGTTGCTCCGATGAATACTCCGGCCGACGTGTCGTCGAACTGCAGAAACGCGGAGATTAGTGGGTAGATCATCATCGCGATGGTACTGAGCGTAGTGACGCCGACTACTGTAACAATCGTCCACCGCTCCGAGCGAGTATCGTTCGGCAGTACCGACGAAATTGCCAGCGCGGCAGACGCCCCACAAATCGCTACCGCACCTGCCGTGAGAATTCCGAAGCTGCGCGGCAACTTGAGGAGCCGGGCTATGCCCGTACCAACGACCAGAGTGACAAGCACGCCGGATATCACCAGCAGGACCGTCTCTCCACCGAGGTTCTGAACCTCTGTCCACGTGATCCGTGCGCCCAGCAACGCCACACCGACACGCAAGATTCGTTTGGAACTAAACTGCAGCCCAGGCCCGGTCTTACTGTTGTCAGCCAGGAAATTGAACGCAATGCCCAACAACAGGGCAAACAACATGGAGGGGCCGCCGTAATGTTCCGAAAGATACGCTGAAGCAAGCGCAATTAGTGCGCTCAACATGATACCGGGCAGGTACTCTCGGGTTTTTTCAATCAAGTTCTGCATCCTTGATTACTATTAGCATGCTTCTGCAGTCGCCGAATAATTCAAGAACTGCAGGCGATGGATATTTAGCGAAATAATACATAGAGCCACCTGAACCTGGCCGTATTCACATAAAATCTGCGCTCAGATTGCTCAATGCCGTTTGACACTTGATACGGCTTTGCCTGAACGACAGCGGCAAAGTCTAACGGAACTGTTGGAATAATGTAGTCAGGACTTCACGCTAGTGGCTTCGACGCGGCGTTCAGCCGAAGGCGCTATGAATTCGCCTGTCCTCAGTTCATGGGCGACCATCGGTCGCCGGACAGAAGCTCACCGTTAATCGCCGAAACGTCGTGAAGACTACTGCCGCGGTTTATCCCTGCAGTCCACTCTCTCATTGCTGCTGGTTGTAGTACTCAAGGATGTGTGGGAAGTCTGCCGTTATTTGCGCCGCGGTGTGAGGTTGAGTGAAGATCGCGTACACGCGGCCTTGCGGGTCAATTACCGTCACGCTGGAGGTATGGCCGACGAGATAATTTTGATCGGCAGGTGATTCCGGGACCTCGTACACAACCGCAGCGGCCAATGCGAACTTCGCCAGATCGTCACCGTCCCCACTAAGACCGCGAAACTCCGGATCAAAATAAGTCACGTATTCGTGCAGCCGCTCCGGCGTATCTCTATGTGGGTCGACAGACACCAAATAGTAGCGATCCGAGATCGAAGGCAAGGTTTCCGCGAAAGCTCGTTTGACCCTCGCCAGTTCGACCAACGACAGCGGACATACATCGGGACAGTACGTGTATCCAAAGTACACGAACGACCAGTCACCGAGAAAATCTTTCTCGCTAACCGCATTGCCGTTGGCATCGACTAGCGACAATTCTGGCAAACCACGCGGCGTATCGAGCACATACCCGCCAATCTCGGGGCGTCCCAGCGGTGCCGTGCGCTGAATTTGAAAGTACAAACCCGCTGCCAATGCGACAGCACCGACAACGACCAGCGACAATCGGCGCATTACGGTATGTCCTTGCGAGCATCGATAACACCGATCGTTATCTCCATCTCTCCTGCCTGCTCAAAAACCAGGGTCAGTTCCAGCTTTTCTCCGGCACGTAGCGGCGCATGGAGCCCCATCAGCATGACATGCAGTCCTCCCGGCCCAAACTCGACTTCACTTCCAGCAGCGACATCCAGTACCGGAACGTGCTGCATACGCATCATGCCGCCCTCGGCCACGTGCGTGTGAATTTCCGATTTTTCGGCGGTCGGACTTTTGACGCCAATGAGGCGATCCGCTGGCCCGTCATTCCTGAGAGCGAAATAGGCGGCACCGTTCCGAGCCCCAGGTGGCGTTGCTCTTGCCCACGCATTCTCAATAGAAATCGCCGATGCCTCCGCGAATGCGGAAACCAATAGCAAACAAACCAGGCCAACATACTTTCTCATGACTTTTTCTTCTATTGCTTCCGTGCTGTACCAGCTACCAGCGGTTGAACGCGTGCTATTCGAGTTCGACCAACAAGTCTTTGGCGTCCACCTGGGTTCCGACAGCGACAACAATGCGCTTGACCGTTCCATCGCGATCCGCCGATACCGCCGTTTCCATCTTCATGGCTTCCATGGTTAACAAGGCATCGCCTCGTTTGACTTTCTGCCCTTCTTCCACGGCAATGGTTGTTATCAAGCCGGGCATTGGTGCCGCAACGTGCGCGGAGTTGTTACGGTCCGCTTTCTCCAGAGTAAGTTCGGGTCTGGCCAGTTTGCGATCCAGAACACGAACCGAACTTGGCTGACCATTGATTTCAAAAAACAAGCGCCGATAGCCTTGCTCATTCGGTTCGGTCGACGTCAAGTAGTGTATGACAACCTGACGGCCGCCCTCCATTGTGACCGTTAACTCCTCACGAGGCTCCATCCCATAGTAGTAAACGTGAGTGGGCAAGACACTGACATCGCCAAAAGTATCGCGGTGGCTTCGGAATTCGTCAAAAACCTTGGGGTACATTAAATGCGATGCGAGATCGTATTTGCTGACCGCAGTACGACCTGCCTTGTTTAGTACCGCGTGCTCCGCATCCAGATCAACGTTCTTCAGTTGGCTGCCAGGACGAACTGTAATTGGCTGTCTGTCTCGCAATACTTTCTTTTGCAGGGACGGAGGAAAGCCGCCCGGCGGCTGTCCCAGGTCGCCCGCGAAGAAGGACACCACGGACTCCGGAAACGCGATTTCCGTATTGGGGTTTACGACGTCGTCAATGGTGATACCCGAGGTGATCATCATCAATGCCATGTCACCCACCACTTTCGACGATGGAGTCACTTTGACAATGTCGCCGAACGCGAGATTTACGTCGGCGTACGCACGAGCCACTTCGTGCCAGCGCCGACCTATACCCAGTGACTCCGCCTGTTCTTTCAGATTGGTGAACTGGCCGCCGGGCATTTCGTGCAAGTAGACTTCAGACGCACCGGAACGCACATCGGGTTCGAACGCCGCATACTGGCCCCGAACTTCTTCCCAGTAATCACTGATACGACGGATTGCCTTCAGATCCAATCCGCTGTCTTTCTCTGAGTTCTGCAGGGTTGCAACCAGCGAACCTAGATTCGGTTGCGACGTCAAGCCGCTCATAGAGTCCATGGCGGCATCGAAGGCATCCACACCGGCCTCCACCGCGGCGAGAATACTAGCCGCTGCGGCACCGCTCGTGTCATGCGTGTGAAAATGAATTGGCAGTGACACTTCTTCCTTCAGAGTTCGCACCAGCAGGCGGGCCGCTGCGGGCTTGAGCAACCCTGCCATATCCTTGATACCGAGGATGTGAGCACCGGCCGCTTCCAATTGCTTGGCCATCGTCACGTAGTATTTCAAATCGTATTTTGAGCGCGCCGGATCAAGTATGTCGCCGGTGTAGCAAATTGCAGCTTCAGCCAGCTTGCCACTTTCGGCGACAGCATCAATTGCCAAACGCATATTCTCGACCCAGTTCAGGCAGTCGAAAATACGAAATACATCCACGCCAGCTTCAGCCGATTGCGCAATGAAATAGCGCACAACATTGTCCGGGTAATTCCGGTAGCCGACACCGTTCGAGGAGCGCAGCAACATCTGCTGCATCAGGTTCGGCATAGCCTCCGACAGATCAGACAGGCGTTGCCAGGGGTCTTCATTCAGAAAACGCATCGATACATCAAACGTCGCGCCACCCCAGCTTTCTACCGAAAACAGGTTGGGCAGCCACTGTGAGTAGTGCGGCGCAATTCGCAACATGTCTGCGGAACGAAAGCGGGTCGCAAGTAATGACTGGTGTGCGTCCCGAAAGGTTGTATCGGTGATCTGGGGTACGGGCTGCGCTTTGAGCCAGCTGGCTACTGCACCTGCCCCGCTCTTCTGCAGCATCTGCCGCAAGCCGTCCGGTCTATCGCCGCGAGCGATTTCCGGCGGAACCGGCGTGCGCCGTACTCGCGGTTCAGGACGACCTTGAACCTGCGTATTGCCATTCACGATGACATCGGCAATGAACTCGGTAAGTAAACTTCCGTTGCTCTTGCGTCGTGGCAGTTGCAGCAATTCCGGTGTGTCGTCTATGAAACGAGTGTTGTAATCACCGCCAACAAATTGTGGGTGCGATATCAGTCCAAGCAGAAACGTGAGATTGGTTTCAACGCCCCGTACCTTGAACTCACTGAGCGCGCGACTCATACGCGCAATTGCTTCATCGTCCGAATAACCTGATGCCGTTACCTTAACGAGCAAACTGTCGTAGTGGCGTGTGATATCAGCGCCGGAGTACGCGGTACCTGCGTCGAGGCGGATTCCAGGTCCGGCAGGACTGCGGTACGCGATGATGTGGCCATAGTCCGGGATGAAGTTGTTGTGCGGGTCCTCGGTGGTCACACGGCATTGCACGGCAGACCCCACTCGGGAAATCTCAGCCTGCGCCGGGATGCCGGATTCCGTCACATTGCCAATTCGCGCGCCCGCCGCAATGCGTATTTGTGACTTGACGATATCCAGCCCTGTGATCTGTTCGGTTACTGTGTGTTCAACCTGTACCCGCGGATTCACCTCGATGAAGTGAAAGCGCCCGGTATCCACATCCTGTAAGAACTCGACAGTACCTGCATTGGAATAATTCACCGAGCGCGCCAACCGCAATGCAGCGGCACAGATCTCATCGCGCTGATCCTCGTTCAGGTACGGCGCTGGCGCGCGTTCGACCACTTTCTGATGCCGTCGCTGCACGGAACAATCGCGCTCGAACAAGTGAACGACGTTGCCGTGCTGATCGCCAATGACCTGAACTTCCACATGCCGGGCATTGCGTACCAGCTTCTCGACATACACTTCGTCGTTGCCGAAGGCCGACTTCGCTTCGCGCTTCGCCATCTCGAGCTGATCCCGCAACTCCGCTGCGTTTTCCAACACCCGCATGCCACGGCCACCGCCACCCCAACTGGCTTTCAACATGACGGGGAAGCCAATAGCGTTGACCACTTCCAATGCCGCGGCGGGGTCTGCCGGTAAAGGCTCGCTTGCCGGCATGACCGGCACATCGGCTGCAACCGCCAACGCACGCGCCTCGACCTTGTTCCCGAGACGCCGCATGACATCAGGCAGTGGACCGATGAACGTTATACCCTGCTCTGCGCAGCGTTCGGCAAAATCCGGGTTCTCTGACAAAAAGCCGTAACCCGGGTGAATCGCATCACAACCGGTCTGCAACGCAACCCGAAGGATTTCGTCGATGTCCAGATAGGCTTCGAGCGGAGACTTACCAACGCCTATGCAATAAGCCTCTTCAGACTTGAATCGATGCAGTGTCAGGCGGTCCTCTGTCGAGTAGACCGCTACGCTGGGAATATTGAGTTCACGCGCCGCGCGCATGATTCGGATCGCTATCTCGCTGCGATTCGCAACAAGAATTTTCTTGAATTTTTTCACTAAGTCGACCTGCCGATGTTATGCCTGAACTTACAGGAACGGGATTGTGTGTCGCCGGAACACCGGAGGCACGGCCGGTTTCGGGCGACGCTACGTTAGCATATCTGGCAATTCCCGCTCAGCAACACCAGCGTCCGCGGTACCGAGCCGGTCGAGTGAATAGTATTGCGGACCTGCCACATCAAGCAGGCATTTGGCGCCAACCCGCCGTTTCAGCGAGGAGTATAGATCGAGATCAGCTCACTGACCGCTTGCGAACGCGGTCAGTGATCCTCATAACACATTGATAAAAAATGATTTCTTAGCGAGCTATTGCACGCCGCCGGAACAACCGTAGCAGCGGAGCATCAGCTTGTTGCTTCAAGCACTCTCGATTTCCTGCATGGTTTCCGCGGACGCGACCATGGTCAGAACATCGTAGGTAGCAACGATTTCATCGTCCTGATTGATGACTTCGGTATCCCAATACACCTCACCGTAGCCGCTGGCTTCGCGCCACTTCTTCTGCTTGCAGGTCAGGCGCACTTTGAGCGTGTCACCCGGATTGACCGGCGCAGCGAAGCGCAGATTATCCACGCCGTAGTTTGCCAGTACCGGACCTGGGGCCGGATCAACGAACAGGCCCGCTGCCGCGGAAACGATGAAATAGCCATGCGCCACACGCCCCTCGAAGAACGGGTTGCGCGCGGCGTCAGGCTCACTCATGTGCGCGTAGAACTTGTCGCCGCTCAGCTCGGCAAATTTTTCAATGTCATCAAGAGTGATCGTTCTCGCGGCAGTATGCACGGTTTCGCCAATCTGCAATTCTTCGAACGTCTTGCGGAACGGGTGCACAGCGTCGCGGATTTCTTTAGCGCCGCGTATCCATTGATTAGTGATCGCTGACAAGGTCGATGGAGAACCTTGCAATGCGGTGCGCTGCATGTAGTGCAGTACTCCGCGGATTCCGCCCAGTTCCTCACCACCACCGGCGCGACCGGGTCCGCCGTGCACAAGGTGCGGCAACGGTGAACCGTGGCCAGTGGATTCTGCGGCGCAATCGCGATTGATGGTCATGATGCGGCCGTGGTACGCCGCACAATCCAGAACCAGTTCGCGGGCTACCGCGTTGTCATTGGTGAACAGAGAGCAAACGAGACTGCCGCCGCCCATTCGCACCAGCTCTGCAGCACTTTCCAGGTCACGGTACGGCAACACTGTAGCTACTGGTCCGAAAGCCTCAACGCTATGCGGTGTTGTGGCTGACAGAGGATCGGCACATTCGAGCAATACCGGCGCAAAGTAGGCGCCTTTTTTTACGTCGCCATCGGCAACCGTAAAGTTGTCCGGCGAGCCATGCACGATGGTGCCGTCTTTTTGCAAGTCGGCGATGCGCTCAATAACTTCATCACGCTGCCCCTGACTCACCAGAGCGCCCATATCCATGTCCGGATTCGCAGGATTGCCGACCTTGATTGCGGCAAGCCGCTCGGACAATCGACGCACCACATCGGCGCTGTGCTGTTCAGGCACGATGATGCGACGAATCGCTGTGCATTTCTGGCCGGCCTTCGTCGTCATCTCTTTAACGATCTCATCGATATAGAGATCAAACTCCGGCGTGCCCGCTCCGGCGTCAGGCCCGAGTACCGAACAATTGAGCGAATCCGTTTCAGCTGTAAAACGAACACTTTGCTCCATTACATTCGGATGCTTGCGCAAGTAATCGGCCGTGCCTTTGGAACCCGTGAAAGCAATCACGTCCTGGCAATCGAGCCGATCCAGCAAATCGCCAACACTGCCGCACACGAGCTGTACAGCTCCGGGAGGCAGCACATTGGCCTCTATCATTTTGCGAACGACCAGTTCCGTCAGGTACGCGGTGCTGGTCGCCGGTTTAATAATGACCGGCATACCCGCCAACAACGTGGGTGCCAGCTTCTCGAGCATGCCCCAGCAAGGGAAGTTGAATGCATTAATCTGTACGGCGACGCCGCGACGCGGCACAAAGATGTGCTGACCAGTGAAGGTACCTTGCCTGGATATGACTTCCGCCGGACCGTCAACCAGCACATGATCATTCGGCAGTTCTCGACGACCTTTGCTCGAATACACGAACATGGTGGCGATTCCGCCGTCGATGTCGATCCATGAATCGGCTTTCGTAGCGCCGGTCTGGGTCGACAGCGCATAGAGTTCTTTCTTGCATTCATTGAGATGCAGCGCCAGCGCCTTCAGCATCAACGCGCGCTGATGGAATGTCATTGCCCTGAGTGCCGGACCGCCTTTCTGGCGAGCGAACTGGAGCATCGCACCAAAATCGATCCCGTCACTGCTGGCCGTCGCAATCGGCTCGCCGTCGACAGCACTGCGCAACACTACGCCATCGCCACCGCCCGTTACCCACTGATTCTCTGCGTAACACCCGAGCTTCATGCACCACCCCTGTTATGAAACAAAATTTTTGGAATTGCTATATAATTAGTATCATATCGAACTGCGCGTGTACAACAACACAATAATAATGAGAAAGACGCACCGCCAAACCACAAACAATGCCCCGGGCCGAAGCAGCTTTGCCCTCGCCTGTGACCGACTGCTGAGCCATTTCGTGCAGCGAAGGCCGATTCGGGCGAGTTCGCTCGTCATCAGTGTCTTCGGCGACTCCATTGCTGTACACGGCGGCACCGTTTGGCTCGGCAACCTGATTCAGGCCCTGCAAAGTTTCGGCGTCAACCAACGCCTCGTGCGTACTTCTGTTTTCCGCCTCGCCAAAGATGGCTGGCTCGACTCCGAGCAACTCGGTCGGCGCAGTTTCTACCGCCTTACCGCCAGCGGCCGTCACCGTTTCGATCAAGCCAGCAAGCGCATCTACACGGAGCCACAGCACGCATGGCCCGGCACGTGGTATCTGGTCATGACCGGAGCCCTTTCCGCAGAGGAACGCGATACGCTGCGCAAAGAGCTTGGCTGGCTTGGCTTTGCGCCATTTTCCACGTGCGTGCTCGCACATCCCGCGCCCGACCTGGCTGCGGTGCAGGAATGCCTCGCTGCCGCGGGCTGCAGTGATCGCGTTATGCTAATGGAATCCCGCGTAAGCAATGAACGGCAGCAATCGCAATTGATGAAGCAAGTGCATGCTGCCTGGTCGCTGGACGAAATTGCCGGTCGCTACCGAAAGTTCCTGAACGAATTCCAGCCGGTTTACGCCAGTGCCTGCAGACAGAGAGGTCCGCTGGATGCAGAGCGTTGCTTTCAGGTCCGAACCTTGTTGATCCACGAGTACCGCAAAATTCACCTGCGCGACCCATTATTACCGGAAGAACTGTTACCCCGACGCTGGGACGGTGCGGCCGCGTACCAATTATGTCGAAATCTGTACAGTGCGGTGGCCGGCCCCGCCGAACCTTATCTCGTTTCGGAATTGGAAACGACGGATGGCCCTTTGCCCCCCGCTGATGCACACTTTTATCAACGCTTTGGCGGCTTGACGCCCAAGAATGCTCAACAATACGGGAGCTGACGGCATGTCTGACGACGCCGCAGATACGCTGGCTAATGCGTGCGCCAAACACATGTTTGCATGCGATCCAGCCACGCAAGGGCTCGGCATCGAAATAGCGGCGGTTCAGCCCGGCTATGCTGAAGCGCGCATGACCGTTCGTAAGGACATGCTGAATGGGCATGGCAGCTGCCACGGCGGCTTCATATTTTCGTTGGCCGACTCTGCCTTTGCCTTTGCCTGCAATACCTATAACAACGTTACTGTAGCGTCCGGTGCGAGCATAGAATTCCTGGCACCGGCCTATTTGGGCGATCGCTTGCTCGCCTGTGCCCAAGAACAGGTCCGCGGTCGACGGCGGGGTGTCTACGATGTGGAGGTCAAAACGGACGATGGCAGGACGGTTGGCCTCTTTCGCGGCCACTCGCACGCCCGGAACGAACCCTTGCTGCCGGAACCAGACTAAGCGGTCTTACCGGGCAGTCACTATCTGATACAGTTTTGTTTGAGATTCTCGATTTTTTGTTTCATAATCGCCGGCCAGCATTCAGGAGAACGTCATGTACACGCAAGGCCTCGACCAACAAGGCGACCCCGTCGCTCAGCCAGTGGACGGAGCGGCACGCATGGCGGCTTTCCAGCAGCATGTCGATGCTGAAGAGAAGGTCGAACCCAAAGACTGGATGCCGGAAGCCTACCGCAAGACATTGATTCGACAAATATCGCAGCACGCTCACTCCGAGATTGTGGGCATGTTGCCGGAGGGCAACTGGATAACGCGCGCACCCAGCCTGCGCCGCAAAGCTATCCTGCTTGCCAAAGTACAAGATGAAGCGGGCCACGGGCTCTACCTGTACAGCGCCGCCGAAACGCTGGGCGTATCGCGTGATGAACTCACAGACCAACTGCTCAGTGGCAAGGCCAAGTACTCCAGCATTTTTAACTACCCCACCCTGACCTGGGCAGACATCGGTGCCGTAGGCTGGTTAGTCGACGGCGCTGCGATAATGAACCAGATTCCGCTGTGCCGCTGCTCCTACGGCCCCTACGCTCGCGCGATGGTAAAGGTCTGCAAGGAAGAGAGCTTCCATCAGCGTCAGGGCTTCGAGATCATGTTGAGCCTGAGCCGTGGCAACGCCGAACAGAAGCGGATGGCGCAGGATGCACTGAATCGCTGGTGGTGGCCTGCACTGATGATGTTTGGTCCCAGCGATGCTGACTCCGAACACAGCGCACAGTCGATGGCCTGGAAGATCAAACGCTTCAGCAATGACGAGCTGCGCCAGAAATTCGTCGATGCCTCGGTACCGCAAGCAGAACACCTTGGCCTGCGCATCCCGGACGACGATCTGGAGTGGGATGAAGAAGCAGGGCATTACCGCTTCGGCGAAATTAACTGGCAGGAGTTCTTCGATGTATTGGCTGGCAACGGACCGTGCAATCGCGAACGACTGAGTCGACGCCAGGAGGCACATGCAAATGGCGCCTGGGTACGCGAAGCTGCACGCACCTATGCCGCCAAACAAGCAGCACGCAAAGCTGCCTGAATCACAGGATACGAAAATGAGTAAACAGGAATGGCCGCTGTACGAAGTCTTCATTCGGGCACGGGCCGGGCTTAGCCACCGTCACGTCGGTAGCTTGCACGCAGCTGACCGGACGATGGCCCTTGACCATGCCCGCGACTTGTACACGCGACGCAGCGAAGGAGTTAGCATCTGGGTCGTCGCTTCTACCGACATATCGGCTTCAGACCCGGCGGACTCTTCTGCACTTTTCGAACCGGCGGAAGACAAGATTTACCGGCACCCTACTTTTTACGAAGTACCGGACGGAATTGAAAACCTGTGAGCACAATGCCGCATTTCGAATACCTGCTCAGGTTGGGCGACAACGCCCTGATCTCCGGCCAACGATTGGGCGAGTGGGTTACCCGCGCTCCAGAACTCGAAGAGGAAATGGCGTTGGCCAACTTCGCACTCGACTGCGTTGGTCAGGCCCGGATGTACTACACGTACGCTGCCGAAATCGAGGGTCAGGGTCGCGATGAAGATCAACTGGCGTTCTTGCGCGACCAGATCGACTTCCGCAACATTCTCCTTGTGGAGCAACCTAACGGCGACTTCGCCTGCACCATCGCACGCCAGTTCCTGTACTTGAGCGCCTATCAGATTCAGCTCGAAGCGCTGACGCGTTCCTCGGACGTACGTATTGCCGAAATTGCTGCGCGCGCCGTCAAAGAAGTTGCGTACCAGTTACGGCATACACGTCAGTGGCTCGTACGTCTCGGCGATGGCACGGACGAGAGCCATCACCGCATGCAAAAAGCTATTGATGACCTCTGGCGGTTCACCGGTGAAATGTTTACTGCGGACGAAATCGACGAGTGGGCGGCCGCAGAGAAGGTCGGCCCCGATCCGACAACGCTGCAAGCGCCGTGGAATGAGTACGTGCAAAAAGCACTGCAGGAAGCGACCTTAACGAGGCCACAGGACGGGTGGATGGATACCGGCGGCAAAAACGGCCGGCACACAGAACACCTGGGCTACCTGCTTGCTGAGATGCAGCATATGCAGCGCGCCTACCCAGGTGCAGCGTGGTAGTAGCGGACGTCCAAAAGTTACTAAGCGAAGTACCCGATCCCGAGATCCCGATCCTGAGCATTGCCGATCTCGGTATCATTCGTGACGTTGCAATCGACGGCGATAAAGTTACCGTGACGCTGACCCCCACCTACTCCGCCTGCCCGGCTACCGAGGTAATCGAAGCCAGTGTTTACGAGCACTTGCGGGCCAATGGGATCACTGACGTCCACGTGCGCCGGGTACTGTCACCGCCGTGGACCACCGACTGGATTAGCGCTGATGGTCGTAAGAAGCTTGCCGAGTACGGGATTGCCCCACCAGCCGGCAGCACGGCAAAAAAATCATTGCGCGGCGATGAGTTGCGAATCGCTTGCCCGCGGTGTAACAGCACGAACTCTGTGAAAGTCAGCGAATTTGGATCCACCCCCTGCAAAGCAGCGTACAAGTGCGGCGACTGTCTGGAGCCGTTCGAGTACTTCAAATGTATCTGAGAACAAAACATGCGTAAGTACTATCCCGCCACCGTAGTGAGCAAAACCGCAACGGCCAATGACGCTGTCTGCATCGAACTGGCTGTGCCCGATGAAATTCGTGGGGACTTTCGCTATCAACAAGGCCAGCACCTGCCCGTTCGTGCGGTTATTGGCGAGAACAACGTACGGCGCACGTATTCGATTTGCAGCAGCGTTGCTGAAGACACGCTGCGTATCGGTGTGCGCGTACAGCCGGATGGCATCTTCTCCAATTATTTGGCAGATGAACTGCAGCCTGCTGGCACGCTGGAGATCATGCCGCCCTCTGGACACTTCTACACCGAACTCAAGCCGACGCAGGCCAAGGTTTACGCAGCGTTCGTCGCCGGCAGCGGTATTACGCCGGTACTTTCGATTGCGAAAACCGCGCTCGAGACCGAGCCGCAAAGTCGCTTTGTTATCTTCTATGGCAACCGCAGCCGCGCGACCACAATGTTCATGGAAGATTTGTGGGCATTGAAAAATCAATACCCGGCACGCGTCTCCCTGCACTTCATCATGAGCCAGGAACCGAGCGAAGTTGAGTTGTATCAGGGCCGACTGGACGGCGACAAAGTACAGGCACTCCATGCCGCGTTCCTTGAGCAAAATCGCCCTGATGACATCTTCATATGCGGTCCGAACGCAATGATCGATGCCGTAAGCGCTGCATTGACCTCTCTGAATTACCCGCAAGAACAAGTGCACGCCGAACGGTTTCGGGCGATCCTCCGCGAGCCAATACCGGCATCGCCACGGCGCCAGGAAGTTCCTGCCGAGGGTATCGAAGTTCAGGTACTGCTCGACGGTCATCGGCAAACATTCCATATGACCGGCAATGAACCGTCAATTCTCGATGCCGCTGCAGACGCTGGCCTCGACCTGCCGTACTCTTGCAAGGGCGGCGTTTGCTCCACTTGTCGGGTCAAGCTCAGCAAAGGCGAAGTCGAAATGGCGATCAACTACTCGCTGGAACCGTGGGAAGTTGAGAAGGGCTTCATACTCACTTGCCAATCCATGCCGCTGACCGATTCCGTCGAATTGGATTACGATCAGGCCTGAGCCGACCGCCCTTCACTACCGAACCCAAGGATTAATCCATGTCAGACGCATTTATCTGCGATGCCGTACGCACCCCCATTGGCCGTTACGCAGGCGCGTTATCCAGCGTCCGGGCCGATGACCTCGGTGCAATCCCCATTCGCGCGCTTATCGCTCGCAACCAAAACATCGACCCCGCCTTGATTGATGACGTCCTGCTGGGTTGTGCCAACCAGGCGGGTGAGGACAATCGCAACGTCGCTCGCATGTCTACTTTGCTGGCCGGGCTACCGCAAAACGTACCCGGCGTAACGCTCAATCGCCTCTGCGGATCCGGCATGGATGCAGTAGCGATGGCAGCGCGGACAATTAAATGCGGTGAAGCGGGCCTCTTGATTGCAGGCGGTGTGGAGTCGATGTCCCGAGCGCCCTTCGTGCAACCGAAAGCAAGCAGCCCATTCAGCCGCAATGCTGAAATCTATGACACAACCATCGGCTGGCGCTTCGTCAATCCGCTACTGAAGAAGCAGTACGGAGTCGACTCGATGCCGGAGACCGGCGAAAATGTGGCTGAAGAATTCAACGTCAGTCGCGCCGATCAGGACGCATTCGCGATGCGCAGTCAGCAAAAAACCGCTGCCGCACGCGCCCGGGGCTTTTTTGACGCAGAGATCATTCCCGTCGAAGTCCCGCAACGAAAAGCGGAGCCGCTGTTAGTCACGCAGGACGAACACCCCCGCGAAACGTCGCTTGAGAAACTCGCCAGTTTGGGCACGCCCTTCCGTGCAAACGGCACAGTTACCGCCGGCAATGCCTCCGGAGTAAATGATGGCGCGTGTGCTTTGCTGCTTGCCTCCGCTGACTCGGTAAAGAAGTTTGGTCTCAAACCTCTCGCACGAGTAGTTACAACGGCTGTCGCGGGCGTCGAACCCCGCATTATGGGTATTGGACCAGGACCCGCGAGCCAAAAAGCCCTGGCACAAGCTGGGCTGACGATCGAGCAGATGGACACGATCGAACTCAACGAAGCGTTCGCATCGCAATCTTTGGCTGTGCTGCGGATGCTCGGACTCGATGATGACGCTGCGCACGTTAATCCTAACGGTGGCGCAATAGCGCTGGGTCACCCGCTCGGCATGTCCGGCGCACGCCTGATAACTACAGCCGCTTACCAATTGAAAGCCAGCGGTGGGCGTTACGCGCTGTGCACGATGTGTATCGGCGTTGGGCAAGGCATCGCGACCATTATCGAAGCGCTATAAACGCGCTTCGACAGCAACGCATGCGATGCACGTCGATTCGAAATATGCATTGCCGCCCGCCTGTCGAGTAGCGGTAGAAGCAAGACAAGAAAAAGGCCCCGAATTCGGGGCCTTTTTCGTTACTGCCGAATGATTTACTCGGCTTCTTCCATTTCATCTTTGAGCGAATCGAACTCGCTCGGCGTCAGGAAGCCGTTCTGATCCGCATCCGCGTTGCTGAAATACGCAACCAGTTCGCGATCAACTGAAGCTTCGGTTTGGGTGATGACGCCATCCTTGTTGGTGTCGAGGTCGCTAAATGACTTCGTTTCGGTTGCATCGCCGGCGAAGGCCATACCCGTTGCCAGAGTCAGTGCGCCAATCGTTACAAGTACCTTTTTCATCGCTCTCTCCTTCAAGCATTAGACAATCGCGACATCGGTTGTCGCGCAGAAAGGAAAGTGCAATCGTCATGCCAGACTGACGGTATGCGGCCGATTAGCTGGATAGTTGCCGTGAAACGCCCGTGACTCAGGCATCAAAGACGATGACGTTTCACGAAGACTGCGGCCAACAGGCACCGCGGCCGGCCGGCCGCGCCCTTAACCGTCGCGGATCACCAACGGCCACCGACGATCGTTACCTATATTATTGATTATAAAGGATTTTATATGACGCAATTCGGCGACGGCGCAGACAAACAACAAGCGAACCAACTGACTTATAAGCTGAATTTCAATTCACGTTGCGCCGTTGCACATGCCGCAAAGGTTGGTTGAACACCGTTTAGCCCCACAAGTCGCGATCAAACACGCCGACTTCGCCGGCGTTGTACCGGATGCCATGCAAGCGGTCTTCTTTCATCAATAAGGGACCGTCAATGTCAACGAAATCGCACAACTGGGCGACCACGAATGACGGCGCCATACTCAATGACGTGCCCAGCATATTGCCGACCATCAATTTGCAGCCTTTCTCGCGCGCCGCCCTGGCCAGCCGAAGTGCTTCCGTTAATCCACCGGTTTTGTCGAGCTTGATGTTGATCATCTCGTAACGCCTGGCCGCCGTCTCAAGCTCACTGCAATCCTGACAGGACTCGTCGGCAGCCAGTGTCACCGGCGAATCGAAGCCTTCGAGTACGTCGTCCTGCCCTCTCGGCAAAGGTTGTTCGACCATCTCGATGTCAAGCTCGACGCAGCGCGGCAATAACTCGCGCAGCATCTCGAACGTCCAGCCCTGATTGGCATCCACAACGATACGGGCATCGGGCCTTGCCGCGCGAATCGCCGCCAGCCGTTCGTACGGTTGCTGGTTGTCGAGCTTGACCTTCAACACCGGGTACTGTGCTGCACCGGCCGCCTTGGCTGCCATCGCCTCTGCTGTTTCCTCAATACCTATGGTGAAGACTGTTGTTACCGGTTTCGGTTTAATGCCCGTCAGAGTCCAGATCGTCTCTCCGCGGGACTTGGCCTCGAGGTCCCAGAGCGCGCAATCAATTGCATTTCTCGCGCCGCCACTGGGCAATCGCGATTGCAGCTCATCCCGACTCATGCCTGCACGTACGTCGTCGGCAACAGAATTGATCTGCGCAACTATCGTATCTGCCGTCTCGCCCAAATAGGAAACGCCTTGCGCTTCACCTCGACCAATATGATCGCCATCCTGCAACTTAACCGTTATGCAGGTCGAATGACGCCATTCCTCCCCGGTAATCCGAAAAGGCTGGCGGAGTTCCCAGTCTTCAACTTTAAGTTTAATGTCCATAGGTCAATCTCAGGTGCCAAGCATGTTATTAACAATGGCTTGCATGCCTTCGACCAACGGGTCAACACAGGGCAAACCGGTTTCCGCGCTCAGGGCGGCGAGCCAGGCCTCTCGTTCGCCAGTAGGCAAAGACGACGTATTAACGCTCACACCGACACAGCGTATGGAGGGGTTGGTTAACTTCCCGTTGAGAAGGTTCAAGGTGATGCATTCTGGAATGCTGGGCAACGTGAATCCATCCCACTCATCAATATCAGTTCGCCCCGCTTCGTGACACAAGACAATCGCGTCCGGTTGCGAACCGTGCAGCAGACCCAGGCTGACCGCCGCGTAGCCAGGGTGAAAGAGTGACCCCTGACCTTCAATCACGTCCCAATGATCCGCTTCATTATCGGGTGACAGCAGCTCCGCGGCGCCGGACACAAAGTCCGAGACCACCGAATCGATAGGTATGCCCTTGCCCGCGATCATGATCCCTGTTTGGCCAGTTGCCCGAAACGTAGAATTGACGCCCGCGGCACGCAATGCCTGATCAAGCGCCAACGCTGAATATTTCTTGCCAACAGCACAATCGGTACCGACCATAAGCACGCGCTTGCCACTGCGTTTTCTGCCTGTCCCTACTGGCAGTTTGCGGGGCGGAACCCGAATATCGATGAGTCGGGCACCGGAGGATTGCGCAGCCGCGACTACCGCAGGATAGTCGCGGAGTCGAATATGCAATCCACACACAATGTCGAGTCCGGATGCCGCAGCTTCCTCAATGACGGCCCACCAGCTTTCCGGAATCTCGCCACCGACCGGTGCAACGCCAATAACAAGGCTGGCAGCACCTGCGGCTTTGGCGTCCTGCACACTGAGATCAGGCACGCCCATGTCGACCGGGCAACCCGCAAACCGCAGTTGTCCTGCAACCAGATCCCGGCGCCATTGCACGATGCCGAAGCCGGTTTTAGCGTACAAGGGGTCGCGTACATCGCCTATTAGAATAAGATAAGGCGCGCGCATATCAACGACTGTGGATTCAATCATAGAGATAACTCAATCCTGAACTGATTGTGATGGGCCTGCGAAGAATCAGGACCGCAAGACTACAGTGCGGCTCCCGCTTGGGAATATGCGGTGTTCAGCGAACCAGCGGACAGCTCGAGTGAACACCACGCTTTCCAGATCATGACCTATTTTTGCCAATTCGTCAGGCCCCATGGTGTGGTCGACCCGCTCAACGCCCTGCTCGATTATCGGGCCTTCGTCGAGATCGGTGGTAACGAAATGCGCTGTCGCACCGATGATCTTAACGCCTCGCTCATGCGCCTGGTGATACGGTTTGGCACCTTTGAATCCCGGCAAGAACGAGTGATGGATGTTAATTGCTCGCCCCGCTAACTCCTCACAGGCGCCAGCAGACAGTATTTGCATGTAGCGCGCAAGAGCGAGCAGTTCAGCCCCTGTACTTTCGAACAGGTCAAGAATCTGCCGTTCCTGACGGGTCCGGTCATCCGGCGTAACGGGGAAGTGGTAGTAGGGCAGCTTGTGCCATTCCGTAAGTGAACGCATGTCATCGTGGTTCGAGACCACACCAACAATGTCGATGGGCAGCGTGCCAATACTCCAGCGGTGCAGCAGGTTGTTCAGAACGTGTCCCTGCTTCGATACCGCGAGAAGTACACGGCAACGTTGTTCGGCATCGTGCAGCTGCCAGTCCATGCCGAAGCCTTCCGCTATCACCGCGAAACGCTCTGACAACACCTCTCGGCTCGCGAGTTCCGAACCTGAGAATGATGCTCGCATGAAAGAACGCTTCGTCCAGCGGTCGACGAAATGCGCGGTCTCCAGAATGGAGCCACCGCTGTCGGCGATAAAGCCGCTAATGGCCGCAACAATACCGCCCCGATCAGGACAGGACATGCTCAAGACCAGTGAGCGGGTTTGTTCATTCTCTTTCATGGCGACTGGCCCTCCGCAGGCCGATTCTGTTGTTCGTATTGTGGTCCACACCAGGCCGTTGCCACGGGTCGGTGCACGATTGCCCTTGCCTCCTGCCTGTCGCTACCCGTTGCTGTGGCACGAAACAACGGTAACTGCTGAAACCCAGTACTCGAAAACCTGCGGCGCTCACTCAGCACATCCGCCGGCGGACCGCGCACACACCGGGCACGAGTGCAGCAAACTCGAATTGTCGGCAGGCTATCTTATTTTTCCCGGCGGGCTCGCGAATTCTGACCGTTGTTACTTCGGAAAGTCGAGCATGAGTCCGTGTGGTGAAACGCGACGGCCGGCGCGGCGACGATACCGCACGCGTCGATGACCGGTAAATACCGCTAGACCACCGCTTCTGAATCGCCGGGTAGCACCAGACCACTAAGCCGGGCACCGTGGTTTTTGCCCCCAACCCCAATCCTACGTAAACTCCCGGGTTCGCCGAGTGCCTTGGCGCCGCTATCTCGCCCCCGGAATTCTGGCTGGCAACGCAGGCTCCGGGTCGGGTACAACAACAAGACATTCAGCTATTGCCGCACCGTGACGGTGCTGCGCGTCAGGAGCATGCATGACCATCGCCAAGATTATCTACACCGAAACCGACGAAGCGCCGGCACTTGCCACGTATTCTTTGTTACCTATCGTTGCGGCATTCGCCGGCACCGCGGGCGTCAATCTGGAAACCCGCGACATTTCATTGGCCAGCCGCATTCTGGCGAACTTTCCTGAACGACTCGCGCATGAACAGACGCAAGCAGATGCTCTGGCCGAACTCGGCGAACTCGCCAAGACGCCAGACGCCAACATCATAAAACTGCCCAATATCAGCGCATCCATTCCCCAGCTGTCAGCCGCGATACGCGAGCTGCAGACACAGGGCTTTGACGTGCCGGACTACCCGGAAGAACCCAAGAACGATCAGGAACGGGCCATCAAAGCACGCTACGGCAAGGTGCTGGGCAGTGCAGTGAACCCTGTACTGCGCGAAGGCAATTCCGATCGCCGGGTTGCCAGCGCCGTCAAGGAATACGCAAAGCGGCATCCTCATTCCATGGGCGCGTGGAGTAGCGACTCGAAATCCCGTGTTGCACATATGCAGAACGGCGACTACTACGGCAGCGAAGCTTCAGCGGTAATTGGCAATGCCGGAACTGTGCGCATTGAACTGGTAACAGCCGACGACAAAGTCACTGTACTGAAAGAATCCACTGCCGTGCAGGACGGCGAGGTAATTGATGCCGCGGTAATGAGTTGTTCAGCACTGCGTGCGTTTTTTGCCGAGCAAGTTAAGTTTGCCGCCGACGAAAACTTACTGCTGTCGCTGCACCTGAAAGCGACCATGATGAAAGTGTCGGACCCAATCATGTTTGGTCACGCGGTAACGGTTTTCTACGCGCCGGTATTCGAGAAGCACGCGGATCTGTTCAGCAAAATCGGCGTCGACCCCAACAATGGAATTGGCGACCTGTACGGCAGCATCGCCGAACTGCCCGCAGAACAACGCGAAGCTATTGAAGCAGATATTGAGGCGCTGTATGCGAACCGCCCCGCCCTCGCAATGGTTGATTCCGACAAGGGGATTACCAACCTGCACGTACCCAGTGACGTCATCATCGACGCATCCATGCCGGCAGCGATCCGCTCGTCCGGCAAAATGTGGGGGCCGGACGGTAAGCTCGGCGACACTCTGGCGATGATTCCCGACCGCAGCTACGCCGGTATTTATCAGGCGGTGATCGAATTTTGCCGCGAGCATGGCGCGTTCGATCCAACCACGATGGGCAATGTCGCGAACGTCGGCCTGATGGCCCAGAAAGCCGAAGAGTACGGTTCGCACGACAAGACGTTCGAGATACCGGCAAATGGCACGGTGCGGGTCGTCGACGACCAGGGCGCGACCTTGTTGGAACACGCTGTGGAACAAGGTGATATCTGGCGCATGTGCCAGACCCGTGACCTGCCGATCCGCGACTGGGTTCGACTCGCTGTCAGCCGCGCGAAGGCGACGGGTAATCCCGCCGTATTCTGGCTCGACGACCAACGGGCCCACGATCGCGAACTGATTACGAAGGTCAACAAGTACTTGCAGAATCACGACACAGCCGGCCTCGACATCCTGATCAAGTCACCGATGGACGCGATGCACTACACATTGCAAAGGGTCAAGGAAGGCAAAGACACTATTTCTGTCACCGGCAACGTATTGCGCGACTATTTGACGGATTTGTTCCCGATTCTGGAACTCGGAACCAGCGCGAAGATGCTGTCCATCGTGCCCTTACTCGCCGGCGGTGGCCTGTTCGAAACGGGTGCCGGCGGTTCCGCGCCTAAGCACGTGCAGCAGTTTCTTGAAGAAGGACATTTGCGCTGGGATTCGCTCGGCGAGTTTCTGGCCATTGCAGTATCGCTCGAAGACATCGCCGACAAGACGGCGAACAAAGCCGCCGCGGTCCTCGCCAGTGCATTGCATACCGCTAACAGCAAGTTCCTGCAGAACAACAAGTCCCCTTCACGGAAAGTCGGCGAACTGGACAGCCGCGGCAGTCATTTTTACCTTGCGCTCTACTGGGCACAGGCCTTGGCCGAGCAAAACGAGGACATGGCACTGAAAGCACGTTTTACACCGGTCGCCAGTCAGTTAAGTGCCAACGAGTCGAAAATTGTGGATGAACTCAATTCAGCACAAGGCAAGCCGGTCGATGTCTGGGGCTATTACCACCCGGACAGAAAGCGGGTCAGCGCCGCTATGCGACCAAGCCTGACTTTGAATGAAACAATTGACGGCATAAGCTGAGTACCGGTTAATCGTTGCGGTCCAGCATGCCCGCCGGCATCAGGACCGCAACGACCTGGCCGCTCGCACATTGCACTCCGTCTGCACGCAGTTTGACGTCGACCACCACCTTGCGCTCTTTTACTTCGCTTGCCATTGCCTCAAGTTCCAGTTCAGGACCCAGCGGCGTTGGCGCGAGGTAGTCTACTTTCAATGCCGCGGTAACGAACCGGGGTACAGGTCCGTCGCCGAGCTCGCGACCCTGCATCTGGCACAAGGCAGCGGCGGCAGTAGCCGTGCCATGACAATCAATTAACGACGCGATTAGCCCGCCGTACACATAACCTGGCACAGCAACGAATCGGGCATCCGGGCTAAAACGTGCTGTCGATGCCCCACCGTTCCAGTAACTCTTGAGTTGATGACCGGCCTGATTGCTGTACCCGCAGCCGTAACAATGGCTGCTGCTATCGGCATAGTGATCCTGTATGGCTTTGCTGCTCATCGAACATCCTCGTGGGTAACCGGGCGCTCGAATCGGCCGAGCAACAGCGATGGCGCTTGCCTTGATGGTGTCCATGACCGCGGCCTGTGAGACCATGACGTCCATGCGGCATTCACGACCTTCGCGCAACTTGACGGCCAACTTCGGCGCCATTCTGCTGACACTGTCAGCAAGCGCCGCCTGCGCGTCAAGTGCCATGCTCGTCGACAACAATCGGCTGACCAGCAGTCTCATGCGCCTGGAGAATGCCAGTCAATCCGCATCGAGCTGCCAGCCCATCCCTGCGTACAGCACAGAAAACCAGAATGCGCTTCGCCAGTTGGCAAGACTGTTACAGAACGCCGGAATGATGACCCACAGGGACGTTGCTGGAAATCTCATTGGCCGACTGGAAGGCAGGCATGCCTGGCCATCATTGGTCATCGGAGCAAGCATCGATAAAGCACCGGCGGCAGACCGTTGCAACGGATTCGCGGGAATCATGGCCGCAATCGAAATTGCCCGATCGTTGCACGACAACGGCACGGTTCTCGATCACCCACTTGAAATCATCGTCTGGGCTGACAGTGCGGACCGCATGTTGGGTAGCCGCTCTGTCTACGACCTCATAACATCGACCGAAATCCTTACACCAACACACGATGGTGCGACCGTCGCTGATGGCATCGCCGCTCTGGGCGGAGACCCTGACAACCTTGGGCTCAATCATCGGGCGAACGGTATGATCGCGGCCTACCTCGAATTGCAGGTCGAAACCGACCCGGCGCAGCATTCAGGCAGCGAAGAGCTGGGTATCGTCCAGCAGTTTGCGGGCATCCAACGCTGGAATGTCCGGTTAGTCAGCAATACGGAAAACAGGTCAAGGTCGTGGCAACATCGGCAATTACGCGATGCTGCCAACCGGCTCTCAACCACCGTTGTTGACCTCCAACAGACAGGGTCAGACCAGTCAGCGGCACAGCTCGATCTCTCGCCAACATCATCCACGACAAACGCCAACGCCACCGTTGATGCCAGCTTTCGACTCGATATCCGCGCTCATGACCTGGAGCACAGCGATAAAATGTTCATAGCCGTTCGCAAGAGTGCCGACAGAATCGGCAACGAGACCGGCACGCGATTCATCATGGAACAGGTATTTGAGTTGCCGCCGGGAAAGACCGACCAGCACGTATCAGAGGCAATGGGCAAAGCAGCCAGCCAGTTGGGGCTGTCCTACGTCCACCGGCGCAGCACGGCGGTTGATGCTGCACAGGCTCTGTCTGCCTTTGCGCCGGTCGGATTAATCATCGTACCGGGTAGAGCGAATAGTCAGGAGGTTAGCACCAGTTACGTATTGCCAGACGCGCTGGCCAACGCCACGAATGTACTATTGAGAACCTTGCTCGAACTGGACAAACAACGTCAGGAACGCAGTCGATAACCGCTCGTGAACATCCAGCGAACGATGAGAATACAGGTGATCAGGAATACGCAGGTCATGCCGAAACTGAGAGCAACGCTGACATCCGCGTTCTCATAAAAACTCCAGCGAAAACCGCTGATGAGGTAGACCACTGGATTGAATAGAGTGACGGTCTGCCAGAACGGCGGTAACATGCTAATCGAATAAAAGCTGCCACCCAAGAATGTCAGCGGCGTGATGATTAACATGGGCACGATCTGCAATTTCTCAAAGCCGTCGGCCCAAATACCCAAAATGAAGCCGAACAGGCTGAACGACACAGCGGTCAACACCAGAAACGTTATCATCCAGAACGGGTGCGCTATCTGCACGTCGACGAACAAATTCGCGGTAGTAAGAATAATGGCGGCCAAAATTAGTGACTTGCTCGCCGCCGCACCGGCATAGCCGAGCAGCGTCTCCACCCACGTAACCGGCGCCGACAACAGCTCGTAAATTGTGCCACTGAAGCGCGGGAAGAAAATACCGAAGGACGCGTTAGAAACACTCTCTGTCAACAATGACAGCATTATCAGTCCCGGTACGATGAAAGAGCCGTAACTCACGCCGTCAATCTCATCGATGCGCGAACCGATCGCAGAGCCAAAAATGACGAAGTACAGCGATGTAGAGATAACCGGCGACACAATGCTCTGAAACAAAGTACGTCGCGTACGCGCCATTTCGAATCCATAGATAGCTCTTACCGCGCGGAAATTCATGGGCTTTTCTTCACGAGGTCGACGAAAATTTCCTCCAGCGAACTTTGCGAGGTACTCAGGTCATTGAATTTGATTCCCGCCCGACCGAGTTCGGCAAGCAATGCAGTGATCCCGGTGCGTTCGCCCTGTGTATCGTAGGTATAAACAAGCTCGACACCCGATTCCGCAAGTTCCAGGTTGAACTCGGCCAGACTGTCCGGAATAACGGTCAACGCATCCTGCAACTGCAGGGTCAGTTGACGTTTGCCGAGCTCCTGCATCAGGCGCTGTTTCTCCTGCACCAGGATTACCTCACCACCGTTGATAACGCCCACACGATCGGCCATCTGTTCGGCTTCTTCAATGTAATGGGTGGTCAGGATGACCGTCACCCCCGATTCCTGAAGTGACCGAACAATCGCCCACATGTCCTGACGCAATTCAACATCCACGCCAGCGGTCGGTTCATCCAGAAACAGGATACGCGGCTCGTGTGCCAAAGCCTTCGCTATTAATACACGCCGCTTCATGCCGCCTGACAAGGTCAGAATTTTGCTGTCACGTCTGTCCCACAATGACAATGACCGCAAGACTTTCTCGATATGACCCGGATCAGGTGCAAGCCCGAACAATCCGCGACTGAAGGTGACGGTCGCCAGCACCGTCTCGAACGTATCCGTGGACAGCTCCTGTGGAACCAGCCCTATTAACGAGCGGGTAACCCGGAAGTCACGAACGATGTCATGACCGTTGACCAGCACCGAACCGGAGCTAGCATTGACTATCCCGCAGACGATGCTGATCAGCGTCGTTTTGCCGGCGCCGTTAGGGCCGAGCAATGCAAATATCTCGCCGTGATCGATCTCCAGGGAAACGTTTTTGAGTGCCTGGAAACCGCCCGCATACGACTTGTTTAACTCACTGATTTTTAGTGCGGCTGGCATGCCCGCAATACTACGCGAAGCGCCTTCCGGATTGCTAGATACGATTGGCCAGCCGCCTCGCCCTGTAACAGTGCAATCACCCTCATCGCCCCGACAAAGTTTTGCGCTACACTGAACGAGACGACATTGAATGGGGATGCAAGGGATGGATGCACCGGAGCAACTGGACGACGCGCGCTACGTCAGCCGCCTGACTCGCGACACTCTCGCGTTGATACTGGCTGGCGGGCAAGGTTCCCGACTCTACGAGTTGACTGCCTGGCGAGCCAAGCCGTCACTGTATTTTGGTGGGAAACTACGGATTATAGATTTCCCCCTGTCCAACTGCGTCAACTCCGGCATTCGCCGCATCGGCGTACTGACCCAGTACAAGGCGCATTCACTGATTCGCCACCTTGTGCATGGCTGGACCGCCTTGCGGCCGAGCGGTCGCGAGTTCGTCGAGATTCTGCCCGCTTCGCAACGCATCGGTGGCGAGTGGTATCGAGGTACGGCCGATGCCGTCTACCAAAATCTCGACATTATCCGGACGCATAAGCCCGGCATGGTGCTGATACTGGCAGGCGATCACGTGTACAAAATGGACTACGGCCCGCTGCTTGCTGCGCACTCCGAAAAAGGGGCGGACATGACGGTGTGCTGTATCGAGGTACCGATCGCTGAAGCCGCCGGTGCGCTCGGGGTTATGACTGTAGACGACGATGGCCGGGTAATCGCGTTCGATGAAAAGCCGGAGAACCCAACGCCAATCCCGGGCCAGACAGAACTCTGCCTCGCCTCGATGGGCAACTACGTCTTCAACACTGACTTCCTCTATGAGCAGGTCATCAAGGACGCTGACACGCCGGGCACCAGCCACGACTTTGGGCGCGACATCATTCCGTCCATCATCAACAAGTACCATGTACAGGCCTACCCGTTCCGCGACCCGGAAACCTCGCAACAAGCGTACTGGCGGGATGTCGGCACGCTCGATGCGTTCTGGGATGCCAACATGGAACTCATCTCCGTGACACCACAACTCAATCTGTATGATGATCGCTGGCCCATACTGTCGGCTCAGGAACAGCTGCCGCCAGCCAAGTTTGTTTTTGATGAACCGGATCGGCGCGGCCGTGCTATCCAGTCCATGGTATCTGCTGGCTGCGTCGTCTCAGGCGCGCGAGTCAGCCGCTCGGTGCTGTTCTCGAACGTCCGCGTGCGTTCCTACAGTCAGATTGATGACTCCGTAATCTTGCCGGATGCTGAAATCGGCCGGCACTGCCGGATCCGGCGCGCGATAATCGATCGCGGTGCCGTCATCGCGGAAGGCACCGAAATTGGTATCGACGCCGACGCTGACCGTGCCCGCGGTTTCCGGGTTACAAAAAGCGGCATCACACTGGTGACGCCCGACATGCTCGGTCAGCACCTGCACTTCACACGTTAGGTACGGGTTCTTGATTTCGCATGCTCGCTCTTCACCGTACGAGCCGCTCGTGACGCAATTCGTCTCGCGGCGCGAATCGGCAATCACGTCTAGGGTAACGCCTGCGCAGGCTTGCCTGGACAATGCCCAATGGACAACTTGTGCTTGCGGAAACGGCCTTGAATAAAGAAATGCTGGCAATCATCGAAGGCCGGCACGGCGATCCGTTCTCGGTACTCGGCGTGCACAACGTCGCCGATGGCCGAGTGGTCCGCACGTTTCAACCACAGGCCAGTTCGATCGAACTGCTTGATCGTAACGGCACTGTTCTGGCGTCGATGCAGCGATTGCACCCTGCCGGTTTGTTCGAAGCCCGTTTCCCTCCGCGCCTGCGCCGTTACCGATTGCGCATCACTCTCGGCTCGGGCCAGCAGTACATCATGGAAGACCCGTACGCCTTTCCATCGACGCTCGGCGAACTGGACCTGCACCTGCTGGGTGAAGGTACCCATCTGGAAATAAACCGTACCCTGGGTGCGCGCGCCGTCACCGTTGCCGGCACGACGGGCACCCGCTTCGCTGTTTGGGCGCCTAACGCATCGCGCGTCAGCGTGGTCGGCAGCTTCAATGACTGGGATGGCCGACGGCATCCGATGCGCTTTCATCCCGGCAACGGCTTATGGGAAATTTTCATTCCGGGCGTCGGCCACGGCGATTTATACAAATTCGAACTGGTGGATCGTGACGGCAAACTATTGCCATTGAAGAGCGATCCGCTGGCCAATTGTTCGGAGCCACCGCCGGGCAATGCAGCAGTGGTTTACACCAGTGACTACCATTGGCAAGACGACGAATGGCAACGCACACGACACACCGGGCCGGAGCTGGACGAACCGTTATCTATTTACGAAGTACATCCGGGCTCGTGGCGACGACGAGCCGACGAAGGCAACCGCTATTTGCAGTGGCACGAACTCGCTGACGAACTGATCGGCTACGTGCTCGACATGGGCTTTACTCATATCGAACTGTTGCCGATCAGCGAACATCCATTTGACGGCTCGTGGGGTTACCAGCCCATCGGTCTGTACGCACCGACATACCGTTTCGGTACGCCGGACGATTTCCGGTATTTCGTTGATCGCTGTCACCAGGCGGGAATCGGTGTCATTGTTGACTGGGTGCCTGCGCATTTCCCGCGCGACGAACACGGGCTGGCACGTTTTGACGGCACCGCACTTTACGAACACGCCGACCCGCGCAAGGGCGAGCATGCCGACTGGGGTACGTTGATCTTCAATTTCGGCCGTCGCGAAGTCGTCAATTACCTGATAGGCAGCGCCCTGTACTGGATAGACGAAATGCATGTCGACGGTTTGCGGGTGGATGCTGTCGCATCAATGCTGTACCTCGATTACTCGCGCGAACCCGGTGAGTGGCTGCCGAACAAACACGGTGGCAATGAAAACCTGGAAGCCGTCGATTTCCTGAAGCGTTTCAACGAAGTTATACACGCGCACGGTGCAATTTCGCTGGCCGAAGAATCCACCTCCTGGCCCGGCGTATCCCGACCTGTATTCAGCGGCGGACTGGGGTTCACCTACAAATGGAACATGGGCTGGATGAACGATACGTTGCGCTATGTTCAGGAAGATCCGATTCATCGACGCTATCACCATGACAAACTGACTTTCGGACTCGTCTACGCATTCAGCGAGAATTTCCTGCTGCCGCTTTCGCACGACGAAGTCGTCCATGGCAAGCGCTCCCTGCTTGGCCGAATGCCCGGCGATGAGTTTCAGCGTTTCGCGAACCTGCGCGCTTACTACGGTTTCATGTACGGACACCCTGGCAAGAAGCTGCTGTTCATGGGCAACGAGTTCGCCCAGTCAGCCGAGTGGAATCACGATCAGTCACTGGACTGGCACCTGCTGGAGCACGCACCGCACCGCGGAATGCAAAGCCTGGTGCGCGACCTCAACCGCATCTACCGAACAGTTCCCGCCTTGCACCAGATTGATTTCGAGCAGCAAGGCTTCGAATGGCTCGACGGCATGGACCGCGACCACAGCATTATCGCCTGGCTGCGACGCGACCTGCAGGGGAACGTTGTGATCTGCGTCAGTAACTTTACGCCCGTAGTACGTCATGATTACCATCTGGGCGTGCCCGGAACCGGCCGTTACGTCGAGATCCTGAATACGGATGCCGCAACGTACGGCGGCAGTGGCGTCAGCAATGACGGCACTATGACGGCCAACGACGATGCCGCTCAGGGCCAGACCCACTCGCTACGACTGGTATTACCACCTCTCGCTACACTTTTCATCAGCAGGACCCAATGAAGGACCTTTCCCAAATGAACACGCCGGAATCAGAAACAGGCCTTAGCGCCGATCACATCGAATTATTGCACGCACCGGCACTCGACATGTCCGCAGATGCCCTGTTAAGGGACCTGACTCATTACTTCGGTCGGACACTCGGCCGTCGCACGATTAGCAAACAACAGCCTTACGTCTATCAGGCATTGACCTACGCCGTCCGGGACCGGCTGATGGAACGTTGGAACCAGACCAACATCGCGGTCGAGCGCGAGGACATGCGGCGTACCTGTTACATGTCGCTGGAATTCCTGATGGGTCGTTTGCTCGGTAATTCGTTGATCAGCCTCGGCCTGAAAGGACCGGCCGTTGAAGCCCTGAACCGATTGGGACTCAGCCTGGAAGACGTGGCCGAACGCGAACACGATGCTGGACTTGGCAATGGCGGGCTCGGGCGACTGGCGGCGTGTTTTCTTGATAGTTGCGCGACGCTGCGACTACCGGTCATCGGCTACGGAATTCGCTACCAGTACGGCATGTTTCACCAACGCATTGAGAACGGTTACCAGATCGAAGAGCCTGATCCATGGCTGCGCGTCGAATTCCCCTGGGAGATCGAAAGAATCGAACTCTCGCAAACCGTACGCTTTGGTGGCCATAGTGAAACGTATGCCGATCACGAGGGTAAACAACGATGCCGCTGGGTCAACACGCACGATGTACTGGCCATTCCGTACGACGTCCCCATCCCGGGCTATCGCAATGAGGTAGTCAACACGCTCCGGCTATGGTCAGCAGGAGCAACAGATGAGTTCGATCTCGACGAGTTCAATGCGGGCGATTATGCCGATGCCGTTGCCGCAAAGAATGAAGCTGAAAACATCACCATGGTGTTGTACCCGAACGCTGCCACGGAATCCGGGCAGGAACTTCGCCTACGCCAGCAGTACTTCCTGGTTTCCGCGAGCCTGCAAGACGTTATGCGCGACTGGCGACACCGTCACGGTGACGATTACTCCGGCTTCGCCGAGAAACTCTGTTTCCAACTCAATGACACGCATCCGGCACTCGCCGTACCGGAACTGATGCGCCTCCTGATGGACCATTGCTACCTGAGCTGGAATGAAGCATGGGACATCACGTCACAGACCATGGCGTACACGAATCACACCTTGTTGCCCGAAGCCCTCGAGCAGTGGCCCGTCGCAATGTTTGAATCCTTATTGCCGCGGCTACTCGATATCATCTACGAAATTAACGCCCGTTTCATCCAGGATATCAGCGCCCAATGGCCTGGCGACAACGCGCGTATCGAACGCATGTCGCTGATCTCGCCGGGGCCGCACAAGATGGTGCGCATGGCCTACCTGTCCATCGTCGGCAGTTTCTCGATCAACGGCGTCGCGCAGTTGCATTCACACCTGCTGCAAAAGGGGCTCTTCCGCGATTTCGCCGAACTGTGGCCTGAGCGTTTCAACAACAAGACTAACGGGGTCACGCCGAGGCGCTGGCTCGCCGCTTGCAACCCTGGTCTGTCGGAGCTGATCAGCTCGCAGATCGGCACTGAGTGGACGACGGATCTGCCGCAACTTGCGAGGCTGGCGAAGGTCGCAGACGATCCCGATTTTCAGCAGCGCTGGCGCAATGTACGTGCCGAGAACAAGCAGCGCCTTGCCAAACTGGTTGAGGCTCGTACCGGCCTGACAATAGCCCCGACTATGCTGTTTGATGTGCAGGTCAAACGCATTCACGAGTACAAGCGGCAATTACTGAACCTCCTGCACGCCGTGTACTTGTACGACCGGAACCAACGTGGGCACCAGGATGCGCAACTGCCGCGCGCTATTATCATTGGCGGCAAAGCGGCACCCGGCTATGCCATGGCTAAAAACATCATCAAGGCGATCAACAACGTGGCCCAGGTGATCAATACCGACCGCCGTTTGCAGGATAAATTACGTCTGGTTTTCATACCCGACTACAATGTCTCGGCCATGGAAGTCATTTGCACTGCAGCGGACCTCTCCGAACAAATTTCAACGGCAGGTAAAGAGGCATCAGGCACGGGCAACATGAAGTTCATGATGAACGGTGCCATTACGATCGGTACGCTGGATGGCGCCAATGTCGAGATCCGCGAAGCGGTGGGCGATGAAAACTTTTTTCTGTTCGGTCTCACTGTCGACCAGATTGAAGAACAACGCGCTACTTATGACCCGCAGGCGATCATCGATTCCGACCCGGACTTCTCACGGGTTGTAGCATTACTCGAAAGTGGCCATTTCAACCGATTCGAGCCCGGTGTTTTCGACAGCATCTTGCACGCGATCAGAAACCCGCACGATCCCTGGATGACAGCGGCGGACTTCCGCAGCTTCATCGATGCACAGGAAAAAGTCGCTACAGCGTACAGCCAGCGTGACATCTGGACAGCAATGAGTATCCGCAACACCGCTGCGTCCGGCACATTCTCTACTGATCGTACGATCAGTAATTACAACGACGATATCTGGCGGCTGAATGCAGTAACCCCGCTGACGCCGTGATGAACACAGGTTCGACGCCGCCGCTGGGAGCCACGGTCGCCGACGGTGGCGTCTATTTTGCGGTCTATTCGGCAGTGGCGGAACGTGTTGAGCTATGTCTCTTCGACGCTGGTGGTCGTCAAATCGGGCAACATGACCTGCCACACCAGAGCGACTCGGTATGGCACGGGTTCTTGCCGGGCTGCTCAGCGGGCCAACGCTACGGCTATCGGGTACACGGGCCTTATGCACCCGCTGAAGGTCTGCGCTGCAACCCGCACAAGTTGTTGCTGGACCCCTATTGCCGGCAAATCGACGGCGATTTTCGCTGGCACGACTCCTTGTTCGACTATGTTGTCGGCAGCGACCTGACCGAGGGACAAGCAAGCCGCCTGAACAACAGCGACTACGTAGGTTTGTCGGTAGTCACAGCCGCCTGTGCACCGGCATCTCGTGGCCCACAAACCGCATGGCGCGATACCGTACTGTATGAACTGAACCTGCGTGGCTACACGATGCGCCACCCGGCAGTCGCAGAAGCAGACCGCGGTCGCATGCGCGGGCTGTGCAATGCAGATGTTCTCAATTATCTACGCGCCCTGGGCATCAGTTCGGTTGAACTGATGCCGGTGCAGTACTTCATCGATGAACAGTTTTTGAGCGAACAGGGACGGCGCAATTACTGGGGCTACAACACGCTAAACTTTTTCACGCCGGCGACGCGCTATGCCAGTGACAACCCACGCGGCGAGTTCGTCGAAATGGTCAATGCCATACACGATGCCGGCCTGGAGGTCGTACTGGACGTCGTGTACAACCATACGGCTGAAGGAGACCAGTTCGGACCAAGCCTGTCTTTTCGCGGTCTCGACAACGAAGCGTATTACCGCCTGGCACCGGACACTGCCCTGCACTACATCAACGATACCGGTTGCGGCAATACGATCAACGCTGACTCCCACGTCGTGCAGGATCTGATTGTGGACAGCCTGCGTTATTGGGCAGGTGAAATGGGCGTTGACGGCTTTCGCTTTGATCTCGCTACGGTATTGGCTCGCCATGCGGACGGGTTTAACCCCGCCCACCCATTGCTGGCCCGTATCAGTAATGACCCTCTGCTAAGCCACTGCAAATTATTCGCAGAACCATGGGACCCGGGGCCAGGTGGTTACCAGCTCGGCCAGTTCCCATCTACCTGGTCGGAATGGAATGACCGCTACCGGGACGTAACCCGCCAATGGTGGCGCGGTGATGCAAAGCTTGCCGGCGAGTTTGCTCGCCGCCTGCATGGGTCGTCGGATATTTTCGAACACAGCGGTCGGGGGCCAGCAGCAAGCGTCAATTTTCTTAGTAGCCATGATGGATTCACGTTACTGGATACGGTGAGCTACAAGCATCGTCACAATAAAGCGAATGGTGAAAATAACCGCGATGGGCACCGCCATAACTACAGCGCGAACTATGGTACCGAAGGTCCGACCGACGACCCGGCTATTAACGAAATGCGCCGCAAACAACGGCTCAATATGCTGACCACTCTGTTGCTCGCACCCGGAACGCCGATGCTCCTGGCGGGTGACGAACTCGGCAATACTCAGCACGGCAATAACAACGCCTACGCACAGGACAACGAAACCGGCTGGCTGTCATGGACTGACAACGAGCATTCGCTGCTGGATGACGTCCGTGCGCTGATCGCATTGCGCACGTCGTCGGCAACGCTCAAACAGGATGCGTACCGGCACGGTGAGACGGGCGTCCACGGCTTTGCGGATATCAGCTGGCTGACCGCGGACGGTCGGCCACTTGACGATAAGGACTGGCACCACTGCCAGACTCTGGTCTTATTAATGAGCGACGAATCGCCTGCACTCCGGCTACAGGCTTTGTTACTGAATGCGGGCAGCAATGCCGTAACGGTTTCGTTGCGTACGCTGGGGTCCGATCGAGACTGGCGGATCTGCTACTCAACAGCCGACGTGAACGAAACGGCTACTGCCGAATGGCGACTGGCCGCGCACTCGGCCGTCTGTTTGCGCTCAGGCGACGAATCGTCATAAGTCTCATCCTCGGCCTAGAGTTCATAACGAAAGCTCAAACCGAAGGTGCGCGGGCTACTCAGCACGCAGCGTTGGGCGGTTGTATTGGCAACAGTATCAACCGCGCCGAATGCGCCACCGAGCGGCTGATCGAACTTCGACTGACAATACCTTTCATCGCCCAGATTGCGGACATAGGCAGACACCTGCCATCGATCATTGCCGAATCCCAGTCGAAGATCCGCAAGTAAGTAGCCGTCTTCCATGGTCTGTGGATTGAGGTTCGTATTGCCGCCAACGTTCTGCTCACCCACGTACTGCAAACCGCCCCGTGTGAACCACTCGAAATCACTCGTCGCCAGTGTGCCGCGCCAATCGGCGACCAGCGATCCTTGCCACTTGGGCGCTGCATGCGGGCGTTCGCCGCTGAGATCCTGTGCAACTGTGCTTCCAGGCAAGGGCGAAGCGGCAACAAAACTATCGAACTTTGCATCGAGGTAGCTGAGACCGAACAGCACGGTCAACTGATCCACTGGTCGCAAGGTCAGGTCAGACTCAAAGCCTGACTGCGTCCGCGAGCCCGCATTCCTGGTAATGAAACTCGTGCCGTCAAATGAACGGTCCTGAAAACGTTTCACCTGAGTATGGTACAGCGTGACATTTGCGATCAGACGTCGATCATATCCGGTACTCTTGAAGCCCAGCTCAACATTGCGCGACTCTTCAGACTCAAACGTTCGCGCATCCGAACCCAGCGCAAGCAACGCGCCTTCCGAATTGAAACCGCCTCCCTTAAAACCCGTGGATCCTGTTGCGAACACCATGACATTATCGGCGGGATGCAAAGTAGCGGTTAAGAGCCATGTCCATGCAGCGTCATTTGATCGCAGGTTGGGCTCGCTCTCTGGCACGCGAAACAACGATCCCAGGATGGGATTTGGCAGCACCTGATCGAATGAGCCGTCCTTGTCGTCAGACGTATAGCGGGCTCCCGCGGTCAGGGCGAAAAAATCAGAAAAGTGCAGCGTAGTTTGCGCGAACGTCGCGACACTTTGTAACGATTGTGAAAACTCCGACGCAACCGCAGGACTCTGGCTCGCATTGGCACACGCCGCTGCGGCAGCCGCCCCTGCCGCGGCGAAGACTAACGGTGAACAGGCATCGGCGCCGGCGTCGAACGCCTGACTGATCGAGTAATCTTCGTCGTAAAGGAAAATCCCCACGATGTATTCAGCGAACCGTCCCGCCGGCGAAAGAAGCTGCAGTTCCTGCGAAACGGTTCTCGTCTCATAGCTCGTTGATCGCGGCAGAATGTCGGCCGGCAATCGAAACACACTCTCGTAAGTGTCCGCTTGCCAGTCGCGCAATGCGGTGATAGAACGGACAGTGAACTCACCAACCTGATAGTTGAGATCAATACTGCTGCCCCATTGCTCGTCGTCAAAGCGATCCCGATGATCCTGGTTGATAATATGATCACGCCCATCGGCAGTCAGTGCGGAAGCCCCGAACAAATTAACCTGCGCTCCTTCGAAGCGAGGGTTGGTTGTTGTTGGGTCCAGTTCTAGAATGCTGCCACCGGACTTAATCTCGTTGTAATCGACAGTCCATTTGACGTCGAGACGATCACTAATGTCGAAAAGCAATTTGCCGCGCGCACCCAAATCTTCACGCTCGCCAACCTGCCGATCGTCAAACTGGTTGAAGGCGATTCCCTCGTGCTCGCTCCGTCGTGCAACAAATCGGCCCGCGACTGAGTCAGACAATGGCCCACTGACCAATGCTTCCAACGACGAAGCCTGATAGTTGCCCAATCCAGCGAGCAAGTAACCTTCGAACGCAGTACTGGGATCGTTACTCCGCATGTTTAGCGCACCGGCCGCCGTATTTCGGCCAAACAAGGTTCCTTGCGGGCCACGCAGCACTTCCACAACCTGCATATCCAGCAAATTACCAAGGACAGCGCCCGATCGTGGAACGTAAACACCATCGATGAACACGCCAACGGCGGGTTCGATGGCGTTGTTACTGACCGAGCCTATGCCCCGGATCGCGATACGGGCATTGGTTGGCTGCGATCCTGTTGTGAAAGTCAGGTTCGGCGCATAGGCCGCAAGGTCCTGCAGCGTATCGATGCCGGAATCAGCGAGGAAATTACCCGTATAGGCCGAAACGGAAATCGGTACGTCCTGAATATCCGCCTGACGACGAGTCGCTGTAACGATGATTTCTTCAATTGATTGTGCCGCGGCGCCACTAGCCGCCAACACTGACAAAAGCGCCACCCCATTGGCGAACGCCGCTCTAATCCGATGCACTTCACGTTTCCCTGGCCCAATAGGCCGATAATCTTCACTCTTCCAGCTGCCAACCCTACTTATGTCCAATTGGGCTTGCCAACAACCAGTGCACAGAAATGAAAAAAAACGCACATCAAGCCCCGGGGCCCTTGCTCAATTGCCCCTGACAGGACTATGTGCGGAAAAATACCGGCCAGAACGGCGACAGTCTGGACAGAGCACCCTGAACTGTCCGCGGCACGAGATGCATGACGAGAGACCGGCAGGTTTCCAGGCTCCACAATCGTGGAACCGGAAACCCGCCTTGCTTGGGCTCTATTCGAAGTTCTTACGGAAGGTCATACCCCAGGTTCGCGGCTCATGGGGGTAGGCATTGAGCTTGCCATTTTGCACGGGAACGTCGAATACCGTCTCGTAGAAGCTCTCGTCAGTTATGTTGCGTCCCCAAACAGACAATTCCGAATTAATACTGTCGAAGACCAATCCTAACCTGAGATTCAGGTTATCGAACGACGGTCGAAGCTTCATCGGCTCGTTGTTACCGTCTGTCATCGTATCGGAAATATACGAATACTCACCACGCACGTAGAGCGACGTTGAACTACCCACATCAAAACTCTTGTTCAAAGCAAGGTAGAAACTGTTTTCGGGATTGCTCGGAATACGCCCACCTGAGCGGTCACAAACACTGGATGTCGGACTGAATGGTCCAGCGCTTGAGTCGTAGCCTGGGTCCGGAGTGCCAGTATGGAACGGTGTCGCTATCCAGCAAGTACCGTTCTGAAAGTCCTCAAAGTCTGCAATGGAATGTACGTAATTGGCTTGCACCTGGAAGCTGTCGGTCGGATTCCACCACAGCTCAACTTCAGCACCATAGGTATCGGCGTTACCCGCGTTCTGCAAGTTGAAGCCGCTGCCACTGAAGGCATTGGTCTGCAGGTCTTCGACTTGCGTATTGTGCAGAGCTACATTCAAGCGCACGTTCTGCGCCGGGAAATCCGCTTTCACACCCAGCTCAACGGCGGTAGAAGTCTCCGGCCCAAATGTCTGGGCGAATACCGGGTTGATACGATCAGTATTGGTACCACCCGACTTGAAGCCCGTGCCATACGATGCATAAAACATCGTGTTGTCGCTGGCGAACCATGACAGTTTGATAGTGCCTGTCACCTGATCGTCTGCGAGTGTCTCGTTCAGATCAGCTTGTGGCGCCAAGGCTGGCTGCGTGTACAAGCCCCATCCTGGCACCCACGTCGGGCTGAAGGCCGCCATTAATCGCGGTGTATTGGCGGGATCAAACGGGTCAAGTAAACCCATCTGAACGAGAGTCAGCACGGTGCCGATCTCGGTGATATCGGGCGGCGGGCCCATCGGCCCGTTGCTGAACCGACCGACCATTTTCTTTTCTTCGTCGGTATATCGCAGACCGGCGGTCAGCACCCACGAATCATTCAGCTCGAAATCCGCTTGGGCGAATACCGCGTAACTCTCGTGTTCCTGACGCATATCGTCATTGGCATATGCGCTCGCCGGAAACGCCTCAGCGACCGGCGGAAACGGCGGTGAGAACATATTGATGCCGCCAATTGCCAATGCCAGCGTTGGATCGGCCGACAGGAATGGAGACGTGGCATCGCCCATGCTCAGTCTGGAAACGCTGTTCAGATCCTGCTGAAAATAGTAAACACCAGCAACGTAGGTGGTCTTTTCACCGATAACTCCGTTGAGCTGGAACTCCTGTGAAAACGAATTCTGATCAGCAGTATTGGTATCCGTTAACAGATCAACATTGCTGAAATCGGCGTCGATTCTGTCGTAACTCTTGAACTCTCGATAAGCAGATATCGATTTGAACGACACGTTGTCGAACCGGTAATTCAGCTCCACTGACAAACCGGCGTCATTGTTCGACGAGTGCGGCAGACGATTCAATGCGGTGACACGGTCTTCAAAGCGATCGCCGGTGATGACGGTTCCGCCCAATTGCAGCAACAATGCGTCGGTGCCGTAGACCGGACCACCCATGCCATCGTCCCGGCCAAATGCGACGATATTGTCCTGCCGCGTTAATGTTGCGCAGCAGGTTTCGTTGATCTCACCGTAGTCGCCGATAACCCGAACATCGAATTTGTCATTCGGCGTGAACATCAACTGCAGGCGACCGCCGGCACGATTTCGATCGTTAATCGTGTCACTGCCAAGGTTCAAATCGCTCACGTAACCATCGCGACTGCCGGTAAAGACTGTTGCGCGTACAGCTAGTACGTCTTCGATCAATGACAGGTTGGTTGCACCGGCAAAGTTCAACAGGCCGAAATCACCGGCGGTGACTTCCAGAAACGCATTGCGCTCGTGGCCTGCCTTTACGGTAGTCATGTTGATTGCACCGGATGGCGTGTTCTTGCCGAACAGTGTGCCTTGCGGCCCTCGCAGTACTTCGACGGCTGCGATGTCGACCAGATTGTTAATAATCGAACTCTGCCGCGCCCGGTAGGCACCATCGATATACAGACCAACCGATGATTCCAAACCAAAGTTCTGCGCGCTGGTGCCGATGCCGCGAATCGAAAAACTGGACGTTGTTGAAGTCTGGCTCTGGCTGGACGTTAGTGCCGGTGCGATCGCTGCAAGTTCGCGTACATCTTTGATGCCGGCCTCTTCCAGCATCCGCCCGCTGTAGGCCGTAACGGCGACCGGAACATCCTGGATGTTCTGCTCCCGTTTCTGAGCAGTAACAATGATTTCCTCAATAAGCACATTTTGCGCTGGTGCAGCGACGGCAAGAAACGCGGTCGTTACTATCAAACCTTGCATGCCAGCGACGATGTTTGAAGTTCTCATAACTCCCCCCAAATTGTTGGTAACGCGTGCCCGACTTAGCCTCTGACCGGGCGACATCATGTCAAAGCCATAGAGACGTCAGAATCAGGGTCTTCCTGCCATTTACGTCGAAGCTGTCTTGTCTTGTATCGGAATTTCAGTGACTGCGCCAGTATTTCACCGCTTTTGATGACGAATTCAGCGGAACAGGTCGTCAGGTATCGGCGCCGTTGTCGTTCTTGCTTCAACGTCGCATAATGCGCTGAATACGCAGAGCAAGGATGACTGTGCAGCTCAACGGCATCTATACCCCCGTAATTTCTCCATTCAATGACGATCTGTCAGTGGATTACGGTGCTCTTGCGGACGTTATCGACTGGCAAATCGAACACGGTGTCGCTGGCATTATTGTAGGCGGTTCGACCGGTGAATTTTTCTCGTTGAATCCTGAGGAACGCGTTTCCCAACTTGAATTTGCCGCACAGCGTATTGCCGGACGCGTGAGCCTGATCGCTGGCGTCAACGATCTGGATGCCCGCAATTGCATTAAGATCAGCGCCGCCGCAAAGCATTGCGGAGCCGATGCATTGCTGGTTGCAGCGCCACCGTACGTGCTACCTGCGGCCAACGAACTCGCGGAACACGTACGCGCCATAGACCGTTCGGCAGGACTCCCGATAGTCCTTTACAACTACCCGGCACGCAGCGGCACTGCCATGAACAATGATTTTCTCGATGATGTCATCAACATCGACAATGTCATAGCTATCAAGGAATCAAGCGGCGATATCACACGATTACACCAGCTTGTAAGCCGCTACCCCAATCTGCAACTCAGTGCCGGTGCCGAGGATCTGGTTCTGGAGTTTTTTGCATGGGGTGCACGTAGCTGGGTATCGGTTATCGCCAATTTTATGCCGCGGCAGGCTGTCACTTTTCACCGGGTTTGTATTTCAGAAAGTGACTTTGAACGAGGCCGCGAAATTATGCGCGCACTACTGCCTTTAATGCACTGTCTGGAACACGGGGGCGCTTTTATTCAATGCGTGAAACACGCTTGCGCATTGCGCGGCCGGCCCGCTGGGCCCGTGCGACCGCCACTGCTACCCATGCCGGCAACGTTGCAACGGGAACTGCACGTCGCAATCGACAATGCCTGCGCGGCCATCGACGAAGCATTGATTACATGAGTCAATAGTCTGACAGGTATTTGCTCGGCAGAAAACCAACAAGCATCCGTCGAAATACCAGAACTTTGGGGGAACGTATGACAGCACCAGCACCGGGGAACGTTCAGGAAAACTGGACATCGCGACTCACCTTCATCATGGCGTCCGTTGGTTTCGCGGTCGGTCTCGGCAACATTTGGCGATTTCCGTACATCGTCGGCGAAAGTGGCGGCAGTGCGTTCATTTTCGTTTACCTGTTGTTTGCACTGGGTATCGGCGTGCCGTTAGTTATGTCTGAATGGGCAATCGGCCGACGCGGCGCGGGCTGCAAGTCAGCTGCTGGCAGCATCAGCGCGGTCGCCAGTGAGGCCGGAATCTCAACGCAGTGGGCCAAGGTCGGAACGGTAGCGGTCATTGCCGCATTCATGCTGTTAATGACCTACACCGTCATAGCCGGCTGGACGATTGACTATTTCCTGCTTGCGGTTCGCGGCACGTTTGTCGGCATCGATGCGGCTGGCTCCGGTGCTGTCTTTGATCAACTTCTGGCAAGTCCGGCGCGTTTGGCCTTTTGGCACACAGTCGTTGTCATTATCACAGCATGGATCAATGCCCGGGGTATTCACGGCGGCATCGAACGCGCAGTGAATATCCTCATGCCCGGGTTGTTTCTCTGCCTCGTACTCATGGTGATCTACGCAGCCATTATCGGTGACATGGCCGAAGCGGTACGTTTTCTGCTCACACCGGACTTCTCACGAATCACGGCGAACACGATGCTGGCAGCGCTCGGGCAGGCGTTCTTCTCTATCGGCATAGCCATGGCAGTCATGATCACTTACGGCTCGTGCCTTAACCGTCAAACAACGATTTCACAGAATGCCTTTATCGTCGTCGGCGCCGATACACTGGTCGCGTTCATGGCCGGCTTTGCCATATTTCCGCTGGTCTTCGCCCATGGCCTGCCACCCGACTCAGGCCCTGGGCTGGTCTTTCAGACGTTGCCGATTGCCTTTGGTGAATTGCCGGGCGGACAAATATTTTCCAGCGTTTTCTTCTTTCTATTAATAGCTGCTGCACTGACCTCCTGTATCGGCGTATTCGCGCCAATTCAGGCGTCGACTCAAGAACGTTTTAAGCTGAGCGGCAACAAAGCAGCGCTTGTTGCGGGCTTCGCGCTGTGGGTACTTGGCCTGCTGGCGGTGTTTTCATTCAACAAATTGTCCAGCGTATACCCACTCGACTTTCTGCCTGGCTTTGCGGACAAGACCTTCTACGACACAACGGACTACATCATGACCAACGTTCTGTTGCCGATCGGTGCATTTTTGACCAGCATTTTTGTCGGCTGGCGCGTATCAGCCGACATCATGCGATCAGAACTTGGACTGCGGAGCGGGTTCGGCTTCAAACTGTGGCAATTGCTGATGCGGTTCGTCGTGCCGGCTGCCGTGGCCACCATTTTCGTCACCAGCATTACTGCCTGAGGGAGGCAACAGACGTCGACTGGAAGTGAATCATGGGCGAAACACCGTCATGAAAAGCCTGCAATCAGTTCGTAGTGGTGAAAGCAGCTGCTGCTCTGCAGGCGCGTTGATATTTCCTCGTCGCCAGCCAAGAACCTGCACGGCAGATTGTCTCCACTCCGAAGTTCGGCGACCATGACTGCGCGACAAATTGTCGTTGTGGACTCGCACACGGAAGGTGAACCCACCCGCCTTGTGGTCAGCGGCGGTCCGGCGCTGCGCTCCAGCGCCGTCACTGACGCCGTGCACGAATTACATCAGGATCACGACGACTTTCGCAAGGCCGTCATCAACGAACCGCGGGGCTCGGACATACTCGTCGGCGCGCTCCTGTTGCCACCTCAAAACAAGCTCAGCGCGGCGGCCGTAGTTTTCTTCAACAACGCGGGCTATCTTGGCATGTGCGGCCATGGCGCAATCGGCGTCGCCATCAGCTTGCTCCGTGAACAACGCATACAGATAGGCCTGCACACCTTCGAGACCCCGGCTGGCAATGTCCAGGTGACGATTCATGACCAGCATCGGGTCAGTATTCAGAACGTTGCCAGCTATCGCTATCGCAAGGACGCGAGCTTGCAAGTCGACGGTATCGGCACCGTGCGAGGCGATATCGCCTGGGGCGGAAACTGGTTTTTCCTGATCCACAATCACGACCTGCTAATAGATGCCAGCAACGTTCGGCAATTGTCTGACTACACAAGCCGGGTTCGGCGTGCTCTTGATGACAGCGAGCTCCGCGGCGCGGACGGTGCGCAAATTGACCACATTGAGCTCTTCGGGCCGCCTTCGGATCCGGCGCGTGCCGATAGTCGAAACTTTGTGCTCTGCCCCGGTGGCGCTTATGACCGCTCACCTTGTGGTACGGGAACGAGTGCAAAAATGGCTTGCCTCATTGCGGATGGAACACTGGTTCCCGGCGCAATCTGGCGTCAGGAAAGCATCTGTGGCGGCGTGTTTAGCGCCTCGGCAGAGGTTCGCGACGGAAGCGTCGTTCCGACCATCTCGGGCTCCGCATACGTGACCGCGCGATCCACGTTGATCTTCGAAGCATCTGACCCATTCCCTTGTGGCCTAACTGCGCCTGCAGAATTGCGATGAGCAATCGAGCCGAAGCCGTGTCAGCGTGACTGACAACACCTCAGCGGAGATTGCCGTCATCGGCGCCGGTGTCATCGGACTGGCCGCTGCGTTTCGAATTGCGGCGCGAGGAGGGTCTGTCTTGCTGATCGACAGGCAGGAACCGGGGCATGGCTGCTCGTATGGCAATGCCGGCGTTATCGCGACCGATTCCATTGAGCCGCTGGCCTCGTGGCGTACGCTGCGAGAGCTGCCTCGTTATCTCTTAAAGCCGAATGGTCCGGTAGCGGTGCATCCACGTTACTTTTTTCGCGCCCTGCCATGGCTTGCGCGCTTCGCTCTGGCTGCACGGCGTTTCGACACAGGTGTAGCTGCTCTTCAGAATTTGCTGGCGCCCAGTCTTCGCGCATTTGCGAGCTTGCTCGACGATGCCGCATGTTCGACGCTGCTACAGCGTCGAGGCCATGTACTGATCAGCGAAGACGTCGCCAACAAGTCGGCAATGCTCAATCAGCAACGCTGGCTGGCTGCTCATGGCGTTGACAGCCAATGGCTGGATCGAGAACGCCTGTCGATGCTGGCGCCCGACCTGTCAGAGTCAGTTCACGGCGGCCTTTTTTATCCGAACACAGCGCATATAAGTAACCCCTATGAGGTCTGCCGTGGTTTGGCGCACGCGTTCAGACGAGCCGGTGGCCGCCTGCTCCGGGAAAACGTCCGGCACATTGAACCACAAGCTGACGGGCGGTTTATTCTGCACACCGACGGGCAATCCGTGAACTCCGGAAAGCTGCTGATTACCGCCGGGGCCGAGTCACACAATTTGGCCCGCACATTGGGGCATCGAGTTCCGCTGGACGTGGAACGCGGTTATCACCTGACCGTAACAGGCCAACTCCCGGACTTGCTGGTACCCGTTGCCAGCTACGAACGACACACCTACATGACCCCTATGAACTGTGGCCTGAGAATAACCGGCTTCGTCGAGTTCGGCGGCAGCAAACTACCAGCCGTCACTAAACGATTCAAATCACTGCAGCGGCATCTACACGGCCTGTTGCCAACTGCAGACTGGTCTGTCAGTTCGTCATGGATGGGCGGCAGACCGTCCCTGCCCGATCATTTGCCAATGATCGGGCGTTGCTCGCGGCACCCTAAAGCAATCTTCGCATTCGGCCATCAGCACCTTGGGCTGACGCTGGCAGGTATTACCGCCGAAATAGTCAGTGCATTGATGAACGACAATGAGAGCCCGCTCGATATCCGGCCGTTCCGGTGCGACCGCTTTGATTGATGTGCTCAACGTTGAATCCGGCAACCCTGACCACCTACTCACCAACTAAAGGCATTGCCACTCGGCACCAAGGCGTTGTTGATCACTATCACGGCATTGGCTAGACATTCTGTCTGTGCAGGCCAGTCTGGTCGCCAGGTTACTCTTGCCATCCAACCAGCCCGGTGACGACCGATCGCAGCCCTGAAGTACTGCCGGGCCTCACAATGTTATGTTCAATTTATGACCCGGAATCGCGGAACGGACCGCCGCGGCAGTCACAAGATAACCATCAATGGTCGCTGACTTGGACGCAGTGGCATTTCGGCATGCGCCACAACCCGTTGCCGTCTCACTACCAACTCCGCAAACCCATCTCGCCTGAATTCAGGTCGCGCTTGCTTTGTGTGGCCGAGACGTTACAGTTTCGGCCTGTCGGCACTGGCGGAAGTCCGGCACTGAATTGTCCGCCGGACTCTTCACCAAGACTTTCTGGAGTTTGCCAAACAAGTTATGAACGTTGCCGATGTGCAGGTATTTACCAAGGTTGCCGCCACCAGGAGCTTCTCCGAGGCAGCTACATTGCTGGGCGTCACCCGCTCAACTGTCAGCAAGAGTATCTCTCGCCTCGAAGCTGATCTTGGCGTGGTGTTGCTAAACCGAACACCACGCAAAGTAAGCCTCACCGAAGCTGGTCGCACATTCTTTCAACACAGTCTGGAAGTTGACGAATCGCTGGAACGTGCGATTGCCTCTGTTATCGGTGCGGACCAACGCGCCAGCGGTAATGTTTCGTGCAGTCTTCCAACCAGCCTCGGTGCAACCTTGATCGCGCCACTCATGCGCAAGTTCAGGCAGGTATGGCCCGAGGTTTCACTAAGCCTGCAATTCGATGATCGCTATGTAGATCTGATAGGCAGCAACATTGATGTTGCAATCCGCGTCGCGCAAAAGCTGGATGACTCCAGTCTCCTTTCACGCCGCATTGGCAGTACGCGAGAGATTCTGGTTGCCTCGCCCGCTTACTTGGCAAGCCACGGCACTCCGCGGGACATTCAGGACCTGAAGTCACACCGTTGCCTCGCCGTCGGCAATTCCAGCAAGAAACGCACGATCTGGCGACTTAACGGTGCGGATGGTCCAAGCGAAATAACTGTCGATTGCAGCACCACATCGAACAGCGTACTGGCGTTGATACTTGCCGCCTGTATGGACGATGGCATTATTTCCGTGCCCGAACTCTTTGTGAGCGGAGAGCTCGCGCAAGGACTGTTGTCGAGAGTGCTGCCGGATTCTTGTGATTCGCGTGGTTTCGGCGTCTACGCCGTCTATCCGAATTTGAAACCACCAGCAAAGATTCGGGCACTGATAGATTTCATCGAATCGGAGCTGATGTCTATCAACACAATGGATCGGTGGTCGCTCTTGCCTCAGGACACCTGTGTGCAGGAAAGTGCCAAAGTGCGGCTCAACTCAGCAGGCTAGTCAATTCCGCCGGGGACCGCGTCTACAGCCGGCTCATTCAACGGCTCACTGCCAGCCTGCCCTGCCGATTCGTCCACCGGACTGTCTGCAGTTTCTTTGCGGCCACGCCAAATCTGCAATAGTGGCGGCGCATCGATGGCCACCTTTACCTGCCGTCTGCCCACTTCGAGTAGCTTGATCTCGATAGGACCATGGTCGAATATCTCACTGATAGGCAGTGAAGTATCCATCCCCTCAACGGGCGAAATAGTAATTATATCCTGCGCTTTGCGCTTGATAATCAGCATCAGGTCGGCCTTCAAATAAATTGCATAGTGTTATAAGTTTTTACGCTGCACTTAAGGCGCGACAGTGCGCACCCACTATGGCTTTAGTGCAACTAAAATACGTCATGCGCACAGTACCAAATTCAAACCTTTAACGAACGTCGATTCAGTCAACACTGTGTTGACAACAACTCACCGCAACCAGACTCTGCAGCGCAGGTGTACCGCGAGATTGTGCAGACCGGACCTTGCGTAGCCGAAGCTTGTCTTCTTGCAGAGTATTCAGCGATCAGGCCGAGCCGCTGATCGCGGCCGTACTGTCCTGCGGCAAGTCTTTTAACAGGCGACTGGTCAAGACACCTGCGGTCATCGAACCGTTTACATTGAGTGCGGTTCTACCCATGTCAATCAACGGTTCGATTGAGATGAGCAACGCAACCAGCGCAATTGGCATACCCATGGCCGGCAATACGATCAGCGCGGCGAATGTCGCGCCTCCGCCTACGCCTGCAACACCGAACGAGCTGATGGCAACGATACCAACCAAGCCGGCGATGAATGACGGATCCAGCGTGTTGATGCCCATGGTCGGGGCAACCATCGTAGCCAGCATCGCCGGGTAAATACCCGCACACCCATTCTGACCGATAGTAGCGCCGAACGTGGCTGCCAGGTTGGCGATCGATGTTGGCACGCGCAGCTTCTCAGTCTGCGTTTCTACGTTCAACGGAATCGTGGCCGCCGAGCTCCGCGATGTGAAAGCAAAGGTCAGAACCGGCCAGACATGTTGGAAATACCGCCGAATGTTCACGCCGTTCAATACCAGCAACAAGGCGTGCACCGAAAACATAATTGCGATTGCGACGTACGACGCGACAACGAAAGTCAGCAAATTAAGAATGTCAGCAATATTCGAACCCGCGACGACTTTCGTCATCAGGGCCAGAATGCCGTACGGAGTAAACGCCATGATTATGCGTACAAGCTTCATAATGATGCTTTGCACGATCTCAACGAAGCGAGCGATTGAATCACCGCGCTCGGCGTTCTCGCGACCTACCTGCAACGCTGCAACACCGAACAGCACCCCGAAAATAACAACGGCGATAATCGATGTCGGCCGGGCGCCGGTCAGGTCGTAAAAAATGTTGGATGGGATAAAGCGTACGAGCATGTCAGCCAGCCCAAGTGACTCCACGGTTTCAAGTCGTGATTCAAGGGCTGCAGCGCGCGCCAGTTCACGTGCACCTTCCGTTAAACCCTCCGCGCTGAGATCGAAAAGGTTGGCCATAGCTATGCCAACCAGCGCCGCGATCATGGTCGTGCCTACCAAGATGCCGATAACCACACCGCCGATTCTGCCAAGCGCGGCAACCTCACGCATGCGCACGACGGCGGAAATCATCATTACCAGAACCAACGGCATGATGACCATCTGCAACAACTTGATGTACGTACTCGCTACAACATTGGTCCAAACCAGCGTTTCAGAAATTGCAGACGGATTGCCCGCATAGACAAGCTGCAATACAAAACCAAACGCCACACCGGCAATCAGCCCAGCGAGAATTTGCTGCGACAGCGTGAATTTCAGCTTGCGCACCTGCACGAGGGCCAGTACGAGCCCGGCGAAAACCAGGAGATTGATTGGGACCAGTAATGCCATGTTGGGATTCCAGAAAACGGCCTAATTGTGCGTCGCCGCACGGTACCTTATTTGCCCAAACGCTGCATCAGTTACACACGGCTCAAGGTTACGAATGCCCTGGAGCACGCCGTCGACTATGTCCAAAAGCGGTCTTTGCCGACCGTATTCGGAGCGCTATCGCGAACTCTCGGGGAATGATCCGAGCAAACTAAGGGATACCCCGATAAGACAGCTCGGCCGCAGAAGGTATCCTTGATGGCAAGTACGATCTGCGGGAATGCGCCCCCAGAACGGGCACTCTCAGGGGATAAATGGACGACCCTCTTAGCACGGCCAGCACTATCAAAACTGGCTATCTCCCCCCCGACCACAGACGTGCGAAACCCGCGCTGTTATTGCTGACAACGATACTCTCTGTCGCTGCAGTGGAAAGCCTCCGCCAATGGGGCATAGTGGTTCCCGCCCCTTTCCTGTTTATTTATGGCACTGCCGGAATCGCCGCTGCACTGTCGGGCTTGCGAGTGGCCCTCGCGGTGGCGGCGATCACCGCCTGCTACACCATTTACTGTGCTGCAACAGGTTTCGGACCACCGGCCATTGTTTCGACCTCTGCCGGAGTAGCCATCGCTATTTGCCTGGCAACCCTCATCTTCGGGGCCTTGGGCTATGAACACGACCATCGACGCAAGCTGTTACAAGAGCTCTGGCGAAAAGAACAAGATTTGCAAGCGGCGCGGGCGCGCCTGACTGATAGTGTCGCTTTAAAGACAGCCCAGCTACAGCGAACCCGAACCGAACTCGACCACGCGCATTTCCAGCTTGAAGAAGCGATACGAAACGCTCCCGTCGGCGTCATTTCAATCGAGACCACACAGAAACTGAATTACGTAAACGCTGCTGCTCTCGCATTACTGGGCACAGACAGCCTGCCCTCATCAGTCCGCGACTGGCGAAGCCTGGTCAATTCCGTTCGAATAGTCGACTCGCATGATGAGCCGATGAACCTGGACGACGGGCCGGTCAATCGAGCGATGCAAGCCGCTGAGCGACGGCAGGATTTCGAATACCAAATCACGGGATTTGATGGACACGCACGCTGGTGCAGCGGGTATGTCGGCCCGGTGCAAGACCCGGCGGGACAAACGACCGGTGCCATCGTCATGCTGGTCGATACCAGCGATAAGAAGAGCTCCGAAGTCGCATTGCAAAAACTGACTGAAATGCTGCTTACCGTGCAGGAAGAGGAGCGTGGCAAGCTTGCCCGTGCACTGCATGAACAGATTGGCCAGAGTCTGGCGGCGTTAAAGATGAACCTGCACAAGGCGACCAGCCACAGCGGATCGGAATCTGACGTCGTTTCCAGCATGGCATTGATTGATCAACTGACAGATTCGGTCCGCCAGATGTCACTGGAGTTGCGACCAACCGCGCTTGATGACTTTGGCTTACAAACAGCGCTGGACTCGCACCTCCGGCAACTGAGCAAACCTGCGAGACTGAAGTGCCGTCTGGTGAGTGCGGGAGAGCTTGCAGCGCTGAGCGAGCAGACCACCACCGTGGCATACCGAATTGCTCAGGAAGCCGTGGACAATGCCTTGCAACATGCCAATGCATCCGTAATAGAGGTACGCCTCTCTACAAGTGATAAGATGCTGCGAATGGATGTTGTGGACAATGGCTCCGGATTCAATGCCGCACATGTTAGTGAGCCGACTGCCAGAATAGACCATTTGGGCCTGCTATTTATGCGTGAGCGGGCAAAGCAATGTGGCGGTACGCTGAGCATTGAATCCAGCAAGAACACTGGCACGCATGTTAGTGCGGAGCTACCTTTGTAACGGAGCAGAGCATGGCAAGAACCAGGCTAGCCCTTGTAGATGACCATCAAATCGTTCGTGATGGCCTAAAGGCATTGTTGCAGGGCCTGGATCACTGCGAAGTTATCGCGGAAGGAGGTAGCGGGGAAGAAGCCATAACCCTTGCCGAAAACCCCGACATACAAATGTTCCTGATGGATATCGCGATGCCAGGCATCAGCGGACTGGACGCCACCGCGCGCATTACCGAGTCCCGACCCGACATCAAGACGATCATACTGTCGATGCACGCAACCGGCGAGTACGTGCGCCGCGCGCTGAACTGCGGTGCCGCTGGTTACATGCTGAAGAACATGGCGCCCAGTGAACTGGAGCGCGCGATTCGAATCGTCGCAGCTGGTGGTCAATACCTTAGCCCCGCACTAGGCGACGTTACCGCGGACAATATTGACGTCAGCGGGAGTCTGAGTTCGCTAACCAACCGGCAACGAGAAATATTGCGCTTGCTTGCTGAAGGTATGAGTACGCGTAACATCGCTGAACTCTTGTCGATCAGTGCCAAGACAGTTGAAACGCACCGTAGCCAGTTGATGCAAAAACTCGATATCTACGATGTTCCGGGCCTTGTCAAATACGCGATTCGCAACGGACTCGCCAGCATTGATTAACAGCTAGTCCGCTGTTGCCGCCTGCAAGCGCTGCACCATGGCACGCACGGCATGCATTTGCGACGCGTTCTTTTGCAGATATTCGGTGCCGCTGTAGCCCCACCAATCCCAGCATGCCAGCGGATTGACCGGTGAAACCCGGCTGACCGCGACCTGTGGAAACAAAATGATCAACTTGTTGCTGTCTGCCCAACGCAGCATGCCACCCTGTTCCGCCAGCAACTTGCCAATCTGTTCCGCCGACTGACCGCAACCGTGAAAAAACACATGAACGCGGCAACCGCCCTGCTTTCGACAAGCCTTCGGTGCATAAAAATAACCAGTTTCGGCCAGTCCCGTTCCTGCAAATTCTTCCTGTGAAAAACTCTGCAGAGTGACCGCCTTTGCCGACGGTGGCTGCAACGGCCCCAATAAAAAGTCTAACGCCTCACCGGCCAGATCGTAATCACAGGCATAGACAAACGGCGTGGCAAATTCTCCACAAGGTTTACCGGTACCGACCGTGGGCCAGCCGTGCGAAACCGGAACCCCGGTGACCATTCGCAACACGGCATCCGGAGCTGCGGCCCGGTACCAATCTGCGGCAGCAGCTGTAACGCTATCAGCAACAACGGAATCGGCGCTGCCATGAAACAGGAATACCTTGTCGTTACCCAGCTGGGCGATCGCATCGATGGCCGAATTTGCGGCCATTGTCTGCGCTCTTTGGACAAGTACTTCTGTCGCGATTCCGTCGCCATTCATGCACGCACCCAATGCACGCGAAATATCGCCCCCGGCGCAACCCCAAGGTCCACCAGCGATTAACGCCGCGCCATCGACCTCTGCCGAGTACGCCACCTGAAATTGTGCTGCCATGTAGGCCCCGGATGAGACGCCCGAAACCGTTGTAGAGTTCGCTGCAGCCAGCGCAGGCAATGCGGTAGATGGTGCTTGACCGCAGCCGCTTGCGAGCAAAGCAACGAACACAGTACGCACTGCGATTTTCATGCGAGCTTCTCCAGAAAGTGATCGATGGCCGTTAAGCTAACTGCTTCGTCCAGCAATGGGACGTGACCTCGATCAGGCACCACAATGTGCTGAAGGTCCGGTTTGTGCTGCTTCATACATGCGACAATATCGTCAGTCAGTATGTCCGACAGTGCACCCTGCAAGACCAAAGTCGGAATGTCATGCAGCGCATCAAACAGCTGCCATGGATCATCCAACCCGGTCCCGACCGTACGCGCTGCCTCACCGATCATTGGGTCCATGTCCAGCTCGGGCACACACTCTGAATTCTCGCGGTACGAACGGCGGACCAATTGCGCCCAGTCTTCGTCAGTCAGACCGGGCCACGCGTTGCCGTAAGTGCTACGAGCCTGGGCGACAGCCCCGGCCCAATCGATGACCGGCTCAGCCAGCCCCAGATACCCTTTGATGCGCTCCAGACCAGCGCTGCCAATTTCCGGCCCTATATCGTTGAGGACTACACCCGCGGCAAGAGCTGGTTGTTCAGCGGCTAAAGCCGTGGAGACGATGCCGCCGAGCGAGGTGCCGATAAACGCGGCCCGTTCTATTCCCACTTGCCGCAACAGGCTGCGCATGTCATTAACGTAGGTCAGCGGGCAGTAGTTGCGCCAGTTCGGATCACGCTCCGAAAAACCGCGCCCACGAAAATCAGGCGTAAGCACCGGATAACGAGTCGACAAGTGTTCAGCCAAGGGTTCGAAGTCACGGCTATTGCGGGATATTCCAGGTAAACAAATGACCGGCAACGAGCGCTTGCTGGTGCCGTAATGCCGGTAGTATAGAGCCAAGCCGTCATCGCTGCTAAAGCGGTGCTCGCTATATCGACTCATGCGACCGTGCTGCTCGACAGTGTGTTCTTGAATCGCTGTCGCAGCTCTCGCTTCAAAACTTTGCCGTTGGGATTTCGCGGCAGTTCGTCAATGACAGCGAGGGCGGCTATGCGCTGTTGCTTCCCTACCCGCTCGTTGATCCAGTGCAAGAGCTCCTGACTATCAATACCTTGCCCGGTAACGACAGCGAATGGCGATTCCCCCCATTGTTCGCTATGCACACCGATAACTGCGACATCGACCACGTCATGATGCTGCGCTGCAACCGCTTCAATATCGGCAGGGTAAATATTCTGTCCGCCGGAAATGATCATGTCTTTCTTGCGATCTACGAGATACAGGTTGCCATCGTGATCCAAGCGACCAATATCGCCCGTACGCAACCAGCGTCGTCCCGACTCGTCGGTCCAGGTGGTTTCGGCGTTCGCGGAATCACGGTTGAGATAGCCACTCATGAGCAATCGACCGTAGCCGACGATTTCTCCGGTTTCACCATTGCCGACAGGTCGATCTTCTGCGTCCAGGATTCGCAACATCTGCCCCGGACACGGTCGCCCGACGGACGTTGGATTTCTCGCGGCGTCCGCCGGCGATTGAATAGTAACCAGCCCTTCAGTCAGTCCGTAGAGTTCAATGAACTCACCGGGAAAACTCGCAACGATTCGCTTCTTTAATTCCGGGCGCAATGGTGAGCCGCAACACATGAACGCCTGGACACTAGACAAGTCGTAATCGGAAAACGCCGGGTCGGCTAACATCCGTTGATATTGTACCGGCACCATTCCAGCGTGACTGATGCGTTGCTCTTCGATGAGCCGCAGGCACGACGACGAGTCATAGGTCGGCATCAGCACCAGCGTGCCGCCTGCCAACAACGTAGCAAGCATCGTGACCCAGGTAATGTTCGAATACAGGCCGAGGGAGATCAGCGTTCGCGCATCGCTGTGATAACGCAGCGCGATGGCCATGTCGTAGGCCCACGCCATGCGACACGCGTGCGAGTGAACGATGCCCTTCGGCAAGCCTGTCGTCCCGGAACTGTAGATGACATTGCACGCTTGCTGCGGGTCGATCGTAACGGCCGCCCTTTTGTCGCTGGCCAGCGAGCAAAGTACTCTTAGATTTTTCCAACCGGCGCGATTGGACGGGACCGCAAGCCAACGATCCTGGATTGACGGTGGCAAACGGCTGCGCATGCCGTCGATTCTTTCGTCATGGCCGCTTGAAGCAATAACGGCACTCGCGCCACTATCATTGATCTGCCGGCAAATGCCGTCGTCACTGACTGACACGTTCAATGGCACCGCAACGAAACCGCCACCGATCGCGCCAAGCATGACCATCAGCATATCCACGCTGTTGTTCATCAGCAGCGCTATCCGATCTCCCGGCATCAGGTCGAGGTCGCTCAACGCGTTGGCGACGCGGTTTAACTCGCGGTCGAAATCGCGCCAGTCCAGTACCTGTTCACCACATATCACAGCGGGCAATGAGCCACGGTGATCCGCGTTGTTGCGTATGATATCCGGCAGTAACGGTGTGGCGGCTTCAAACCAGTTCATACCCTTGCTTACGCCCCACAATATTATTCAACAAGCGTTGAACTTTATTTCAACGCTTGTTGATGTGCAAGTCAGATGCTCATAGGATGCTGATCCATGTCACGAAATGCTCAAGCCACTCGCGAACGAATTCTGGACTCCGCGGAACAATTGTTCGCGAAACACGGTTTTGACGGCGTTACTGTTCGCCAGATCATGTCCAAAGCCGGGGCCGACGTGGCATTGGCCTATTACCACTTCAAATCCAAACGCGATCTGTTTGACGCCGTACTCCTGCGGCGCGCGCAAACGCTGAATGAGTTGCGGCTTGCCGCGCTGGAGGCGGTGGAACAACGTCACCCGAACGACCCGCCGAGCATCGAGGAAATCATCGAGGCGTTCACCCGGCCCATGCTGGAAGCACTGGCCGAGAATCCGGACGAGTGGCGCGACTACATGGCGCTCATCGCACAGATCAACAACTCGCCTGAATGGGGCGGCAAGCTCATGACCCGCTTTTTCGACCCCCTGGTCAAACGCTTTCTTGATGCGCTGCGTCTCGCACTCCCCGACTGTCGCGAGGAAGACCTCTACTGGAGCTACCACTTCCTGTCCGGTGCACTGACCCTGACCTTTGCTGAAACCGGTCGCATCGACAACCTCTCTGGCGGCTTATGCCTCTCATCCGACATGGCGGCTGCGAACGCCCGCATGCCTCAGTTCATCGCGGCCGGGTTCCGGGCACTGTGCGGCAAAGCGAACGAATCGACCTGAAACATCCTCGCTTGTAATTCAACCAACGTTGAAATAACATCAATTCAGCAACCGTTGAATTGGGGGATTCTCGATGATTATCGCTTTTACCCGGCAGGCCGCTCGCCTTTCGCTTACTGTTCTTGCCCTAGCCCTGCCCGCCCTGCTACCGGCAGCAGCGAACGCGCAGGAGACCGGCGCCCGCACCTTGGAAGAAGTGGTAGTGACCGCGCGACGTCGCGAAGAGTCTCTACAGGACGTGCCAGTGTCGATCACCGCGTTCACCGGCGAGCAACTCGATCGCATGGGTGTACTCGACATCATTGAGATCGCCAAATCGACGCCGAACGTAACGCTTGAAGTTTCACGTGGCACGAACACGACGCTGACCGCTTTTATTCGCGGTGTTGGCCAGCAAGACCCGGTCGCCGGCTTTGAGGCTGGTGTCGGTATGTACATCGACGATGTCTATCTCAATCGGCCTCAGGCCGCCGTGCTGGACGTCTACGACGTCGAACGCATTGAAGTCCTGCGCGGCCCACAGGGGTCGTTGTACGGCCGCAATACGATCGGCGGCGCCATCAAGTACGTCACCAGAAAACTGGACGACGAACCAACGGCCAAAGCACGGGTATCGCTAGGTTCCTACAATCAGCTTGATGCGGTGTTTACTGCGTCAACACCACTGACCGATCAACTGCGCGTTGGCGGCTCCATCGCCAAGCTGACTCGCGACGGCTTTGGCGACAACCTCACTCAGAGCGGCGTCGAAAATTACCAGAAAGACCTGTTTGGCGCCCGCATCAGCGTGGAATGGGACGCAACGGACAATCTTTCGTTCCGCCTGACCGGCGACTTGATCGACGACAAGTCCGATCCAAGACAAGGCCACCGCCTGACGGTCGGCAACCTGACCGGTGCGCCTGTCCTGAACGACGTATTCGATACTCGCGCGGGTCTCAGCATACCAACGCAGAAAGTGGAATCGCTCGGTGGCGCGCTGGTAACCGAATGGACGATCAACGACCGTTACTCGCTAAAGAATGTCCTCTCGTACCGTGATGACGTCTCTTACACGCCGATCGACTTCGACAGCCTGCCCGGCGTTGATCTCGATGTTCCCGCAGTCTACGACAACGAACAATTATCTGAAGAGATACAACTAATCTACAACGGCGACCGATTGAGCGGCTTGTTCGGTTTCTTCTATTTGGACGCCAGCGCCGCTACGCAATTTGACGTCATATTAGGCACCACTGGCGAGTTGCTATCCCTGCCCGGCCTGAACGCAAACACGTCCGGTTATGTGCTCACTGACAGCTGGTCTGTATTCGCCGATTTCACCTGGCAATGGACGGATCAGGTCAGCGTCTCTCTGGGTGGTCGATACACATCTGATGAACGTGATTCAACCGTACTGCGGCGCTCGTACATCGGCGGTACGACCTTCGGCGGCAACGTGCCTACGCTGTTCGCGACAACGTCGAATTTCCGCGGCAGCAAAACGTTTAGCGAGTTCACGCCGCGCGCTTCGATCAGCTGGCAGCCCAATGAAGAACAAAACCTGTATTTTACCTACAGTGAAGGCTTCAAAGGCGGCAGCTTTGACCCACGCGGACAAACGACTGGAGCACCGGATATTGATGGCGATGGCGATATCGACGAGGCGGACATTTTCGAGTTCATGCTTTTCGATCCCGAATACGTCAACTCGTTCGAGCTGGGCCTGAAATCCAGCTGGATGAACAACCGTGTCACCACGAGTATTGCGTTCATCTATGCCGACTACACTGATATTCAAATACCCGGCTCGGTCGGCCTCGATACTGACAATGACGGAACTCAGGACACATTTGTGGGCATTACCTCGAATGCGGGCGATGCAGACATGACCGGCATCGAGTTTGAAGGGCTCGCTCAACTCAACGACTATTTTCAAATCGGCTGGTCCGTCGGCTATCTCAATGCCGAGTTCAATGAGTTTATTGACGCCTTTGGTGTCGACGTCGCTGATCAACGGGTTTTCCAGAACACACCGGAAGTGACTGCCAGCACGACGCTTAGCTATGAAACGCCGTTGTCGTTATTCTCCACGCCCGGCAGCTTTGCGGTCATCACCTCCTTGTCCTACCGCGATGACACCAGCCAGTTTGAAACGCCAACGCCATTGCTCGATCAGGAAGCGTATACGCTCTGGGATCTGAGTTTTGTCTGGGAAGATGACGACGGTCGCTGGCGCGCGGGCCTGCATGGCAAAAACCTCACGGACGAAGAGTACAAAGTTGCCGGCTATTACTTCCCGAGTCTCGGACTGGAAAGCAGCATCACCGCGTTCTATGGCAATCCGACGACCTGGACCGCCACAGTCGAGTACAATTTTCGATAAGAATCAGACATAGCGACAACGACCTGTTCTCGCTCGTGTAAGCTCCCGGCGGCAGGCAAGACAGACTCTTGCCTGCCGCATTTTTTTTGATGCTTTTTTTTTGCCAACGCGCAACCGCAGGACTGCCCATGAACACTGCCACCGAATCCCGAGCGTACCGTGCTTACGTCATGTTCATTCTGGTGGTCGTGTACACGTTCAACTTTATTGACCGGCAAATTGTTGGCATCCTCGCGATCCCCATCAAAGCGGACCTTGCGCTCACTGACACACAACTGAGCCTGATGGGCGGACTTGCGTTCGCGCTGTTTTACACCTTCCTTGGCATCCCGATTGCCTGGCTCGCTGACCGCGGTAACCGCACCTGGATCATGACCATTGCCTTGGCGGTTTGGAGCGCCATGACGGCAGTCTGCGGACTTGCCCAGAACTTCTGGCATCTGTTCTTCGCCCGGCTGGGCGTTGGCGTGGGCGAAGCCGGTGGCGTCGCACCTGCGTACTCGTTGATTGCCGATTATTTTCCGCAGCATCAGCGCGCGCGTGCATTGGCCGTGTATTCGTTCGGCATCCCGATCGGCGGCGCCCTTGGCATTGTGCTCGGCGGCGTCCTTAGCAGTATTGCCGGTTGGCGGACGGCGTTTATCGTCGTCGGAGTAATCGGCTTGCTGCTGGCCCCGCTTTTCCGACTAACCGTTCGCGAACCGCAACGCGGGCAATACGACGCACCGGGTCAGGACACAGCGCCGGTCAGCATAGCGACAGTATTCACAACGTTGGTAAGCAAACCCAGCTTCTGGACGTTGTCTTTCGGTGCCGCCTGCTCATCCATGATTGGCTATGGACTGATCTTCTGGCTCCCGTCATTTTTTGTACGCAGTTTCGGCGATGCGCTACCCGGCTTTTTCTCATGGCTGCCTGCCGCCCTGGTGCCAGGCGGCGGTAACGTAGTGCTTTACGCGTCGTATTTTTACGGCTCGATTCTGTTGGTCGGCGGACTGTGCGGCATTTGGCTCGGTGGCATGATTGCCGACCGCATTGGCGCCCGCAATAAAGCCGCTTATGCGCAAATACCCGCCGTCGCCTTTATCGCCGCCGTGCCGTTCTTCGTTGTCGGAGTCATGTCCAAAAACCTGGGGCTCGCGTTCTTCGCGTTTCTCATTCCGACAGCACTTAGCCTGGTCTGGCTGGGGCCCGTCTTGTCCGCCTTCCAGCACCTCGTCACGCCCAACATGCGCACCACGGCATCGGCGATCTTTCTGTTCATCAACAACCTGATCGGCATCGGCTTGGGCAATCTCGTCATAGGCGCCATCTCCGACATACTCAATGAACGCTTCGGCGCCGAATCGCTACGCTATGCCATCCTGTCCGGAACCGTGTTCTACCTCGCGGCGGCCGTATTGCTGTTCATCGCCGCAAAGAAACTTGACGACGATTGGGAACACTAGACGCCACGACCGGCAGCAGTAACGATTGGCCATTGCAGCCTCTGGTCATGCAGCAGCCCACGACCCCGGCGTGACGAAGTTCGCATCGATACGGCCAGCAGAACTCGCCTGTCTGCCAATTAGCGAGCGGTTAATCGGTAGCCTACTTTGAGACTTGGCCGCCGTCAGCGACTACTGCGGAGCTGCTCTCAATCCTTCCCGCAGACGTTGCGCCTCTTCCGACCTGCCCTGTCGATCCAGTGCATCCGCGATCAGACTCTGCGCCGCACGGCGCTCGGCTGAGCCATCAGCGGCCAGCGAGTAGGCTTTGCGAGCGAGCTGCTCAGTCTGTGTCCAATTGGATTCTTCGTAACGAAGCTGTGCCAGCGCCAGCCACACGGCGGGCTCCGAAGGATCTATGCGTACGGCACGTTCGAGTGTCGAGCCCGCTTGCGCAAGATTGCCTGAACGTTGCTGCTGCCGGCTTTGTTCCAACAGCGAAACACTTGCGGGATTCATAACGCGCTCGCGGTGCTCTGAACCACTGACCGGGTAGTCGGCGGTTCGCGGCACTTCCTGATTCGCTGGCAATGTGCTGCAGCCACTCAGGACCGCCGTCGCCACAGCCAGCAGTGCATTTAATTGAAGACGTCGTTGAGCCATTTCAGGGTCCTTTCACCAATACTGCTTGAACGGCTGTTGCAGCCGCCATCGCGAGCCAGCTCCGTATCTGCGGGCAACGCCAACGATTCAGCGCTGTCGCAGTTACGGCCTACCTCCGCACCACTGTAGTAGTCGATGCGGAACGTTTCCAGATCAGCGGGTTGTGGCGGTGCGAAAGACACCGTTGCAACGTCGCGCATGATCTTTGTCCATATCGGCAAAGCGCCAGACGCACCACTCAAGGTGGTCGGTTGATAATCATCGTAGCCTACCCAAACGACGGCCAGCCGATCGCCTGAATAGCCTGCAAACCAGCTATCGCGAAATTCGTCCGAGGTTCCCGTTTTGCCGGCCACGGTTATATCGAGTTCGGCCGAGCGGCCAGTACCGCGCTGCATTGCCGTAACCAGTCCCTGGTTGACCTGGTATACGTTGGCGGAATCGACAACCTGCGCGAGCTCAATGGGGTAGCGTTGCAATGGCTCACCGTCGACGTTGACCACCGAGTGGACCGCACGTAGCGGACTGCGAAACCCATCGTTCGCCAAAGTGCTGTAGACCTGGGCAACCTGCATTGGCGTCATTTCAACGGCACCGAGCAGCAGCGACGGGAAAGGTGCGACGACCCGATCCAGGCCAAGCCGTGTCAGCAAATCGGCGACAGCATCCACGCCCACATCCATGCCCAGCCGCACGGTCGCGAGATTGAGCGATTCAGACAGTGCCCGCAGCAAGGTGACTTCGCCGGTCGTTTCCTTGTTGAAATTTCTCGGCGTCCATACATCACCGTTCTCGAGCGTCACCTCGATCGCCTCGTCGTCGATACGGCTTGCCAGCGTGTATCGACCCGACTCCAATGCAGCCAGATACACAACAGGCTTGATCAACGAACCCACAGGCCGGCTTGCCGCCAGTGCGCGGTTAAAGCCCTCGTAACCGGCCCGGCGATCTCCGACCAATGCCAGAACGTCACCCGATTGCGGGCTGGCAACCACTGCCGCACCCGCGAGCGTCCGTTCCGGCTGCCGCTGATCAAGCGTTGCCAGACCGTCAGCCAGGTGCCGCTCCGCGCTTGCCTGCACCAACGGGTCCAGTGCACTGAAAATACGCAGGCCCTGCCGGGTCAGATCTTCGGGGCGGTATTGCGCAGCAAGCTGTTCGCGCACCAACGCGAGGTAGGCAGGATAGTACGACGCACCGGCACTGGCTCGGTCCCAGGTATTGAGCGGCTGTTGCGCCGCGCTGGCGGCCTCGTCCGGCGTGATGGCGCCCGCCTCGCTCATCAGCGTCAACACCAGCTCGCGACGCGCTTTGGCGCGTGCCGGCGACTTCACCGGGTCGTAATAACCCGGACCGCGTACCAGCGCCACCAGCAATGCAACCTGATCCAACTCGAGTTCAGCCAGTGGTCGGCTGAAATAGAATTGACTGGCAAGTCCAAAACCATGAATGGCACGCTGACCGTCCTGTCCCAGGTAAATTTCGTTGATGTACGCATTGAGAATATCGGCTTTGCTGTAGTGCAACTCCAGTATCAAGGCCATCAATGCTTCGCGCAGTTTTCTGGTCAACGTGCGTCGATTGTCGAGAAAGTAATTTTTTACGAGCTGCTGGGTCAGCGTACTCCCGCCCTGGGTGACTTCGCCGGCCCGCAGGTTCGCCAGAACCGCACGGCCGAGCGCGATAGGGTCAACGCCCGGGTGTTGCATGAAGCGTCGATCTTCAACCGCGATCAACGCTTGCCGCAGGCTCTCCGGAACCTGTTCCGGCGCAACGATCAGGCGATCTTCACCATGCTGCGGGAAAATGCTGCCAACCAGCAAAGGATCAAGCCGCACGACCGGCGACCGCCCGCTTGGGACGACAAGGTTTTCGACGGTGCCGCCATCAAAGCTGACACGGACCCGGGTTGACGGCTGCAACTCGTCCCAAAAGCGAAATTCACGAGTAACGGCCTCTATCGTCCGACCGTAACGCTGATAGCTCCCGGGTGCTGTTGGCGCGGTCGCCACTGCGCGGTAGCCCAATCGTGACAGTTCCTGTTCCAGCGCGTCCGGGGACAACGACATTCCGGCGTACAGTTCCAGCGGTCGGGCATAGACCCGTGCCGGCAAATCCCAGCGCCGCCCTTCAAAACGGCTGGTGATTTGCCAGTTTAGAAACAGCAGGTACAGGCAAGACGCACCGACAACGGCGAGAACCAGTGTCCACCAGGGGTGTCGACGGACAAAGCCAACTTTACGGCGGGGTTTCGCGCGGCGCTTTCGGGTTTTTTTCTTGGACATTGAGAGTCGGGTTTTCTGAGCCACTTCGGACAGGCCGGCGCATGTTAACAGCGTAACGCCGCAGTGACATCGCTGCCGCTATGCCTTCCTGAACAACCGTCGATATGCGGCCGCGCCGTCAACGACTCAGCGCCGACCTACATGTGACCGCACCCAGGTAAATGCGCAAAGACCTGCCGCACCGGCAGCCGGGTGTGCGCGGCAGCGATCGAAAAATGTCAGCCGCGGCCGCGGGTCTTGGTATTACCGGGACGGGCGTTCTTTTCGATGAAAGAAATAATCATGCCAGCAACGTCTTTCCCCGTTGCCTTCTCGATACCCTCCAAACCCGGACTGGAGTTAACCTCCATCACGACCGGCCCGTGATTCGATCTCAGCAAGTCGACACCGGCCACGTTCAGGCCCATGACACGCGCCGAGCGGACAGCTGTCGACCGCTCCTCCGGCGTTATCTTGATCACTTCAGCAGATCCGCCCCGATGCAGGTTAGAGCGAAACTCGCCGTCTTTGCCGGTACGTTTCATCGAAGCCACGACCTTGTCGCCGATGACAAAGCAGCGAATATCCGAGCCTCCGGCTTCCTTGATAAACTCCTGCACCATGAATTCAGCTTTAAGGCCACGAAAAGCCTCAATAACGCTTTCTGCCGCTTGCTGGGTTTCGGCCAATACAACTCCCACGCCCTGCGTACCTTCCAGTAGTTTGACCACTACCGGAGCGCCGCCGACAAAATCCAGCAGGTCTTTCGTATCGTCAGGCGAATTGGCAAAGCCCGTAATCGGCATGCCAATGCCCTTACGTGACAGCAGCTGCAGTGCGCGCAACTTGTCGCGCGACCGGGTAATGGCGACCGATTCATTGACAGAGTAGACGCCCATCATCTCGAACTGCCGCACTACGGCCGTTCCGTAGAAAGAAATCGATGCGCCAATCCGTGGAATTATTGCATTCAGCCCCTCGATGCTTTCACCCTTGTAATGCACGCCCGGATTGTGCGCAGTAATGTTCATGTAACAACGGCGGTGATTAATGATGCGCATTTCATGCCCACGGTCTTCGCCCGCCTCAATCAAGCGCTTAGTCGAGTACAGATTCTTGTTCGTCGACAGGACGCCAATATTCATTTTCGTGCTCATAGTCCTACTCCTCGTCGGCGGCCTCACGTACTCGCTCGTGTCGCGCGGCGAACTGTTCAACCAGGTCTTCTGCGCGCTCAACACTGTGGAACGCGGCAATATTGAATAGCGCATCGCCTTCATGCGCCAGCGGCAGGTTACTGCGGCCAATCACAATACCATCAAAGCGAGCGACCACTGTTTCTTCTCTTCTGCCAAGCGGGTCACTGATGATAGCCAGCGGCTGACCTTTGCGCACGGATGCGCCCAGTTCAACCTTGCCAACGACGATACCGCTGGCAGGTGCGCGCGCCCAACTCGTTGACCGCGCAATCACCGGTTCACGTTGCGGCCCCTTGCGAGGCTCGGTCAGCATACCGATGTTACGCATGACATTCAGAATGCCGCGTATACCCCCGCGAATGCTCAACTCGTCAAAACGCAGGGCTTCTCCCGCCTCGTAGGTGAGTACCGGCTTGCCCATGTCCGAAGAACAACCGCGTAACGAACCTTCCCTGACGTCAGAATTAATAATAACCGGAACACCGAACGCGCGCGCCAGTTGCAGCGTTTTCGGGTCATCAAGGTCGGCGCGAATCTGCGGCAGGTTTGAACGGTCGATCGCGCCAGTGTGCAGGTCAATACCGTAGTCGGAGCGCATGACTATTTCGCGAAGAAAAATACTGGCCAGCCTCGCGGCAATAGAACCCTTGGCGCTACCAGGAAACGAACGATTCAGATCGCGGCGGTCAGGCAGGTATCGTGACTGATCGAGAAAGCCGTGCACGTTTACGATTGGCACAGCAATTAGTGTGCCGCGGATTGATGACAAGTTTTTCCGGCGCAACAAGCGGCGGACAATCTCGACGCCGTTTAATTCGTCGCCGTGCACTGCCGCTGACACGAACAGGACCGGGCCCGTACGCCGACCGTTGATAACGTGTACTGGCATGCTCAGTGACGTCGACGTGTAGAGATCTGCAATGGGCAGGCTGACATTGCCGCTCGTCCCTGGGTCTATCGTTGTGCCATTGATGGTAATGGGTGAGTTCTTGGCCATCGCGTAAACTATCCTTGTTTCTTTCTCAATCGTTTGCCTTGAGCGAACGACAGGTCCGGGTTAACGAGCCCGCGCCCGGCAATCGCGGTACGCCCAAGCAGCATTCGAAACAGCATGTTATCCCTGGAGGTCAAAGTCACCTCAGCCGGCCAAGTGTGATCACCGACTTCTATGGGTGTCGAAATTACCCAGCGCTTTTCGCGATGCCCGCCGGAATCCGAAACCACGCGCTGGTCAACGACATCGGCCGTACAAACAACGATTCGGTCAGTGTTCTTTTGCAGCGGATGCATCCGGAAACGCACTTGCGCCCGCCCGTCCTCGTTGAACGGCTCTACCGCGAACGCGTGCAGCGTTGAGGTACGCGCCCCCGTATCCACCTTGGCTTTGATTCGATCAATACCAAGCGCCGGCAAACCCAGCCACTCTCTCCAACCCAGGACCAGCAGATCATCAGAAACGTTATTCACAGACTGTCTCAATGCCCGAAACCGGTAATAATGCTAACAGACTTGAACCAGCGCCAGCGGTTTTCCGTTACCATAAACGCTGGCAATGACAACGGTGGGACCATGCAGGAATTCATCGACATTTGGCACTTTCCGCTAATACCTTTCGGCAGCAGTCCGATAACGGTGGGCGCGCTGGTATTAGTGACACTGCTCATCATTGTCGGTTATTTCATGAGCCGGTTTATTGAACGGCTCTTACGCCGTCGCCTGGCGAAAACCGATATGCGACCCGATGCTATCCAGACCTTGCAGCGAGTCGTGTTCTACATACTGATCGTCTGCGTCGCCCTGACCGCGCTGAGTCTCCTCCACATTCCTGTTACCGCGTTCGCATTTCTTACCGGCGCGATCGCAATCGGTGTGGGTTTCGGTGCCCAGAACATCATCAATAATTTTATTAGCGGCTGGATTCTGATGGTCGAACGGCCAGTTCGAATTGATGACTACATTGAGGTCGACGAGCATTCCGGCGTTGTGGAGAGAATCGGCAATCGGTCGACACGTATTCGACGCGTCGACGGCGTGCACATTCTGGTTCCCAACAGCCAGATGCTGGAACGTACCGTCGTCAACTGGACACTGGTAGACCAGCAAATACGCGCAAAGATACGCGTTGGCGTCGCATACGGCTCACCGACTCGCCGGGTTGCCGAATTGATTGAGCAAGCCGTAGTGGCGCAAAAAGAAGTGCAACCTGAACCTGCGCCGACCGTCATTTTTGAGGACTTTGGTGACAGCGCGTTGATTTTCGAGACTTACTTCTGGTGCCTGACCAGCGGCGAACGCGGACTGCGCAGCATCCGCAGTGAAGTTCGGCACACCATTACTGAACTCTTCGATGCGAACGGCATCGTAATTGCCTTCCCCCAAATCGACCTGCACTTTGACGCCGTCAAGCCTTTGCAGGTACAGATTGCTAAAGCGACCGCTACCATTGCCGACAGTGAGGATTAGCCCTGATGTCAGAACTTCGCGCATTGTTGTACAACCCGACGGACCAATCGTTGGCGAGTGGTGGTTTGGAGCTGATCGAGGGCTGGACTGAAGAATCCGACAGCTGGCTGTGGCTCGACTTTCAGGGGCCACCCGACGACATCGAACGCCACCTACTCAGCAAGCGATTTCAGATATCCAAACTGGCGATGCAAGACGCACACCGGGACAGGCACCCACCGAAACTCGAAGTCTTCGATCAGTATTTGTTCATTATGTTGCGGGACTTGCTAACCGCCTACGAGGACAGCGAACCGGAAGTGGCGGACCTCGCGATGTTCGTTAGCAAGACTTTCGTGATAACCCGGCACCACGAACTGATCCCCAGCATCGAGAAAGTACAGGAGCGGGTACGCAACAATGCCAAACTGATGCATGCCGGTCCCGCGCATCTGACGTATATCATCAGCCGCACGATCGTGGATGTGTATACACCGGAAGTCATGGAGCTCGAACAGCACCTGGAAACACTCGAAGACCGGGTCTACGAGAATGCCAATGATGAGGTGATCGAAAGTTTGAGCCGCTACAACCGGGCGCTGAAACGCCTACGCCGTCACCTCGTCTATCAGTGCAATGCGTTCAATCAACTTTCAAGCACCGGCACGGACCTACCTCTGGCACTTAACAAACATGAGTTCCACGACCTGTACGAAAACCTGGACCGGCTTGCGAGTCTCTGTCAGTTGAATCAGGAACTCGCCGTAGACCTGTTGAACACCCATCTGAGCCTGCTCTCGCATCGGCTTAATCAGGTAATGCGAGTGCTGACGATTGCCACGGTAATATTTTTGCCACTGGGCCTGTTGGCCGGCATGTACGGCATGAATTTCGAGCACATGCCCGAACTGAGCTGGCACTACGGATACTTTGCCGTACTCGGTACCATGGCAACGGTCGCGGTGTCCTTAGTCGCGACTTTCAAATGGCGGGGCTGGCTCTAGCATCAGTTGATGGAGTTGCGGTCTACGCCGGGTAGTGACGCAATTGTGGAGGCAGAGTCAGCGTGCTCCGAGTTGGCTTAAACCCGAAACGCAAGAATGCTGAAGTGAACAATGGCAAAAAAATGCCGGCCAGCGCACGTCATTTCGCACTGGCCGGCGAACCGCTCACTACACGCTCGCCGGCACATTCCATTCGTTTAGGCGAGCCTCCAACATGCTGGCAAGAAGCGGACGACTGATGTAGTTACCCTGGGCTTTGTTGCAGCCTATCTTGCCGAGAAACTGCAGCGTACGTTGCGATTCAACACCCTCCGCACATACGCTAAGCCCAAGCTTCTGCGCCAGCAGTACCGTTGCTTCGATGATTGTCCGTGCTTCACGACTAATTCGACTCTCAAGCACCAGCGAAGAGTCGATTTTCAATTCGTCGAATTTCAGTCGGTAAAGTTGCTCGAGCGAAGTGTAGCTCGTGCCGAACTCATCAATTGCAAGTCTGAAACCCATCGATTTCAGACCGCTTAGCACCTCGACAGCAGCCGTCGAGTAATTCATCGCATTGGCTTCTGACACTTCGAGTGTGAGCGACGCACAGTCAACCTTGGCGCGGGTTACCATCGCCATTAAGCGGGTCGGCAATTCGCGGTCTGTTAACGAAGACGCGGGCAGCTTCACCGCAACGTGCAAATCCAGACCTCGTGCGCCCCACTCTGCCATTTGTTTGATGACACTACCGAGCAAGCTGTCGGTAATTTCCGGCATCAATCCTGCGTCTTCTGCCAGCCAGAAAAAGTCCTCAGGCATAATGATGTTGGTCTCACTGATGTGCCAACGTGGCAGTGCTTCCACCTCATTGATTGGCCACATCTTGCTCGATCGATATGTTGCCTTCGGCTGGTAGTACGGCCTGATATTACCGTTCTTGACCGCAACTTTCAGATCACCCAGCGTCATCTCAATTCGTGATTGACGCGCCCGCCGCAATTCGTTTCGCAATACATTCACGAAAATTGAAGAACGAGAGTTGGCGACCACTGACAGACCTAAGAACTCTGCCAATTGCTTGGCTGTCTCCAATGGGCGGCCTGCGTCATCACTCGTAAGCACGATATGCGCCTCGGAGCTCTGGTCGCGCAGCGCTTTGAGATAGTCCAGACCACCATTTTCCACCGATTGCAGGTCGATCAGAATGACCGTCGGTGCAAAGCTGTCGAGAGCGGCAATAAACGTCTGCAAGCTGGTCGCCGACTGGGATGAGTATCCGAGGCGTTTGGCGACACGTGAGAATTGTCGCCCGGCATCTTCAGCCATATCGACAATCAGGAATCGATTTAGTCTCTTGCTCATAACTCAGGTATCCAATATCTCGCGCACGTGTTCCGCGAGTTGCTGTTTTCTGAATGGCTTACGAATCAATTCGTAGGTTGAAGTGAGGCCGTCATTGGCCTCGGCCATCGCGGCCTCATTGCCGGAAGTAAGCAATATTTTGAGATTGTGGTTTTGCTTTTTGGCCAGTTCCGCGAGGTCCTGTCCGGACAGGCGCGGCATGGCAAGGTCGGTAAACAACAGATCCACTTGTTCTGTCTGCAGCAAATGCATAGCAGCCTGACCGTTTGCGGCTTCCCGCACCCGGTAGCCAAAACTGCGCAGCAATGCAGAACTGACATTTCGAACATCCGGGTTATCATCGACAACCAGAATGCTCTCGCCACCAGTTGGTGGTTTCGTGGTCTTTGTCTCTGTCGCAGCAATGTCGTTAACCCTGGGGAGAAACATGCTGACCGTGGTTCCGCGGTTAGTCTCGCTCGAAATAGTCAGCTTGCCACCGAATGTCTCGACGAACTTTCTGGCGACACTTAGTCCGAGACCATTTTTTCCCTGGCCCTGACTGGCCGAATAAAACGGATCGGCAGCATGCTGGAGTACATCCTTGTCCATGCCACTGCCATCGTCGGTAACGCTGATACAAATACAATCAGTAGCTGGGCTGTCAGTCGGCTCATCGCCAGCCAATTGCGTTCTTAAATTGCTGGTGACGATCGTCAGCGTTCCTTGCCCTTGCATCGCTTCCTTTGCATTGACGGCGAGGTGAAGAATGGCTGCCTCTAACTGCACCGGGTCAACGTTAACTGTCCACAGCTCGTCCGCAAACCTGGTACACACATCGATTGATTCACTCAGACTTCGATGGAGCACTGGCTCCATATCCATTAGCAGACCATTTATGTTGATATGTTCTGGCAGTGTTTCCGATCGATCGGCGAAAGCCATCATACGGCGCAGCATATCTGAGCCTTGCTGGCACGCATTCATGGCCGAACGCACGTGAATTTTCCTTGTCGGGTCTTCAATGCTGTCATTCAGAATGTCCAGATTCCCGGAAATGACTGTTAGCAGATTATTGAATTCGTGGGTTAGACCATCGGTTAGACGACTTACGACTTGCAGCTTCTGCATGTCGTGCAAAGCAGCCTCCGATTCCACACGCTCGGTAATGTCGCGGGAATGAATAACGGCCCGTAACTCACCCTGCCGACTCAGATAGGCAGTTCCTATTGCTTCTATCAGTCGCTCGGACCCATCGTCGCGAAAAATCCGACAGGTAAAACGATGCGGAGTACCCGGTCGTTCGAAACCCGCGCTGATCATTCTATCGACGGCATCGATGTCATCTCGATGTACAGTACCGGTCACTTTCATGCCAATCTGATTCTGCACGGGTACACCGGTAAGAACCGTACTGGCCGGATTTGTGTAGACAATCCGGCCATCAGCATCAATCACTGTAACCACGTCGAGCGCATGTTCACAAAGCGATCGGAAATGCGCTTCACTGTCTTTCAGTGCTTCGCGCGCCTGTAGCAGATTACTGATATCAGTCAACGTGCCTTCGTAAACAAGGTCTTCATTGTTATCACTGAAGACCGCCCGCACGTTGGCCAGGACTGAAATCGTATTGCCATCACGACGACGCAGAGTTATTTCAACATTCCGCGCAGTGTTGTTCGCATCGAGCTGGGCAGTCAGGCGGTTCCGCTGTTCTTTGTCAACGAAAAACTCTTTGGTGTTCGAACACTCAATGAGTTCTTCGGTGGAATCGTAACCGAGCATACGGACAAGAGCCGGGTTCGCCGCAAGGATGCGGCCATCGGTGGTACTGCGGTATACACCGTCCAGAATATTGTCGAACAGCGCCTGTACGCGTCGTTCGGAATGCAGCATCGATTTTGTGGCAACAATAGAGGATGTGGTCTCCCGTATCGCGACGACGTATTCGCTCTCACTTCCCGGCGGCATAGGAGTGACACGAATCTCAGCGGGAAATGTCCGTCCTACGTGGTTGCAGATGCGCACTGGAATGCCTTGATCGGGATTGAGGGAGGCGCGCTTCAACAAGTCATAGATCAGGACATCACCGTCAGCTTCACTAGCGCTAACAAACTCGTCAAAGCGGCGGCCGGACATCAACTTGCTACTAGCTTCCAGCAAGCCTTCTGCTGATTCGCTGATGTCCAGGATCCGCGCGTGGCGCCCAAGTGTAATGACATTATCGAATGATGCCGCGAGCAAAGCGTCGTACTTGCGCCTGCTGCCCTGCAGCTTGTTGACCGCGAACAGTTCAACTTCCCGGCGTTGCAGTAACGCGGCGCAGGCAATAGAACCAGCCGTCGCGATTAACACGGCATAGGCGAATCGCGATACGAAGGCCCCGCCCTTTGGTAGCAGCGCCGACAATACGTCTTTGTTTGAAAACAAGAATGCGACACCGGAGTCCAGCAGCCAAAATACAGCCGCAAACAGGCACGCCGATCCTATGATCGGTACTGTCACTCTGTTTAGGCTGCTCTCCCGCGACATGTACTGTTCCGGTATCCTGTTGATCCGCCACAGTTTGTGGCAGGTTTCCGAGTCAGTACCAATTAGAACTGATCGGCGGAACCGGGGTAATCGGGGATTGGCTGATTCTGACCGTCGCTTTGCCTTAGACGAGCGAGCAGAATCCGAACGTGGGGGCGGTTAGTCGTCCAGAGAGATCAGGCCCTGGCGGATCGCGTACTTGGTAAGCGCCGCAATGGTGTCTATTTCCAGTTTTAACATAATCTGTCGTCGATGAGTCTCAATTGTCTTGCTACTTACGTGCAGGGTCGCGGCAATATCGCTGGTCTTTCTTCCTTCGGCGAGCAATTGCAGGACTTCCCGCTCCCGGGCCGACAAAGGGTCTGCGTCATCAGTGTTACCACTGGATATCATCTGCCGGTAGTCATTGACTACAACGCCGGCGACGCCTTCACCAAGATACACATTGCCCTGGCTAACAGCCTCTACGGCTGCATCGATCTCTTCAAACGCGGATTCTTTGCGGACATAACCAAGTGCACCAGCTTGCAACATGCCAGAGATATAGCGCTTGTCCGAATGCATTGACAGCGCAATGATGCGTAGCGTGGGCATCTCCGCCAACATACGCTTGGTGGCATCCATGCCGTTCAGTTCAGGCATAGCAATATCGATGATCACGACATCCGGGTTCAACTTTCTCGCCAAAGCAAATGCTTCGCGGCCATCACAGGCAGTGCCGATTACCTGAAAGCGTGGTGGGTTGTCCAACAATGCCTTAAGGCCATCCCTTACCACCTGGTGATCATCTGCAATCAGGATTCGTACGGTCATTACGACTCTTCCGATTTACGTAAAGGCACGCCTAACCGGATGCGCGTACCAATTCCGGGGCTTGACTCGACTGCCAGCGAGCCACCGAGCAATTCTATGGTTTCTCGAACCGAAAACAATCCAAAGCTGGAATCCGCGGGGGAAAAATCCATGACGGCTTTGACATCGAAGCCGACACCGTCATCACTCACTTCTATCTCAACTTGGTCTGGTTCCCAAAGGAGGCGGATAGCTACATTTTCAGCCCTCGCGTGGCGGGCCGTATTATTCAGAAACTCCTGGACAGCGCGGTACAAGCCGATTCGGGTATCGTAGTCAGGTGACCAAGGCTCGCCTGCCTCTTCAACCGTACACTGCATGTGGTTAGTCAATTCGAATCGTTCCGCCAGTGACTCCAGCGCGGGGAAAAGTCCGAGCTCGTACAGAATTGTTGGACTGAGATCTGCGATGATATGTCGCGTACCGCGCAACGCATCGTCTATCAAACTGCGTACCTGAGACAATTCATCGATCGCGCTGCTCTCGTTGGCTAGCAGATAACCCACTTTCATCCGCGCAACCGCCAGATTCTGGCCTATGCCATCATGCAAATCAATTGCCGTACGCCGTCGCGCCCGCTCCTCAGTGATAGCCATATCGGCCGCCAACGAACGCAGCTTCTCTTGATGATGCCCGATTGCGCGCTCGACCTTTTTTCGTGTCAACACGTTGGAGAACAACTGACCAATCAAATACATCAGCGACAACGATTCCTCGCTCCAGGTCACACCTTTCTGAAAATAGCTGCAACCCACTGCTCCGACCAGTTTTCCATCCGTCAACAAACCAACAAGCACCAGTGACTCAACATTCGGTAGCTGAGTGCGAATGGTGCGTAGCTCTTCTGCCGTCGCACCTTCAACGCCTCGGGTATCGGAAATATACACATAGCCGCGATTTCTAATCTGCTTCAACAGCCAGGGAAACTGGCGCAGATCCAGATTGCTGAACATGGGTTCCGATGCCTCCGATACATTCCTCTCCCAGCGGTGTGACATCGTACTAATCCCGCGCGCTGTTTCTATCTGTAACAGAACGCAGCGATCCGCTTCCGCAAACAGTCCTATTTCACGCAACACTTCGCCAATGACTGCGTCCAGGCGTTCCTGATCGGCAGCCACCAACTTTTCAGTCAACGCAATCAGAACCGCACCTACATTCCGGTGCATCCTGAGTTCGATCATCGAGCGATCGCGCTCAATCATAGTGAACACAAAAAGCAATACAGAGAGGATCATGACGATCACGTAAACCTGCATCTCGGACAATGCGACGAGTGAGCTTTCCGCAACCAAGCTGAACGGGCCATGACCATTGACAGCAAGCCAGATCACCGACACAACCACCACAAACTGGACGACAACGGCAACGGGAAAATCGAAACGCCAGGCAGACCAAAGTAGCGGCATCAAAGCCGCCAGCAGCATCAGTGCCATTGCCGCATCGCTGGGCGCGTTGCCGTCGATATCAAGTACGAACTTGGCCAGAAAGCCAGTCGCCACCAACATCAGTAGCAGCAGCAGATAGTCGAGCACACTGGACTTGCGGCTGTACGCACGAATCTGCGGTATCAGGATCCACCCGATAATCGGCACAAGAATGATGAGGCCGAGAAAATCCGCGGCAAACCAGATCCGCCAGTTCTGCCAAAACGGAACAGCCGAATCAACAAAGGTCAATTCGACCACAGTCGAACCCAACAGCCCTCCGATAGCCGTTGAGAAAAAAATTGCGACAACAAATGCCGCAAGGAAAAACAGTGGGCGGTTCAGCCGGTACGATTGTTGCAACGGTTCGCGAATCAGCCCCGCAAAGGTCAGAGCTTCAATACCAGTCGCTGCACTGAACGCGACTGGAATGATCAATGGCCTGACATCAAACAGGAAAAACTCCGCAATCAACCGGCCCAACAACGTGCCAAACAACCAGAGCGGCCAGGTACGCATGGGCGTACATGCCAGCATTCCGCACAGCACTCCAGCGGCTGGCCAGAAAATGACAGTACCGTTGCCCTTAACACTTAGGTGATAGCCGGCAGCAGTGGCTACGGACTGGCAAACGACAAACAGCAGGAACAACGACAACGTTCGGCCCGGGCTCCGCAGCCAGTACCAAGGCTCGTCGAGTGTCTGCATGGCCAGATACAGCTTATCCCCGCCAGGCGCGAAGTTAATACCGTCGGTATTGAAGTAGTCACTCATTGTCTTTGACGATAGGCTCTTTCATCACAGGTCGCAATCGCACTACGTCACAGTATCTCGTATGGAATCTTCACAAAGTTCAGCGGCTTTCGCTATAGTCGGCAACCCTTCGGCCGGAGACAGAAATGAAAACACTGCCACCTGACGTCTTGCTGTCCGAGACGCAAATAGCATCCCGGGTCAATGAACTCGCCGCAGAAATATCGAACGACTATGCTGACAAGACGCCGCTGGTACTGGTTGGTGTCCTGAAAGGTTCGTTCATTTTTCTCGCGGACCTCTCCCGCCGACTGACCATACCGCGCACTATCGAGTTCATCGCTGTCTCCAGCTATGAGTCCGGCAGCCAACGCAGCGGCGCAGTACGTCTGCTGATGGATGTTCGCGGCAACATCGAAGGGAAGCACGTTCTGATCGTTGAGGATATCGTTGATACCGGTCATACCCTCGACTACCTGATTGGCATGATGCGCTCACACGGCCCGGCATCCGTCCGAACCTGTACCTTGCTGCACAAAGCGGAAAGCGCCGAAGTCGACGTGCCGATAGACTATACGGGCTTCAGTATCGAGGACGAGTGGGTTGTCGGCTATGGACTGGATTTTGCCGAGCGTGACAGAACGCTACCCTATATAGGTATCGTCCGACCGGAAGACCGCGGCGACAACTGATCATGAGTCCTGCGCATGATCTGCGCAGTGCCCTCCTTCTACCTCAATCGTAGAGTGCTGAATGCCGTAGTCGGACGCCAGAATACCCTTAAGTTCACGAACACAATTCGTAAAATCGGCTGCAGTATCCCGCACCACAACGTGCATGGTCAGCATTGCCTGCTCCTGGGTAAGTCCCCACACGTGTACATGGTGAATACTCTGTACAGCAGGCACGCGAGCAATCAGTACTGATTGCATTTCCTCTACGTTGAGCCAATCCGGCGTACCTTCGAGCAGAATATGTGCGCTCTTGCGTAACAAATGCCAGGCACTGCGCAATATCAGCAACGCGACCAGCAGCGACAACAACGGATCGATTGGCATCCAGCCAGTGGAGAGAATCACCAGCGCTGCGGCAATTGCGGCAACAGAGCCCAGCAAGTCACCGAGTACGTGCAATGCGGCACCCCGCATATTCAGGTTTTGCTGGTCACCACCGTGCAAAATGGCGAAAGCAGCGATATTGATCAGCAGGCCTGCACTCGCCACGATCAGCATGCCGGTTGCCTGCACTTCCGCTGGCGACATCAGACGCGATATCGCCTCGACAACAATCCAGCCAACGATAAGTATGAGCGTTATCGCATTGGCGAAGGCGGCGAGAATCTGAAAGCGCTGATAGCCGTAACTGCGCCGCGGGTCCGCCGGCCGCCGGCCGACACGAAAGGCAAACACCGCCAGAGCGAGCGCCATCGTATCGGTCAGCATGTGACCCGCATCGGCCAGTAAGGCCAGCGAGCCGGTCAGCACTCCCGTAATAGCTTCTACAACCGTGAAGGTGCCGGTCAACAGCAGCGCAATCAGCACCCGACGGCTGTCTGAGTGGTGCGTATGACCAGTCACAATCCTGTTACCCCTGACCTCGCCGGGGCTGCCGCCGCTTATGCAGCGCGCGGCACACGAATGTCTTCAACCAGATGCTGAATGTGCTCAGGTGGCGGACTGGTCATGTGGCTTACAGCAATAGCGACGATAAAGTTAAGCAGCATGCCGATAACGCCAATGCCCTCCGGCGAAATACCGAACAACCAGTTAGCCGCAACATTCTCGCCCCAGGGTGCCCCAGCCCACTTAAGGAACAGCCCCTTGAAGAACTCAATGTAGCCATAGGTAAACACCAGACCTGTCAGCATCCCCGCAATCGCGCCTTCCTTATTCGCTCGCTTGTAGAAAATTCCGAGCAGGATCGCCGGAAATAACGACGCAGCAGCGAGACCAAATGCAAAAGCGACCACCTGCGCAACCCAGCCCGGTGGATCAAAGCCGAGATAACCAGCGATCAAGATCGCAAATGCCGCCGCAATGCGGCCTGCGAGCAACTCTCTTTTTTCAGAGATGTCGGGCATGAAAATACCCTTGACGAGGTCGTGCGACACGGCTGCCGAAATGACCAGCAACAACCCTGCCGCCGTCGACAGTGCTGCAGCGATACCTCCCGCGGCAACCAGCGCAATCACCCAGTCAGGCAGGTTCGCGATTTCGGGATTTGCGAGCACCATGATGTCATTATCGACCGAGAGCTCATTACCTTGCCAGCCATAGGCATTGGCCTTGGCGGCGAAGTCTGCATTGGAATCATCGTAATACTGAATACGGCCGTCGCCATTTTTGTCAGTAAAACTGAGCAGCCCGGTTTGTTGCCAGGTCTTCATCCATTCGGGACGCGCGCTGTACTCCAGATTACCTTCTACCGAACCAATGGCTCCGGGTTGTACGGTATTGAGCAGGTTGTACCGAGCCATCGCACCAACGGCCGGTGCCGTCGTATAAAGAATAGCGATGAACAGCAAAGCAAAACCGGCTGAGCGTCGCGCATCGCGCACTTTGGGAACCGTAAAAAAGCGTACGATCACGTGCGGCAAACCCGCCGTACCAACCATGAGTGCGAGGGTTATGCAGAAGACATCAATTTTGCTCTTGGTCCCACTCGTGTACTGATTGAAACCGAGCGACGTGACAATGTCGTTTAATTTCTCAAGTAAACCGGTTCCTGTACCCGCGATGTCGGCGCCAAACGCAATCTGCGGCACCGGGTTATTGGTGATCTGCAATGCGATAAACACTGCCGGAACCGTGTACGCGAAAATAAGCACGCAATACTGCGCCACCTGGGTATAGGTAATGCCTTTCATACCCCCGAGAACTGCGTAGACGAAAACCACGGCCATACCGATGATCAGCCCCGCAGTAACGTCTACTTCAAGGAAGCGTGAAAATACGATACCCACACCACGCATCTGACCGGCGACGTAGGTAAATGAAACGAAGATGAGACAAATCACAGCAACAATGCGAGCTGCCTTGGAGTAGTAACGCTCAGCGATGAACTCCGGCACCGTGAACTTGCCGAACTTGCGCAGGTACGGAGCCAGAAACAGTGCCAGCAGCACATAACCACCCGTCCAGCCCATCAGGTACACGGAACCGTCGTACCCCAAGAAGGCGATCAACCCTGCCATTGAAATAAACGACGCCGCGCTCATCCAGTCGGCGGCCGTTGCCATGCCATTCGCAATCGGCGAAACACCTTTGCCGGCTATATAGAAGTCGCCGGTCGTAGTAGCGCGTGACCAGATTGCAATACCGATATAAAGCGCAAAACTTGCGCCGACAACGAGGTAGGTCAGTGTCTGCAGTTCCATTCGATCAGTCCTCGTGCACGTCGTACTTCTGATCGAGCTGATTCATTTTCCAGGCGTAGAAGAAAATCAGTGCGACGAATATGTAGATCGAACCTTGTTGTGCAAACCAGAATCCGAGGGGGAAGCCGGCAATCGTTACCTGATTCAATGGCTCAACCAGCAGAATGCCCAGCCCAAAGGAACAGGTAAACCAGACCAGCATGCATCCGGCCAGCACCTTGAGGTTAGCCCGCCAGTAAGCGGCGCGTTGTTTTGGCTTCATGATTAGGAGTCCGCCGTATGGTTGTTATTGTCACGGGACCCACAATCTAGCAAAGCAGCGAGTAATATTCACGATATGCTTCAAGCGCTGCGGCCTGCCACTGTACCGGCACATGCCCTGTGCGAATTCTGTTCACCCGAGCTCAGGCCAGAATGACACTGGCTCGCCAGACAGTGGATGGAGGATTGACAAATACGGTCGCCGCCCGCCGCTCATCAATTGAAGTCCACAGCAGCGGGACGCACAATGCGACCTGTTCCGGTCATTGTTTTCGAGGACGACGTGAGCAAGTTCAATACCGGCGAGGCAATTGCACGCAAAGAAGATCAGCGCTTCCTGACAGGCACAGGCCTATATACCGACGACATTGTTCTGGAAGGTCAAACATGGCTGCGTTTCTACCGCTCTCCATTCGCGCACGGAATAATCACCGAGCTTGACACCAGCGAAGCCAGCGCGATGCCCGGCGTACTCGCGGTATACACCGGACAAGATTTGCTGGCGGCCGGAGTTCGCGATGTCACCGGTGCCGCCATGCCCGATGGCAGCCGGAAGGCGCTCAAGCAACCGCCACTGGCGCGAGACCGGGTTCGCTACGTTGGCGAGCCGGTGGTGGCCGTCATCGCGGAAAGTGCCGCTGTCGCGCAGGCAGCGGCTGACAGCGTCCTGTTTGATGTCGACGAACTGCCCGCAGTGGTCACGCCAGGGGACGCATTGCGTAGCAGCTACTCCGCGATTCATACCGACCTCGACAGCAATCACTACGGCACGATGACTTACGGTGATCTGCAGCGAGTCGATGCCGTATTCAAGACCTCAGCAGAACGGGCAAGCATCGACGTCATTAACAACCGGGTCGCACCTGCTGTCCTGGAGCCGCGCGCCTGCAATGCCAGCTACAATCCCGACGATGGCAGCATGCTGGTCTACCAGGGCTGCCAGGGCGCTCATGCTGTGCGCGACCGCATTCTACGATCCGTCGACCTGGACAAGGACAAACTCCGGGTAATTTGCCCGGATGTCGGTGGTGGTTTCGGCCTGAAGTTCTTCCTGCAATGCGAAACGGTGGTTGCGGTATTCGCGAGCAAACAGCTCGGCCGGCCTGTTAAGTGGACTGCTGATCGTAGCGAGAGCTTCCAGAGTGATTTGCATGGGCGCGATCACGAAAGCCATGCTGAGATCGCGCTCGACAACAACGGCAAAATCCTCGCAATGCGCGCAACGATAAATGCCAATATCGGTGCATATTGCTCTCAGGCCGGTCCGATAATACCGTGGTTCGGCGCATGCATGTCCAGTGGTTGTTACGACATTCCGGCACTCCATGTCGCAATCAACATGATCGTAAGCAATACGGTTCCAGTTGACGCGTACCGCGGTGCTGGCCGACCAGAAGCTACCTACCTGATAGAGCGGTTGATGGATCGTGCGGCACGCAAACTCGGTATTACTCGCGATGAAATTCGGCGGCGAAATTTTATTGCGCCGGAACAGTTTCCCTACGTGACCGCTACCGGGCGGAGTTATGACTCCGGTCGCTATTGCGAAATCATGGACGCCGCGTTGCAGCGCGCTGAATGGGCTGGTTTCGAACTGCGCCGACAGGAAAGCCGGGATCGTGGTCTGTTGCGCGGCATCGGATTCGCAAGTTACGTCGAAATCTGTTCGGCTGCCGGCAGCGAAGAAACCCATATCGCGTTTCAGCAGGACGGGCGACTGGAATTGAAAGCAGGCACACAATCGACCGGGCAAGGGCACGAAACCAGTTATGCGCAAATCGTCGCCGCCGTTCTTGGAACTGGTATTGAGCAAATAGATTTGCTGCAGGGCGATACCCTGCTGGTACCAACCGGACAAGGCACCAACGGCTCACGGTCCCTCGCCATTGCAGGTTCCGCTCTGCATGTTTGCGCCGATCTCGTAATTATGGCAGGCAAACGAATGGCCGCCGCAACGTTCAACACGCCGATCGATCAGATCGACTTTAGCGATGGTCATTTTCAATCCCATGACGGCCGCCACAGAGCTCGCATGGCTGACATAGCGCTCGCGTCGTTTGACGATACTTTACGACCGACTGACGTGTTGCCCGGACTGGCGAGTCAGTACCGTTTCGAACCCGACGGGGGAACGTTCCCGAATGGCTGCCACGTCTGCGAAGTGGAAATTGATCCGGCAACAGGCGTGACTCGTATCCTGCGTTACACCGTTGAAGATGATGTCGGAGTCGTCATCAATCCGCTCCTGCTGGAAGGCCAGATAGTCGGTGGCGTTGCTCAGGGACTGGGCCAGGCACTGACGGAGCACGCCGTCTACGATCGTGACGACGGCCAGCTGCTGAGCGCCACGTTCATGGACTACGGGATGCCACGCAGCGACTGGGTGCCGGAAGTGGACTTCCGCTATCGGGAGGTGCCCTCTCCGCGCAATCCGCTCGGCGTGAAAGGCGCCGGTGAAGCCGGAACCGTGGGGGCCGCACCCGCACTGGTCAATGCGGTGATCGATGCGCTCGCGCCCAGCGGCGTCGAGAACCTCGATATGCCCCTGACGCCACAGACAGTGTGGCGAGCCTTGCAGAACGCTACCTGACGCAAGGCAAGGTGCCTCCGGCAGAAGCGCCCCTGTTCGACTACCAGCCGGCAAAAAAAAAGCGGCTCCTTGCGGAGCCGCCTGTTCCATCCTCAGAGCATGACGCTTGGCCTTGCCGTGCTTCCCCCGCCAAGTAGTGCCTGAAGGTGTTGTCCGGTCCGGCGTCTTTCGCAGTGTTGTGCAAAGGCGACGCCCGATGGCGGCAAAACTTCGCAGAATGTCGCGCCGTTGTCAATCAATCCGCCAGATTAGATGCCAATCTGGGAAGCGACGCTTTTTTTTGTGGTATTTCTGCTACAAGCTGACAGGGTCCACCCGGCGCCAACTCCACGGAATCAATGACTTGCCGAGCGTGAGTTCATATATGGCCGGTGTCACGAACCAGCTCCCGAGGCCGGGCCTCGACCCGCATTGCGCCATTTTGCGCAACCCGGGTCGAGAACAGACAGGCTTACTCGAACACTCTTGTCGCGTCGATCACGGTGACATCGTCGTCGTCAAAGACGATCGGCAATGCTTCGATCATGCGGTCTTCCGCGACAACGTCTTCGGGCTGAGCTGAATCGTAGGTCATCGGCGATGCGCGGCCTGAAACCAGGCGATCCCGAAGGTCATCCGCATCGCGACTGACGAATACGTATTGCATGTTGTCAGTGCGCAGGTTTTCACGGATGACGCGATTGACGTCAGCCAGCGTCATCGAGTCGAGCTCCTTGCGAACATAGTCGCTGAAGTCGTCGATGCCATAGAAACCACTGTCCAGCGCGTAACCCAGTTGCCGCGACTGGCCGTCCATCAGCAGACTGACGTACTTGGCAAGGTAGCTGCGGGTATTGACGAAGTCCTGCTCGCTCATGCCCTTCTCAATTAGAGTGTTCAGCTCAAACAGCGCCGTACGGGTCGCGAACTGTGCGTCATTGTTGTTGCGCAGCGGTCTGAGCCAGACCTGAAAAATCTGCTGCTGCCGGGCAAGGTTGGTGTCCGGCTGAAACTGGAACATGCCGCGTGGGAAATACTCAATGTAGGCGTAGTTACCGTAGTTCATGCCGCGGGTTTCGCGAATTCGACCGTACAACTGTCCCGTTGAGTTTCGGTGTTCGCCCAGCCACGAACGAACCAGCCAGAGTGCAACCCAATCCTTGTCACCCCGCTTCAGGTCAATGGGAAAACCGAACGAAACTGCAACTGACGTCGTTTCCTTGTCAACGATAACTGCCTTGTTGGCTGCCAGTGGCTTTGGCTGCGGCAGCTGCAATGACTGCCGGGTGCCCTTCGGTAACGCCTGCAGGTCGCTGCTCAGGCGAGCGGCAAACGTCTCCGGATAACCACCAGCCAGGCCCAGCGTGATATTGCGAATCGTGTAGTGCTGCCGATAGAAACGCTGCACATCGTCCAACGTCAGCGCGGCGATATCGGCACTGTGCCCTTCATTCAACGAACCATAGGGATGAGACGGCCCGTAAATCTGGCTGTAGAGCACTTCCTTACCCAGCTCCTCGTCATTGTTACCAACGAGGCTCGTGCGGACCGCATTGACCAGTTGGGTACGGACACGGTTGAAATCCTGCTCGCGCCAACCCGGGCTCAATAACTGACTGCTGGCAAGGCGGTACCAGACATCGAGATTGTCGCGATGTACCTGCCCCGACAAGCGGGTCATCTCCTTATCAACCTGGGCACTGAAACCGGAGGCAATCGGGTACATGGCCGCATTAATATCCTGAATACTGAACTCTTCCGAACCAGCATCCGTAAGCATCGCGGCCGTCAAAGCAGCCAGGCCCTTCTTGCCCGGCGGATCCATCGCAGCGCCGGAATGCACCAGTATCGAGACGTCGATAAGTGGCGACCCAGCAGACGGCTGTGCAACGATTTCAACCGGCACGGCAATGTCGGTGCTCACAGCATCCCTGCTCGTCAAGGCAGGCTTACTATCCGCAAGCTGCTCAGCCGGCGCCGCCGCGACCGGCCGAACCAGCTTGTCTATCGACGCCATACCGTCTATGCCGCCAATCTCCTCGTCATTCGACAAAGTTACGATGACCCGACCATCGTCAACAAAGTAACGATTCGCCACCTCAAGTATGGCCTCCGGCGTTAACGCATCGTAGCTGCGATACAGCGTACTGATGGTTTCCGGCGTCCGCTCGAATTGCACGAACGAGGCCAGAGTACTGCCAATTGCACCCGAGTTATCGAGGTTTGCAGTGAAGCCGTACTTCAACCTGGACTTTGTTTCCGCCAGTTTGCGTTCGGATACCGGCTCACTGCGTGCCGTTGCCAGCGTTTCACGAATCGCTTTCTCGACCGCTGCGGTCTGCGCCGCGTCTGTCAGACGTGCATAGACCATTAAAACGTTCGGGTCTTTACGGTTCGGAAAATACGTCAGCAATTGATCAACGGATTGCTCTTCCAGAACCAGCTTGCGGTACAACTCGGACGAGTCTGAGAAATAGATCGAGGAGATGACATCGATCGCCGGCATGTCGACCTTTTCCGGCTCAAAGGCTGGACCGCGGAAGCCAACCAACAGCCAGGGCTGTGTAGGCGCGTCCCATTTTATGTGATCGTATATCGGGCCGTTCAGCGGGCCTTCCTGCGGAATGTCGGCCACGTAGTCGCCCTGCTCCCATTTGCCCCAGTATTTCTCCACCATCGCAAATGTCGCGTCCGCATCCAGATCGCCGACCAGAATTACTGCGGTCTTCTCCGGGCGGTACCAGCGATCGAAGAACTGCTTCGAATACTCGAACTGCTCTGGCATCTGTTCGATGTCTTCAAGGAACCCCATGGTCGTGTGACTGTAAGTATGCGTCTTGAATGACAGGTCGCGGATCCGCTCATAGGCACGTGAGATGGGATTGGAAGAGTTCTTCAGGTATTCGCCTTTGACAGCGAGTGCTTCGGTCCGAAACACATCCTCGGAATAACTCAGGTTCATGAACCGGTCCGCCTCTACCTCGATGATCTTTTCCAGATCATCCTTGGTAAATACAGCGTGGTAGTTCGTGAAGTCATCAGTCGTATACGCGTTCTGGTTGGCACCCGCCTTCTTGTAGATGTTCAGGTACTCATCAGCCGGGTACTTCTCTGTGCCGCGAAACATCATGTGCTCGAAAAAATGTGCGAAGCCAGACTTACCGGGTTCAACTTCGTTGCGCGACCCTGTTTGCACGGGAACCTGAATAGTGACGATATCCGGGTAGTCCGTAGGAACGATAATCACGCGGAGCCCGTTATCGAGGTCTCGCTGCAGATAGGGCATGGAGAACACACCGTCGTTGGCAGCAGCCGCAACGTTGGCGGTAGCCGTTGCATCAGCAGGCGCTTCTTGTGCACCATTACAGGCAGCAAGAGCAAAGGCTGCCAGCAAAGCGATAGACACTTTCCTCATGTTACATTCTCCAATTGCAAATCAACGCCTGCACTATGACCGTGGCCGGGCAAACTGGTTGCGATTAAATCCGTCTGAACCTTGCCGCAGCTTACCTGCACGCATCGCGCACCTACAAGCCGGACTCTTACCATAACAAGGCTATTTCGACCGTACTGGAACTGACCGCATGATTATTGAACAAATCTGGACCGCCAACAGCCTCCGCAATTTCAATTATCTTGTCGCCTGTCCTGACAGCGGTGATGCGCTGGCTATTGACCCACTGGACTTCAAACAGTGCCTGACCGTCGCCAGCGATCACGGCTGGCGAATTACACAGATCGTGAATACTCATGAGCATGCTGACCACATTGGCGGTAACAAGGCGCTGGCCGCTGCAACCGGCGCCAAAATCATTGCTCATCGCAATGCCAGTGGCCGCGTGGCAGAAATGGCACGAGGCGTCGGCGCAGGCGATTGCATAAAGGTCGGTACGAGCATTGAACTGGAATGTCTGGATACACCGGGACATACAATGAGCCACATTTGCCTGCTGTCACGCACAGATCCGCCTGTACTCTTCAGCGGCGATACCTTGTTTAATGCAGGCGTGGGCAATTGTCATAACGGTGGACATCCCGAAGAATTGTACAAGACGTTCAATGAGCAGCTCTGCCAGCTACCCGACGAAACCATTATTTATCCCGGACACGATTACCTTGTGAACAACCTCCGCTTCACACTGGACCGCGAACCGGACAACCTCGACGCAAAAGCATTGCTCGATGAATGCGCTGATCACGACCCAGCGAATGCCAGCACAACAACGATCGGCGATGAGCGGCGCATCAATACTTTTTTCCGCCTGAATTCCCCAACCGTCGTCGCACGCCTGCTTGAAGCGTTCCCGCAGATGAGCACGGCAGCCGGCGAGAAAGAAGTGTTCTTGAAATTGCGGGAACTGCGTAATAACTGGTAGTTATTTAGCGTTGGCCCTGAGTCGCTCGGCAACCCTTGTCAGCTGTTGTGTCTGCCACTCATTCGGGTGACGCTGCTGTTGTAGTGAGAGCCACAACCATTGCACGGCATCGAACCGACGGCGTTGATCATTGAGCCTTGCCCTGCTCTCAGCCACGTCGGCTTCGCAATACGCGGTCAGCAGTATCTCTGCCAGTTCCGTACTGAGATTGTGCCAGTTAATGATGCTGGCAAGGTCAAAGTACGGGTCGTTGTCACGCGCGTACTCGAAATCGATAAGTTTGAGCGTCCCGTTGTCGACGATGTTGTCTGCGACCAGGTCATTATGGCAACACACTAGTTTGCTCGTCTGTATTGCGCGCTCGGCAATCCGTACGCACAGCGCTGCCTGAGACGAACTAGCCGTAGTGTGCTCCAATCGCGAACGGTAGTTTCGTGCGGCAATACCCGCATCATACTCAACCCCGCTCGGGGGCAAACTGTGCAAGGTCCTCAGTAATTTAGCCAGGCGGGAGAGATTATCCGGTACCTGCAGATCCTCGCTTCGCCACGACCGGCCCTCGGCAAATTCACTTAGCAACAAGCCGCTGTCTGGATTGAAAAACTCTACCGGCGCCGCAATGCCGAGGCGAGCCGCGCTCTGTTGAACCCGGCATTCCACAGCGTGGTCGCGCATGCCCGATTCATCGACCTGATCAACGACACGCAAGACGTAGCTTTGCGTAGCCGTAGCAACCCGGTAACTTCGATTGTTGTATCCGTGCGGCAGTGGCGTGATGGTGTAGCTCTTGTTCTGCCAGCCCGGAATGGAGGCGAGCAGACCCTGCACCGCACGCTCATTGTTCACGCTTTGGCCGTCTCGTTGTAGGAACGGATCCAGCTCCACAGTCCGAAAGGAATAAGCAGCAGATACAACGCAAACAACACCGAGGTCAGGTGCAGGTCGCGAGTCCAGTAGATCACCATGGAGGCGGCGTCAATAAGCAACCAGTACCACCAGTTCTCCAGCACCTTGCGCGCGACCAGGAACGTGGCCCAAACGGCACTCCATGTCGTCAGCGAGTCGATATACGGGAACACTGCGTCGGTAAACGTCTGTAGGAGATAGCCGCTCAAACCTGACAGCAAAATAATGCACGAAACGGCTATGCCGTGGGTCCCCAGGGACCAAACGACCACTGGAAGGGGCTCACTGTATCGTGCACCTTGTCGCCAGGAGTACCAGCCGTAGATCGCCATGGCGAGGTAGAACACGTGGAGCGCCGACTCCATGTAGAGTCGCGCATCGATAAATATCCAGACGTAGCACGCCGTACTGATTGCCGCGCAATACCAGCACCAGATGTTCTGGCGGATTGCCAGCAACAAGTAAGCAATCGCCAGAGCAACACTAATCAGTTCCAGCACCGAGAACGCTTGCAGCTCAGCCAGCAAGCTCCCGGCAATTGGTCCGGCAATGTAATGCTAGTCACCCAAGGGGTTGTTCAGAATCTTGATCGCAAATACGGCTTTCGGCAGTTGCTCGAAACTGGTCTTTATCTCAGCCTGCAACGCTGCCATAACGACGTCGAACTCCCCACGCAGTTGCGTACTCATCGGATTCATTCTGATCTCGACATCGTCGTAGGACCCCAGACGCTCAATCACATCTTTGATAGGCGGGATAAACTCTTCTGTCAACGGATACAGACTAATATCAACGGCTACTCGCATACCTAAAACCTCATGTCGAATGTAATACCTGCATGGCGAGGATCGCCCTGACGGATGTAAAGTGTTTCCGGAAAATCGGGCGGCTCGTTGCCGAAAAAGAAACCACGCACCGCGTAGGATTCATCGGTCAGGTTGCGCGCCCAGAGCTGCAGCGACCAACGCTCGGCGTTGAAGCCAACCCGCACATTGAGCAACTCATGCGCGGTTGATTTCTGATCATGACTCACATCAAAGTAAAACTCATCTCTTGCCGTCGCATCGAGTCGTGCAAACCAGCCCGATGGGTGCTGCCACAAACCGCCAGCCGCCAGTGTGTATCGCGGCGCGTGCGCCTGGTCACGACCACTCAAATTAACCTGCGGGGTTTCGAACTGGTCAAATTCCGCGCGCATCAAACCCGCATTCAGGTACAGCTCAAGCTGTCTCGCTTGCCTGGAAGTTCAGTTCGGCTTCAAGACCCAGAGTTCGGCCACTTGCCGCATTGTCCGTGTAGAAAATAAAAGACGTCGGGTCGTTAGGGACCAATTGAAAGGACGTCCGTACTTGTTGATCAACGCGCTTGTTGTAAAACAATACGGTGGAAATACTCAATGCATCGTTCAGCACACGACTGCGCATACCAATCTCTGCCGCCCACAATTGTTCACTACTAAATTCACGACGATCAGCCGGAACAGCTCCCAGGTTGAAGCCGCCGGCCTTGTAACCATTGGAAAGCCCCACAAACCCGGAGGTACTCTCAGTGAAGTCATGCCGATAGCGAAGCTCGCCGCCAAGCATCGATTCGGACGGACCGAGATTCAGGTCTGCCGAATCATTGTAGTCAGTACTCCTGCGCTCGCCACGCAATCCTATCGTCAACATGCCGGAGTCACCGATATCGATATCAAGCTCACCAAACAGTGCAGCAGTCACCGCCTCGAAACGGCCGGTGTAGCGATCATTGAGAGCAAGCGTGAAATCAAAAAAGGGATCGGCATAGTCTCCTGTGTTCAGCGTCGTCAGCTTTTCGTCGAGACGCATAACGTAGACGCCGAGCAGCCAATCGCTGCTGTCGTTGAACAAGCGACCATCCGCGCCTGATGCCAGCCGAAATTCCTGGCTGACGGTCTTGCGTTGCCGCTCACTGAATGACTCGTAGTCATAGGTATAGGGCGCCCAGACATCGTCGTTACCCCAGTCGCTGTCGAATGAATAGATCGCATCAGAATCTGCAGCCGACGTAATCGATGTAAAACTCACCCGGTCGGAACCGGACCATTCACTGCGGATCGCTGCACCAACACTGCGCTGCGCGTCTTTACCGGGGTTATCGGACTGCATGGTCAGCGAGTTGTCGATGGCAAAGGCATCGTAGCCATCGTCGATGTCACTGAATAACGTACTAAGGCGCACCGTCCAGTCGTCGTTGACCAGCCATTCCAGCTTGCCACGAACAGCGGATTCGCTACGCCCGTTGGTATCGTCGCGCTGCAGATACGCGTTGTCACGAAAGCCATTGCTCTTGTGATGTTGTGCCGCAATCCTGTAGCGCAGATTGTCGCTCGCCAATGGGCCACCGAACGCGACGCCAGCCGAGAACATGTCGTCATCGCCTGCGCTTAACTGCAAACGTCCCGAGCGTACGTCAGTTGGCTCGGCACTCTGTATGTACACGAGTCCGGCGAGTGCATTCGCACCGTAGCGTGTGCCTTGTGGGCCTCGCAGTACATCTATCTGCTGCACGTCAAACAACGTTGCTATGGTCGCCATACCGCTAAAATCGATATCGTCGATCAGAAAACCGACGGATGGGTTCGGCGCACCTTCGTACTGCTCGAGTTCACCAACGCCGCGTATCTGCAGGTAGCGCGCTCGATGGCCGTCGCCCGACCAGTTCAGGTTTGGCAGGCCCTGAATCAGCTCTTCGAAATGCTGAACAGCGGACTGCTCGATGGTTTGGCTATCCAGAACGCTGATAGATGGCGGCAGCTCGGCCGCTTTGCGCTCACGGAAATCGGCAACAACCGTAATTTCGTCAAGCGTTTCAGCAAAAGAGAGAGAGTTTACGAGAACAAACAGAAAACCAAGCGCTGCTGTTACCAGCCGCCCCTGGGGGGACTTGCTATACATTATGGAATCCTCTTCCTACGCCGGAATTACCCGGTTCAGGTTCTAAGGGTTCCCGCTATCCAGCCGAATGCTGGTACGGATCTCAGGCTGATGACGTTGACACGTCATGGCCACCCCTGTGACGGCCGCCACTATACCGCAGATGCCCACGAGTACAACAGTCCGGATTCCGTTACGTTGTCAGTGACGATTTACGGCTCAAGTCGTTTCAACAAGCTCGATGTATCCCAGCGCCGACCGCCCAGCGTTTCGACTTCGGCGTAGTAATTGTCAACCAAATGAGTCAATTCAAGACGCGCACCATTACGCTCTGCTTCCTCGAGCGCGATTTTCAGGTCCTTGCGCATCCATTCGACAGCGAAGCCGAAGTCGTACTTATCACCATTCATCGTTTCCCAACGATTCTCCATTTGCCAGGACTGAGCGGCACCTTTCGAAATAGCCCCTATCACCGCGGCAACGTCCAGCCCGGCGCGTTTCGCAAAATGCAGGCCTTCTGACAATCCTTGCACTATCCCTGCGATGCATATCTGGTTAACCATTTTCGCCATTTGTCCGGATCCCGTAGGACCAATAAGTGTGCATGCCTTGGCGTAACAATTAATCACCGGCAATACCCTCTCAAAGACCTCAGGCTCACCGCCCAGCATGATTGTTAACTGACCGTTCTCTGCACCGGCTTGTCCACCGGACAGTGGCGCATCGAGAAAATCGACACCGTGCTCAGCGGCGGCTGCGCTGACTTCGCGCGCCACTTCAGCAGAGGCAGTGGTGTGATCTACAATAATTGCGCCAGGCTTGCAGCCGTGAAGCGCACCACTTTCGCCGAGCAATACGCTACGAACATCAGCATCGTTGCCGACACAGGAAAAGACGATATCGGCAGCTGCGGCGGCAGCCTGCGGCGTTGTCTCGGAGGAACCGGGGTGCTGCTCAAGCCACGCCCGGGCCTTTTCCGGACTGCGGTTGTAAACGCAGACATCGTGGCCTGCTTTGGCCAGGTAGCCCGCCATCGGGAAGCCCATTACGCCGAGGCCCAAGAACGCCACTTTCATCGGATTGTCTCCTGCAGAACAGATCGCAGAAGACTACGGTCTCGCCAGTCGCATCGCAACGATTCACGGCGAATCAGGTCACTTTTTACTGATCTGCAGACCGTGATTTCTTCTTGCGTGGATCCAGCCCCATGGAGCGCGCAATAATTTCACGCATAACTTCTGAACTTCCGGCGTAGATTCTGGACACGCGCGCATTGAGGTACATGCGGCAAATCGGGTATTCATCCATGTAACCTGCACCACCATGTAGCTGCACGCCGTCGTCGGTCACGCGACCTTCCAGCTCACTGGTATACAACTTCGCTTTTGCGGCATCGTCGGCACTAAGAGTGCCTGCATTGTGTTCAAGTACACACTGATCTACGAAGGCCTGCGCAACGTCGATACCGGTTCGCATATCAGCGAGCTTGAAACGTGTGTTTTGAAAGTCCGCGACCGTTTTGCCGAAGGCCTTGCGTTCCCGTACGTAGTCCATGGTGGCGTTCAGAGCGGCCTCTGCATTGGCAAGGTAGCCGACCGCGCCCAACAAACGCTCCTCGGCCAGAAAATGCATCAAGTGATAGAAACCGCGGTCGAATTCTCCCAGCAGGTTTTGTTTCGGTACCTTGACGTTATTGAAAAATAACTCCGCCGTATCCTGGCTCTTCAGACCCATCTTCTGCAGGTTGCGCCCACGCTCGAATCCATCCATACCCCGTTCAACAACGAACAGACTGAGGCCGTGCCGCTTCTCCTGATTCGTGCGAGCAACTACGACGACCAGGTCGGCATTGATTCCGTTGGAGATGTAAGTCTTGGAACCGTTCAACAGGTAGTGATCACCCTGGTCCTCAGCGTGTGTACGTATGCCCGCCACATCACTGCCGGCACCCGGCTCAGTGATTGCAACAGCCAGTACATGTTCACCCGAGACACACTTTGGAAGCCAACGTTGTTTCTGTTCATCCGTCGCCAGTTCACCTATGTACGGCCCGACCAGTCGGCTGTGTAAGGTCATGAAGAAACCGGCATCACCAAAGTGTGCATTCTCTTCAATCAGAATTTGCTCGTAGCGAAAGTCCGCAACTCCAGCACCACCGTATTGCTCATCGGCCCACATCAGCAGCAGTCCTTGCTCGCCTGCCTTTTGAAATGCCTCACGATCGACGATACCCTGCTCTTGCCAACGATCCGAATGCGGGCCTATCTCCTTCTGCATGAAGCTGCGTACGGAGTCCCGAAACATTTCGTGTTCGTCGTCAAATATTCGTCGAATCATAATCTAGACCTCAGCAGAAAAACTGGCCGCCACAGAATTACTTGCCTTTGAACGCAGCCTGGCGCTTTTCGAGAAACGCGGAAATTCCTTCTTCGCAGTCCTCACTGGCACGCAAGTCACGCTGCGCCGGCGCTTCGACGTCGAAGGTACTGGCCCAATCCGACGCGGCCGCCAAACGCATTGCTCTCTTTGTAGCCGCCAGCGAGAGCGGAGCACGGGCTGCCAACGAGTGCGCCCATTCTTCCGCAGTCGCCAGCAGACTGTCAGCCGGCGCTGTGCGGTTTGCGAGACCCAGCTCCACGCATCGCTGAGCATTAATTCGTTCCGACTCAACGCTCAACTGAAATGCACGCCGGTAACCCAGCTGACTTACCAGCAGCCAATTGAGTCCGCCATCGGGAACCAGTGAAATGGTTGTGAATGGCGATAACAGGAAAGCATTGTCTGCAATAATCATGAGGTCACATGCCAAGGCAAAGGACATTCCTATCCCGGCCGCGGAGCCACCGACGGCCGCTATGACGGGCTGCGGCATTGACGCAATGCATTCGAACACCGGCCGATATTCGCTCTGCAAGAGCTCTTCAACGTTCTTGTCCGAATCGTTGTGCGCTTTCAGGTCAGCGCCAGCACTGAAAGACCTGCCCTCACCGGTTAACACCACTGCTCGCACAGATTCGTCCGCCGCCGCATGTTCGAATGCCTTATGCAGATCAAGCCGCAAGGCGGTATTGAACGAGTTCATTGCCTCCGGGCGTGACATCGTGATGGTCGCAACGGGGCCATTCTGGCTGTATTTCACTGTTTCAAGGTTTAGCATTTTCTGTTCCTCAAGCGGCATTTCGGCCTGTCTTTTCGTCGTCACCCGGGTAGTACAGCTCGCCCTTTTCGGCCATGGACCTTAGGCTCGCTGGCACCGAAAAACGCACACCATACACGTCCGCGAGTTGATCTGCTCGGGCGACAAATGCCTTCAGGCCGACCGTTTCTATGTAGGAAATCGTACCGCCGGTCCACGGCGGGAATCCCCAGCCAAACACCGAACCAATGTCTGCATCGGCAGGATGAGTCACCACCTTTTCATCCAGACAACGCACGGTATCCAATGCCTGTGCGTAGAGCAGGCGGCTACGAACCTCCTCTGCACTGGGCTGTATTGTTGCCAATGGAAAATGTTCAGCAAGACCTGGCCACAAGTATTTCTTGCCTTCACTCGGGTATTCGTAGAATCCTTTCCCGAAGCGTTTGCCTTTTCGATCAAGGTCGATCGCAAACTTGCGTATAACCTCGTCGGCAGGCAAAGCGACGTAAGCGTCGCCGAGATCCTTTTTGCTTTGCTCGCCAACGTGATAGCTGAGCTCCAGCGAGACCTCGTCAGTTACTGCCAACGGGCCCACCGGCATACCGGCATTGCGAGCGACGTTCTCAATCAGTGCCGGACTAACGCCTTCTGCCAACATTGCGATTCCTTCGCGCGTGTACACGCTGAACACACGGCTGGTGTAAAAGCCACGACTGTCATTGACGACGATCGGCGTTTTGCGAATCTGCTGGATGTAATCCAGCGCCTGAGCTATGGCAACGTCGGAAGTTTTGTCGCCGACGATAACCTCGACCAGTGGCATCTTGTCCACCGGTGAGAAAAAGTGAATGCCAATGAACTGGCTCGCTCGTGCCGATGCTTCCGCCAGACCGGTGATAGGCAAGGTTGATGTATTCGACGCAAAAATCGCATCTTCGGCCATAACCGCTTCGGCGCGCCTGGTTACATCAGCCTTGATATCCCGGTCCTCAAATACCGCTTCGATAACCAGTTCGCAGCCATTCAACAGCGAGAAGTCGGTCCCGGTCTGTATCCGATTCAACAGCGCTTCCGCTTGCTCGCTGTTCGTGCGGCCACGCTCAAGCTGCTTGTTGAGCAAACTTCTTGAGTAATCCTTGCCCTTGTCCGCTTTCTCGTCCGAGGTATCGAGCAGAACAACCTCGATACCGGCCTTCGCTGACACATGGGCAATACCGGCACCCATCATGCCCGCTCCAAGGACCCCCAGTTTGCTTACCTCGCGACGCGGCGGTTCGGCAGGTCGGCGTACCAGCTTGTCCGCTGCACCTTTATTAACAAACAACGTTCGCATCATGTTGCGTGAAACGGGGCTCATTAACAGTGATACAAAATACTTGGTCTCGACGTCCAGCGCCTTGTCGATAGGCAGCACAGTACCCTCGTAGACAGCAGACATAATCGCGAGCGGCGCCGGGTAATTGTGCTTGGTCATTTTCTGCATCAGCGCGCTGCCGACCACAAGGGTTTGTACAGCTTTGGGGTGCATAAGACCCGCGCCGCCCGGCACTTTAAAGCCCTTCTTGTCCCACGGCTGCTCAGCGACGCCTTCCTGCAATACCCATTGACGGGCCGCTGCTACTTCCTCGCCGGGAGCAACGACCGCATTCACGATACCGGCCTCATGCGCTTCACCCGGCGACAGGTGTTTGCCTTGTGTAATCAGTTGCAGCGCCGCCTCGATACCGATCATCCGCGGCAATCGCTGAGTACCGCCGCCACCAGGCAACAAACCTACCTGCACCTCCGGCAGACCCAGTTTCGTGCGTGGCTGGTCGGCTACCACCCGGTAATGGCAGGCAAGAGCCACTTCGAGACCGCCACCCAGCGCCGTACCATTGATCGCTGCGGCTACGGGTTTGCCGCAGGTTTCGATGGCTCTCAGCGCTTTCTGCAAATTGCTGCACCAGCCGTAAAGCTTGTGCACGTCCGCTTGCGACGAGTACGCATTCACAAGGTCGTGAAGGTCAGCCCCGACCATGAAGGCATCCTTACCCGAGGTGATTACGGCGCCTTTGACATCCGGATTGCTGCCTATGCGTTCGGCGGCGCTCGCAATGTCCTGCAGAAATTCAGGCGTCATTACATTCATCGGGCGCCCTGCAACATCTATTGTCAGCAGCGCTACACCGTCGTCATCGAGTTGCCAGTTTATGGTTGTCATTTCGGTCATGCCAGATCTCCTAAACGCGCTCGATGATGGTTGCTGTACCCATACCGCCGCCAACACATAAATTGACCAACGCCGTGTTGAGGTCACGCCGTTCAAGTTCGTCCAGTACGGTCCCCAGTATGATGGCGCCGGTGGCACCGAGCGGGTGGCCCATCGCGATGGCACCGCCATTGACATTGATCTTGTCGTGATCGATGTTGAGCCGCTGCATGAACAGCAACACGACCGACGCGAACGCCTCGTTCAACTCAAACAGATCAATGTCGCTGGTGGTCATGCCACAGCGCGCAAGCACTTTCTCGGCAGACGGAGCCGGCCCCGTCAGCATGATGGTCGGGTCGGTACCAATCGACGAGAAGCCGCGTATGCGTGCACGCGGTTTTAAACCCAGTGCCTTGCCCGTCCCGGCATTGCCGATCAGCACAACTGCAGCGCCGTCGACGATACCGCTTGAGTTGCCACCGGTGTGGACATGCTCGATCGACTCGACTTCCGGGTAACGTTGCAGTGCGACATCATCGAAACCGGCCTGCTGACCCAGTATTTCAAAAGCCGCTTTCAATGCGCCAAGGTCGTCGACGGTGGTACCCGGGCGCATGTGCTCGTCACGCTCCAGCAGCGGCAAGCCCAGCTGGTCATGAATCGTGGCAATGGAGTTGCTGAACCAGCCCTGCTCCCAGGCATGAGCTGCCCTGCGCTGGCTCTCGACGGCATAGCTGTCCACGTCATTGCGGGAGAAGCCGTATTTGCTGGCTATCAGGTCCGCGCCGATACCTTGCGGTGCAAAATACGTCTTGTACGCAATCGCCGGATCCGCATGCATGGCGCCTGAATCGGCACCCATCGGCACTCGCGACATACTTTCAATACCCCCACCGATGGTGAGATCCGACTGGCCGGCCATGACCTGTGCTGCGGCGGAATTGACGGCCTCCAGTCCTGAAGCGCAAAAGCGATTGAGTTGCTTGCCGGGCACTGTCAACGAGTAATCAGCATTGAGTACCGCCGTTCGCGCAATGCAAGCCCCCTGTTCACCCACCGGCGAAACACAACCCAGCACGACGTCATCGAGGTAAGACGTGTCCAGGCTATTGCGCTCGCGCAATGCAGTCAGAACCTGGGTCATCAAATTGACAGGCGTCACTTCGTGCAATGCACCGTTCGGTCGGCCGCGACCGCGTGGGCTGCGTACATGGTCAAAAATATAGGCATCTGCCATGGCTGTAATCCTGTTTCAGAGTGAAGTTCTGTTGGCTTGCTTGAATCTCGTTGTCATACCGCTGACTGCCATTGCCACTGGCAGCTTTTTTTCAGGCCTGAGCGCAGCAACCGAGCAGCCACTCGCAATTGCGGTCAGGAATTGACGTTGTTGCAGACACTATCGTCTACAGCTAAGTCCCCGTCGCCGAAAGAGAGCGGCGCAAATGCAGCTTCATGTCTTCATTTGCTTTGCAAAAATCAACCGCGTCCGGATCAATAACCCACAAGTAAGTCATCCCCGATATATAGGCTATGTATTGCGCGGCTACGCTCTGCGGATCAGTCCCTTTGCGAATGCTGTTATCGGCGATACCCGCACGTACCCAGTCAGCAACATCGTTCTGTTGACGTTGGTGTATTGACCGCGAGGTCTCGCGGTATTCGGACGTGGGGCTTGCCGCACCACAATAAAGAATATGCAGAACCCGGGCTTCGCGCGGCCAATCTGACAGGAAACGGAAGAATGCATCTAACGCCGCGCACATGGCGTCGACACCGGAGAGATCGCCCGCACCCTCGCGCAGGTAGGTCAGCCAGCGACGCGATATTGACTTGCAAACGGCGTCGTAAAGGCCCGCCTTCGAGCCGAATCGGTAGGTTGCGAGGCCGCGACTGTAGCCGGCCTTTTCACCGATTGCCGCGAGCGTGGTCTTTTCAGTGCCGCGCTCCAGAATCAGGTCGATGGCCGCTTCCAGCATGGCGCTGTCCGACTGGGCGCTGCGCTCCGCTTGTGTACGGTTACCGCCGGCCGCATTGGCCGTCAATTCAGCCATTGCCGCTGCGCTCAAAGTTCTTACGTATCAGTAACTTGCTCAAATTTGTAAATACTTGCTGACAACAAGCAAGTGAGTATACCGACGCTTCCGGCGATGAACAAGCCGCGCGCAGGGGGGGCCAAAGGAATACCGGGCCGCAGACCGCAGGCCCCGGGTATCGATCAGGATCAGGGGACCGGATGGCCGGCCGTTATGCCGGTGAAGCGCTCAGAGTGAACTGCAGAGGTGCCCGCCATCCACGGTGATCGTGCTGCCGCTCATGTAGCTGCCTGCGTCGGAAGCCAGTAACAGCAATGGACCGTCGAGTTCAGACAAAGCTCCGCTGCGGCGCAACGGCACCTGCTCCAACATCGCCTGCCCCGACGGTGAACTCAGAAAACCGGTATTGATCTCGGTTTCGAAATAGCCTGGCGCGATGGAGTTAACCCGTATTCCGTACCGCGCCCACTCAAGCGCCATGGTCTTGGTCAGGTTCACGACGCCGCTCTTCGCCGCGACATAAGACCCCAGCGTCTTGCTGACGCGAAAGCCCAGAATCGACGCGATATTAATAATGCTGCCGCCGTGGCCGCGTTCCAGCATCCGGCGAACGGTTGCTTGAGCCACCAGAAACACGCCCTTGAGGTTCGTATCAACCACCGCATCCCAGTCGGCCTCGCTTAGTTCGGCGAGAAAACCCGTACGACTGATGCCCGCGTTGTTGACGAGAATATCGACAACCTGCCCGGCGCCATCGAGCTCAGCAAAGCATTGCCGCACCGACTCGCCATCCGTCACATCCAGCGATACGCACAGTGCTTCGCCGCCAGTCTTAGCCACCAGGCTGCGCGTTTCCTCGAGTTTCTCCGCGCGTCGTGCGGCCAGTACAACTTTCGCGCCGGCCGATGCCAACGTCATGGCGAACTGTCGGCCAAGACCGCTACCTGCACCGGTGATCAGCGCAGTCTTGCCGTCGAGCCGGAACCGGTCAGTCGTGTTCATCCTGCGTGCGCCGCGTGTTCACGCTGTTGAGGCTTGTACGTGCCCGTTGCGGTTGCGCAAAGTGTCCGGTTGTCGGGATCAAATAACTTGGCCTGGGCAAAAAACAGGGTGTTGGTCCGCCGAATGAGCTCGCCTTCCGCAATCACCGTCCGACCACGGTGCGGAGCCATGAAATTGCAGTTGAGATTGACCGTTACGGAAACGTATTCACCGGAGCCGCCGAAACTGCCGCAAACAGCCCCTGCAATATCCAGCAGCGAGGCAATCACGCCACCGTGCAAGTATTTAACGGAATTGCGGTGATCATCACGCACCGGCATTTCCAGACGAACGAAACCGTCCTTCCAGCTAAGCAGGCGAAAACCGAGAAACTGCAGGTACGTTCCTTCGTACAGCGTGGGGTTATCGAGAAAACTCTTCGGCGTCTGTTCGTTCATTGTGCGATCGCTCCGGTTCTGCGCAATATCGCCAGGAAAATATCCGGTTCCGGGCGAAGTCGGTAATTGTCAGTCTGATCCGAGTAGATGATAGTACCGCGCGAATTCGCCACCACCACCGTCGGCATGACCGTATCTGCATCATAGCCTCGCGCGTAGCCAACGGGAACGCCATCCCGTACCGCGATATCCAGCTCTCGAGCGATGCGATTGTCCTTATCCACCCAATACTGAAACGGTGCCGGATTGCTTTCGGCCAGCGCCCGGCTGTGACTGTCCGCTTGCGGACTGATCAGCACAACGTTTGCACCCAGTTGCTCGAACTCGGATTGAAAGCCGCTCAGTTCCGCGACCTGCGCAACGCAGAAAGAACACCAGTTGCCGCGGAAGAACACGAGTACCGCAGGCTTGCCGTGTAAATCGGTGCTACTCACCGGTTTGCCATCGATATCCATCGCCGTAAAAGCAGGCAGGCTGCTGCCGACGTCCAGCTTGCCACTGGCGATGCGGCCATACCGCGAGTACCAGAAGACATAGAGCAGCAGCAATATCAGCGCGCCCACGGCGACCACCAACGGCAACCAACCGACGACGCCTTCAAACAACCACTCCCATGCTGCGAGAAATGCCCCACAACACGAAATGAACCAGGCTAACGGTGCGTTCTCCGCCGCGCGGGCGGGTTTGGCAAGCAGTAAATGTGCGTGGACCAGCGGCAACGGCAGGGACGCTATGGCGGCACCCGCCCATGCGAACCTGTCCGCCTCGCCACGCAAAGCCATGATTAAGGACACGAGAAACAACAAAACGGAAACGCCAATCGCTGGCAAAAGGTACAGCGATTTAAATTTAGCCCTGACCACCAGACACTCTCTCCCGTAATTTCGACCAGTCGGCCACTGCCGCCTGGTGCCGGAAACGAAGTGTTACATATTGCGGCGGTACTCGCCGCCCACTTCGTAGAGGGCCGCAGAAATCTGGCCCAGAGAATTGGATTTGACCGTCTGCATCAACTCCTCAAACACGTTGCCGCGCGCGCGAGCCACACTCTGCAACTGCAGCAGCGCCGCTTCGCTCGCGTCACGGTGGGTTTCCTGAAAGGCACGAACGTGGGCGATCTGATCACGCTTCTCGTCATCCGAAGACCGAATGAGTTCCTGCTTGTGGACTTCGTCTTCGTGCCCCTTCTTTGGCAGGAAGGTATTGACGCCGATCAAGGGGTAGCTGCCGTCGTGCTTCTTGCTTTCGTAGTAGAGGCTTTCATCCTGAATTTTGCCACGCTGATACATCGTATCCATGGCGCCAAGCACACCACCCCGTTCTGAAATTCGCTCGAACTCCTTGTAAACCGCTTCCTCCACCAGCTCGGTCAGTTCATCAATGATGAACGAACCCTGCCATGGGTTTTCGCAAAAATTGAGGCCCAACTCGCGCGATATAATCAACTGAATTGCCACAGCGCGGCGAACCGAGTGCTCGGTAGGCGTTGTGATGGCTTCGTCGAACGCGTTGGTATGCAGGCTGTTGCAGTTGTCGAACAAGGCATAGAGAGCCTGCAAGGTGGTCCGTATATCGTTAAAGCTGATTTCCTGTGCATGCAGGCTACGGCCCGACGTCTGCACGTGGTACTTGAGCATCTGTGAGCGCGCACTTGCGCCATAGCGTTCGCGCATGGCTCGAGCCCAGATTCGGCGCGCGACTCGACCTATGACGGTGTACTCGGGGTCCATACCGTTCGAGAAAAAGAAACTCAGGTTCGGCGCAAACTCGTCGATCTGCATACCACGAGCGAGATAGTACTCAACGATGGTGAAGCCGTTCGACAAGGTAAACGCGAGCTGGCTGACCGGGTTCGCGCCGGCCTCGGCAATGTGATAACCACTGATTGAGACACTGTAGTAATTGCGAACATTGTGATCGATAAAATACTGCTGCACATCGCCCATCATTTTCATCGCGAATTCTGTCGAGAAAATACAGGTATTCTGCGCTTGATCTTCCTTCAGTATGTCCGCCTGGACCGTGCCACGAACCTGACTCATTGTGCGTTCGCGAATTCTCGCATAGACCTCAGGTGCAACCAGCTGGTCACCGGAAATACCGAGCAATGGCAGACCAAGACCGTCATTCCCGGCCGGCAGCTCGCCAACGTACTCAGGCCGCTGACGACCTTCGAACCAGCGATTGATTTTTTCTTCCGCCGCTGCCCATTCGCCATTCTCCTTCAGATAGATTTCGACCTGCTGGTCAATCGCGGTATTCATAAAAAACGCGAGGATCATCGGAGCAGGTCCGTTGATGGTCATCGAAACCGACGTTGTCGGCGCACACAGGTTGAAACCGGAGTACAGCTTTTTCATGTCGTCGACTGTGGCTATCGAAACGCCGGAGTTGCCAACCTTGCCGAAAATATCAGGACGTTCGTGCGGGTCTTCGCCATACAGGGTGACCGAATCGAAGGCCGTGGAAAGACGCGCCGCCTCCTGCCCCTGAGACAAATAGTGAAAACGGCGATTGGTACGCTCCGGCGTGCCTTCACCGGCAAACATACGTGTCGGGTCTTCACCGAGGCGGCGATAGGGATAGACGCCACCGGTATAGGGATAGGCACCCGGCAGGTTCTCCCGCATCAGGAATGACAGCGTCTCACCCCAATCCCGGTAATCTGGCGGCGCAATCTTCGGAATCTTTTGGTGACTAAGACTTTCACTGTAATTCTGGCCACGAATTTCCCGACCACGTACTTCGTAGCTGTACTCATCGGCACGCACAGCATCGCGACGCGCCGGCCACTCGCGCAGCAATGTGAGGGCTTCCGATGACAGGTCATTGAGCAGCGCCTGGTAGCGTTGCCGTAGTGTCAGCAGCGAGCGGTCCCCGCCGGTAGTCAGCGCATCGGTCGGGTACGCGGCCAACGGCTCCGGCAACAATTCGTCATTTAATAACTTCAACGCTTCGTACAAATGCTGCAGTTCACTTGCCGCCGCAGCCTGCGTCTCTATCGATGAATTGATTGACCTGCCCTGCTCGGCAATCTCGGCGAGATAGCGAATGCGGGCGCCAGGAATAACCGCCATCGCGCGGGGTTCTTTCAGGGCGACGTCAACGTCCGGTGACCACTTGTCAGCATCCAATGACAGCTTGCTACTGAGTCGCCTGCACAGTTCGACAAACATCCAGCTGACACCCGGGTCACTGAACTGACTCGCAATGGTGGGGTAGACCGGTACTTCTTCATCACTAACCTGAAAACGCACGTGGTTGCGTTTCCATTGTTTGCGGATATCACGCAATGCATCTTCCGCACCGCGCTTGTCGTATTTGTTCAGCACAATCAGATCGGCAAAATCCAGCATGTCGATTTTTTCCAGCTGGCTCGCGGCGCCGTAGTCGCTGGTCATCACGTAGACCGAAAAATCGACATGATCGACTATCTCGCTGTCGCTCTGACCAATACCCGCGGTCTCAACCAAAATGAGGTCGTAGCCCAGTGATTTCAGAAACAGGATGTGATCAGCCAGCATCTTGCTGGTCGCCAGGTGTTGCCGGCGGGTAGCGATCGAACGCATGTACACGCGATCCGAGCGCAAGGAATTCATACGAATGCGGTCGCCAAGCAAAGCACCACCGGTACGGCGGCGAGTCGGATCAACCGCCAGTACCGCTATTCGCATAGCCGGAAACGACGCGAGAAATCGATTCAGAATCTCGTCCGTTACACTGCTCTTGCCTGCGCCACCGGTTCCTGTAATGCCGATAACGGGCACCTGACCCGTACGCATTTGCCACTCGCGACGCAGAGCCGCCATACCCGAGTCGTCATACACGTCTTCTTCGATGGCCGACATCATGCAAGCAATGTCGCTCATTTGGTCCGGATTGATACTGGCAGGCGGGCTTGTCTCCCGACGGCCATCGACTGTACGTTGTATGAGGTCGTCAATCATGTCGCCAAGCCCCATCGACATGCCGTCATGAGGGTGATAGATGCGATCGACACCGTACTTCATCAGCTCGTCAATCTCTTCTGGCGTGATGGTTCCACCTCCACCACCAAAAACCCTGATATGCGACGCGCCGAGGTCTCGCAGCCGGTCAATCATGTAACGAAAAAATTCGTTGTGCCCGCCCTGGTACGAACTTATCGCAATACCGTCAGCATCTTCCTGAATAGCAGCGCGTACAATGTCGTCAACGCTGCGATTGTGGCCGAGGTGGATGACCTCCGCGCCTTTCGCCTGAATCAAACGGCGCATGATGTTGATCGCCGCATCGTGGCCGTCAAACAGCGAGGCAGCCGTGACAAACCGGAGTGGTGCCCTGGCAAGCTTGCCGGAAGCCTGTGGCAAATCGGTGGCAGCAGTACTCATGGGGAGAGAACCTCTTTTTGGCAGCAGAACCACCTGCAGTGTTGATAATTGTTATTTAAATTCAGTCAGTTCTGGCATTGCATAAATTCTAATGGTGATTAAAATAATGCAGCTAACGGCAGAACTCAAGTCTCAGTCGCCAACCACTCCGGAGCATGCGGCGGGACGCCCCGCCTGCAGCAACAGGAAATACAGCATGTCGCAACCGGCAGAAGAAACGCGCTACGAAGCGCAACTGGACCGAATCCTCAAAGCAGCGGCTCGCTGCTTCAACGAGAAGGGCTATAGCGGCACTTCTCTGAAGAACGTTGCCCACCACCTCGGACTGACGGACGCGGCGCTCTACTACTACGTCCGCAACAAAGAAGAACTGGTGTTTCAGTGCTACCGACGCGCCGCCGACCTCGGTGCCGATGCGCTGGCGCGTGCCGTACAGGATGGTACGAATGGCTATGAACAGGCCCGGCTGTACGTGCGCTATCACGTTGAAACCATGGTCGGCGAACTCGGGCCGGTCGCAATCATGAGCGAGATCCCGTCACTGGATGCGGCACACCGGGACGAAATTCTGGGGATCTCACGACGCCACAGTCTTGCTTTCGAACAGATCATCAGTCGCGGCATAGAGGACGGCAGCATCGCCAGTTGCGACGTGCGCATGACCGGCAACGCGATCATGGGCGCGATCAACTGGATACCGAAGTGGTTTCATGGCAGCAGTACGATCGCCGAGGAAATTATTGCCGCGTTCCCCGAGATCCTTAGCAACGGCCTGCGGCCCAATGACGCAACGTCGCGTGCGCCAGAGTCGAACTAACTAATTCAAATAGCGGGCTACGACGGCGAGGATATCGTCTTCGCTGTCGTCCGCATTCTTCTCGGGTTGCAATCGTTGCAGGTACTCTGAGCGTTGCCGCAAGCGTTCAAGAGTCAGCGCCCGGTAGTCGATCTGCGCGCCGCCCAAGAATCCGGCGGTGGAATGCGGCTGTGTTGGTTCGGCATCAAAGCGTCGCAGCGCACTGACGTCGCGCCGAATTAAACTCACCAGCAATTGCCTGTCGCCAAGGTGGCGGCGCAATTGGACGAACTCCCTGTCGGCCGCAGCGAGTTGCTCGGCGTCCAGCGTGGCGGCCAACGCATCACGCGCCTCCACATAGGGGCGTTCATTGCGTTCAGCGGCGAGACGGTACCAGGCGAGGGCCCGTAGCGGGTCGGGCGTTGTGCCCTGACCACTCAGGTGCATATACCCCACCATGTATTGCGCATACTTGTCGCCGAGCGGAGCCAGATACTCTTCGTAGTTGCGCAGCGCCAGTTGGTAATCGCGTTGGTTGTAGAGCGTCTCCACCCGTTCCTGAATGCGCGCAGTGCGGAGGTCCGGCACCAGGCCAGGAAAATGACGGTATTCCTGAGCCCCCGCCGGCATTGCAGCCAGCACGGCACAGGCCAGCAGTAGCACGGAAAGGCCCGGAACAAATGTCAGAATGGCAATTCGTCGACGCATAAGACCTGTCACTACGGACTCCTGATCGACCGTTTCAGTTACGCACCGGCGGTGTGCGGCGGGTCAATCGATATTCACTTCAAATTCGACCGCAGGGCCGAACGCCGGTTCCCGCTTCTCCATATTTGATCTAACGGCTTCAACCTGGTTCGCCTGACCGATGAGTTTCGCCTGCACCAGTGCTTCCCGCCGTAATGCTCGTTCCGGGGCTTCATCAAACACTCGGTTCAACAACGCTTTTCCGGCGCGTACAGCATCGGGAGAATTTTGCGCAATTGTTGCGGCCAGCGCTTTTGCCGCTTGCAACGGATCGTCGTCCAGACGGCTCAGCAAGCCGATAGCCAGTGCTTCCTCGGCTTCCACAATTCGACCGGTGTAGACCAGTTCACGCAAGTGGTCGAGGCGGACCGTTGCACGTGCGGTTGCACTTATGCCCATATCGGGAATGATGCCCCGACGTACTTCCATAACCGAACAGCGGGTGGACGGCGCGGCGATCCGGTAGTCCGCGCCCAGCGCGACCTGCAGGCCGCCACCGTACACAACACCTTGCAGTGCAGCGATAACCGGAACGGGTAGTTCGCGCCAGATCGTGGCCGCGCGCTGGAAAAAGTTGGCGGGCGAATCGTTCATAGGTGCCATCCGCGAACCCGCTGCCTCGTTGACCATACCGTCCATGAATACGGAAGTGTCGATTCCTGCGCAAAAATTTTCACCAGCGCCGCACAGCACCACGGCGCGCACAGATCGATCGGCGGCCAATGCTTTACCGGTGTCAATGAGGGCCTGAAACGTTTCTATGTTTAACGCATTGAGCTTGTCCGGTCGCGACAGTGTTACGATCGCTACCCCCTGATCGCTCTCTAGCTCTACTACCTTCGACATCTTATGGCTCCATGGATAACGCTCGTGCAGTTTAGCAGCGCTGGCCTTCACAGGTCATGGCAGCACGCATGAACTGCAGACTGCCTGCTCCTACGGGCACCACTGTGATGGCTCGCAGCGTCGTCCGAACAGCCTACTTTTGCGCTTGCCTGCTCATCGCTTCGCCAGCCGCAGCTGCCATCTCTCCGGTGTTGTACGGCATCGACAGCGCCAGTAGCTGGGTTCGCGTTCTCGTGTATCGCGGCGGCCTGTTATCGAAACTGGGTCACAACCACGTTGTTACCCACAGGAAAATTCGCGGCTGTTTGCGCATGGAAACGCCCATCTATGATTCACAACTTGTAGCCGAGCTGGACGTGAGCGAATTTGTTCTCGACGAACTTGACGAGCGCAACGCCGCCGGCAGTGAGTTCGCCAGGCTCCGTATCGCCACAAGATATCGCAGCGACTCGCAAAAATATGCTCGGTTCCGCGTTACTGGATGCAGACCAGCATCCACGAATTCACCTGACCTCCGGGTCATTGACCGGCACGTTCCCGCAAATGCAGATGGCTGCTACCGTACACCTGAAAGCCAGGCAGGTACCGATAACCGTACCGTTGACTCTGCAGCTGCAAGACCACCGTATCGTCGCATCTGGCGACGTGCCGTTAAATCACGAACAGCTTGGCTTGAAGCGGTTCACGGCAGCGCTGGGCACTTTGCGCGTTCGCAATACCATGCAACTGCAGTTCAATGTAGTGAGCCAGCGACTCGAGAACAACGACGAAATCTCAGACTGCGAGCGTGCACTTTCCATTGTCGACTACGACGACGTCGCGGTCTTTGACCGTGCAACGAAATGACACAATATTTCGCTCCTGCCACATTTCGGTTGTGATTTTGTCGCCCGGATAAACAGGTGCCGTAAAACGCAAATCAAAGCCACTCACCAATGTGAAGTCGAATTCGCAGATGGTGGAAAGAATCGCCCTGCAGGCCAGACCTGCAACACACTGCTCCTGCACAGGACTGGCTGTAAAACCGAGCGCTCGGGCGGCGGTGTTGTCGGCGTATACAGCACTGCGATCACCTCCCAAACGAAAGATCAACGGCAGGTTTCGACTGCAGTGCAGTTCGCAGGTCAAATCGGCATCCCTTTCAGGCACAGAATGCGGCAATGGCCCAATGCTGTTCGGCGCGTTCACTGCATTGGATACGAGCGTATCGCTCACCGTGAACAACACGGTGCCATCTTTACTCATACGAACTTCAGACTCCGTCATGATGCTGATGCCCAGTTCCGCGCCGTGGTCAATTGCCGCCACCACGCGCCGGTCTGCCTGCAATTCAGCACGTGCCGGCAGCGGCCGGTAGAGCTCCAGTTTTTGTTCGACAACAAACAGGTGGCGACCGTCCCAGCCGTGCCGGTCAATGAAGTCTCTGGCCAGAAGATTACCTGCCATTGAAGGCACTGTGCGCTGTGCACGCCCCTCGTACACGTAGTCCTGCTCGCGGTAGTCGGCATTGTCCTGACCGAAACCGACACCCAACGAATACAAGATCGCGTCGGTCTCACGGTAACGGCACGGTTCATCGGTGCTACTAGCGGCCAGCAGCGCGTCAAAATCAAAACTCATGTTTCTGGACCAACATGGTGGCAACTCAATTCGCTGCCCCAGTTAACCCGTATACCGGTACACGGTTGTTTTTGGTCAGCGCTCAGCGGGGCAAGATAACACCCGGTCACAAATCGCGCGACCTGCCAACAACAAGACTGTTGGTGTTTGCGTTCGATGGCGCCGCGGACGTCGAACTACGGCGAATTAGGTCCATATGTGGTCTGAATCAACTGCTTTTGCGGGCGTACTCCCAACCCAGCTCTGCCAGCGGGAGAACCGCGCGCGCGGCTGCGGCAGCGTGATCACTCGATGCGGTTCCATCGCGAACACGACCCGCAATACCTTGCAATATGGCGGCCAGTCGAAACAGGTTGTAAGCCGCGTAGAACTCCCGATCGACAATGCCCTCCTGTCGGCCGGTTCGTTCGCAATAACGCTGCACGTAATCGTCCTCAGTTGGTATTCCGAGGGCAGCCAGATCGCTGTTGCACAAGCCTGCTGAACCAAACCCGATCTCCGGCATTTGCCAGGCCATCAGGTGGTACGTGAAGTCACCCAATGGGTGGCCGATCGTGGACAACTCCCAATCCAGCACCGCGATCACTCGCGGCTCCGTGGGATGCAAAATCAGGTTATCGAGGCGGAAATCACCGTGCACGATGCTGCTCGCGTCATCAACGGGAATGTGGTCCGGCAGCCACGCCATCATTTTGTCCATCGGCGCAATCTTTTGGGTTTCCGAAGCGACGTACTGCTTCGACCAGCGAGAGATCTGCCGCGAAAAATAATTACCCGGCTTTCCAAAATCCTCCAGGCCCAACGAACGGTAGTCGACAGTGTGCAGGCGAGCGAGGGTCCGGTTCATGTCGTCGTACAGCGCGGTGCGCTCATCGCGCGGCATCCCTGGTAAGTCGAGTTCCCACAAAATTCGTCCAGCCACAAAGTCCATTACGAAGAATGGCGTGCCGACTACCGATGCGTCCTCGCACAGAACCCAGGGCTTTGGTACGGGGAATCCGATCTCGTGCAGCGCAGAAATTATCCGGTATTCCCGTTCTACGGCGTGCGCTGATTTCAGCAGCTTACCCGGCGGCTTGCGCCGCAATACGTACTGACCCGAGGTCGCATCGATCAAATACGTCGGATTCGATTGCCCGCCTTTGAACTGGCGAACACTGAGCGGGCCGCGAAAACCAGCCATATTCTCCGACAAGTAAGCTGACAGGCGTTCCTCATCCATGCGGTGCTCTTCGCGTACATCGCGAGTGCCAGAAAATTGCTCTTGCCGTTTACTCATTTGACCACTCGCTCAGGACATTGGCTCGACAAAAAAATCCGGGAACAACGGCTCCGCAGGATCAACCGCATAGCGACTGAGATCGGTGATGCCTCCACTCTCCAGGACTTCATCGTCGATGAAAAAATTGCCAGTGCAGTCAAGACTGGGTTTGGTAAGCACGAGGTATGCCGCGTCACCCATGATGGCCGGCAGCCGTGAACGGCGTACAACCTTATCTCCGCCGAGCATGTTTTGCACAGCAGCAGTTGCTATTGCAGTTCTTGGCCACAGCGCGTTAACAGCGACACCCTGTGAGCGGAACTCCCCTGCCATACCCAGCACGCACAGGCTCATGCCGAATTTCGCAATCGAGTACGCAACGTGCGGTGCAAACCATTTCTCGTCCATGTTCAATGGCGGTGACAAATTGAGGATGTGTGGGTTGGCGGCTTTTAACAGATGCGGCAAACAGGTCATGGACACGAGGTACGTGCCGCGGGTATTGACCTGATGCAGCAAATCGAATCGCCGCATCGAAGTATGCAACGTATCGGTCAGCGCGATGGCACTGGCATTATTGACGCAGATATCGATTCCGCCAAACTGCTCAACGCCTGCGTCGACTGCCGCCTGAACCTGCAGCTCGTCGCGAATATCGCAGACTACGGGCAGTGCATTGCCGCCTGCGGCGATGATTTCGTCACAGGCAGTGTAGATCGTGCCCGGTAAGCGCGGATGAGGCTCCGCTGTTTTGGCCGCGACTATGATGTTTGCACCATCCTGAGCCGCGCGCAGTGCGATGGCGAGACCGATTCCACGACTCGCACCACTGATGAACAGAGTCTTGCCATTGAGATTCGTCACTGCAGCAACACCACCGACCACGGAACAAGCATGATACCTGATCCGCGTCTGCCGCTGTGGCAGGCGAAAACCCGCACAACTACATGCGGAAAATCCCGTAAGGCAATTCGTGATCGCGCGGCCGGTTCATCGCCGCGGCCACCGCTTGGCCCAAAATGCCACGAGTATCTACCGGGTCGATTACACCGTCATCCCACAATCGAGCACTGGCGTAATAAGGATGACCCTGGGTTTCATACTGATCGCGTATCTGCTGTTCAAACGCCTGCTGTTCTTCCGCAGGCCATTCCTCGTTACGTGCAACCAGACCGTCTCGACGCACGGTCGACAACACCACTGATGCCTGCTCACCGCCCATGACCGAGATTCTGGCGTTCGGCCACATCCACATCATTCGTGGACCGTAGGCGCGACCGCACATGGCGTAATTGCCCGCACCGAACGAACCGCCAATAATGACGGTCAACTTCGGCACTGACGCTGTCGCCACGGCATTGACCATCTTCGCTCCGTCTTTCGCAATTCCGCCGTGTTCAGACTTGCGGCCGACCATGAAGCCGGTGATGTTCTGCAAGAATATCAGCGGAATTCCGCGCCGATTGCACAACTGAATAAAATGCGCGCCCTTTTGCGCCGACTCCGAAAAGAGGATGCCGTTGTTTGCAACAATACCAACCGGATAGCCGTACAGGTGCGCGAAACCACAAACCAGGGTCGGCCCGTACAGCGCTTTAAACTCCTGGAAATCAGAGCCGTCGACGACGCGAGCGATGACTTCCCGCACGTCGTAGGCATAGCGGAAATCCCGCGAGACGACGCCGTACAACTCTTCGGCCGGGTATTCCGGTTCCCGTGCTTCCCGCGTGCTCACTGCGGTATTTTTCTGCCGATTGAGGTTACTGACAATTTCCCGGACGATCTCCAGCGCATCACCATCGTCTTTGGCCAGGTAATCGGTGACGCCCGAGATGCGTGAGTGAACATCGCCACCACCGAGTGTTTCAGCATCAACCACCTCTCCGGTAGCGGCCTTCACCAACGGTGGTCCACCCAGGAATATCGTGCCCTGATTTCTGACAATGACTGCCTCATCACACATCGCCGGCACGTAAGCGCCACCGGCGGTGCAAGACCCGAGCACGGCCGCGATCTGCGGTATCCCCATCGCAGACATGCGTGCCTGATTGTAGAAAATACGACCGAAGTGATCCCGATCCGGAAACACCTCATCCTGTTTCGGCAGAAACGCGCCGCCCGAGTCCACCAGGTACACGCATGGCAGTCCGTTCTGCTCGGCGATTTCCTGCGCCCGCAGATGCTTACGCACCGTTAGCGGGTAGTACGTCCCGCCTTTCACCGTTGCATCGTTGGCGACAATCATGCAGTCGATGTCGTTGACCTGGCCGATGCCGGCAATGATCCCGGCGGCCGGGACTTCGTTGTCATACATCCCGTACGCGGCCAGTTGCGCGACTTCCAGGAAAGGCGAACCACGATCGACCAGGGTGCGAATGCGATCCCGTGGCAACAACTTGCCTCGAGCAAGGTGTTTCTCACGGGCACGCTCACTGCCACCTTCGGCAATTCTTGCGAGGTCATCCCGCAGCGTCAGGGCGAGCGCGCGATTAGCGTCATCGTTTTGTTTAAACGCGTCTGAGTCCGGCTTAATCTTGCTTATAATTTTTGGCATTGCAGTCAGTCAATCACTCATCAGGAAAAGGCATCGTACAGCTCACGGCCAATCAGCATCCGGCGAATTTCACTGGTGCCGGCACCGATCTCGTACAGTTTGGCGTCGCGCCACAGCCGCCCGGCCGGGTATTCGTTGATGTAGCCGTTTCCGCCGAGTGTCTGAATGGTCTCACCGGCCATCCAGGTTGCTTTCTCCGCTGCGGTCAGAGTACAGGCCGCCGCATCAAAGCGCGTTGTTTGGCCGCGGTCGCACGCTTTGGCTACAGCGTAAACATAGGCACGGCTCGCGTTCATGGCCGTGTACATGTCGGCAATTTTTCCCTGCATTAGCTGAAACGTGCCAACCGGCTCACCGAATTGTTTGCGGTCGTGAATATAGGGCATAACAAGGTCGAAACAGGCGCGCATGATGCCAAGAGGCCCGGCCGCGAGAACCAGACGTTCGTAGTCCAGTCCTGACATCAGAATAGCCGCGCCTCGCCCGGCTTCACCAAGCATCCTCGTTGCGGGAACCCGGCAATCCTGCAAAACAATCTCTGAGGTATCGCTGCCACGCATACCCAGCTTGTCGAGTTTTTGCGCCGTGGAAAAGCCAGGCGTTCCCTTCTCAATCAGGAAGGCGCTCAGTTTCGGTGAATTATCACCATTGTCGCTACGCGCATAAACAATTATGACGTCCGCTTCCGGTGCATTGGTGATCCACATTTTGTTGCCGTTCAAGACGAACGTATCGCCATCTCGAACAGCATGGGTCCGCATTCCCATCACGTCAGAGCCTGCACCCGCTTCACTCATCGCGAGTGCGCCAACGTACTCACCGGAAATCAATTTGGGCAGGAGTTCCTGTTTCTGTTCTTCTGTCCCCCAGCGGTGAAGCTGATTCACGCACAGGTTGGAGTGCGCTCCGTAGGACAAACCAACCGATGCCGACGCTCGGCTGATCTCCTCCATCGCAACGACGTGCGCAAGATAGCCAAGCCCACTGCCACCGTATGCTTCGTTAACCGTGATGCCCAACAAGCCCAGCTCGCCAAGTTGAGGCCACAAATCCCGGGGAAACTGATTCTCGGCATCAATCGCTTCCGCACGTGGTGCAATGTGGTCGGCCGCGAAACTTCGCACGGAATCGCGAAGCAGATCAATGTCTTCGCCGAGGCCAAAATCGAAATCAAACATCTAAAGCACCTGTAGGTCGTTGGTCGACAGCTGGCCGCGGTTGCAGCAAGACGAACGATGGTGCGGCTGTAATGGCCTTAGCTGAATACCATTTAGGAGGTAGCGTCGCCTTTCTGTGACTACAGTCTCAGCTTTCACCATCTCCGGCACTGAGTTTATCAATCAGTTGCGCGAACAACTCGTACTGGGAACTGATGCCCAGCTTGGCAAAGAGGTTGCGCTTATGAACCATCACAGTGCCAGGTGCGATATCCAACTCACGTGCGATCGATTTGGACGAATGACCGCGCAACAGAAACTGGCTGATCTGGCGTTCGCGATCCGTTAGTACACCCACACCGAACTGATCGAAACAGCGAGTAAGCCGGCGATGAAAGAGACTGTCGCCGTCCTGATTTTTCGTGTTCGACCGCAATGTCCAAATGCTCTTCATAGCGGCTTGCACGGTTGGCGCAATCAGCTCCAGGCGTCTTAGCTCGGCCTGCGTGAACATCCGGTCGCGGCGACCTATAACGAGAACCAGCGTCGTGCGCGGGCTGATCTCCAGTAAGAAGTCCATTTCATCCAGCAGATGTGTTCGTTCACAATACTGCCGGTAGTACGCGCTGGCGCGAAACCGATCTGGCAACTCATCGCGGAAGCGGCACAATTCGGGCTTGGCCTCGCGAATTGCCAGCTGGTACAAAGGATCGAGCAGGTAAGGCCCATCCAGATAGCGCTTCAGATAGTGTTTTTCGCCAGCCGGCTCCAGGGAATGATGCAAAACCTCTGGTCGCGCATCGTTGTGGAAAGCCAGCAGGCACGTACCCTCATGATTGACAATCACGCTGACCGCGTCGGTCAGTGAGGCAGCCATCGACACGTCGGAATCCGCCGCGATCAATTGTCCGATTGCCGCGTGCCAATCGTCCGATTCGAAAAGATTACGTGTCAACTTACAGAACTCGGATAGCAGTTAGACATCGAGCGCCTAAAAAGACGTGAGAAACGAGGCGGCATTGCCACCGTACACTTCAGCACGTTGCGCTGCCTGCAACCACTCGCGGCCGCTAGGCGAATTCTCTTCGTGATTGTCCATGATGCGTCGGACGCGTTGACGGTGAAACACACTAAGTTGTGCGGAGAGCGGGATAACGGCGGTGACAGAATCCCCGAACATCTCTTGATGTTTGGCCGGCAGGCGATACCACGGCAGGTTCATATCCGCATGGTGTGCATTGTGAAAACCAAAGTTCAGCGTTAGCCAGTTGAGGCGTTTGAACCGCAGTGAATGCGGATTGCTGTAGGTATGCTCCTGCTCCCATTCGACGTTGCCCTTACGCGGCGGCCGGCCTTTTGTAAACAATGTAAGGCTGTAAGGGTAGTCGTGCTGCAAGCTATCCATGAATCGCAGTACAGTCATCATGAGCAGGTAAGCAATGACGTACAAACCAGCGGCCTTTGGCGCCAGGATGAGCAACGTCAGGAACAAACCTGCCCTGATCGCAATGACAACGACGTTGTACTTTCGCTGTGCGCGACGCTCGGGAATGATAAATGAGGTGAAGACCATAATGCCGTGCATGATCAGGTCATGCGCAGGCACATAGAACCACTCAAGTACACGCGTTACTCGCAATGTCACAGGGTGTTCGCGAAAAAATCGCTCGTAGTCAAACCACACCACGTCGTCATTGTCGACGTGGTGGCGAAAATGCTTGTAACGAATGTCCTCGTAAGTACCGTATGCCGCACCGCACAACCAGGTCAACGCCTTGCCCAGTGCAGCGTTATGGCGAATACGACGGAACACCAGATTGTGCGCACACTCATGAACCAGATAGGCGGCAATGATCATCGCGTGCGCCAGCAACAATGTCGCCAGCGCGTTAATCAATAGCGAGTCCTGCAAAATACCGGCCAGCCCCAATAACCAACCCAGCACCGCGTAGAGCAATGCCAGGCCGTTGTACCTGAGCCCTTCCGGTTCGCGCAGCATATCGGTGTAATTTCGTGCGTTCACTGGCATGCAGATCCTGAGCATGGAATGCCGCAACGATAACCGGGCCGGTGAAAGCAGGCAAGCAGACCCGCGGCGGAACGCCAACACAGCGGCCCCCTGCTTCGTATAGAATAGGCCATCCACGTTAACAAGGAACCATCGCATGAAGCTCGTGACCGCTATAGTAAAACCCTTTCGTCTGGACGATGTTCGTAACGCCCTTGGCGAAGCTGGTGTGCAAGGAATGACAGTCAGCGAGGTTAAGGGCTTTGGCCGACAACGAGGTCACACGGAACTCTACCGCGGCGCTGAGTACGTTGTGGATTTCCTGCCGAAAGCCAAGATCGAAGTAGCTGTTGCTGACGAACGGGTGGAAGCAGTTCATCGAAGCCATCATCAACAGTGCCAAGACCGGCAAAGTCGGTGACGGCAAGATATTCGTCACTACACTCGACGAAGTATGGAGAATCAGAACCGGCGAAACCGGCGATAGCGCCCTGTAGACGGTACGTACGCAACCGTGGTTCGGTTGCGAAACACAATAAGCCTCACTTTCCGCTGACGTTGAAAAAATTAAGTTTGTTGCCGTCAAGGTCGCGAACATAGGCGATGTAGTAAGCGTCCAGCCGCATACCCGGTGCGCCCTCATCGGTTGCGCCTAAACTCAGCGCTTTGGCGTAACACGCATCCACTTGCTCTTTTGATTTGGCGTGCAGCGCCACCATCACGCCATTGCCAACCGTCGCCGCGTTACCGTCATAGGGTGTCGTTACACACAGGCTCGGCGACTTGGGGTTGTTTCCCCAGGCGATGAAAGAGTCCATCTCCAGCACGCGCTTCGCGCCGAGCGGCGCGAGCAATGCATCGTAGAATTCACCGGCCCGAACGATGTCGTTAGTACCCAGTGTTATGTACGCAATCATTTGCCACCCCCAGTATTATTCGTGCATAACTGCCCAGCGTTCACCCCACATACTGCCCATGGCTGTAAATTCAGTCCGCCAGAGCGTCCAGAATTCGCGACCAATGGCGCCGCTTCTCAGGGTAAGACATAGCAGCATACGCCGGACTCGTCGACGGCAACACGACTCTCTCGGGACAGTCCACCCGCAATCCGGGTAAGACCTTGCTCTGAAACATCCTGCCAGCTGCCTTGCCGTTCAGGGCCACCATTCGCAAACTCGTATGGGCACGCAGAAATGTATTGAAATCATTGACGCTCGTGCTGCTCTGATCGATCGCGGCATCCAGGCTGCCGTCGCGGCGTGACGACTGCAGCACATCCCACAGTGCTACCCGGTTCTGCAGTAGCAGACCAAGGCGATCCGTGTACGGGAGCTCAAGCGGAACCTGCAGCAAATCCTGCATGATGCGCCAGAACGCATTGCGCGGATTCGCGTAATACTCCGTTGCCGCGAGCGACGGCCTGCCCGGCAGACTTCCCAGTATCAGCAGTCGCGCCGCGGGTGCCGATACGGCGGAGAAGCCCACCGAAATCGCGCTTTGCATATCGTCAGACTGCCGTGTTGGCACCGATGAGTTCCTGCGCTGGCAGTACGGCAATCATTGAACGTCTTCGATGCCGAGGTGTTGCAGGGTTTCATCACGCAGGTAATCAAGCGTACGCAATTCAACTTCACAACGGTTGTTTCGGCAAACCGGATGACGCTCAAACGGCTCTGACGGGCAATCGTAATAAACGCGGAACTCGCACTCGGCTTCATACTCCCGAAACTCCATACGCAATGCCGTTATCGACGAACTCGCGACGGACGTCAGGCACTGAATTGGGTATCCGTAATCAAAGATGGTGCAATCATTGTCGCTTTGGCACATGCGCGAATCGTCAACCAGCGTCTGCATTTGTCGTTCGGCTTGCTGACAACGCAAGGCCGCGGCACCGCCGTACAACGGGCTGTCGTCGATCTGGCGGCCAAAATTAGTTGTACCGTCAGTTTGTGGTGCCGGCTCTAGCCAGCGGCTGTCATCTTCCAGGACGGTGGCGAGGTACCACAGTATTACTGCAGCCAGCACCGAGATTGCCGTCGTCGACATAGGTAGCTTGTTCATGCGCGCCCGCTCTGGCTCTCGGCATCGCCTGACGTTTCAATACGCCTGAGAGTAATGTCCATTAAGTGTTCCCCGAAAATCCCTGTTCGTCAGGCAAATCGATCAATCACGGTAACGCCGCGCCCGCGCAGGTACTGTTCATCAGCAAAACCGTCGGCCGCCTCGTGCAGCGCCACCCGATTCGCGACCAGCCGCGCCGGATTAAGACGCCCGTCCCGAATCATATCTAGCATTGGACCGTAAGCGTGCGCTTGCATTCCATGACTGCCCACAATCTCCAGCTCATTCGCGACCACTTTGTCCATCGGCAGGGGCGGCGCGCGGTATTCGCCGAGCATCAACCCCACTTGTACATGCCGGCCCTGCTTGCGCAGCGACAGAATTGAGTTTCGACAGGTCTCAAGACTTCCGAGTGCATCCATTGAGACGGCGGCCCCGCCGTCGCTCAACGCCATCACGGCTGCTGCTACGTCGTCCACTTCCGCTGCATTGACGACAGCGGAAGCACCGATGTTACCTGCAAGCTGCAACCGTATCGGATCGATATCTATCGCAATTACTCTTGCACCCAGAGCCGTAGCAATCATGATTGCCGACAGGCCTACACCGCCGCATCCGTGAACGGCAAGGACATCGCCCGCCGAGATACGACCTTGTGCGACAACGCCGCGGTACGCTGTCGCGAAACGGCAACCGAGACTGGCGGCGGTAACGAAATCCATGCTGTCATCAAGTGCAACAAGATTGGTATCGGCGTAATCGATAGCGACGTATTCCGCGTACGAGCCCCAATGCGTAAATCCGGGCTGCGATTGCCGGTCGCAAACTTGCTGTTGACCGTTCTGACAGGGTCTGCAGCTGCCGCAGCCACAGACGAAAGGCACCGTTACCCGTTGCCCGATGGCGAACTGCCTGACCTGCTTGCCAACGGCCACGATAATGCCCGCCATCTCGTGCCCCGGCACATGCGGCAGACGGATATCGGGGTCGTGCCCTTGCCAACCGTGCCAGTCGCTGCGGCAAATCCCGCTGGCCATGACCTGCAATACAACGCCGTCGGGCTTTGGCGTCGGGTCGGCATGTTCGCCAACGACCAGCGGCGCATGGAATGCGTCGTAGACCGCTGCTTTCATCGTTCGATCCGGTTCACGCAGCAGACCACAATGTCCACACACCGACAGCTATGAAGCCGATGCCCGCGATGTAGGTCAGGTAGCGCGTATCCACAAGGTGGGCAAGATTACTGCCTACAAACACCGCCATGCCGGTCGCGGCTATCAACGCAACCGATGCCCCGACGAAAACGGTCAGCACACTGACACTGTCACGGCTTGCGAACAACATAGTCGCGAGCTGTGTCTTGTCACCCAGCTCAGCCAGAAACACAGTCATGAACACAACCCCGAGCATCTTCAAATCCATTGCTTCTCAATCTCCTTACTGCTTGCCTGCCTGCGCGTCGCATATGCCGGGTTTATGCCCTAAAACGCGACTGGCCAGCCGCAACGCAATGCGCGATTGTCGTGCCTGACACTGGTCACTGGCAACCGGAGATACTGATGCGCACGTTGTGGGTAATTGTTTTTCTGTTCCTTGCGGCCAGCGCGGCCCACTCAAAGGACCGCTACAACAATGCACAGTGCACCAAGATCGATAAACAAATCAAACGCATACACTCTGAAATGCGCGCCGGCTACTCGGCGAAGAAAGGCGTACGGCTGGCTGACAAGTTGCGGGATTTGCAGCACAAACGCGCAAAGCATTGTCGCTAATTTACACATGCTGACATTGCACCTGTCTGCATGGAACTGTCTGCGAGCGGCATATGCGAGACGCAGCCCACAAACAAAGCAGCCACGGCGGGCGAAACCCGCCGTGGCTGCTTATTGATACTCGCGCTCTCGCCCTGACTGCACTGACGAAAGCGGCGAGACCGCGATCTCATCAGGCGGCGAATTGCTCCTCTTCGGTTGAGCCGTTGAGTGCCGTCGTCGATGACTGCCCCGCCATGATCGTGTTCTGCACCGCGTCGAAATAGCCCGCGCCGACGAATGACTGGTGCTTGGCAGCACGAAAACCGTGTGCCTCATCGGCAAATTCACGCTGCTGCAGTTGCGAGTAGGCAAACATGCCTTCGGCTTTGTAAGCACGACTGAGGCGGAACATGCTGGAGTTCAGTGCATGCCAGCCTGCCAGGGTTATGAACTGGAATTTGTAGCCCATCTTGCCCAGTTCTTCGCGGAATGTGCGCATGGTCTGTTCGTCAAGATTGGCTTGCCAGTTGAACGAGGGCGAACAGTTGTATGCCAGCAATTGATCCGGGTAGCGACTGTGTATTGCATCAGCGAACTTCGCCGCCTGTTCGAGGTCCGGCTTGGAGGTTTCGCACCACAGGAGGTCCGCGTACGGTGCGTAGGCCAGCCCTCGTGCGATAGCCTGGTCAAGTCCGGCCCGGGTTCGGTAAAAGCCTTCTGCCGTGCGCTCGCCGGTAATGAATTCGTGATCACGCTGATCGACATCGGAAGTAATCAAATTGGCAGCGTCAGCGTCGGTGCGCGCCAGCAGTACCGTCGGCACGCCGAGCACGTCGGCCGCCAATCGTGCCGCTGCCAGTTTGCCGACCGCTTCCTGTGTCGGCACCAAGACCTTGCCGCCCATATGACCGCATTTCTTCGCACTGGATAACTGATCTTCGAAATGGACACCCGATGCACCGGCACGAATCATGTGCTTCATCAGCTCAAACGCGTTCAGGTTGCCACCGAACCCGGCTTCAGCATCGGCGATGATCGGCGCAAGCCAATCGACGTCGTGCTGGCCATCAAGTGACTGCACTTCGTCGGTCCGCATCAGTGCATTGTTGATCCGCTCGACCATCTTGGGCACGGAGTCGGCCGGATAGAGGCTTTGGTCCGGGTACATTTCACCGGCACTGTTGCCATCGCCGGCAACCTGCCAGCCTGAGCAATAGATCGCTTTCAGACCCGCCTGTACTTCCTGGATCGCCTGATTACCGGTCATAGCACCCAGGGCACAAAGCGGCTCGGACTGGTTGATCAGACGCCACAGCTTTTCCGCCCCCAGTCGAGCCAGCGTGTGCTCGATTCGTACCGAGCCGCGCAGCTTCACAACGTCAGCGGCACTGTAGTCGCGCTGGACACTTTTCCAGCGTGGGCTGTTGCTCCAAAGCGCTTCCAGTTCTCTGGTTTGTTCTATTCGCTGCATGACAAAGCTCCTGCGTTGGATTTATTTTCTTGCTGATCGGGCGATTTGCCCTTGGGTGCTCGTATAATAAGCAGCGTTCTGTCAATAATTTCACATTAGAAATTTCACAGTGTTAATTTCACAAGGTGGTTGACCGTGGCGACGACTAGCCTGATGCGCAAAGCGCACTTCCTCGGTACCAAAATTCGCTCCCTGCGCAAGCGCAACAATCTGACCCTGGAGGATCTGTCCGTGCGATGCGTGCAATTTGACGCAGACAACGCGCCATCGGTTTCTTACCTGTCCATGATCGAGAACGGTAAGCGCGTTCCGTCCGAAGCACTGATGGCCACAATCGCGGCAATTTTCCAGAAAAACGTCAATTGGTTTTTTGACGAGACCCTGGAAGCCGAACCGATTGCTGTCGCGCCCAAGTCCACCGGCATCGACGGTATGCCGCTGGAACCCGGATTCCTGTTCAGCGGCGAGCAATTGCAGATCGCCATCCCCGAACTGCTGTCACAGACAGGGACAACCGGCACCCAGTTCGCTCACCTGCTCATTCGCGCACACCAGGAGACCCGCCAGAACCGTTTTCCGGATCTCGAACGCGCGGCCGAAAGCATAGGTCGCAAACAGTTCCCGCTAACGCTCGACGACCTGCTTGCCATGAGCAAGCGTGCCGGGCTTCGGATTCGCTGGTTCGATCGGGCGGCGAGCCGAGATCGCCGCGGCGCGGCCGATTCGATGAATACACTGCTGCGCTCGTTCTACGAAGCACCGAACGTATTGTGGATCAACCGTAAACTGGAAAAAGCACCACAACGCCTGAAGTACGATCTCGCGAATCACATTGGTCACAAACTGCTGCATGACGGTGATGGCGCAAGAGCTGCACAAGTGTCGGGGGACAGGACTCAGGCACGGCACCCGGAGGCGGAATCGCCGCAACTGGACGCCAAGGACATCCTGTACGCCTGGCGTGATTTCGAATGCAGTTACTTTGCAGCGGCGTTGCTCGCGCCGAAAACACCGTTTCGGCAGTTTCTGGCTCGCCATCGTTACTCCATCGACAGCGGCAAGCGCGCCGAACTGTCGCCCGGCCTGACAATGCGGCGCATGACCAGCGTTTCGCCTTACCGACACTGGCACTACTTCGACGCGTACCCGCCCGGCAACTTGCGCGCGGTATACCGCGGCAATGGCATCCCGCTGCCCTGGGGCAACATGCGCATGGTGTCGGACCCTTGCCAGCACTGGGCCGTATTCAAGATGTTGAACACGGCAGGCAATACACCGTCAGCACAGATTTCCGTACTGCGCAGCGGTGATGACAAGCGCCTCTATTGTTGCGAATCCGTACGCGCCAAAGATGCGGCGGGTAACACACACGTCATGTGCGCTGGCATTGATTTGGCGCCAGCCCTGATCGCACAGGGTATCGACCCCGCTGAAACCACTGACCTGATCGAGCATTCATGCAACAAGGCCGGGGGCGTCGGCACCATCCCAAGTACTGCCCGTCGACAACTGGAAGCCATAGGCAAGATTCTGAACATAGGCTGGATTGCGGACGGCGCGGCGCGGCAAGCAAGCATCATCTGTCCGCGTAGCAGCAACTGCCCGCGCGACAAACACTGCCTCGGCAAAACCACTACCCGACGAAAAACCGGGCAGGACGAAATGCGTGCGCAGATTATGCAGTCCGCGAAAAATTAGATCCCGCCGGACAGCAAAGGACAGCGCCACGCAGCCGGTGAGTTGGCTCAGGCGGGGAAGAAGTCGATAGGCTTGGTGGTGGTAATAGCTTCGACATCGCGTGCTTCGAAACGGAACAAGCGGATTCGTTGTACGAGTTTGCGTTCAAGCTCTTCATCACCCAGCTCACTCGATACAACCTCACACAATGTGACTTCGCCACTCGGTGCGATGGTAAGGCGCAGCACGAGCTTGCCTTCCAGCGATGGATCCTGTCGCAACGCGCGATTGTACAGCGCGAATATCGCGCCCTTGTTGCGATCAAATACGAGTTCAATTTCTTCACGACTGCGCGATGCTTTGCCACTCGAACCCGAGCGCCGCGCTTCACCAGCGGCAGCACCAAGCCCGGCAACAGGGCTCGCTACTTGGGTTGTATTGCGATCACCGAGACCGGTGCCGCCGGTGTTACGGCTCATCGCTGCCGTATTGATACCTCCGCTGGAGGTGCCAACGCTGGAAGTAATCATTGAGCGTTCGTTACGCGCCGCTTCACCAACGGATGCTGTCAGCGGCCGCGCATCAGCGACTTTCTCGAGCGCATCGTTGTCACGCAAGGACGCCAGATCCTCAGTAAACGGCAACAGAGCTGCTTGCGCTCGTTCACGTGCCAGTTGCTGCTGGTCGACGGGAGCGGGCACCGGTTCCGGTTCAGGAACAGGCTGCGGTTCCGGTTCCGGGGTTGCCTCCACTACTTGTTGCGGCTCTGGCTCCGTCAGCGGCACGGGCTCCGGCTCGGGTTCAGGCTCGACCCGCGGTGGTGGTGGCGGTGGCGGTTTGTCCTGCAACAACAGCTTCGCAATACGCGGTGGTATCTCTTCAATGTCGTTCGGATCCGGTTCCGACGTCGGCAGGAACGGCCACACGAGACCGAGGAACGCCAGCGACAGCATGACGATCAGCAGCAGACGGCGAAACTTGCGTTCCTGTCCGGAGTCGTTGCTCCATGGCAACTCAAACTCTCTGTAGTACGGAATATCCAATCCTGAACTCCTGCCCTATCCCTGTCCGGTTCTGTTAGCGATTAGCGGCGAGTTCGCCGAGCTGATCAGAACTTTTCTGCAGTACCGCAAGCGAGATTCGGCCATAGTCCGATTCGGTGCACGTTGCCATGACCTTTTTCAACAAGCGGTACGGGATGTCCCTGTCTCCCATGATCGTCACCTCACGATTGGCCACGTCGTTCTCAGCAGTGCGTCGCAAGACCCGGTCGTTTTGCCGCAATAGCGCCGCTTTCAACTCAGGGATGCTGTTGCCGCTCCGCTGCATCACGTCGTCAACCTTTGCAACCGGCGTACCCTGGACAATGATGTCCGTGTCGCCGATCAAAATGACAACCGTCTCTTTGGCTTTTTCTTCTGCAATCGATTCGGGTAGCTGAATTTCTTTTGCGTTCGGCAATACTTCCACATCGGAGGAATTAACCAGCAAGAAGAAAACCAGAATCGTAAAGATGTCCATGAGCGACACCAGGTTGAGTGCGCCACCTTTCTTAGCTTTCGAATGGCGCCGGTCCATGCGCTTGGCGCGTGCTGACATTTTCATGTTCAGTCGCCTCCTGCGCTGGTCGGCGCATCACCGATGGAGATATCCGGAAAAAGATCCGTACGCACGATGGAGTCATCAACGATGCTCTCGGCAACCCTTACCCGGTCCATGACCTGAACCAGGGTGTCGTAGGGTATGTCCGCCTCGAGCAAAATCGATGCGTCGGTTTTCTCAGGGTAACTCGCTTTCAGTTCGGTCAGCTTGGTACTCAGCGCGTCGAAGTCGTAGCCATCGGTGCCAACCGGGTATAGCCCCAGCGCGCCGACATTTCTGTCGCCCACTTCGATGCCGTTCTCACGAACTATGATTTCCAGCTGGAACACGAGTTCCTGCTCGTCGGCCGGCTCATTCGATGCGCCAGGCAAATTCAGTTCCAGAATCGCCAGCCGCGAGAACACCGCCGTAATCAGCAGAAACGGAACCAGAATGACCATCAGGTTCATGAACGCCGTAATGTTCAGTTCAGCCGTTTCCGCATCGCGGCGACGACCTCCCCGGCGGCTGCCTCTCACCCGGCTGCTCCGGCCGGCTTAAGCTGCCGCTCGGTAATCGCGTTCAGAAACTTCACGCTGGCCATTTCGAGACTGTCGACGATCTGATTGGTCTTGGTCTGCAACAACGCGTGGACCAACAACAACGGAATCGCGACCATAAGGCCGAATGCCGTCGTGTTCATCGCAACCGAAATACTGGCTGACAATAAATCCGCCTTGTCGGCCGGGTTCGCATTCGATACCGCGGTAAACGCCCGGATAAGACCGATAATCGTTCCCAGCAGACCAAGCAGCGTTGCGATGTTCGCCAGCGTTGCGAGGTAATGCGTACGCTTTTCCAAACGCGGCAACACTTCCATCAGGCTTTCTTCCATCGCCTTTTCGACGTCGTCCCGGCGCCGCGCTGACTTAACCCGGTACAGGCCGTAAGTCAGAATCGAGGCAATGGCCGCTTTCGATTTCGAGGTCATGGAAGCTGCTTCCTGAAAGTTGCCCGCCTTAAGGAACGGCACAATTTTCTTCCACAGCGCACGATTGCTCGCGCCGGAAACGGTGAGATACATCCAGCGCTCGACGGCAATAGCCAGCCCAAGGCCGAACACGACCAGAATCGGGTACATGAACGCCCCACCCTGTTCAAAGAAACGCACTATGGCGCCCAAACTGTCCATTTGATGACTCCTCTTTCAATCAAATAGTCAAACTGGCAGATTGATTGCTCATTCCTGCCGTTCACGAAGTTCGTCGTAGTAACGAACCTGTCGTACAAACTCTCCGCGATCTATCGGCGCCAGCACCTCGTCAAGCAAGGTATTGACCGGCTTGCCCATCAGATCGCCCGGATCTGATTTTTGCCAGGGCACGATGTACAGCACCTTGGGCAGCTCCTGATTGCCGGTAATCTCGGTACGGTCAAGGTCGATCCGGTCCATCACCCGACTACCGGACTCTGTTCGTCTGGCCTCGTTCGCCAGTACTGTCGACGGCACGCCAGGCTCCAGTGCATCCCGTTCAGCCGCTTCAGTCACCTCGGGTTCCGTTTCAACAACCGCCTCTTCATTGCTGACCGGCTGCTCCCCAAGCTCTTGCGCGTGCAGGGTGCCGGCTAGCACCAGCAGCAATATTCCGACGAATTCACATTTCATACCGGTCACTCCGTCACATTTGCGGTACGTTGATTGGACTCAAGCCGCCGTTTGAGATCGGCTATCCACTTTTCGACCTGCTCATCCTCGCCGTTAAGGCTCTGATAGCGCTCAAAGTGCATGAGCGCCGCCTCGAGACGTTGCAGGTACAGCTCGTTCAGGACGCCCAGGTTGTAGTACGCCAGCGCATAGTCGGGCTGTGCATCGACCGCCCGCAGATAAGCGTCTTCGGCCTCATCGAAACGCCCTTGCCGGCGTCGCAACATGCCCAGTTGATTCAATGCCGGCGCGTACCGGGCATCCAGCTCCAGCGCCGCCTGAATACTTGCTTCGGCTTTGAGATCGTCGCCCGAGCGTGCCTGCAGAATCGCGAGATTGACGTGCGCACCCGGGTAATCCGGATAGCGCAGCAGAAAATCGGCGAACCGCAGCTGCGCGTCGATATCGTCACCGGCAGCCATGACGGCAACCGCCTGTTCGTAGAGCGTCTGCGCTGCTGCAGGCACCTGACTTGCAACGCTTGCGCCGGTTTCTGCAGTCGCTGTGGATTCTTCGGGCCCGGTGGCACAAGACGCCAGCCACAAGCAGGCAAACACGGCAACTGTCCGCAAGAAGGCCGGCATTCGATTAGTACAACGCGGTAACAACATCTTCGCTGCGCTCCAGTTTGGCGTACCGGCCCGGCATCAGTTTCGCCAGCGCGGCAAAACTTTTCTGCACCCATTCGTCGTAAACACCGTTGACGCTGCGCGCCGCGTTAGTCTCATAGAGTTCGATGGCCTGTTCCTCGAACGGAAAAGCCTGCTCCTCCAGCAACAGGTCGTATTGCTCCAGCGCCAGTTCGTCGAGATCAGCCGGCCGCTCCGATTCCATCAGGTCGCGGCCAAATTGCTGGTAAACCTCGCCCAGTCTGAACGTGGCGGCTGTGGTAACTTCGGCCACGCCGTAATCCGCCGCATTGCCATACGCCTGTACCGCTTCTTCCATCAGGCCTTTCTTGCGATTAAGGCTGTCGGCAAGTGGCTGGGTTATGCGCGCATCGGCAAATCGTTGCCGTGCCGGCTCCGCCAGTTCAAGGGTTGCCCGCGCCGCCAGCAAGCGACTCCTGTCCGAGCGCTCGGCGCCAGCCGCAGCATCCGCCGCGATCAGTTCGCGTAACCGTTGCGTTCGCAAAGCCGTGCTGTTGTTCTGTTCTGCTATCTGCAAGAGCCGATAGCGTGCTTCGATGGATTCGCTCAGTGGCGACGGGTAACGAACCACGACCACTTCCAGCACCCGCTCTTCATCCAGCAACTCGCCACTTTGTTTATAGAGTTCAGCCGCTTGCCACCACGCCTCACGGCGCACGTCTGCATCGCTGTTCGGTGCTTCGGCTATGCGCTCGAACTCAGCAGCGGCGGCAGTCGCACGCCCGGATTCAAGATAGGAAACGGCAAGCTTCTGGGTTACATCGTCGGCAAATTCGCTGTCCGGATAATCACGCCGGTATTCCTCAAGCACGGACGACGCACGGTCCCATGCTTGCATGTTGATCAATGCCGCTGCCGCATCGTATTCAGCCGTCTTGCGAATATCGGAATCGGGCACTGCTTCGCCGACGCGCCGGAACAGAGCAACGGCTGTCTCCAGATCGCCGCCTGCCCGTGCCGCTTCGCCTTGCTTGTATATGGAGGAGGCGATGCGGTCTTTGATTTCCTGTTGCGCGTCGAGATCATCCGCAGGTGTGTAAGGCCGCAATGAGTAGTACGAAGACTCGGCGGCCGCGTACTGGCCAAGGTCGAACTGCGAATGCGCGATAACCGTCCACGCCGTTCGTGCCAGCGCGTCGTCTACGGGCGGTTGCTTGTTGACTACCGCACGCCCCACCGTCGTTGCCAGATCGAACTGACGTTGCGCGAACAGGTCTTCAGCAATCGTTGTCAAAACAGCACCCGATTCAGGATGCGCAGGATAAGAATCGGCGAAACGCAAACCGCTATCGAGGTAGCGTTGATGCCAGGCATCACGCTGCTCAGGCGGCAATGTCAACTCATGCTCACGGTAAGCCAGTATGGCCGCGTAGGCGGCTTCCGCGGAATGGTCGTGAGTCGGGTAGAAATAGGCAGTCCGTTCGTATTCATCCGTCGCGGCCGCGTAGTCTTTGCTCTCGAACAGGATTTCAGCCAACAGGAAGTTGGTGTTCGCACTGTCCGGCTCATCCGGGAAGTACTCAAGAAATTTTCGGTACCAGCGAGCGGCGGCCTGGTAGTCGGCCTGCTTACCGTCGCGCTGTGCTTCAGCATGAGAGTACTGCGCCAGATCCGTCAGGTTAGCCCGCAAGTGTGCCGCCACAGCCTGATTGTCAGCCGGATCATTACGCAACCAGAATGGTTGATCCATGCCATAGCGTTCGACGAAATTCCGCTTTGCATCGAGCACCAGCATCGCGAAGCCGCCCTGCTTGTAGGCCTCTATTGCCGCAACCTGAAGCAAGGGCGCTTTCGGGTGTTCCGCATCTCGGGCAACGAATGCCTCGTAGGTCTCGGCCGCGTCAACGTAGCGTTCTTTTTCCAGGTAAAGTTCGCCAAGGTTCTGGTAAACAACGTGACTGTAGTCGGGGTAATGACGCCCGGCGAGATACTCATCAATCGATTTGGCACCTTCCATATAGGAAAAACTGATACTCAGAACTCGGAAGGTATCCTCAACGAGTTCCCGATCAGCACGCTTTAGATCACCCAGCGGCTCGCCGCTTGCCAACATGTCGACGTTCGCGAGCTTGCGGTCCAACAAAGTGAAAAATGGCCCCAGGCTTTCTTCGTGCGTTGCCAGTTTGAACTGCGACCAGCCAAGCTTGTAGAGCGATTGTTCGTAAAAACGTGATGGCTCCCCATACTCCACCACGAACAGGTAAGCGCTTTCTGCCTCGACGTAGCGCTTACGCAGGAACAGCATTTCGCCGCGCCGAAACTCGACCTCATCGCGACGCGCCGTTTCCGGGTAACGACCGATCAGCTCGTTAAGCGTATCCAGTGCCGCATCGGTTTCGCCGGCGACTTCGTAAGCACGAGCTAATTGGTACAGAACTGTGTCATTGCGTCGGTAGTCGGGGTAGGCCTCAAGCAGCGACTTGAAGAGTGACACAGCACTCTCGTAGCCCTGCCCGCCCAGCTCATCGACATTGCTGGCCAGTTGCTCGGCCTCGACAGACTCAAGTTCGAGATCGGCGAGCCGGCGCATGGCCTCTGCTCGCAACTCGGGGTCGTCCGACACCAGGTCCAGGAACGCGCGATAGTTATCGCGCGCCTTGTTGTTACTGTCATTGATCAGACGCCCCGGACGGACCGGGTACGCTCGATTGCCCAGGCTTCGAATGGTTGGCTCATCGTCAGCCAGGGTCGGCAACGGGGCCGCAATCAACGCAACCATCAGCGCCGTCAAAGAGCACGAGGTCAGCCTGTTCATGGCAAAACGTCCGCGCCTGTCGCCGACAGATCGTAAATTGCCGCCAACGCAAATCGTGCCTGCACTGTGTACGTTTGCAGCCGTTGTTTCTGTGTTTGCAGCTCACCGATTGCAATGGATTGCAGGAAACCACGCTGCTTATCCATGGCTGCGCCTACTCGTTGACGTAGGTCGAGTATCTGCGGATCCAGCGCGGCAATTCGGCCATCGAACTCCGCAAACATCTGCGGCTCATTGCGCATCGACTCATCGACCCGGCGACGGGAACGCTGCGCGTCGACGAGCGCGACACCGCTGGCACGAACTTCGCGACGGGCACGCCACAGCCGTTCTTTGAACTCCTTATCCAACTGCCACTGCAGGACACCTTTCAGCAGACGTACCCGGCGCCGCACGTCTTCCGCCTCAGGAATAGCGGCCGACAAAGCAGGCGTCCGCTCGAGAGCAGAAATCTCTCCCCACAGTGCAAATTCTTCATCACTGGCCAGAGCCAGCGCATCGTGGTTTTGTTCTATGCCGTCGAGCCGCGCATCAAACGACAATTTGCGATCGACCATTTCTTCCAGATCAGCCCGACCGAGGCTTTCCTGAATCAACGGCAAACGTTGTTCGTAGGCAAGTTGCCGCGTATCGAGCATGTCCTGGAACACACCCAAACTTGTTTGCCAGCGCTCGAGATTGCGGGCCAGATAATCCAGATCGCGGTAGTTTTTCAAACCTTCCTGAAACTCATCACTCGCCAGCAGGTGATACAGATAGCGGGACTCCGCGCCAGCGGGTAATTCAGTGATACTCCAGTACCAGCCAGTCGTGTCGTCTGCATCGTCAGCCAGAAAACTGCTGAGCAAGCGGCCTGATTGCAGCGCATCAATCGTTGCGTTGATGCGATCGTCTTCTTCGCGAAACGCTTCTATCGCATTCAAATAATGATCGGAGGCCTGACTGATTGAATCCAGTTTCGCCATGGCATAGGGGACTGCCAGCATGGATTCCTGCACGGCCGGATCGAGCAGATCGCGACCACGCAATTCCATCCACGGCACCAGCGCCCGGCCGAAATCTTCGCGCTCCGCATCAGCCCAGCCGACGCCCAGCAGTGCCTTGTTGGAGAACGGGCCATTGAGGCGAACACGCTGCAGTGGTTTCTTCGCCTCTTTCGCCGCACCCGATTGCAGGTAGGCGTAGCCCAGAGCGAGGTTCGCCTTGTCACGCAATGCGCTGAGTTCTTCTGTGTATGGCTCAAGCTGGCCGAGGTCATCCAGTATCCGTGCCGCTTGTTCAACCTGACCGTCTCGTACCAGCGCAACCCCCAGGTTGAACTTCGCGTAGCTGGCCCATTCCGTACGGTCGCGCCAGCGATCCAGCAGCTCAATCGCCTGCCGATGTTCGCCTTTCTCGATCAGGATTTGCGCAAGCAACATGCGACGTTCCGACTCCATGGAGCCAGGCAACGCATCCTGAACATTGTTCAGTGCACTTTGCGCTTCATCGAAGTAACCGCGTTGATGCCAGATTCTCGCCAGGAAAAACCAGGTCCGGTCGCGCACGGAAGGGTCCGCACTCGCAGCCAGCAGACGTTCGAAGATGCCGGCGGCCCGCTGGTGCTGGCCATACGACAGGTAAAGGCCACCGAGGAGCAGTTCAGCCTCAGCATCATGGTTGGGCAGGCGTTCGGCTTTTTGCGCGGCGAGCAGCTTTACGATGGCGGGAAAGTAGTCTTCCTGATAGAAGTCGAACAACACTTCGCCATAGTACGGATCCTTGATAACCGTCGGCGGCAACGCCTGATCTGCGTTAGCAGCATGCCCGACAAACAGGAGCAAGACGAAAAAACTGGTAGTGCGCCGAAAGATCAAAAATCACTCCCATTCCCTGATTTCGAATTCCGGCTGTTGTTTGCTCACCCGATCAGTGATAGCAATTTCAACGTACTTGGCGCCCAGGCCTTTATTGAGTGCAACGGTAGCGCCGCGACGGTACTCACGGTCTTGCGGGCCTTTGCCGGTAAATACGGCAACCAGCTCATGCTCGCCCACCTTGAGGTTTTCGAGGTGCAAGCGCTGAACACCGCCACGAACCAGAGCGTCTGCTTCCCGATCGGTGTAGAGGTAATTCGCCACTTCTTTGCCGTCGATCTTCAGATTGACGGAGTCGAGCGCGAAGTATTCACCGACGTCAAGCGACAGAAAAAACGCCACTTGCGAGTTGGCCGGAAAGAGCAATTCTTCTTCCAGCAAAAACAAATCGCGATTAAGTGCCAGCACTTCGTCTTTCAGTGACTGAACGTCTTGATCGATGCTGCGAAACTCGTCTTGCACGGCGGCAGTTTCCGAAGCCTCCTGTGCTGGCAGCGTGTGTGTTGCCATAGCCAGAAGAAGCACACTCACGATGCTACCGGCGCGAAAATAGTTAGCCACCTGCAATCTCCTGCTTAGTTGCGACCGAACACAATTACTCGCGCAGCAAGCCGCGAATTTGGGTCAGGTACTTTTGCTCGTATCCGGGCTTGTACCCATGATGCACGTGACGCACCGTGCCATTGCGATCGACGAGCACCGTTACGGGCATGGCTTCCACCTCGTAAAGGCGGCTTACGTCTTTCGACTCGTCGAACAGCACCGGAAACTTCACACCCAGTTCTTCGACCATTTCCATTGCACGTCGCGAATCGTCATCAATATTGACACCCAGCAACTTGAACCCGACCCGTTCATAACGGGTGTACAAATCGTCGAGTAGCGGCATCTCCTGACGGCATGGTCCGCACCAGGTCGCCCAGAAATTAATCATCACGACATCGCCGCGGTACTCACTAAGCCGCATATTGCTGCCGCTCGCACTCTTCAATGCAAAGTCCGGTGCTTCCTGGCCGGTAAGTGACGACGACGCCAGGGTGGCCACTGAAACAACCGAGAGCGCGCAGCCCAACAGCAGTGATTTAAGTCCATTCATTTGCCAGTTCCTTTTTCCCTGTTTGCGGACAGGCGTTGCCATCGCGACGACACCGCGCTCATTGCAGAGCGTGTGAATAACGCGACCCCTGACCCTGTGATGTCATTCGGCATAGTGACAGGCAGAGCACATACAAGGCCGTGATGACGGTCACAAATGCCCTTGCCGACTCAACCGAGAGGTCGACAATGAGTGCGCGCGTCAGCGATCACGCATAGCGTAACAGTCTGATATGACAGGGGAACACGTCGCGGTAATGCGACAGTGGGCGACGCCAAACTGCGACAGGTGGCCGTTACTCCGCTGTGGGCGGACGCAGTCCATCCGAATAGAACATTTGCCCATCAGCATCGATCACGATGCCTTCGTAGTCAGGCAAGGTCGCAATCAGGCGCAAGCCGCTGTCGACACCCATGACGAACACGGAGGTCGACAAGGCATCCGTCATCACCGCGTCCGGGCCAACGATCGTGGCACTTTGGACGCCGTTCGCCGGCTCACCGGTCACCGGTGAAATGATGTGGTGGTAACGCTTGCCCTCTTCCATGAAGTAGCGCTCGTAGTCGCCGGACGTTGATACCGCCTCATCCACCAGCGGAACACGTAAGGTCACCTCGTCCTCTGCGCGCGGGTTTTGGATACCCACTACCCACGGCTGACCGCGCCGATCACCGAGCAGCCGTGAATCGCCGCCGGCGGTAACAATCGCATTCTGGATACCCAGTTGCCGCAGAACGGCGACTCCGCGTTCCACGGCATAGCCCTTCGCGATACCGCCAAGGTTGATACGCACACCGGGTGCGAGAAACCGGATGCTTCGGTCAGCCGCACGCGTTTCGACCAGCCGGTAATCAATTCGGGACAGCGATTCGCGCAAAGTGTCCGCATCAGGGTGTTCGCCGGCGCGAAAATCGTAGTGCTGGCCAACACTGTCGTACGTGATATCAAACGCACCGCGAGTCAGCACGGAGATATCCAGGGAGCGCACGATCAATTCGTACAATTCGTCCCCGACCGCTACCGCGCCCTGCGCCGCGTCACGGTTTACCGCTGAAATCTCGCTATCGTCCATGTAGGTGCTCATCAGCGCTTCTATGCGGGCGATTTCCGTAAACACGGCTTCCGCGGCACGGCTGGCCTGTGCATTATTCTCGTGCCACAGGTACACACGCACCTCGGTACCCATCTGCGCGCGCGTCGCCCCCAGCCATTCGGCACCCGCAACAGTTGAAAAACCGGAAAACGCAAGCAAAACAACGGCTAGCGTTACGCGGTGCCGGGAGTTATGCTTTCCGGCGATATTCCGCCCACGGGAGCCCGACAGTGATTTCATTTCTGATCTTCCTCGCGATTGTTGTCGCGGTAGTTTTGTACGCAATAGGCATTTACAACAACCTGGTCAATTCGCGTAACCGGGTAAAGAATGCTTTTGCGCAAATTGATGTCCAGCTGACGCGTCGCCATGACCTGATACCCAACCTTGTGGAAGCGGTCAAAGGCTACATGAAGCACGAGCGCGAAACCCTTGAAGGCGTTATCAATGCGCGCAATTCAGCCGTTTCGAGCCTGCAAAGCGCCAAGTCAGACCCTTCGAACGCCGCCGCCATAAAGGAACTCGGGGCCTCCGAAGGCGCTCTCGGCAGTGCCCTTGGCCGATTGTTTGCGCTGGCCGAAGCTTATCCCGATCTGAAAGCCAATCAAAACATGATGCAATTTCAGGAAGAGCTTTCCAGCACGGAAAACAAGGTGGCGTTTTCTCGCCAGGCTTTCAACGACAGCGTTCTCGCCTACAACAACGCGGTCGAGAATTTCCCGAACAGCATCATTGCGGGCATGTTCCGCTTTGAGACTGCGAGTTTTCTTGAGATCGAATCCGAAGAGAAACGCGCGGTTCCAGAGGTCTCGTTCTCCTGACGTGCAGGCCTCACTGGTCCGGCTTCCTGATCATCGTGCGGCAACAACATGAACTTCTTTGACGCCCAGGAGCGCGCCCGACGCAGTACGCGACGATTGATCGTCGCGTACATCGTGGCGACCTTGCTGATCATAGCCGGCGTCACTGCGCTGGTGGCATTTGCGCTGTACAGCAACATGCAGGCGCCTGACCCGGTCATCCTTGTCATTGCGGCCTTGTGCACGGCGTTATTAATCGTCGGCGCTACTTTGTACAAGACGGCACGGCTCTCGAGCGGCGGCGGAAGGGTCGCTCGCGACCTCGGCGGCACGCTCGTATCGCCGGATGTTTCGGATCCGCTGCGGCGGCGTCTGCGCAATGTCGTCGAAGAAATGGCAATCGCCTCCGGCGTTCCCGTGCCAGAAATTTATGTACTGGAACAAGAAGCCGGCATCAATGCATTCGCCGCCGGCTTCACACCCGGTGACGCTGCCATTGCGGTCACCCGCGGTACGCTCGAGATACTCAGCCGCGACGAACTGCAGGGTGTGGTCGCCCACGAGTTCAGTCACATCCTGAACGGCGACATGCGCCTCAACATTCGCATGATGGGAGTGCTGTTTGGCATTATGGTCCTTGGCCTGATCGGCCGCCTGATCCTGCGTGGCAGTTACCGCGGACGCATCGTCTCCAGTCGTCGCGGTCGCGGCTCGGGCGCCGGCGCAGTCCTGATTATCGGCCTGGGCCTCGTTGTGATCGGCAGCGTCGGGGTTTTCATGTCCCGGCTGGTCAAGGCCGCTGTTTCCCGGCAACGCGAATTTCTTGCGGATGCGTCCGCTGTACAGTTCACCCGGCAGACAGACGGCATCGCCGATGCCTTGAAGAAAATTGCGGGCTACCAACAGAAATCGTACTTGCAAGCCACTGACCCGGAAGAGGTCAGCCATATGCTGTTTGCACATGGCGCGAAATTTTCTTCGCTATTCGCAACTCACCCACCCTTGCTTGCGCGCATTCAGGCGCTGCAGCCACAATTTTCTGCGGAATCATTGCGTGCGGTTACGATGCCGGTAACACCGCAAACGATTGCTGAAGGCCCGGATGCACGGACTGCAGGTTTTGCGGGAGGTGGCGATGGGAGCCCCGGATCGGCAATCACCGACACTATCGGCAATCCAACGTTGCAACACGTGCTGTTTGCCGGTGCATTGCGAATTGCCATACCCGACTCGTTGTACGGTGCCGCGCACTCAGCGGACAGCGCGATGCTGCTGACACTGGCGTTGTTTATCAATCGTGACGCCGAAACATCACCGAACGCATTCGACGTGCTCGAACAGCAACTCGGCGAGCAACGGACCGCACTTATTCGGCGTTATTACGACGATTTGGCAGCCGGCAGCGCACAGTGGCGACTGCCATTGCTCGAAATCGCGTTTCCGACGCTCCGCCAATTGCCCGTGCAGCGCCTTGAGTACCTGCTCGACCTGAGTCGACGTTTGATAGAGCTGGACGGCCAGGTTGCTCTGCACGAGTTCTGCTTGTTCCGGATTCTCAAGCTGAACCTGGGCGATGCCCTCGCGCCAGCCACGCGCAGCAAGCACCGGGCATCACGCAGCGACGTTCGTGCCGCCGCACTGGAACTCGTCGCGATTGTCGCGCATGCCGGTAACCTGACTGAGGCGGATCGAAAGCAAGCCTTCCTAACCGGCATCAATGTATTCGGCGATTGGGCTGCCGATGCGCCTTACAAGCCACCGGCGAATCCCGTGGAAGCAACTGGTCGCAGTCTTGATGTACTGCAACACATGAATAATGCAGCTCGGCAAAGCATGGTGCAGGCATTGGCGGCAGCCATTAGTTCTGATCGGCAACTGAATGTCAGTGAAGCGGAACTCTTACGTACGGTGTGTGCGTCGCTCGACTGCCCGCTACCGCCACTGGATGTCGAGCGCCACATAGACACGCCGTGAGGTGCCCACCGAATTACAGTATGATACTCGGGAACTTACGGCCGCTTTGACGCACCAATTTCTTGTACGCGCGGCGCGTACGCAGTCGATCAATGACGGACAGATATATGAATACTCGCCTGATTCTGTGGATCACCACCCTTACAATGGTCTTCGCTTTGCCTGCCACAGCGGCGACCCGCGAAGAAAACCGCGTTGCGGACGCAACCGATGTTGTTGACCAGTTCCTGCGTATTCCGGAACAGGGCGTGCCACCGTCATTGTTGGCACGCGCCTATGCGGTCGCTGTAATCCCGGACGTTGTCAAGATCGGCTTCGGTCTCGGCGCCCGCCGCGGCAAAGGTGTGGTGGTCATACGTCAGAGCGACGGAACCTGGAGCAACCCGGTTTTCATCACGATCACCGGTGGCAGCATTGGCTGGCAGATCGGCGCCCAGTCCACCGATGTGATACTCGTGTTCAAGTCCAGACGCGGCGTCGACGGCATTGCCAGCGGCAAGCTGACACTCGGCGCGGATGCGTCGGTTGCAGCAGGCCCTGTTGGACGGCAAACCGGCGTCGCCACCGACATTCAGTTTGAAGCCGAAGTCTACTCGTATTCCCGGAGCCGCGGCCTGTTCGCCGGCGTGTCACTGGAGGGTTCGGGGGTTACCATCGACAAGAAAGCAAATGCAGCGTTCTACGGCTCAGCCAGCCTGACGCCTGACCAGATATTCGCAAGCCCGGGCAATATGGCGCCAGCTGTTGCCAACAATTTTGTCCAGGTATTGAGCGCTGAGACGCGACAGTTGCCGGCGCAACCCGGCATGGATTCCGGCGTGACTGAGCGTGCACCCAATGCGCCCGAGGAACCCCGCGTACGAACCTTCGGCATTGCTGGTCCGGACGAAACTTAGATCGGCATTAGGCAGCGAGTATCACAGTCGCGGCATGCTGCGTAGCGCAATGCCAATGAACAAGCGCGACATTTCTGCCAATAATAAAAGTAGATAGAAACTGTGCAGACATACATCGAAAGAATCGATAGCTGGGCGGAAATGCTCGGACCCAACGTTTACCTGCAAGCATTGGCGCTCATAATCGCGTTTATAATTGCCGGAAAAATCGCGGATGTGCTCATATTTCGCACCGTTGCGCAGATCGCCAGCCGCTCGAAGACCCAGATAGACGATGAGCTGATCGCACAAATTCACCGGCCGGTGTTCATGTCGTTCGTCTTGGCCGGCCTCGGTCTCGCGACGTTGCGAATCGGCATGGCAACCACTGCCGAATACATTACGCTCGGCATTCTCAAATCAATAGCAATCATTATCTGGTATGGCTTCATACTGCGTGTGACAACGCTGTTCCTTGCAGCGATGGCACGCGGCGGCAGCAAAGGCATCATGCAGCCGAACATAGTGTCGCTCACCGAAACCGTCATCAAGATAGCGCTGTTCGCGCTGACGGTGTTCTTCATACTGGAAGCATGGAACATCGACCCAACCGCATGGTTGGCATCTGCCGGTATCGTCGGTCTTGCGCTCAGCTTCGCCGCCAAAGACACCTTGTCAAACCTGTTCGCCGGTGTATCCATCATTGCCGATGCGCCGTATAAAATCGGCGACTTCATCATTCTCGAATCGGGCGAACGCGGTCAGGTCACTCACATAGGGCTGCGCAGTACTCGCATACTTACCCGTGACGACGTTGAAATCACTGTTCCCAATTCGATTATCGGCAACAACAAGATTATCAACGAAGCGGGCGGGCCGAATTCGGCGCACCGGATACGTGTCGCCGTTGGAGTCGCCTATGGAAGCGAAATAGACGTGGTAATTGCGTGTCTCGAACGTGTCGCTGAAGAACATCAGGAAGTTTGCCGCGCTCCCGCACCGCGCGTGCGATTTCGCGCGTTCGGCGACTCCAGCCTGGATTTCGAGTTACTTTGCTGGATCGACTTACCCGTGAACAGAGGGCGTATGCTGCACGAGCTGAATATTGCTGTTTACAAAGCGTTCGCCAGCGAGAGCATTGAGATCCCCTTCCCACAACGCGATCTGCACGTCCGCAGCATGCCTGTTGCCAGGCCGGATGCTGATTAGCGTTCCGCACTCAGGCTCGACGGCTTTGCACGACTAACTCACCGCACTCTTACCTGCGCCGTGCGAGTATCGCTTGATCTTGGCGAAGTACTACCGGGGATTTTCCTGTTGCTGCCGGCGCTGAAGTTCTTCACGCACCGATTCCAGACTGGGCTCGGGATCTTCGTCCAGCACCCGGTCGGGCATGGTTTGCGGCACGCCTGCGTCGATCGCCGGATCAGGCGTCGTAAAGCCCTCCGGCGCTGGTTGCTCACGCTCACCGGGAACACTGGCCGGTGGGACCTCGCCACCCTCTGTTGTACCGGGCATGGGCATGGGCTCCGCCACCGATTCGAACTGACCGAGGTATTCGGCTTCTTCACGCAGGCGTTCGAATTCGGCTGAGCGCTCTCTGGCTTCTGCCGCCGCTTGCTGCGCCCGTCGCAGTGCCTCGCGCTTGCGAACCGATTGCGCATCCAGCTCCGATCGCCTCGCGGCTTCTTCGGTCGCAGCAATTCGGTTGACCGCCTCGCGGGCATTCACGCACTCCGGGGCGTACCGCAATTCCGCCCTGTTCTCTGCACAGCGGACCATTGTGGCCTCCAGCAAGCGGGGATTCTCGACAAACTCGACAACCGTGCGCGGTGGCGGCTCCTTGGTGCAGGAAGCACTGATCGCCAAAACGACGCATACGTTAATTGCGAAGAAAATTGCCCTTGGCGGTGCGGCCCGTCTCATCCCAGAATACTCCATTACTACTGACTGACATGCGGCAGCGTTGAGGGATCATAGCATCAGGTCCGCGCTGACAATATGCGCTACGTCATAGGTTTGACATTGCACCGGGACCCTTGCACAGCGCCGTTCCGCCTCGAGTTGCCGGCCCTCGACTGCGGCGCCACGTGATTTTCCGGCTAAACCGGTCGACGCGCACCGTCTTCCACAAGCCGCTTATTACCCCACCTTCCGCTGGGGCGACCGCCTCCGCCATAGTGGTCCGGGAATCCCGCTGGCTGTTATAGCGAGCGCGCCCAGGCATCGCGAGAGACGCAGTCTTGTCAAATAACAGTCAGTTCGCGCTACTAAGACAGCGTCGCTTCGCACCGTTTTTTCTGACCCAGTTCCTCGGCGCCTTCAACGACAATATTTTTCGCAATGGCCTGGTCATCCTGGTTACGTTTCAGGCGACTCAGGTTGCCGGCATGGACGCGAGCCTGCTTGCCAATGTCGCAGTCGCTCTGTTCATCCTGCCGTTCTTTCTCTTCTCGGCATCAGCCGGTCAGATCGCCGACAAGTACGAAAAGTCCCGCCTAATTCGCATCATCAAGATCGTTGAAATCGTCCTGATGACGTTGGCCGCATTCGCGTTCCTGAACGGCAGCTACAAGACGCTGCTGTTCGTACTGTTCCTGATGGGCTGCCAATCGACCATGTTCGGGCCGCTCAAGTATGCCTATCTGCCACAGCAACTCCGTTCCGAGGAATTGATCGGCGGCAACGCGCTTGTCGAATCCGGCACTTATGTTGCCATTATTCTCGGCCTCATCGTCGGTGGTATATCGGTCGCAACCGATAGCGGGAGTCAACTGCTGATCGGCACCTGCCTGTTGACCGTCGCAGCGCTGGGTTATGTATCGAGTCGCAGCATACCGCCAACAGGCGCGGTCGATCCTGCCCACACGCTGAACTGGAACGCCTGGACCGAAACCTGGCGCATGGTCGCTTTCGCTCGCGAAGACCGCAGTGTCTTTCTATCGATACTCGGCATCTCGTGGTTCTGGTTTTTCGGTACTGCCGTTACGGTGCAAGTGCCGGCCTACACGCTGGTGATACTTAACGGCAACGAGGAAATAACAACTATTTTGTTGGTCGCATTCGCGATTGGCGTTGGCGTGGGTTCCTTGCTGTGCGAACGCATGTCTGGCAGGCGTATAGAACTGGGTTTGGTCCCATTTGGGTCCATCGGTTTGAGCCTGTTTGCAATCGACCTGTATTTTGCACAACCCATAGCCCAACTGTCCGCAGTAAGTACGGTAGGCGAGTTTCTTGCGCGAGTGGGCAGCTGGCGGGTACTTATCGATATCGTGATGCTCGGCGCGTTTGGCGCCTTCTACAGCGTGCCGCTGTACGCCATGATTCAGGACCGTGCCAAACGCACGCATTTGTCGCGCATTATTGCCGCAAACAACATCATCAACTCGTTGTTCATGGTGATCGCTGCGCTGCTCGCACTGATACTGCTGAATGTCGGTGTGAGCATCCCGCAATTCTTCCTCGTGCTCGCAGCTATGAACGCTGTGGTGGCCATTTACATTTATTCATTGCTGCCGGAATTCCTGATGCGGTTTCTGGTCTGGATATTGGTCAGCACCTTGTACCGTATCCGTGCCAGTGGTCTCGACAACATCCCGAGGGAAGGTCCCGCACTACTCGTGTGCAATCACGTCAGCTATGTTGACGCCTTGATAATCGGCGCGTGCGTCCGTCGGCCGGTCCGGTTCGTCATGTGGTACAAGATTTTTCAGATACCGTTGTTGCGATTCGTCTTCAATACGGCCAAAGCAATTCCCATCGCGTCAGCACGTGAAAATGCGGAACTCCTTGAAGAAAGTTTCGAGCGTATAGACCAGGAACTTATTGACGGCAATCTGGTTTGCATATTTCCAGAAGGGGCAATTACCCGTGACGGGCACGTACACTCCTTTCGCCCGGGTATGGAACGCATTCTGGAACGACGCCCCGTGCCGGTCGTGCCGTTGGCCCTGGGCGGCTTGTGGGGCAGCTGGTTCAGCCGGCGTCGCGGCCAGCTGCGCACGGTACCGGTCAGTTTGCTTTCCGCGGTGAGTCTGCGGGTCGGCAAAGGCGTACCAGCACGAGAAGCAACAGCGGCACGGCTCGAACTGCTTGTTAGAACTTTACGTGGTGATGATCGCTAGGAATCACTGTGACAGCGGGGTAACTGGCGCAACATCAATCTCGGCGTAACCGAGTTTTTGCCGCCACTCCGCCAGCAGGTCTTCGCGCGAACCGAACAACAACGGCCCTGATTCGTTCAGCAATGAAACCTCCGCAACTTGAGCGAAGCCGGCGTCGCGGGTCAGGACCAGCACACGATCACCCAGTGGGTCCAAGAGTGCTTGCTGGGTATCGTTGACCACGACCTGATCCATTACGATATGCGAGCCGGTTATGGCATTTGGCGTTCGCGCCGCTTCACGCCATGTCAGGCCGTTGCTGCTCACCCAGGCCCGGTGCACCCAGCGACGAGTCTTGAACAGAACCCGCGAATTGCTGGGAGAAAACAGCACGTCAGTGACCGCGTCGGGCAGCTGCAGTCGTGCCGGCCCAACCTGACCACTCTGCAGGTCCAGCAGCAGCGCCTGGTTTGCTGCATCAACTATGACCAGCAGCGGCCGCTGCATCGACGCACCAATCCGTCGCAGCGGCCGTGTGCCAGACCAGACATTGCGCAGGGTCCAATTGCCTACCCGGTCGCGCGTCAGACTACGCAGGATGCCGCGTTCCGCACCGATGTAAATATCATCATTGTTGTCGAACGCTATGCTGGTGTGCAGTTCACCCAGGTCCAGATCTGCCAGCAAGGCACCGTCGGTAACGCCCAGTACGGCAATACGCCGATCAGAAAGTACCGCAAGGCGATCACCTGAATTCGAGAACACCAGTTGCCGCACACCGCCCGCCGCAGCGTTCGTGTGGTAAGGGCGAGGTAAACCGGAGTTCACATCCCAGACTCGCACGGTACCGTCGACACCGGCGCTCGCTACCAAGGTACCGTCGCGGTTGAAGGCCAGTCCGAGCACCGCCCCTTGATGCCCCACGAAGTTCAATTCATCACTGGCTCGTGCTATGTCTTCAACACTTGCATCCGCGCTGAGCACGTGCACATGACCTTCCCGATCAGCGATAGCGAGGTGTTGGCCACCGGCTGAAATTACCGCTGGAGAATCACCGGAGTCCCGCCACAACCGATGTCCGTTGTCGGTCCCCGTTGCCGCAGGTGCGTCAGTTGCAGTCGGTGATACCGGCAGTTGCCAGTAACGCGCACGATCGGTGCGACCGGCCGTTAACAACAGGTCTTCGTCGGCGCTGAACCCGAGCAGTGGCTCAGCATCCGCGGCGACGCCGGCATCAATGACCGGGCCGACCATGGCGCCATCACTGCTGCGAAAAATCTGGTATCCCCGCCTCGGACTGCCAGCCACAAGCCGCGAACCCGACGGCGAGAATCGCAATTGCCAACGATCTACGCCGCGTTCTATTAACAGCGGTTCGTCAGCAGAATCAATATGCCACAGCGAAACACCTAGCTCGCCATGCACGATCGCCAACGCATCGCCTCGTGCAGAGATTTGAATTTCACTCGCTTGTGCATGCAGATCGAGCTGTGCCAGTTGCTCATTGCTGCGCAAATTCCAGACCCGTACTGCCCGATCATAGTCCGCAACCGCAAGTCGTTCTCCGTCGGCGTCAATCGCAACCAAAGCGGGTGATCCTGCGATACGCAAACTTGCCACCGTTTCCTGATTCTCGAGCGACCATAGTCGGAATTCGGATTCTGGCTCGCCGCGCCTGGCTACAAACACGTGCTTGCCATCCGCGGTCAATTCAACGTGCGCCCCGCCGACCTCCGCTTCGATAACTGCTTCGCGGCGACCGTTCACCATTCGCCACAAGTGCAGATTGTTCTGCGCGACGGTAACGAGGTAGCTGGCATTAGCGCTAAGCCCTATGACCCGTTCATCGGCGGGTACAGAGATCGTCCGTGCCGGCCGCGCGTTGCTAAGGTCCCACATCCGCGCACTGTCGCTATGCAATGCGCGCGCGACGGCGTAGCGGCCGTCACTGCTGAACCAGATATTGTCAGACTCGCGTTCGACCGGCGCCGGAATATCGAGGCCACGATCAAAGCTCTCTACAACGACTTGCGAATTGAGATTGAGGTTCCAGCCAATCAGGTGACCGCTAACGCCTGTCGCTTCATCGCGAACGGTCAGCGACCAGGTACCGGCAATTGATTCGCCTATCAGCGGCAGCAAATTGTCGGCACGAAACACCGTATCTTCATTCGCTGCCGAACGTTCCGTGTCGAATTCCAGCTCAACCGTACGCCCCGATGGGGCTATCAATTTCAAGCGAATATCATCAAGCCGCGCATGACTGATGTTGACCGACAAGCCGATGCGGGCAACGGGCGCGTTTCGATCAACCACGACTCTGCGAACCAGCGGAGTCACTTCCAGCGACGATATGTTCCATGGCTCGCGTGCCTGCAGTTGTCCGCTCTGCAATGACCACTGCGAAACCTGTGCGCCTTTCACATAGCTCAACAACATGTCCCGCGGGTTGAAGAACAATCGGTCCGCATTGACACCTTCGAGACTCGCCACCAGGTGCGGATAATCGTCGCCAAGCAAAGCAGCCGCGCGCCGACGCCGCTCCGGCGTGGCAACAACCAACGCATCCAGCGATGCCAGCAAAGCCGCGTCCCGATTCTCACTGCGCATCTGTCGTCGCACTTCGCGATCCCAGAACTCGGCGACAAGCTCGTCGGCGAAAGCGTCATTGTCCGGAATCCCACGCGCGAAGGCTTCAACCTGCACTATCGCGGCACGATCACCGGCGATGCCAGCGCGATTGTGCAGCAGGTTCAGATAAAGGCGGTCAGCCGTTTCGGAATGCCCTGGAAACGATCGCAGGTTTTGCCACGCATCGGCAATGGACTCCAAGGGCAGCGTCGGTGATACGAGTACCCGCATATACGGTTTAGGCAACAACTGTGTATACCAAAATGGCACCGCAATCAGCATCACGATCAGCGCGGTCACCAACGCAGGACCGCGCCAATGCAACGGCAGGTTGCGATTGGCCCATTTGGCGGTGAACACACTCTCGTACAAGCGATTGCGGACGGCCAACGCGCCTTCATCCGTTACGATGATCAGCCCGACTGCCAGCAACTTACGTTGCGGCCGGGAGGAAGGCTCGTAAACCACCTCAAGGCCCTTACGCAGACGGCCATAGAGATTCAACATCGCTTCGAAATCCCGCCGGTCGCGCACTACCCGGCGGTGAATGTGATTCATGTGCGGTTCGTTGTGCAGCGCGGCGCGACCCGCGAGCTGCTGATAGACGATCCGGTCCACGTGCTCTTCAACATCTCCGCTAACCGTATCGCGAGCGAGAGCGCGGCACAGCTTCTGTGTCAAATACGGTTGACCGTTAGTCCAGTGCCAGATCCGATCGAGACCAGTGCGTGCCTGAAGAGCCGGGAGGTTTAACTCCGTCGCAAACAACTCAATGTCAGTGCGTGAAAAATCATCGAGTTCGATGGGCCTGGAAACGCTGAACGGTGAAAGCGCCGGGTCTCCCGCCAACGCTTCGGTATCGCACTCGCCGCATATGACAAAACTGAGGCGCTGAAAGTCCGGATCGGTCGCGCGCGCATTGTGTGCAGCGCGAATACTCGGCAACAGGTGTTCACCAAACGGCAGGTTCTCAAGCTTCTGCAGTTCATCAACAAACACGACCACTGTCTCGCGGATGTTCTGCAGCACAACTTCGATATAAAACTCCACAAGCCGCTGCCGATTGCTGAGTATTGCCTTGTCCTGCCACCAGTCCTGCAAGTCGACCTTCAGCCGCAACTGGCGCAGCAGACGGTACGCGATACTGTAGTACCAGCGCCCTGCGTCGCTGCCGCCATCGCGTTCAGCAATTTGCGCGAGATCAAGCACCGCCACTTTGTAGCCATGATTTCGCAGCCTTGCGGCTGTTGCGGCGATGAGGCTCGACTTGCCACTACGCGCTGGCGCCAAAACATGGGCATAGCGGCCTGCCGTAATTGCGGCGTACAAAGCATCGTCAGCCGGCCGGCGAACGTAACCGCCGCGTACCGGGTGCAGCGGCGGCCCGACGTTGAAGAAATCGACGTCGTTGCTACTCGAACTCGCTTTGGGATTTTCCGGCATTTCGGTCATCTGTCTGGTCTTGCGCCGCCGTAGTGTATTCTTCGCAGTTTGGCACATTCGCCGTCGAAGTGGCTGTCCTGACAGAATAAATGATGCCCCGCCAAGACGACAAGCTGTTGAAAAAAGACCTGTTTGGAGAAGTCCGTCTGCAGTACCCGGACAGCGGTCCGCGCATTGTTCGTGACGTCAACGGCGCGCCAATGTGGAGTCGCTGGGTGGCGCGTCGGCTGATGGCCCGAGAAGCTCGCAGCCTAGCGGCCATTGATGGTCTCAGCGGCGTCCCGGAACTGTTGCGGTGCGAAGGCAACGTACTTCTGCGCAGCTACATTGCCGGCGACCCAATGCAGATCGCGCGCCCCGCCGATCCCGATTATTTTCGCAATGCCCTGCGGTTGCTTCGTCGCCTGCACAACCTTGGTGTTGTACACAACGATCTTGCGAAAGAACCGAACTGGCTGGTGACCCCGGATGGCCAGCCGGCACTGATCGACTTCCAGCTCGCGTGGTACGCGGCGAAGCGTGGTCGCCTGTTTAGGCTGCTGGCGCGCGAGGACCTGCGTCACATGCTGAAGCACAAGCGTACTTATCTGCCGCACAAGCTGACCAACCGCGAACGCGCGATCCTTGCCAATCCCTCACTGCCAGCCAAAGTCTGGCGAGCGAGCGGCAAGCGTGTCTACCTGTTCGTTACCCGACGACTGCTGGGCTGGGCAGATCGCGAGGGCGCCGGGGATCGCGAACACAACAATTGATCGTGGTTGTCTGCGGCGGTCGTCTATATAATCGCCGTTGCTGTTTCTTATCAGGTAATCGCTCGTGAACTACGTCCACCAACACAACCTCGTCGAGCCGGGAAAAGCCGGTATTGAAAAAAAATACGGTATCCGTATTTCGTTGCCGGCTGGCGATACGTTCCAAAGGTTACTGGGCGACGATTGGCAGCGCGTTCGCTGGTATGCAACAGAAGCAGAGCGTGACCGTGCTTACAATGATATTGCGCAACGCCATTTGTATTATCGGCGCACCGATACGCCCACCCAGGTGCTGGAAAAAATCATTCGCTGACCGGCGCTGGCAACAGGCCATCGTACTAGCGAGGCGGAGCACCCAGCGACAGGTAGAAATTGGATTTACCGCGTTCGGTCATACCCGCGCCGATGTACAAGGGGCCGAAATAAGTATCGAGGCCAATGAACAGGCTGCCACTCATCAACAGAGCCCCTGTACTGATATCCGAGCGCTGTTGCCAGACATTGCCTGCCTCCACCGACGCGCCAATATAGAGCGGAAAGTCTACCAACCCCCCGCCCGTTTCACCTGATCGGCGATACCAGACAAGGCGCGCAAGTCCGGCATGGGGGCCACTGATTTCTCCTCGCGCGAGGCCGGACATGCGCAGAAAACCGCCCAGGGGAAAGTAATTCTGTACTTCGTTGGCCGATTGAATGGTCGTACTGAAGTCCAACCCCAACGACACAGTATGCCGGCCCCAGGTGTTTACGGTCATGAGTTCGGTCATAACCGTGTCAATCTCGTTGTCGGCACCCAATCCAGGGCGCGACATCTCCCAACGCAGGTTCACCCGCGAGCCGTGCAATGGAATCTGTGCGTTATCCAGCGTATCCACGGCGAAATTGGCGAAGAAGCCACCCGTCTCGAAATCGATATTGGGCAAGGCCGGGTCGCCAACTTTCAGGCGGGCTTCGCCCGCACCGCGAAACGCGCCGATGCGAAATTCACCCCAGCGCCCCAACTCGCGGCCGATGTCGATGCCAAACTGCGAATCGGAAACCCGGTAGCGAGCAATGCGATCATCGCCCGAAAACGTACGGAAATTTTCCTGATGCAATTCGATACGCGGCGCAATGAAATACCGCGCGTCGAAACTGAGTGGTTGATAGAACTCGGAAACAAGCAGTGGCTCGGTGCCAACCTGGATATCCGTACGCCACTCGGCGCCCAGCCTGTTGACGCCGGCGCGGGTCAACCGAGCTGACAAATTGAACGCCGTAGTACCTTCAAAGTCATCCTCAAGCTGGATTCCAAAGTTAAGATAGTTGGGTCCCCAGGATTTGGGTTGCGCGTCGAATTCAACGCCGGTCTCGTCGCCTTCGCGCACGATTCGATAGTCAACGGATTCGTACAAATCCAGACCGTACAAATTCGCTGCATCGTCAGCCAGTTGCTGGGTATCCAGCTGATCGCCCGGACGCGTATTGAGACGGGACTCCAGAACGCGTGCGGACAACGGTGAGCCGTTCACCACCCGTACGAAATCGAGCTCTGGAGTTGGCCCTGCATCCAGCGCGCGGGCCGCCAAGTGTTGTTGCCATGCTGTTTCGTCCAGCGCATACGGCATCAACTTGTCTTGCAACTTGCGCGTCGCAATAGCGCCCGGCTCAATCGCCTCGGTAATTTCAGCGAAATTGCTGGAACCGAACTCTCCCAGCTCCGGCCGGATCAGAATGTCGTCGTCATCGAGGCTTTCAAGCTGTCGTAGCGTTTCCTTGCGGATCAAAATCGTCAACATTTGCGCTGTGATACCCAGAGCGGAGTCCAGTTGATCAGGCGAGTACAACGGAAATTCGACGTCGACAGCGATCACAATATCAACGTCCATAGCGTGAATCGTATCGACGGGCACATTGCCCACCAGCCCGCCGTCGACCAGCGTACGGCCGTCGACGACGACCGGTGAAAAAATCCCGGGTGCCGACATACTGGCTCGCATCGCCCGCGATAAATCGCCCGACGACATTTCATAAGCTTCCCCGGTCGCAATATCGGACGCCACGGCCCGAAACGGGATCGGCAAATCATCGAAGCTATCAATCGAGGCCGTCGCCAGCGTCAGTTCGCGCAATATGTGGCCCAGCTTTTGCCCCTGAATCAGGCCTCGCGGCAATCGCAGACTGCCGTCGCGAACGCCCAGTTCAAACTGAATCGGGTACGCCGAATCGTCCTGCTTGCGGCGAAATTGCAGATCGCGGCGCGCGGTCCGGTCATTGAACGACCCGCTCCAGTCCAGTGACGAAACGATCTCTTCAAGATCCGCCGGTGATTTCCCGGCCGCGTACAGGCCACCGACGATAGCGCCCATACTGGTTCCGGCTACCGCATCTATCGGAATACGAAGTCGTTCGAGTTCACGCAGCACGCCAATGTGAGCGGCCCCTCGCGCGCCGCCGCCACCCAATACGAGTCCTATGCGTGGCCGCTCACCGGGTTCGGACTGGCGCTCAGCCGGCGTATCAGCTGCCTGCGCGCCGGGCAATCCCAGGGGCTGTAAGAGCGCCAGGAACACGCAAGCTGAATGTCGTAAATATTTGAACATATTAAAGATTCTGAATAATCCCGCGAATTTCATTGCTGCATTATAGAGAATCCGCTGGCTTCACACTGCGTGCAGCTGAGCGGGACTGCTTGCCCCGCCATTACGGTGTCGCGAGCGACCACCGGAGGAACCGCGGGCGGCCCGAACAACCCGGCGTCATGGGCTCGCCAGCGTTGGCTGACTCACAGCGGGATTCCTGATAACTGGACCGTTGCCTGCCGGCAGCGACTGATCCGCAGCCTAGTCGTTACTGCCTGTATCCGGCTGCAAGCGCCGATTGTAGTCGGCCAATTGAGCCAGCTGCTGCCGGGTTTGCACTGCGTCCCAACCGAGCTCTGCCGCGGCAATTGCTGCCACACCCTCAGCAACCGCACGGCCTTGATCAGCCGCCAACCCGAGCATAAGCCGGCGGTGCATGACATCGACAAGGTTACGTGCAAATTCGTCTCGAACGGCCATAACCACCTCAGCGGCAATGTAACGCGAGTCCATGCCGGTGCTCAGTTCCGGTGACTCCGCGCACAGTTGAGCGAGACGAGCGACCCGGGAACCGTACAAACCGAGCAAACGATGACGCAACGATTCGGGCAGGCCTGCAATGTTCGCCAACTCGGCTTGCGCTGCCGACGTGTCACCACCACCCGGGAGTGTCGTGCTTGCCGTTACACAGCGGGTGGATGCGCCTTTCAGACTGCGTTCGATGCTATCGACCACCTGCTCGGCGAGATTTCGATAGGTCGTCAGCTTGCCGCCGATGATAGACAACAATCCGCGTGCAACGCCGTCATGGCTATGAATGATATGGCGACGGGTTATAGCGGACTCGGGCCCCTTCTCCACATAAGGCAAAGGACGCACGCCGGCGTACGAATAATTGATGTCGGCCCGGGTCAGTTGCGCGCGAGGAAAAACCTCATTGGTAGTCGCCAACAAATAGTCCACTTCGGCACCACTTGCCGAAGCATCACGGGGATCACCGTCGAATCGGATATCCGTCGTGCCTATGAGGTACTGACCGTTCCAGGGAATTATGAACACGGGGCGGCCATCACTCGCCGCTTCAACGTAGAACGCATCGGCTGGCGCGCCAGCAAACGCCGAAGTAATAATGTGGCTGCCTTTGGTGCCACCCATTAAACGCGTTTGACTCGCCTGCGTACCGGCCAGCACCCGGTCAACCCACGGCCCTGCGGCATTCACGATGCAACGCGCACATGCACGCTGCGCTACACCATCTGCAGCAGTGAAAGTGACCGAGTGCTCGCCATCACTGGCGAAGTCGATACCGCTAACGGCATGATAATTTCGAACGTCAGCTCCCGCCTCGGCAGCGGCAACAATGTTTTCAATGACCAAACGTTCTGCGTAGGTGATCTGAGCGTCGTAGTAACTTGCGCCAGCGCGCAATCCTTGCGGATTAACCGAAGGAACTAGCTCCAGCAACTTCTCTCTGGACAACATCCGGTGGCGGGGCAACGACTTGCCGATAGACAAGGTGTCGTAGGCAATCATACCGAGGCGAACCAGCCATGGCGGGCGCGTGCCACTGCGGTACAACGGGATAATGAGCTTAAGCGGACTTACCAGATGACTCGCTATCCGGCGTAGATACCGCCGCTCGTGCAGAGACTCGTATACCAGGGGAATCTCGCCGTATTCCAGGTAGCGCAAACCACCGTGTATCAGACGACTTGACCAGCTGCTGGTACCGCCTCCGAAATCCGCGGCTTCGAGCAACAACACATTGAGACCACGCAACGCGGCGTCTCGCGCAATACCGGCACCATTGATACCACCACCGATGATGATCGCATCAAACTTTGCCGCCGCATTCGTCATTACGGCCGCAGCTGTCCTGCGCCATGCACGAGGTATTTGTAGCTTGTCAGCTGCGCCGCACCCACCGGACCGCGTGCGTGTATCCGCCCTGTGGCAATACCGATTTCGGCACCCATACCGAATTCACCGCCGTCCGCAAACTGAGTGGACGCATTGTGCAATAGAATCGCACTGTCAACGGACGCGAAGAATTCCTGCACGGCGTCAACGTCTTCCGCGACGATGCATTCAGTGTGGCCCGAACCGTAGTCGCCTATGTGTGCCGAGGCCGCGCGAATGTCATCGACAATGCGTATCGAAATGATCGCGTCGAGGTACTCGGTGGTCCAATCTGCTTCCGTCACCGGCGTCGCCCTGTTATCGAGCTGACAGACATCCGCATCGCCGCGAACCTCACAACCGGCGCCAATCAGTAACTCCATTACTTTCGGCAACAATCGGTTCGCCGCGCTGCGATCGATCAACACGGTTTCTGCCGCACCGCAAATGCCCGTTCGCCGCATCTTCGCGTTCAAAACGATGTTGGCGGCCATCGCACTGTCCGCCGACTCGTGCAAGTACACGTGGCATAAACCTTCAAGATGACCAATGACCGGCACCCGTGCATCCTGCTGCACTCGCGCAATCAGGCTCTTGCCGCCACGCGGAACGATAACGTCTACGTACTGTGCCATCGAAGACAACAGGTGACCGACGGCCGCACGATCTCTCGTCGGCACCATCTGCAGCGCACTGCTGTCCAGTTCCGCCGCCGTCATACCATCGGTCATGCAGGAGAAAATGGCGCGACTTGAGGCGAAACTTTCCGAGCCACCGCGCAGGATCACGGCGTTGCCTGATTTCAGGCACAGGCCGGCAGCATCTGCTGTGACGTTCGGCCGACTCTCGTAAATAATGCCGATGACACCGAGCGGTACCGCAACCCGCTGTATTCGTAAACCGTTCGGCCGCTCCCATTCCGCAAGGACGTTGCCCAGCGGATCCGGCAGTTCGGCAATGGATTCGAGTCCGCAGGCCATGCTTTCGATACGAGCGTCATCCAGCATCAATCTGTCCAGCATCGCACCGCTCAGGCCGCGCTGCCGGGCAGCTTGCATGTCTTGCGCGTTCGCCGCTGCGATAACTGCCTTACGCTCGCGCACTAAGCCCGCAGCACTCACCAATGCCTTGTTTCTTGCCGCTGCGCTCGCCTGCGCCAGACGCTGCCCGCCCTTGCGGGCCGCCGCACCCAGGGCATCCATCGTCGCTGCCAGTGCTCTCTCAGGAATCTCAGTATTCATTTGTATTCATTTCCAACTGTTTGTAGTCAACGTCGCCAATGACCAGCATGCTTAATCAAACAACACCAGGTCATCCCGGTGCACGACCACAGCCGGGCCGCGATAGCCCAGGCGGTTCTCAATATCCTGCGATCGGCAACCCCGTATTTCTGCTACCTCTTCACTCGCGTAGGTCGCAAGGCCGCGGCCGAGTTCACGACCTGAATTGCTAATCAGGCTGATTGCATCGCCGCGGCGAAAACTGCCCGTTACCGACGCGACACCAACGGGCAGCAGACTCTTGCCGGCAAGTAGTGCCGCACTGGCGCCCGCATCGAGATGCAGCTCACCGCGCAACTCCAGCATTCCTGCGAGCCATTGCTTGCGCGCCGCCGCTGGCGTGCCGGTCGCGACGAAGCGGGTTGTGGTTGCACCCTCGGCCAATGCCCGCAACGGGTTCTGGATCGTGCCGTTGCCAATCCAGGTCGTACAGCCAGCACGCGTGGCAATTCTCGCCGCCATCAATTTGGTCGTCATACCGCCGCTGCCATGGCTGCTGCCACTGCCACTGGCCAGCGCCATGACCTCGTCATCAACTTCCGCGACTTCCGCGATGTGTTGGGCATTGTCATCTGAACGCGGGTTCGCATCGTACAATCCGTCCACGTCCGACAGCAGTATCAAGCCGTCGGCCATGACCATCTGCGCGACACGGGCCGCAAGTCGATCGTTGTCGCCATAGCGCAATTCGTCCGTGGCCACCGTGTCATTCTCATTGATGACCGGAATTGCACCGAGTTCGAGTAGCTTATTCAGCGTACCCCGCGCGTTCAGGAACCGGCGCCTGACCTCGGTATCGTCCGGCGTTAACAGAATTTGTGCGACCGCGATGCCGCGTTGCGCCAGCAATTCCTGGTATGCCTGTGCCAGCCGAATTTGGCCTACTGCCGCGGCTGCCTGCAGCTCCTCCAGACGCGCGCGGCGCCGATTCAAGCCCAGCGTGCTGCAGCCCAGAGCGACCGACCCGGACGACACCAGCAACACCTGTTTGCCATTCGCCGAAAAGTTCGCCACATCATCCAGCAACGTCTGCAACCAATGACGATCCAATGCCCCGCGTTCATCGATCAACAGCGCAGAGCCGATTTTCACGACGACACGCTGCAGGCCGGCAATGCCGTTGTCAGTCATCGGTCGCCTAGCCTGTAAGGCGGTGTTGCCGGGAGTAGGTCGACAACGTAACTTCGCCTTTGGAGACAGCAACACTGCCGCTGCGCGCAACAGCGGACAAGCTGCCGATCTGTGCCGCTTCACCAACAAAGGAATCCACTTCCTTCTGGTTTCCGGTCAATTGCAGCGTGCAGCTGTTCACTGAATCATCCAGCAATTCGGCGCCGAATTTCTCTGCCAGTGCATGCACCTTCGGCAAGTCTCCGTCCGGTAGTTTCAATTTCACGATGGCCAGTTCGCGTTCGAAGTGCTTGCCGAGCGTCATATCGTGGATATTGACAACATCGACCAGCTTGGCCAGCTGGGTATTCAACTGTGCGACCGCGGCATCCGAACCATTGATTACCAGGGTCACTCTGGAGACGGATTCGTCCTGAGTCGGCGCGACGTTCAGCGAGTCGATGTTAAAACCGCGCGTGGAAAATAGACCTGTCATGCGTGTAAGCGCACCGACTTCGTTCTGCAGTAATACTGATATAACGTGACGCATGCTGTTGTATCCGGTGATAAGTTCAATTTCGCTGAATCGGGTAACGCACCACTCAGCGCACATTTCCTGCCAGCGGTGCCAGTATTGCAATGCACCAGAAATTAGTAAACACTCGCGAGAAATCCGAAAGTTACATTGATCTTGTGGCACCTAATGAGCACCGGACAAACCGCACCGCGTAATACCCACCACCCACTCGCCGGTACCAGCATGACGGGTGCTGATATTGTCGTGCAGGTCCTTGCTGATGAAGGCGTCGATACGATATTCGGTTATTCAGGTGGGGCGATATTGCCGACCTATGATGCGGTGTTTCGCTATAACGACCTGCACAAAGACTCTGCCGGCACTGCCGCAATCCCACTGATCGTCCCTGCTAATGAACAGGGCGCCGGCTTCATGGCAGCGGGCTACGCGCGCGCCAGTGGCAAGGTCGGGGTCGTAATGGTGACCTCAGGGCCAGGTGCCACCAATACAGTCACACCCGTTCGCGATTGCATGGCCGATTCAGTGCCAATAGTGGTTATTTGCGGCCAGGTGCCGACCAATGCCATCGGGACGGACGCTTTCCAGGAAGCGCCGGTCGCGGCAATCATGGGCGCGGTCGCAAAGCACGTCTTCCTGGTCACAGACGCGGAGCGACTCGAAGCCACAGTCCGCACCGCCTTTGAACTGGCACGCACCGGACGGCCCGGCCCGGTAGTTGTTGATATTCCGAAAGATGTTCAGAACTGGGAAGGACAATTTCAAGGCGTTGGCGTACTCGAATTAACCGGCTACCGGAACCGTTTGCAGAGTGTCACCGACAATCGACTCAACGACGAAGCATGCCGACGCCTGTTCGCGATGCTGGAAAAGGCCGATCGACCGCTAATTTACGCGGGCGGCGGTGTCATCAACGCCAATGCCAGCGTCGCCATGCGCCAGCTGGCCAGCGAATTCGGCATTCCCGTGGTTACGACGCTCATGGGCATCGGTGCAAGCGATACCACGCACCCATTGTCGTTACACATGCTCGGCATGCATGGTGTCGCCAGTGCCAACTACGCCGTCGAAGACTGCGACATGCTTATTGCTATCGGCGCGCGGTTTGATGACCGGGTCGCCGGCGACCCTGCCCGCTTCGCACCAAAAGCCCGGCATATCGCGCATTTCGATGTTGACGTGTCCGAAATTGGCAAGGTTAAGAGCGTTAGCTGGTATCACGTGGGGGTACTCGAACGTGACCTCAACGATGTCGTTGCTTACGGCAAGCGCGTCGGCTTCAGCAAGGATTATTCAAACTGGCACGGCGAAGTGGCAGATCTGAAATCCCGCTATAAATTGAATTACGACCGGCAGAGCGCGCTGATTCAGCCTTACGCCGTTATCGAAGAAATCAATCGCATCACGGGTGGCGAAGCCATCATCGCGACTGGCGTTGGCCAGCATCAGATGTGGGCTGCGCAGTATTTTGATTTCCGCGAACCACGACTCTGGCTGACCTCAGGCAGCATGGGCACCATGGGCTTCGGCTTGCCGGCCGCCATTGGCGCTCAGTTCGCGCAGCGTGACAAGCTCGTTATCGATATCGACGGCGATGCAAGTATTCGGATGAACATAGGCGAACTGGAGACGGCAACCACCTATCGCCTGCCGGTAAAAGTGGTCGTCCTCAATAATTTCGGCGACGGCATGGTTCGACAGTGGCAAAAGCTTTATTACAAAGGCCGCATGTCTGCCAGCGACAAGTCCTTGCACCGCAAAGACTTCGTAAAAACTGCTGAAGCAGACGGATTTCAATTCGCTCGCCGGCTTGAACGCAAGGAAGATTTACCGGACTACATTCGCGCGTTTATTGACTTTGACGGTCCTGCCTTCCTCGAAGTCATCATTGACCCTGATGCCGGCGTATACCCGATGGTTGGCCCAGGGCTCAGCTACGCCCAAATGATCACCGGCGATTTCATCGAGAGCCGCTCAGAACAGACGGACACGGAGCTAGGCCCCAGCGAAATGTTCTGAGTCACACGCCTGGCTACACTCATTGTGCAAATAACGAACGCCGTTGCTGGCATACCAGCAACGGCGTTTGTGTTTACAGCCCACCGGGCCCGCATTCGTTTTTGAGGTAGCCGGTGAGGTTCTGATAGAGCGTAATCTTGTGATCGAAGAACAAGGTGTTGTAGAAATGATCAGCACCTTCAAGCCACACGTAGCGATAGTCCTTCTCAAGATCGCCCAGCTTCTTCAGGTAACGACGCATATGCGCTGGTGGTACGCGCTGATCAACGTCACCGTGCACCAGTAACATCGGCACATTGATCTTGTCCGTTTCGTCGATAGGATTGATCGCACCCTCGCGATAACTCAGTTGCGAAATTCTGCCTGCGCCCCGCAATTCGTCGCGGTAATAGTTCAGCTGCATTGTCATGTCTGCCACCGCAGCGCCGGCCATCACACATTGATAGATCTGCGGCGTCCGCGAAGCGGCAACCAAAGCGGCGTACCCACCGTAAGACCAACCGTACATGGCCATCCTGTCTGCATCGGCCAGGCCTTCTTTGGCCAGGTACAGCGCGCCGTCGTCTTTGTCATCCTGCATACCAAAACCAGCCTCGCTACCGTCGACAAATGCTGCGAGGAAATGTTTAAGACCGTAGTTGGTCGAGCCACGGTATTGCGGCTGCAAGACCATGTAGCCATTGTTGGCGAGCATCTGGCCCCATTCGTCGTAGCCTACAACTTCGGATACGAACGGCCCGCCGTGCGGCATGACCACCAGAGGGAAAGGCGGCTCACCGTTGGGCACCGTCAGGTAGGCGTGAATGGTCAGCCCGTCGCGTGAAGGGTAAGAAATGTAACGCACATCGGCGAGATTCTCTGACTCGAGCAAAGGCTGCTTGCTGCCCACCGTGCTGATCTTTGCGTCCTTGATCAGATAATACGTGCCAGGATCACGCGGTCCTTCGTTGTAAACCGTCATGCTGTTGCCGTCACGCGAACGGCTGGTAATACGTACCTCGTGTGCGTGCGGAACCAAGCGCTCAAGCTGTGCGATCGTCGCACCTTCGAGTTCGTCAAAGTACTCGACACGGTATTTATCAGTACCGTAGACAACGCCGGCAATCGTATCGGGTTGCGTCCAGCTGTTGCTGTGAAATCGCACACCAGCAACATTGACATCGTTGCGCCGGTAGATAAGTTCCTCGAATTCCTGTGTATCCGGGTTAAACGACCACAGTCCGGATTTGTCATTCCCGTTGTGAGCTGTAACCAGGAAGTTACCCGCCTTGGCGTCGTCCATTCCTTCAACGATAAAATCTTCGAAGCTGTCCTCATCCATGCGGTACATTTCGGACCACTTGGTCTCACCCGGTCGGCGAAAGTACCAGATGAACTCGCCCGAACCGATATCGAAGCCGCGCGCCGTGTAGGGGTTGCCGTCGCCGTCAAACTCGATCTGCGCAAGATCAATTTTGCCGCGTATCAGCAACTTCTTGGTCCCGCGTTTTAAATCGAACTCGTAGTACGCACGCGGCCTGAATGCCTCTTTCAGTTTTGAATCCTGCTCCGCGCCCGGATTGAAAGACACGATGATTTTGTCTGGCTCTTTCGGCAACAAGTGCGAAATCGTGCCATTCAATTCGTCAAAGGTCTCAATATCTCTGGCATCAACATCGAAATTGGCCAATCGAAACTCGTACACACCCTGGTTAAAGCCTTCGATCTTGTCCCGTATTTTCTGCCGTGCGACGAACGCAATGTTGGAATCACTGACCCAAAAGAATCGGGTAATTTCCATTGGGTCCGCATTGACCCGAAACGGCTCCTTGGACAAGTCTTTGGCATCGTAGACCTCGATGACCGGATTGCCGTCCCGGGTTGGAATTTTCAACAACGCAAGGCGCTCACCGTTTGGCGACAGCTCAACATTGCTGACTACAGCACGCAGCGCAAAATACTCCAATGGATAGGGTTCCACCGCTGCATTCGCGCTGGACATGCCGAAAACAACAAGGAGCAAGGATAATCTGAACAGTCTGGTCTCAGTCATTTGCACTACTCTCAGTTTGCAATTACCTGCAGCAAAAAAAAGCCCGCGGCGAATTACCGCGGGCCCTTTAATTGCCTCGAATCAATGGCGCCCGCTGAGGTCAAAGACCGAGATCAAAGGTAGCAGCCACATTGAAGTAGAACGTACGGCCATTGATGTCGTAGCCATAGCCAATCGGCGTGTTGTTGATAGCCAGCACTTCGTCGCCGTCCACCATCGGTGGTTCCTGGTCGAAGACATTGCGAATACCACCGCCAAACGTCCAGACATCACCGTAGTAGTAAATCGACGCGTTGTGCGTGAAGTAGTTGTTCGCAAAACCTACGTCACGGCAATCAACATCACCGTCAGCCGTGCCACGACAGGTGTCTGCCGTGCCCGCGTTCGCATTGCCGTAGTCATCAACAAACGCTGCATCCTGGTGAACTGAACCGATGTAACGGGTCTGCCAGGTCGCGCGCCAGTCGGCAAAGTCCGCGCGCAGCGTCATGCTGCCATTCCAGTCCGGGAAGCCGAACTCGCCCTGATCAGAATCGAAATCGACATTGCCGTTATCGTCAATGAAGGTTTCTTCAAGTGCCAGCGAACGGTTCAGCATGACGTCGACGCCAAAATCAACCGGGCGACCGAACATCTGCACGGTCATGTCAAAGGCGACGTTCACGTCCACGCCCTCAACTTTTTCCGAATCGCGATTGATGAAGCCGGCATCGATGAAGTCCAGCAAGCCATCGGCACCGCGGCGAATTCGACTACAGAACGCGCTTCTGACCGACGTCGGGCTGCCATAGCAATCATTGACAATGAACTGAGCTGAAGGCTCAACAATCGAGTCCGTCAATTTAATGCTGTAGAAGGTCGAGCCAATCGTCAGGTTGAACTGGTTAAACCAGGGCTGTTCGAAAGCGAACCCAAGAGAGACCGAGTCCGAAGTTTCTTCGAGCAAATCAACCGCGCCACCCGAGGAACGCTCTACACTGTAAGCAGCGTTGATGTTTGAGCCGAGCGAGGTTGGGTCCACACCACCGATATCGATGCAGTTTTGAATGATGTTCGGGTCACGATTGTCCAACGTTGGATCGTAGCCACTCAACGGATCGTAAGCGGCATCCGGAACAACGCAAGGATCGCCAACCGACAGGAAGCCAGTCTGTCCCAGCAGGAAGTTCTCGCGCAGATTGGGTGCGCGGTATGAGGTTCCGTAGGTGGCCCGCAACAACAACGACGGTACCGGCCGGTAACCCAGCTTGCCTGAGTACGTCCATGCACTGCCGTAGAACTCGTCTTCCGTCCAGCGCGCCGACAGGTTGGTGGTCAACTCACTGGCCAAAGGCATGTCCACCAGCAGCGGGATTTCAAACTCCGCATAAGCTTCGCTGGTGTCTTTCTGGCCTACAGCACCCTGATCGGCGAAGAAACCAAAGAAGAGTCCCTGACTCGCCACATCATCAGGAATGGACTGAATCTCGTCGATGCGGTGTTCAATACCAAGACCCATCGATACCGGGCCTGCTGGCAGTTCCAGAATTTCGCCGGTAACAAACGCCGAATAAATCGCCTGTTTGTATACCGTGTCAAAGTCGCGACTGTCGAACAGGAATGCACGTTCTTCCGGTGTGCCAAAGTCGCCGACAATGCCGTTGTACAACGACGGTGCGAACATGTTGACAGGTACGCACGGTGTGCCATCAGCCAAAACGCCATCGGGTACGCCGTCGCTGTTGTTGTCCACGCCGCAGACGACATTGCTGGTTCCGGCGACGATCTGTGAGGTTGCCAGTGATGTTGCAAGCCGATCACCGCGCACACCGAGCCGGCTGGATACGCCGTCTGATTTCGACCAGACGCCGGTCAGATCGAACGTCCAGTTCGCCACTGAGCCAAAATTCATGGCTGGGATATCGCCGCGAACACCAACCACCAGTCGCGTCTGCTCAACTTTGTTGTCGTTACCGGTACGATCACCAAGGACACTGGCAATCGGCAACACGCCGACCGGACCGGACGGGCCTTCCAAGCCAAGTCCGAATGCGCCGGGTGGCACGCCGTAGTAGTCCGTAAAGTCGGCGGCGAAATTAGGGTTGTTCATCAGCGAATCAAACGCCAGACCGCAATCAACACCGGTCAAACCGTTGGGATTACACGGGTTGTATGGATTGCTGGCACCGACCTGCGGGAACAGCTGAAAACGGCCGGAATCGAAAAAGACTTTGCGCTCGTTATACATCGCCTCGAAATACGGTGTGATGTTCGCCTCACCTTCAAGCGTGTACTCACCGTAGGCCATCGCGCTGAGAGAATCGAAGTCGGGGTACAGCGTCCGGTTCAGTTCCCTGGATTCCAGTGCATAGTCGGCGAAATCGATGTCAACCATACCATCGCCATCAGCATCAACAGCGACGCTAAAGGACGATGATTCCGACCAGTCTGCAAGGCCGGAGTTACCGGCGCCTGGCGTCCAGTAAATACTGCCCCAACCGCCGTAGTTACCGAAAGGATCGGGCACGATACGCCCAGCCAGTGCCGCGCGCTTGCACGCATTGGGTCGCATGCCAAGAGCAATCTGATCCGCAAGGCCCACGGTTCGGAATTCACCGGTGGTGGTCATCTCGTAGTGTCGGTCGCACTGATTGGTCCAGCTTCTGTCGGCGGCAGTCACAACCTCGGCTGTTTCCGCTTCGAAGCCAATACCGATGAAACCGCGATCGAAATTCTTGCCCCAGATCGCGGTCATATTGTGGCTCAAGCCTTCGTTCTGCTCGGGCACGGTCGTGAAATACTCAAGTTCAAGACCGTCGAAGTCCTTGCGCATGATGATGTTCACCACGCCGGCGACAGCATCTGAGCCGTACACGGATGAAGCACCATCCAGCAACAGGTCGTATTGCTGAACGAGCGAGCCGGGCACGAGATTAAGGTCAGCCGCAAACGGCGCCCCTTCAACACCGGCCGGCGCAAGGCGTCGGCCGTTAACAAGTACCAGTGTTCGGGCGGAACCCAACCCCCGGAGACTGACCGGATTGGTACCCGGACCTTCGTCTATAACGAAGCCGCTAAATGTCAGGTCAATCTGCTGGCCCGTTGCGGCGGACGATTCCTGCAGGATATCCGCGGCATTGATGAGCCCGACTTCACGGGATACCTGACTGGTAATGACTTGCAGCGGCGCAATGCTGCTGTAGGTGCTGCGTTTCAAGCGCGAGCCGGTAACAGTGACTTCGTCAATAACGTCGTCGTTGTCGGCCTGATCGCTGTCCGCTTCCTGCGCGAACGTCGCGGGCGTAGCAAATAGCGCAAAACAAAATACTCCTGCGCTCAGCAGACGCACGCAAAAACTGCGCGAATCGTCAAATTGCATTTCATTCCCCTTATGCCGTATTTCTTATCGTACGCGGGGTGTGCATGGTCCCGCCTTCGTGGTCAGAAGCAGATCTCGCTCCGATCCTCGTGCTGGCAATATTGCCGATTGTGATTGCGTTGTAAATGCTTCAGTCACGAACACCGCGAATTTTCGTCACGGACGTTGCCCTGGAGCAACAAAATCGCGCAATCAAGCGGATCGCTGGGCAATTAGTGTCGTAATTTGAACACGATGGTCTATCTAAGGCGCGGCTGATCAGGCTACGCTATGACGCGATTTCGGCCTTCGCTCTTGGCTTTGTATAGGTGCATATCGGCAATGCCCAATACGGCCGTGCGACGGGTATCGCTGCCGACTGGGGCGACACCGAAACTGATTGTGATCTGGAAGTCATCGGGCACCTCGCCCTGCATCACCGACCAATCCATCTTCTCTATGGCCGCCCGAATCTGTCCGCAAATCTGGGTTGCGAATTCAATGTTCGTATCCGGAAAGCACAGCAGAAATTCCTCGCCACCGTAGCGCGCGACGATATCGGTCTTTCGACAACGATTCACCAGCAACCGGGATACCCGGCGTAAGACCTCATCGCCGATCGCGTGAGAATAGTTGTCGTTGATGCTCTTGAAATGATCGATGTCGGCCAGCGCGATAGTCAGTTCCCGGTCGGTACGCCGGGATGCTTCCATCTCTCTCTGCAAGTAATCGTCAGCAAAGCGGCGATTAAAAAGCCCTGTCAGCGTATCGTGAGTCGCCTGACGCTCGAGCTCGATAGACTTGAGACGCAGCTCTTCCGTTCGCTCGTCAACAATTTTCTCCAGGCGGTCGCGCATAATGGCGAACCGCTTAAGCACGAGCATGCCGAGACCCAGCACAAACAACAGCAAAGCCAGCACAGTAAGGTCGAGACGCACAAACACCGTCACGACCACCACCGCGATAACGCCGGAAACAATCTCGACTGCAGATGAGAATACGTTCAGCAAGCGCGTAGGATCGAGATGCCGCAGGTAAATCAGCAACAACATGCCAGCATCGTTGGCCAACTGCATGCTAAGCAATAACAGCAGCAATAGTCCTGCCGTCGCACCATCCAATTGGTAGAGCGGCACGACGCCACCGAGCTCAACGTACAAGGTACCGCAGGCGAGGATCAGCAGCGACATCAGGCCCGCGTTGTGTAACGAGGCGGTGATGACATCCTTGACCGATACGCCCTTCCACAAGCGGTGCCAAGGCCAGAGAAACGACGCCAGACCGTTAATCCAGGCCGCATCAAGCGGGCCGAGCAGCAACAGGCTCGCTACCTGCGCCACCCGATCAAACGACACATGACCAAATCCGGGATGCGGAAATCCCATCGTAATCGTGAACAGGCCAAACAGGAGAAAGAAGCCACCCGTACCCCAGCCGTAAGGTCCGGTAAGCAGACCCTGCTGCAAACCCAGCACGGTGATGATCGCAGCGGCCACGGCGAACAACATCAGCGACCAGATGAAATCAGGGCGCAATAATGTCCCCTGCTCACGCACTGTTGCCGATTTGGCGACGTCTGTCATTGACTCCCCCTGGTATGTGGCCAGCCACTCCCGCAACGCGCGAAGTGGCTGACTGGGATAGTATCGGCTTCCAGCAACTAACGCGACGGAGCACTACATGAGCGCACAAACTTTCTCTGGCAGCTGCCTGTGCGGCAAGGTTGCCTACGACATACACGGCGAAGTCCAGGCCTTTTTCCATTGCCACTGCGGACGCTGTCGCAAGGCGAGCGGAACCGGCCACGCGAGCAACATCATTGTCCGCTACAGTCAGCAGTCATGGGCCCGTGGCGAAAATCTCCTGCGACGCTACCGCGTACCGGAAGCCGAACGATTTCACACGGTATTCTGCAGCGAGTGTGGCAGCCCGCTGCCGCGGGTATCGGCCCAGGCGAATATCGCGGTTATCAGCGCCGGCAGTCTGGACAACGACCCTGACCTCACCGTCACCGGCCGCATTTTTCAGGATTCCCGGGTCAAATGGTCGTGCGGAGGTGACGGATTGTCGCAGTGGGAGCAATACCCGGGCAAAGACTAGACCAGCGAGCCCGGTTGTTGCGCTACCGGCCACCGAGTATCCTCAACAGGCACGCCAAACCTCGCGCAAACGGAGCATTATCATGGCCGCAAAATTTCAGATGCTGGCATTGTTACTAACTTCGACACTGGCCGTCGCTTGCAGCCCCAGCGGCAATGACGCAGAACCTGCAAACTCCGGCAGCAGCGAGGTCACGAAACCCGCGGCAGCGCCCGGCTTGCGTGAGCGACTGGCTGCCAGCTCCCGGCCCCAGGCGGACCGCGACCGGGATGCCGGTCGTAAGCCCGCCGACGTCATTGAGTTTCTCGGCATCGAACCGGGCATGGCCGTCATTGACCTGATTGCAGCCGGCGGCTACTACACAGAAGTCCTCGCCATCAGCGTCGGGCCGCAGGGTCGGGTCGTTGCGCAGAACCCGGATGCGGTACTGAAAATGCGAGACGGTGTAAACGAGACCGCCCTCCGCGAACGACTCACGGGCGATCGCTTACCCAACGTCAGCAGGCTGAACAAGGAACTCAAAGACCTCAGCGCTGCGGACGGCCAGTTTGATGCAGCAATAACCGCGCTCAACTTTCACGACATCTACAACAGTGCCGGTCCGGAAGCCGCCGTCGCGATTCTGACGACAATCCGCGGCATACTGAGGCCCGGCGGCGTGTTCGGCATCATTGATCACGTGGGTGTCGGCAGCGCGGACAACGTGGCATTGCACCGCATTGAAAAAGCACGCGCTATAGAAGCCGCAGTCGCGGCAGGATTTGTCGTCGAAGGCGACAGTGACGTCTTGGCCAATGCCGCCGACGATCATAGCCAGGGTGTCTTTGCCGAGGGACTGCGCGGCAACACAGACCGCTTCGTTTTGAAACTGAGAAACCCGCTGCCCTGAGGGTTATTGCCCGAGCAGTCCGGAGCGAACAGTATGGCGGCATGCGCCTGAGAGCCGAGATCGCGCTTGCCGCATACCTCGACTTGCCGCGGGTCGCGAACATGCAGCGCCCCTGTTGCCGGGACCCTGTCCGTCAGCAACCTCACCTGACTGAGCAGCCTTTCTGCCAGTGACCGCGAACCGTTCAGGTCGCGCGGCCGGGCCAAACGACGCACGGCCAAGGTTCTTCTACAACAGATAACACTCCAGGAAAAAGCGGTAAGGCGCTGATTGCACTAGTGATCTGACAATAGTGTGATACAGCGCAAGGACGCCTCGTGCTGCAACGCTCAATCTATAGCCAATCCTAGCGACCTGAGATGTACCTCATGCTGACAACGCCCAACCGCAGTAACCTCAATAAGATTGTGGTACTCAACCCTAAGGGCGGTTGTGGCAAGACGACGTTAGTAACGAACATTGCCAGTCGGTTTGCGGCTGACGACAGCACGCCTGCCATCATGGATTTCGATCCGCAGGGCTCAACCATGCGCTGGCTGGAAAAACGACCCGCCGACCGTCCTCCCATCTACGGCATCGCCGCCTACAAGCAGAGCATGGGGGCAACTCGTAGCTGGCAGTTGCGAGTTCCGCATGAAACCACGACGTTGCTGGTCGATTCGCCCGCGGGTGTTGCCCACAACGACCTCTGCAACCTCACTCGTGACGCCACCAGTATTCTCGTTCCGGTACTGCCCTCCGCCATTGATATTCATGCCGCAGCGCGTTGCATCGCCGACCTGTTACTTATAGCGAAAGTCGACCGGCGCGACGGCAAGCTCGGCGTCATCGCCAACCGAACGCGGCGCAATACCAAGAGCTATGCGAGCTTGATGCGTTTTCTGGATTCGCTGGGCATTCCGGTCATCGGCGTCATGCGCGACAGTCAGAATTTTGTGCGCGCGGCCGAAGAAGGCCTGGGCGTGTGCGAACTGCCACCGCGGCGAACTGCGCAGGATATTGAGCAAGTCGAGAAAATTACGCAGTGGCTGCAAAACTGGCGAAACCGTGGCCGCAGCTCCGACCTCGACCGCCAGATCCGCAGCGCACGCAACGTGACTGAACTGTACCAACAGCAGCGCTAAGCAACGCGAGTGTCAGGCCGCGCGTTGAATCTCCGCGAACAACGCCGTATCGACATTGCCACCGCTCAATACCACGACGGTCGTTTTGCCGCGGCAGTCCACACGTCCAGCCAGTAACGCGGCCAGCGCTGCTGCGCCGCCCGGCTCCAGCACGAGCTTCAAATAGCTGAATGCAAAGCGCATTGCAGCGCGAACCTCGTCATCGCTGACACCGAGTGCGCCCGCCAGCTCGGAACGATTGATGTCGAACGTAAATTTACCCGGTGTGGCCGCAAGTAATGCATCACAAATACTGCGCGCATTGGGGTCGTTCCGGACCCGCTCACCGGCAGCCAGCGAACGCGCCGTATCGTCAAGATCGGCCGGTTCAACCGCGTACACAGCCGCCGTCGGCGCGCTGGCATGTACCGCAAGCGCGATGCCAGCCACCATGCCACCGCCACTGCAACCAACGAGCACCTGGTCAGGCGGAAAATCGCCGCATTGCTGCATGAACTCAAGGCCGATAGTGCCCTGACCCGCAATGATGTTGAGATGGTCATACGACGGTACAAGCACCGCACCGCGTTCGGCAGCCAAATCCTGGGCAATCTGTTCCCGGTCCCCGGTGTAGCGATCGTAGAGCACCGTCTCGCCGCCGAGCTTGCGGGTATTGAGAATCTTCGCCGCCGGCGCGTCATCGGGCATGACGATAGCTGTCTTGATACCCAGCATGGTGCCCGCAGCCGCCACACCTTGTGCATGATTGCCCGACGAGTACGCCACGACACCGGACGCTCTTTGTGCAGCATCCAGTTGCGACATGAGGTTATAGGCGCCACGAATCTTGAACGAGCCGGTACGCTGCAGGCACTCGGCCTTCAGCAGGACCCTGCCACCCGTCAACTCATCAAGCTCCGGCGAGCTGATTAAGGGCGTTTCTACAGCAACCCCCTGCAGGCGATCTGCAGCGGCTTCAATTTCGGCAATCGTGATCATTGGGCGTTCCTATTGCTCTGCCGCTATGCGATCGACTTTTGCGGCACAAATAAAATCGTTATCAGACAAACCGTCGATTGCCGTTGTTGTATAACGAACATCGCAGCTCCCATACTTGACCAGTAATTCCGGGTGATGCCCTTCGACAGTGGCAACCCAGGCCACTGCATTGACAAAGGCAATCGTGCGACCAAACACCGGAAAGCGAAACTCGCGGCTTATCGACTTGCCGTCGTCACTCAGGCTCCAGCCGTCGTTCAACAACACCAGCAATTCGGTTGCCTGAGAATGCGTCAACGGTTCAACGCCTCCCTCACACGGCTCGCAACGACGCTCGGTTAATTCCACCACTCGACCACGTACCCCAGAAATTTCCAGCGACCTACTATAAGACCTGCCAAGCCACATTGCACCGCTGTTCAGGAATAAAAAAGGGCCGGCCTTCGCAGGCCGGCCAATTGCGACTCGAGGTTGAGTCAGGCGGGGAAAGGCAGTGCTGACAGCGAAGTACGGCAGGCATCCGTTCTTGCGCCTGGAGTCAGCACTCAATCCTGAGGATTGGCGGCGAAAGCCGGCGAATCGGCGATAAACAGGGTGAGTCCGACTTTGCGATCAAACGCATAACTATCGGGGTTGGTGTCGTTGGCAGGGGCTTCGCCATGTGCCGAAATTTTGATCCGACTTTCTGCCACCCCGTTTGCGACCAGCAGGTCTCGAATCGAGTCAGCACGGCGCGCGGACAAGTCGCGATTGTAGGCTTCATCGCCCCGTTCATCGGCAAAGCCATCCAGCTGCACCTGAACATCCGGCATGCTCGCGAGCGTCGCCGCCAGCTGGGCTACACGGCTTCGGGTTCCATCCACAAGGACATGCTCATCCGTGCGGAACAGGAGGTCCATCTCAATGCCGGCTTGCAACAACGATAACAGCTCCGGGCGTGCCTGAGACTGCAAGCGGCGCAGATCGCTGTCGATGACGCTGATGTCGCGGTTAAGATTCGCGACTGTGCTTTCGAGTTCGTGAACCCGTGTGCTGGAACGGTCCAGAGAACTCTGCAGTTCGCCTATTTCTTCATTCTTGTTGTGATAGTTGTCGCCAAATTTCGCGCCTATGGCAGCGCCAATAATGGCACCTACCGGGCCGCCGGCCGCGGCGCCCACTGTGAAACCTAAGCCGACGCCAATGCGTTCTTCCTTGGGGCTGGGTGCCGCGTTTGCAGTGCTGCCAATCAAAGCCAGGGCGGTGCCTACTACGAGTAATGTACGAGTCATGATGTGATTCTCCGAAAGTGTCGGCCACCGGTGTGGCCGTCGTCGGAAGCAATTACACCGCGCCGGGTGGCCGCGGAGGCGTCAGGGAAATGGCAGCCTGACGATCAATAGTGGCGAACTGTGGCGTCAGGAATCGACCTTGCCGAACTAACGATTGGTCAGTGCGACGAAAGTACCGCCATTACGTTCGCAGAGCAGGCGCATGAGGCCCGCAAAACGTTGCGAGCTTTGCGGAATGGTGCTGCCGCTGAAGGAGTACGGGAAGCCAACGGCATGGATACGAACAAGGCGATTGCCCTCCTCGTCCTCGACATTGATCCTGTCAATATCGCGCAACACGGACTCCATCGACTGTCCCTGAAATTCGTCGCCGAATACGTAAATACTGATTTTCTTGTCGGGTGCCCAAAACGTCTGAATGGCGTAGGCAATGCCGTCGGACGGGTCGCTGTCGGAAAACGGGGCCCATTGCCGCATCGTACTCTTGATCGCCTGCCGCAATTGCGGCGTGTCCGGTAGCCAGGCGCGACCGTGTTGCTCGAACATGAAACGACCATTGTCATTCATGATCTGCAGTCCTTTTACAGTCGGATAGACATCCAGCACTTCGCCGAGCTTTTCCTCCGCCCAATCCCATTTGGCCTGCATGCTGCCGGATGTATCGATAACGAAAATAATGTATTCACTGTCGACCGGAATGCCGCCGATAGAATCGTCCGGCGCGCGGCGGAAATTAGGCCGCAACCGACGCATTTCCGCGGTTAACCGTTGCCGCGCCGCCTCCAGCTCGCCCTCGTCAACGTCCAGCGCCGGCGCATCCTCCGAGATCAACGCGTACTGACCCTGAATTTTGTCGAGTTCCCGCTGCAACTGCGCCAGTGTCATGCGGGTTTCGGTGGTTTCCTCGCGCCGCGAAACCAGTTCCCGATTCAGCACAGCGGAGTCGCCACGAATCTCGAACAATTCGGCTTCCAGTAAGGCGATTAGAGCGTCGAGGTCTTCTTCCGATTTCTCAATGACCGACGGTTCGTAAATCTTGCTCAACACCAGCAACAGCAGAATCGCGCCAAACCCGCACGAAATGCAGTCAAGGAATGACAGGCTGAATCCTTCTACGTTACGACGTCGTCTCATAGCGGCACCTACGGCCAGTCCTTGCTAACGCTCATGAATGAACCGCCCGTGCGGTAGGCCAACAACCAGTACGCGACAGCCGCGTTGTAATCACCCTCCATCGGGTACAGCAATACATTAACCGGTATACCCCGCGGTATTTCACGCTCCGCCTCATAGTGAAACTTCAGGCGCTCCTGCCCCGTTACCATGCCCCGATCGGTCTCTGCGGTATTCATGGTCGGCAAGCCGTCGACCAGCAGAATGACATTGTCCGGTTTCGGGTTGAGACTGTTGATCACCTTGTAGGCGTCGAGCATGTTCGTCCCGTTCTCCGGCACCGTGCGGCGCAATACCCTGATGGCCTCGTCGAGTTGCTTGCCATCGCCGACGTCGAGCCAGACACCGTCACTGCCTTTAAGCACCGGCTGGGCACCTGTATTGAAAGTGTAGATCTGAAACTTGCTGGTCGGCGGGAACTGCGCAGACAACCAGTCAACGGACGATACGGCTTGGCGCCACTTCAGGGAGCGCAGTTTCGCGTCCTCCGACATATTGCGGCGCCGGATGATGTTGATGATGCGTCGGTCCAGCATGCTCGCAGAACTGTCCACCAGCACCAGGATTCGATCGCCGCCCACCTTCAAACCGGTCAGGTACTGGCGATCACCTTCGCCGGTGAACGAACGCACTTTGCTACCGGATTCACGCGCCTCTTCGGCCGCCAGCAAGCGTTTGCGTTCTTCCTCCAACCGTTCGATATCCGACTGCAGTTTCTCCACCCGCTCGACTTTGGCCAGCGTTTCCTGATCGTGTTGCGCCAGTTCAATCTTCAGCTTTTCAATGAGCGCGGTAATTTGCGCGATGCGACTGGTTGCCCGCGCCCGTTCATCGTCGAGTTCTTCCATCGTGTTCTTGGCGAGCACAAGGTTCTTGCGCGCTTCGAGAATTTCAAACTCCAGGCGCGTGGTTTCGCCGGTCATTTCTTCGGGAGGCGAATCCGTGTCACGCCGCACCTGAGAATTGATAATCATGAAAAACAGCACAACAGCGCCGAAACCACAGCTCATGATGTCGAGAAACGACATACCAATGATCTGACTTTCGCGGCGTTTACGCGCCATGTTGTTCGTCCGTCGTGATCAATCGAAATTCGAAACCGGGTGTGCCCACCCGGAGGGAGTCACCCACCTGCAGGATGGCAGAGCCGTTGATCCGGTGGCCATTCAAGAAACTGCCGTAGCGGCTGTGATCCTCGACAACACATTGGCCGTCTTCCCTGCGCACTTCGCAATGCCGGCGAGACAAACCCGGCATATCGCTGTCGAGTTCAATGAACCGCGTTGTCGCATCCGGCTGCGAGCCCAGTACAAGGCTCTGCTCGTCGATGTGCCAGGCGATGTCCCCGAACAGCAAATGTGTCGGCATACCGCTTCTGCTTGCGCTGGTCTCCGTTGCCCGAATGTCGATGGCTGACTGGTCCCATGGCAGTTGCCGCAGCAAGCTGACACTGCCGCCTTCGCGCACACTGCTGCGGCAGCGAGCCAGAGCACCGCGCGCAGTCGCGCCGCTTTCCAGCGCGTAAATTTCGCCGCCGACCCTGGCGAGCAGCAGGTCCGCGAGTCCCGGCAAGCTTGCAACCCGCGATGTGATCTGAATCGCCGGTACTTCGTCGGCGCGATACATCGCCCGCAAGCGATTGGCTATTTGCTGGAACCAGGGTGCAGCGGCGCCAATCAAACTTAGCGACTCGATTTCGGCACTGTGGGTAATGCCGCCACTGCGGAGGCTCATCGAAACGGTATCCGCACGCCCGGCAAGACCCAGCCAGTCACCCAATTGATCAAGCAGCAGTTGTTCAGTATCTGCGGTGTGCAATGGATCGAACCGTGACTGGCGGACGAAGGCCTCAGCAATCGTCGTCAGCCAGGCATCGTACAGTGCGTAACTGCCGCAGGATTCAATGACTTCACTCGACTCAACGAGCGCACCGTCAGCCTGACCAAGCCGGGTCAGCGTAGTGGCATGCAAGCCGCAATCCACGTGCACCGGCACGGCATTCCGGTATTCGCGCCGGGTGGCTGCAACCGCCGCGTCCACCATGGCCACGACCGGCATGCCTATGTCAGCCGCGATACCGAGGACGAGCCCGAGTTGCGGCGACGTCAGGTACGCCGGCGCGGCGATAACCAGCTCATTGATACCACCGCCCACCGCTGCCCACATTTGTTCCAGTTGCCGGCTCGCGAGATCTGCCGCCGTCAGGTGTGCAAAACGCTGCTCCTTCAATGTCGCGGTCGCAAGCTCAAGCCAGTAACGATGCTGCACATGTCGCGGGTTAATGCGGGCCCGGGCAAAGGCCTCTGAACCGGTCGTGAGCTGATCGTCCGCCAGTAACGCAAAACCCGGCTGGCGGTACAACACACGCTCGGCCGTCAGCAAGGTAATGCCGGCGTCGTTCAGGTGCAGCGCGGCGCGCGTCATAAGGAGCCACTCCGGGCAACACGAACTGCCTGCATTGCGAGAGACCGGTAGTCACTGATGGCGATCAACTCACGCATACAATCAGTCCGACTTCATGTGTCGAATCAACTTGTTGTTCGCATAGTTCTCACTGTCGAAAACAAGTCGCTCCTGCAACAACTGCAACTGATGAACCAGGAACATGAGAAAAATACTGATCAACAACGCAATGAACGTTGAGTTGAATGCAACGCCCAAACTCTGGGTAACGCCGGCAATATCGCCCTGCACGGCCTTGTCCGCTTGCGCCAGCGCTTCACCAATGCCGCGCACCGTGCCGATAAAGCCGATAGAAGGAATCGCCCAGGAAATATAGCGGATCATGGATAACTCGGACTCCAGTTGTTCGGCTTCCGACTCAAACTGGGTGTGCGTGCTGCTCGCGACATCCTGAATATTGCGGGTTGAGCTGAACCGCTGCAGCGCATTCAGCAACGCTCGCGGCAACATCAGTTTTTGTTGATGCTCAGGCAGCGCCTGCACCTGGCGTGAAAACTCACGGGTGTCTTCTGGCAGAATTCGCATGCCCTCGGCGATAGATACCAGATCCGTATCCAGCAGGTTTCTTTCCTGCAGCAGCAAGCGCGCCTTGAAGCCCATAATTGCCAGGGCCCAGAACATCAGAATGAAACACGACTCCTGCTCAAGATCCTTAATCAGTACCCAGGTTGACCGCTCGCGAACGTAGTCCGGGTTGGCCTGCGCTTCCAGTGCCTGCTGTGCGACCACTTCGGCGGCATTCGGTCGCACGACGGCCACGTAGAACGCATGCACGACAATAATGGCGATAATCAGTGCAAACAGCTGGTAAACGAACTCAACGGGAATATTCTTCTTTTTCATGCCATGCAGTTCCTGGTTGCGGCGACCGACCTCAAATCAAATGTTGGTCGGAAACGGAATTGGTTCGTCCGCCGGAATTTCTTCGGTCGGGACAAAGTCGTCGTCATCTTCTTCATACGTTTGCAGGTCGAGGTCGGCATCATCAACCTCGTCCGCTTCATCGTCGCCAGCGTCAGCCGCTTCCGCGACCTCGTCAGCTGTCGCTTCCGCAGCCGGCGGCGGCGTGCTTTCCTGTGCTACCGCAAAGGTCGCTGCAAGCAGGCCACAAAGTAATATCAGCGTCAGTTGTTTCATTTTGGGTGCCTGAAGAGAGGTCTTGCACAGTTGGACCGCAATGAAGAGCAAAAATCCCGTGTTTGTTACAACGCGCTTCTCGCCAGCCGGAAACCGACATCCACCCGACCCGCCGTGCCAAATTCACGGTAGCTCAGGCGTAATTCTGTAATTCCGGCATGCCGCCAGCTCGAACCCCGAATGACTCGTTGCGCGCCGCGTTTCGGTCCCAGCGGGTCCTCGATGGCCGTTGTTTGCCCGGGCGTCGGCACAGCATAGTAATCCTGTACCCACTCAGCAACATTGCCGCCGCCGTCGTAAATTCCAAGTGCATTGGCAGGGAAACTGCCCACAGGCGCCGTCGATGCAAAACCGTCATTGAACCCCGGCAACACGCTGGGCACCAGTTCACGGGCGGCCTGATCAGCGTAGTTGCCGCTGTCCCGACGCGGTGGCAGGCGGTTGCCCCACGGGAAAACTGGTGCTTCGGAGCGCCCCTGATAGCGAATCGCCCAGGTCCATTCCGCTTCCGTTGGCAGCCGGTAGCCGTCAGGCAATGGCGTTACCACTTCCCATTTCTCGAAGCGCTTCTCGTAAACCGGCGTCAGGCCTTCTTGTCGGCTCAGCCAGTTGCAGTATTCGACCGCATCTGCCCAGCTAACGTTAGTGACCGGATTATTGTTGCCAGCCAAAGACGCATGGACGTCACCGCCAGAATCGTGCGTGCTGCGAAAACGCAGGAATTCTGAATTGGTCACTTCTTTGGTACCGAGGTAAAACGGTGTGGTCAGCGTCACCGGCACAATGACCTCGTTCGCACGCCGGCCTTGCTGGCTCCGCGAGGCACCCATCGAAAATGAGCCTGGCTCGACCCGCCGCATTACCTGGCCTTGCGACGTGCTGACCGTGGTCGCGATGCTGCGCATGCGAACTTCTTCGTCCGACAACAGGCGAACCTGTATGGTCTGCGGATAACCGGGCCGTGGCGTAACGCTGCGACTGAACGTTTCGTAGCCGTCTTTGCGAACTTCGAGCTGCTGCGGCGCCGAGGGCAATTGCAAGGTCACCGAACCACTGCCGCGCGGCTGGCCGTTCAAATAGACAACGGCATCTTCTGGCAATGCGTTGATCGTCACCTCACCGGCGCGTGCCGTCAGGTCTACTGTAATTGCCTGAGTCGCCGCGGCTTGCAGGCGCACGCTGCGGACCGTCGATCCATAGCCCGCTTTCGACAACTCGATTTCGTAGTCCACGTCCGGCGACAACGCCAACCGCAGGGGCGACTGGCCACGATAACGCCCGTCCACGGACACGTTTGCGCCGAGCGGGATCGAATTGACCTGCAATTGCGCGTTCGCGGGCGCGAGACGAATCACCGGCAAGTCTTGCGCCACGTTGGCAACGGCGTCGACCACACCGTCCCATGCGCTGAAGCCTTCCTTGACGACGGTCAGGTCGTGACTGCCTTCGTTCAGCCTGAGGGAAAGCGGTGTTTCGCCGAGTTTTTCTTCGCCGCGCAACACGGCCGCCCCGCTCGGATCCGAAGTTATGGAAACGTCTGCCCAGGCTGGCACCAGTTGCACATCCAGTAACTGGAAAATGCCGAGACCCGGCACGCTCAGTTCATAATCGAAGGGCAAATAGTTGTCAGCACGAACGGTGACCAGGTGCTTACCTGGCTCGAGTTCCAGCGGGCCGTACGGCGCGCGACCGAGCATCGTACGATTCACTGTGACCATCGCATCGACATCGGGATCGGTCGTGACCTGCAGCTGGCCCGGCAACTTCCGCATCTCTATGGTCACCGTTCGGCTCGGCGACTCATCAACATCGAGACTCTGGTTCACATCGTAGTAACCCGCTTTCTCGACATGCACGGTGTACTTGCCTTCACGCAGCAACAAACGGTCCGCCAGCGGCAACTGAAACCAGCCACCGGTCACCTCCAGGCGATCAGGCGCTCCGGGGTATACGTCAAACTGGATGGACCGCGATGAAAACAGCAAATAGGAAATGCCCACCAGTAATGCAATGCCTACCGCAACCGCCGACTGCCACGTGTAGCGTTTTCGCGGTGCTGTCGCCGGCCGCACTTCAGCGGCGCGACGGAAAGCGGAAGGCGCAATGGTTTCTTCAATGCCTTCGGTGCCGGTGCCGGGCATCGATGGCGGCCGGGTCACGTAGGCGCTGTCTTCCAGCCGAACGGCGAGTTCTAGGGTACCGTCCGTAACGGACACAAGTAGCCGTGTACCGTAGTACAGAATGGCATCGCCATCGCGCAGTGATCGGGAAGCGAGCAACGGCTCGCCATTAATCTGCATGTCGCTGCCGCGTACGCCCGGCTGCAAGAAAGCTTTGCCGTCGAGCTGGTCCAACGTTGCGACAACCGCGCTACCGGGGCCTGGCAAACGCAGCTCGCAATCCGTCCCGGTGCCGATACGGATCGGCAGGGACTCGGCGCCAAGTTTCTGCACGCCCGCGGCCGTGTCGATGATCACCGTCTCAAGACTCAAATTCGTTCCTCACATTGCACGATGATCGGTTTCATCTCGATTTCCGGTGCGACCCGAAACTCCAGTCGCACGTCACGGTACCCTGCCCGACTTCCCAGTGCGACATACGATCCAGGACGCAATTCCAGTTGCCGGTCGTCAAAGGTGCCCAGTCGTCCTACGCGGAATATCGATACTTCGGTCTGGTTATCGGAACGCAGCTGAACGGGCAACGGCGTAGCGGCCCGCTTCAGTAAGCGCGCCAGCGTCGCTTTCTGATCTTCAAGGCGCGGCCCTGACGGGGTAATGCGCGACAATTCTAGTAACAGGCCAGTAGCCGCTTGCATCGTGTCCGGCGAACTCAGCGAGTCCGGCTCACTGATATAGCCATCGAGACGTTTATGCAATCCAGCTCGTTGAGTTGCGCGTCGCAAGCCTTCTTTCGCAAACTGCAGATCGCCGTCAACCGACAACGCCTCCTGATAACTGTCTATCGCTGCTTCCCACTGCTCTGCCTGCTCCTGCTCCATTGCTGCGGACTCCAGGCTTTGTATCCGTAGCAATCGAACTTCCTGATCCACTTGCAACAATCCGTCGACCGGTTGCCGCGAGTCGGGACGCATGGCTCTCGCGGCTTCAAACGCAACCCGCGCGCTGTCGTAGTTTTCGCCGGCCAGTGCCATAAATCCTTCAGTCATCCGGGATTCGAATGCCAATTGTTCCAGCGCCGCGCGCACCCGTACCAATGCCTCTTGCGCCGGCTGCCATTGCGGATCGATATCCAGTGCATTCGTGAAAGCCTGCAACGCCGCATCGTACTCGAGGTTTTTCTCAAATGACCTGCCACTGTCCATCAGCTGCAAAACGTTCTCAATGTTTTGCGCACGCTTCAGACCCAATTCTGCTTCGGCATTGCCCGGCGTTATTGCAACGGCAAGATCATAGAGCCGTATCGCCTCGCGGTGATCCTGCGCGGCAAAAGCTTCACGAGCCGCCTGCATCGTTTCATTGAATACGTCGGAAATTCTGTCGAAGAACGGCTCCAGCATCGTCGAGGCCGCGCGGTAGTGGTCACCTGCTGACTGATAGTTCTTGGCCAGATACGCTTCGTCACCGGCCGCGTAACGGCCCAGTACATCGAGAAAATCCTGACCGCCCCAACGGTCAATGCCGCGATAGCGCAAACGTTCCAGTTGCGAGAGCAGATCACCCAGCGCATCGTCGGTTGCTGCCTTGATCGCGGCGCTGCTACTGCCGTCACTCTGCCGCGCGTTCTCGCTGAACGCTGCAACTTCTTCCTCCACGGAATCACCGGCAGTGTCCGCTACCGATTCAACGGCTTCCTCAGCCACCGTTTGTTCCGACGGCGTTTGAGACACAGGCGATTTATCGGCTGGCGGCAAAACGAACATCACCGCGAGAAACGCCACCAAGAGCAAACCGAGGCCGATGGCAACCGCACTGACCGGCACACCACCCGATTTCGTCGACGCATTCTGTGCTGTCGCGGATTGCGACACGGCGCGTCGATGCACAGAACGTACTTCGATTTCCTCGGACGCGATTGCACCGGTATTAGCCACAGCAAGTGGTGTTACGCCTGGCGGGAAGCCCGCTTTGTTCAGCGCCTCGGCGACCGCTTCGGCATCGGGGCGTGCCGCGCGTTCCGGTGCCAACATTCGAGTCAGCAGGTCACGTAACCCGGCAGGCAGTTTTCCACCAAAGCTGTCGGTTGCTGCAGGCTCACCATTAACCGGCGGTGCTCCACAGACAAGTTCATTCAACAAGACCGCAAATGCATAGATGTCATCAGCAGGATGAGCGGGCTCGCCAGCACGTTGCTGAGGACTCAACGCCGCGGGCGTTCCGCCGTTGCTGATCGTTGTGCCGTCTGTTCGGGCAGCGCCGAAGTCCAGCAAGTACGGCGCACCTTTGCCATCCAGCACGATGTTAGCGCCGGTAATATCGGAGTGGACGATGTCCTTGCCATGCGCATATCGAAGTGCATCAGCAATCAATCCCGCCGGTCCCAGAATGTGTTCTAACGGACGTCCATGCAACGCGGATATTGATTGGCCATCCAGGTATTGCAGAGCGAAGTACGGACGCTCGTCGTCATCGTGGTAATCGAAGACACGCACGATGTGCGCATGCATCAGGCGACTCGCGAGCTGCCATTCGCGCTGGAACGCATCGCGGTACGCGGTATTCGCAGCGAATTTTTCGTGCAGGATTTTGAGGGCGATCGGTTGCTCGTTGCGGGCATCCTGTACCAGCCAGACGTCCGCCATACCGCCGCTGGCGATACGGCGCATCAGCGTGTATCGGCTGGACAGACAAGTGCCTTCAGTCAGTGCCCGCATTAGTCGTCGGTACTCAATCGCGGATTTGCGCGGACCTGGCGGGCACACCGACGTCTAAGTCATCAGGGAAGCCGGTTTCCAACTGGTAGATGTCTTTCAGCAACTTGCGCCAACTCTCGTATTGCGCTTCCGCCGTGCCGGTCAGGCGACGGGATTCACCTTCTACCTGTACAGTCAGCGGCGCCGCTTCCGCGATGAACGACTCCGACAACTCGCGAATGTCTTCTCTGTACATGTCAGCAGACTGGCGCAGGTTCCAGGCGCTGATGATCGTCTCTATACCGCGGTTAATACCGACGGCCTGAGTAACCGTCTTCGCACGACGTCGTGACCGACTCGAGCTGTCCGTATCCATCTGCAGAGAACCCGCCACCACGACCACGCCCAATAAGGCGCGCATCGTTGCCGAGCGCTTCACCTGCCGTATGTTGATTGAATTCTCGCGGGCTTTCTTGCGCCAACCCTCGTACGGCAACGCCACGCCGTAATAAAAATTGGCATAGTGTTCGTTCAGCGTATCGATAACCAATCGATCACGCTCGCGAATCTGCCGCAGCCGGTCAATCATCGGGTCGTTTTCCGCTGGCAACCGCAGCAGGCTGCTCATGCCGGAATCGTCAGTAGTTACGTAATTGCCGTAGGTATCCGGTGCCATATCGGCGAAGAACTGCATCTCGGAGATTTGCCGGATTCGCTGTATGTCCGCATTGCTCAGGGTCAATGCGAACGCGCGCATATCATTCGCAATATCGTTGAACACCTTTTGGTACGGGTCCTGAGTTCGATCGCGGCCCTGATCGTAGGAGCGAATGCCGGTCTGCATGTCGTAGCTGCGTTCAAACCAGTGCCGGCCGGTGGCATCCTCAACCCGTACTCGCAGTTCGATGTATTCGCCGTCTGAGCGTTCGATCTCGCCGGTGAGGGTTACATCGGTAAAAACGTACCGCGAAGGGATAACGCGCACCGCACCCCAGTAGCCCGTGCCCTGCAAGGTGGTCTTGATGTGATACGGCAGGTAGCGCGCTTCCGCGCGCCGGATTTCTTCGTAGACACCGGTTTTCTCCGGGTCATTGTTCTTCGGTATGCCTTCGCTGAAATTGATGACACCGACATCCAGCAGCAGGTTCTCGGCAATTTCCTGCTTCGCCACTTCGAGGTCAGTGTGTTCGGCGGTAATGACTTCCGAGACTGTGCAGGCCGTTGTCAGGAATAAGGTCGCGACAATGAGTAATGCGGGTAAAAAGGTGTAACGTTCCGTCATGTGATGGTCGTCCGTACCATATCGTGCGTCCGGTCTTAAAGCCGATTATATCGTCGATACTCTTCCCATAGCCGCTCACGCAGTTCCGGATCCTCTTCCGCGAGCGCGGCCTCGCGCAATTGTTTGGCGACAATGTCTTCGCTCACCAGATCGGGAATGTCTGCCGGTGTGCGACTCTTGATCTCGTCCTCGCTCATGCCCGCCACACTCGGCGTGCTGCCGCCACCACCGGCCGCACCGGCACCTGCCTGACTACCCGCACCGTTATCACCCGTGCCGCGCATGCCCTCCTGACGGCCAAGACCTACCCGACCACCACCGCCGCCACCAGCACCGCCGAAGCCTTCTGTATCCCGACTGACAGTGGAAATTTCACGCTGTTCCTCAGCGAGCACTTCGTCGAAGCCACCCACCGAGTCTTCCAGCTCACCTTCCAGCCGAGCTTTGCGCTGTGCGGCGGTCTCGCCCGGAAACTGGCCCACGTCGCCCGCGCCGTTGCAATCGGAGGATTGTTCCATGCCACCGACGCCGCCCGGCACTTCATTCGTGTTGCAGTCGCCACTGCCAGCGCCACCGGCTGTGCCTGGCATGCCACCGGGCATCTGTCCGCCCAAACCATTGACGCTGCCACCGCCCGCTCCACCGCCGCCACCCGCAGCGCCGCCAGACATGCCTCCACCCGCCGAACCGCCGGAGGAACCGCCTGACATACCGCCACCGGATGAGCCGCCCGGCATACTGCCCCCGGAGGAACCGCCGGACATACCACCGCCGGATGAACCACCGGGCATGCTGCCCCCTGAGGAGCCACCGGACATCCCTCCTGACGAGCCGCCGGAGGATCCGCCTGGCATACCTCCACCTGAGGAGCCGCCGGAGGAACCACCGGAAGAGCCGCCAGGCATACCACCGCCCGACGAGCCACCGCTGGAACCGCCGCTGGCACCACCCATGCCGCCACCGACCGACACAGCACAGCCGCCGGCCAGCAATAAGACTGACGCACTGAGCAGCACCGTCGCGCCGCGCAGGGATGTAATTCGATGTTGTTTGATCGCGCTCATGTGAAATGTGGCCTCACTGCGTGGTCCATGTGTAGCAAGCGGAGGCGGTTTGGAGCCCGCTCGCACCGTCGTTATCGTTGGTTGGATTGCAACAGGCTGCGGTTAGTTCCGTCGCGAACGACCGCCAGCAAGTGTTTCAGACCTTAATACGCCTGTGCGGCACTCGCAACAACAGATCAACGCCGATACCGGGACGGAGTCGCGCGGTCTGCAAGCGTGTCGGAACTACTTTAAGTTATTGATTTGAAATGAGCCTGGGCCGGACAGCCCGCTCATGCCGGGTCCGGCCGCACAACGCCTGAGGGGGGAGGATCAGGGCGCTGTGCGGCCGGCTGGCGGGGGAACCTAGCTTTTCGCGGAAGAACGGTCGGCACGTCGTTTGCTGCCGCGCTCTTTTCGTTCGCTTTTGATCTCGTCCAATCGCTGCCGCTGCTCGTCAGTCAGTTGCGCATCAATCTCTGCGCGAATACGCCCGTGCAGCCTGGCTCTGTCCGCTTCCAGTTGACCGCGCTCAGCGGATAAGGTCTGCAACTGGGTGTCGTAATCCGCGGCATCCGGAGAAAGTTCGCGCAGTGCCTTCTTATTGGCACGTGATGCAGCCCTTAATGCTTCTGCTTCCGGTTTCGCGGCCAGCAACGAATTGTCGATCGCTTGCTTTTGCAGGTCGGTCAGGTCGAGAACTCTTTGCAGCCGCTTTACCATATGCTGCGGATCACCTGCGCGATCGCCCTTTTTGCCGCGGTGCATTCTGGCGCGGTCACCACCATGGTGGTCACCCTCAGCGTGACGCGTCGGCGACGTATCGTCCGTCTGTGCCATGACAGAGCCGTTCGCCAGAACCGCGAAAGCTGCCGCCGCTACCAATGTCGTCAATTGTCGTTTCATGTGCACTCCTCAATTCCACTATCGGCACAACGCTGATGTCGTAGCCTGTGGATGAAGCATAGTGAGAACTGCGTCAGGTTCCGTCAGCAACGCGCAATGCACTGCAAAGAAATGTCAAACGAAACGGTTGGACGTTGCGCCCCGCTGCCGTTTCACCGACGATGAGATTCCAACGGTTCAACGGGCCACACCATGACCACTGACTCCAGCGACGCCAGTGTGCTGCTGATTGACGACGACCGACAGCTTGCAACCATGCTGAGCGACTTTCTGCGTCCGGACAGACTCAAACTCACTACCTGCGACAACGGCGAAGACGGCCTCGAGCTACTGCGTACTGAGAAATTCGACCTCCTCATACTCGATGTCATGTTGCCGGGTATCAGCGGTCTCGACGTACTCCGCAAACTCCGCCAGGACAGCGAAGTGCCAGTGATCATGCTGACAGCGCGAGGCGATGACGTAGACCGCATCGTCGGCTTGGAAATCGGCGCTGATGACTACCTGCCCAAGCCATTCAATCCACGCGAACTAAGCGCTCGCATCAAAGCCATATTGCGCCGCGCACAACTGCCCTCCGGCAACAATGCGGAACGCCTGTTCGGCGGTATAAGGCTGGACCCTCGCACCCGCAAGGCATCGGTTAACGGTGAGGCAATGCGCCTGACTGGCACGGAGTTTGAAATTCTGAGTTGCTTGCTCGAAACGCCCGGCAATGTCGTCAGCAAAGAAGCACTGAGCGAACGTGCGCTCGGCCGCCGTTTATTGCCATACGACCGGAGTATCGACACTCACATCAGTAACCTGCGTGGCAAGCTGGAAAACGCAGGCAATGAGTCCGTGACCATTCAGAACCAGCGTGGCATCGGCTATGTGCTGATTCCCGGCACTTAGGCAGCCCCATGCGTAGCTTACTCGTCCGCATTTTCCTCTCGTTCTGGCTGATCATTGGCATAACGATCAGCATCGCAGCGCTTGCCGGTTACTACTATGCCGAACGCATGCGGGACACGATTGAGAACTTCTCGGACAGCGATACCGTGCTGGAAGCTGGCGATGTACTGGCGCACGAAGGCCGCGAGGGATTGTTGCGCTGGATGGAAGGTCGCCCGCAGCGAGGCGGTGTCATTTTGTACATTGTTGATGCCAATGGCAGTGACCTGCTGCAACGTCACGTACCCCGCCATATACGGCACATGTTACAGCGTGAAAGAATGCCTGACGCCGATTCACGGTCGACGAACAGCCCACCAGGCAATGTCCGTCCTGCCCGTCAATTGCCACAACTGGTAGCACCCGACGGCAACATTCTGACACTCATTGCGTGGCCGTCACGCTCACCCTACAAAGGCTGGTTGCAGGAGCAAGGCATACCCGCGTTCTTGATAGTCGCGCTGCTCTCCAGCGCCGCGGTTTCGTTCCTGCTCGCGCGAACCCAGAGCCAGCCGGTGCAACGTTTGCGCAAAGCTACACGCGCCATTGCCGACGGCGACTTGAGCACCCGCGTATCAGGCTCACTCAATCAACGTCGGGACGAACTTGGACTGCTCGCCAACGATTTCGACCGTATGGCGGAGAAACTCGAACAGGCCGCCGCGCAACAAACCGAATTATCCAGCAATATTTCGCACGAACTCCGGTCACCACTCGCACGACTGCGGGTGGCATTGGAACTCGCCCGACGGCAAGCCGGTGAACTGCCGGAGTTCGAACGCATTGACCACGAAACCGAACGACTCGATCAATTGATCGGGCAGATTCTGAGCTACGCAAAACTCGATTCGGCCGATGCCGAGCGTGCGTTGCCGGAATCGCTGGCGGAGCTGTTGGCAGAAGTCGTCGAGAACGTGAACTACGAATGTCGCGCGGACGGCGGCAACGGCGTGCAGGTCGAACTGCACAGTTCAGCAACAGCGACGATTCCGGTGTTTCGCGATGCGTTGATGAGCGCTGTTGAAAACGTATTGCGTAATGCCGTCGCGCACAGTCCAAGCGGCGGTACCGTCCGGGTTCAGCTGGACGAGAAAGACAACGGCTACCAGATCACGGTGGATGACGAAGGCCAGGGAGTCGCCGAACAGGAAATCGACAATCTGTTCAAGCCGTTCTACCGAACGCGCGATGCACAACAACAGTCACGCAACGGCAGCGGGCTCGGCCTCGCAATTGCGGCTCGCGCAATCGAATTGCATCACGGCAGCATACGCGCACAAAACACCGAAGACGCAGGTCTGCGTATCGTACTCTGGCTGCCGGACGCCGCGCCGGTTTAACTACTGCGGTTTCTTCGCTTTGCCCGGTTTGCGAAACAGGATCAGCGACAGATCATCCGGCTTGCTGGGCTGATTGCCCGACCCGGCTGACATGCGACGGCCCGCCAGTCGCGTCAGTTGCTCGACAGCACTCTCCAGCGATCCCTTGCGAATAATCTCGATCGTCTCGTGCAGGTGAATATTGTCGGTCAAACCATCGCTTGCCAATAACACCGTATCCCGTGACTGCAGCGCCACCGCCGCCCCCATGTCGATACGCATGTCAGTCGTTCCCAGAAAATTGGATACCAGGTGCCGTTCGGCGTGGTGCAGCGCTGCACGCTGATCGAGAAAGCCTGCCTCAACGGCAAAACCGGTTGGTGAGTGCGCCATCGTTTGCAGCCTGACCCTGCCACGTTGCCCGACGACGAGCGCTTCGGAATCCCCGATTTGATAGGCGCGGACATCACGCCCTTCGATGCCAACGACCGTCAAGGTCGTAGCCGCGCCGTTGCCCAGGTCGAGCACAGCCCGGTTCGCCGCCTCGATGCCGTTAAGGATCGCGGTTCGCATCAGCATAGTGTCTTCCTGTGCCTGCTGCAGTGAACGTCGCAGTTCGGCCACGGCCATTTCTGATGCTCGCTTGCCCGCCGGTAAACCGCCCGCACCGTCGGCCACAACCAGCACCGCTGCGGCAGGTCCGTACTCAATAGCGGCAACCGTATCTTCGTTCTCCGTCTCTTTGTCCGGCGCAACGCAGGTGTACGCTATCAGTTCACCACCGGCAATCGATAGTGAGCGCTGGTCCGCCGTTCGCGCGCCATCCAAAATTGTCATTTCATTGTCAGCCGTTCCATGGGATCACGCCCGTAGCAAAACTATTCACTGCCTACCGGTTCTCTGCACCAGGCACAGAAGTTCCAGAAGTCGTCGCAAATTCCCGAGTGGCAGGCACTGCAGGTAGCCTTGCTGCCTTCTATTTTCCAGGGCCGTTTAACTTTCGTGCGGCACCAGGGGCAGTAGCGCATGAACGGCATCAGCGGTTCCCGGCATCGCGTGTTCCCGCATCGCGCTGTGTAGCGCTTATCGGGATAGTGCCGGTTGGTTTCTGTTTCGAAACCCGGACCGTAGCACCACGCGCAATAATCCCAATCCAGTTTTACGCCGCGCTCGCAGCGCGGACAGTGAGCGGGCATACGCGTTGTGCAGCCGCGCGCCGGGTTATCGAAACCACACCAGGGACACGCTTGCATGCTTTCCGCGACCGGACCTTCGCAACGCCGACACTGGTGAGTGGTCTCCAGCGTCTTGCGATAGCGGCGCTGAAACTCGCGCCAGCGAATCTGCCGCCACGACGTCCCCTGCTTTGATGACGATTTCGGGCTGGCCTTGCGCTGCCGCCGCGCGCGCGTCTGCAGCTTGTCGAAAGCCTCGTACATCTCTATGGCATCGGCATAGCGTTCCGCCGGATCAATGCGCAACGCTTTTTTCAAGAACTCGGCAAACTCCGGTCGGAACCGCGCTTTCAGCTTGTCGTGACCCAGCAATGGCCATTCGTACGGCCATTCCGGCAGCTTGCCACTGAACATTCGGTACAGGACCAGCCCGACCGAAAACACGTCCGATTGAAACTTCGGTCGACCCATCGCCTGCTCAGGTGCAATGTAATCGATAGTCCCGGAGCCCGATGCTTTCAGAGTGCGCACGCTGATTTTTGCAAAGCCGAAATCGGCAAGCTTCAACGTGTTGTCGGCGAACAGTATGTAGTTCTCCGGCTTGATGTCGCAGTGAATAATGTTGTGTTCATGAGCATGCGCGACCGAGACCAGTGCCTGCTCAGCCAGGTCCAACGCGCGCGCTGTGGATATACGCCGCTCCAGGCGGTCGCCAAGGGACTCTTCCCCCAAGTCCATTGCGATAACAAAGTGCTCGTCAATGTAACTGGCATTTTGTACCGCGAGAATATTCGGGTGCTTCAGTCGGGTAGCGACCTGGACTTCGTGCAGGAAGTCCTCGTGTGATGTTCCGTGATGATCTTTCTTTGGGATCTTCAGGGCAACGCGGCATTTGTGAATAGTGTCAAACGCCCGATAGACATCCGCCAGCGGGCCGCTGGCGATGCGTCCAAGTATCCGGTATTTGCCGAGCTTCTGGCGAGCGCGAAACAAGAGTCAGTCAATCCCTGCAATGCAAAGAGAGAAAATACCGCGTCGCCCCCAACTACACAATCTCGAACAAACCTGCGGCGCCCATGCCACCACCGATGCACATGGTGCAGACAACGAATTTCGCCTTCCGTCGTTTACCTTCGATCAAGGCGTGGCCGACCATCCTCGCACCGGACATCCCGTAAGGATGTCCAATCGATATTGCCCCGCCGTTTACGTTGAGGAGTTCATCGGGAATGCCGAGCTTGTCACGGCAATAAAGCACCTGAACCGCAAACGCTTCGTTAAGCTCCCACAAACCGATGTCGTCCATCGTGAGCCCGGCGCTCTTCAGCAATTTGGGCACAGCAAACACAGGGCCTATGCCCATCTCGTCCGGATTGGTGCCGGCGACTGACATGCCGCGGTAAATGCCCAGCGGTTCAAGGCCGCGCTTCTCTGCCATCCGGCTGTCCATCACCACCGCCGCCGACGCGCCGTCTGACAACTGGCTCGCGTTGCCGGCAGTAATAACGCCACCCTCGAAGACAGGCTTCAAGCCCTGCAAAGCCTCCAGCGTCGTTTGCGGGCGATTGCCTTCATCGCGCTCCAGCGTGACCTCGTTAAACGAAATTTCCTTGGTTTCTTTGTCCATCGTGCCCATCGTCGTCGTAACCGGCACTATCTCGTCGTCAAACAGGCCCGCCTCCTGCGCGGCCGCTGTTCGCTGCTGGCTCTGCAACGCGTATTCGTCTTGCCGGTCACGCGAGATACCGTAACGTTTCGCAACCACCTCGGCGGTTTCCAGCATGCTCATGTAAATATCCGGCGCGGCTGCCAGCGTGTTCGGGTCTTTGATGCGGTGCTGATTGTAGTGCTCGTTCTGCACCAGGCTGATCGATTCAACGCCGCCGCCTATAACCGCGTGCATACCGTCATCCAGAATCTGCTTCGCTGCGGTCGCAATCGCCATCATGCCGGACGAGCACTGCCGATCGATGGTCATGCCAGCCACACTCGTTGGCAGCCCGGCGGTCAGACTGGCCTGTCGCGCCACGTTCAGACCGGTCGTGCCCTGCTGCATCGCACAGCCCAGTATCACGTCATCGACCAGTTCGCCTTCGATGCCTGCACGCGCAAGCGCCTCGCGTATTGCATGGGACGCGAGTGTCGGCCCGTCGGTATTATTAAAAACGCCGCGATAAGCACGACCTATGCCTGTACGGGCAGTTGAAACGATGACAGCTTCTTTCACAGCATTCTCCGGATCAGGGGACGTCGAATTTCTAGCCGTCCAGTTTAATACCAAGGGCCGCAGCCGCTTTTGAAAGAAACTTCATTGTTTGCTCGCCACCGGCTTTGAGCTCCACCTGGCCTTCAGTGTCCGCAATCTGCGCCCATGCGGCTGCCACGTGATCGGCATCGCGTTGATCATCGGGAAGAAACACCCCTGGCGTTTCCTGAACAACCACGCGCGAAAACACACCGGCACCGGCAGCGATGATCTGCCGTGTCGGTGCATCCTTACTGGCCATGAAGACCACGGCAGGCGTAACCGATTCAGGCTGCAACAGCGCGAGCACGTCCGGAGGCATGAGGTCTTCAGTCATTCGTGTCGCGGCAATCGGCGCAAGTGCATTGACATGAATGCCGTACTTCAGCCCTTCAATAGCCAGCGAATTCATGAAACCTACGAGCCCCATCTTGGCGGTGCCGTAGTTGGTCTGGCCGAAATTGCCGTAAATACCGCTGGACGATGACGTCATCACAATGCGGCCGTACTGTTGTTTCCGCATCTGCTCCCAAACAGCTTTGGTGCAGTTCACCGAACCGCCTACGTGCACGTCCATAACCATGTTGAAATTTTCGAGGTCCATCTTTGCGAACGTCTTGTCGCGCAGGATGCCGGCGTTGTTTACCAACACATCTATTCGACCCCATCGAGAAACAACATCTCTGACCATCGCGTCGACTTCCGCGTAGTTTGCGACGTTCGCACCATTGGACATTGCAGAACCACCGGCTGCCTCAATCTCCGTTACGACTGCCCGCGCCGCGTCGCTCGAACCACCGCTTCCATCCCGCGAACCTCCCAGGTCGTTTACAACTACGCGCGCGCCACGCCGGGCAAACTCCAGAGCGTGACAGCGGCCCAGCCCGTTGCCGGCACCGGTCACAATTACTACCTGCTCGTCGAATCGAATGGTCACTGGCTGTTCCTTTTTCGCTTTAATTTTTACCGCATATAAACAAGGAAAGAATATCGGCCATCAAAGCCGGCGTTTCTGATCCTTTGATTTCTATTGTCATACGTGTGGTCATTAACACGTGCCCCGGTTTCTTCTCGCGGACGGCGAGCAAGCGGGCGACACAGCGTATTTCGCCGTTCACTTTAACAGGCTCGAGGAAGCGGACCTTATCTGTGCCGTAATTGACCGCCATCTGCACATCAAGAGGTGCAATTCCGCATTCACCCAGGAAATAGGAAATCAACGACAAGGTCAGATACCCATGGGCGATGGTTGTGCCGAAAGGGGTCAAGGCCGCCTTCTGCGGATCCACGTGAATGAATTGATGATCCAGAGTGGCATCGGCGAAGGCATTGATTTGTTGTTGATCAATCTTCAGCCAATCCGACGGCGGCAGATCCTTACCGATATAGCCATCTAGTTCTTCGCGAGAGACCGTTAGCATTTTGCCCGCCCCATCCAAAATTGCAGTGTAACCGATATACCTGTGAATCGGAGTTCAACCACAAGTCCACTGACACAAGACCGTCATCGTTCTGTAAGCCTTTGGTCAACAACGACCTTTAACGTGCCGCTCATGCTTAGCAACTATTTGACCGAGGGCGCCGGAAATGACCTGTAGCCTGCGAACCCTGTGGCTTTCCGACATTCACCTTGGTACGCCCGCCTGCCGTTCCGCGGATCTCGCCAAATTCCTGCTCAATGTCAGGGCCGAGCGGATCTACCTGACCGGTGACATCATCGATCTTGAAAGGCTGAAGCAAAAGCCGGTCTTTCCCGAACACCACTGGCAACTGGTCACTCAGTTCTTGCACCTGGCGCGCAGCGGCACGGAAGTCATCTATATTCCGGGCAATCACGATTTTCAGTTTCGTGAGCTGGCCGGGCAAACGATTTGCGGCGTTCGAATTGCGCTGGAAGCGATGCACACGACGGCAGCCAACGAGCGCTTGCTAACCGTACACGGCGATTGCCTTGATTCGCAGACCCGTGCCGGCACCAGCCTGGAACAATTTGGTGCCGCCGCCTATCGCTGGCTGGTCGATGCTGATGCAAAAATCAATCAAATTCGCGGCAAACTGGGACGCGACTATGCGCCTATCGCGTCCCGCATCAAGTTGCGACTCAAGGCGGCCAATCAGTACATAGAACGCTTTGAACAAACTGCTGCGCGTTACGCTCGCGCACGCGGCGCCGATGGCATCGTTTGCGGCCATATCCACAAGCCTGCTCTGCGCATACTCGATGGCGTCCGTTACGCCAACGATGGCGACTGGGTTGAACACCGCACGGCGGTCGCCGAGGACATGAACGGCAAACTGCAGTTGCTGAGCTGGCGGTCCGGCTCATTACACACTCTGGAGAAAGACGATGATAAAGCGCTGGCTGCCTGACCCTGGAACGACATTCCAGACTCAAGGTTTGAACTGTGACGCCCTGGCTGAACAACAGGCACAACTGTTGTCACGTTGCTGGGATGACAACGCGTCGTACGACGCCAACCTCGCCACGATCGGTTACTGGCTGTCGGAATCCAAACACGAACCGACCTCCTTTTAACCCCCGCAGATCGATCCCGGGCCATCCGGCCCACACTCTGAACTGGAAACCCGCATGGCAAAACCCGGTCACACCGGCTTGCGCCGGATTATTCACGCTGCTCATTTTTCGGCACTGGGTCTGCAACAGGCCTGGCGCCACGAAGCGGCCTTCCGGCAGGAGCTGGCATTGGCTGCCGTCCTTTGCCCGATCGCTGTTTGGTTGGGCGAAAGTCCGCTGGAAACGCTGTTGCTGATTGCTCCGCTGATTTTGTTACTGATCGTTGAATTGCTTAACTCGGCTGTGGAGGCAGTCGTGGATCGCGTTGGCCATGAGCATCACGCCCTGTCCGGCCGCGCCAAAGACATGGGCTCAGCCGCTGTACTGCTGAGCGTTGGCCTGTTGATCGCTGTCTGGGCGACTGTCCTGTTGCCCGACCTGCTTCAGGCTTCGCCCGTTTAGAAACCAATAGCAACTACGGCCAACAGTGCGCCGATAACCGCTCCGGCCAATACGTCTGTTGGGTAATGCAGTCCGAGGACAATCCGCGAAGCAGCGACCAGCAAAGCAAACGGCACAACCACGATCGCAACCGCCGGCTCATAGTCGCAAAACAAAATACTGAAGCTGACGGCGTGCAAAGTATGCCCGGAAGGAAAACTGTAGCGATCCAGCGGTGCCGTACCGCAGGCGATCCCGGCATGCGCTATGTAGGGTCGCTCGCGAACTAGGCGGTTCTTGAGACTCCGGTAGATGACAAGGCCAACCGCGGCTGTTAGCAACGCCCTTAATAAGAACACTCCGACATTGTCTGATTGGGCCAGCACAAACACAGTCGCCAGTGCGAACCAGAAATAACCGTCCCCGAGTTTGCTGACCACGGCAAATACGTTTTGAATTGCGGAATGTCGACACAGGCGATTCACGCGCACGCACAAATCTATTTCTAAACGATCAATGTTTTGCAGCAAGGCTGACATGGCCTTTCCTCGTACCAGAAACAGCCCGCAGTTTTTCCTTTTTTCGCGACACAGCAATGACGGCCTTATGAATTTTTCGTGAACGCCAGTCAGGTAACGTCACGTTCATCAACACGTAACCCGGCATTCACAATTCTCGCGGAATATGCCGCGGCATGCGTATAGCCATTGCAACCGACGCCTGGCAGCCACAAGTCAACGGCGTAGTAACGACATTGACCCGAACTCGTGACGAGCTGATCAAAATGGGACATGACGTTCTCATGGTGACGCCGGAGGGTCGGCGCACGGTACCGTGCCCGAGCTACCCGGAGATTCGCCTTTCACTGTTCCCGCGCCGCAGCGTTGCGCGCGAACTAAGTGCCTTTGCGCCGGAGTGCATTCATATAGCAACAGAAGGCCCTCTCGGCATGGCGGCGCGGCGCTACTGCCTGTCGAACGGACTGCCCTACACCAGTTCCTACCACACGCAGTTTCCTGAATACGTGCGCGCGCGCGTACCGATTCCGGTCCGCTGGACCTATGCGTGGCTACGACGCCATCATCGTTACTCGCAGGCGATCCTGGTGCCCACCCCGACTGTGCAAAGGCAGCTTATCGAGCGCGGCTTCGAACGCGTTCACGTCTGGTCACGGGGTGTCGATACCGAGGTATTCAAACCCGACGCGCCGCACGACTTCGGACTCCCGCGGCCTATCTGGATCAATGTCGGCCGGGTATCGGTTGAGAAAAACATCGAAGCGTTCCTTAACCTAAAACTGCCGGGCAGCAAAGTCATCGTTGGTGATGGGCCGGACAAAAAGCGGCTCGAGGCCTTGTATCCCGATTGCCATTTCGTCGGCTATCGTTTTGGTGACGAACTGGCGTCCTGCCTTGCCGGCGCCGATGTCTTCGTATTCCCCAGTCGAACCGACACGTTCGGTCTCGTGATGCTGGAAGCCATGGCCTGCGGATTACCCGTGGCAGCCTTCCCTGTTACCGGTCCCGTGGACGTGGTCGATGACGGGGTTACGGGCGTTCTGGACGAAGACCTTGGTCGCGCTGGCGAGCATGCGCTATTGCTCGATGGCGAGGCGTGTCTGCGACAGGCAAGAGCGAAGAGCTGGCAGGCAGCAACGAATCAGTTTGCCGAGCGCCTGGCGCCCTGCACGAGCACGCCCACGGATGTATCAGTCAATAGTGCGCACCCGGGCAACCGCGTCTAGCCAACCCGCATACAATTCGTCGCGTCGTTGCTCGTCCATGTTGACGGCGAACACCGCATCGCTTTTCCACAGTGCCGCGACTTCGTCCAGCGACGAATAGAGTCCGCACGACAAACCAGCGAGCAACGCGGCACCGAGTACGGTGGACTCCACGTTCTGCGGGCGTTCTACATTGATGCCGATAACATCGGCCAGGAATTGCAGGAACCAATCATTCTCGGCCATTCCGCCATCCACGCGTATGCCGGCCGGATCAATGCCGTCCTCGGCCATCGCCCGCATCAGATCGCGTGTCTGGTAAGCAACGGCCTGTACGGTCGCCGTTACGATTTCATCTTTTGTGCTACCTCGCGACAGACCCAGAATAGCCCCGCGTGCATCGGCGTCCCAGTAAGGCGCGCCCAGACCGGCGAAAGCCGGTACAACATGAACACTCTCAACGATGCTGCAACGGTTCGCGATCGCCTCACTGTCGGCGGCAGACTCGATGATGCCCAGTTCATCCCGTAACCATTGCATTGCCGAGCCCGCGACGAAAATACTGCCTTCGAGGGCGTACGTTACTTTTCCCTGCAAGCGCCAGGCGACCGTCGTAAGCAGCCGGTTCTGCGAGGCGACCGCTTTGTCGCCCGTATTGGTTATAACGAAACAGCCGGTCCCGTAAGTGCTCTTGACCATGCCATCGCTGAACCCGGCCTGCCCAATCAGTGCCGCCTGCTGATCACCCGCCATCGCGCGCACCGGTACTTCCATGCCAAATGCCGCAGCATCCGTCATGCCGAAATCGTCGGCGCAGTCTTTAACCTCGGGTAACAGCGAGGCCGGAATGCGCAGCAGTTTGAGCAGTTCCTCGTCCCACTGTTGAGTATGAATATTGAACAGCAATGTACGTGATGCGTTGCTCGCATCCGTTGCATGAACGCGACCGTTCGTCAGTCGCCAAAGCAGGAAACAATCAATCGTACCGAAAGCAAGTTTGCCGGCTTCCGCCTGCTGGCGAGCGCCGGGCACATTGTCGAGTATCCAGGTGAGCTTGGTACCGGAGAAGTACGGATCAAGACGCAGACCGGTCTTGGCAATCACCATCGGCTCGGCGCCGTCATGGCGCATATCGGCACATTGCGGCGCCGTGCGCCGGTCCTGCCAGACGATTGCCTTGTACACCGGTTTGCCGCTTTCACGATCCCAGACAACGGTGGATTCACGTTGATTGGTAATGCCGAGCGCTGCAATGTCTGTCGCCGCAATTTGACTCTTGGCCAGCGCGTCGCGCGACACCGCCTGCACGGACTGCCATATCTCCTCGGCATCGTGTTCGACCCAGCCCGACTGAGGGTAGTACTGCCGAAACTCCTTTTGCGCGCTGCTCAGTACGTTCGCCTGACCGTCAAAGACAACCGTACGGCTGCTGCTGGTGCCTTGGTCGATCGCGAGCAGGTAGCTAGCCATTGATCAGTTCCTGGTTGGCGAATATCGGTCGCTTGACGTGCATGGTCTTGCCTGCCTCCGCAGGGAGCGGCAAGTCGCCCTGCTCGGACACCAGTGCCGCCAGTTCCCGCAGTGTTTTTTCCGGCCACGGGCTCACACGCCGGGTGTCCAGGTTGACGTGCAGGTTCATCCATTCACCGGTTGCCGCGAGAAAGCCTTCGTCGGCGTGATACATCCGTTGCAACTGGTGAATGCGCTTTTCATCGTAGGCGAGCAACTGGCTGGTCACGACATAGCGTTCACCTTCTTTCAACTCGCGTTGCCAGGTGACGTGGTTTTCTACCGCGAATGTTGAACCGCGGGTCGTCGCAATGTACTCGTCAGTTATTCCCAGTCGGGCCCAGAGGTCATCGACTGCCCGATCAAAGATCAGAACGTAATAGGCAACGTTCATGTGACCGTTCACATCTATCCAGTCCGGAATGACCACCCCTTCGGACACTGTTACGCCTATTCGATCGTCAGTCATCATCAATCCTTCAGCTCAGCGAGATCGCGAAAATGTTCGAGCGCTTCCGGGTTCGCGAGCGCATCGGTGTTGCGAACCGGTTTGTTGTGCACAACGGAACGCACCGCCAGTTCAACGATCTTGCCGCTGATCGTTCGTGGAATTGCAGGCACCGCGACAATCTTCGCCGGCACGTGGCGTGGCGTTGTGTTGGCGCGAATAGTCGTGCGAATTTTCTGTTGCAGATCATCGGTCAGAGTCACGTCCGCACGCAATACAACGAAGAGTATCACCCGTACATCGTCATCCCAGTCCTGCCCTATCGCTATACACTCAAGGACCTCCTCGAGTTTCTCGACCTGCCGATAAATCTCCGCCGTGCCTATGCGCACGCCACCGGGATTCAGTACCGCATCCGAACGACCGTGAATGACGACGCCTCCGTCAGTGGTCATCTCCGCGAAGTCGCCTTGCGCCCAGATGCCGGGGTAGCGTTCGAAGTACGCCGCCCGATAACGCGAGCCATCCGTATCGTTCCAGAAACCAACCGGCACCGATGGGAAAGCCTGTTTGCACACCAGCTCGCCATTCTGTTCGCGTATCGACTGGCCGTTGTCATCGAAGATATCCACGTCCATGCCCAGACCGGCGCACTGTATTTCGCCGCGGCGCACAGGCAGCACGGGGTTGCCAAGGACAAAGCAGCTGATGATGTCGGTGCCACCCGCTATGGACGCCAGCTGGACATCGGCACTTACTGACTCATAAACGTAGTCGAAACTGGCCGGCGCCAGCGGCGAGCCTGTCGACAGCACGCTGCGCACGTGCTGCAAATCGAATTCAGCGCCCGGCAGCACGCCTGCCTTTTCCTGGGCGGCCAGGTATTTCGCGCTGGTGCCAAACACCGTGACTTTTTCCTCGGCGACAATCTGCCACAGTATGCGGCCCTCATTGGCGAACGGCGCACCATCAAACAAGACCAGCGTGGCACCGGTTGCGAGTCCGCTTGCCAACCAGTTCCACATCATCCAGCCGCAGGTAGTGAAGTAGAAAAGTCGGTCATTGGCATCAAGGTCGCCATGCAACACATGTTCTTTCAGGTGTTGCAGCAGGGTTCCACCGTGGCCGTGCACGATACATTTGGGCGCGCCGGTGGTACCTGACGAGTACATGATAAACAGCGGATGCGCGAACGGCAGCGGCACAAACTCCAGCGGCTCGGAGCGTGCTGCAAAATCGTCCCAGTGACGGAGCGCTGGGTGGTCACCCAGCTGCCATTCGCGATGGGTAAATGAAACAACGACAGCAACTTCGATACTGTCGACCCGGTCCAATACCTGCTGCGCCGTTGCGAGCGAATCGTACGTCTTGCCGTTATACATATAGCCATCGGCACAGAACATTACTTTCGGTGCAATCTGCCCGAAACGATCGACGACGCCGTTGGCACCGAAATCCGGGGAGCACGACGACCAGATCGCGCCCATGCTGCTCGCGGCCAGCATCGCAATAATCGCTTCAGGGCAATTCGGCAGATAGCCCGCAACGCGGTCTCCTCGGGTAACGCCGACATCTTTAAGACCGGTTGCCACCGCCGCCACTCTGGACCGCAGTTCGTCGAAACTGATTTCCTGCCGCTCGCCCCGTTCGCCGCGAAAAATCAGTGCAGCTTGTTTACCGCTGTGACGCAGCAAATGTTCGGCGTAGTTGAGCGTCGCGCCCGGAAACCAGCGCGCCGACAACATATCGCCGGATTGTTCGAGGACTGCATCCGCAACATTGTGAAAATTGACGTTGCTGTAGCTGGCCAGGGACGCCCAGAAGGCCGCTGGATCGCGCACCGACCACGCATGCAACGCCTGATAGTCATTGCACTCGTGTTGCCGCATAAACTGCTGCATCGCGCTATCCGAATTCCGCGGCTCCCACAATACGCCCCTCATACCTGCCTCCGACCAGCTGAATGAGGGCCGCATTATGCATTGGCGGCCCGAATTATTCATGCGAGCAGACACTCGTCGATTACGCTAAGGCTTGAAATCAGCCATTCGCGGCACCACATTTCGCGTTACTGGCAAGACCCGTTTCGGGCAAGCGACCTCAAAGTGTATTCACTCATCGTGCGTGACCGACGGCAGAAGCAGCTGCCGGGCCGGTGGTGCCTACCATAGCGGTGCGGTAGCCTGCGGGTTCTGCTCCCTCCACGAAAAGGAAGCGTTTTGATTATCTACATCGCTGTATTTCTGCTATTGGCAGTTATTGCTGCAGGCTGGTTCTTGCACACGAACCTGCGCGGCAAGCCGTCGCCACTGGCGCTGCAACCCGGACAATCGTTACCCGCATTCAACGCGGTCGACGAGAATGGGCAAACCGTCAGCACCGGCGATCTGGCGGGTAAGCCAGCGGTTATATTGTTCGTACGTGGCAACTGGTGCCCGTTTTGTACGCGCCAGGTCGAAGGCCTCACCGCGTACTACAAGCAAATTAACGAACTCGACGCCCGTTTGATTTTCATCACGCCGGAACCGCTCAGCACCACCCGCCATGTCGCGGACATATTCGGCGTACAGTTCGAGTTTTGGCTAGACCCCGATCTCGCGGTCGCCCGGCAACTTGGCCTTGTGCACACGGCTGGCGTGCCGGGCAAACACCGCCAGCAATACGGCACTGACACAGTCTGGCCAACGTCGCTGATTGTCAGGGCTGACGGGGTGATCAGTTACGTCACGCAATCGCGGCACATTACGGACCGTCCGGATCCGAAAGACCTGTTTCTGGAACTTAAGAAAGCGATTGCCTGAGGCGCGGCCAGGGCCCGCCTTTGAACCGGCGACCAGTACTCGCTACTCGTCGAGTATTGGCAGTGGCTGTCTGCAAGCGGCGGTAATGACGTTATTGCGGATTTTGATCCCTCTGCGTCTTTGCTTCGGCAATCTTTCGTCGTGCCTGGGTATCCGCGATTTCATTGGTCGGCAAACCGGAATCCTGTGCTTCCTGAAAAATACCGGTCAACCTCGGCCCGATCGCCGCGACCCGGTTCATGACTTCGTCTTCGTCTACGTCGCCGTAGAACTCACTGGCCACATTGATAATGCCACCGCCGTTGATCACGTAGTCGGGCGCGTACAGAATGTCCGCGTCCATCAGTCGGCGACCGTCAGCATCGGTCTGTAATTGATTGTTCGCGCCACCGGCGACGATGCTGCTCTTGATGCCAGGAATGCTCTGCTCGTTTAACACCGCACCGAGCGCACAGGGCGCAATGACATCCACGTCCTGAAACAGAATCTGATCCAACGCTGCCGGCTTCGCGCCAAATTCATCAACAACCCGGTTGATCCGCGCCGGGTCGATATCTGCCACGACCAGTTTCGCACCGGCCTCGGCGAGGTGCGCACATAGAAAGTGACCGACATTACCGACGCCCTGAACGGCCACGGTCAAGCCACGCAGTGTGTCGTTACCCAGCTTGAACTTAACTGCCGCCTCGATCCCCTTGAAAATACCAAAGGCTGTTTTCGGCGACGGGTCGCCGCCAGCATGACCGGCTTTTTTCGGCAGGCCGGAAACGAAACGGGTACGCCGGGCAATCTTTTCCATCACGGCGACGCTCATGCCGACATCTTCGGCCGTCACATAGCTGCCCTGAAAAGAGTCGACAAAATCGCCGAACCTCTCATAGAGCGCGTCAGTACCCGCAAAATCCTCGGTCTTGAGTATGACCGCTTTGCCACCGCCGAAACGCAGATCGGCCAGGGCGTTCTTGTAGCTCATGCCGCGAGAGAGCCGCAAAACGTCATACAGCGCATCGGTATCGGAGGCGTAGTTCCACAAGCGGCAACCGCCAGCTGCAGGTCCAAGGGCCGTTGAGTGGATCGCGATTATTGCACTCAAGCCCGTTGCCGCGTCGCGGCAAAAGGTCACTTGTTCGTGGTCATCAAAGGCCGGGTTACTGAAGGCAGACATGGCGTTCCTTCTGTTACTTTGGATTACAGACAGTGTCCTGATTGCAGACCCAGTGCGGCGCGTGAATTCTAGCACCCGCTATCAGCGAGATCACAGCCGATGCGTGACCGTGGTCGACTAGGCTGACGGTGCGATCGGGCGTTGATTGCTAGTATCGCAAGTCCATCGACTTGCACAGGAAGGTCATGAACGGAGCGGCCGTCCTGAACAATACCGTAACCTGCCGTAGGAAATCCGGCTCGAGTATGTCTTCGTGAGACAACTCGCTTATGGCAATGAAGTCTTTCCGGCGCAGATCCGTAAGCAATGGATGATCGCTGGAGTAGCCGCGCGGCGGCCGCACAAGGCTTTCGCCGCTGAGCTCATATTGCCGCCTGAACGCGGGCTTGTCGCGAGCGCTTAGCCACTCGTCCGCTTTGTCATCGATGCGTGCACGGATCTTCGCGAGAGCCGGGGCCGCCGGCCGCCACATACCGGCACCGACGAACACCCGTTGCGGATCAATGTGAAGATAGAAGCCAGGTGCATGCACGTCTTTGGCCAGTTCGTGCCGAAACTGTATGCCGATATTGGTTTTGTACGGCGTTTTGTCCTTGCCGAAGCGCGTATCCCGGTAGACCCGCATCAAGGAACCGCCCATGCGCTTGGGCACCGCCTGAAAATACGGCGAGATCTTCTCGAGTGGCGCTTGCATGGCCTGTATGAAAGCCAGCGACTTGTCGAGCACGTCTGATTCGTAACGCGACTTGTTCTCGTTGAACCAGTCACGCGTGTTATTGCGCGAAAGCTCCTCCAGAAACTGCAGAGTCTGCTTATCGAAATAGCTGCTGTTCTGTTTCGCCATTGATCACATCATCCTGAACCATCGTCATTGGGAACCGGCCATCGGGCCACTGCAACAGCTGCCGGGACCCTAGCAATGATGGCACAGGGACATTGGCCGCGGCGCGCAAAGCACGGCGGTACTGGTTTGTAATCTCGCCCCGGGCACGGGCGTTCGCGGCCACCAGAAATGGAAAGCCGGGATAATTGGGCGCGCACGACGCCGCAATGGTCTGCGACCCACGCAGGCGCAGGAGCGCTTTCGGTGTGTCGCAGACCTGCAACTATCGATCGACGGCAGGCGAAGCTATGCACAAACTCAGTGCATTAAAGTTTGCCTGGGAACGTCGATTCCCGATTGACCACCAGGAATGCGAATCCGGTACGACGACCGGTATTCGAACTGCGGGGCTATCGGACGTGCGGAATGTCGCGCGGAAGCTGGACCTTTTCGGCCTGGCTTCCTGCTATTCGGCCATGACGTTTTCCGCTTGCGGTCCTTTCTGCCCCTGGGTCACTTCCATTGAGACCTTCTGGCCTTCTTTCAGTGACTTGAATCCCTCCATCTGGATAGCGCTGTGATGGACGAATACGTCTTGCCCCCCCTCACGCTCAATGAACCCAAACCCCTTGTCATCGTTGAACCATTTTACGGTTCCGGTCACTCTTTCACCTGACATGATTACCTCAATACGTAATTTCCCGGCCCCCCGGCCGGAACAAAGCCGAGACAGCAAGCTGTCAGGGCAGCGGTCATATTACTCATATTCGGCGCCAAACGCGCCCCCTATGGCAAATTTTCATCCGCATATGGGCGACCCGCGTCAATTTAGGGCTTGCATAGCTGATTTTTTGCGAAAATAAAGTCACGTCCGCCGGATCGGCGCCAGTTCGGTGCAACCCGCGCTGTTGGCGGAGTACCGCGCCGTCGCCTTAAACGCCCAGCAAACGGAACAGCGTCGGCGCAAACGTCGCGATCATGAGCAGACTCACCGCACCGATGAGCGCCGCTGCCAGCATGCCAAGCAGAAACGGTCGCGGACCAATCTCACGCAAGCCCGAGAACATCGACGTCAGGCCGACGGCTGCCATCGCGATCAGGAGAAAATGCTCGGCAGCGCTGCGGGTAAAACTGACGGCGCCGGACCAAACCTCGGGTGAAAGAAAACCGAACGGCCGCTCACCCAGATCGCCGACGGTGCGTAGCGCGGACATCACGGCAAAACCAATAATGAACCACGGCACCATCGACCACATCGACACCTGCTTGTCGCTGGCCGCTTTGCCTTCGCTGGCGTACAGAAAGCCCACAAGCGGAATAACCGCAATCATGCACAGATTGCGTACCAGCTTTGTCACGGTAGCGATATCGAGTGCAACCGGTGACTGGTATTGCGCCTCATACATCATCCCGGCGCCAGCCACTTGCGCCGTTTCATGGATTGACGTGCCGAGGAACAATCCCGCCATCGCCGGCTGATCGGCAAACAACCAGTGGCCGACGTACGGGTAACAAAACATCGCTACCAGACCAAACACGGTGATACAGGCGATGGCGTAGCTGACTTCCGCTTCGCGCGCGCGAATCAAAGGTGCTGTCGCGACTATTGCCGTGGCACCGCAAATACTGGTGCCGACCGCAATCAGCCCGCTGAGCTGCCGCGAAAGGCCGAGCCGTTGCCCGAGGAAACGAACAGTGATCAACCCGATGCCAATCGCAACGATGACGAAGGGCAATGCCACGATCGTGAAGCGCCCGGCACCGAGCAGACTGAGGCGAATGCCCAGCAACATGATCCCAAGGCGAAGGATGGTGCTGGCACAAAACCGCAAGCCATCGCGGATGCCTTCCGGCAAGGTCACGGTATTGGCGATGACCATGCCGATGATGATCGCCATCATGATGTCGCTGATCGGGCTCTTTGCGAAGCCCAGCACAGATTCGCCCGCCCAGACGGCCGCGTAGCCGGCAGCAAACGCCACCAGTACAGCTAATGCCAGACCACCCCACCATTGTCCGCTCTTGACCTGCGCCACGTTGATCCCCTTAAGCTATGGATGCAGCAAGCGGCTTTACGTTGCTTCGCAGCCGCGATTTGTAATTATTTCTTGCGTACCGCCAGCATGTTTCGTCGCAAGTCGGCAATGGACTTGCAACCCATCAGCAACATGCCGCGTTCAATCTCGCTCTGCAACAGGCTCATTGCCCGCAGCACGCCCTGGGTGCCTGCCGCTGCGAGCGCGTACAGGTACAGGCGGCCGCCGGAACAGGCCGTCGCGCCCATCGCCAGCGCCTTCAAAACGTGCGTGCCACGGCGGATGCCGCCGTCGACAATAATTTCGATATCGCCGCCTACGGCATCAACAATTGCAGGCAATTGATCAAACGGTGAGCGCGATCCGTCGAGCTGCCGGCCACCGTGATTCGAGATCATGATGGCACTCGCGCCGATGTCGACCGCACGGCGAGCGTCGTCCACGGACATCACACCTTTAATCGCGAAAGGACCGCCCCACTCGGCGATCATCTTAGCCGCGTCGTCCCAGCTGATCGTGCGTTTCAGTTCTTTGTTCAGGTATTCCATTACGGATACCGGCACTTTCGATCCGGCATCGACGCTTGCCGATATGTTCGGCAGGTCAAACTTTTCGCGCGCCAGGTAGTTCAACGTCCAGTTTGGGTGCACCATGTAGCTCAGCAAACTGCGCGGTGTCAGTTTCGGCGGCGACGTCATGCCGGTGAGGTAATCGCGCTCCCGGTTCCCGGAGACGATGGTGTCCACGGTCAACGCCAGCGCATCGAATTTCGCTACACGGCAACGTTCGATCATGCTGGTAGTGAGCCCCGGATCATTGTGTACGTATATCTGAAACAGCTTCGGCGCAGCACTCATCGCACCCAGGTCTTCAATGCTGCGCGTACCGAGCGTTGAAACACCAAACATCGTGCCGAGCTCGTCCGCTGTGCGCGCCAGTGCCGTTTCGCCTTCGTGATGAAAGAGGCGCTGCATGGCCGTGGGCGACATGAATAGCGGCATATCGAGCTTTCGCCCGAGCACTTCAACTGACATATCGACTTTACCAATGCCGGTCAGCACATTCGGCACGAGATCCACGTCATCGAAGGCGCTGGTATTGCGGCCCAACGTGACTTCGTCGTCAGCGCCGCCATCGATATAGTGAAAAATCGGCGCGGGCAGACGTTTTTTCGCCAGCCGTCGAAAGTCGTCAGTTTTGTAGCATTGTTGCAGTCGCATGCTATCCCCGATGAACGCGATTTCAGGCCGCATATCTTACAGACACCTATAGCGAGGTCCGCAACTTTTGCCCGCAGGGATTCAAGCGCTGCGAAAGCCTGCTAACATTGCGCGCGATAAATGCAGGGACTGCCGGACCAGCGAATGAACACTCTCTCAATTGAACAGGTACGTAATCAACGGGTCGCACGCTGGCTGCTGATCTGCTGTGCGCTGGTGTTCGCCATGGTCGTGCTCGGCGGCTTCACCCGGTTGACTGAATCCGGCTTGTCGATGGTTGACTGGCGTCCGGCAACCGGCTGGCTGCCACCGCTGACAGACGCCGCCTGGGATCAGGAATTTGCTCGCTATCAGGAATCACCGCAGTACCTGAAGAGCAATTCGCACATGAATGTGCATGATTTTAAAGGTATTTTCTGGCTCGAATACTTACACCGCCTGCTCGGCCGCATCATCGGCCTCGCCTTCCTGCTGCCGTTTCTGTACTTCGCCGCGCGTGGTTATATCCGCCGTAGCGAAACACCCAAATACACCCTGATGTTCGTGCTCGGCGGGCTGCAGGGCGTGCTCGGCTGGTACATGGTCAAGAGCGGCCTGGTCGACAACCCCGCGGTCAGTCAGTACCGCCTGACCGCGCACCTCGTCGCGGCGTTCATGATTTACGGCTTCATGCTGTGGGTGGCACTCAGCCGGCTGTACCCCGCCGAAGGGCGCAGCGTACATCCATTATTCGGTCGCACCCTCGCGTTAACGATGCTGATACTGGTTACGATTATCTCCGGCGGCTTCGTCGCTGGCCTGCGCGCTGGCAAGATTTACAACACGTTCCCGATGATGGGCGACTACTGGATACCGCCCGGCCTGTTCGCACTGGAGCCGGGCTGGCGAAATTTCTTCGACAACATCGCAACAGTCCAGTTTGACCACCGCGTCCTTGCGATCACCACCTTCACCATGGTCTGCCTGTATTGGTGGCGAATGCGCCGCGCCGACCTGCCCCGACGGATAGCCGTTGGCATCAACGCCCTGCTGCACACCGCAATACTGCAAGTCGTGCTCGGCATTTCAACCTTACTGCTCATGGTTCCGATCTTACTCGGTGCGGCGCATCAGGCCGTCGCCATGTTGCTGTTTACAGTCGCACTGTATCTTTGCCACAGCCTGCGCCGCGTCTGATTCGGCGGGGTTTTCTGCTCGTGAGGTTTATCTAACGTGAAAAGCGCGCTCATGCCCGTTGCCGCCTTGTTGCTGGGAGTCGCATTGCTACTCACCGGCCAGGGCTTGCAAGGCACCTTGCTGCCGGTGCGCGCTTCGCTGGAATCTTTCAGCGCGCTGTCTATCGGCGTGATGGGTGGCGCTTATTTTCTGGGCTTCACCTTCGGCTGCCTCAAAGGCGGCGACCTCGTCGCAAAAGTAGGCCACGTTCGGGTGTTCGCGGCGATGACCGCCATCGCCTCAGCCGCACCGCTGTTACACGGCCTGATACTGGAACCCATCACCTGGACGGCGTTGCGCTCACTGACCGGCTTTTGTTTTGCGGTGTTGTACATCGTTATCGAAAGCTGGTTGAACGAGGTCTCAACCAACGAGAACCGCGGCATGGTGTTCTCCACCTACGTGATGATCACCATGAGCGTGTTTGCCATCGGCCAGATGATGATGCTGATGTACGACCCGCTCGAGCTGTACCTGTTTGGTATCGTCGCAGTGCTTATTTCCGTAGCCGTCGTTCCGGTCGTCTTATCCACGGCACCCGGCCCTCAGCAACCGCACAGCGCGAAGGTGGATTTGCGCCGCCTGTTCTTTATTTCACCCGCCGGTACCGTCACCTGCTTTTGCAGCGGTCTCGCCAACGGTGCGTTCTGGTCATTGGCTCCGGCTGTTGCAGTCGCGGTATCGGATGACCTCTCCATGGCTGCGTGGTTCATGTCGGCGAGCGTTATAGGTGGAGCGGTTTCGCAGTGGCCGGTCGGCTGGTTGTCCGACCGGGTGGGCCGACGCCCGATGATGATTGCCTGTGCAATATTCTCGAGCCTCATTGCTCTGCTCATCGTCATCGGTGGTGATGGAACGTCCATGACCACCTTCGCGATTCTGGGTTTCGCGTGGGGTGCTGCCGCGTTCCCGCAATATGCCATTGCCGTGGCCAACACCAACGATCATGCCGAACCGAGTGAGTACGTGATGGTTTCGAGCGGACTACTGCTGGTTTATGGACTCGGCGCCATAGTCGGCCCACTGATTGCCAGTGTCGCGATGACCTATGCCAGTAGTACCGCTTTGTACCTGCACACGGCCGTTGTGCACATACTGGTCGCCATCTACATCGGCTTCCGTACGACGCAACGTACGGCGCCACCGGATGCCGAGCATATTGACTTCAGCGAGTCGCTGGTTGCCGCACGAACAATGTCGCACGTGTACGAAGAAGAGGCGCAAAACGAGGTGGCTGACAAACCAGCCACCTGAGTTCGGCCTGTCACTGATGCGGGTGACTAAACCTTGATCGCGGCGAGCGCTTTCTCCAGCGCTTCAATCAAATCTTCCTGATCTTCAAGCCCGACAGACAAGCGCACCAGACCGTCGATGATGCCGACGCGTTCGCGCTCTTTTTTCTCAACCGCAGCGTGCGTCATTGTGACCGGATGGGTAATCAGCGACTCCACTGAACCGAGATTCTCGGCCAGCGTCCACAGCTCGATGTTGTCCATCAGCTGCTTGCCGGCTTTGACACCGCCTTTCACTTCGAACCACATCATCGCGCCAAAGCCGCTCGCCTGCTTCTTTGCCAGTTCGTGCTGGCTAAACGATTCCAGACCCGGGTACGCGACCTGCTGCACTTTGTCGTGCTTTTCGAGGTAGCGGGCAATCGCCATTGCGTTCGCCGATTGCTGATCCAAACGCACGGACAAGGTCTTGCAGCCTTGCAAGGTCAACCACGCGACCTGCGGCGACATGATCGAACCGGTGCTGTTCTGGATAAAGCGCAGCTTTTCGTCGAGTTCTTTGGTCTTGGCGATAACAGCGCCACCAACCGTTGCATTGTGACCATCAAAATATTTCGTCGTGCTGTGCAGCGACAGGTCCGCACCCAGCTCCAGCGCTTGCTGGTAACACGGCGTCAGGAAGGTATTGTCCACGACGTGCACGGCCTTGGCCGCTTGTGCGATCTCGGAAATGGCCGCGATGTCGGAGAGCTTCATCGTCGGGTTGGCCGGCGTTTCAGTCAGGAACAACTTCGTGTTCTTGCGCACAGCGGCTTTTACAGCGGCCGGGTCGGCCGTATCCGCGAACGTGAAATCTATACCGAAACGGTTCAGCACCTTGGTGCACAAACGGTAAGTGCCGCCGTAAGCAACATCGGAAATAATCGCGTGGTCGCCCGCGCTGAGAAACGCGAGCATCGTGCCGTGCACCGCTGACATGCCTGTCGTGAAGCAAGTTGCGTCCGCTCCGCCTTCCAGCACGGCGAGTTTTTTCTCCAGCGCGCGTACGGTCGGATTGCCGGAGCGTGAATAGGAGTAGCCTTTCGCGAGATAGGTATCGACCGATTCCTGAACAAAGGTCGTCGATTGATAGATTGGCGTGAGTATCGCGCCGGTGGTCGGGTCGGGGGTAACTCCAGCGTGGACCTGCTTGCTGCGAAAGCGCATGAACATCTCCTGATTTCTCGGTGAATACTGTGCTTGCTGGCCGATATCATACACACTCCCCCTTGCCGGAAGTATGCACAACTGATCGCCAGCACAGGCTCAACACGGGTGGCTCGCCGGCTGCCCGGAAGCGCTGTCAGAACTGATAAATACGAGGATAACCATGAACTTACGTTATACGATTTCGCTGACTGCTCTGCTCGCCAGCACCCTGTTCAGTACCGTGTTGGCCGGAGAGGCAGAGACCCGCTGGGAACTGATGAACCAGATTCGCCAGGAGAAATTTGACCTCGTATTGCCGGAAGTCATGCGCGAAAACCAGGTCGACATGTGGATCACCGTCAATCGCGAAGGTTATGAAGATCCACTGACCGAAGACTTCGGCAAGGGCTACACCGGCAGCTGGGGCTATTACATTTTCACCGACCGTGGCGGCGACCGCATCGAGCGCGCCGTCCTCGGCGTTGAGACTTACCTCGTCGAAGAGAACGGCGCCTATGACATCTTCGGCAACGCCAACGATCTCGAAAAATTTGTGGCCGATCGTGATCCGAAACGCATTGCTTTGAACTACTCGGAGCACATCGGCGCCGCAGACGGACTAACCCACACCGCCTTCCTGAAACTCTCGGACACGCTGGGCTCGAGATACAGCGAGCGATTTGTATCCTCACAGAAACTGGCATCGGATTTCCGCTCACGACGTGTGGCGACTGAAATAGCGGCTTTCGCCTGGGCCGGTGAGAAATCCCGTGAAATAGCGGAGCGTGCGTTTTCCAACGAAGTGATTACGCCGGGAAAAACAACGCTCGCCGACGTTGCCTGGTGGATGCACGAGCAGCAATTCAAAAACAATCTCGGCACGTCGTTCGGCATGCCGTCCGTGTACATCACCGGCCCGGATGGCTTTGTGGCTTTGTCCAACGATCACGTTATTCAACGCGGCGATTTTCTGGCAATAGACTGGGGTGTTGGCTACCTTAATTTTTACACGGACATGAAACGCCATGCTTACGTGCTGAAAGAAGGCGAAACGCACTTACCCGAGAGCATGCAGAAAGCCTTTGACAACGGTCGCGCAGTACGCGACTTGCTGAAGAACAACATCAAGGCCGGGCGCACGGCGGGTGAGACGCTGGAACTCCTGAACAAACGCATGACCGAGGCCGGCTTTACCGTCATGGCTACTGCCAATACCCCAACCGATGACCCTGCCGACATCGACGTCATCATTGGTTGTCACTCCGTAGGCAATCTCGGCCACGGGATCGGCCCGTCTATCGCCTGGTTCAACCCGGAACGGCTAACTTACGGAATCAAAGAGACCAATCTGTTCTCGATCGAGTTGTTCGCCTATACCGCGATCCCTGAATGGGGCGGTAAGAAACTGCGCATTCCGCTGGAAGACAATGCCGTCGTAACCGCGCGTGGCGTGGAGTGGCTTTACCCTGTTAACCAGAAAGTGTTGCTGATTCGTTAGGCGTCCGACAATCACGAGCTGTCGTCAACAAACGGCAGCTCGTATTCCATTGAGCACGCGAACTGGCAACCAGCACGTGGCATCGAGGTACCAATAGGCCGCGCAGCTAACGCTATTCAGCCGTCACATTCTGCACAGGCTACGTACAACAGCAATTGAGTAGTCGTCACCACATGGCGGTATGCAGCGGGAATACGAACGGTCAGGCCAGCGCGCGCGTCATCCGCAACGGACCATCAAACAGTAAGCACCGATTCTGTGCCAAGACCCACACAGGGCTGTATTGATGTCCGCTTGTTACTCAGGCTTCGCCGCCGCAACCGGTGATTCCCTGTAGCGTTCTGCCTGTTCCGGCTGACCCATGGCGCCGTAGAGTTCACGCAACCATGAGCGAATGCGACGTACCCGTTGGCTGTCAACGCCGTCCTGCTCCTGCAACACGTTGAGACTGTCGCGCAGCAGAGGTTCCGCAGCATCGTTGTCACCAAGCAATGCCAGGTTTCGACCTGCCACACTGAGGGTCGAGGCAAGCAACGGGTGTTTGTCGTCGTAGTCTTTGCGGCGAATCGTCAACGCGCGTTCGATCAACTCGCGCCCTTCTTTGGCGCGTCCCGCGTCATTCATGACGGCGCAGAGGGCTGTCAATGCGGAAGCTATGTACTGGTGTTCAGCACCCAGAGACTGTTCATAAATACCGAGCGCCTCCCGGATCTGCTCTTCCGCCTCGTCCAGTTTGCCCATGTCATGCAACAACATGCCCAGACTGACTTTGTCGTAGCCCACGAACGGGTGAGTTTCACCGTGTGCGTTGCGGTGTACGCGCATGGCATCGCGAAACGCGATCTCTGCTTCGTCAAATTCTTCACGTGTATGCAACAAACGACCGAGCATGACCAGCGAACCACCCAGCAGGCTGTGATCGTCCCCAAGAATCTTGCGGGTGATTGCGATCGCTTCGTAGTAGGTGGCTTCTGCTTTATCGAGCTCACCTTTAGTTTGCAGGAGCACTGCGTAGTTCTGGGAATAGTACGCCAACAGAGGGTGGTCGCTGCCGGACGTTCGTTCGACCAGATCTATGGCGTCGCGTAGCAGCACGTCGGCTTCATCCAGTTCGTTGCGACGCTGCAGGATTCTGGCCAGAAGGTTTTTCCCTTCAGCGACTTCCATGGCGTGCTGACCGCCCAACGACGTGAACATGTCGATACTGTCGCGCGCGTACTTTTCAGCCTGCTCGCTCTCACCCGTCGCTTGGTAAACCTCTGCCAGGTGAAAATAGTTGCTGGCAAGATCGGCATTGCGCGCGCCTTTGCGTTGCCGGTTTTCGTCTATCGCCTCGTTTAGCAAACGCAATGCTTCGCCGAATTCCGCCTTTTCCATCAAGGTGGCAGCGAGTTCATTTTTGGTCACAGCAACTTCCCCTTCCTGATCGTTCAGTACATCACGACGAATTCGCAATGACTCCTGCAATAGTTCCACCGACTGGTCGTACTCGCCCAAATTGTAGTACACACGGCCGATAGTGCTCATTAATGTCGCTTGAATGGCCGGACGGTCGCCGAGCTGGCTGGCGATACGGCCCGCGCCTTTTTCAAGAATCTCACGAGCGGTGATACTGGCACCGCGCGCATTGCCCGGGTCCGGTTCGCGAAATATGTCTTCGAGAAACGCGGAGATTTCCAGTGCCGTATCGCGTTGTTCGGCGATACGTTTGTTCTGCACACTCGTTATTACCGCAAACATCACCAGCAGCACGCTGAGCGTTGCCGCCATCGACACGGCGGCCACGTGACGGCGTACAAACCGCGAGGTCCGGTAGTGCCAGGTGTCCGCACGTGCCAGCACCGGGTGTGAGGACAAGTGGCGTTCGATATCGCCGGCAAACTCGTTGACCGTTCGGTAGCGCCGTTGCGGCTCTTTGCGCAATGCCATGAGGACAATGTTGTCGACATCGCCCTGCAAGCGACGCGCCAGCCGCTCCGCAGATGCGCCGCGCGATGCCAGGATCGCGCGCGCGTCAGGCGGCAAGTTGCCACTCGGCAATGGCCGCGTGAGCTGCCGCACTTTCTGGCTGGGTGCCATCGGCTCGACGTCGCAGATGATTGCCGGTATCTCGGTTGGGCGACTCATGCTGACCTGATAGGGCGGGCAACCGGTCAACAGGCGATACAGCAATACGCCCAATGCATATGTATCGGTAGCCGTGGTAATCGGCTCACCGCGCACCTGCTCCGGAGCCGCGTTTTCCGGCGTCAGTATCACCGCGCCTTCGCGAGTTATGCCGGCCGTTGCATCACCGCTCGCGTCCAGCAACCGCGCGATACCGAAATCGAGCAGCTTGGGCACGCCTTCCGGCGTCACCAGAATGTTGCTGGGTTTGATGTCGCGATGGACGACCAGATTCTGGTGCGCGTAGTGAATGGCCGTGCACACCGTGCGAAACAGGCGCAGCCGGGCCGGAATGTCCAGGCAGTTTTGATCGCAGAAATCGTCTATCGGCACACCGTCGATGTACTCCATCACCAGGTACGGTGTGCCGTCCGGCATCGTGCCGCCGTCAAACAAACGGGCAATGTTCGGGTGATCGAGATCGGCGAGTATCTGTCGTTCGGCTACAAGACGACGTTCGATTTCCGGGTCCAGCAGACGCTGTCGAACGAGCTTGATGGCAACCTGTTGCTCGAACTGCTGGTCATCACGTTCGGCCAGGTAAACAACGCCCATGCCCCCCGCACCGATCGTACGTTCAATTCGATAGGCGCCAACGCGCTCGCCCGCGCCGTGATCACGTTCGCCCAAACCTTCCATCGCCTCGCCCAAAGCGCCGCGTATGGAGTCTTCAATGACGGTTACCTGAGCGAGGTCGGTCTTCAGTAGTGACTTGATGTACGCGCGCAGCTCGGGATCTCCCTGACACGCTTTTTGCAGGTACGCGTCCCGTTCCGATTCCGGCAACTCGGCTGCCGCATCGAACAGTTCTTCGACGCGCGCCCAGCGCGCCGGCGTCAGATCAACTGTTTTCAAGCTCATGGTGCAACCAGGCTTTGCCGAGCCGCAGATCGCGATCAACCGTGGCGGCAGAAATATCCAGGGACGCGCTGATCTCTTCGTAGGTCAGGCCGCCGAAATAATGCAACGCCAGCACATCCGCTTTGCGCGCATCCAGCTCGGCCATGCGATTGAGCAGACGGTCAACCTCGAGAATATTGAGTGCGTCCTGTTGCGACGCGCCGTGCTCTTCACTGAGTTCGACTTTCAATGCGCCGCCGCCACGCTTGCCGCTACGATTGGCCTTGGCATGGTCGATCAGTATGCGGCGCATCATGCGCGCAGCAATTGCGAAAAAATGCGCGCGATTCGCCCACTCCACATCGCTTCCCGCGAGTCTCATGAACGCTTCGTTGACCAGCGCTGTCGCCTGCAAGGTGTGGTCCGAGCGTTCACTGCTCATATACCGGCGCGCCAAACGCCGCAGTTCTTCGTAAACCATGGGCGTGAGTTTTTCCAGTGCGTCGGGGTCACCGCTCTGCCATGCACCCAAAAGTAGCGTTACCGCACTGTCTTTACTCATCAAGCTGCCCGAAACGATTGCCCTGCCAATGAACCGATAGTAAAGACTTACGGAACACATACGCAATTCGATTGGTGAGAAACTGCACTGGCAATAACATTGGGACAGGTTACACTTTAAGTACGCCACATCTGCAGTTTGCTGTGGCTCCACAGACTAACAACGTTATTTAAGGGGACCCCAATGGCTCAACAAGACCTGCCACCACAAGGACGGCGCATTGCGCTGTATTCAGCGGGCGGCGCATTCGGCGGCAGCTTGCTCGCAATGCTGATTTTTTGGCTGTTGTCGGGCGGCTTCTGCTGCAATGAAAACCACGCGTCCATGCAAAAATCGGCAATCAGCATGGAGTCCACCCTGAACACGGTTGGCCAAAAGCGCCATAGCTGATCCCTGCTGACCACTTATCGCACTATTGGTGTACTTGATTTGAGAATTTCGCCAGTTCTGACCGCTGCGAAATTCCCAGGGAGCGACGCCAGACCCGGCGTCGCGACCCTGACTTCCCGCACGTTATAAGCAAACATTTCCTGCCCCGCTCTACCCCTCCCGGTCGCCAGGACTGCAGCCGCGCCAGCGCACGCCATTGCTGTGAGGGAATTTGCTGCTGCCTGTCGCTATTCAGAGTAATAGCAAACAATCAGCGAGGGCCCGACGCATGTCTAACGACAAGCGCAACAATGTGTGCACGGTTGATCATGCCAACAAGCAGAGTGACGCTCTGGGCTTCAACGCCTATGAGTACTGGTTGAAACAAGCGGAGTGGTTGAAATCCGCCCGGCAAGGCCAGTCGTCCGGCAGTTTCCGACGCGATCAGGAGAACCGCAGGAAAGGCTGAGCAGGCGGCCGACCCTGGCCACAACGACCTATGCGGATCCTAGCGTTGCTTGTACGCTCGTCGGTGGCGGTGTAGCAGCGGCTCGGTGTAGCCGTTTGGCTGTTCTGCGCCTTTGAACACCAGGTCGCAAGCGGCTTTGAACGCAATACTCGCGTCGAAATCCGCGGCCATCGGCCGGTAGGCCGGATCGCTTGCGTTCTGCTCATCCACAACCACCGCCATCCGCTTCATCGTCTCCATGACTTGTGGCCGGTCGCAAACGCCGTGCAAAAGCCAGTTGGCAATGTGCTGGCTCGATATCCGCAAGGTGGCGCGATCTTCCATCAGGCCGACATCATTAATGTCCGGCACCTTGGAGCAACCCACGCCCATGTCTATCCAGCGCACCACGTAACCGAGGATGCCCTGCGCGTTGTTGTCCAGCTCCGCCTGAATATCTTCCGCGCTTAACGTGGCGGGTGAGCCGAGCGGCGGTTGCAATATGTCTTCGATACTTGCGAGCGGACGCTTCGCCAGCTCGCGTTGGCGCGCGGCAACATCAACGTCGTGATAATGCATCGCGTGCAAAGTGGCCGCCGTCGGTGAAGGTACCCACGCGCAATTCGCGCCGGCCTTCGGGTGGGCCGCTTTCGTGTCGACCATTTGCTTCATTTCGTCCGGCTTCGGCCACATGCCTTTGCCGATCTGCGCACGACCTGGAAAACCGCAACGAATGCCGATGTCCACGTTCCAGTCTTCGTACGCCTGTATCCACGGTTCCAGTTTGATTGCGTCTTTGCGCAGGACTGGCCCGGCCAGCATGCTGGTGTGAATTTCATCGCCAGTACGATCAAGAAAGCCAGTATTGATAAATACGATTCGATGACGAACGGCGCGTATGCATTCGGCAAGGTTCACGGTCGTGCGTCGCTCTTCGTCCATCACACCAATTTTGACGGTGTGGCGCTCAAGGCCAAGCAGGTCTTCGACGCGATCAAACAAGGTATTGGCGAACGCGGCTTCGGCCGGTCCGTGCATCTTGGGTTTGACGATGTAGACGCTGCCGGTGCGGCTGTTCCGGTGCTTGCCGCTTTGCTGCAGATCGACAATAGCGCATGCGGTGGTGATGACGGCATCGAGCATGCCTTCGAACACTTCGTCGCCGTTGCTGTCGAGCACGGCATCGGTGGTCATCAGATGACCGACATTGCGAACCAGCATCAGGCTGCGGCCTGGCAGTATGACGGGGTTGCCATCCGCGCCGAGATAATCACGATCCGGCTCCAGCTCGCGAACGACGTCTGTATCGCCTTTCTTGAAAGTAGAGGTGAGCGTGCCGTTCATTAAGCCCAGCCAGTTTCGGTACACGGCAATCTTGTCGGCGGCGTCAACGGCCGCGACTGAATCTTCGCAATCCTGAATGGTCGTGAGCGCAGACTCCATGACGATGTCACACACACCGGATGGCGACTGACTCCCCACCGGGTTCGATCGGTCGATGTGGATTTCAAGGTGCAGGCCATTGTTGCGCAGTAACAGCCGTTGTTCATCGTCACTGAAGAAATGGCCAACGTACTGCAGCGGGTCGGCGAGCCGGGTTTCGTTGCCGTTCTCAAGCGTAATGGTCAGATCAGAGCCCGATTCGGCATCGACCGGCAGGTAAGTGACGACGTCGGTATGGCTACCCTCGGCAAGCGGCACGGTACGGTCGAGAAACTCCTCGGCGTAGCGAATGACGGCAGCGCCGCGTTGCGGGTTGTAGCCACGACCGGCCTCGCGGCCGTTGTCGGATGGAATCACGTCCGTGCCATAGAGCGCATCGTACAAACTGCCCCAGCGCGCGTTTGCCGCGTTCAGCGCAAAGCGCGCGTTGCTGACCGGCACAACCAGCTGCGGTCCCGCGATGCTCGCGATCTCCGGATCAACATTCTGCGTGTCGATTTCGAATGCTTTGCCTTGCGGCTGCAGGTAAGCGATCTCTTCGAGAAACGCGCGATACTCATCCGCATTCCACTCCTGGCCCGCGCGAGCAGAATGCCAGGCGTCGATTTTTTCTTGTATGGCATCACGATCAGCAAGCAGCTGTCGGTTAATGGGGGTGAGATCGTCGATGAGTACCTGCAAGCCACTCCAGAAATCATCAGCCGGTATGCCGGTCGCAGGTAACAGATCATTCTCTACAAAGGAGCGAAACTGTTCATTGATGGTCAGGGCGCTGGTCGTTGATTCGCTCATATCGGGTTTATTGCTCAATTCAAATTTCAGGGGTCAACGGTCTGGCCATAATAATGCCAATCGTGGACTGGTGTTGCGAATTAACCCTTCGCTGGGCGAACAAGCGTTGCGGCTCCTGCCCGATATGGCCAGGTATGGGTCCATATTGCGCTGCTCCGCGCACCACATCGTTCTGTCGCACCAACTTCGGCCATCCCGCGCTATCCGTGACGCACGATCGCGCAGCAAGGTAGACTGAGGACGATTCGTACCCACTCGCTGTCGGAGTTTGCAATATGCCCGTTCGATTCGCGCACAGACTGATGATCGCCAGCCTCATTGGCGTCTGGGCACTTTCTGCGTCAGCGCAACAAAGCGCAGAAACCCAGCCAGAGGTCGAGCAACGCGTCATTGATGTCGATGCGACGGAAACTCGCGACGATGCTATCCAGCAACGCATTGAGAAAATCTACTCGCAGATTGACTCGCTGGAAGAAGTCTCTGTCGAAGTTCAGGAAGGTGTTGTCACTTTAGGCGGCCAAACGGCCAACGAGGCACAAGCCCGTCGAGCAGTGGAACTGGCCGAACGCGTAGCAGGTGTAGTCACACTCGAAGATGACATTGCACGCACCCTGGATATTGAAGACAACCTCACACCGGTTGTAAACGACCTGAAACAGAGTGCGCGCGATTTCCAACGCGCCTTGCCACTGCTGGCCATAGCCTTGACGATTCTGGTTGTAGTGGCCTGGCTCGGTCATCGCCTCGCACGCTGGCAATCGCTCTGGTACCGGATTGCACCAAACCCTTTCCTCGGCGACTTGATGGCGCAGGCCGTGCGTATCATCGCATTCGTGATCGGGCTGGTTATTGCGCTTGACCTGATGGGCGCGTCCGCTTTGATCGGCACGATACTCGGTGGCGCCGGTGTGATCGGTCTTGCCATTGGTTTTGCGGTGCGCGACACGCTGGAAAATTACATCTCCAGCATCATGCTCAGCTTGCGCCAACCATTTCGCGCCGGCGATCACGTCGTGGTGAATCAACACGAAGGTATCGTTGTACGCCTGACCTCTCGCGCCACTATCCTGATGACCACGGATGGCAATCACCTGCGCATCCCCAACTCTGACGTTTTTAAGGCGGTGATCCTTAATTACACGCGCAACCCCGAACGCCGCTTTACCTTCGAGCTTGGTGTTGACGCAAACGACGATCCGCTGGCAGCGATCAACACCGGCGTCGCCGCGATCGAAGAACTGGATTTTGTTCTGAAAGAACCCAGCCCGTCCGCCAAAATTGAATCAGTGGGCGACTCCAATATCGTCATCTGGTTCGGCGCATGGCTGGATCAAAAAGAAACCGACTTCGGCCGCGGCCGTAGCCTGGCGATACGCGCGGCGAAAGATGCACTGGAAGCCAAGGGCTTTACATTGCCTGAGCCTATCTACCGGGTGCGGTTCGATGACTCAGCGTCGGCGATTGGCCTGGATTCCACCTCAAGAATGAAAATATCCGAATCGTCGAGAGTGGCTAAACCCGCCGCCTCCGAAGCGGCACTGGATACCCGCCCTGATGAGCACATGGAAAAGATGATCTCCGAAGAACGCGAGCAGGAAGGCGGCGCAGATTTGCTGGATCAGAGCAAGCCGGTGGAGTAAGCAATATCTCTCTCGGACGCAGGGAAGGCCCTTTCTCGGTTCCGCGACGATTGCAGTTTCTACCAGGTCGAAGGAAATTCACTACGCGGACACTACGAAATCGTTGGCTCTCGTCGGCCGTCAGCTCGCTCATAGTTAATGGCAGTGCCATCACTATTACCAATTTGTCCGGCAATAATTGAGCGAATTCGGTCAACTGCATAGCCTGCCTTTACGTCAATCTCAATGAGCCGAAGAGACGCACTGCTGCATACATGCCTGACAAACTCATCGCGCCGCACTCGGTCGTTACGACGATGCGAGCTGTCATTGAGTTCAATGACGATCTTGACGCCTAAGTCACCCGGGTCGCACAGGACGAAGTCGAAGTGCTTGGCGGAAATCCGATTGAACGCGGAGAACCAGGCACTTTTCGACAGCCCTTTCTTGGGCCCGACGACATCAGCCACTCTCACTTTGGCAAATAAATCGTAATCATTGCCCACTGCTTTTGAGAGTACGCCGTAGAACGATCGTTCTGCTTTCGTTAGCAATGATCGCTTGAGTGTGTAGTCAGGAAACTGTGATCGCCGGCCCTTCTTCGTAGCCATAACTACTACCAGAAAGACCGCGATGCAGATGATCACTATCAAAGTCTCATTCATCTAATTGCGCCTATATGAGATCAAGGACGAATGGTGCTGCAAACCGTAAGCTACTAGCGGCTCCACCCGTTTGCTGTGTCCAATTCGTCAAAATCGACTCAATATTCCGGGCGCGCGCGAACACCCTAGGCATTTGCACCGACTCAAAAGTAAGGATCTGCCCCTTTCTCTCCAGACCCAATGCGCATGGTGCGGACTTAACCGTTTCGGCCAGATATTGTCGAATTCGGACGGATCACTGAAGTTCCTCACAATTCCCACCTACGCCTGCCTATCAAACCGGCAATACCGCAACAACTGCTCTTCTAGGTATCGCATTCTTCGACCGATCAGGACACCTCTCGGTGGTCCGCAACACACCTCACGGATGTCGGCCTCCGAAAGGGTCGCATGCATGGGGTTTGGACGAACGACAGGTCAATAGCAGCACCCAGAGACGACGCCCAGCCGTAATAATGTGACCTCTCAACAGGTCTTGTAGGGTACAAAGCCATTCCGGAATCTAAAGGGACACTCCAACGATGCGCATAACACTCGCCGCGATTTCACTCATCCTGGTGCTGGCAGCCAGCAGTTTCGCCGCAGCCGCGGAACCCGTTGTTGGCGATACAGCAGCGGACTGGACCTTGGTTTCTGCCGAGGGTGAATCCATCACGCTCAGCGAAGCCGTTGCGGAACAGCCGGTGGTTCTGTTTTTCTGGGCGTCGTGGTGTCCTTATTGCGAAGCATTGATGCCGCACCTGCAAAGCATGCGCTTTGAGAATGGCGAGCGCATGAAGGTACTGGCTATGAACTTTCGGGACGATGAGGGTGACCCGGCTACGCTCCTCCAAAAGGCCGGCTATGATTTCACCCTGATACCGAACGCTGAGGAAACTGCCGGTCTGTACAACGTATGGGGTACCCCGGGTGTGCTCATCGTTGATCGCAATATGAAGGTTCGTTTCAACCTGTACAACCTCCCATCAATCGAGCCGCCGGACACAGCCGAGGCATCGGGTCACAGAACACGTGCGTCCTATCTCGCCATGTATTGGGCGGCCGAAATTCGTAAAACGCTGCGCGAAGTGCTCGATGACGAAGAATAAGTAATGCGCGCAACGCCGGATGCACCGCCGGCCGCAACGGACGTCCGAGTCCGCTGCATCGATAGGCAATGAACTACCCAAGCTGGATAGTCTTTCTGACGCTCGCCGGTTTGGTGGGCTATTTCGCCAACCGCGCGAGTATGTGCACGGTAAAAGCGGTCGCAGAAATCCTCACGACCCGCCGCGCCTACATGCTGGGCAGCTTCGTGAAGACCATCGCCTGGGTTATCGGCATAACGGTCTGGATCTCGTGGTCGCGGACATCGGCACCGCTGGCTGCGCAAACTTATGCGCTCGTCTGGAGCAGCCTTTTAGGCGGAATTCTGTTCGGGATTGGTGCCGTCTTTAATGGCGGCTGCGCGATATCCACACTGACACGCCTCGGCAACGGCAACCTCGGCATGGCCGGAACGCTTGCCGGTATCGCCGCGGGTATGTGGCTTTATGCATTGAGCAGCATGCGCATCGAGGGACTGTTGCACTCTCCGGCCGAGCCGTTGCTCAGCTTGAGCGACAGCGCCGCGACGGTACTGGGCATCATCGTGACGCTGTGGATGCTTTGGGAAAGCGTAAGGCTGATACGAACGACGAGGCACATGGCTTGGCGAGAGCGCTGGCTTGCGCCACAACTGCGTTTGTCCACGGCTGCGGCTGTGATCGGAGTCAGCAATGGCATCCTGTACGCTTTCCTCGGCACCTGGTCGTACACGCACACGCTGCGCCGCAGTATTACCGAACTTGCCACACCCGCCAGCGCTGCCGTCCCGTCCATCGCGCTACTTTGGGGACTGTTCGCCGCGCTGTTGCTGGGCGTACTCGTCGCTTCCCTGTTCAGCGGCCGATTTTTGCTTTCCTGGCGGCCACGGTCTGCATGGCTGGGCTATTTTGCCGGAGGGCTCTTGATGGGTTTGGGCGCGGCCTCTGTGCCAGGCGGCAACGACGTTCTCCTGCTGAACGCGATTCCGGGTATGTCACCGCATGCCCTGCCGGCTTTCGTGGCTATGCTCATCGGTATCTGGGTGACATTGGTGATCATGAAAATGATCCGCGGTTCTTTGCAGGAAATTAGCTGCAGCGGCGATCTTTGCAGGGAAGTATCGACCAACATCGGGAAGTAAGAAAACAAGGATCAGCACGTTGCGTCTGCCGGCTCGCTCCGCACGACACTAAAACCACATGCAATGCTTAGTCCAAAGCCGGAAACAAACTGGCCAGCCCGTTGATCACCTTCCACTGCACACTCGTGTACATCTGCAACGGGCACTAACGGCAACGTAGGGCACGACACCAGTGAACGCCGCATGCGACTTTTCAATCTGCTTAGTACTTCGTACAGTCGTTCGAAATATATTTGAACTGACATCCATGATATTGTTTTGCAATGCAACTTCGCATTATCTATGGATTCCACCATGACAAAAGAACTTAACGAAATAGAAAAGAACCTGGCGCAAACCAAGAAACAATTCTTAACGATGGCGCAGCGCGCAACCAAAGAGCTCGACCGCCGTCGCAAGTCGCTGAGCAAAGATTTGGCGCGGGCCAATAAGCGCGCTCAGAAAGCACGTGCCGACCTGAAAAAGAAGGCTGAACGCCTCGCAAAGACGTCCGCGGCCAAAGCGAATAAAGACCTGAAGAAGCAAATGAGCAACCTCAAAGAAGTGCTGGCTACTGCGCGAGCGGATGCCGCGCAACTGCGTAAAGACCTCGAGCCGGTAAGAACCGACCTGGCAAGCGCCCGCGATCATTTATCGCATGCGCTGCACATTGATCGCGCGCTGAAAAAAATCAGCAAGAAATTTAGCGCAAAACCGGCAGCGAAAAAGAAAGCAAAGAAAAAAGTGGCCAAAAAGAAAGTTACTAAGAAAAAGGTAGCTAAGAAGAAAGTCGCCAAGAAAACAGCGACCAAGAAAACGGCACCCGTCCGCAGAAAGAAGGCGGCACCTGTAAAGGTTGCTAGCAAGAAGTCAGCGGCAGCTTAATAGATCGGGGACAGTGACCAGTTTCGTACGCTGCGGCCGCTATAACTCTGGTCGCCGATCGAAATCAGTCACTGTCCCAACTTTTTTCGAAAAACCGCACAATCTCTACCATCGCCTCCGTATCAAACCGACAGTACCGCAATAGCTGCTCTTGAAGCTCCTGCTTCCTCGCACAGTCCGTCGCGGGATTGATTGCCTCAAGAAAGCCATCTGCCGCGCCCATGCCTTCGTTGATCCCTTCGAGCCCGGCGTAACTCATCCCCGGCACCATTGCCGGTAACACTGCCTTGATCGACCACGACCCCAGCATCTTCGGGTGGTAGTAGTGGTTCTTGACGATGGGGTACAAGTCAACGAGCCGGTCTGCAATCGCACGCAACTCATCAGCCAGATAGGGAAACAATCTCGCCAGCCCGTTGATTACCGTCCGCTCGTAACTCGTGTACATCAGGACCGGCCCGTCCGTGCCGAGGCACGAGATCAAACTCTCGGCCAAGGGCCGCATCGGCGGCTCGCCGGAGAGATCAAGAAACTCCTCGTGCCGAATAACGCCATCGGCTTCCTCGATGTGACAAGACCACTGCACGGCCGCGGCGGCGTAAGGCCGGGTACCCGCCCAGATCGGCACGGCGGGTGCGATGGTCTCGAAGTCGAGGTAGTAACGCGGAAAGCCAAGGGCCGCGATGGCCTTGCGGGCACCGCCGCGCACTTCCGCCTCGCCCGTGCAGGTCACGCGGTAGATACGCTTCTGAACACTGCTGAGTTCGTCGGTCGCCGGACCCAGGTCCCGAATATCCCGGTAGCCGGCCGCGACCAATGCGCCCAGTTTGTCCTTGCCGCCACGCAAGCCGGTCAGCGGATACTCGGTATCCATCGGCCAGCAATGTGACTGAAACTGACAGTCGTAGGGACTGCTGCAATGAGCACCCACGGCAACGTCGGGCACACCGCCACTGAGCGCTGCCCTCGCCTTTGCGATTAGATCCGGTACCTCGTGCAATCGTTCGAGGACGCGTTCGGTGACGTCGACTTCGGTGATGAGGCCGTCGTAGTTGCCGTCACCCTGGTAGACGAACTGATTGTTGATATGACCGATGGAGATGGATGAAAGCTCAACACCCTGACCACGCAGGACCCAATACTGGATGGCGCAATCGATGATGTGCACGTCTTTGACGGAGGCACTGGCTTTGATCTCGATAGCACGCCAGTGATCGCCATCCGGGAGAAGGACATCGACGCGAACGAGAACGCCGTCGTGATGGAGTGTGGCTTCGAAGAGTGGGTGGTGGAAATTGGAGGTGAGGAGCTGGGTGGTTTGCTGGAGTGCAGCGGTCAGGCCTTTGTCGTAGGGGATTTCGATTGAGTAGTTGTTGCCGTACAAATCCTGGGCAATCGCACCGACCTGGTTGCCGGTGGCGAAGAGGGCCTCCCTTCCGGATGAGGTTTCGCCCAGCTCCGGGTGGTACTGCTCGAGGTGCAGGCGCTTGGGGCATTGCCAGGCGGAGATCAGGCGGGATTTTGAGAGGTGGGCCGCCTTCGATGGATTAGTCACCTTTAGGGAATTTCTATTTGATGGAGGATTTCAACCAAGTCTGTAGCGCTAACGTCGTCCCAACAAATATAGCTAGTTAATCCGATGTCTTTGCTTGGAGTACCTAAGATGGACCGGCAGATCGGCTTATCGTCAACGGAAGCTGAAACCCATACTTTACCGCCTTCTTGGCAAAAATATGTCGAGCCCTTGAGCCCGGCCCGTTGCATTCGCTTTTTCCAGGTGTGCACTTCCTGCGTTGTGATCGTAATCGTCATCTCGCCGCCCATTATCACCGACGTTAAAGTCAATCGGCGCCAAGTCGCTTATTGATTCTCTCTGCAACACGCGATGCCCGCTTCTTATTTGGATTATTGCTGATCATTGCCGGTACTCACTGGCGTGAATGATTGACGTTCAAGCTGTGTAACTGACCCCGAGCTTACTTTACATTTGCGCTATCTCTTCCAGCTCTTTCAGAGATTTCCCGTCGCTCGTTTTCCAGCTCGTCAGGCCGTTCGTGCTACCGCCGCGTACTACTGACCCAGCCCAAGAAGGGCTGGAGCATTCACAGTCACGCGTAAACTCAAGGAAGCCATCAGCCTGGCGGAGCACGCCGCTGTCAAGAAGCCGATCTCGACGAATGGCCGAATTCTTACCAGAAGCGCGGACTTTCAAAACTGCTTGCGAACCTTTGTAAACAACGAATCCGCTGGATGTTCTTCTCCCTCTTGCAACAAGACCTTTTATCTCGCAGAAGAGCTCCGGTGAGTCAACTTGCACACCACCAAACTTTTTGAACTCATCGAACCCCAGAATCGGGAGCAACTGGAGCATCTTTTGAAAATAGACATCCATCTCTGCCGCGTCCGCTTCGGGAAGTCGGGAACTGCTCGACTGCGAATTCATGATGCACGCCATATTGGCTCCGCGTGCCAGTTCAATGAGTCGGCCCTCAAGGTACTTAACATGCGCCTTGGTAAGACTGTCGTCTTTCACCGTAAACACGCACACCTGGGACCAGTAGTCTTTAGAAGAATGACTGGGGAGTCGCTTCTTGACTGACTCGGCTTCGCCGATATAAAGCGCCCTATGGTCTGACTCTGGGTCCTCACCGGCTAATATGTAGAGCCCAGGGCCATCCAACTCTGGACGGGCAAGCAAAGACGCAAGATCTGACCTCGGGCCTGCCACGGCCTTACCTGACCAGCTTGAGATTTCTGCTGTTCGAATTCCGTCGGGGTCGCCCTTAATTAAGAACACCCTAATCGTTAGCGCCGCCATCAATTACCTGCCCTCATTCGTCGCCCGACTTCCGATCGTCGAATCTTACTAACGCGAAATTGCCTGCGCCGTTCTTCAAATCTCGCCGATCAATAATTCTTCCCTCAAAGAAAAAATCCTCAGAGATCTTTACGACATGCAGCTTATTGAAGCTACCGCACCGCTTGACGCGAACTTTAAAGTTGCAGAGGTTCTAAGTACAGTGCCTACCAGGAATAACCTCGAAGCGACCAGTCGTCATTCAGATTTTGCCCAAGTTTCTTGTCATATTCTTCTGGCCCATAGTTCGCGTCAAGCGCAAGCATATAGCCTTTACGCGGTATTCTCCTTCACACTCACCTCAGCAAGCACGGCAGCATGATCGGTGATATCTGGCACGAATGGTTCGCGGACATAGCGTGCGTTATCAACGATGGCATCTCCGCGTGAAATCACATGGTCCACCCGGGAGGTTGAGTCATTATTGCCTCGGTAACTCCAGTTGCCAACGACCTCGGCCCTTGACCAGCCCCCGCGTCGAACCAACGTATCCAGAACACGATCCCATTTCCGATTGCGACTAGGATCTGCATTAAAGTCTCCGATTGCGAGATCGCCTTTGACTCCCTCATTCATCCACTCCCAGTACCGATACCAGTCGAAAGCAGAGGTATAAGCCGGTACGCGCAGACCAGTGATCTGCAGTCCGTGTGTTTGAACAGTGAGCGTATTTGTTCGGCACATACTATCCGGCCCGTCCTCTGGAGTGACACTTTTCAGAATAGGCCTATTCGAGGCAATCAAGATCTGATTGTGCCAACGCCCCGGCCGATATTCCTCACTGGCCGACACCGAGTAATAAGTAAACCCGGCTATTGCTAGCATGCTTGGTAGTGAGTCTGCCGGGTTTTGGTGCACATACTCGTTGAACACCAATACGTCAGCGCCTAGCTTGACGATTGCATCAACAGTTGACTGCGCAATCTGCTTCGGTCTGGTTCGGTGATTCAGATTGATTGCGAAACATAAAGGCATGTTATTGGTTGATCATCGTAAGTTTATGCAGCACGTAAAGGAATCCCATGCGCCACAATCCGTTCACCGCTTTAAACTCTTTAACGGAATCCACTCCATTTCCTTTCGGAAGTGCCAAAATTACCACCCATTCGTCCTGGACCCTCTCGTCGCAGTCCCTGCAGCGCTTGGTGTGTCATAGATCTCCCTATCAAAACGTATGCGGCCATTCCTTAGTAGGCGCGCCGTATACTCCCAGCCATTGTGCCAACCACGCAATGTCTTTGCACGATCAAGAGGTCCTGCCAGAATATTTTTTCTCGCGTCTGTCTGCGCTCTTGCGCGAATTCGTGAACGAGTTTGGCCACCGCCCAAAAGGCGCGCGCGGCGATCTGCATCATGCACTTTGATCGAGCGATTCAACTGCTGGCGGAGGTTATCAGATGCCATGAACTTTACGCTCTGCCTATTTCCACGCGGTTTCAGAACCCAAAGCATCAGATACTCAAGCTCTTTCATGTGACCATCATAAACTGTCAGATAGACACTGAACCGACTCCACTTTTTCTGATGCCTATCACGCATGTGAGTTTTGGCCGACCCATCAGATTCTTCGCTAGTCCAACATAGTAGAGCGTATTGTTCCTGTAGAGAGCATAGACGCCTGACTTGCCGCGGATGAGCTCCCTAATTACGGATGGATACTGATCAAATACATCGCCAGACACCTTCTCAAGGTGCCCGGTAACTAGTTCTTTCTGCCGCTTTATTTCCACCATATTTCGCGCTCTCACTCATATGCTACCGGTAGTCATTCTTCCCCAATTCAAATACTCGCTATCGATACATTGTTACGGACCGAGAAATCTTCCAAAAACCTCTTCTCTGTGCCACAGCAATGCCTCGGAATGCGGTAGACACGACTCATCTTTTGGCAAGCATATTTGTTGGCCACCCAGGTCAAGCAAGCTGAAATTTCGGTGCGTTGCTGAGCCGGCCTCAGGATGAACAATGATTTCGTATTGATCTGAAATCGTGAAGATTCCTTTGTCGAAAGCCCAATGTACAGTGTGACTCATCGCTACACCGTTGCGCGGATCATCGGTTCCATTGACTTCCTTGGAAATTATGTGCGCGGCCTGCGCTTCTATGGTGTCTCCCAGAGCGAAACCTGAGCGCGAGATTGCACAAGTGTTGGCATAGTTCTCGAGTACAATCCTTCGAAAAGCTGCATCTCGCTTTATTCTCGAAACTTTGTATAAAGCACGGTCTTCAGCCGCAAACGGAGACCAAGCTTCAAGCGCCTCTAGTTGCAGTGCGGTGTCGATCAAGTCATCGCTCAGTGTCAATGCGGGATCGACACGCTCTTGAAATACATCAATGGTCATTTCTGCAATTCTAAAGAGCCTGTTCTGCTTGTCGAACTCTTCAATATATCCGAGGCCAAGTATTTTGTACCGGGCCCCTTGGGCGTGCGTTTTGTCCGAAAGTTGTTTTATTACTAGGACGGGCTCCCTGTCGTTCATACAGGTAAATAGAGACTTATTCGCTGCACTATCGAGCGAGCCAGATTTAGGTGAATAGGAAAAGGACCACGTACGATCTTGTTTAAACTCAAGTTGATCCGCGTAAGGGTTCTTGAGCATACTGGCGATGGTCAAGGCATAGGAAGAACCGGCGGGCTTGAATATCCCCTCAATCAAACTGTGAATCCGCTGCACCGCGGGAATAATTTCATGAGTACGCTGAATAAACGAAGCCGGCACCGTTCGCCCAAAAAACGGTGCAATCTGGCGATAGATTTCCCAGTGGGTTCCAGCTTTTATCATGCCAATATCTTCAATAGATCCAAAACATACGCATGATCTCGTCTCTGACTGAAACTTGAGTCATAATTCTCTTGCTGCAATTGAAAGCAATCTAACGGCAAGCGTACGTTCGCGAACCGTCGCAACCTACTCGTCAGCCGGCACCTGATCGATAATACGACTGCGCAAGGGCAAAACCGAATAACAGCCCCTTCCAATTCCACCCGACGCAGGTATTGCAAAGCCGGACACGCTGCCTCGTCAGTACCACCGACCTTACTCATTCAAGTCATCGCCAAGGAACGTGCTTTTCTCGCCATACCAAGTTACGTACAAGCCCTCTATCGCACGAGTACCTGCGACGTGGAACAACGCACGCTCGTTGATTTCACGAGCTCGCAACACCGTCGAATCTTCGGTGTTTGCCATCACCTGTGCCAGCGGCAGAACGTGACCGGCCACACCCACAATGAACACGACACGAAATTCAAGGCCCTTGATACGATGCATATTGGCGAAGCGGACCCCTTCTAGTTGGCTGTTGTCCGCAGTACTCTTACTTACTTCGCGACATGGGATATTCAGCTCGACAAGTGCTGCCCCAGTCGCTTTAAGGTAAGTCTTAGTTCGAGCGACTACGCAAACGCTTTGGGAGTCCAGTCCGCTCTCGATAAGGCGCGCGATTTCATTGGCCACCCAATTGGCTTCCGCTGTCTTGTCCGGGAACCCCTTGCTGACCGGACGCTCTCCCTTAATTAGAGATCGATAGCCCGCCATACCATCGGCCTCGCCGTCCAAATCATCAATCGGCACGCCTTCAAGGATCGCCGTTGAAAACCGTCGAATCTCCTCTGTAGTACGGTAGTTGATTCGAAGTTTTCGACCACGTCCTCGAATATTCACTCCGCAGCTGGCAAGAGAGGCTTTCCGCCCGTAGATTCTCTGATGCCCGTCGCCAACGACGAAGAGATCGTTCTTCCCCTCCGGCACTAGGGCCCTTACAAGCTTCATCGTCTCGGAGCCAAAGTCCTGTGCCTCGTCAACAACTGCGGCTTGATAGGGCAACTCAGAGTGTCCCGCATCAATCTCATCGAGAATTGCGAAAACCGCATCTTCCAGGGTCAATAAAGCAGCCTTGTGTAGCTGAAATCGTGCTTCCTCAAACACCGGCCACAATTTCGCCCTATTCTTGCGAGATAGCGGAACCCCTCGACCTACCCGGCTAGCACGGAAGTAATCCGCCTTCGTTAGGACTCGCTGAGGAAGAACCACCTGCAACCACTCCTCTTCGTAGAACGAGTCGGGCATGGAGAGCTCAGAGTCGGCAAGTTGCAAAGCCTTTCTCCAGCACTTTTCGTAAACATCTTGAGAAAAATAGACGATTCGCTCAGCTCGACAAAGCTTCTTCAAATGACGATGAACCCAGGCGTCGATATGGACAACGTCAATCTTTTTCATTTCCTGCGCAGAGCAAATCTTGCGAAGATTCGCTTCTATATCCATTGCCAGATTCTTGGTGAATGTTGTAAATAGCAACTTCTCATCGTCACCCAATACCTCTTTCACCAGCCACCGAGCTCTGTGCATTGCAACGACCGTCTTCCCAGTGCCAGCGCCACCCAGAACTCGCACCGGCCCGTTCCAGTCACGTTCAACCAGCTTTCTCTGCGTTGGATGAAGAAATACCCGCCATTGCTCAAGAGGAGCTTCCAGCATCTGCTGCAACTCCAGTTCGTCCTCTACCACATGGAATCGACGCTTCGACTGAGGCCGCGCTAGTGCCGCAGCTATATCGTCAGCATTGACTACCGGCCCGTCAGGCTTTCCATACTCCTGCATCACTTCGTCGATGTGAACACCATCTGCGATGAAATAGAGCGCCTCGAAGACTTCTATTGGAAGCGAATCCTGGATAGCTTCAAGCTCCTCGACAGTGCGCAATGCCTTCACAGACGATAGCCGCTCGTCAGGGACTCCGAGTCGAAGTAATTCCCTGTCTCGCAGCGTAAATAGTGGCGCTACAGCTTTCTGACCGTCCTTTTCCGGAACCGCTTTTGCCGCTGCCTCGCCGCGCACCACTTCATACAGTTGCAAGCTGCCAGTTTCCGGATGAATCTGGCAGCGATGCTTCCGAGCCCAGTCGTAAGCATCATCGTGCTTGTCCACCCACAGCAAAACGAAAATGTTGCCCTCGTCCGGTGCCAACACAATTCCCCGGTAGTCCTGATCGATTCTCACCGACCGGAATCGCGGATTCGCCGCCGAGTTTATCGTCTCGTAGTTAATTCCCGGTGCCGTCGGACTCGCCCGAAACTTGGACACGAACGCATTGATCTTCCTCTGCTGCTGTCGCGGAACTTTCGCAAATGCGGTGAAGAAGTCTTGTGAAATGGCCACTCGTACTTTGGTCATTTGAAGGCACCTTGATCAATCAACTGCTTCATTATTGACACTGTCTCATCACTAGCATGGAGTATCGTCCAACCCTCGAGAGACTCAACTATCGCGTCATTGGCTATCACGACTTTTTGCGTCCGCCAAACCAGTTCCGCCACATCACCACTAACAACGATGTCACCGTCTGGTCCCTCTATATCCAAGCCCACCTCAGGTTCCGGCAGGCCGAGCTCGCCTAGCGCATTCAAAAAGTCCGAACTCAGGACGCTGTCCCTCACCGAAATGCTCCATGCAGATTCGCCAGGCGTCGCAACCTTCTCACTCTGGGTCTTGCTTATATCATCGGCGAACCGACATACCTGCGCTGTTAATCCGCTCTCCAGTGAGTTGTTGGTTGCCAACAAGAACCGTGGCAAGAATTGAAGCTGGTTAGCTGCATGCCAGAATGCCCTCCAACGATCACGGCCTTCCTTACTATCCGCTAGATCCCGATCATCGAGACAAATAAGTATGGCCAACTGCTCGGCTAACCGGTCGACCGAACCACCCGGTGCCTCCAAGCAAACTGCCAACATTTGCCCCTCAACCGCGGTCTCCAGTGATTTCAACAGCCCCCCCGGAACAGCTCGCTCATTTTCCAGACCCATCGCGTCAATCACGTACTCGGGGGCTGCTTCGCGTACCTCGTTAAGTACTTGAGCCTTTAGTTCAAGGTTTTCTGCGGCCTGCGGTTGAAGTGCGGTGAACGCACGCCACGCGGCCCTCTGCTGAAGTGCCTCGTCGGCACTTTTGGGTTTACGCAGTAAGTCTGCCAGCCATTCCATTCCCCCGCGGGCACTCTGGCTCTTGTGCAACCGGCCTGAGAGCCATCCGCCAGCGCTGGCGAGATCGTCAAAGACACGCTCAAGTTGTGGAACTGCGGGCGTCAGTGACATAACATCGCCAACCACTGGCGGCGCAGGCTTGCCCGTCGTCGGAACGTCCTGCCACGTCAAGGTGTAGACCCAGTATTGGCCGCTTCGCAATAACGCCAGACGCTTACAAGCGTCCTCGTCAACAATGTCTCTGTGGAATGCATAGCCGTCGGTGTACACAGCAATTGGTCGATACTTCTTACGATCATCTTCACGTGCCGGGCGCAAGACGACGTCGATCTCTGTTTGTCGGGCGATGCCGTCGCTGGGGCCAACCATGACCTGATGTTCGACCAACCATGCAATTGATACACCATCACCCGCATCTAGCGTCAGCAAGTGTCCCGCCTTGCCATTAACGAGGTGCTTCGCCATCTGCGCTCTAGGAAGCCGGCCAAGCGCATCGATGAAGTTCTGCTCAAGTTGGCTCTCAATCAGCACGTTCGTGTTAATTTCGGACAATGACTGAACCTGCTCAAGGTCGTCCTGCCTGTCTAGAATTCGCCCCAACAGCTCAATCGCACCCTTGCGGGTTATCGTATCCATGTTTCGGCTGTCCCTATAGCGCAATATGCAGCTATAACAACCGTCCTTTCCTTCGTCCGTCGCGCAAGCACAAGCCGTAAGCGTTTTGTGAGCAAGCTCCAGCACGCGGAACAACTTGGATGGCTTCAGCATTAGTTCTTTCAGATACCCAGTTCCGCCGGGAATGCGATCGTAGATCAGCAAATAGACCCGCTCCGATGAAGCGCCATTTGCGGGCTCGCGCATATCGGTAATTTCCAAGTGCTGCACATCGCCGCGAAAGTACTCTTGCAGACCCAGGTTCAACGCGGCAATGAAGGAGTTAAGTGCCTCGTCTGAATAAGCCACGTCGCTAAGCGGCAGCAGGATTCGAATTGCCTCGGATGTAAGTTCTCGGTAGAGGTACAAACTGTTGAGGTAGTCTGATGGCTCCTCAGAAGTGGGGTCTTTGCGTAACTTACAAGTGAACCCGTGCATAACCTCATTAATTCGAGGCCGCTTCTTCTGTACTTTCCCGCAGTGCTTGCAGACTCGGAAACCCTTTCTCGATACCTCATTGCCTGCTACCGAAAATACATGAGCATCACCATCGGGCAGGCCAAAATTCACTTCGCGAAATAAGACTTTCGGAACAAATTCAAAGCCGAATGGAAGGTCATCGCCTTTAAGTCGAAACCCGCCAGCTCCCGCATCTGGAGGAATATCGACCAACATCTGCCGATTGAAGAAACTTGCCTCGCGTTGCTCCGATTCATCCCCGATCCGACTATCGCGATCGTTGACCGTCGAGTACACCTGCCGCAGGCGCAGTACGGCATGGCGCTGGCCTGCATCAGTCCACTGCGGGCTCCCGCAACGGGGACAGGCACTGTGCGGATCATCTACATCAACTCGTGCGCTGTATTGGCAACGATCACAAAACCGCCAGTGCTCGACTTTCGAGAGGCTTAGGTCAACCTGGTCTATTTGCAGTCGGTGACTAACCGCAAGGAAATGATTTTCGGGAGCAAGCTCACTCAGAGCTGACTGCGCTGGCCGTTGAAACACGTAAGTCGACTTCTCATACGCAGAATCCCCGTCTTCACGTTGCTCTTTTGATTTGTAGCGCAGTATGACGGAACGTAACGTGACCCCTTCCTCCGGAAACGCATAGTTTGGCAACAACCCTTCATCCGTGAAGAAATTCAGCATCAATTGCGTATTCATGCTGTACAACAACGACAACAATGCACTGCGCTCTTGGTCTAGGTCCTCAAGTAGAGCGGCAGTGGATTCATCTTGCGGAATTGTTTGCAATCGCTGCTGCTCCTTTTTGAGCTCCTTGGTCCGCCTCAGCAAGGACTTCCGTTCGTCGACGACCTCCTGCAAACGTAGAATCAGGCGATAGGACAAGCCCCCATCGTTGTCATTGCGGACGTATTCCCTTAGATAGTCGCGCGCATCCTCATCCAGATCGGGGAAAAGTGAGAAGAACTCCTCAATGAACCATGAGTGATTGGCATGGATAAAGCCGATTAGCGTGTACGGAAACTGGTCTTGATGCTGGTGCTCTACCGCATCCAGTACCTTGCGCATCTGCCCAGGCATTGCGGATTCTGCTATTCCAGAGTTAGTCCATTTATCGAAACCAAACGCCAGTAATTGCCGTGACAAGACGGCCATGGCCTTGAGAAAGACGCCGGGCGTATCTATGGCGCCGGCCATCATCTCAATGGGCTCGTTATAAAAGTAAAGGTCGTGATTGCGGCCATTGGCGATAGTAATCGACAACGCGTTGCCGTCCTTTCGGCCCGCACGACCGATCCGTTGAAGGTAATTTGCCTGTGCGGGCGGCACTGAACAAAGAAGAACCGACGACAAGGCTCCGATATCAATGCCCATCTCAAGGGTCGGTGTTGCCGACAAGATATTGATATCCCAGGGTTCACTACCATTGATGAACGATTCCTCGACAGCCTCACGTTGGTCTCGAGGCAATAGACCGGTGTGTTCTGCCGGTACTAGCCGCCGTGGATCCGCTGTTGCATATTCGTGATAGCGCGGTGCCCGCACGGCGTCCTGATAACTTCCAAAGCAACCCGCACGCAAGCAGGTCATGCCGTGGTAGTCGCCGGCGTCCTCGGCGGGGATATAGGTGGAATGTCGGCAATCAGAGCAGCGCAGCTCCGCGGTTTGTGTATCCAGTAACAAGCGTTCCGCATTCAACATCCAGATTGCCGAATCTGCTATCTCTCGATCTACCAGCCAGCCGGCCCGAGTAAGGCAACGCGTCAAGAGTGTGAAAATTTGCGGCGCTTCGGCCGAAGCAAGTACATTTTCCCGACCAAGCGTCTTCTTCAACCACCGCTCAGTCCAGCTGTCGCCTTTGCTTTGCAATAGCGATTCGAAGTTGCTGCTCAGGCGCTGCATCGACATAGCGGCAGGAGGTCGTATTGACCGGCCATAGTTTGGCATCCAGGGAATGCGCTTGTTCAGAATGAATTCGTTGCCCTTTCCATCCAGGTAACCATTAAGCGCCGGGTCGTAAATCGCGCCAATTGATCGCAAGTGTTGAAACCAACCAAGCACGAAGTACATACACGCATCAATTGTCAGATCACGTAGCCCTTCGATCTCGTCCCGTAACTTATCGACAAACGTAGCCAGGTCATGCCGTAACCGTTCACTGTCGACCCCAACAGCGACAACCCCACTCCTCTCTAGAGAGCGACCGAAGTTGCCACGCCGCCCAAACTCAGCAATGCACTCCCAGGCCAGTCGCTTCGACACCATGTCGGCAAGGTCGGACCTCGCAGGCAATTTGCCAGTCTCTTTAAGCGCGTAGTAGCTCGCCAGCCATTGCATGTTGGGGGCGATGAACAACCCACAGAAACGAGCATCATTCCCGAGACGATGTCGCCAGTGCTGCGGCAAGAGATCACGCATTTCCTGCAAAGAAATCCGGCCATTCTGACCATTTAGCCAACTCGCCATTGCGTGACGCACAACATTGCGCCAGGTGTTTGCGCTGATAAAGCCTGCACGATGCGCAGCATCCTGAACCGAATCCGAGAACGCAATTAGCTTGAAGTCATCGTTGTACGGTGTGGTGAATAGGCGGCCGCTCAGGACACTAGCCAATGTGGCGGCCCGATAGCCCACAACGGCCAGCGAATTCCGCGAATCACACTGTGGACAGTCGTGATGCCCAACTAGCCGGCTTTGACTATTGCGCCGGGAAGTCCGCGACATTGGTGGCATCCAGACTTTACGGGTAGCAGGCGACCCACAGGCACTGCAGTCGAGCTCACTCGAGATAGACTGCATTCGTCGGCAACTTGTGCAGAACTTCATTGCCAATCCGGGTTCATCTTCATCAGGGGCAAGCGGCACCAAGAGACGCGCCTGCGGCGACTCGTCAAACCAGTGTTGATAAAAAGACTGCAGTTCACAGTCGAGCTCACTGTCTCCCTTCTGTGCCACCGCTCCCCAACCGGCCAAATGGCATTCCCGACAATGTAGTAACGGTAGGTGCAATGGATTTTTGGGGTCTTTCAGGTCATCCGAGAACCTAAGTTCAGGTGCGCTGTCGTCTCCGGGCACGGAACAAACCATGCGACGCAACTCGCGCAACCATAGTTGCAAACGGACTTGCAGCAATGGCGACAAATCAGCATCTGACTCGACCGGCGCCTTTTTTGCCTGTCTGGCAGCAGAAATTAGCGACAACAAGCTAATCAGGACTAACTCCGCTTTCGGCAACGGCATCTGTAGATGCTGTGCCCAATCTGCAGCCAACTCGCCTAGATCAACTAGAGACTCAGCCGCACGTATCAGCGCATGATAGGCCTGCAATTTCGGTAACAACTCGGCAAGACTCAAATTGGCTTCGCGCCGTCTCGCAGAGTCAGTTGCATTGAGCGGGGGCAGCTCCGCCGCGCGGTCCCCGCTCAGTTCCGGAAACCAAATGTATGCCTGGTGGAATAAGTAGTCACCTTGGGTCTTATAGCTCGCCGGTTCCAGGCCCCTGACGTCGCGGTCTGGCCAACTATGAAATTCAATCGCTTCCTGACCCTCGCGATGCTCTTCCTGCGTTGACCCCAGCAGAAACTCCTCCGCGGACAGCCTGTCCTCAGTAATTATCGCGTCCTGCTCGAAATCAGTCGCGAAGATTCGACCTGCATACTCCAAAAGCTCGTCGGCGGACTCCGGGCCCATTGTCGCCGACGTGCCCACACAGGCCAGCTCTGTACCGGCTTGAAGACGGTGTCGCAGTCTGCGCACCAGGCACGCAAGGTCTGTGCCCTGCGCTCCGTCGAACGTGTGCAGCTCATCGACAATCAGGTAGCGCAGCATGCCCGCATCGTTGTGCTTCCAGATGTCCCGGTCTTTCGGCCGGATCAGCAAGAAGTCCAACATCTTGTAGTTTGTTAGCAAGATATCCGGCGGATTGCGACGCATTGTCTTTTGGCAGGTAATCACGCTGTTCGGCCCCATCGTCGTTGCGGCATTGACTTGCTCGCCACCGACATAGAGCCCGACCGTTAGGCGGGTTTCTAACTTGGCGACTTCCGCCGCGAAACGCCGGGCCTGGTCGGTCGCCAACGCATTCATTGGGTATACGATGATTGTCTTGATACCCGGCACGCGACGCTCAAGACAGTCTTCCAGCACCGGTAACATGAAACACTCCGTCTTGCCCGAGCCGGTGCCCGTTGCGACGATGGTCGATTTCCGGCCCTCTCCAGTCAATCGCTGAAACGCTTTGAGTTGATGATGGTACGGATCAAACGGCAGCTCGATATGGCGGAACGGTATCGCATTTCGACCGGCTGTCCGATACGGCAGCTTGATATCTAAATACGGTCCTTTGAAGAGTTCTCCTGGCCGGTTAATGATCCCATCGACCAAAGCCTGCTGATTTTGTCCCGATTGAAAATACGGAGTTGCGACTGGGAAAGCGGCACGAAGAAAATCATGGATAGCCTGCCGCAGTTCGATCGAAGCTACACCTGGAAGCATCAGCGTCGCCTCCGCCGCGTAGCGGCAACAAAGCTTGGCAGATCACTCAAAGCTTCAACCATCTCCCACAACGCCCAACCAGCGTTTCCTACCGCATCCCAGTCTTCCTGGCCGATAGCCAAGCCTACTTTGGCCGCCGGCCATGCCAGCTCCAAGGTTCCGATGGTTGCCCCCGCTCTGTCAGCAATATCAAGCCCAACTTCCGGCGGCTGTCCGCCCGCTTCGCGAAAACCCTCAAGCAAACCGCGAACGGCTGGATCGCAATACTCCAATGCCTCGTCCCAACTGGACTTGCGGAGTAAACCTTGGTCCCGACGTAAACGGTTAATGGTTTGCGTATCCTTATGCGGCACATGCATTTGCCCATGATCTGGCTGCAGGCGGTGACAAGAAACGCAAAGCGCTTTCAAGTTCTCCCTACGGTTGTCTCCCTTTACGCCATTGAGGTGGTGCACGTGCAACAAGTGCTTGTAGTTCTGCAAAGCTACACCGCATTGCTCGCAAGTCATGTTCATTTCGACTTTGACCCGCGCCGACACCTGCGGCCAGTCCTTGGAATACGCCTCCTCAGCAGTGTTGCCAGCCTTACGCCGTGGAACTTGTGTGAAGAATGAACTGTAAGTAAGGAAAAACTCGCCAATGTCGAATTCACTCGCAACGCGGTGTTTTCGCTGGCTGCTTGCGTTTGCTCCTCTGTAATTGAGAAGCTTCAGGCAGTTCTTGCACACCCAGAGGTTCGTTTCGCCCTCGATCGGTTCCCGTGATTCGTAGTCGTATCCACTGATAACGAAAACCCCGTCCAGTCGATTGGTTACAACGTAACGGTCAAAACGACCTTTTTCCCGCATGTTGTCCAGCGTCTGGCAATCAGCGATGTGAAATTTTTTGCCCTTCTCTCCGTCCATCAGTGCCTGTTGCACGTTTCCTGCGTGGTCCTGGATGTAAAGCAGGATTTGCCGGCCTTTGTAGCTGAGCAAGCCATTGTCAGTTTCAACCTCGGTTAGGTCGGGCAGCTCGATGCCGCTCTCGAGTTTAATATCGATGGGATCAATTGGTGCGGCACGGCTTGTAGCCTGAAAAGGCACAGATGTCGCTCCCATACGGCGCACCGCATCCTCTAAATCTCGGAATGTTAGATCCAGACGCAAGGCTACGCGTCCTCCAGAATCTTGCGAATCTGGGTTTCAGCATTGGTAATAACGCGAAATGTTACTCGACGTGAGCGTTCAACATCTTCTTCGCCGGTCGGACTCGGCACCGGACGAGATGATGAAAATCCAACGGCCGCGAATGCAGACTTCACCCAGAGGCGATCCTCATTATCCTTGGTCAGCCCGTACACGTAGTTCAACACCGAACGAGTTCGCCCCTGCGAAAGGGCCATATTGTTGAAATAGGCCAACGAATCGGACGCCGCACCTCTCCAAAGACTGCTGGTGTGGCCCTCGATCCGTATCTCGTTTACGGATCCCTTGAATCCACGAAGAACCTCAAGATAGCGCGGGAAAAAATCATCCAATATCAGTCGAAAGGGTTGCCGCAACTCAGTCTCACCGCGTTCGAACAAAACATCCGGCGCATGAAACTCAAAAGCGAGCGTATCTCGATCGATGGAGGCATCCCACTTAGGGAGGTCATCCTCGAACTCACTTTCTAGCGCATCGTATATGGCCACCTGATTTTCCTGGTAGGCAACCGCAATCTCTGTCACCCGATCACGTTCCTTGAACGCGTCCTGCATCAATGCAATTGCAATAAATAGGAACACCATCATCAGGCCGGCCATGAGGTCGGATACCGACAACCAATGAGCCCCCTCGCCTTCACCGCCCGATTTGGTTGGCCCGAATATCTTGCTCACATGCGGCATTAGCTATCGGCTCCATAGCGTTCCGACGGAGGCTCCGCCACACGCCGCACCTGGCCAACCACCTGAGCCATCTGATTGGTGAGCCCCTGATAGTCTTCAGTAAACCGCCTTGTAATCGACGCTAAGTGCCCGCCTAACTCGGACATGACGCGGATCAGCTCGTCTTGCATAGCCTTGTCCATAGCTTCAAGTTGGCCGGTAACAACTTCGCCAGTACGTACCGCAGTGCTCCGTAGTTCGTCCTCAACAGCAGTGAACGACCTCTGCATGGCATTGGTTTGTGCCCGATAAATATCCTCCATCACGCTTTCGAGTCGGTTCTGCATTTGCTTTAGCGCGTCTTCCACCTTGGTCTGGCTATCGAGGATATTGCCAGCAACCATATCGTTCGACTCTACAAGTGACTTAATCATGTTGCGTGCGTGTTCATTCACATCCTTGAACGTATCCTGCAACTGCGACCGAATCTGTTCACTGTGGTTGGCCAGGTCAGTCGACGCATTCATCATCGCTGCATTGGTCTGTTGAACACGATCAGTAAACTCCTGGGCCCCTTCCACCAGAGATTGGTGAACCTGCTGCCCACTCGTCATGATTTGTTCGCCGGCACCTTTTACTGCTGAAGAAACGTCTTTGACCATGGCATCCATTTGTTGCTTGATTTCCGGCACAGCTTCTACCGCCTTGTCCCGCATATCGCGGAAGGTCACCAGGTGCCTCTCGAGTTCGCCGAGCTGGTGCTGCGTGGTATTCAGTACCGTTTTCAACTCGCCCATGGCAACCGGGATCTGCTTCGACTCTTCGCTGATGTGTGCAACTGAAGATTCCGTCTGAGTGATAGCCTGAACGCCCTGCGCATACTGCTCACCCATCTGCTGCAGCTGTACACGGTAGTTCTCTTGCCATTCAACTAGTTTTTCTACGGCTGCATTCAGCGCTTGGAAATTTTCGCCAAACTGCTCTGTTAGATTGCGGTTAAAGTCCGAAATGACTTCACGCAATGCCTCGATGACCTGCTCGGTGGCGGACTTCGACATCATTTCGGCGAACTCATCGAGCTTCTGCCAGAGACCCGCCCGGAACTCCAGGAACCGATCGTCGTGAAGCTTAGATGCCTCGGCCAAAGCTTGTTGATACCCAGCTTGCTCCTTCTGCAGAGCCTTCATCTCATTTGCATCGTCACGGCGGTCACTACGCAGTAGGCGCACCTGGCTGATCAATGTACCGTCCTCATCGCCGACGATTGAATTCACCAACCGGTCCATCGCTGCACGCTGCCCCTTCAGCTCGGCGAAGATATGCTCTGGCCCTACTACCTCAGGCGTTTCCGCCTGACTGACCGGACGAAGAAAACCGCCGCTATCAATCACTTTGAATATGATTGCCATGGACATGCCGACGAGGCTGGTAATGAATGCCGTCTTAAGGCCTCCTAGCAGCGGCCCAATACTCCCATTGATATTGTCAACATCGAAATCGAGCAAGCCCATTACAATACCAATAAAGGTGCCGAGAATGCCGAGCGTGGTCAGCAAGTTTGGTGCGTAGTGAACTAACCCTTCATGCTTTCCCTGCTTCATGCAGCGCAGCGCGTAGACAAACACGAGGAAAATTCCCACCAAGAATGCATTGGTTACCGAATGGCTAGACATCCAACCTAAGAAGGACTCAACGAGTGACGCAGGTGACATCATGTGTGCTTCCTATCTATTTGTTATTCTCGAAGAATTCCCAGGCCGTGGCGTAATCTTGCTCACGATCCGGTTTAAAAAAGGGCGCGTGGTACTCGACGGTGCCTTCGACGGGGCCGCCCGGCAGTGTGTCGTCCATGAAGGTCTTGGTAACCACTCCTTCTTCGAGTGAACGTATATCTTCCCAGCCGAGCGCAATACCCTGTTCATCTCGATCTTTCGTCGTAATGTCGTAGCGGATACCGTCTTTCAAATCCGCTTTTCGAGCCTTGCGCGGAAGGCCTACGCCGGTGAGCCCCTTGCTTGGCGTAAAGACTATGCGGCCTTTTTGGTCGTAATAAGTTTCGGCCTCATATTGGCGCATAACCGGAAACTGCACACGATATACCGTAAGAAGCTCTTCAAGAATTAACCCGAGTGCCTGAGCAACCAACACATCGATCTCTAAGAGCGCTTGGCGGCGCAGAAGATCAATCCGAAGCCCCCATCGACGGTCCCATGATTTCGTGGTTTCTGAAAATTTGTAATCGAAGAAACATTCGCATTGATCATCCTTTCGGTCGGGCTCAATTGACCATCCTTCATTCCTAAAATTGGGCGTCCAGCAGCTTTGCCAAAGATCTGCGTAGTGAGAAGTTAGGCAAACTAATGCAAGTACGCGTGCCTCCATTTCGCCACGTAAGAAATACGGTAGATTTCGCAAGGTCGACTCATAAACATCAGATTTCCCAGTTGTTCTGAGAAAAAAGTCTGAAACAATGGAAAAACACCCCGCCGCGAACCCTAACAAGACGCGCGGATCACGAAACGTAGTCGACAAGACCGGATGGATGTGCGCCACACTCGGCGGGACGATGCAACCAATCAAGGATCGTTCCGCTGAACCGCCAAACATACGTCGATTCACCCAACGGTAGTGCTCGGTTACTCGCCGTTGCATTGTTGCGCCCTCGCCTACCCACGGCACAGTCGGAGATCTAGCAAGGTAAGTATCATGATCACAGGCAGGGAAGTAATTTGTTCGCGGAAGATAGTCGTCTGGAAGGCTTGCGAGGTCCAGTACATCGTAATGACTATTCTGGGTGCACGCGGCGCGTGGTGTTTTGTAGAACGGACTACCGACGAAGAAATGTGGCCCTGAAAGCACCCACTCTTCCGCTGATTTCGGAAATCGGGTTTCGCGCTTGATCGTGCCTTCTTTCTGCGCATTAGTCTCATGCCACATTTCAAGTGACAGATACTCCCCCTTCAAATCGCCAAGTCGCTTCGGTTGTGCTGCAAACTTCTCTAACACACCGATAAGCTGTCGGGCATGCAGTGCGGGCAGGCGGGCTTCAAGAGGATCGGTTCCCGGTTCGTCGTAGAGCTTTGCGAACAGAGCCAGCTCGCGTTCGGTAATGTTGATGACCCTGTCTCGGTGGCCGCTGGTACACCATACGTAGCGAACATTTCCACTATTTGCGGTAACCTGTTCTTTAATTCCTGGAGTTTCCCCAGAGCCGTCATGTTCATATGAAATATCGATCGTTGAGGGAATAAAGAGGTTAGCAATAGCACTAAAGCTCACTTCGCTCTTGATCGGCCCATAGATGTTGGAGCTATAGATTGTTGCGTGATGAACCTCGGCGAAGAGATCTAACTCATTGTGAAACTGAAAGTGATAGCGCAGGCGGGGATAGATTTGCCGTCGCAGTAACCCGCCCTTCGGATCATCATAGACGCCTTCCGGATGGAGAAAACCGCTAACGCCGAAGTCTGACGAATTAGCCCACGCTCGAGGAAGAAAACACTTATACAGATTAGTCTGGGTTCCACGCAGCTCTGAATAATTGGCTGTAGCATTCAGATAATTTTGCGTTCCCTCAGACTCCTCAAATTCCTCAGTCCAACCTCGCTTCAATTCCGGAATTCGCTCGAACGTTTCCTCGCGTAGTTTCGCTAGCTGAGTCGCGGATTGCTTACGCAAGATGAAACGTGGTTCGTAATCACCCAATACGTCACCACTGTTCCATTCAACCTTGATCCAGGGCGGGTTCCCAAGAATAAGATCGAACCCGCCGTACGTTTTAAAGATATCGGCAAATGCTAGCTCCCAGTGGAAAAAACGTCGTTGCCGGGCAATCGAGTTAGCTTTCCGCAGTCGTGGAAATGCCTTGAACAACGTTCTAAAATTGACGACCCCATACTTGTTGACAAAGCGTTTCCCTTCCTCCGGATTGGTTTCTGCGAACAGGCTGACGGTTTGCCCGACCCGTTCGGTCGCTACGACGTCACCCAATAGCAAATTTTCCAAATCACTCAGCCATTCGTCCCGTTCCGGCAGCTCCGCTCCGTCGGCGATTGGCCAAAACCACAGCGCGCACCAATAGTCCATTGCCAGTTTAAGACGACGGTACGCACTAGCATTTTCCAGTTTACTGGCAAGCAGCTCTTGATCTAACGCCGTATCCTTGAACGAAAGGCTCGTTGCCGCACCCGTAGATTCGTGGCCGAGGATAGCGTAGGGATCCGTGGTACGACGGCGCAGGTCCGCCTGGCTGCGGGCATGTTCATCCCATAGTTCTGATACGCGCGCACTCAACTTCTCAAGACGCGAAATATCTTCCTTATCGAATGCCTTGGTGAAGTTCTTGCGCCAAGTGTTGATAAGCTTGATCTGCTGCGGGTAGACCGCCTTCACTTCTTTGTCGTTGTAGTGGGCCATGCCGCTGTCGGGCAGCAGGAAGTGCCAGATTTGTCCTTCTTTACGCTCCTGCCCGAGTGGCAAGCGCTCTGGGGCGGAGTTCAGCCAGCTACCGTCTTTCGTGTGGGTGAGTTGCCCCTTCGTGAAATATTCGCGACGGGCACCAATCAGCGAGTTACCGTGGTGCAGCTGCAGACCGAACCAAGGCACAAAGCGATCGGCACTTAGCGCGTTCAGCCAAAGTGAGACCTCGGCCAACTCGACCGCGACAGGGTTCAGGTCCACGCCAAACACGTTGTTGTCAGCGAGGTACATTTTTACCTTTTGTTTTTCCCGAGCGTAGTCGTGTTGAGGAATACGCTCGCCTCTCGCCGACTGAACCAGCTCAAGGTACTTGTCGGATAGTTGATTGATGGCCTCATTAAGAAATGCAGCGCTGCCCATAGCGGGCTCACATACTGTGAGCTCCAGTATTTTCGCGGCGCGCGCCTCGTCATCCGGCAGGGATTCAAGCTGCTCCTTATAGAGCTCCTTTAACGAATACTTGACCAGGCTGCGGGTAAGGACTTCCGGCGTGTAGTAGGACGCGGATTTTTGCCGGTCGCGGCCAGCGAGGCGATAGATGAAACTGCCTTTTGGGTACATGCGCAATTTTTTGTGTCCGGCCTCATCTTTGACATAGACCTTTTCTTCCTCCTTGTATTGTGCGAGCGCTTCGGCGGACACAAAGTAGCCAGTCTTGAGTGGATCCCAGTTTTCCTTGGCGGGCTTGACCTCGTAAAGATCTGAGGTGGCGAAGAATCCCCGATAACTCAGCAGCGCCTCGTACACAGCACCAAGTTGGTTGATTCCTAGCTGTGCATAGGAAATGCGGCCGCGGCGTTTGCGCCCTTTGGCCGGGCGTGACAAGGACATCAGTCGGACGACCTGCTGCAGCAAGTGATTGGGGAACACCACACGATCAATGTTGCGGGTTCGCTCGGGATCGAACAGGTGGCTCTTCAATGCATATAGCTCAAACGCATCGCGTCCGGTCTGGCGGGTCTCGCCGGCCAGCAGATCCTGATTAGTGGTGTAGCCCTCGTTGACAAGGCGGAACAGCGTACTCAGGCTATCGTGCAAGTAGCGGCCATTGCGCTCTGCTTCACTGGTCAAGGGCACCAGCTCCATCTCGCGCAAGTGCTCTAGCGAGTAACCTTTTAGGTAGGTCTCGCTTGTGACCGGTGCGTAGCCCAGCTCCGGACGGGATTCGATATAGAAAAGAAATAACAGCCGGTACATGTAACGCAAGCACTCGAGACTGAGTTCAGCGGGGTCCAACGCCTCACGACCGGAGTAGATGCTCTTGCTTTGTTGGCGGGCACGGGTTTCTAGTTGCTGCGCCGCTTCGTTGCCAAGCAGCTCTATACACTCGCGCAGTGCGTATTTAAGGTCCTCGGAAACGGCGTAGGCGTGCTTGTGTGCGTTTTCATCGAGAGTGTCCAGTAGCGCCTGGCCCTGGCTGTCTTGAAGAGAGTCCCGGTGCAATAACACGCTGGCAGCTTTGAGCGAATCCAGTTCGCGCCGACTGAACAGGTCCACCCAGTCAAAGCGCAGCAGCCGGTGTTGGGCAAATTTCGAACGATCCAGCAGTATCCACTGGCGTGGATTGACCAATAGGACCCAGCGTGGCGGATGAGGCTGGCTGAATACTTGGCGGCTTAGTAGCTTTTGCCAGTCGGCTGGCTCTTTTTGCCCGGTAGTTTCGGCAAGACCCTGCAATTGCTCAGGGAGAACTGGCAGGCTCAGGGGGCCCTGGTCAGGCTCGTCACCAATAGCCGGTATCGATTCCAGTATCCACAAGACCGGATCGCCCTGCGCCGATCGCAGTTCGCCAAGCAGCGGTAGCACTGTATCTTCTTCCAGTGCGCGCTGCTCGGGCTGGCAAGGCAGATCAAAGACGTTTAGCAATCGTTGGTTCAAGCTGCGAATGAGCTCCAGCCGTTCGTCCGGGCGACGCTGCTTTTCGACTTCCTCAATACGCTGCAAGATGTCGCGCGCCTGTCGGCTGAGCTCATTCGGTGGCGTGCGATAACCACGGTAGGTCTTGCTAGTTCTTGAACTTTCACGTTCCGCAGTTTCGCGAGTCTGCCAGTCCTCCAGCACACCACGGATGTCGCCAGAAAATATCTCCGCCAGGTAGTGGTCTGAGTAAAACTCATTTTCATTGATGATGCCGTGGAGGTTCACTTTTTGGCTCGTTCCTGTTGGATAACGTGTTAGTCCTGATTTCGCTTGACTGTCGAATCAACTGTTACGTCAGGGCGGATGCTGCGCAGATGTCCGCGCAGTTTTTCAATCGCCACTGCTGAAGCGACCTTAGCCTTATCAACAAGACGAGGTCTTTCTGTTATCAAATTAGAGACTCGGCGCAACTCTGGCTGATACGTGGCAGGGTGCACCGCGGCAATACCCAGCCAGCGACCCGTTTCCAGGAGACGCTGCTCTACATCCGGTAGTGATTGAGATCCGATGCGCATCAGGCGCGCTTCGCACTCGTTGACGTGCAGTAGTTGATCCTGGATCCGGCCGCGGACGTGATGAGCAACATCGCCGTGAGGCAATGCGGTTATCTTTTGCTCGTACTGGCTGCGTTTATGATCCAAAGACTTTTGCAACGTCTCGTGCCAGGCATCGATTGCCTCGTGGCACGCCGCCTCCCACCGACGGGATTCATCACTGGTCATCGCATGTTCCGCCGCTTGGGCTGCTCGACCGGTGAAACCCTGGGCAAACACCGGGCCGGCATAGCCGAGAATTATCGCGCCGGCCGGACCGAACAAGAGCAACCCGGCGCCTCCCCCGACGAAGTGACCAACGACAGCCAGCCCAGAGCGCACAGTGCCTTCACGCAATACCTGTTCAGTAGCCTGTGCCAATGTAATGTGTCCGTCGTAGAGGGCGTATCCGGCACGGCACGCGCTGATGGCATAGCCAAGAAACAGGCTATTCGGGGTCTGCAAATCTTGCGCGATCTCGGCCGTGCGCTCGGTGACCGTCGTTACGACCTCATTGCTCAGCCCATCAATAAAGAAAACGTGATCCGCTAGTTCAGAGGGCACATGTCCGGCCAGCTCACTGTTAGCAATGACCGGATAGTCGTACTTGGAAAAATGTTCTGAAATGCCGCTCGCCGAATCGTGAAACTTCACTTGCATTCGCTGCCCATCTACGAGCAAATCCCAGCCCGGCTCACTTGCCGATTCCGGTAGTGAAACGGCGTGACCTGCGTTTATGAGTTCCGCGGCGACAGCCTGTTCTGCAACGTAGCCCTTCAGTCGTGCCAAAGTACCGACAAGCGCACTGCCTTCAGCAGGAAAGCCAGCAACCAGCTGAGCGAAATCCACTGGCCCGTCGATGTCTTTGATGTAGGAAAAGTCTGCCGCCTTGATAACCGTTGGATCCAGTGCGGCCATTTGGTACAGAACATCACCAAGGGTCAGTGCGGTAGCCAGACCCATGCCGCCTTCACCACTAGACGATGTTTCTCGTTGGTTGTCCGCAGCGAAAACAACCGGACGGGACCAGACGGAATCCGGTTGAGTGTATTCCGTCGCCAATTGGGGAAAAGCTTGATCGACCAATGCCCATTCTTCGCGGTACGCGTCGGCTCGACGACTCCTTGCGCCCGGCTCGGCGTTCAGGCCTCGGGCTGCAGAAGTCGCCCGCAAGAAAGCCGCAATACCTGGGTTTCGCGCGCCAGAACCCATTAGAGCCAGGAGCGCAATGAAACGCGTAGCAATGGCGATTCGGTTTTTGTCGGACGCGGAGCCTACCAATTTCCAGGCGATGCCACCGAAAGCGAGAGCCGCGAACACAGGATTGGCTACGACCGCTAATAGGGATACCAGCGTCTGTCCGCCAACGAGAGGGATAATCGCGGACGCTTGCGCAGCCAGGATATACGCCGAGAATCCGCTCGCCGCTACCCCGCCGCTAACAGCCGTGAGACCGCCGCCTGCGAGTACTGCCTTCAGTATTGCTTCATCGTTTACTGACTCAACCCCAAGCTCATTCATCAAACGCGAACGAGCCTCCTCCGACATGCTGGCGAATGCCTTTCGTGCACCCGACAAAGCAGCGTTTCGCGTTTCGGAATCAAGCTGGTCAATATCGATACTTGCCGCTTGCTCCGAGAACTCCTGAAGTACAGTGCGAACAACATCGTTAAAGGTCGCTGGCGCCGTATTCTTATCTCGGGCACCGCCAATGCGAATTGGGCCCAGCTTGAACTCGCGCCCTGCCTTTGGCCGCGAACTGGCGAGCAAGGCACCGACGAGATCATCTGCCAGTAAACCGCAGCCGTACAGAGAGGCTGCCAACTTTGGTTGCAAGCCGAAAGCATCGCGCAACTGGATCCAGACCAGTAGGCGCAACTGCGCGTCAGACAATGAGGAAGACAACCACCTGTCTTGGGCATTCTCGACTTTTGACCAGATTTTGGGTAATTCAACTGGCGAAATCTTGCTGAGTCTTTCGACAGACGCCCGGCCAAGTTTATCGACATGCGCAAGTATTTTGGCTTCATCGAATACAGCGAGACAAGACGCCAGGAAGGACCGTTCGGCAATGCCTAAGCCAGCCACGACGTCAGCTGGAACAACTATGTTCCTTATAAACTGCTGCCCTGCCTCAACATCAGTAGCCACCATCAGTCGCTGGCCCCCGTGAAGACTGCCGCAACCTGGATAAATGGCTCGTCCTCAAGTATTTGCGTGTTATCCAGCCAGTCACTGTTATCGCGGAAAATTCGATCGATCTCATTCAAGCGCTCTTCGCGGCGTCGCTTCTTGATGGTGTCGGGCTGCCGTGATTGGTCAAGCTCAAGCGTTAGCTGTTGTTGATGCTTGGACTTCAGCGCATCGAGCGAATCGCGTTGCGCCTTTAATTTGCTTGCACGCGCCGTTTCGAAATCATCGCGCGTCATTTTTAGCCTTTCTTGGGCGGCAATGACGGCAGCCGGAAGTAGCGCCTGAAGCTCCTCACGGCTTCCTTCCCGAGCGGGGTTTGGCAATGCGCCTGGCTTTAGATCCAACCGCTTTTGAACTTGGTGCCAATCGAGCAAGTCGGTTACCAACTCTCCTTTCAAGCAGGCGCCGATCCATGATTGCACCAAAACGTGCCCCCGCCGATTCGGGAAGCCACCGTAGATGAGGACAATGTGCTCATCCTTTTCTAGTTTCCCTGGAAGTCGAAGTACGGGCGCTGTATGTCGGCCGAATGCATTCAACACGCGATCTGACAGCCATTCCATCACCGGATGCAACGGCCAAAGATAATGAATCGACGGCCACGCTGACTCTTCCTGCTGTCGCGACTCGCGAACCGCGCTGTCAACAATGCTCTTGTCCGTGGTTAGTACGAAATGATCACTTTCAGGCCGAATCTCTCTGGGTAAGTAAGCCAGGCGTTGACGAAGATCATCCGGCGCATCCAAGCTTAGTACCTTGCCTTCCACCTTGCCGCTCAAACGCTCACCTTTTTCGGCGAACCAGACCAGCGCTGCTTTGGCGTAAGCGAGTCCGTCAGGGAAAACTCGTGATAGGCGGCTAATGCTCTCAGCTGGTTCTGCGACACCGTTTTCCGGAATGAATTTGTCCAGCGGATTTTCGCTCGCATTAATCTGGGTCTCCATCAATGCTTCGAACACGGCCCAGGCATCACTGGAATCGTCATTCTCGATAGCCTCGGCCACTTTCTCTTCTTCAGCATCCTGATCATAGAGCCCGAGAAATTCCGACGGGTCTCCAATATTTTTTCCAGCCTGCGAGTCTTTTTCGATTAACACCTCCAGGATGCGTTGGTCACCGCGGACTTTCGGGTGCTTGCTTTCGGTCATCAAATACCGAATTTTCGGCTCATGCTTTTGCCCGTAACGATCAATGCGTCCATTGCGTTGCTGAAACACCATCAGCGACCAAGGCACGTCGAAGTGTACGAGGCGATGACTCATGTGATGCAAGTTAATGCCTTCTGAAGCGACATCCGAGCAGATCAATAGTCGGATAGGACTCTCGCCGCGGCCGAAATCTTCGACGACTTCCATCAGCTCCTTGTCTCTCATGTCGCCACGAAGAATCGCTGCCTGGTTATTCTTCAACTTCATGTCTTTCGGTAGGTTTTCTTGGAGAAACTCCAGAGTTCGGAGACTTTCTGTGAAGATTACTAAGCGATCGTCAGAATTCTTCGGATTCCAACCAAACTCGTCACTCGATAGCTGCTCGAGCAATAGCTGATATTTACTGAAGCTTTCTCGCGTTACTGCCGTAAGAGCTAGCTCGAGCCCCTGCAGGGTGTCGAGGTCCTCGATCAATTCCGTCTGTAGCTCGCCGTCCCGCACCTGCTTGATTCGCTTCTCCAATCGAGTCATGCGATTGCGCACGGTCGACAAGCATGCTGCCGGGCTGGAAAACAACGACTTCTCCAGCGTTGTACGGAAGAGTTGGCCGGCACCTTGGCCGCGACCATCGAGCGAGTGAAAAGAAACGTCCATTAGCCGTTCGTAGACCTCCTCTTCTATATCGCTTGCAGGGGCTTTGGCGACAGCAATCTCACGCTCAGGGAAGTTGCCAAACAGTTCGCGCTTGACGTCCTTCTTGAATCGTCTAATCACCAAGCCTTTGTCACGGTAGTCCTCTTGGGCATAGTCGCGTGGGTTGGCAATCGCGGTGGGATCCAGCATGTTGACCAAGCTTGCAAAACTTTCCGGCTTGCCGTCATGCGGTGTAGCCGACAGCATGATCAGCGTATCCGAGCGTGTTGACAAAAGCTTGGCGAGGCGCGAGCGCTGGGAGTTACTACCGCGCTCGGCGACGTTGTGCGCCTCGTCGATAATGATAATGTCCCAATAGGCTTGCTCGAGGTGGTGGCGATACTCGATGTTTTGCTTGAGCGTGTCGATCGAGATTATCGATCGGTCGAAGTAATGAAACGGATTGTGGTTAGCTGGAATGCGGTTGCGCACGCGTTGGAGCCCTACGGAATCCAGCCGCACCAGAGGAATCGTGAAGCGGTTCCATAACTCTTGTTGAAACTGCGTAAGCATAGACTTCACAGCCAGTACGAGAACGCGCTTGCCGCGGCCACGCGCTATTAGCTCGCTAACGAGCATGCCAGCTTCAAGTGTTTTGCCAAGGCCGACGGCGTCGGCGATCAGAATGCGCTGCCGAGGCTGCTTTAGTGCTTGTAAGGTAGGCTGTAGCTGGAAATCGAGCCTATCCATTGCTGCGAGGTGACCGAGATGAATGCGCTCGTCGGATGGCGCAGTTTTTCTAAGCATCGAGTCGATATAGAGAAGACTTGCACCGAAGTTGCGGGATGTGTCTTCGGCAAGGTCGGTTTCTCTTGGATCCAGCTCGCGAACAGCTTCCAGCTTGCTCAGGAACAGTGCCTCACGACCGCGAACCAATTCGGACAAGCCCTCGCAGGTTAGAACGTAGCCACCATCGGAACTATGATCAACACGGCGTACGCGCCATTCCGCGTCGCGTATCTCGACACGGGCCCCTGGATAAAATTGCGTTTCCATCAAATTGGTGCAGCCGTTCTGTTGTTCGAATTTTGGCCACGAAAAGAAACTGTAAGCTCGCAACTAGATTCAGTCACTGCATCACATCAGCTGGTAAACCTACATGACTGGAAGTATGTCCCCGCCAGCTCCCCTCTCGGGCTGATTCTTTTGGTTTTGTTCCCGATCTATATTCGCGGTCGGAATACTGGCAAATACTACCAACATTGGGATTAGATGCCTACATAGCAAAGCTACAAGTGAGAATTGGCGCACAAGTGTGTCTTTTATTTGAACAGAACAGATGCGCTTAACTGGCGCCCCTCCAATAACAACTCAACCGCTTTCGCAACTAATTCCGCTCGTCGTCTTAAGAACGCACTGAAGTCCCGTTTTAGCTTTTGCGCTTTATCCTGCTCCGACAGTCCTTCGTATCCTCCGTTCGCCAATTCCTGCACTGGAATTAGGTGAGAGTGGAGTCGCTCTTGAACGATCTCCTCGGATGTCCACTGATACCTATCCGTCAGATACTTCACTGGATCTTTGCGGCCGATCGACATGTTCGTTGTGTCCGATATCAATGCGCAATTCAATGCCAGGTAGCTATTTATCTCTGCCTCTTTCAATAGAGAGTCCGGATAAATATGATGATAATGACGTTGCTGAATGTTCGAAGGGTCGAGCCGCTCGCCGGTGGAAAAATCCATTGCGCCAAGTCGACATTCCACTGCGAAGACAGCCCGGCCGCGTATCGAAGCCCGTTTGGGCCAGTCGGCATTTAGTAGTTCATCGATTGTTGCCAATTCATGATCGGCGAATATTGGGACATCGTTTGCCGAAATCGTTTTGCCACTTGAGCTTTTCTCCCCCCTTATCAACGCCCTCAACACGTTGAAGTCGGCGAACGCATAAGTTGCCGCAGCATTTTCATAGCGATCACTGAAAAACGCGTGCCATACGTATCGTTTCAGCAGAAGTTCATCCTGTCCGCGCTTATCACCAGACTCGGGAATGTCCGAATAGAGGGCTGCGATCACAGCCAGAACTGCATTGGTCGGCAATCGGCGATGGTCGTATATCCCTTCTTCACGCAGAAAATCGGCCATACGACTCAAGCCTCGTTCCATTACCCGCCAGTTTTCGACCAGCCTTCGTTTGTCCATATCCCAGGCCCCACGCTGATTCGGCAGTTGGCCTTGCAAAAGTGCAGACGTGGTTAGAATCAAATCACTCAGATCTGCATAGCGTGCTACTTGCGGATGCCGCCCTTCCAACTCGGCTTGCATGTCATGCAGCGACTGACCGAGAACGCTTTCAACTTCCGCGACAATTACATCGTATTGGGAGAGTGGCTTGCTGTTGGTATTCATATTAATGAAGACGTCCAATGCAACGCTCTTGTCTGTGGATGCTGGCAGCGATAGATATGGCAGATTGTAATTGGCGACTACAGCACGGAGATCTCTTATTCGATCGCTTACCGTCTTGCGAAACTCGAGGAATTTCTCGAGCTCCTTAATATCGTCCTCTGGCTTTCTCGCCTCGGTTGCTTTGGCCAACCAAGTATCAATTTGGCTTTGGATATCCTCTGGCTTTAAAAGATCCGTTGGAATATAACCGCGCTTAAGACATTGGCCTGGATCGTCACACCACAGTGGATACCTCTGACCATTTGCCTTCTCGTACCGACCGCGACAGAAAATCGTCATGTCATCTCGCTTTTCATCTCCCTCGTAGTCGTCGAACTCCTCTAGATAAATATAATAGGTTTCCCATTCGTAGTTGTTGTGAAATGCCCGCCACAGCGCTGTCAGTCTCTGTTGGCCGTCAAGAAGGTGCTCATACGTGCGTGGACCGTCTTCTGGAGCTGTTTCCAAGAAGCGTGACACGAACTTCTCTTCATTCGGGTTCACCTGCAGAACAAGCGTTATGCCCAGCGGAAGGTTGTTAATCACTGTTTGTAACAAGCTACCAATTCTATGCCGGTCCCATGCCTCGAAACGTTGAAACCGTGGTAGCTTGATTTCGCCGCGGCTAACCATCCCGTACCAGTCCTTAACGTTTCGGTTCTGGGCTTGCATCGTCTGCTTCCTAATGCTGTGTGATAGTAAAATGAAAAAAGGGACTTTTGCCCGATCTCACGAAACGGGAACTGCTAATTAGTGGAATTCCTTTAGTATGAAGACTCGAGTACCTAGCTCTGCGTTGGCCATTACTACTGGCATTTTGGCACGAGTAATTTGGTCAACCTGTGCCGAAACTGAGGTACCGAAATCAAAGTTCTGAAAACCCCCACTTCTCCAGCAACCCACTCCTTCGTCGAGATAAATTTGAATTGATTTCTCAGAAGTCGTTTTGATGCTCAGTAATCGACTATGAGCCACTTCCTTCTTTGGTCTGCATTTGACTGCCACGTGCCTACCAGTTACGCGCTCGAGCAACTCACGAAGGACCTGATCCCTTGCGACTTGATCGGTCCAATTATGGCTGAACGCCCTAGGCACTGAGTTCCACGGTTTGTCGAGCTGTGCTGTTTCAATAGATAACGCGATGTCTGGGGCAAACATCGCTTTTAGCCCGACAACCATTTGACTTAGTAGCGCAACGTGCAGGGGGGTTCGGAGATATCTATCTCGGTAAGCAATCTCGGAGATTTCCTCATCGTCGGCCAGGACTATGCCAGTATTTTCTTCCAAATGTATCCAGAAGCGCTGCCCGAATTCGGTGAGAATACCGTCACATTGATTCGAAATCGCGACTGGCATTGCTCCTTTATTCGTTGAGCGGCTCGATTCCAATAGGGCATCTATATCAACACTTTCGACCGGCAAGTCGATTGAACGATCGAAAGAAAATAGGACACCGTCGGATTCGCCCCAGGTCTCGCCCGGTGTCAGACTTGGATCTTTGGCTGCCCACCAGCGGCTTGTCTTGCCCTTTGCAATGGCTAGCATTCGAATGGCCTCGCCCAGTTCATTTTCTACGCCAGTTTCGACGAACCGAATATTCCCACCTGTAAGGTCTGACAATGCGGACGCTAACCGTAGCTGGCTTAATTCAACCTGTTTCAATGAATTTACTGGCGTTACTACCGTTACTGTAACCGGCTTAGTGGACCACGATTTTATGTCCGTCAAGAAATCGAAATTCATCAGGTCCCAGTCGTCATCGTGAGAGAGAAATATGAATAACTCCTCAATCGGATTCGTTGAAATATGCGAGCGGATGGCATTTGCAATGCCTTTTAGTTCTGCCTTAGAGTTATCGCCTAAATTGCTGAGGGTCGCGGGAAGGCTGCAGTGTTTGGACCATGTTTCTAGAAACTCCTTTGCAACAGTGCGATCCAAAATGTCGAACTGGTGTTGGCTGTCCCAATCAAGCAGGCAGGAGTTACACGCGCTGTCACAGTCTTCGGGACAATCAAGGAGCTTGATTCCGGAATCAACCACAAACTTCAGGTTCTCCGGCAACTGAGCCACGTAGCCGGCCCCTGATGCGGCAGTGTCGTACAAGTAGATAGCATTTATTAGTCCGTACTCTCGATCATTTATCTGCTGTACAGCAACACCGATCTCTCGAGAGCCAATTCCAATTCGTTGAGCTAGCCCATGTCGAAGGGCATAGGCAATTGACCAGGCCATTGATTCGGACCGAATTGGTTTTTGGGAAACTGGATCACACATCCGCAACTCAAGAACAGATGTGACCTCCTCGCCCGCCAACCACAGATCCGACTTAATTGACCAGTCGCTATCATTGCCTGGACAGTGTTCCTCGGATTCTGACGCACGACCGCCGCGAAGACGATAATGCGGCGGCGAAGTAAGCGATTCTGGAACTTTCCCCTCTTCAACCTGTGGCTCAGCTCGTCCACAGTAGAGACACAATGAATAGCCGCAGCTGGATGGGCCGGCGTTATAAGTCAGAACACTACCGAAGTCGGAGTATCTGAAAGCTCCAAGGGTCGCATTCGCGAATCGTCGCGGCACCTCGGCGGCGATATTAATTCGTGGCGGGCTAAATGGAATGTAGGTAGGGCTATTAACGTCGTTGTGTGCCTCATACGACAAATCTACGGCGAATCCATTCGGTTCGACAATTTGATGCAATTGCAGGTTTTTCTCCAAACAGCAGGCACACAAAGTCGGCATTAGTATTGACGTACCGCCCGCACCACATTCTTTGCAAAACCAACTCCATTTAATAGGCAAATGTTCGGGCGGGCCTTCCGCGTTTGCGGGAATGTGCCAGTTGAGAGTTACTCCTGACGATCGGTAGACAGCACCATCGAGCACGATATCGGCGCCGGGTGCAAACTCCCGAATCGCTACTGACCGTTCTCGCGTTGGAGACCCTCTTTTTATTGTCAGGCGATCCTGTCGGTGACCGCCATCGCTTGAGATTGCTTTTCGGAAATCTTTCTTGGTGGTTGTTAGCATTGGGACAATCCCTGACGGGAACCCATGCCCCGGCAGATAACCAGCAGTCGTGAGGTCAGAAAGCAGATACTCCTCGCGCGCACGTTTTAACTGACGATCGATTGCTCTAATTACCGGTGATTTTTCGGGGTCGCTTTCGTTCTGCGCAAATGATTCTCGTTGGTGAATGAGTATCGATGTTTCGGATAGCCACTTCGTTGCAATGGTCGTTAACATTGCGACACTAATCGTTGCTAGTTCTTTTGCTGGCGCTGAGCCAAGTACAGTGCCGCCCAGAAGCGCTTTGAGCGCATTGAGTGCATGGCTGTTTGAGTCAATTGCTATTGTTTCTGCCCAGACTGAAAACTCTTCATATCGCGCCTGGTGCGCAAGCGCCCCTGATTCGAAAAACCACCCGCAGTTTAGCTTTGGGATATCCTCGTTAAACTGAGCCAGCCATATCGACAGCAGCAGAGCATTTACATGGCGCATCACGATGGGCTTACTATCCAACGGCACCGATGGCACAACCAAGGCGCTAGTATCGAATGGCCACTTTGGGTTACGGAATACTTCCATTCCATGTGCGGTAGCCTTGCACAACGTTACACTCAGCGCCCTTGACTCTTGACGACGACCAGCTCGGCCCGCCCGTTGCAAGTAGTTAGCTTGGCTAGGCGGCACGTTGTTCATGACGATTGCAACCATGCCGCCAATATCGACCCCCATTTCCATAGTGGTTGAGCAACTAAGGACGTTGACCTTGCCAGCGCGGAAGTCGCCCTCCAATTGATCTAGTCGCGAGCTACTCTGCTGCGCGGAATGTTCGCCAATAGCGAACCAGTTTTCTTTCGCTGCAGCTCGATCACTTCTATTCGGCCATACGAATTTTTGCCTCAAAGCTTCGACGGCTGCGTCCGACTCAAGCCAATCATCTGCTGATTCGAATTTGGCAGGCATCTCTTGCCAGTATCTAGCCGGCAGAATAGGCATCTGAATTCGCTCTGCTTTTTCAATGGCCATGCCACCGCTAATCTGCGTATATGGGGAGTATCCGAAGAGGACTCGAGATACAACTCGCCTCGTGTATGGACAGAACCAGGCATCCCTGACCCCTTGCAATTCACTCATTCCTGCCAAATCTAGTTGCCAACCACTGGACGATTGAATTAACGAAGATTTTGCAGCTTCCCAGGCATCCCGGAGAATGTGCTCCATTCTCAGACAATCCTCCTTGCTATCGGGTGACAACAAGAACTGATGCAAAACAAGATCCACTATCCGACTACGTGCCAACCTCCCCGGCCTACATTGTGGCCACGGGCGGATCTTTGAGGTTGATGGACGGTCATCCCCTGGCGCTTTTACAAACTTGAAGTAAACTCTCGCTCCCATCCAGCGCTGGTACTTCTCCGGAATATCGATGATCGAGTTCGCCCTCAAGTACTGATCAAAAATAAGTGCAAGAAACGTTTTCCATTCTTCGAGCGAACCGCCGTGAGCGCCCCAGCTATCCGGCAAACGACTAATATTCTCAATGTTTGTGTACTTCAATTGAGATAGACCCAGCACTTCACTTTGGGCCACGCGCTTTGGACGTCGTGCGAATTCACGATAGAGGCAGTAATCTGCGAATTCCTCCTTACTTAGCGCAAACGATCCGACTTGCCCAAAATTTTTGCGCATTACGCCACTTACGCTTAGATCCTTTGTCAGAAGCGATTTTATCTGTTCCCACGAATAGCTTGGGACAACGATTTCACGCTCGCCTGCTACTGCAGCTTTTTGTTTTAGACCTTCGAGTTTTAGGGAGATAATGGGTTCAAGGATGGCATCGTTCTTAATCTGCTCATATTTCTCTTCTAGCTCCCTAACCTCGTTGACATCGACCAGTTGATGCTCCTGACCATGAACGGGGGCGACGGCATGGTAGACGATGCTTCGGACGTAGTTTCGATCAGTGTCTTGTTGAAGCCTTGCCGCTATGCGTGCAGTGCCCTGGCGTGAATCGGTGAACGTGATAAGTTGCCGTCCCTCACTCGGTCCATGAGCCATCAATCCCTTCCCAGGCGGACAGTGTTCAAGGACGGTCGGAATGATATCGCCAAGAAAAAATGGGGCGCCCAAGCGCTTCGGTCGGAATAGAACTTTCCGCCCATTCTCCCGGTCGCCACAGTGATTGCACTGAAGCACCTCTCTGCCGCTGTCTGCGTTAGGGCTTAGCATATGAACCGGCACATCGCCGTTCCCTGCCTCAGTGATCAGATGGGAATTCTTGCAAACGTCGTCGGTCGCAGAGCTACGACTCGCCGTCAGTAGGCGCCACTGATTGATGCGCACGCCTGATTCTCCGTCGTCATCTTCGTCAAATTCCTGATCCAACTGAAATTCATCGATGTTAGAATCCGACTTTCCCTGCCGTAACGTAGGCTCAGTGCCAACTGGATTGTAGCTAGCTCTTAAAAATTCCGTGCCACAACTGCCGCAATTGGTCAGCTCAAAAACTGGTGCATCACAAGATGAGCAGTACTCCTGCTGGTGAAAGTACACCGCCCCAAATGCCCACTCGTCGGACTTGAGTTCGTCACTTCGACCGCTGCAATCAGAATTGCAACATGCCCATATTCCAGGAAACGTTTTTTGGAAAACATGAGCACGTAACGGAAGGAATGACCGTTGATTCTTATCTCGACAATCAGCTATTGCATCTAGAAGTTTCAGCATTTCGGCTGACGTCATGCTTTTGGACAATCCACCTATCGACTCGTTTAATTCACTGATCGAACGTGGTTCTTTCGAAATTTCTTGACGAATTGCGAGTGTCGTTCTGCTCCTAATCGCCGTATCCCAATCCAGCCGACTAGAGTCGATTGTGCTTGTCAGTTCCTCTGGAACAATGTTCGGAATCGGAGGAATATGCCTTTTACCTCTGATTACAGACACCTGCGAAACACTAACGCCCGCCACATCCGCAAGAAACTTTTGAAGTTTTTGATTGCCTTCCGTCGTGTCTTCGCCAATTGTCGCTGAAGTTGCTACTAATCGAATTTGTTCCTTGGAAACGCCAAATGCAATCATTACGCGACGGAGGAGTAGCGCAAGCTCCGCAGCTTGAGATCCAACGTAAGTATGCGCTTCATCAAGAACTATCCACCGAAGCTGCCCCTGTGACGCATCTAGAATTGGCTGATCGTCCTTCCGGACCAACATATACTCGAGCATGGTGGCATTGGTTACCAAGATCGACGGTGGTTCCGCTCTAAGTCTCTTTCTTGATTTGACTTGTTGCGGCTCGGTCTGCTCGAGCTTTTCTGGGACAGTATATTTTGTTTCGCCGTTGTACAGGCAGAATGTGATGTCGCCGCCGAAGGGAGCAGTCCACGCTGCAAGTCGGTCACGCTGACTCTTTATTAAGGCATTCAGTGGGTAAAGAAAAAGAGCTCGCACACCTTGGACCGGGCCATTTATCGATTCTTGCTCATTAGCTAGCTCGTTCAGTATCGGTATTAGGAAACATTCGGTTTTGCCAGATCCTGTTCCACTTGACACCAGAATTGACTTCCAATCGTCAGCTAGGAGGGTTTCCCACGCCTCCAGCTGGTGCTTATACGGCTTAACCGTGAGTTTGAATGAATAGGAATCGCGGTATTCTTTGGGCGCATTAGCGAGCGCGTGCAATAGCTTAGGACTTAAGAGCTCGCCGGACAGCGACTGCAATGTTCTGCCAGATGACTCATAGCCGAACGTTGCCTCAAATACTGGCTCAGCTAGTAGCGAACCATCATTTCCAACATCCGCAGATAGACGTCGGGTCAAGTATGAGTTTAGCGCATCATTGCGAAATGCTAGCTGACTAATCAGCGCGCGGTAAGCGCGGCGATTTAGTTGATCTAAGACCTGGTGGAAATGCATGCGTATATATTCCTCTATCCGCTTGCGAGTCTTCTATAAGCACTAAACAGCGGAACCGCTACTTCAAACATTTTTGCGAATGAATCTTCGTCAAACCGCCGAACCGCATCGACGATAGCGCGATACTCACGTGGAAGATAGATTCCACTCGCTACGCTGTATGCCTGCGCTATGACAGCATCCAGATAAGTCTGGCGATAATGCACACCACCATCTTTAAGCCACGGAATATTCGGGTTGAGCAGGCATTGCCAGTTCTGCCTGGTGATACCGTTCGGCCATTGAGAGTCGCCATGAGTGGAGATCAATAAATTGCGGAGTTTCGTGTCGAGCTCGTCTTTGAATAGTCGCTCTATGTCTGTTTCTAACAGAATTTCAGAGCTACCAAATAGCACTTCAGCGCGAATCGGGTGAAATAAAACTGTGTCTTTGGATAGTTGATCGAACCGCTCAATGACACCTTGTAGCAAGTCTTTAGCGTAGTCTTTGTAGTTGTGTTCAATAAAAGTGCAATATTCCTTGAGCGCCGACCTGAAATCATCAACCGGTACTTGCCACCATCGGAAGGGCAAATAGTGCTGTAGATCCAGGAGACTAGAAAAGTGCTTTGCGCTGGATCGAACGAAAAGTCCTGCCAGTATCTTCGGTTTGTCGATAATACTGGAGTAGATATCGATGGAGTCAGGGTGCACATCTGAAAATCGCTCCACAGCATGGAGCAAATCTCCCCATGAATCTGAACTCGGGTCGCCTGCGAGCCTGTCAAAAAACGAGCCTATCGCACGAATGCGCTCGCTAGTGTCAGCGATCAGGCATACGTCACTCAGAGAGCTGCCGCAAGCTTCTTGCTGATTGTTTCCTCCAGGAACTACGCATGGCCTAATATTCTTTGCCGTTGGTCCTCTTACGGTCGCTAAGCACGCGTACTGCTCACAGTCCTCATCGCTAACAGACCACTCGACACCTCCACCGGACAATACGTCTATTGCCTGAAGATCAGGTAGATCATCGCCGCCAAGGCTGACTAGTCCAATATTAGCGTCCGATATAATTGGGCGCTGGGCCGCGTCTAGTAACGAAATAATCTTCCTTGATTGGTCGAACGAAAGTTGGGAATCAAACTGTGAAACACGTATCGCCGCAGTAACCTGCGAATTTATTATCACGCATAATTTGACAAGTGCATCGAGGTCGGCGCTATAGCTGAAGAGATCTTTCACGAAATTGTAGACTTCGATGAGTTTTAGTTCGTAGTATCCATCGGAGACTTCGGCCATAACTTTATGGAAGTCGAGAGTAGATCGGGTGATTTTCTCTGGTATATCTCGCGCTAATAATGCCCCATGAACGATGCACTGCCTGTTCTTTCCATGCGTTACTGCAATGGCCGATGTTGTTGCCAAGGCGCTGACTGGAAGATACTCGTCCTCAAGAGCACTACCGTCAACGCCAACGAAATTGGCCCCGCCACCTGGAAATGGAACGAGAATTTTGCATTCGAAACCTTCTCGCCAAAGCATGTTGAGAGTGAATTTGCCAGCGTAAGGGCGTTGGCTTGCGAGCTTTAGAATCTGATCCTCGCCGATTTGTTGCACTGAACCGTTAATTTCAGGGTGCGGATCCAGAATGAGATCACAGTCGCCACCGCCTTTGACTATTAGCTCGCCTTCCGTGCTCGAAGTTCCGCCTACAATTTTTGTTGCGAAAGATTCGGGAAGGACTGTACACGTAGTTGAGAAAATGCAGCTGTCACCATTGAACGCCCGCATTCTTACCGTACCGCAAGGTGGACTCCCAGAAACGGTCTTCCACTCGTGGCTCTTTTTTGTCGGCCGCCACTGCACCGAAGTGGAATCCACCCTTACGATCTGATCTTCAAAAACCTCGAATACATTAGGGACACCAATAAAGCACGGTCTAGGCCCATATTCATGAATAAGTGCTCGTTGACCTCGCAGCACACATCCAGCGGAACTGTCCGATGCGGCGCCCAGCGTGACGATGCATTCAAGACCCTTCTCGGATCGAAATCGCGTCGATTCATCGAGTTCCACCCAACTACAGCCCTCGTGAAGATCTGCTATAGACATATCCAGCACAGCCAAACCAGCAACTAACGTATTCTTGAATTCAGGTGGAATGCAGACCAGCACTCGGTCGAGTCGAGTCTTCATGCTGCCTTGACCTAGAACGACAATCGAATCGTCGTCTCGGTAACATACGACAGGAAGCTCTTCATTAACTCCGTATCCTCCGATGACAGGTAGCTCGCCCAGCCGCCCACTCGACGAGTCAAGTACGACGCACGTTAGGTCACTGCCTGGCTTTATAGTGAATCGCAAACCACGCGCACTATGCGGATATACCAGACACTCCTCAGACTCACGAGTGATGGTGGCCACTTTATTGAACGAGCCCTCGGTGTACGCAGCCAATTCCATACGCCTCGGGATTGCGGATTCTGGCAGTCCCAGCTGTTCCGCTACAAACATGAGAGTTAACGCCTGCGGTAGTTCTAAAGTCGCCTCGTGTATCCAGCTATTATCATCCGAGAGTATGAATCGTCGTTGGAGACTTATCCGACTGTTAATTTTGTTCTGAGAGTTCTTCGCATTACTTAGGAGACCATTGACCAATGACCTCGCACCAGCAGACTCGAGCGACAGCGGTAGTCGCGCCTTCCAATCTGGACTTGCAGACTCAAGCGCAGCGAACGGATCCGCCGAATCACCGATTAGGCTCGAAAGCTCGAATACCGCCCGTATCGTGTCCGCTGCCAGCCTAAAAACTGCTGGCTTTCGAAACGCCGAAGGCAAGCGGTGATCATGACTTTCAGCTATTCGTTCTATATCTAATGTCGTATTTCGATACTTCGCATAGTCTCTGAGAATTGCTTTCAAGTAGCGACTGAGATGTGTCTGGGTACGCTCTACTAGGCGGACGGGAAACCCGCCTTCTGTGACAAGAGATAGTAAGTAGGCATTGCTACCGGACTCACGTACGTATATATCCCTCCCCCAGAACTTTAACCCCTTGGCTGTTAGTTGCTGCCGCTCAAATGCTGCTAGGTCCGGCCAGCCGATAGATTCGAACACATCTTTCCACTTCCATGAACCTCCACTGTATTTACGTCGCCACCACTCGGCGGCATAGAGAACGAATAACCTTTCATGCAGTGGCGCGAATGCGTATTTCGAACCGCTAGTGGCTATGCATGAAGCAAGGGTCTTGCCCAATCGACTGAACTCCGCGCTTTCAATTTTGTAGGCATAGAGCGGGCGACCGTCAGGAGCCGCCAAATTTCGCCCTTCAGCTTGAAGAAATTCCTGAATCCAGCCCTTGATCGCAGTCATACGTATGATGCGTGATACATAGAGAAGGGCGATAGCATGCATACTCTCCCATTGCGAGGTGTGAAGGCCGCATCAATTTGCCTAGCCGCTTTGACGTCATCAGCAGCCGCGCGTCGGTATAATAAATTGGGCCTAAAATAGTAAACGCTGATGAACAAGAACAAATGCATAACAATGCCCGAGCTAGCGGAGATATCGGCGCCCTTGAATTCAAGCACTGTCCAGAATGCTCGGATATGCAAGCTGCCTATTTCCCGCGTACATGCTGCTCTAAAGTCATGGAGGCTAGGTACCGATTCTTGTTCTTATTCTAGGGTTCTAACGAGCTCCAGCATACTTCAATAGGACTGTTTTACCAATTGCGACGTATCGTACTGTAAATACTCATATTCCGCGGCTACGTAGTGATTTGCACGTCAGCTCACCTGCTTATGACAAATCCCTATGGGACTATCAACACGATTCGCTTGAGTTCACTCACCTAGCCTGCATGCGAGTAGTCGCGCTGCTGCTTCCAATTGTTCGAGTACGGGATGTCTCAGGGTGCGTATCAGAATCTCATGAACAGGTGAAGACTTGGTAGTCACATCAGTTTAGTGGATACGAGTCATGCCCCATTCCGCGTTCCACGACATCGAGGAAACCGACTACACCCCCAAGACGTTGTTCCTGCATGCGCGCAACGTCTAGCGTGTCGCCGACCCATGTGCGACGAGCATCGATGGCAGCTCACATTGGTATTGGACGAGATTACCTGCCCTATTGTTGGTTTTGGCTCACCTTTTCGAATAGGTTTTCTGAGCGTTTTTCCATCGGCCAGAAAAACGCCGCTCTGACGTGCAACCTTGTCCGCCTCGCTCGTAAACTCTTAGGTTGTCACCACATACCCGCGGTTCGCTTTGTTCGCAATAAGCACCCCCAAATGCTCGCGAACAGTATTCACACCTACTTTTTTGTTGCGCCAGTGCTTGCATTGGACGGTTGCTGTTTCGCCGCTTTTGCTGAGCTCTAAATCAATGCCACCGACAGGCCCTGGATTTATCGCGTAGTAAGGATTCTTCCCAAGGCAGAATGCCGCGACAATATCGTGGCGTCGCGAAGATTCATTTCTTACTCGTTCTCATTAGTGTTCGTATCTTCTCGGAGTTGATCGAGCACACGCTGATAACCATGAATAAAAAACGCGTTTGGCACCGATGGATCCGCAAAGAGCTCTTCAATCGCATGATCTACCGACTCAAGTTCATCGTGGCGATCGTAAAGTGTCACGAGCACATTTGACAAACTCTGTTTGAAAAATTCCGCCGCCTTGTCGTTCATCATACGCTGAAATTTGATAGCAGATTTCTCCACTGTATTCCAAGCTTCGGAATCTTCAATTGATTCCAGGCAAAACGCCCTCTCTCCCGGCATTTCAAAATCCGTGATTAAGGGAACATATCTAATCACTTGAATATTGTCGCTGGCATCACTTAACAATGGAGTACTGAAAAGAAGTTCTACATCATCCATGTCGATGTAGTCATCAACAATCTGATATCCGAACGGCAACGGGGATACCTTACCTTCACCGTCAATCACTGCGTAATAGTTAATTCCGTCATCAAGTGCAAAGGGCGGTCTACCACAGCTCGAGGCACGGTCAACATCAGGTAGTCTTGCACTACTCATCACTCGCTCCCGACTTTCCTTATAGGTTTCAATCAGAGACTTAAGATCTACAAACATATTCATCTAGTCGATACTCCTTTGGACGGACTGTCACTGCCGTTTCTGAATAAAACGTGCGGCAATTCCATTCATGCCCCTTGTTTTCAGAGGCACTTAGATCTGGAACACTATTAGTCACGTGCCCTTTGGTGAAAACAGCTTTGAATCAGAATCTATCCAATAGTGTCCAATGAAAACCAACGGCTCGGCGGACAAATACGCTATCAGATGATCCACGTCGATTGAAGACCCGGTACAAGCTATCGGTCGTGCGGACATCGAGCTTAATCGACAACTTGGAAATAGTTTGCTCTAGCCGTGAATGTCGTTGACGAGGTGTTCATTCTTATGGGGCACCGGTTGTTCTCTAAATCAACCGGGCGCGCCTACCCGCTGCGCCTAATTTCCGACTCGCCCGCTTACGGCCACCTCCCCTCTCGTAATCCACGACCCTGACTTTCGGTCTGCGTCACTGCACGCGGCCGCTCCTTGTTACATCGTCACTTCGAGGATTCGCAATGTACTCACTGCGATCGCGGGCCATTGTTTACCGCCTCATCATCGTGCTCGGCTTGCTGAGCGCGTTACCCAATGTTTTACCCGATTCACTCCAGGACACACTGCCTGCCTGGTACAGCAACTCCACCGTCTCGCTGGGGTGTGATCTCCAGGGCGGTTCTCTTCTCCTGCTGGAGGCCAATGTCCGCGAACTCACCGGTACACATTGCCTAGTCGATGCTCTATTGCCTAGGCCAACGACGAAGCTCAAGGGACTGGCGCAGCTACGCCCAACAGCGGAGGAGATGCGAGAAGAGCTGGATGCGTTGCCCTGTGTAACTTAAGAAGGAACTCAATAAGGACACCCACAGTAGCCGGAACCCCATCCGCATGAAGTGCGGAAAAAGATGAACCTAATTGTGGTTGTTCTGATCAACGTGGCGGCCCAGGAAACAACCCCCGTCGCCCTAGGCACACATGTTCCTGTATTGCGATTCCGGCCAGTAGCTATTCATAGTCCGTCCGATTTGGGGTTAATACCCCGAAGGAGCTTGAATTATATTGCCTCGCACAAGGAATATCAGACCAGTCGGGCCGTTTAGATCGCAATTCGCCGAATATGTCCTATACATAAAGGACACGCCGATTAGTTACTTGAATGTAAAGCCCAAAACGTACAGGCGACGGCCGACTGAACCTGTGACACCACAGTTCACTGACAATGCACTCTGCGCTATTGGCAAACCCCGATACACATTGCTCTAAGGAGACTCGAAATGACCAAGATAGTCATCGCGTCATGCATGAGCGCGCTCAACAATCGAAGCCAAAGTGTCTGGGATGAGGCAAGAGCTCATCAACCGGATTGGCTAGTTCTCAGTGGCGACAATATGTACATGGATTACTGGCCCAATGGGGATCAATCCAAAGGCTGGGGCGCCCAACAATTTGCGGAAGAGATGGAGACACGATACCGGAAGCAATTTTCGCTGGCCTCATTTCGTCGAATCGTCGAGTCCATTCCATCCGGTCAGGTAATTGGCGTATGGGACGACCACGATTTCGCATGGAATAATTGCTATGGAGCGGATCCCTCACACAACATGGAAACCAAAAAGAAGATCTCGACCGCCTATTTTCATCACTATTTTCGCGAACTGAACAAGCGGCCTTTGGCTCCCGAACTACCTCCTTTGCTTATACCCGATATAGATAACCCGCCTGATGGTACGAAAGTAATCTATCGTGCTCTCGATATGCCGGAGATTCGGATCCTACTGTGTGATTGCCGCAGCTGGCGAAGTAAACACCCGAACAACCCTGCCAAAAGTGATCTACTTGGAGCAACTCAGGAAGCCTGGCTTTTCAACGAGCTGAAAAGTCATCCCGGACCTTTCATGCTTATATCTGGATCGACTATGACAGCGAGTAGTGACCAGGCTTGGGACCATTTTTCTGAGTTCTATAAAGATCGCTTCCTGCCAGCTGTACAAGGAAAAATGGTCCTCTTTGTAGCAGGTGACGTCCATGAAAATCGGTTACCTCCACGAAAAGGTAGCGATCCGATCGAAATAGTTTCGTCCGCGTCAGGACTTAGTTTTCCGATCAATAAGAGAGACTTTGGGGTGATCGAACTTGAAGGTGATGCTGGATCAGTTTTCCTATACAAACGAGGTAGAATTGAGTACACCGGTGAACTTAGTCTTGGGACCGGTAGCTATGCTACAACCATGTCTGAGTTTTTGGATGACTCAGCATCACCCGTCAGTATCGGTGACGCAATTGAGCAAAAATCGCAGGCACTGCAAGCCTTGCGGATGATGTAGCTACCGATACGGGGTTGATACTCCGGCAAACGAACTCTTCTCTCTGTGTTGACCCGCAGGGAGAAGCGTTCAATTGTCTAGCTTAAAGACAGCACTACGGCGGAATATTTCCAGCTTAGAGGAAATAGCGGCAGCGTCAGCCAGCCGATACTCCACCCGCTCACCCACCACCGGACACTTGAACGCCAGCAGATAAGCGGTAAGTTGCAGGTCTTCACCATCGCTTTCGCCACTGCCGTACAGCCGATCACCGATGACCGGAAACCCAACCTCAGCAAGATGGCGGCGAATCTGGTGTTTGCGTCCAGTCTCGATGCGCACGTCGAGCTCGGATTGGCCCTCGGCAACTTTCACCAACGAAAACTCGCTGACAGCAGACTTCTCCTCAATCGGCGAATCAACCCGTAACGGTTTCGGCTGCGCTGAAAAATCCCCCGCAACAATCACGCGATAGCGCTTCTCAATCTTACGTTGGCGAAACAGTGCCGACAGCGCCGCGGCTATCGTCTTCGTGTGCGCGACCAGAATCAGGCCGTTCGCCGCACGGTCCAGGCGATGCACGACGAACGCCGGGCGTTCGGGTTGCAGGTGTCGTTCGGCCCAGCGCGTTACCGTGCAGTGATCGCCCCACTTTGACCCTTGCGAGCGCAGCCCGTACGGTTTGTTCCAGACGGAGTACGCGCCGACGTCCGCGACCAGTGTTGGTTCTGGCGGTTGCTCGTCCAGAACTTGCGGGTCGTAGTACAGGTGTACCTCGTCGGCCACACGCAGCTTGCGCGTCGCTCTTCGCAGCCGGCTGGTGTTGCTGCCGCGGGTCAGCCAGACCGCGCCCTTGGTCATCGCCGATTTTATGCGCTGCCGGGATAAGCCAGTCTCGTTCTGGAGCACGTCGATGGCCGTTTGCCCGGCCGTATCGATGACGACGTGAGTTTCGAGAGCTTGAGTAATCTTGTTCATCCGGCAAGATCATACATGGCCAGCCTGTCAACCGATCCTGATTAGCTGCGTTACTCCTACTGCAACTATCATCAGACGCGGCAGTGTCGCACTGCCCCACGTCCGGAGTACCTATGCATACCGATACCGTCATAGCCGCAAACCGCTTCGGTCTCGGCGCGAGACCCGGAGATCTCGCCCGCATCGACGGGAAGCACGAACGCTGGCTCAAGGACCAGCTCGCGGGACCATCACGTCCGGCATCGGTACTTGCAGACCTGCCAACGACGCCGAAAATTCTTGCCGACTTCAATCAGCTGCGTGACGTGCGCAAATCCATACGTGATAGAGACGACGATGCACCCTCCCCTGACATCGTGCGCGAGTACACGCGGATCGTGCGCACCCATTACGTCGCACAGGTCACCGCCCGCTATGCCCACGCCGCCGTGACAGACCTGCCCTTCCACGAACGCCTGGTGCACTTTTGGGGCAATCACTTCGCTGTGCAGGCCAACAAGCAGCCGTTGTCGGCACTCGCTGGCGCGTTCGAGAACGAGGCTATCCGGCCGAACCTCGGTGGGCGTTTTATCGATTTGCTGCTGGCCGTGGAACGCCACCCGGCCATGATCATGAACCTCGATAACCAGCGCTCGATCGGGCCGAACTCCAGCCTGGCAAAACGTGCCAACAGCCGACGCAACAACCGCGAGCTTGGTCTCAACGAAAACCTGGCCCGCGAGATACTCGAGTTGCACACCCTCGGCGTCGACGGCGGTTACACCCAGGGCGATGTCACCGCGTTTGCTCGCGTCCTCACGGGCTGGTCGATTGGCGGCGGTGACCGGCCCGCATTGCGCGAAGGACGTCCCGGTGAGTTCGAGTTTCGCGAGAACATTCACGAACCCGGCACGCAAACAGTACTCGGTCAGCGCTACGCACAAAAGGATGAAGCGCAGGGCGTTGCCGTTTTGCACGACCTGGCAATGCACCGATCCACTGCCCGGCACATCGCCGGCAAACTTGCGCGTCACTTTGTGGCCGACGACCCACCGGCTGCGCTCGTTACGCGCCTGGCTGATACTTACCTTGAATCCGGCGGCGACTTGCCAACCTTGCACGCCGCATTGGTCGATGCACCCGAGGCGTACGCGACTGTGCACGCCAAGTACAAGAGTCCGCATGACTACGTCATCTCTGCCTACCGTGCCTTCGACTACGAACCGGATGACGGCCGCCGCCTCATCGGGTCGCTCGATCTGATGGGCCAGACGCCGTACCGACCCGGTTCACCCGCCGGCTGGCCGGACACGGCCGACGAATGGGGCGGTGCCGATGCTTTGCTGAAACGCATCGAGTGGGCGAATGCCGTAGCCGCTTTATCAGGTGACCGCGTCCAGCCCGTCGCGCTGGGAGAAGCCGCGCTGGGCGTCGGCATGAGCGCCAACACGCGCACCGCCGTCGCCCGCGCCGAAAGCACCTCACAAGGACTGGCGCTGTTACTCGCGTCGCCCGATTTTCAGCGGAGATAAAAATGCCGGACCGACGAGAATTATCAAGACGAGTTGCCGCCACCAAGATGGTCTGCAGCCTCCCTGACCTGACCTTCGCGCGTACCGAAAGCGCCTCACAAAGACTGGCGCTGTTACTGGCATCGCCCGATTTTCAGCGGAGATGAAAATGCTGGACCGACGAGAACTATTAAAGCGTATGGCGGCAACCACTATGGCCTGCAGCCTCCCTGGACTGATTTTCGGGCGCGCCGAAACAGACGCACGTTTTGTGCTGGTCATTCTGCGTGGCGCGATGGACGGTCTCGCATTCGTCCCACCTTACGGCGACAAGGACTATGCCCGCGCGCGCGGAGCGCTTGCGCTTGCGGCACCCGGCACGGACGACGGCGTGTTGAAACTCGACAAGCTGTTCGGCCTGCACCCCTCGTTCAAAACCGTGCACGACATGTACCGCCACGGCGAAGCAACGCTCTTGCACGCGGTTGCCAGCCCCTACCGCGAGCGCTCGCATTTCGACGGCCAGGACGTGCTGGAAAACGGCGCATTAAAGGCAGGCGATCTGCGCGACGGCTGGCTGAACCGCGCATTGGCATCGCTCGGTGGGTCGCTGGACAACGAACGCGCAATCGCCTTGTCACAAAGCACGCCGCTGGTCTTGCGCGGCTCGCAATCCGTCACGAGCTGGGCGCCGTCCGCTATGCCCGATGCCAATGAGGATACCCTCCAACGACTCGCCGACCTGTACGCCGACGATGAGTTTTTCAGCGTGCGCTTGCAGCAGGCACTCGAAGCGCAAGCGATCGCCGGCGACGACAACAGCATGGGCCAGCAACGCGGCAACGATGCCGTTCGATTTGATGCATCGATGCGGCAAGCGGCACGCTTTCTGTCCGCCGCGAACGGACCGCAAATTGCCGTACTGGAATCCGGCGGCTGGGACACGCACGCGAATCAGGGAACGGTTGCAGGAAGTCTGGCCAATCGTTTCAGCGGCCTTGACACGGGCCTCGCAACCTTGAAGAACGAACTCGGCGATACCTGGAAGAACACCGTGGTCGTAGTGGCGACCGAGTTTGGTCGCACCGTTGCGGTTAACGGAACGCGCGGCACGGATCATGGCACCGCAAGTGCAGCTTTGATTGCGGGCGGCTCGGTCCGTGGTGGTCGCGTCATCGCGGACTGGCCGGGCCTCAGTTCACGCGCGCTGTATGAAGGTCGCGATCTCTACCCGACCACCGACCTGCGCAGCCTGTTCAAAGCGGTGCTGACTGAGCACCTCGGTGTGCCCGCTGAGCGCGTGGAAGCGGACGTGTTCCCGAACAGCGCCAGTGCGAAGCCATTGGAGAACCTGCTCAGTTAAAGCAACTGTCCGCTTGGCCACTGGATCGAAACGCTGGTCACTTCAAGGCTGTGCTAACAGAGCGCCTCGACGTATCCGCTGATCGCATGGCAACAAACGGATTCCCCGGCAGTGCCTATGCATACGCTCGGCCAGAACCGCTCGGTTGACGCGGCTGACTAATTTGTTGCCGGGTAGACGCGCTTGCCACTCTGCAGATCCCGCCCCACTACCGTGCTGTCCGTCGTGCCGTAATAAACCGTGCCATCCACCGTTGCCGGCGGGCCGGCAACATCGTCGGCGCTCCAGGTAATGGTTTTGGCGCGGAAATCAATCGCGTGCAACTGGAACGAAGCGCCATCGTTCAGGATCTCGAACAACAACCCGACACCTTCGCTGGCCCGCATGGGCCCGTACAGTATGCCGTCGGTCGCCGTACTCCAGACGGCTTCGCCGGTGTGGCGATTAACACCGTAGAGATGCTGATCCTCTGCAGTTGAGTAATACACAACGTCGTCGACCAGTGCGATGAAATTTCGCGACCCAACGTGCCGCGAATCCGCCGCATCCGGATCAAAACGCCACAGCTGTTCGCCCGTCTTGCGGTGCACCGCGAACAGATTGCCCGCCCAGTCCGAAAAATACACCGCGTCTTCACTCAGGACAGGCACAACTGTGACGTGAGGCACCTGATTCGGTAGCGCAGCACGATTCTTGTCATCGGTGCTGGAACGCCACATCAGTTGGCCCGTGTCGATATCGAAGGCGTACATATGGCCGTCCCATGTACCGATGTAACCCACTCCATCCATGATGGGGATAGTCCACGCCTGCGGTTCTTCGCCTAGCTTGAGTTGCCAGACGGCACGCCCGGTTGCAAGCTCAACGGCATAGACACGAAAATCTTCACTGCTGAAATACGCGATGCCATTGACGACGTTGGGCGTGCCGTTGATGAAGATGTCCCGCACATCCCAGTCAACATCACCCGCCGCAAACACCCAGCGTTGCACGCCACTCTTTTTATCGACCGCACGCAAGCGCCCATCCTGGCTGCCGTACAACACCAGCGAGTCACCGACGTAGGGCGCATGGAATATGGGTCCACCCGCCGTCGCGCGCCAAAGCTCACGCCCACTGCTCATGGTTACAGCGCGCAGAATTCCGCCGGACGTACCCATGTACATGATGCCATCCGCTATCGCGATCTGACCGGGTCTGTCTTCGAAGCGAAACTCGTGCGCGCTTGTTTCGGCCATCGTCTTCGTTGACATATGAGCGTTTGTGGCCATGCAAGACAACAGCGCCATGGCGAACAAGACAGCGCGAAAAACTGATTGAGTAGAAGAACGATACGACATGCTAACCCCCTAGTGACCGATGTCTGTATTTGCTCGATGCCCGCGTATCCGGAAAAGGAACCGCACAGTTAGTCTCGGCCTTTCGGCGACACCATGAAATCGCGTCCAATGACCTGATCACGCGTAATTACACCAGCAACCGATGATTATCGCCAATCACGGAAAGTGCTATCGCCTTGGCGCAGAGTTACTCGCAAGAGAACTGAGGCGGAAAATGATTTGAGTGCTCTGGAAGAATATCTGGACTACTTACGTGACAAGTGACACGTACCTCCGCTCGTAGTCATCTGCAGAAAGGTCTAGCCCTGCCGTAGCGATGCCGACTGCGACCCGGAATGATCCCGAGAACGTGGTGGCGCCATTGAGTCGGTCCGTTTTCGTTGTTGGGCAATTGTATGAATGCCCGTTGATTTGCTCGTGACAGACCCGCATTATCACGGCTGATTGCTGGCCTTGATCGCTCCGAAGCATTGCCTCATGCCGAATTTGCGATAGCCGAAGAAGAAATAGAACAACGCAACTTCAGCCAAGGAAATCGCAATGCAATTGTCTCGAGTTACGCTTCTCTATCTGTACAGAATTACCTTGCTCTTCCTGTTGTCGCCTCTGACGCTCGCGACGCCCGCATCGCCCGATGCCGCAGAACGTATCGACGAGATATTTGCCGAATGGAATTCCGTGCAAAGTCCCGGTTGTGCCATAGGCGTCGAAGTCGACCAACGACGGGTTCTGAGTCGCAGCTACGGGATGTCGGAGCTTGAGCACAACATCCCGATAACTCCAGATACCATCTTCGAAGCTGGCTCAGTCTCCAAACAGTTCACCGCCGCCGCGATTCAGTTGCTCGCAATGGACGGCAAACTGTCGCTCGATGACGATGTACGCGAGTACGTGCCGGAAGTTCCCGTCTACGCCGAGACGATCACGCTGCGGCACATGCTGAACCACACCAGCGGACTGCGCGACTGGGGCAGCGTCGCCTACCTCTCGGGCTGGGGGCGCTACGAGCGCTCGCACACCCATGCGCACGTGCTCGACATCGTCAGCCGTCAGAGCCAACTCAATTTCATGCCCGGTACGGAGTATTCGTACAGCAACACCGGCTACAATCTGCTCGCGATTATCGTTGCTCGCGTCAGCGGCATGTCTTTTGCCGAGTTCAGCAAGCGTCGCATCTTCGAACCATTGGGCATGGATAACACCCAGTGGCGTGACAACTACCGGCGCATTGTTGCCGGGCGGAGTGCCGCGTACGACACGAAGGACGACGGCAGTTTTGTTATCGATCGACCGATCGAGCACGTTTACGGTAATGGCGGGCTTCTGACTACCATTGGCGACCTGCTTATCTGGAATCGCGCGTTGGCCAATGAGCGCCTGGGCGAACCGGGGTTTGTCGAGCGCATGTACACTCAAGGCCGGCTGGCGAACGGCCGACAAATCAATTACGCGTCCGGCGTCAGTATCAGTCCGTTTTACGGTGTGCCGTCGGTGACGCACACCGGCGCAACCTCCGGTTATCGCGCGTTTCTGGGAAGCTACGCGGACGGTGCACTGTCCATTGCCATGTTGTGCAACGCTGGTAATGCCAACCCCGGCGACCTCGGTAGAAAAATCGCCTCGGTGTACCTGGGTGTCGCTGACTCCGACGATTCGCAATCGGCGCAGAAAAGCGCCGCGGTCAGCCGCCGGCAATTGGCCGCCTTGTCCGGTTTGTACCGCGACACGTTTACCGGTGAGCCGGTACGACTGTCGGTAGAGGACGGACAACTGCGCCTAAACAAGGGTCCGAAACTACGGGCCATTTCCGGCACAGAATTCGCGATTGTTTATGGCGACGAGCACCTGGTATTCGATACGAGTAGCGGCAAGCGACCACGGTACACAAGGTTCCTGGACACTTACGCGTTGCGACAATACGAACCGGTCGATAGCGCAACGCCGACCGCGAACGCATTGCAGGCACTCGAGGGTGAGTACTACAGCGCCGACGCGGAAACGACGTTGACCATCGCGTTGCAGAACGGGCAATTGCTTGCACGACGCAGGCCGGACAGCGAATTCATACTGAAGGCTGTATACGAAGACGGCTTCGAGGCTGACGGCCTTGGCTTCGTGCGATTCTACAAAAACGACAATTCGAACCCGGTTGAACTTAGTGTTTATGGTTCGCGGGTCTATGATATGCGTTTTCAGCGGCGTACTGATGTTGATTAGATTCGCCACAAAAGTGCCCGCCATCTGATGATTCAATCAGGGCGGTCGGACCCAACATTTTTTCCAGTGGACCGACTGAGTTGTTCATTTGGGAATTACACGCGACCCACTATTCGCCTCCATTGGCGCTGTGCATACGCAGTACGCGGCCGGGACGAGCACCCGTTGCCGTGCCGTTTTGAAGTACAACAATGCCATTGACTAAAACCGAGTTCATGCCAATTGCGTACTGGTGCGGCTCGGCAAATGTAGTGGTTTCCGCGATAGCCTTATCGTCAAAGACAGCGATATCGGCGATCGCGCCTACTTCGATGCGGCCACGTTCCGCGAGTCCGAGGCGGTCTGCTGGCAATGTTGTCATTTTATGCACGGCCTCGGCCAAGGTCAGAACGGATTCCTCCCGTACGTAGTAACCAAGAACGCGTGCGAATGTGCCATAGTTTCGGGGGTGCGGCGAATTTGAGCCCGGCGCTTCGATGCCGCCGTCCGACGCAATCATCGTTACCGGGTGCTGCATGATGCGGCGTACATCCTGTTCGTCCATAGCATGGTAGACAGCCGCGCAATTGCCAGCATCGACCAGGTCCATAATGAGCTCTGCGGCTGCCTCGAAGCTAACTGATCGTTCCTGCATTCTCAGAACTTCGGCAACATTTCGACCATTAAGGGACGTATCGAATGGACAATTGGCCAGGGTGATGTTGGCAGGATCATTACCACCACGATCAACTTCAATACTGCGCACAATCGCCGCACGAATTTTTGCACGTTCCTCTGCATCTCTGAAACGTTCGCGGAGTTGATCAATGCCGCCATCGAGTGCCCAACGGGGGAAGAGAATATAGAGACTGGTGGACGATGCCGTATAGGGGTATTGGTCAATACTGATATCGACACCGCGCGCCCGCGCCTCATCCACCAGTGCCAATGTCTTCGTTGAACTTCCCCACATCGGTGCACCCACGATCTTGTGATGAGTAATCTGGGCCGGCAGCCCAGCCTCCTCACCGATGTGAATCGTTTCCTGCACGCTATCAAGAACACCGAGGCCCTCGTCGCGCATATGGCTAATATAAATACCACCGTGATTCGCGGTGATACGCGCGAGTGAAACCACTTCATCTGTGGTAGCGAACTTGCCAGGCGCGTAAATAAGTCCGGATGAAAGGCCGAACGCGCCCTGTTCCATGGCCTCGTCTACGAGCTTGCCCATCTGCTCTAACTCAGCGGCACTTGGTGGGCGATCATCGTTACCGACAACGGCGCCACGAACCGCGCTATGTCCAACAAAGGTACCAAAGTTGACCGCTGCAGGCGTTGCCTCAAGCGCTTCGAAAGTGTCTGTCAACGGTAGGGGTGAGTTGCCGTCTTGACCACCAATAACGGTCGTCACCCCTTGAAGGATCAGGTTCTTCGCGTCGGGAAAATTAAAGATTCCTGATTGTCCCATGCTGTCACTCGCGGCATGGCTGTGAATGTCAATGAAGCCCGGCACTACGGTGAGTCCCGCCGCTTCGATACGAGTACTGGCAGCAGCGCCGGTCAGATCGCCGATAGCAGCGATGCGATCACCCGATACGCCAATATCCGTTGTCTGAGGTGCGTCACCGCTGCCGTCGTATACCGTGCCTCCCACAACGATTATGTCGTAGGAGTTCGGCTCGGAACCGCAGGATACGAGCGTGCAGACGGCGGTAAAGAGAGACATAAACAGTGCTGCAGATTTCATTTTCATACGCTTTTAGTTCCGGAGGGATGATTCGACGGCAGTGTCCAGCGGTGGCTGCCGATCACCGATAAAGGGAAGGTAGGTAAAGTCCTTGCCCGTCCTACCCTCAAACTCCGCCTGGATGCGTTCGACAGATGCCGGGGACAGAAACAGCTCAACCGCCGTCAGTGCCAGCACCGTGGCGGCAAGGTGCATCGCCTTCACACCTATCGTGGTATTGCTGGCCGCCGCCGACTGCCAGGTGTGCGCCTTGGTTCCCGGTATCCACGCGGCAGTACGTACCCAGTTGGTTGGCACCGTCCAAGATACATCGCCGACGTCTGAAGAGGCCGGCCAAACCTCCGTCGAGCCGGGCTCAAAAGGCCGTATCGCTGCGGCGGACATTTGCACATCGTCGGCCACACCCGTGCGATCAGGTAACGTTGCCGCCATCGCTTTTGCGAAGGACAGCTCCTCTGGTGTGTAGCTGATACCCGAGAGGCGTTCCAGATGCTTGTAGGAGATTGCCGCCAGTTCGTCGTTCGGCAGGTAGCCGTAGTAACCAGAAACAATTTCGAAATCGACCGTCGTTTCGGTGCCCAACGCAGCACCCTTGGCTGCTTTCTTAATCCGCTCCCAAACCGCCTTCATTTCCTTTGGGTTCGGGTCCCGTGCCGTGTATTTAACTTCCGCGAAATCCGGCACCACATTAGGTGCGCGGTTGGTATTCGTGATCGCGTAATGAACCCGCGTTTTTTCACCAATATGCTCACGCATCATGTTGATCATCATGTTCATTGCTTCAACACCGTCGAGTGCAGACCGGCCGAGCTCTGGCGCAACCGCGGCGTGCGCTGCCTGCCCTCTGAACTGGAAGACACCCGTCATTGACGCCAAATTGGGAATGACCATGGAGGCGTTGAAGCTGTCCGGGTGCCAATTCATCACCGCAGTAACATCTTCGAACAGTCCTTCACGAACCATGTACACCTTGCCACCACCGCCTTCTTCAGCCGGGGTACCGTAAACCCTGACCGTACCCACTTTACCGGCCGCTTGCAGCCAGTCTGCAGTCGCAACTGCCGCCAGTACCGAACCAGTACCGAGCAGATTATGGCCGCAGGCGTGCCCGGCATCCTGGCCGGGTACGAGTTGCCGGTGCGGCACCGCGGCCTGCGACAGACCCGGCAAAGCATCAAATTCCGCCAGAAAACCGATGACGGGTTCACCACTGCCGTAACTCGCCACAAATGCAGTTGGCATACCCGCTACACCGGCCTCAACATCGAAACCGGCTTGCGCCAGACGCTGCTGAAGCAACGCCGAGCTGTGCACTTCATGGAAGCCACGTTCGGCCAAACGCCCGATGTGCATCGCATTATCGGAGTCAATGTGTTGAATTTCTGCTATTCGGGACTCGACGAAGGTTTGCCACGATGGCTCTTCAGCCTGCGATTGCTGCTGCCACGGCAGTGTAGCCAATGGCACCAACAACAAGAGGCGCTGCAATGACTTGACGTGCCGGGCAATAAGCGACTGATTCCGTTGCCCTGCCGCTGAGGAGGCAGACACTCCGGAATCCCGCTGATCTGTTCGCTGTACGCACATAAAAACCTGACCGATGATAGGTACGGATGTCCATAGGACTCTATAGGCGTTCAACGAAACCGTCAATTCTGCACAGGTCAGCCGCTCCGGAACTCGCATCACCGCCCGCGCGATCCCAACACGCATACACATACTCGTTCCGGGCGCTGCCCGGAACACCGTCTTGCATACGCCCACCTCGAAGGCTGGCAGTTCTTCCGGGCCTTCTATATGATCCGGTTGTCTGGACTTCTTATGGAATGGAATGCTAGAAAAATCAATGAGCGGCGCGAGACCATCGAATACGCAAGCACTAGGCAAACACAGAAGAAGCTGCGCCGCAGTCGCGCTCGCTGCACTGCTTGCTTTCGGCGCGGTGTTCGCAGCGCCCGCTACTGGCCCCAAACCATCACTGCTGCGCATCAGCATCGATACGGGGCCGAATCACGTTCGCACAATTCTGGTCAGACAATTCGCAGATAACCTCGCCGAGCGACTTCCCGGTCGGTTCGATATCCGGATCTACGATTCCGGGCAACTCTACAACGACCGCGACGTCGTAAAAGCACTGCTTTGGGGCGACATGGAAATGGCGTTGCCTACGACGCTGTATCTTGCGCGCTTCGAACCGGCCGCCAACATCACCTCACTGCCCATGTTCTACGGCCAGCCACCCGCGGTCATTCATAGTGTTCTGGACGGCGAGCTTGGGCTCGCCGTAGCTGAACAGGTAGAAAAGCACCTTGCTCTTAAAGTGCTGATCCCGAATCTTGATCTGGGTTACGTCAATGTTTTCTCCACCGAGAAACCACTGCAGCATGCCAATGACGTAGCCGCGTTGAAAGTGCGTGTCCCCGGCGGCATCGGCAATATCAAGCGCCTGCATCTGCAGGACGCGTTTCCAATATCCATTCCATGGTCGGATGTTCCTATAGGCCTATCCCAAGGCAATATTGATGCGGTGGCGACAACCTTTGAGACCTTGCAAAGTGGATCGTTGTGGGAAGTCGGCATACGTTTTGGCTTCGAAGAACGCGGCATGTTTCTCCAGTACGTACCGATGCTAGCTCTACCGTTCTGGGACAAGCTCGACGAGGCCACTCGCGAGGTGTTCACAAATGTTTGGCGTGACTCTATGGATGCGGCAAGAGTCTTTGCGCGCGAGCGACAAGAGCTGGCCAGAGAGGCTGCAATCAGCAATGGCATTAGTGTCGTGACCCCTACCAACGAAGAGGCAATCGCCGAACGCCACAGACTCGAGAATCACCATGAAGAGTTCGTCCGCGAATTAGGTATTCCACCACATATTGTTGCGATCGCCAGGCGGCACATGGCCGAAAGCAATTCACCCAATGCAGTGTCCAACAATGAATAATCCATCGCGCCTTGAGCAAACAGGAATCGGCGTCATCGGCCTGGTCGCTATCCTGCTTACCTGTTACTCAACGTTCGCACGTTATTTCTTCCCCTCCATCGCCCCGGATTGGGGTGAAGAGCTGGTCGTTTATCTCAGTGTCTGGGGTTTGTGGTTGGCCGCCGGTAGCCTGGCTCGGCGGGACGCACACGTCCGCGCGGAATTCATCGTTCACCTGTTCAGTGCGCGCGCACAGGTTGCACTGCAAGCCATACACGCCTCGCTTGGCGTCGCCTTTACTGCCGCGATGGCATACGGCGGATTACAAGTTGTTCTGTTGTCACTCGAAACCGGCGAACGTAGTGCCAGCACCCTGGCCACACCACTGGTAATTTATTACAGCGGAATGTTTGTTGGCATGTGTCTGATGCTGACAGCGTATGTCTCTCGCCTGTACGCCACCGTGCAACAGATGATTTCCGCTGACCAACAGGAAGTGAGCTCAACATGATTATCATGCTGAGCATATTGATGCTCATTCTGGCGTCAGGCACAGCCGTGTTTCTTGCCCTTGGCATTACTGCCACGTCATTGCTGGTGGCTGATGGGCACGTGTTGGGTGGCATCGCCCAGATTCTGTCCGACCGGCTGAACTCAACAACTCTGACCGCTATCCCGTTTTTTGTGACCGCCGCAACGCTGATGCAGCGTGGCGGAATGGCCTCCGCATTGGTCATCGCAGCGCAGGCCTGGGTAAGCGGTTTCAAGGGTGGACTTGCTATCATTGCGATTGTCGCCGCCGCCCTGTTCGCATCCGTCTCAGGCTCATCGACCGCAACCGCTCTCGCGCTCGGCACCATACTGTTGCCGGCAATGGCGCAAAACGGTTACACACCGCGCTTTAATGCCGGCCTCGTCGGCGCCTCGGCAACACTGGGCATCCTGCTCCCGCCCAGCCTTGCACTGATTATTTATGGCCTCGTTGCCGAGATTGCGATTCCGAAACTGTTTCTGGCCGGCCTGATACCGGCGATGATTCAGGCGACTTTATTCGTCGGCTGGGTCTTGTTCACCACTCGCAGCATGCCGCTTGTTTCCACCGCCTCGGAATACAGCCTGCGACAAAAACTAAAGCTCAGCCTGAAAGTTGTGCCTGCACTGCTGGTCCCGTTCGTGGCACTGGGTGGCATTTATTCGGGGATCGTTACGCTTAGCGAGGCCTCCGCGATGGCGGCATTGGTCGCCGTACTTGTTTGCTTCTTCAGTAAGTCATGCAGCAATCGCCAAATTATCGGCTGGATAGGCGATGGCTTCATGGCCTCGACCGTGATCCTGATTCTGGTCGGCATGGCCAGTCTGCTCAGCCACTGGATCATACTGTCCGGCGTTTCCGACCGGCTGATCGCGTTTTTGCAAGACGCTAACGTGACACCACTGCAATTTCTCCTTACGATGAATCTCGTCATGTTCGCACTGGGCATGTTCCTCGAGATCATATCGACCATCCTAATTACCGCCCCGATCGTGCTGCCACTGCTGGGCCCACTCGGTATCAACCCGATTCATTACGGCATCGTCGTGATCGTCAACATGGAAATGGCCGCGCTTACACCACCGGTCGGACTTAACCTCTATGTCATGAAGAGCATTTCGAAGTTGCATCTCGCGGACGTGTTGCGAGGGTTCCTTCCGTTCGTAGCGTTACTTGCGATCTTACTGGTGCTGGTTACGTTGGTGCCCGCACTGTCGTTGTGGCTGCCGTCCCTCTGGTAGTAACCGATAAACAGGTAGTCGCTCGATTCAGCACCGCGCGTAATGAAGTTCCAAATGCAATTACTGTCGGCAAACTATTGTTCAACTAAGCAGGTGCGCATGACCATGAATAGCGGCTTCTGTACCAAATTACTTGTGCTGGGGAGCCTGTTCTTCCTGTTGCCTGTAACCACGCTGGCCGCCCAGTTTGACCTGGTGATTCGGAATGGAAGAGTCATTGATCCTGAGAGCGGGCTGGATGCTGTCATGAATATTGGCGTTACTGCCGGCCGTATCGCGAATGTTACGAGCGACGACATTTCCGGCAGCTCGGAAATCAACGCAACCGGACTCGTCGTCTCACCCGGCTTTATCGACCTGCATAGTCATGCGCAAAATATTTACGGCCAGACGTACCAGGTAATGGATGGAGTAACCACTGCCCTGGAACTGGAAGTCGGCACCCAACTCGCACCATTCTCCGAAATACTTGCACAACGGGCCGGCAAATCGCTGATCAATTATGGCTATTCCGCGGGTTATCGTGACATCCGCTTTCTCGTCAAAGTGAATACTCGATTTCAGACGTCGAGCGGGGACTTCCGTCGCGGCTTTCATGACCAAGCGTCGCCGCAGGAAGTTGAACGCATCCTGGCGATGGTCGAAGCCGAACTAGATGAAGGTGCGATGGGCATCGGAATTCCACTCGACTACCTTTCGCTGGGCGTCAGTAATTTCGAGCTGGAAAGCCTCTTTCAACTTGCGAAAAAACACGACGTTCCATTGTTCATTCATATGCGTATGTCCGAGGACCCCACGGATCCGCTTGGAATGGTTGAATTGATTGCCATGACACGTAAAACCGGCGCGAGTCTACATATTGTGCATCTCGTCAGTTCCGCACTTAGCCGAACGAATTCCTATCTGCAAATGATCGATAATGCGCGCGAGCAAGGCCTCGATGTTACAACGGAGGTGTATCCGTACACCGCCGCATCCGCGTCCATCAATTCCGGCATTTTTGACCACGACTGGAAGAAGACCTGGAGTATTTCTTACCCCGACATAGAGTGGCCACCATCAGGCAAGAGATTCACTGGCAAAAAAATGTGGGATGACTACCGACAGCAATACCCGGACGGTGTCGTAATCATGCACTCCATGCAGGAGGAGTGGATCGAGTCAGCTCTTGGCCGGCCAGGCACAATCATCGGATCGGATGCGATGCGCCTCAAGATTCTCGATGACCGGCAGCACCCGCGCGGAATGGGGACGTTCTCTCGGGTACTGGGACACTACGTTCGCAAGAAAGGAACGATTGGCCTGACCGATGCCATTGCGCGCATGACCTACCTGCCCGCAAAACGCTTACAAAGCTTCACCCCTGCGTTTCGATACAAGGGACGACTTACCCAAGGCGCGGATGCCGATATAACAATCTTCGACGCCGATACAATCCGAGATGTTGCGACGTTCGAGGAACCCAATCGCTATTCAGAGGGCATTCGGTACGTGATTGTCGACGGCAAACTGGTTGTAGACAACGGTCAACTCCAGGGCGGCGTATTCCCGGGCGAGCCAATTACAACTGCCACCCGGACCATAGAATCACGCGAGGCGGAATGAATTATTGGCCGAGCCCGTAAAGGAGCGCTTGCACAATGTTCCGATGGTTACTGATCACCCTGCCCTTTTTGTTGCCAAGCCCGGCGCGCTCTGAGTCTCTGGACAGCCAGAAGATAGATTCGATCTTTGCTCCCTGGGCGACCCTTGCAACACCCGGTTGCTCAATAGGCGTCGAAGAGAACGGTGTATCGCGGTTCGCTCGCGCCTACGGTGCTGCGGATCTCGAGCACAATGTTCCCAATAACGTATCGTCGATATTTGAAATCGGCTCGGTATCCAAGCAGTTTGCCGCTGTAGCTGTATTGTTGCTGGCCAGAGACGGCAAGCTATCCTTGACAGATGACGTCCGCAAATACATTCCCGAGCTGCCGCAGTACGGCACACCAATCACTATTGATCACTTGTTGACCCATACCAGCGGCTTGAGAGACTGGGGTTTCTTATTTGAGGTAGCTGGCTGGGGACGCACTAACATAGTAACTAACAATGCAGACGCGCTGGAAATCATTGCGCGGCAACGCAGTCTTAACTACAGGCCTGGCGACGAGTATGGCTACACAAACTCTGGGTATGTCCTCGCTGCAATCATCGTGGAACGCGTAAGTGGGCAAACATTGCAGGACTTTTCCGCGGAGAATATTTTTGCCAACGCCGGAATGACCTCCACGCAATGGCGTGATGATTTCCGGCGGGTTGTAAAAGGCCAGTCCATTGCCTACATGCACACTGACAGCGGCTACGTGCAAACAATGCCGTTTGAAAATGTCTACGGACCTGGTGGACTGCTAACGACTATCGCCGACATGTTGAAATGGAATAGCGCGCTTAGTCAAAGGCTCTATGGCGAGTACGTCGCCACTGAGCTGGAACACCGGCCGGTTCTGAACAATGGCAAGATTTCCCGCTACGCCCGTGGCGTTCGGCTACAGCAAAACGACGGCTACAGCGAAATTTCCCACAGCGGTGGAACTGGCGCTTATCGAGCGTGGCTTGCACGCTTCCCGCAGCGAGGCCTCTCAATTGCGGTAGCTTGCAATGCAGGGGATCCTGACTACACCTACGGTGGCGACTACTTCGGCTACAAAATAGCCGATCTTTTCCTGCCGGCGAGCATAGCGACCACGAAATTCAGACTGGTCGCGAAGGCCGCCACTGACCCGGGTTTGTTTGCCAGTGAAGCCACCGGCTTGCCGCTGGTTCTGGCACGCCAGGACGGCTCGTTAAAATTGGCTGGCAAGCCATTACACGCGTACGAGTCCGGCCGCATAACACTTCCCGCTGGCGATCATGTGCTCTTTGAGAATAGGGACCGATTGCGGATCGAAACCGTTGACGGAAATATTGAATCGTACAATCGTGTCACCCCCTTGGCGTTCGAAGATGTCGTCTTCGAAGATTTTCCCGGCCGCTATTACAGCGACGAAGTTGATGCGACTTACATAATTCGTAGAGACGAGAATGGGCTTGTGCTCAACATAGCACGACGTCCTGGCATTCAGATCCCGATCCGAGCCGTGTACAGGGATACCTTTATATACGATACCCGGCTCGGTAAGAATACGGCATTGGTGCGGTTTGTCCGTGACGCACGAGACCGGGTGACAGGATTTGAACTTGGTTGGAACAAACGCATACGGAACTTGCGATTCGAGAAAACCAGTTGAGTGGGCTGCCATTGTTACGGACGGACAATTGGGCATCGAGCCTCGAGGTTTACTGACTCGAAACTCCAGCGACCATTCATTTCATCGTTGCAGCGATCTCCCTGCCAGAGGCGAAACACGCAATGCCGCTGAAGGAACCAAGTCTTGGCGCCGGCCCGTAGCGGCAAGTCCAGCCTCATTGATCACACCGAACTCTTCACGTTACGATAGCGTTCGATAGTATCAATTCGCCTAAGGCATCTGTCGCGCAAGAACTAACACTCATATCGAGAGCCGGGTCTTCCACGCGACAATTCGAGATAGCTCATCTGACAGTGCGCTGCCGCTGTAGTAGCTGCCAACACCGCCACGCAAAACGGAACATCTTGAACAACCAAACCACCCTCCCTATGGGGTACTTTCGAAGGCGTGGTCGGAGCACCGGCAATGGCGATAGGCAGCACCCGTTATCGGAGCGTCATCGTTCGTCGGAGCGAAAGTAACGTCTGAATAGAAAAGGAGCTGCTGATCCGGAACAGACGGCCGGATTTCATCTATCAGGGGTAGTAAAGCCCGACAGAGTAGCTAACACAATGCGCGTGAGCACCCAAGCCAATGAGGGCAACCTCTAACCACGTACCACGTAAGCACCGTGCTTATATCGGACATAGACTCGCCTCGGTTCAGACATATTCGGCTGTCAAGCCTGTATCGATGCCTTACTCCAGAGTCCAGGGCGACTGCGGATCACGCAAAACACTATTACCAGATCGAACAAGTGACGCCCGAGTATTCTTTAGTCGACTGGTATCCAAGGTGCTTGCCGTCCTTGCAGCACCTTGGATACTCATCCATCAGTAAATTCGCTACTTAGAAATCCTTGCGAAGCGTAATGCCGAACTCCTGCGGCAATCCGCGGTAATCGACGTAGTCCTGGCTGACTCCCAACCGGGTTCGGGAAGTTTGCTCGACTACCTCATCGGTCAGATTCTTGCCCCAAAGGGTCAACGTTGTGGGCTTGTCCCCGTCGAACACAAAGCCAACACGTGCACCTATCTGAGTGTAGGGATCAAGGACCACAAGCGGGTTAGTGTTGCCAGTTACCGGTTGCCGTTCGCCGGTGTAACGCGCATCACCCTGCATGAAAAATGTACCGCCACCCAATGCCGACGTCTCAACTTCATAACGTGCAACTAAGCTTCCCGACCAATCAGGCACGTGCTGAATTTTGTCGCCTACCTGTCCAATTACAGCGCCAGGACCGGGGTCAACAATTCGAGCATCGGTATACGCCAATGTGCCGCGGAAAGAAAAATTATCAGATGCCAGTGCAGCAAGTTCTACTTCGAACCCATCAATCTCCGCTTTACCCACGTTTGCGGTAATCGTCGCGAAACAAACCTCGGAAAGATCGCTCATCTTGACCAATGACTGCAGATCAGACCACTCAGTGTGATAGCCCGCAACGTTCAATGTAGCCCGCCCGCCGGCCATCGTTGTTTTCAGTCCCACCTCAAGCGTTTCCGCCTCATCCGAATTAAAACGTCCAGAAGCAAATGGTTCCAATCCATTTTCTTGCAGCGGAGCTACGCATTCGGGAAAGGTGTTCACATTAATAGGAGCGACTGCACCGCCCAGTCGAAAACTGTTCCCAAAGTTGCCATAAGCCTTTACGTTTTCATTGACCTGATAGGATGCGGTGAACCGGAACGAATCACCATCTTCGGTGAAAGATCGGTTCGTCACGGTCGGCACACCTGGATTCGAGGAGTTCAACGACTGCCCGAGATAGTTGGTCGACAAGTCGAAGAAGCGAATACCACCTCCGATCGAAAAGTTATCGGTGAGGTTGTAATTGACGTCGACAAAGACGGCCTTACTCTTATCTACGATATTGGAAACTGCGGCGGAATGAACGTCATTCGGCAGAGCTAACGGGAAATCCGGAGCTGCCGCGGACCAACCTCGACCATCTCGCATTCCAATAATGTCGCGATCTTCATTCATATAGAAGGCGCCAAGCACCCAGTCCAGTTGACTCAAAACTCCACTGCTGAAGGCTTCTCTATTGGATTCGATACGAACTTCCTGAGACAACGTTTCCAAATCAATCTGGGTATCAAGCGATACTACGGCCGGCACAAAATCGAGGTCATTCCTGTAAGCGCTGAATATTGATGGCGTCATATCGACTGATTCGTCGTACTCCCGCCTGTACAAGCCAGTGTTCGAGACAATATTGAACGTATTGAAGCTATACGTGACGTTCAACGCACTGAGAGTCGCTTCGCTCTTGTTCGGTTCGAGCATGTATTTTTCTTGCAGGCGCTGCCCGCCGAATCGGTGATTCACTATGCTAAGGTCATCAAGTTCAGTCTTCTGCAGCAACTGCGTGAACTCGACTGTAAAATTGTCATTTGGCGTAAACAATGCCGCAATGCTCACTCCTGTCGCTCGCGCCGCGTTAGCACTATCTACTTGCCTTTGACTGTTCTCGATCGGGACTATGTCGATAACATCGCTAACCACCGATGGAATACGGCCTGAAGTATTGTCCAACGGAACGATCGCGCTATCGATATAGCCATCTCGTTGGCGACTGGAGGCAGCGATCCGAACCCCAAAGACACCCTCAACTATGGGCACATTTATCATCGAGCTTAGAGCACCACCCAAATCACCGCCCTTGATGGTTTGCAAAGTACCCTGGACAGAGCCCTCAAAAACCTCCAGATCGGGACGTTTTAGGAACAGCTTTACAGCACCACCCATCGCTGCGGCACCGTACAATGTTCCCTGTGGGCCGCGTAGCACCTCGACACGACCGACATCAAATAGCTCAGAATCAATCGGCGTGATCGGGATATCGTTTATGAGGAAGCCGGTAGTTGCCGATGACGCCGCGGTATCGAGTGAAGATGAAATTCGGGCATTGCTAACACCTCGGACTACAATATTCTTGCCGCCACGATCACCGAGGACGTTACTTGCCGAGTTTACGCTCGGAACGAACCCGAAATAGTCATCCAGGTCCTGCGCGCCAATCTGGCTCAGTGACTCTCCGGACAGCGCTGAGATTGACAGCGACGCATCTTGAAGACTTTGTTCTCGCCTTGCCGCGGTAACAACAATCTCTTCGAGCATGCGCTTGTCACTCTCCTCTTCGGCACCTTGCGATTTGTCAGAAAACAATAGACTTACTGCCGCAGCTGCGACTAGCAACATGAATGACTTTTGCGAAAGCATCTTACTCCCCCATCCTCTTAAAGAGACATCTACGGAACCAGCAAACCCGTAGGCACCGAAAATTGATTCGCGACCGAAATGGCGCGCCGAAATCGGTCATCGATTGATACGGTTGACCGTACGACTGGACATTATCAATGCTCGATTAGACTGTCAAGCAACACTCCGGCGGGTGGGTCAGAGGGCTATAAACCACGGGACACCGGTAGCAACCGGCCAATATCGCGTACTATGCTGGTATGCAACGCCTCTTAAAATTAGGTTAAAGTAGCGCTCGCGTCTGACAACCGGTCGACCATATAACCTTACACAGGAATGAGTAATGAGTGGCTCTGAGTTTGAATGGCCCAAAGGCCAGTCCCGTTATGCGGTTCTGGCCAATGAAATTGCCAAAAAGATCAAATCCGGCAAGTACAAGACCGGCGACTTTATTCCTACCGAGGTCCGCTTGTGTGAAACCTATGGGGTAAGCCGCTTTACAGCACGCCAGGCTGTTCAAGAACTCAAGAAACAAGGCCTGGTCATTAGCCGACACGGAATCGGCTGCGAAGTAATCAGCCGGAAGCCGTCTGATGGCGAGTTCGGCTTTTCTTTTAACTCTGTGAGTGATTTTCTCAAGTCAGCAAAGAGTCTGACCCTTGAAGTCGAAAGCATGAATGACCGGGTGGCGGATGGAGTCGTAGCCGAACTTCTCGCCTGCAAGGAAGGCGCACCATATCTGCATGTTGATGGGCGACACATCACCAAAACCGGCAATAAGCCAGTTTCGACGGTCGAATTATTTATCCCAGAGAGTTTTGCAACAATTAGGTCGAAGTTGACAGCCCGCAGCGGGCCGGGAACCGTAGGCCGGCTTATTGAAAATACGTTCGGCGTGAGGACCGGGCAAATCCACCAGACTATCGAACCCGTTTCGCTGAATCGCAAACAGGCCAGCGCACTTGGACTTGCGGGAAAATCCCCGGGTCTGCTGGTCCAACGTACTTACCTGGACACGACCAAAGGTCCTTTCCTGCACGTCCGCAATGTCTATGCTGGCAAACACGCGCGACTGACTTTCGAGATAAAACGCCAACCAGACTAAGGCGGGCAACCGGCCCTCTAACTACGCAGCGGTAACAAGGCGCGAAACCGACGTTGCATTGAAAAGAGATATGGACGACTATACGTCCGTATGCCTTATGCTAAGGCTGCGCTATTTCGCAGCTGCGCGGCCCGCCCCGCAGCCACTCGCACACCCATTTCGGTCGGATAGACTCCCCAATGAACAATCGAACTCTGTCAGCCTACGCGCGACTCGGGAACAAAGAATACCTCGAGGTATTCGGCCTCGACTTCGAACAATTCGAGGTTGGCCAGGTATTCCGGCACTGGCCGGGCGTAACAATCTCCCAACAGGACATCGCAGACGAAGCGCTGGATACCTTCAATGCGGCGCAACTGCATTACGATGCGGATTACGCCGCAAACACGGAGTTCAAACGCCCCCTAGGCGTCAGCACGTTGACCCTGCAAAAGTGTCTCGGAATGGCATGGAAGACCTTTGCCCGGAAAGACCGGATCGTGTCAATCGCCGCTATCAGCATGCCCAATCCACTTTATGCCGGAACGACACTGTATTCAGAAAGCGAAGTTCTCGCACTGCAATATACTGACGGTGCCTGCGGACGCGTAACCGTTCGATGCAAAGCATTTGACAAGAATAGAGTCGAATACCTGGTCGTCGAATTCACGGTGGCTATCTTTATTCGCGGCGAGTACCCCGCTCATCGGGATATTCAGGCAGAGTTCAATCTCGCGGAGGACCGCTTCAGTGCCTATGCCCAGGACGAGTCCGGCGCGTTGATCGAGCAGACGGGGCTGTATTTTGACGATTTTTGCATTGGTGAGACCTTCCATCATCGACCAAAAAAATTCACCGCTGCAGCGGAAGCCTCTGAACATGCGAGGCGCTCTATGGACTGGAACCCGCGATTCAACAATCCGGAGTTCGCGCAGGAATACTTTTCTGACGTGAGCATTCCGCTGACTGAAAGCTACACGATCGGTGCGACTACGGCTTCGACCACACGCACTTTTGGCCGCGTCGTCGCCAACCTCGCCTGGAAAAATGTGCAGATGAGTCGCCTTGTGTACCCGGATGAGGTTTTCGCAAGTCATTCCGCAATAGTCGACAAACGAGACTCACGGTCGAGGCCGGATCAGGGAATACTGACAGTCACCACGACAGCCCTGGACCGTGCCGGCAAGACGCTGCTCTCGTATGACCGCATACTAATGGTGTATCGACGAAATAGCGGCCCTTATGCCAGAGTTGGCCACTGAAAACCTTTCTCCATACAAACCACCCACAGGCTGCACGCACTGAACGGAGGTCACTGAACCTCAAAACGCTCGGACGCCCCTAATGCCGGCTCGTTCGAGCGTCAGTATTGCCGATTCATAGATTGGTTGATCGACAAACCTTCCCTGCACCTGAATCGCATTGCCCCGCCTCCCTTCAAAAGCGGAAACCACATCTTGCGCAAACGACACTTCCTCGACGGTCGGCAACAGACCTGCGTGAATACCCGCAATTTGCCTAGGATGGATGGCCAGTCGCCCAGCAAAACCTAAACTTCCAAGTCGCTGCGTATCTGCGATCAAGCCGCCGTCATCTTCAATATCCGGCCACACGCCATCTAGTACGATCTTCCCCGCTGCCGATGCGGCAATGACCATTCGACTTCGTGCGAACAGCAATGACTCCCAGGACATAGAGCAACCAACCTCAGCCGCGAAATCGGCTGAGCCGAATATCAACGCCGCCGTTGCCGAGTGTGCAACTATATCCTCTACCGCGCTCAAACCCTTCGTGGACTCAATCAAACTAAGAATCTTCACTGCCGAAGAAATCGCGGCTTGCGCAATTGTAATCTCCGTTGGCGACGACACTTTCGACAGCATAATACTGGGCGGCAGTAACGCGGAGCCGGCAAAAAACGCAAGATCAAGAATACCCTCTTGGGTTGTCAGCGCGTTTAGTCGAATACACAACCGATCATCTGCGTATTGCGCCGGTGATAACAGCTGAAGATTAGCTCTCGCTTGCTCCTTCCGGTCCGCTGGCACCGAATCCTCCAGGTCGATGCATACTTTATCTGCCCCGGCAGCCAATGCCTTCGCAAATCGTTCCGGCCTTATCGCGGGCACGAACAATATTGATCGGCACATTCAGGTTTTCCAGCGACGACCGGCGAATGGCCTTTCGTCGCGAATATATTGCCCGAATCCTGCAACTGACGTTACTCCCGACTCTGGGCATTTCTCCGTATTCAGCTGCACTCGCAACGCAGAAACCTCTTTGACATTCACGCTAATGCCGATAGTATATATGGACATCCGGACAAGTCAAAAAGGAACATCAACCGATGACACTCCCCCTCAAAGGCATGAGGATAATCGCTATCGAGCAATATGGCGCCGGACCTTACGGGTCCCTGCAACTCGCCTCGCTCGGCGCCGAGATCATCAAAATAGAAACGCCCGGCTCCGGAGATATTTCCAGGAATGTTGGTCCGCATTTTGTTGACGGAGAGGAACGAAGTTCAAGTAGCTTGTTCTTCCAGGGGCTCAACCACAACAAGAAAAGCATAGCCCTCGATCTCCGTTCTGAAGAAGGGCAAGAAATACTACGTGCACTGGCAAAAACCTGTGACGGATTGCTTACGAATCTTCGTGGAGATGTAGTTGACAGCTTGGGAACAAATTACGAGCAACTCAAGTCAACCAATCCAAAACTTGTTTGCGCACACCTGACTGCGTACGGACGTACAAATGAACGCGCCGACTGGCCCGGCTATGACTATGTGATGCAGGCGCAGGCCGGTTACTTTTCTCTCACCGGTGAGCCTGACGCACCGCCCGCACGCTTCGGCCTTTCAGTTGTGGACCTGCAATCGGGTGTAACGGCAGCGATGGCACTGCTTGCCGGCATAGTTGATGCTCGTGCGACCGGAAAGGGTCGAGATCTGGACGTAAGCCTATACGACGTTGCATTGCACAACCTGAACTACGTCGCGATGTGGGCATTGAATGCGGGTCACAATCAGGAGCGAGCGCCGCGTTCTGCACACTTTTCCATAGCGCCTTGCCAACTCTATCGAACTCGAGATGGCTGGATCTACATAATGTGCAACAAAGATAAATTCTGGTTGAATCTTTGCCGCTTAATCAACCGCCAAGACCTCGCGAGCAATGACAAATTCTGCGATTTTTCGGCCAGACTTGAAAATCGTGATGAACTGACGCAAGTATTGGATGAGGCTCTAAGCACTCAAAGAACTGAGGAATGGATTGAGATCTTCGGTAGAGACGTGCCCGCCGCTCCATTGCTTTCAGTTGATGAGGCCTTGAGTAATGATTTCGTAACCTCTACGGGTCGAATTCTGAACTACGCGACGAAAAGCGGTGCGTCACTCCGTGCCGTCAAGCCTCCTGTGCATATAGATTCTGGCTTTTCTCCGGAAGCAGCACCTTCTTTGGGAGAAGATACAGACGCCGTGCTTGTGGAACTTGGGTACAGTGCTACCCGTATCGAAAAGTTGAAAGTGCTGAAAGTCATTCAATAAAACAATACCTGAACTGCAACACCCAGACGGATGCCATCGCGCTAGTTTCGGTATTTTCGAACCAGTGAATAGAGGGAAAAAATGACACGCGTAATGTTATACCTGTTTCTAGTCGCACTGGCCCCGGCCTGCTCATCGGATGATCAACAAGAATCTACTGAAACTGCAATAACTGTTTCCACAGAGAAACCCGACTCACGAACCACCATTGTGGAAACTGCCGCTCGAAACGATGACGCACCCTCGCCGCCCCCCGTACTCGACGGACTGAAATCCGAAGCGGCCAAGCGCATCGACGCCAAAGCGAAACTAACTCAGGAAATCGTTGACAGCCTGTTCTCATTCTCCGAACTCGGCTTTCAGGAATTTGAGACACAGCGATACCTGACAGAGATCCTCGAAGACAACGGCTTTACGATTGAGACCAATATATCCGGCATCCCAAGCGCATGGTGGGCAACGTGGGGCAACGGCAGCCCTGTAATCGCGCTCGGCTCGGATGTCGACGGCATTCCGAAATCTTCCCAACTACCAGGAGTTGCTTACCGAGAACCGATGATCGAAGGAGCGCCCGGGCATGGCGAGGGCCACAATTCGGGTCAGGCCGTCAACATCACCGCCGCCATTGCGGTTAAGGAGCTAATGGAACGCGAAGGCATGTCTGGAACAATAGTTCTGTGGCCCGGCATCGCGGAAGAGCTGCTAGGTTCAAAAGCGTGGTTTGCTCGGGATGGTCGCTTCAAGGACATCGACGCGGTCCTGTTTTCACACGTCTCGAACAACATGGGCACGGACTGGGGAGAAACGACTGGCACCGGCCTGGTGTCAGTTGAATATACGTTTGATGGCATAGCCGCACACTCCGCAGTCGACCCATGGCTTGGACGCAGCGCACTGGACGCCGTTGAGCTAACCAATATCGGTTGGAATTTTCGCCGTGAACACATGCACCCGTACGGCCGATCGCACTATGTCATCGTCGATGGCGGTGACCAACCAAACGTTGTGCCATCGCAAGCTAAAGTCTGGTATTTCGTTCGCGAGATAACGGCGGAAAAAATCCGCGAGAACTTTGCCACTTTGCAACGCATTGCCGAGGGTGCTGCAATGATGACGGATACAACGGTCAGCCGACGTATCGTCGGCGCAGCATATCCACGACACTTTAACCGTCCCATTGCCGAAGCGATGGACCTGAACATACAGGCCGTCGGTTTGCCCGAATGGACTGAGGATGATCAAACATTTGCACGTGCACTGCAGGAACTTATGGAGGCCGATAGCATTACCGGCCTAGCTACCGAGCTCCGAGGCATCCGAACCCCTCGTGAGGAACCTAAGCCTGGTGGTTCGGATGATATCGGTGACGTTTCCTGGAGTCTTCCAACTGTAAAGCTTCTATTCCCGTCGAATGTAGCCGGCTTACAATATCACCATTGGTCGAGTTCCATGGCGATGGCAACACCGATTGCTCACAAAGGTGCGACAGCTGGCGCGAAAGTCATGGCGGCAACTCTGCTTGATCTCATGCAAAAGCCCGAACTGATAAGCGAAGCGTGGGCCTACTTTCGTGATGAGCAAACGGCCGAGGAAGTCTATCAGTCGTTCGTTAGCCCGAACGATGCGCCACCGATCGAAAAAAACGCGGCTATTATGGCAAAGTATCGCGACCAACTTGAACCGCTTTACTATGATCCCGAGCGTTATAACACCTACCTGGAACAGCTGGGTATCGACTATCCGCAGCTGACGAAACCTGATAAACCCTAGGAAGTTGGCGTTGTCCTAGCTGAAATTAGTGAAACAACCAAATGCCAACAGCGCACTGCTCATACGCGCCCGGCTCAATTGACAAAGCATCTAATACCAGTGTCGTATTCTTCACCGGGTAACGTTTACACTACAATATCCGCAGTACCGGTCGCCATATAGACTGGCCATACCAATTAGTGAAGCCTAGGAGGGTGCGGATAAGATGAACTTTAAAACTTCGACAAATACCAACCGCCAGCTGAATACGAAACACCCTTTCTCTTTTGCAGTAGCAGGTAGTACGTTCATCTCATCTGCAGTACTGTGCTGCGTGCTCGCAACAACGGCACTCGCGGCAACCGACCAGTACATGGCGCCCAAAGAGCATCGCGACAGAGCGGCGAGAATCGCCGAGCAATACCGCGAGCTGGCCGACACCATTCCCAGCGAGCTCTACGAAATCGAAGGGCTCGCGGACCAGCTTGATTACGAACTCGACGCTGCCGCTGACTACGTCTCCCGCAACGTGGCGTTCGACCCTTATCACGGAATTATGCGCGGCCCCGATGGCACATTGTCTGCAGGCGCCGGTTCGGCCTGGGATCAGGCGGGGTTGCTGGTATCGCTGATCAACACGATGGGCGGCGATGCCAGAGTCGTGCAGGGACCGTTAACGAAACAGGAAGCCGAGCGACTTCTGCGGCTTGCGTTCGAACCCCGTGAACCCTTTCAGACCCCGCTAGAGCCGGCAACTGTCGAGCGCACTTTCGCTGACGTTCTCCCCGCAGACGCACTTGAAGAAGCAAGAAAGGAAGACTCAAACGCGAGCAGTCGAGCGAATGCCGCTACTTTCGAACGGCGCATCGGCAGCGTCAGTGAGAACATTCTGCAGACGATGGCAAAACAGGGCGTACCAGTAGCCAACTCCGCCAGCGCCGACGAGTTGCTGGCTGCGTTGTCGAAATCCTACGCATGGGTCGAATACAGAGACTCGCCAAACGAGCCATGGAAAGCCGTGCATCCCGCGTTCGGCGAGCAAGCTGCACCAGCCGTCAAAGCTGTCGCCTATGCGAAAACAGAAGCACCGGAGGAATGGGTCCACTACCTGACTATCGAACTGGAAATCGAACGACGCAGTAACAACGCCTACAGTTCGGAGTCCATCATCGAGCCCTACCGTGGCACGGTGGCCAGTTTTGCCACCCAACAGACCGTGATTGAAATCGGCCCGAATCAGGCACCCTCGCCGGATGGCCAGCAAGCCGGCTATTTCATTCCTGTCATCAATGGCAATCTCGCTCCCGGCGCCAAGGCCTTTACCCTGATGGGCATGACGGCAGCGGCCGAGGATGCGGCTGCAGGGCCGGCGATATTTGCGACAGTCGCCGGCAAGCTGGGTTCTGCATTGGATGGCATCAACAGCGCCAGCGGCACAGACGATGCCAGCCCCCGCTTGACCGGCGTGACCATGATAATCACGCACACGGCACCCGGCGGTGAAACCCGCACAGAACGACGCAGAGTCGTGGATTTCCGACAAACGATGCCGGATGATCCAACCCGGGAACTGCTCACCAGCGCCGTAATTGATGTGGGCACCGGGCGCGAAAACGGCGCGCGTGACCTGCGCTCTGTGCTCCTCTCCAACGCCAGCTTCATCACGCGAGTGCCTTACGTCGCCGCATTGAGTCAGGGCGACATGCAGAAGGAAGAAGTCCCAGCACACTCCGCTTTCGAACGCGATTACGAGCAGCTTGCATGGCAAGACATTCGAACGATGGGCGCGTTACTCGAACCTCAACCCACGGCCACCGCAATGGTTACACGCCAGTCGCCACTGGTTGTGATGACGCGGTTGGAGACCAACCACGATAAGAATGCGCGCATGCTGCAGATCGTGGACATAGTGCACAACGGCACTATGGCCTTGCAGCTGAAGGGCGACGCCGTAGAGATTGCGCCGCAGAACAACCTGCGTCAGGGCGTGCGCGAGACGCTGGCGGAAGAATACCTGGCTGGCGTAGGCGGTGGAGACACATGGATGAACAGCCCGTTGTCACAAACCATCTCCGACGCTGCAGGAATCGATGGTTGGGCACAGCGGAACGGAGTGCCGCTCACCAGCAGCGATAGGATGACGGCAGACCTGCAGCATTCCGGCACCCTGGTAATGTCGGCGTTCGAAACGCAACCGCGCTGGTGGCGCGTGAATGCACAAACCGGACAAACGCTGGGGATGGGTACGTACGGCGGCCAGGCGGCGGCTGAAACGCTGACTGTAGGCGGAGTCACCAAAGTCGTGTGCGGCGTTTTGACCGTTGGTTTTTTTGCCTATGGGGCGGATGCTTGCGAAGACGCCTATGCGAACAATCCATCCATGCTGGCCTGCTGTCTCGCGGGCAACACCCTGCTCGCCGCGGGCGGCATGAAACTGGGTGCCGCCGCCACATCACAAACGCTGGGCTTCTTGTCCGCGGCCGGCGTCTTGCAAAGCGAAGTCGCCTTTGCCGTCATTCTTGGGGAGACTGCATTGAACGCACAGATGACCGCGGTCGGCCTGGGCGTTGATCCACTTTGCAGTGCTATGACAGGTAACTAGGCTTTACGCACGACTGACAAATTATGCCCGGTTTATCACCCGCCAAATGAGTGCCGGATACGAAATGCCTATTAAATTCCAGGGCCATGAATCCGGCCAACGACATGGATGTTCGAACGGGTACAGAAGCCTGCAGAAGCCTGCAGAAGCCATTCTGACGCTAGGCGGGAATTTTGTACGATTCCTGCTGCTTTTTGAAAAACGCCTGGCAGTACTCGAAAAACTTTTGCATGACCCGGGTCATCGCCGCATCAGTTGGGCGTATTAAAGCGTACTCGTGGAAAATACTCGGCTTCAATTTACGCAGGATGAGATCTCTACCGGCATAGCCGGTGGCCAACATCTCATTGACCAGAGCAATGCCAGTACCATTGCTGGCGAGCGCACATGCTGACCCGACCGTGTGTGTCTCGACGCGCACATTCATGCGCACACCCGCCGCGCGAAAGGCGTCATCGATCAACAGCCGTGAAGGCCGGCCCTTGGCCAGCATAACCAGAGGTTCGTTATCGAGGTTGGCAACACTGAGCGTTATTTTCGCCGCCAGTCGGTGCTTTGGCGGCATGACGCAAATCGTGTTCGCCCGCACCAGAGGTATGCAATCCAGCGCAGGATGGTCCATCGGCATCTTGGCAAAGCCGCAATCCACGGCACGTAAAGCGACCATCTCCTTGGCGGATTCAGCACTGTGCGAATCGAGACTGATACGCACGTTCGGATGCTTCTGCAGAAACTCGCTAACGACCTGCGAGAGAAATAACTCGGCGAAACTTGGCGGGGCAACGATTTTGAGTTCACCGAAATCTGCGTCATGCAGATTCTTCGCCAGTTGCTCCACCCGTTCGATACTTTGCAACGCGATGTCTACTTCCTTGTACAGGAACAACGCCTCCTGAGTCGGAATCAAGCGGCCTTTGCTGCGCTCGAACAAATGGAAGCCGATCTGTTTTTCGAGCTGGGCCAGCAATCGGCTGACTCCGGGCTGGGTCAACCCAAGCTCGCTGGCGGCGGCCGTTGCTGAACCTGAATTAATTATCGTGCGAAAGCAGATCAGGCTTTTCAGGTTCGTTGTGGAGAGCTGAACAGGCATGACAGAATGTTATCACGGGATCAGCAAATTGCATCAGATTGTATAGCCTGCAACCCCTTTGTAGACTCCGCCGAAATCAACAGTCGGCCACGATCACAGAACGCGCGTGGTCCAACTTTTTAAATAGGGGATAGCAGGATGAGTGGGGACTTCTTCGATCGATTTTGTGTTGCCTTATTGGCAACTGCCAGCGTCGCGGCGGCAGCTTTGATTCCGGCGGGGGCCGCAATCGCGCAGGAAGAACCGGCTATTGAAGAAATACAGGTAACCGGCTCGCGCATCCGGCGCGATACTTTTGACAGTGCCAGCCCGATCGCAGTTATGGACTCCAATGACATCGACCGCAGCGGTCTTTCCGCCATTGGCGATCTGTTGCAGGAGATGCCGATTGCGGGCGCGAGTCTGAACCAGAACAGCAGCGCCGGTACGGCCCACGGAACCAGCAGTATCAACCTGCGGAACCTCGGTAGTAACCGCGTGCTGGTACTCGTCGATGGCCGACGCTGGGTTAGCGGAGCTGGCACACGCGGCTTCCGTGATTTCGTCGATCTCAACACGATTCCGCTGGCAGCCGTTGAGCGAATCGAAGTCTTGAAGGACGGCGCCTCTGCCATTTACGGCTCCGACGCCATTTCCGGCGTCGTCAATATCATCACTCGCAAGAACGTCGATGGTTTGCAGGTCAAGCTGTACACCGGCGCCACCAGTGAGGGTGATGGCCAGACCAAGAACGTCAGCCTGACCCTTGGCTCAAGCAATGACCGTTCATCATCTTTCGTCAACGTCAGTTTCGTGGAAGGCGATCCGATTTACACCGAAGACCGAAGCTTCTCAGCCGTACCGCTGAATACTCTGAGCACGACAACCGCGCAGGGTCGTTACCGGCTCGGCCCTTCCGACTCGCAGCGCTACACATTGATTGACGGTGCCGACGGCAGCGATCCGAGCGACTTCCGCCTGTTCTCCAGCCCTGACGATCTCTACAACGGCTTTCACCACAACTACCTGGTGGGTCCGCGCAAGCTCGCCAACCTTTATGCACAAGGCCGCTATGACCTCACTGACTCGATCACTGCTGTTGCACATGCGATGTACAACAAGCGCAAATCGGATCAGCTGTTTTCTGAAGTTGCTCCGCGTATCCGCGGTGGTGACGGCATGATTATTCCCGCCGATCACCCGTACAACCCTTTTGGCGCTGAGTTGTCAGGCGCAAACTTCGAAATCAATCGCGTACTGGCGGCGATGGGCCAGCGCGTCAATGAGCAGGAAGTCGACACCTTCCGTGTCGGCTTTGCCCTGGAAGGTGAAGCCTTCGCAGACTGGCACTGGGATGTTGGCTATACCTACTCTGAGAACGATGCAACCTTCATATCCCACAACCAGATCAATGTGGACAGACTTGCCGTTGCATTGGGTCCCAACGATCGCTGTGCTGCCGCGCAGGGATGCGTACCGTTTAACATCTTCGGTACTGCAAGTCAGATGACGCCCGCGATGCTCGAGTACGTACGTGTCAACGCCAAAGATCGTAACGGCACGAGTCAGGATGACTTCACCTTTAACATCACTGGCGATCTGTTTGAGATGCCAGCGGGACCCGTAGGCTTCGCGGCGGGTTTCGAACATCGGCGTGAACGCGCTTACGACACTCCCGATGGTGAAGTGAATGCGCCGCCGACCAACTTCGATCCGGCTGACGGTCGCTCAACCAGCAGTGCACCGCGTATCGGCACCAATGGTCAGTACGAACTCGACGAAATGTACGTAGAGTTTAGCGTACCCCTGTTCGATGCCCTGGAACTTGATCTCGCGGCCCGTTACTCGGATTACAGCAGTTTCGGAGACACTGTTAATGGCAAGTTGGGACTCTCGTACCGCCCCACTGACTCGTTACACCTGCGTGCTACATTTGCCGAAGGTTTCCGGGCACCGTCAATCAGCGAACTTTATGCCGGCGCACGTTCCACCAACCTGCCTGCCATGGACCCTTGCTCTGACCTGCTGAACTCCGGCGCATCGGCGACCGTGGTAGCCAACTGTACGGCACAAGGTGTGCCGGCCAACGGCAGCTACGTACAAAACACCAACGCCGTCACCGCAACAGTTGGTGCGAACGCACTGCTGCAACCGGAAGAGTCCGAGTCCATGACGATTGGTGTTGTTTACCAGCCTGCGTGGAATGAGAACCTGAACTTTGCACTGGACTGGTACGACATTGACATCACCGACACGATCACCTCGCTCGGTACGCAACGTATACTTAATGAGTGCGCCAGCTTTGATCGCTATTGCAATCTGATTAGCCGCGATCCCGCTAACGGCGAAATCCTCAACGTGATCGACGGTGGCGTGAACATCGGCGGCACCCAGGTCAGCGGCGTGGACTTCAGCGCCCGTTATGAAATGCCTGACACTCGCGTAGGCAGCTTCACCTACAAACTCGACCTGGCCTACCTTGACGAGTACGTATTGACCATTCGCAACCCGGACGGCTCGCTCAACGTAGACAATCTCGCCGGCGAACAACTGTTCCGCGAAAACTACGCCCGCGTTCGTACCAATGCGACGGTCGAGTGGCTGCGCGATGCCTGGGACTTAAGCTGGAGCGGTCGCTACATTCACGGCACCCGTGAGGACTCGGATCAGGGCAAGGTTGATTCCGCGTTCTACCACGACATTCAGGCCGGTTATCAGTTCAACAAGTACGACACCCGTCTGACACTCGGCATCGATAATCTGTTCGATCAGGACCCGCCAATCTCACTGGTCAACAGCAACATCAACTTTGATATCCAGAGCTTCAATCCCCAGGGCACATTTATCTACCTGCGCCTGACCTCGACGATAAACTAGCGGTCAAGCCTGCAGCATCCGGTTCCGCCACAGAGCCGGATGCTGATTATCCGTTTGCCACCCGTTTCCGGCGAGGAAGAAATGCGACCTATTAGTACGCGATTCACAAAATGACTATGAACAAAGACGTGAAAGTACGGCACGCGCACCCGGTCATAGTCTTGCTCGGGATACTCGCTCTGGCCACTGCGCTGACCTACATCCTCGACTCCGGATCCTATGTCCGTGACGGCAAACTGGTCGTTCCCGGCAGCTACCAGACGCTTGAGAAAGACCGGTCCGTGACCAACCTGTTCAGAGTCGACTCGGCGGAAGCCGACAATACTGTAAAACCGGTAAGCATCGCCGGCGCCCTGCTGAGCATTCCGCAGGGTCTGCAACGCATGGCCGGCCTGATCTTCATGGTGCTGATCATCGGCGGCATGTTCGGTATTCTGACCCACACCGGTGCCATCGATGCCGGGCTCGAAAAGCTGTTGTCGAGCGTGCGCGGCAATCTCTACGTCCTCGCGCCAATTCTGATGGTCGTATTCTCCGCGGGCAGCACGTTTCTCGGGCTCGCATCCGAATACCTACTGGTGATACCGCTGATGGTCATGATGGCGAATCGATTGGGTATGTCGAACCTGATCGGGCTTGCGATCGTTACAGTTGCAGTTAAGGCTGGCTATATCGCTTCAGTTAGCAACCCGGTGCCACTGACCATCGCGCAACCGCTCGTCGGTTTGCAAATATTCAGTGGTGCCGGATTTCGACTCGTCTGCTATTTCGTCTTTCTGTTCATCGGCATAGTGTTTGTGTTGCTGAAGATTCGACAGGAAGACACGGGCCAGACACAGGTCGCCGAGTTTCACCCGCACACCCTTCCATTGCGTCACAAACTGGTATTGCTGGCGCTGGCCAGCGGCGTCGCGTTCCTCGTTTACGGTTCCAATCAATGGCAATGGCAGCACCATGAACTGTCCGCCTACTACATCGCATTGAGTGCGGTACTCGCCATGATCGGTGGTATCGGTGCGAGCGAAGCCGCTGAAGCCTTTGTCGGCGGTATGAAGAAGATTCTGATGGCGTGCATGTTGATCGGCGTAGCCTCAGCCGTGGCAATTACGCTCGAAGAAGGCCAGGTACTGGACTCCATCGTGCACGGGCTAACCCGCATGATCGGCGATCACGGTCCTCTGGTCTCCGCAGTTGGCATGTTCGTCTCTCAACTGCTGGTTGATTTCGTAATTCCATCAACGTCCGGGCAAGCGGCGATAAGCATGCCGATTCTCGGTCCACTCGGGCAACTGTCTGGCGTCGCGCCGCAAACAACCGTACTGACATTTCTATTCGGCAACGGAATCACGAACATTCTGACGCCAACATCCGGAACCTTGCTTGCCTATCTCGCGACGGCGAAAGTCAGTTGGCTCGACTGGGCCCGATTTGTGTTCTGGTTATGGCTTGTCTGCATTGCCACAGCCATCGTCCTGCTTGGAATTGCGGTTCAGATCGGGTATTAAACGTGTCAGACGAACACCGGCTCTATACACAGGTATCGGTGCAGCACAATGTCATGCTGCCAATGCGCGATGGCGTCTGTCTGGCAACGGATATCTATTCGCCGGCTCTGAATGGTCAGTCGCTGGAGCAGCCGCTGCCAGTGATTATGGAACGCACACCGTACGGCAAGACCTGCGTCAGTCGCTCCGAGCGCAGTCATACTATTGAAGAATCGGCGACCCGACCGGATGTTGCGACCTGGTTTGCACACCAGGGTTACGTTGTCGTCATGCAGGATTGCCGCGGCCGCTATGATTCGCAGGGTGACTTCAAAAAATACGTGCATGAGGCCGAAGATGGCTATGACACGCTCGCCTGGCTGGTCGAACAACCGTGGTGCAACGGCAGAATTGGCACCATGGGCGTGTCCTACGGCGCGCATGTACAGAGCGCTATGGCCTGTCTCAACCCGCCCGGCCTGGCCACCATGTTTCTTGACTCGGGCGGGTTTTCCAGTGCCTATCATGGTGGCATCCGGCGCGGCGGTGCCTTTGAACTGAAGCAAGCCACGTGGGCTTACAAACATGCCTTACTGAGCCCCGCCACCAAGGACGATCCGGCGCGAGAGCAGGCATTGCGTGAAACCGATATTCGCCAATGGTTCCGGAACATGCCGTGGCACTCAGGCCACTCACCACTGGCTGCGGCGCCGGAATACGAGGAGTACCTGTTCGAGCAGTGGCAGGCAGGTACCTTTAGCGACTACTGGCGACAACCCGGGCTGTACGCCGAAGGCTACTACGACCAGTTCCCCGATATTCCCATCGCAATCGTCGGCAGCTGGTACGACCCGTACGTGCTAAGTTGTACTCGCAACTACACCGAGTTGTCGACACGTAAACAATCGCCCGTATCTTTGCTGATGGGACCGTGGACCCACGGTGGTCGGTCCGTGAGCTATGCGGGCAATGTGGACTTTGGTAGCGACTCGCTCCTTGACGGCAATATCGCCGACAACTATCGGCAGCTACGCCTTGACTGGTTCGATCAATACTTGCGCGACGATCCGAATACGGGTGATGCTCTGACTGCTGGCGTTCGTTATTTCCAGATGGGCGGTGGTAACGGTCAACGTCTACCCTCCGGCTGTATGGCGCATGGCGGACACTGGCGTCAATCGGCAAGTTGGCCACCGCGTGAAGTGAAGTTGGAATCGTACTACCTGCATCACGATGGCAGCATGAATGTCGCGTCACCAACCGAAGACGACGTTTGCGTGGAGTATCGCTACGACCCCGCCGATCCGGTACCTACCATCGGCGGTGCACTAACCTCTGGCCAACCGGTTATGCTGGATGGCGCGTTTGACCAGCGCGTCAGCGAATCGATATTTACGTATGCTGATCAGGTGGACGGCAGCCCATTGTCCGCGAGAGCCGATGTTTTGGTATTTCAGACTCCCGTGCTTGAGGAAGACCTGGTTGTGACTGGCCAGCTGCAGGCCGAATTGTGGGTATCATCGGACTGTCCGGACACAGACTTTACCGTCAAGCTCATAGATTGCTATCCGCCAAGCGATGACTATCCCGACGGCTATGCCATGAATATTACTGACGGCATTTTCCGCATGCGATATCGCGACGGCTGGGACCGCGAGAGCTTCATGCAGGCGGGTGAAGTGTACAAAATCTGTATCGAACCGTTCGCCACCAGCAATTTGTTTCGGAAAGGACACTGTCTGCGCATCGATATATCCAGCAGTAACTACCCGCACTTCGACATCAACCCGAACACCGCTGAACCCGTAGGAAATGCCACGTCAGCAAGAGTCGCCCGCAACCGAATCTGGTGTTGCCGCAAGTATCCGTCGCAAATACGCCTGCCTGTTTGCCGCAAAGAATGACGCTACCGGCGTTCGCCAACTTGCATGTGCGATCGTGCCGCTATCGAAGTTCAACGCAGTTATCGCACCCTCGCCAGCTTGAATTACGAGGGAACTCGCGAGAATGAATTCCTGCACGCCGCAGAATCAGCGGCACTCGACTGCCGGAGAGCCATGGGCTGCGATATGCTTGCCTTTCGCAATAGCCATGCATTGAAATTGAGTTCCGACGGAGTCGTTACAACCCACGATGCCGTTGCCGCGGCCGTTTTCACCTACGAAGGCACTCGCGCCAGTATCGCGGAAGTGACGGCGCCCGGTTACTTGAGTAATGACCCGAGAGTCGCGCTCGTAGCAGCCGTCAGCAGCAAGATCAACGAGCTTGCATCGACAACAAGAGATCCTGCAGGCGTAAATGAGTTATGACCAGACCCGGACGGAAAGGTCAGTCCCGAAGACCGAGAACTTATACTCGGGTCTGTCGAAGAAGCAAACAACGGTGACTATGTTATTGCGTGTCTGCACAATTACTAGTGGCATAGCGCCACGAGCGTGACCCAGGAATAGTCACGACGATCTGTCCGGGAGTGTGTGAATGCGTGTGCTGACGTATGTATCCACCATGGCGCGCCGCATTCTTGAATGGCTACAGCGGCTCAGTGCGAAAATTTGCACGCAGTTGCGCATCGGTGACGACAAAGCGTTTCCTACCCGAAAAGGTCACATTATGCTATTGCTACGGCATTCAAGACCGGCACACGCATGAAAAACATCACCGCAAGATTACCAGCGGCAAATGCGTGTTCTCTAACATCTTCATCGTATTGCTGCCCAGAAAAACCTGGGCAATCTTTGATCGGGAAAAGGCTCCCATGACCAGCATGTCCACATCATTCTTGGATTTGTAATCCATTAACGAACTGAAAATATTGCCGTCCAGCAAGCTGGTCTTCACCTCAAAACCACTTTCTAACAACATTGACTCTGTCTTCTTGAACTTATCCAGCAAGTCAGGCTTACCGTTCTTCACAGAAACAAGATGGCAAGTCAGATTGTGCAGTAAGCCGCCGTCGATTATCCGTTGGACCGCTTTATCCGCCGTTTCTCTTCCGTCATAGGCGAGTACAAAGTTACTCGGTTCCGCGAAGCCCTTGTTGGCAATAAGAACCGGCGCATGAACTTGCCGAATAATCTGTTCGATGTGGGAGCCGAGCGCCTTGAAGTCATGGCTGTGACTTTCTCCTGAGCGGCCAACGACGACCAGACGCGCCTCTGCTTCAAGGTCACAAATCGCCTCTACGATACCGCCATGTCGCTGGGTTTTCTCAATGCGTTCACACCCCTTCTGTTGCGCGATTTCACAAGCGTGATGCAACAACTCCTGGCCAACCCGAAGTGCGAGTTTGCCCCTCTCCTCGTCGAGTGCAGCCAGCTCCTTGAGCAATGCCGAGCGGGCACCAAGGCCGATAGAGCCGCTCAAGTCCTCCGCTGCAGCTGTGTTGCGCTTTTCGATTGCGTGCAGGAACAAGAGGGTCTTGTCCAGTTTTTGTGCCGCCCAGATTCCCGCATTGCAAACATCGTCGGAGTAAGCTGAGCCATCTATACAGGTAATAATCTTTGTCATGTTTTTTTCCTTAATGGCCAGCCAACAGTTTTTCGACGGCAATGGGGTCGTTGTGGGCACCGAACTTATCGACAATAGTTTCTGTCGCCTCACTCATCCCGATGACCTCCACTTCCGCACCGTCTCGTCTGAATTTGATCACGACCTTATCGAGCGAAGCGACTGCCGTAATGTCCCAGAAGTGCGCATGGGTCAGGTCAATTACCACTTTATTGACCGCATTCTTAAACTCGAATGACTCGATGAATTGTTCTGAGGACGCAAAAAACACCTGGCCGATGACTTCGTAGACATGCACTTCATCATTGGACTGATCCGATTTAACGACCATGAACCGGCCGATTTTATTGGCAAAGAACAGGGTCGCGAGCAGTACGCCAACCAAGACACCCATCGCCAGGTTGTGTGTTGCGACCACTACGATAACGGTTGAGATCATAACGATACTGCTTGAACGCGGGTTTTTCTTCAGGTCTTTAATCGAACCCCAGGAGAACGTGCCTATTGAAACCATGATCATGACGGCAACCAGCGCAGCCATCGGTATCAGCTTGAGCCACTCGTCCAGAAACACGACCAGTATGATCAGGAACAAGCCGGCCGTGAAAGTCGATAATCGGCCGCGCCCACCGGACTTAACGTTGATGATTGATTGACCAATCATGGCGCAACCGGCCATGCCACCAAACAAGCCGGCGCCAATGTTTGCAATGCCCTGGCCTTTGCATTCGCGATTCTTGTCACTGGTGGTGTCGGTTAAATCGTCAACGATCGTTGCCGTCATCATCGACTCCAGTAAACCAACCACTGCCAAACCAATTGAATATGGCAGGATCAGCATCAGGGTTTCGAAATTCAGCGGCACTTCAGGCCACAGGAAGATCGGTAACGTATCAGGCAGTTGCCCCATGTCGCCCACTGTTCGAATATCAATACCCAGCGTTACGACCACGACAGTTATCGCAACAATGCATACCAGGGGCGATGGAATGGTTTTGCCGATAACCGGTAAGTACGGAAACAGATAAATAATTGCCAGCCCTGCCGCTGTCATTGCATAGACGTGCCAGGTCACGTTCGTCAGCTCAGGCAATTGCGCCATAAAAATAAGTATGGCCAGTGCGTTTACAAAGCCCGTGACAACGGAGCGAGAAACAAAACGCATCAAACTACCCAGCTTCAGATACCCGGCAAGAATCTGAAAGACACCGGTTAACAAGGTCGCTGCCAGCAGGTATTGCAGCCCATGATCTTTGACCAGTGTGACCATGAGCAGCGCCATAGCGCCGGTGGCCGCAGAAATCATACCCGGCCGGCCGCCCACGACTGAAATGATGACGGCGATACAGAAGGAGGCGTAGAGGCCAACTTTTGGGTCAACTCCAGCGATAATAGAAAACGCGATGGCTTCAGGGATCAGTGCCAATGCAACGACAGTGCCGGCAAGTAAGTCTCCCCGTATATTGGAAAGCCAATCTTGTTTCATTTTCTCAAACATAAAAAACCCAATAGTAGATTTGCTAGCAATACCGCACGAAGCCGAGCGCGAAAGGGCTCGGTCACTCAGCGGTAGGTAAAAAGACGGTGATTTTTGCCATTAATGTCAGGCACACGATGCCCGACGATTACTGCCGAAATGAGATAGCTCGCGAATGACAGCCAGCGGCAGACGGCGGCGCCATATTACCCTTATCGTGGTGTCAAATGCGATGAAACGAGTCTCAAAGTGAGTCGCGAACCTATATCACCCCCAACAGCCGGACTGGCGCAGTACGACCGGGGATTTCCCGGTCTGGACAATTTTCCAACGTTCAAGCACAGCCTCGGGCAGGAACCTCGGAGCGGGCGTCGCCGAAAGCTCAGATTGCTGACCTGTGATTCAGGATGATCGGAGAGAAATCGCAACCGCACCACGCTCTCGCCCTGGCTCGAAGTTGCTGACAACAGGGGACACAGCAGTCAGGTGAAATGACTGTATGGCACGCTCTCAAGATAAGCAGCACGCCTCTCTGCCCGCTCCCGTTGATCACTGGCTGAACCAGTGTCTGCGCCGCCTTCCAGTATCTACTGTGCCCACTGTGTGCACGGTTGTGCATGCCGTCAGCCCTCTGCGTTGCACACGACAACAGTTCCGGAGCTACTCAAACAGCAATAGATCGCCAACGAATTGCGGGTTCTGATGGCCACGACGGAATTTCCCGCTTTGCCCTATTGACATTTGCTTGAATGCAAATAAGAATCATTCGCAAAATAACTGCCGGAAAAATCAAGGTAAATTGAATGAATCTACAGGCCATTTCGCTCCGATTCCTGTCCAGCACCACAGCCATCGCGCTGCTCGTCTCGTCTCCTATCGTCTCCGCCCAGACTGACAGCGAAGAAATCGAACAGATTACCGTTGTAGGACGAATCACCAATGTTGACGTTACAGCGGCTGAGATTGAGCGCTACCAGGTCAACGACCTGCAGGACCTGTTTCGGCATGTGCCGTCCGTTTCAGTTGGTGGCTCGCTTGGAATCGCCCAGAAAATTTACGTTCGGGGCATGGAAGACACGCTGCTGAACGTAACGGTCGATGGCGCACCACAGACCGGCACGCTGTTTCACCATATTGGCCGGGTCAAAATCGAACCCGAGCTATTGAAACAAGTCTCGGTACAGTCAGGTGCCGGAGAGGCCACCTCAGGATTCGGTGCTATTGGTGGTTCCATCCGTTTTCTGACCAAGGATGCGAACGACTTGCTCGACGAAGGCGATAACTTCGGCGGGCTGGCACGCGTGGGTGTCTTTAGCAACGACGGGCAACGCTACAGCGCGACCGCTTACGGCCGGCTCTCTGATAACTGGGGCCTGCTGGGATCGTACGTATACGTCAACCGCGAAAACATGGACGACGGCGACGGCAACGAATTGCTTGCCACCTCCGCCGAACAAAAACTGGGCTTCTTAAAGCTTAGTGGCGCCATTGGTGACAAGCAGTACCTTTCCCTGAGTTATGAATTGCGCGACGAAGAAGGCGAATTCGGCCAACGTCCCAACTGGCCGACACTCGAGGGCGACCCAATCTATCCGGGTACCGGAGAACGCGAAACGGTTGTTGCCAATTACCGGATCGACGCCAGTGATGCCGTCAATATTGAAACGACGCTCTATTCAACCCAATCAGACTTTGTCCAGAACGTCACAGGCCGTTGGGGACGATACGGGGCCGATATCGAGACCACCGGCTTTGATATTCGCAACACGTCTCGTCTGGGCAATCACAGCGTTACTTACGGCATCGAACAGCGCAATGATGAAGTTGTCAGTTCCTATCTGGATGGCGCGGCGATCTGTGCCGCATGGGCATGGGATGCCAACACCTGTTCATTCAGGGAAGAAGGAACCGCTACAGCGGCCTACATCCAGGATCACTTTCAGGCCACCGACAAGTTACTGCTTAGCTTCGGCATGCGTTATGACGACTACGATTTCGAGCAACTGACGTATGACGAATCAACCGGTTCAAACGGTTGGTCCGGCAACATCGGGCTGGACTATGACCTGACATCCGAGCTGACCTTCAGCATAGGCTACGCTGAGGCCATGCGCGGCAAGGAAATCGGTGATGCCTTCACGCTCGAGAAACGTCCGGGGCGGCTGAGAATCGATCCGTCGTTACGACCGGAAAACGTGACGAACACTGAAATCGGACTTACCTACCGCAACGATCAGTGGTTCGCCTCAGCGGTCTACTTCCAAAGTGAAATCGACGACGTCATCAGTGACCAGATCGGTGGCGGCGTTGCGCCCGAAGATTCCACGTACTACGAAAATACTGGGTCTTATGAAGCCGATGGCTTTGAACTTGGTCTTGGCTACCAGCTGGATCGTGTTCGTTTCGATCTCGCCTATAGCAAGACCACATCGGAAATCAACGGTCATACAGTGGAAGGCTACGAATACAACGGCATCGGTAACGCGCGCGGCGACACGCTGACAGTCGGCATTAACGTCGAAGCATCGGACCGGCTGGAGCTGGGCTGGAATACGATCGCGGTCGCAGGCCTTGACGATATTGAGGTCTTGCACCGCGCTATGGATATCGGCTGGATTGATGATCTGCAAACGATCAATAAACCTGGCTATACCGTCCACGATGTTTACGCCCGTTGGCAGCCAACCTCAAGCGATAGTTGGTACCTGTCATTCGCCGTGCAGAATGTATTCGACAAATCCTACCGGGATCACTCCAGCGTTGGCGACTACTCAGCAATTCCAGGTTGGGAAACGGTTGCCGGATTGCGTGAAACCGGCCGGGATATCAGGCTAACTCTTAGCGCTGGCTTCTGATCACTCGCCTGTCGCGGGTATCACCTGACCATGCGCTTGCGTACATTTGTCTTCTGGTCGCACCTCGGTACCGGGGTGCTGGCCGGACTCGTCGTACTGATGATGTCAGCAACCGGTGTGCTGCTGACCTACGAAAGGCAAATCACAGAATGGGCCGAACAGCAGTATGACGTGCCCGTTCCGGACAATTCTGAACCACTGTCGGTCGATGCGATAGTCGCGAACTTTGAAGCATCTCATCCCGACGAACATCACTTCGAAATTCGTTTCGTCAATCGCCCCGGTGCCGCAGTAATCGTCTGGGCAGGGCCGCAACCCTTCCTGCTCGACCCGTATACCGGCAATGTCATTCGCGAAGGCGAAGCACCCGTTGCGGAGTTCTTTCATTTTGTGACGCGCATGCACCGCTGGTTCGCGCTGGACGATACCCGCGGTTTCGACGCGGCCAGGGCCATCACGGCATACAGCAATCTGCTGTTTCTGTTCATGATTGTAAGCGGTGTCTATCTCTGGCTGCCGCGCGTGTGGCGCTGGCCTATCCTCAAAACCAAACTGTTTTTCAACAACAAGGTCCGCAACGCCAAAGCGCGCGACTATAACTGGCACCACGTCTTCGGGTTCTGGGCGCTCGTACCATTGTTTGTTATTTGCGTGTCTGGAACGATCTTCTATTTCCCGTGGGCCAACACAGCGCTTTACGCCGCATTCGGCGAGTCGGTTCCGGTACGCGAGGCACATACCGAGCACGATTTGCATGACGATCTCAACCCCGTCGGCGTCTCGAACGAGCAGCTACTGGTACGAGCGAAAGCGCATGCGGAAAACAACGGCGCCACCGATTGGTACTCGATCTGGATGGAAATCGGTGAAACCCGGGGAGAAGCGGGATTCTACATTGATCGAAGCCTGGGAAGACGGCCACCGTTTGCCTATGCGCTGACACTGGATACCCGGAACGCAGGTGTTAAAGAGGTCAAACGGCACGACGACTATTCGCCCGGTGATCAGGCGTGGGACATCCTGCGATTCCTGCACACAGGAGAGCAGTTTGGCTTTGTTGGCCAGACGATCGCAGGACTCGCATCGCTTGCCGCTTGCCTGCTCGTGTACACAGGGCTCGCATTAGCATGGCGCAGACTGGTAAGTCCCTTGCTGCGCAGGAGTCACGCAACTTAAGCCTCAATCGGCACTGAACAGCCCCAGGCCGATTCTCTGGCTGTACTGTTCATCCCGAGCGCTGTCATCACGTGATTGCGAACGGCGCGTACGGGGTTACGGGTCGTTGCCAACGCAGGCAGAATCGGGCTATTGCCGGGCTGATACAGCCTGCCATCCTTGTCGGGATCAAGCGACGAGGATGGCAGACCGCGCACAACGCTTGCGATCAGAAGTTGTAAACCAGGCCCAGTTGCAACGAACGCCCTGGCAGTGGGAACGTGTCTTTCAGCGGTGAGCTGTTCTGCCGCGCCTCTTCATCGGTCAGATTGGTACCCCGGATGAACAGGAACAGATCCGGCTCGCTGAAGGTATAAGACAGCTCCGCGTTGACCATCGTGTAACCTTCGGTCGCCAGCTCATTGCGAGCCGACTTGTTCTGGTCATCATGATAGACAACGTTCAGTGCGGCACCCAACTCGTTCCGTGAGTAGTGCAAGCCGGCCCCGAAACGGAGTGGCGGCATGCGTGTCAGGTAATTGCCAGAGACTTTCTCTTCTGCTTCGGCGTAGTCGCTGAAGAACCGGCTGTGAAGATGGCCTCGTTCCGAGTCCATGAGCTCAACGCCCAGTTCCGCCTCGAAACCGACGATCGTCACATCTTCCTGACCGTAGTGGAATACCGGCAGTTCGTCGTCTTCCAGGCCCGTCGCTGTCAGCAGGATGTAGTCTTCAACGTCATTGATGAATGTCGTGAACGTAAAGTCAAAACGGTCATAGTTGGCGCGCAACGTCAGATCCAGATTGGTCGACAGCTCTTTGTCCAACTGGCCGTTCCCCAGCGTTACCGATCCGCGCTCAAAGCGACCGACTGCCAGATGCGCGCCGTCAGCGTAGAGCTCGGTGGCATTCGGATGCCGTTCACTGTGCACGAGATTTGCTGACAAGGTCAGCGCGTCAGACAGCGACCAGATTGCGCCGACCGAAACACCGTATGCATCGTCTTCGTAGTCTGCCGCGGTCGGCGACTTCAGAGTTTGACGCTCGACGCGGGCACTGCCTTGCAATGTCCAGTTATCATTGAGCGCGTATTCTTCGAATACGAACAGACTGAATTGCGTCGTATCCGTTGGGGGTACGAACGCCTCGTCGCCCAGCGCCTCAAAGTCCACGTTCTTGTATTGCAGGCCGAATGCACCGTCGATGCGGTCACCGATTGCATGCTGAACTTCGAATCGTGCGTCGAGCCCGTCCGAATTGAATATTGTGCCAATCTCGGAACCTTCCAGCTCCATGTGCGTGTAATCGTTCTTGGCCAATCGGAAACGGACTTTCTTGAAGGGACCGGACAAGCCGTACTCGCCTTTGACGTCTACGCGCGTTTGCTCGAGATCGACGCGTACTGATTCCGCGTGCTCTTCGTGATCTTCGTGCTCTTCGTCGTGGTCCTCATCCTCGTCGTCATGATCCTCCTCGTGCTCATGCGCATGTGCATGGCCGGGAATCCCATAGTTACTGTCTCGCATGCTGACGGACACGCCCACAAAACCGTTGTCGCCGGTAAACGTGATAGCGGCCGCACCGCCCTCGGTTACGCTGTCGGTATTGTCGACAACGCCGTACGCTTCCTCTTCTTCCTCATGTTCATGCTCGTCGTCATGCTCTTCTTCCTCGTCGTGGTGCTCTTCCTCTTCGAGTGCACGAAACAGCGCGGATTCAGCGAAGCCCGGAATCTTTACGTCGTCGGTCGTCAGCCTGTAGTAGTCGAGATGAGCGGCAACTGCCGAGTTGCCGAATGCCACCTTCGCTGCACCGGAACGCCTGCCGGTCGCCGAATCGGTGCCCAAAGCGACTGCACCGGATACGGGTTCCTCAAGCGGTCTTTCAATGATCCGGTTGTCTACCACGTTCACCAAACCGCCAGCGGCGCCACTACCGTAAAGCAAGGTTGCCGGGCCGCGGACGATTTCAATCCGGTCAGCGAGAATACCTTCCACTGCTACCGCGTGGTCACTGCTCAGTGCAGATGCATCCATGGCATCCAGAGAGTTTGACAGCACCCGCACACGCTCACCGTACTGGCCACGAATCACCGGGCGCGATGCGACAGGCCCAAAGTAACTGGAACTGACGCCAAGTTCGCCCGACAGTGTTTCACCAATACTTGCTGAGCGCTTCACGGCAAGCGCATCACCTTCCAGCACGGAGGTAGGTTGTGCCAGCTCTTTGATGGTCCGCCCAATAGGCGAAACACTGACTACGATTTCTTCAATCTCGTGGTGAGCATCTTGTGTGCCGGTTTCCTGCGCGCCAACCGCCACACTACAGAACATGAATACAGACGCACTGTACGCGACCGTATGAATCTGCCGACGACCGGCAGTAATTGAGGTTTTCATTTTTTGATCTAACCCTGTGTACACGACAAACTGCTGACAACGAATCGCCAGCATGAGTTGTGGCTAGCGCCACGATACGTAGGATCAGATGGAGGGTGGGGCGCGGGACTGGTAAGCAGGGAGGAGTGGTGCCGTATTGCTGGTCTGGCGAATTGGCATTGCCGCAACGAACTGCACTGCCCGTTCGATTGCGATGCTCGAACCGGTTACTGCCTGATCATCACGCCCGAGTTGCAGACAGACTGCACAAACACTGCTGACATCGCCGGCGGCATGCTTGAATTGATGCGCCGAGTTGTTAATCGACAACAATGCGAGCGCAAACAATACCGACACAACACCTACGCGATGTATTGCGTCACTGATACGGTGGTATGGCTTGTTGAGTTGCATTGACATGAATTTGCCGAAAATTCGGGAAATAACTACAAATACTCTATAGGAATGCCGGTCGAGATGGAATACCGATACCGCGATGATCCTCCGCCTTACGCTTCCCGGAAAAGGGGGCCGGATAACGCCGGGCACCTGGGAGCAAGTATCGCTGTCCGTACAGAGCGAGACATTTTGCCCGGTCGAAACTCAACCTACGGTCTGGAGCGCTTGCCCGGACCATCCATGACATCGAGCAAGTTCTCCGTCACGTCAGCCCCCCCCGGTCTATTCCAAGAGAAGCAACGAACGGCAGGCTACCAGAAATTTGTCCTTGGAAAATTCCCCTGGCACCAGAATCGTGGCGAACTAACTGATTTAGGAACTCTCACGTTGTCTTCGGCTCGCACCAACGCGTTAATGCCGTTGGAATTGCATGCGCGGAGACCGACTTGCGGGCGACTTAGCCACGCCTGCGCATCAAAGTTCGTAAGGTCGCCGCGACGATCCAGCAAGGAACGCAATACACGCTTTTCCCGCTGGCCTGGGCTCTAACTCAGCTACACACAACGATCATCAGCAATGTTGCCCTCACGATGCAACGCTGTTAGCCTGCTGCGATGTTCAAACTTGCTGCACAACGACGCTATTTGATACTCGCGCTGTTCGTCATCGCGCAGCTGTCTATTGCCGTGCACGCAGCCGAGTACGGAACCAGCCCGCACAGCCATGACGGAGTGGTGTGCGCAATCGGCGCAATAAATGACGATGACATCGTCGTTACTCCTTCACTGTCCTCACCGACGCCCGTTTGGCGAGACGCTACCACCAGTCCAGCCCCTGCTACCCGCCACTTTTCACAACGAGTCCATCTGACTCCGCCGGCCACCGGCCCTCCTCACAACGCCTGAATTTCGCCAATTGCCCTATGCCCGGCGCAGCGCGTCGTATGGCAGTCAGGGCCTCAATCAAAATCCCGGCAACAAATTCCACGACACATTATTGCTTGCGTGGCTCAGTTGCGCGATTTCCCCAATGTAGAAAGCATTGATAGGTCGTGCCGCTCAAGCTACCAGGCTGTGTCGAGTCTGTTAGGAGACTCGCATGAAAAGTAACCTTCGCACGCCACTGTTAGTGGGTGCGTCAACTATCGTATTTTGGATCACCCCTGCTACAGCGCAATCTGTTGGTACAGACAGCGAACAGCTGGACAACGTCACAGTAATCGGCACACGGCAGGCCTATCAGGGGGATTTTGATCCGTTCGAAACGCCGCAGGCCGAGTTGAGGATCGATGCTCAGACCTTACGCGATTCCGGTTCTGTCGACCTCGTCCAGGCTTTGGATTTGTCGGCTTCCGTAGCCCGGCAGAATAACTTTGGTGGTCTTTGGAACAGCTTTGCAATTCGTGGGTTTGTAGGCGACGAGAATCTGCCGAGCAATTACCTGGTGAATGGATTTAACGCCGGGCGCGGTTTTGGCGGTTCCAGGGATCTGTCCGGTATTGAGTCTATCGAAGTACTAAAAGGTCCGCGCGCTGCTTTGTTTGGACGAGGTGAACCTGGCGGTACCGTGAACCTGGTGACCAAACGACCGACGTTTGAAACCGCAGGAGAACTCAGTCTCTCCGCAGGCAGTTTTTCTACCTATCGCACTGATTTCGACTACACCACCCCCCTGTCCGATGACGTCGCAATTCGCATTGTAGGCTCCTACGAGGACGCTAAGAGCTACAGGGATACGGTGGAAACGCAAAAGCTCGGATTCAGTCCATCGCTTGCCTGGCGACTCAGTGATGAGAGCCAACTAATCTATGAACTGGAATACAGCGCTCAGGAAACACCGTTCGATCGCGGCGTTATTGCTATTAACGACGTGCTAGGCCTTATCCCGGAAGACCGTTTCCTGGGTGAACCCGAATATGGCCCGACCAAAACGGATGTGCTGGGGCATCAGGTGGAGTTCCAACACGATTTCAACGACGACTGGAGCGCCCTTGTTGGTTTCAACTTTCGTGATACGTCGCTGGAAGGGCTTGCCTCAGAGAATGGATTTAGCGCCCCCGATGTTGACGGCAACTTTGCTCGTTTCAGCCGCGACCGTTACTACGATGCGACGTATCAGGTGTTTCGGGCGGAGTTGAGTGGAAGCTTCGATACTGGAGAAATAACGCATCGTGTAATTGTCGGTGTAGATACTGATGAATTTGAAAATGACCAGGTTGCTTTTCGAGACAGAACAAGCGATCAGAGCATCAACATTTTTAACCCGGTCTACGGAAACTCCCCCCTGTCTGGTCTTGATCTCGTTTCGCAAATCGACCGGGTTGAAACTCAGAAGTCTGTCGGCTTGTACATTCAGGATCAGGTAAGTCTGACCGACAAACTCGATATTCGACTTGGCGCCCGATTTGATGACTACCGACAATCGCTGAACGATCGCAGGGCAGACAGTACTTCTGATTATTCGGAAGCTCAGGTAAGCCCGCAAATAGGTGTGGTCTACCAGGCGACAGACACACTATCGATTTATGCGGCATACGGAGAAAGTTTCCGCCCGCTTTCCAGCGCAACTGATGAAAACGGTTTGGACCCCAACCTGTCGGAATCAACGGAAATCGGTGTGAAATTTGCTCTAAATGATGGCGCGTTGACAGGAACATTTGCGATTTTTGATCTTCAGCACTCTAACATCGCGACGTTTGATGCCGATTTCAATCCCACAGCAATTGGCAAAGCAGGTAGCCAGGGACTTGAGCTTGACCTTGCAGGAAACCTGACCGACACACTTAGTCTATGGCTATCGTATGCCTACGTAGATGCTGAAACCAAGAATGACTATACGGATGTCATTTCTTACGCCTTCATTCCTGCGGGCTCAGATCTACTGAATATCCCTGAAAACCAGTTTAGCTTGCAACTCGCCAAACAAACTCTATTGGCAGGCAATGAACTGACCCTGATTGGAAGCCTGATTTATGTAGGCGACAGAAGTGGAGAATTTGGTGATCCGGCTTTTACGCTGCCAAGTTATACGACAGTCAGGGCCGCCGCAAACTACGATTTTTCTGATTCGCTTGGGCTCACGTTGGAAGTAAACAACTTGTTCGACGAAGAGTATTACACCAACTCCTATGCTGATGTTTGGGTACAACCAGGCGCACCGCGCAGTTTCCGCTTGTCGGCAAATTACCGGTTCTAAATGAGGCTTCACTAGTGAAAACAAATAACTCTGTCAGTTTGCGAGCTAATCAGCTCCGGGTCATCCGTTCGGACAAGGAGGTCCTGAGCGGCGTTTCCTTTAGTGTTAACAGAAACGAAGTGTACGCGCTTCTCGGCGGCAATGGTGCGGGCAAGTCAACTACGTTGTTGAGTTTCCTCGGCTTGCTACCAACTGCCGGCGGCAGTGTTTCTGTCAACGAAGTGGATGTTAGTACAGACCCAAGGGCGGCGCGCGAAGCTATTGCTTATCTCCCCGAATCGGCGTCTCTTTACGAGCATCTGAATGCCTATGAGAACCTTCGCTATTTTCTGCAACTCGCGCGCGTCCCGAATGACAAGGTCGCGACCGAGGCTGCGCTCGATCGAGTGTCACTGGACCCGACATCGAGACCACGCAATCTCAGAAGTTACTCGAAAGGTATGCGGCAGAAAGTAGCCATTGCGTTGGCCATACTCAGGAATACCGACATCCTCCTGCTTGACGAGCCAACCTCGGGGCTGGATCCCAGTGCCATTGATGAGTTTCATGACCTCGTGCGCGACCTTGCCAATTCCGGTAAGACGATCTTGATGGTGACGCATGATGTCTACGGTGCTTGTCAGGTCGCTGACCGCATTGGCTTGCTTCGAGGTGGCAAACTCGTAGGTAAATTCTCGGCTCCCGAAGGTGGCCGGATCGAGACCGAAACCGTTCATCGTGCTTTTTCGGACCGAAAAGCCAAGAATGAGCAAGCAGCATGAATGCCGCGCTAGCCATCGCAACGGAAGAGTGGCGCCACTGGCTGCGTTCGAATCTCGCGCTTACCGTAATGGCACTATTCATCGTCATCCTGATTTCTGTAAGTTCGCTTTCGACACTGCGTATGCAGGCAGAGTCACACGAACGCGCACTCCATCAGGCCAATTCAGAGCAAACCTTTCTCTCCCAGCCAGATCGTCACCCGCACCGCATGGTTCACTATGGACACTATGTCTTTCGGTCGCCTATGCCGCTGGCGATGTTCGATCCCGGGCTGGACTCGGTCACGGGACAAGCCATGTTCCTCGAAGGCCACCGCCAGAATTCCGCCACGTTTTCTGAGAACGGAAGCAGTGCTGATCTCGGCGGACTGTCGTGGTTAACGCCGGCGCTGATGTATCAGGTTTTCGCACCTCTGCTGATAATCGTGCTCGGGCATGGCGCAGTTATTCGGGAACGGGAAGCCGGGGCGCTCGGGCCCCTGCTTGCACAGGGGTTGAGCGGTCGCGCACTCTTCGCGGGCAAAACACTCGCGCTGTTGCTATTCGTTTTGCTGTTGCTGCTACCGCTCATCGTTAGCGCCCTACTCTCTCTAAGCGGTGGCGAAAGCCCTATTACGGCCATCTCACTGGTTGGCATCTATCTTGTTTATTTACTGGTCTGGGTCGGGTTGACGTTGTTCGTCTCCGCGGTGGTGCACAAGCGCTCGTCCGTCATCGCAAGTCTTGCGGCGTTTTGGCTCGCTCTGACGATTGTGCTACCAGCTGTCGCTGTCAACATCACCTCTCATGCCGAACCTCTTGCAGGCAAGATCGAAACCGAATTGACAATGCTGACCGAAGATCGGGACCTCAGTGACGGGCACGATGTTGATGACTCCGTCTACGATAAGTTGCATGCAAGCCTCCTCGATGAGCACGGTGTAGAACGGGTCGAAGATCTGGACGTTAATATTCGCGGCATTCTCGCGCAGATGGCTGAGGCGAAGCTGACCGAGACCATGAACGCCTATGCCGAACGGCGTATGGCTGCGGAGATGCGTCAGGCCAATTTGGTAAGCGGGCACGGCTGGCTGACCCCTGCGCTGGCCATTGCGGTTGCGTCACGAACGCTGGCCGGCACCGACCTTGATCATTATCACCGCTTCCTCCGGCAGGCCGAAGACATAAGGATCGGGTTCGTGCAGGGCCTGAACCGAGCACATGCTGAAGAGCTCTCTTATATTGATGATATCAATCGCAGTCGCGATGAGGAATCGTCGAAGCGGGCGCGTGTCGACGCATCCAATTGGCAGGTGATTGATGAGTTTCATTTCGAACCTGCCAGTGCGTCGGTACGACTGTCGAATGCCGGTTCGTCTATCTTGATGCTCGCCGCCTGGCTGGGCGTGTTATCGGTCCTGCTGTTCTGGACCGGCGGGAGGTTGAAACCTTGAGTAGTTCAAATTCGCTCAAACGCGAGACTTGGTTCTTGGTGCGCGATCGCGCATTTATTGTCTGGATACTGGTGGTTCTTTGTTGCTCATCATTCTCTGTTTGGTCAGGATTAGCCGAAGTTCGACAACAGCGCGAGAGCATTGCATTTCTTGTTGATGCCGACCTGCAAGACCGAACAGCTGAATTTAGCAAACAGAGTGATTGGGGCAGTGCAGCCTACTATAGCTTCCATTTAACCTATGAGCCGCCTTCGGACTTCGCCTTCGCAGCGATGGGGCAACGGGATACATCCTCATGGAAACACAGGCTACGTATGCTTGCTCTGGAGGGGCAGATCTACGAGCACGACTCGGCCAATCCGGAACTTGCACTGATTGGCCGCTTCGATTTCGCCTTTTTTGCAGCCTTCGTGCTGCCGCTGGTTCTCATCTTCGTTCTGCACGACCTGCAGGCGAGTGAACGTAGTGCAGGACGATTCAACTTGCTCGTAGCAACGTCCGGCGGCAACGGATCATTGTGGTGGCGGAGAGCTTTTCTTAGATCAGCGGGTATTGTAGTTGCCGTTGTTGGTCCGCTGCTTATTGCGGGCGCTGTAAGTGGAACAACCTTTTCAACTCTCATCAGCGCTGTTGCTATGCTCATCGCTTACATTGCCTTCTGGACACTGCTATGCCTGTGGTTCGCAAGCAGGAAGCTATCCGCACCTGTGATACTTGCCAGTCTTATCGGCGTTTGGATATTGCTAGGCACGTTGCTACCCGCCGGTGGCCGAGTAGTTATTGATCGGACGGTGCCGATTCCCACCGGTGCGGAAATTCTTGCAACTCAGCGCGAGGCGGTAAACGATGCTTGGGACTTGCCCGTCGCAGACACTATGAGACCCTTCGTGGAACGTCATCCTGAGTGGGTGGATTATGCGTATGCAGGTGAAGGTTTTGACTGGGGTTGGTACTACGCTTTTCAGCAGGTAGGTGATCAAAGTGCTGAACACCTCTCCAGGGCCTACACAAGCGGACGAGCCGAACGTGATCGACTGGCTGGGCTTTTTTCGATAGCGACGCCACCCGCACTGCTTGAACGACTGCTGCAGGGGCTGGCTGGAACGGACATGCGCTCGGTACTTGCCTATGAAGACAATATGCGCGCCTTCCACGCCGAACTCCGCACGTTCTACTACCTCGGACTTTTCGGCGGCGCCCCGTTCGATCAAAGTCGGGTCGTCGATTTACCCCAGTATTTGCCATCAGAATGAACACGATGAATACATGTTGGAAAATAGCACCGGTCGCTCTCGCTTTGCTGGCGTTCAGTGGATACGTATACCCGCAGGACAATTTTCAGCTGGCGGAGGTCTCTGTCGATCGCGGGGAACGCAAGGATTTCAGCCTTGAGGTGCCGGCCGGTGAGTCAGATCCGGCGACTTTTATTCCTCTATCGGTTATTGCCGGTGAACAGGACGGGCCAACGGTCCTCGTGATTGCAGGAGTACACGGCTTTGAGTTCGCGCCCATACTTGCGGCGGACCGGTTGGCTCGCGGGATTTCGCCCTCAGAAATACAGGGAACACTGCTAATCGTGCGTGCTGCACACGTGTCTGCCTTTGAGAACCGGTCGCCTTACGTCAATCCGTTCGACCGCAAGAATCTCAATCGCTCCTTTCCGGGCTCGGCTGATGGAACACAAACAGAGCGCATAGCGCATCTTCTTTCGTCAGTCATTATTCCCGAGGCTGATTTCGTATTTGATGTTCATAGTGGCGATGGGGCTGAGTGGCTCGAAGCATTCATCGGGGTTTATGGTGGCCCATTATCCAGCAAGTACGAAACAGCATTGGGTGTTGCCGAAGCAATGGGGTTTCCCAATATTGTTCGCTACAGCATGGACACTCAAGAGCAGGTCGACCGAGGGCGCTCGCTTAATCGACAAGCGGTTGCACAAGGACTTCCGACGGTGCTTGTCGAGGTTGGCGAGAACGGAAACCGCGATGCCGCCGACGTCGACCTTATTGTTGATGGATTGAAGAACGCGCTGGCCTTTTTAGGGGTGCTATCGAACCGCGCGGCGGCACGTTCTTTCAAGCCGCGATACATGGACGGCACACAATCCGTTGCCGTAGAGCACAGCGGCCTGTGGAGCCCAACGCGACGCGCAGGTCCAGTCAACAAAGGCGACGTTCTTGGCGAGATCAGGAGCTACACAGGCGACGTGGTCGAAGTCGTCAAGGCACCAATTTCCGGGTATGCAATTTACGGCCTGGCAGGGCCGCCGATTAAAGCCGGTGACAGCGTCATGACGATTGCAATACCGGTCAAGAGCCTGGACTAACGCGAGCACTGTCTGACCGGGACGAACACAGAGGTAGCCACATTCTGTACTTTGGAAAATCTCCCGGCATCAGCGAAAACGAAAAGGGCCCCATTGAGGGGCGGGGTATAGATATATCCCTTAGAAAAAGAAACCCTCCACCTCTGCAAGCAACACGCAGGGGTGAGAGGGCTTTTCTTTATCCGGAACGGAAAATCAGTCGGCGGCGGCCTGGACGGCGGCTTTTCCTAAGAACGGCCATTCTCACGGCAGATTTTTCGGGCGATTGGCAGGCGGCTTCCGGCCACTAGCGGTCACCCAATCACGTTCGCTCGTTGGCTCTTAACCCCAGTAGAATTGCCGCAACTACTAGACTAGCTCCCGCTACTCGTTCTACCCATACTTTATGATGACTGCGCAATTTCAGCGCTATCCAACTAGCACCTTTCCCATACGAAGCGAGAAAACATCCATCAATTACAATATAAGTCGAGCCAAGAATTGCTATTTGCGGGACAAGCGAAAGTTGTGTGTTCAAAAACTGAGGAAACAGTGCTGCGAAAAACACCACTGCCTTTGGATTTGCCGCCGACGTTACGAAACCGCGGAACCACAATTGGCGAAGCGTAATGATTGGCACGTCTAGCGCGCCATTTTTTCCGTTGAAGGAGGCTACAATCTGCCGTACACCAACCCAAATCAAGTACGAGACACCTGCCCATTTGATAATGGTAAATCCATAGCGTGAGGCGGTTACAACGGCGGCCAACCCTAGTCCGGCAAGCAATATCTGAATTGCATTTGCGGATAAATCACCTGCTGCTGTCGCAAGTGAACGCTCAAAACCATTCGACATGCTCACAGACAGCATCAAGAGATGACTGGGACCTGGCGTACTCATAAAAATCAAAACAGTGCCAACGTATAGGAGCCATGTATCAATAGTCATGCCAGCTTTCCTTTCACTTGCGAACGGCGGCTTTGGGTCAGCAGCAGCCCCTCAGCAGTTTACCACCTGGACGGCTGCTTTCGAGTGCTTACCGGCCACCCGGATGTACGATTCCGAAATCCAGTAATCTGACCGTCTGCTTTCACCGATAGCGGCCGCTCGTTTGTCGCGCCGTGACAGTCGGTTTACGGCCATTAACGGTCATTCTAGTATGTAGCGATGATTTCTATTTTCCGTTCCCTACATTCGGTCTCAGTCGGTTCCTGCCAGTAACTATTCGCGAGGTCGAAAACTTCATCGGAGACCTGCATTTTATAAGTAGCGCTTTTCCGTGTGTTTCGTTCACGCACCCGCCGACGCCTCTGCTCCAGCGGTGTACTTACTAAATACACCTGCAACTCATAATCCGTACCGTCAACTCGACGGTAGAAGTCCTCACGATCAGATAATTGGATGAGGCCCAACTCCAGAATGACACTAGTCCCATTATTTATCAGCTCGCACGCGACTTCCCAGATTTGCTGGATACACCGGTATTTTCTGTCGGCGTACCATTCCATGAATCCCTCGCTTGGTCTGTCTGGAGAAAACAACGTCGCCATCCACTCATCGAGATCGAGGTGTGGTGCCTTATGGAGAAGCGATAGCTCGGCCGCAAAAGTCGATTTGCCGGCCCCAACTGGACCTTCAACTAGGTGAATGGTTGCGATGATAATCTCCGACTTGGCGAGCTGCGCCAATTTTTTTACCTGCGAATCGACGTCAAGTGAACGGCTACTTTCGAGCCATTACCAGTCATTCAGAGTAAGTCTCTTAGCCATTGATACTATGCTAATCGATGAATCATGCGAAATGCTCGAAATCCACTGATGCGGATATGACTGGATCTGATTGTCCACTCAGTCGTTCGAAAAATCTGCTGGTCGAATGACCGCTTCTAGGAAAAGCCGCCGTCCAGGCCGCCGCCAACTAATTTTCAATTCCGGATAAAGAAAAGCCCTCTCACCCCTGCGTGTTGCTTGCAGAGGTGGAGGGTTTCTTTTTCTAAGGGATATATCTATACCCCGCCCCATTGAGGGGCCCTTTTTGTTATTGGTGGTGATGGGTGGATTTGAACCCAATCCGCCCGCAGATACTGGAACCACGATGCAGCCCGGTGCGGATTGATCTTTAGTCAGATGCCTGCAGCTCCAATGGACCCTTCGGTGGAAAATCCCCCGGCACCAGCGAAAACGAAAAGGGCCCCTATTGAGGGGCCCTTTTTGTTTTTGGTGGTGATGGGTGGATTTGAACCACCGACCTGCGGGTTATGAGTCCACCGCTCTAACCAACTGAGCTACATCACCGAAACCGGTTTTCCCCGACGGACAGTCCGCGAGGGGCGCAAATTGTCCTTTTCCCTCCCAGCGGTGTCAAGCACTGCGGCCCGGGGCGAAGGATGCTTATAATCCGTGCTCAAATCCCAGACCCGGCAGCTGCATGACCATCGACCCTCTCTTCGTGCTCGAAATGATCGGCACTGCCGTATTCGCCATCAGCGGTGCGCTGGCAGCCTCGCGAGCCAAAATGGATATCTTCGGCTTTTCCGTGCTCGCACTAATGCCAGCGGTGGGCGGCGGCACGCTGCGGGATATCGTACTGGGCCGCTTCCCGGTGTTCTGGATCGAGAACAACAGCTACGTGGCGGTTGCCGTCCTTGCCGCGCTGGGCGTGTATTTCTTCGCCGACCGGCCTGGCTTTCGCCTGACCCTGCTCACCTGGATGGATGCTGCCGGTCTCGCCCTGTTCGCGGTACTGGGCACCGAAATCGCGCTGAATGCGGGCGTCACCGTGTTCATCGCCATCATGATGGGCGTCACAACAGCGGTCATCGGCGGCATGATTCGCGACATCATCTGTAATGAGATTCCGCTGGTGTTGTCCGGTGAAGTGTATGCAACCGCCGCTTTCGTCGCGTCTATCGCCTACATCGTCTCACTACGCATTGGCACGCCGGATACCGTTGCGTTATGTATCGGCGTGGTCGCCGGCTTTGCCGTACGCGCGGTCGGGATTATCTTCCACCTGAAGTTTCCGCGCGTCGGTCACGACAATCAGGCATAGCGGCCGGCGCGACGCGTGCATTGTGCCGTTGCGCCACGAAACAACATGAACCGCGACGTTCGCAACGGGTAGCTCGAACCGCTACTGTTCCGGGCTAAGTTCTCGTTCCGGGTCTGCGTCCGGATCAGGCGAAAACAGCAACTACTGTACTGCCGTCTTCAGCGAGCTCAGACGTTGAAGCGGAAGTGCATGATGTCGCCTTCCTTCACAATATATTCCTTGCCTTCGAGCCGCAGCTTGCCGGCTTCTTTCGCGCCCTGCTCACCTTTACCGGCGACGAAATCGTCATAAGCCATGACTTCCGCCCTGATAAAGCCTTTTTCGAAATCCGTGTGGATTTCGCCAGCCGCGTTTGGCGCCGTTGCGCCAACACGAGTCGTCCAGGCGCGAACTTCTTTCTTGCCTGCCGTAAAGAACGTCTGCAGGCCTAACAATTGGTAACCACAACGAATAACCCGATCAAGACCGGGTTCTTCGAGGCCAAGGTCCGATAGAAAATCGGTCTTGTCCGCGTCGTCGAGTTGCGCGATCTCTGCCTCGATCGCCGCACAAATGGCGACGACCTCTGCACCTTCTTTACTGGCCATCTCGCGCACAGCATCCAGATGCGCATTGTTCTCGAAGCCACTTTCGTCAACGTTGGCGATGTACATGACAGGCTTCGCGGTTATCAGGTGCAGGTCGCGCAAACCAAGACGCTCATTGGCATCCAGATCCAGCGTACGCAATGGCAAACCTTCATCGAGATGCGCCTTTACTTTGCGCAACAAGTCCCGGTAAGTGACCGCGGCCTTGTCGTTGGTCTTGGCGTTTTTCTCAGCTTTGTACAACTGCTTCTCCACTGACTCGAGATCAGCGAGTGCCAGTTCCGTGTTGATCGTCTCGACGTCATCCAGCGGATCGATCTTGCCGGCAACGTGGGTAACGTCATCGTTCTCGAAACACCGAACCACGTGCGCAATTGCGTTGGTTTCGCGAATGTTCGCAAGAAATTTGTTGCCCAAGCCTTCGCCCGTTGAAGCGCCAGCGACCAGACCGGCAATATCGACGAATTCCATGGTCGTCGGCAGAATACGTTCCGGATTGACGATACCCGCCAATACAGCAAGCCGCGGGTCAGGCACGGGCACAATACCGACGTTCGGTTCGATTGTGCAAAACGGGTAATTCTCAGCCGCAATTTCCGCCGCGGTCAGAGCATTAAACAAAGTGGATTTTCCAACGTTCGGCAAGCCGACGATGCCGCATTTAATTGCCATTAGGTGTTTTCTTTATCCGTTTTGGTGTGAAGTTTTTTCATAGCAGCGTTCATTCCAGACTCGACCAGCAAAGGTAAGACCGCCACTGCCTGTTCAATGTTGTCCGTGATCGCCTGCTCGATATCCGCGCCGGCACGTTTCAGCACGTAATTGGTTACCTGACTCTTGTCACCGGGATGCCCAACGCCAAGCCGCAGACGCATGAAGTCCGCGCCGCAATGGCGAATGATATCGCGCAGACCATTGTGGCCGCCGTGCCCACCGCCCTTCTTGAGTCGCACTGTGCCCGGTGGCAGATCTATTTCGTCATGCGCCACCAACAGATCGGTAACCTCGAGACGGTAGTAATCCAGCATGCCCCTGACAGGTCCGCCACTAAGGTTCATGTAACTTTGCGGCTTGACCAGCCAGATCTCTTCACCCTTGATGCGAATTTTGCACACCTCGGCGTCAAACCGCTTCTCTGCACGAAACGACTCGCCCATGGACCGCGCCAGTTCATCAACGAACCAGAAGCCGGCATTATGCAAGGTACGTGCGTAACGCTCTTCCGGGTTGCCGAGACCGGCGATAATGGAAACCTGTGTACTCATGCGCGTGCTGTATTCGTAGCCTCAACTCTAAGGTCAATCGCCCTATGGTAGCCGATGCAGAGCAGGCAAGAAAAAGGCCGCATTCGGGCGGCCTTTTTCCGTGTCGCTTGCGGCACAGACTTAGTCGTCGTTCTCTTCGTCCTTCGCGCCACCAACCGTCGGCACTTCCGCAGAAATTTCTTCGCCTTCCGCGTCGTCTTCAACAGCAGCCGCCTTGATGACGTGTATCGACACGATGGGTTGATCGTGATCGTCGCCGTGCGACAGCTCAACAATCGATACGCCCTCAGGCACTTTGATATCGGTAAGGTGCAACATCTCGTCGACGTTCATACCGGAAATATCAATCTCAAAATATTCTGGCAGATACTTCGGCAGACAGGTCACTTCAACTTCGGTCATCAGCTTGGAAACGTTACCACCAGCCTTGATGCCCGGTGCTTTGTCTTCGCCGACGAAGTGCAGCGGTACGCTCATACGAATCTCTTCGTCTTCCACGATACGTTGCAAGTCGAGGTGCAGAACCTTCGGCTTCGACGGGTGACGCTGCACGTCTTTGACGATAGCGGCCTGGCTCTTGTCGCCAACTTTGACAGTCAGAACGCTGGAGTAAAATGATTCACTCTCCATCTGCCGCAACACTTTGTTGTGATCAAACATCAGCGCGCGCGGGGGACGGCCACCGCCGTAGATAATTGCGGGAACTTTGCCTTCGTGTCTCAGGCGGCGGCTCGCACCTTTGCCCTGGTCGAGGCGAAACTCCGCAATCAGGTCAAAATCCTGACTCATAGGAATTCTCCATAACTAATTGTTTTTGATCTCATTTCTGAAATCAGATGATGCCAGGACCGCGACCAGTCCAGGCAGGGGCGCGAATCATAGCCCAAGCCGGCCGTGAGCAGCAAGAAAAGCCGTGAAAATCAGGGCTTAGTCGACGTACAGGGAGCTGACCGATTCCTCGTCGTTGATGCGACGCATGGTCTCGGCAAGTAACTCCGCGGTCGACAGCTGGCGGATCTTCGGGCAGGCAGTGGCTTCCGCGTTCAGCGGAATGGTGTCAGTAACGACAATTTCATCGATTTCGGAGTTGCTGATGCGCGATACCGCCGGTCCGGACAGCACAGCGTGGGTAATGTAGGCAACGACCCGGCGTGCGCCGTGCCGTTTCAGCGCACTGCCCGCATTGCACAAGGTGCCAGCGGTGTCGATCATGTCATCGATAAGGACGCAAACCTTGTCCTTCACGTCACCGATGATGTTCATCACTTCGGACTGGTTCGCTTTGGAGCGACGCTTGTCGATGATCACAAGGTCGGCATCATCCAGGCGCTTGGCCAGCGCCCGCGCCCGCACCACGCCACCAACATCCGGTGAGACCACAACCATGTTGTCGTACTTTTGTTTCCAGACATCGCCCAGCAAAACGGGCGATGCGTAGACATTGTCGACAGATATGTCGAAAAAACCCTGTATCTGGTCCGCGTGCAAGTCAACTGTCAGTACCCTGTCGATACCGGCCGTGCCCATCATTTTTGCAACCAGCTTCGCCGTGATCGGCACGCGCGAGGCACGAGGCCGACGATCCTGCCGGGAATAACCGAAGTACGGGACCACCGCCGTAATACGGGACGCGGAAGCGCGCCGGCAGGCATCCACCATCACCAGCAATTCAATCAGATTTTCCGCAGTAGGCGGACACGTAGGCTGGATGATGAACGTTTCGCGACCGCGAATGTTCTCCAGAATTTCGACGTTGATTTCGCCGTCACTGAAGCGGCCAACGTGCGCCTTCGCCAAAGGGACGTGCAGAACCCGGGCGATATCGTTTGCCAGAGCGGGGTGTGCGTTCCCTGTGAAGATCGCCATTGAAACCGGATCCAAGTTCCTTGCCCCTATCGTGTTGTCAGTCTATGGCCGCCACGGGAGACCCCGCGCGGAAAATGGCTGGGGTGGCAGGATTCGAACCTGCGCATGACGGGATCAAAACCCGTTGCCTTACCACTTGGCTACACCCCAGCAGTGTTGCCGACCGACTGCCACGATGCAGCGCCTAGCCCGGCTATTCCGTCGCGCGCAATTGTGAAACGCGCTACCGCAGGTGTCAACGGACGATCAACGCAAGTCGACGAATACGACGCATTTCAAAGTGACTACAGCGCGCCCGGCGAACACCGCGACCAATAGAAAGTAGAGCTGTAGCAACCATTGCCGCGACGATATGCGCAAATTCGGCGTGTTCGGTCAGTAAAACGTCCAGCGATCGATCACCAGCCGGACGCGCGTGGCATCACGAACCGCGGTAATCCGGCGCGGCATGAGCTGACCTGCCCCATCCCGGTACTGACCAATCGACACGGTCCAACCGGCCTGTTGCAACTCTTCAAGCGTGCCATCAGCGGAGAGCTGGGTTTGCGCCGCGCTGTTCGGGTCCGGAATGCCGAGCGCCCAATAGCGCAGGCTCGCCAGCGGAATCTGCCAGCCGTAGATGGATTGCAGGTCACGTTCTGCGTCCGCCAGCTCGGTAACCACATCGTCGCTGTCAGTTACCTCAATACGGCGCGCATCACCTGCAATTCTCACGGCACCAGCGCCAAGCGGTCCGCTCACGCGGGCGTCGAAATAGTCCCTGCGTTGTTGCCATTGCAGGCTGCCGTTGAAGCCGTCGTTGCCGTCACTCACGGCAATACGCCCGCTGAAGCCCCAATTACGCAGTGAGCCCAGTACCTGCTGCCGGGTTTGCCAGCTGTCGAGCTCCGGCAACGTGCTGCTGGGTTGAGTTACACAGGCAGAACACAACAAACCAACGGCCAGCGAGGCCGAGGCGCGTTTAATCGCTGTGAGGAACAAGGAGCTTGCGAACCTCTTGCAACATCGGATGCTCGGAATCCAGCGCTTCGGCCTCCTCCAGTACCGTCAGCGCTTCGGCATTGCGCTCCAGTTTCCAGAGCACCTCGGCCAGATGAGCGGCCACTTCTGGGTCTTTGTACAGCGCCCACGCTTTTTCGAGCTCGACCAGCGCTTCCTCATACTTACCCAGGCGATACAAAACCCAACCGTAGCTATCGATGATAGCGGCGCTGTCCGGCTGCAGTTTCAGCGCTTTCTTGATCAGCTTTTCGGCTTCGCGGTAATTGTCGCCGTGGTAGGTCAGCGTATAACCCAACGCGTTCAGTACGTTAGCGTTATCCGGCCATTTGCGCGCCGCACGCCGGTAGGATTTGACAGCCTCGTCCGCGCGTCCCAGTTGCAGCAGTACTTCGCCACGCCCAAGTACGGCCGATTCGCTGTCCGGCCGGTACGACACCACCCGGTCGAAAATTGCCAGCGCGCGTTCGAATTGTTTTTCGGACGACAACAGCTGTGCTTTGGCAAGCGTCATGTCGATCGCGTAGTTCGGATTCATTTCACCGAAACGTTGCAAATGATCGAGAGCGGTTTCCAGCCCAGACTTGCGCGCAATGATGCCGCTGGCGCGACGCTGCGAAATCACCGCATTCTGGCCGGCATTGACCTGCGTATAGAGCGACAGCGCGCGATCCACTTCGCCGTGGTAATCGGCAATGCGTGCCAGGTAATAGAGTGCATCCGTGGTGTACTGGCCACTGCTCAGCAGATCCTCGAAATCATCCCGTGCTGCATCAAGGTTTTCCTGCCGGAAATTAATGATAGCCATGAGCCGCAACGCGTCGGTGCGGGAAGGTTGTTCCAGCAATACCTGGTTGACCTGGCTGAGGGCGTCGTCATCGCGTTTTGCTGCCATGTACATAATGGCGAGCTCAATACGCGCTTCCGGATCCGGATAAGGATCGTCACCCACGATACGGGCGGCATAGGCCACAGCCTCGTCCGCCTTGCCCGCAAGCAATAAGGAGCGGGCGTAGAGCAGTCTTGGTTTGATCCAGTCCGGCTGGATGTCCAGCGCTTTCTGCGCCCGTTCCAGCGCCGATTCATGGTCACCGGCCTGCAGTGCCATAACGCCAACCGCATAGTTGGCCGCTGCGGAATCGCGGTAGGGTTTGGCCAGCCGGTCCATCAGCTCGAAAGCCGTCTCGGGGTCTTCCCGCGACAACAACGGTACCAACGCCAGCAAACGCTCGTCCTCTGGCTGGTCGCCGCGCTTCAACAAAGCCTCGAAACTGCGCCGCGAAGTGCGCAAACTGCCGGTACGCAACTGCAATTGAGCGACGTACAACAGCGCCTCATCGCTCTCGTCATCGAGCTCCAGCCAGCGTTCGGCCGCCTCCAGTGCATCCTCGTCAAAACCGTAGGTAAACGCGACACGAGTTGCTTGTCGCGCAATCGCCGGGTCACCGCTGGCAATCGCCGCGCGCCGATACTCTACCGAGGCTGTCTTGTACTGGTGCTGCTGCAAAGCCAGTTCTGCCGCGCGCAGATAGTCGCTGGCGGCATCGTCGCCCTTATCAGCATTGACTGGTCCTGCCAGTCCCAGAATGAGTAACGCCAGCAGTGAGAACGGCAGGCGCGGTACGCGAATCAGGCTTCGTTGCATAGTGCGTTTGATGATTTTCCCGTGATCAGAGCCCAGTTACCGGGACCCGTTCAGCTAAATTGTTCAACGTTGGAGAACACAGACAAGGAACTGCGTCATCAGTTCGCTTATCATACGGTCTGTTATTGACCCGATCACCCGCCAAACTTAATGCCCCTCAAAATTCTCGGCCTGAACCATAACACGGCGCCTGTGGAAATTCGTGAGCAGGTTGTCTACGCCGAAAGCCAGGCGGGACGGGCGCTGCGCGCGCTGCTGACGCTCGATGGTGTGGACGAAGCCATGGTCATGTCCACCTGCAATCGCACCGAATTCTACCTGGAAGCCAACGACCACGGCCTGGCGCTGGCCGGCGAGTGGCTGCGCAATGACCAGAATATGGGGCCTGAGGCGATTGCCTCACTGTTCACGCTCGACGGCGACGAAGCAATCGTGCACTTGTTCCGGGTCGCTTGCGGCCTCGAATCAATGATATTGGGCGAACCGCAGATCCTGGGCCAGCTGAAAGATGCTTACCGTCAGGCTGAAAGCACCGGCACGATTGGTAAATCACTCGGACGCGTTTTCCGCCACACCTTTTCCGTGGCCAAGAAAGTGCGCACGGACACGAGTATCGGCGCGAGCCCGGTGTCCGTCGCCTACGCTGCGGTTAATCTCGCCAACCAGTTTTTCTCCGGCTTTTCGCAGCACACGGCGCTGTTAATCGGTGCCGGCCAGACCATACGTCTCGTTGCCCAGCACCTGCACAGCAAGGGCATCGGTCGTTTATTCGTTGCCAATCGCAACATAAGCAGGGCAAAGGATCTGGCGAGCGAGTTTTCCGGCTACGCCCTGCCCTTGTCCGAGCTCGAAGGAACTCTGCCCGAAGCCGACATCCTGATCAGCAGTACTGCCAGCCCGGAACCCATAGTGACTGTCAAAGACATGCAAGCCGCAATCCGGGCCCGCAAGCGACGACCCGTATTTGCAGTGGATATCGCCGTACCGCGTGATATGGAGCCGGCGATCGGTGATCTCGATGATGTATACCTGTACAGCGTTGATGATCTGGACAAGGTTATTGTCGAAGGTCAGGGAAATCGTGCCGCCGCCGCACAGGATGCAGAGCGTATTCTTCAGGATGAGACACGTCGTTACCTCGAGATCGAGCGCGGCATGCAGATCGCCCCACTGATTACCGCACTGCGCGAACAGGGTGACGCCTTGCGCCAGGACGTACTGGCGCAAGCCCGCCGACGGTTACAACAAGGTGCGGACAGTCACGAAGTTGTCGAGTACGCAACGGCGGCACTGATGAAGAAAATGTTGCACGCACCGAGTGTGCGATTGCGCGAAGCCGGTGAGGATGCGGACGAAACGTTTATTGCGGCTGCCCGCACGTTGTTCGATCTCAATAGTGACGAGGACTGAGTACGCCCTGTGAAAGCGTCGATACGTAATAATCTGGAAAGCACGCGGGATCGTTTCGAGGAACTGTCGGGACTGCTGTCCGATCCCGACACGATCGCGAACCAAAACCGTTTTCGCGACCTGTCACGCGAGTACTCACGACTGGAGCCCATTATTGCCTTGTTCCGGGATTTTGAGCGCGTCGAAGCCGATCTTGCCGGCGCTGAGGAAATGAGCCGCGACAGCGATCCGGACGTTCGCGAAATGGGCGAAGACGAAGTCGACACTCTTAACGAACGCCGCGCTGAGCTGATTCTCGAACTGCAAAAATCCCTGATCCCGCCCGACCCGCATGACGACAGCAACGTGTACCTCGAAATACGCGCCGGTACCGGCGGTGACGAGGCAGCAATTTTCGCTGGCGACCTGTTTCGCATGTACTCGAAGTTTGCCGAAGTGCAGCGCTGGCCTCTCGAAATTATCAGTGCACGGGACGGTGAACACGGCGGTTACAAGGAAATCATCTGTCGAATTTCCGGCAGTGGCATTTACGCCCGTCTGAAATTTGAATCCGGTGCGCACCGCGTGCAACGCGTGCCCGCCACCGAATCGCAAGGCCGGATTCACACCTCTGCTTGCACGGTTGCAGTATTGCCAGAGCCCGATGAAATTGAAGAAGTCGATATCAACCCGGCCGATTTACGCATCGACACCTATCGCGCCTCCGGCGCGGGTGGTCAGCACGTTAACAAGACCGACTCCGCCGTGCGCGTCACCCACTTGCCAAGCGGTATCGTTGTTGAGTGCCAGGATGAACGCTCACAACACAAGAACAAGGCGCGCGCGATGTCACTGCTGCAGGCTAAGTTGCTGGACGCCGAGCAGCAGGAACAACAGTCGGCGCAAGCAGAGCAACGCAAGCTGTTAGTTGGCAGTGGCGACCGTTCCGAGCGAATTCGCACCTACAACTATCCGCAAGGTCGGGTGACGGATCACCGCATCAACCTGACGTTGTACAAACTGGCGGAAGTGCTCGAAGGCGATCTGGACCAGGTCATAGACCCGCTGATCAACGAATACCAGGCCGAGCAGCTGGCGGCACTCGGCGACTGACTTCGTAACGAAAGGCAATCAGACCTGCAGACGCAGGTAATTCAACACGTCCGCGCGGGTGATCAGTCCGTAGAATTCATTGTCATCGACTACCGCCGCGCACGGCTGGACGTGCAGCATTGCGACAAGATTATTGATGCTGCTGTCTTTACCAACCTGGATGTAGGCCGTCTGCATCGCGTCGCGAACTTTGCTGTTCATCAAATCCGGCTTGCCAAATACGTAACGAATGATGTCGTCTTCGGTCAAGACGCCGACCAGCTTGCCGTCTTCCATTACTGGCAACTGCGAGAAACCGGCGTTGCGCAAGCGATTGTGTGCGGTCATCAAGACATCATCGGCACCGACCGTAATCGTCGCGCGCTCGCCGTGCGGTCGCCCAACCAGGTCCCGCAGGTCGCCGTAGTGCGGCCGCTTGATAAAACCCTGATCCTCCATCCAGAAGTCGTTGAACAGTTTTGACAAATATTTGTTACCGGTATCGCAAGCGAAGCTGACTACGCGCTTCGGCTCGGTTTGTTCGCGGCAATAACGCAATGCGGCGCTAAGCAACGTGCCCGTGGACGAGCCCGCGAGCAGCCCTTCTTTCTGCAGCAGCTCGCGCGCCGCGCTGAACGATTCTTCATCGCTGATGCTGTAGGCTTTTTTGACCTGGCTGAAATCAGCGATCGAAGGGATAAAGTCCTCGCCAATACCCTCGACCAGCCAGCCGGCGTTTTTCTCGTGCAACTCGCCCTTGTTGATGTAGTCCGCAAGTATGGAGCCGACGGGATCAGCCAGAATGATGTCGACGTTCGGCGCGTGCTCGGCGAGGTAGCGGCCTATACCGGTGACCGTACCGCTGGAACCAACGCCAACAACGATGGCATCCAGGTCGCCGCCCATTTGCTCAAGAATTTCCGGCGCCGTGGTTTGTTCGTGCGCCAGCGGGTTATCCGGGTTCGCGAACTGGTTGATAAAGTAAGCGCCCTTCTCTTTCGCAATACGCTGGCCGAGATCCTGATAGTACTCAGGATGGCCTTTGGCAACGTCCGAACGCGTCAATACCACTTCCGCACCCATGGCGCGCAAGTTGAATATTTTCTCCTGGCTCATCTTGTCCGGCAGCACCAGAATCAGCTGATAGCCTTTTTGCCGTGCAACCAGTGCAAGACCGAGGCCGGTGTTGCCCGCGGTCGCCTCGACGATGGTATCGCCCGGCTTGATGTCCCCTCGTTGCTCGGCTTGATCTATCATCGACATCCCGATGCGATCCTTGATGGAGCCAGCGGGGTTCATGAGTTCAAGCTTGAGGAATAAACGACAGGGACCGGTATCGAGTCGTGATATTTCCAGCATCGGCGTCTTGCCGACCATGTCGAGAATATTGGAGTAAACGTTCATTGAATCATTCACAGGACCGACAGTGCCCGCAATAGTACTTGAAGGCCGTCGCCGGGAGCCAGCCCGGTGACCGACGCTATGCGCATCGATGCATTGCTCAGAGCGGCGACCACCCGTCTCGAACCGATCAGTGAGAGTCCACGGCTCGACGCCGAACTGTTGCTTGCGCGGGCGATTGACATGCCGCGCAGCTATGTCTTTGCGCACGCCGATGAAGAACTGGATGACGAATCAATAAACCGCTTCAACGCAATGCTCGCCCGACGTATCGACGGCGAACCGATGGCCTATATCAGTGGCGAGAAAGAATTCTGGTCGATGAACCTGATGGTGAGCCCGGCCACGCTGGTTCCGCGGCCGGATACCGAGGTGCTGGTCGAACAGGCCGTAGGTCACGTTTCCCGCCGTGCCGCAATGAACGTACTGGATCTGGGCACTGGCAGTGGGGCCATTGCGCTGGCGATCGCCCGCGAGCGCCCGCTTAGCTTTGTGACCGCAACAGACATCAGTGCTGATGCACTCGCGATCGCCCAGCAGAACGCCCGACAACTGGATATCGCCAATATCGAATTTCTGCAGGGTGCATGGATCGAGCCGGTGGCGGGACGCCGTTTCGACCTGATTGTCTCGAACCCGCCGTATATCGCGAGTGGCGATCCGGCATTGGCGGCTCTTCACTGTGAGCCGCAGTCCGCGCTGGTGTCCGGCCCGGACGGTCTGGACGACATACGTATCATCGCCGTAACGGCATTGGACGTTATTGCGGAAGATGGCGTTCTGTTACTCGAACACGGGTTTGAACAAGCTGACGCCGTCGCTACCATCCTGCAGGCGGCAGGCTGGTCGGATGTCCATTGCGCAAGAGACCTGAGCGGCCTGCCGCGAGTGACCGGCGCAAGACGGCGCGCATAGTTGTCGGCACGACAAGCGGCTGTCAACTGTGATACACAGAACTCCCATTTCTTTACCCACAAAGAGCTAATGATCACTATTGCTACGAATCACGGCGACATCGTCGTCGAGCTGTTCGAAGAAACAGCGCCTGTCAGTTGCGCGAACTTCCGGCGTTATGTTGAAGACGGCTTTTTTACCGACACGATTTTTCACCGGGTCATTCCGAACTTCATGATTCAGGGCGGCGGCATGACGGCAGACCTGCAACGCAAGCCAACGCACGACGCTATCAAGAACGAAGCAGACAACGGCGAGAAAAACCTGCGTGGCACTCTGGCAATGGCACGTACCGCGGCCGTTGACAGCGCTACGTCGCAGTTCTTCATCAATTTACGTCACAACGAATTTCTGGATCACGGTGGCCGCGACTTTGGCTATGCCGTGTTCGCGAAAGTAACTGACGGTATGGACGTCGTGGATGCCATTGCTGCCCAGGACACAGGTACCCGTGCCGGGCACCAGGACGTACCACTCGAAGCAATCACGATTACGGAAGTCCGAATCGACGACTGAACCGAGCTCTGTCGCGCCCCGCCGCGTGTGCGGCGGGGCGCACAATCATGCCGCGTCGGCGTCCGCCACTGACGGTATGTAGCCGAGATTGGCCGACAACCAGCGTTCCACGTCGGCCACCGGCCAGCCCTTGCGGGCCGCGATGGATTCCACCTGATCCAGCCCGATTTTGCCGACCGCAAAGTAACGAGCATCCGGGTGCGAGAAGTAGAAACCACTAACGGCCGCGGTCGGGTACATCGCGAACGACTCGGTCAGCTTCAGATCAATCTCTTCCTCAGCGTTCAGCAGCTCCCAAAGCTTCGCTTTCTCCGTGTGATCCGGGCATGCGGGATAACCCGGTGCCGGACGAATACCGCGGTATTTTTCATCGATCAGGTCGGTGTTTGACAACGCCTCATCGTGTGCATAGCCCCAGTGTTCGCGACGCACTTGCTCGTGAAGGTATTCCGCGAGCGCCTCTGCCAGGCGGTCTGCGAGTGCTTTGAGAATGATGCTTGAATAGTCATCGTGCTCAGCTTCAAAGCGTTTGACGTGTTCGTCGATGCCAATGCCAGCGGTAACCGCAAATGCGCCGATATGATCTTCCAGGCCACTGTCATCCGGTGCAACGTAGTCGGCGAGGCAATCATTCGTTTTGCCTCTGGGCTTCGTTTTTTGCTGGCGAATGTGACAAAGGCGCATCAGTTCTTCCTTACGATCGTCGGTGTACACGCGCACGTCGTCGCAATCCACCGAGTTCGCCGGGAAGAAGCCGAATACCGCGCGCGCTTCCAGCCATTTTTCATCGACTATCCGATCGAGCATTGCCGTTGCATCTGCGTACAAGGAACTTGCCGCTTCGCCGACGACTGCATCCTGAAGAATATCCGGAAACTTGCCACGGAATTCCCAGGCATTGAAGAACGGCATCCAGTCGATGTACTCGCGAATCACCGACAGGTCGATATCGCGAAGTACACGGCGACCGGTGAACGAAGGCGCCGGCGGCTTGTAGGCCTGCCAATCACAACGATGCCGGTTTTCTCTCGCGCGATTAAGCGACAAGGCCGGTGCCTGGCGTTGATTACCCGCATGCCGTTCACGGCGCTTAGCGTTCTCTTCGCGAACCTTGCGCGCGAGAGCCTCACGGCTGCCGGGTTCGATCAATGCCTGTGCAACACCTACCGAGCGCGATGCATCTTTGACGTAGATGACCGGTCCTTCGTAGTTCGGCTCGATCTTCACAGCGGTGTGCGCCGGTGACGTCGTTGCGCCGCCAATCAACAGCGGTAATTCAAATTTCTGCCGCTGCATTTCTCGTGCAACGTTGACCATCTCATCGAGCGATGGCGTGATCAGACCTGACAAACCGATAATCTGCGCGCCCTCACGGCGCGCCGTCTCCAGGATTTTTTCACACGACACCATAACGCCAAGATCGATCACCTCGAAGTTATTGCACTGCAGAACAACGCCAACGATGTTCTTGCCAATGTCGTGCACGTCGCCTTTAACCGTCGCCATAACGATCTTGCCATTGGTCTCGCGGACACCGCCCTTCTCCAGCTCAATAAACGGAATAAGATGGCTGACGGCCTTCTTCATGACCCGCGCCGACTTCACAACCTGCGGCAGGAACATCTTGCCATCACCAAACAGATCGCCGACGACGTTCATGCCCGACATCAGCGGACCTTCGATGACGTCCAGCGGTCGCACGGCCGCCAGTCGCGCTTCCTCGGTGTCTTCGATGACGTACTGGTCCAGCCCCTTGACCAAGGCGTGCTCAAGACGCTTGTCGACCGGCAGCTCGCGCCAACTCAAATCCAGCGTATCGCGTTTCACGCCGGAGGCCTGACCGCGGTACTCCTCGGCCAGCTCAAGCAAACGCTCCGTAGCCCCTGGGTCGCGATTAAGAATGACGTCTTCCACGGCGGTGCGCAGATTGGCCGGCAGGTCTTCGTAGATCGCGAGTTGCCCGGCATTCACTATGCCCATGTCCATACCGGCCTTAATGGCGTAGTACAGAAACACGGAGTGAATAGCTTCGCGAACCACATTGTTGCCGCGAAACGAGAATGACACGTTGCTTACGCCGCCACTAACAAGTGCGTGCGGCAGCTCCGCTTTGATACGCCGCGTTGCGTCGATGAAGTCTTTGCCGTAGCTGTTGTGTTCGTCGATACCGGTCGCCACCGCGAAGATGTTTGGATCGAAAATGATATCGGCAGGATCGAAACCCACCTTTTCGATCAGTACCTTATAGCTACGGGCGCATATCTCGACCTTGCGATCGACGCTGTCGGCCTGCCCATCCTCGTCGAACGCCATGACGATGACCGCAGCACCGTAGTCGCGAACCAATTTCGCCTGCTGAATGAACGCTTCTTCGCCTTCCTTGAGGCTGATCGAGTTCACAACGCTCTTGCCTTGCACGCAACGTAACCCGGCTTCGATCACCGACCACTTCGATGAGTCGATCATTATAGGAACGCGCGACACATCCGGTTCACCCGCGATCAGGTTCAGAAAGGTCACCATCGCCTGCTCCGAATCGAGCATGCCTTCGTCCATATTGATATCGATGATCTGCGCGCCGCTATCGACCTGCTGGCGGGCAACATCCACTGCCGTTGCGTAGTCATCGGCTTCAATCAGGCGCCGGAAATGCGCAGACCCGGTTACATTGGTGCGTTCACCGACGTTCAGGAACAGGTCATCCGGGCCGATGGTCAGTGGTTCGAGGCCGGCAAGACGGCATCGAACGGGTAATTCAGGAATCACGCGTGGCGCGGCGCCGTCGATAGCATTGCGTAAGGCCGCAATGTGTTCCGGGGTCGTTCCGCAGCAACCGCCAACAAGGTTAACCAGACCGGACTCCACAAACTCACGAACCACTTCGGCCATCTCTTCAGCCGTTTCGTCATACTCACCAAATTCGTTGGGCAAACCCGCGTTCGGGTGTGCGCTGACGCCGGTCTCGGCAATGCGGGATAACTCAGCAACGTAGGGCCGCATGTCGCTCGCGCCGAGCGCGCAGTTCAATCCAATCATGAACGGTTCAGCGTGCCGCACGGAATTCCAGAACGCTTCGGTCGTCTGGCCGGACAAGGTACGGCCGGATGCATCCGTTATGGTTCCCGAGATCATGACCGGCAAGGTGATACCGGTAGCTTCGAAGGTACGGCGCACACCGAATATGGCTGCTTTGGCATTGAGCGTATCGAAAATAGTTTCGATCATGATGAAATCGGCACCACCCTCAATCAATGCGGTGGTTGCGATCTGGTAGGTCTCCGCCAGTTCGGCAAAGCGAATGTTGCGGAAACCCGGATCATTGACATCTGGCGACAACGACGCTGTCCGGTTTGTGGGTCCGAGCACGCCGGCCACGAAGCGCGGAACGCCGTCTTTGGCAGCCACTTCATCTGCGCAGGTGCGAGCGAGTCTTGCGGCCGCAAGATTCAGTTCGGCAACCAGCGACTCCATGCCGTAGTCCGCCATGGAAGGCGAATTTGAATTAAACGTATTGGTCTCGATGATGTCTGCGCCGGCATCGAGGAATTGCCGATGAATTTCACGAATCACGTCTGGCCGGGTAATCGACAACAAGTCGTTGTTACCTTTCAGATCACGGTGCCAGTCACGAAACCGCTCACCGCGAAAATCGTCTTCCTCCAGCCGTTGCCGCTGAATCATCGTACCCATTGCGCCATCGAGCAGCAGGATGCGTTGCGCCAGGCTGCTCTTCAACGCGTCAATTCGTTCATCTCTGGTCATGGTCATTTCCTTCAGGCCGCAACTTGTTGTGGCCGGACGCCAAGAGCGTGACAAATAGCGAACGTCAGCTCCGAACGATTCAGTGTGTAAAAGTGAAATTCATTGATATCTTGCGCGCGCAGCATGCGAACTTGTTCGATAGCGACACTGGCCGCGATCATTTGCCGGGTTTCGGCATCGTCTTCAAGACCGTCGAAGCGTTCGTGCAGCCAGTCGGGTACTTTTGCACCGCAGGCGGTGGCAAAGCGTTGCAACTGCGGGAAACGGGTTATGGGCAATATTCCAGGCACCGAGCTGCGAATCAACGCCAGCAGCGGCGCAGCGATCCCGAAACCGCAAATAGCTGTCAACGTCGAAAAAGAACTGGGTAATAGCTCGCGTCGCACCCGCATCGAGTTTGCGTTTCAGATTGTCCAGATCGAAATCCGGGCTCGGTGCTTCCGGGTGCACTTCCGGGTAGGCCGCAACTGAAATGTCAAAATCGGCAACGCGTTTCAGGCCAGCAACCAGATCTGCGGCATACGCGTAACCATCGGCACGCGGCTCATAGCTCTTGCAATCCTTGGGCGTGTCACCGCGCAACGCAACCAGGTGCCGAACGCCCATGTCCCAGTACTCGCGTGCAATATCGTCAATGGCATCGCGACTCGCACCGATACAGGTCAGGTGCGGCGCCGCTGTCAACGCGGTTTCTTTCATGATCCTCGCTACGGCCGCGTGAGTACGCTCCCGCGTTGAGCCGTCAGCGCCGTAAGTCACCGACACAAAGTGCGGGGACAAGACGGACAGCCGTTCGATGGATGCCCACAGGGTCTCTTCCATTTTCTCCGTGTTCGGCGGGAAAAACTCGAAGGACACGCGCGGTTGCTTGCTGGAATCAGGGTTGGTCATAGTCTGCTCTGGTTGGGCAATGGCGGTTAAGCCGCTGCCGTTTCGTTGATGTCGGTTTCGGCGGGACAGGCGACGGCCAGTATCCAGCTCGGTGTTTTTTGTGGTACCAGCCGACCGGGTGCGAGTCGCAAGCCGGTCGCTGCACACCATTGCGCCAGTTGTTTTTGCAATTGCGGGGCGTTACGCCCGGCTACTGCCTGTAGTAACAACAGTCGTCCGCCGGAACGCAGGAGTCGCGCGGCTTCATGCAGCACGTCAAGCGGGCGCTCAGCACCTGCCAGCACGTCGTCCAGAATGATCGTGTCGAATTCGTTGTCGGTGAACGGCAATCGGTACATGTCGCCAAAGCGCAGACTGCAGTTGCTGAGCCCAGCCAGCAGTAATTCATTGCGGGCCAGGTCGCGGGCAGTGGCGTCTATGTCGACACCGACCGCACGATTGGAGCGGCTCGAGAGCAGCTTCAGCAATCCGCCGCGGCCGCAGCCGATATCCAGCAAATCACCTATTGGCGCTGCGACCGTGAGATCCATGATGGCGCGATGCAGGGCCCGGTCGACCGTTGCATCGACGGTCTCTGTGGCATCGGCAGGCTGCCGCTCGGCATTGCGCAAACGCCGCAACTGCACCGCATCGGCGGCAAACAACGGCTCGTCATCCGGCAACAAACGCAACAATTGGCGATGCTGTGCCGCCATTGCGGTCCGGGTTGGCAATCGGTAGTAGACACGTTGGCCGTCGCGAAAACGCTCCACCAGTTCCGCGTCACAGAGCTGCTTCAGGTGTTGCGACACCCGCGGCTGGCTCAGGCCCAGCACCTCGGTCAGTTCGGACACGCTGCATTCGCCCTGCCGGCACAGGGCCAGCAGCCGCAGGCGAATCGGGTCCGCGACGACTTTCAACCGGACCAGCAGCTGTTGCGTGGAAGCTAACATAATAAATATATAAGGATATCTTTATATAACGGTGGCGCAGTGTAGCACAGGGACTTTTGACGGGAAAAGGGACGGACGCCCGGAAACGACAATTGAGACGCGGCCGCGGACGGCACACGGGCTGGTTAGTGCAAACGACCCGAGGATGGACCGGCTGGCGCGAACAGCCGCTTGATGTCGATCTCGTCAAAGCGACGGTTGCGGCCGCAATATTCGCAAGTCACGTCGACCACCCCTTCTGTCCGGACCGTTTCCGTCGCTTCCTGCTCACCCAGCATGCGCAATACATCCTCGGTACGTTCGCGGCTACAACGGCAACGAAACACGACATCGCGAGCGGCAAAGACGCGCAGATCGTCACCCGCGAACAGCCGACCCAGAAGGTCTGCAGCTATGCCGTCACGAACATCTTCTGGCCGCAGCGTTGCAGCCAGCATGCCGAGCCGCCGCCAATCGTCTTCGCCGAGCTCACCGTTGCCCGGCATTTGCTGCAGCAACAAGCCGCCGGCAACCGACGGTTCGGCAAGCAAGGAAAGGTGACTGGGAATCTGCGCGGAACGTTGGTAGTACGTTTCCAGGCTGGCGGCAAGCGACTCGCCGCTGACGTCTACGATGCCCTGATACGGTCGCTCTATCGAACTGCCGTCCACGGTGATCGCGCACTGCGCTTTGGCCACCATCTCAGCGTAGGACAGCTCAGCGCCAGCGAGATCGGCGTGCGCCATACCGCGCATCTCGAGCTTGCTACTGCACTGCATGACCAGCATGGACAGCGCTCCATTACCGCTGATCTGCAGGGTGATATTGCTGTCGGACTTCAGGCTTTGTGCGATCAATGCACTGGCGGCCGCGGCGTGACCGAGCACTTCGCCGACAGGCCCGGGGTAGGTGCGTCCGTCCTGCATCCGCTGCCATGACGAAGTCAGCTGCACCAACGCACCACGAACCGGCAGCGACTCGAACAAAAAAGGAATGACAGTGTCGTTAGCAGACATAGCGCGCAATAACCGCAATCACGAATCAGCGAGTTTGCGTTTCAACGACTCGTTGACCTGACCGGGGTTGGCCTTGCCGCGTGACTCTTCTCATCACCTGGCCGACCAGGAAGCCGATGATTTTTTCCTTACCGGCGCGATAGTCTGCAACCTGCTGAGGATTGGCCTCGATAACGGCATCAACGATTGTGTCGATCGCAGACGTGTCTGTAATTTGCTTGAGGCCACGTGCGGCAATGATGTCATCGGCATTACCTTCACCACTCCACATCGCCTCGAAAACTTCCTTGGCAATTTTTCCGGAGATCGTGCCGTCATCAATGCGCCGCAACAGCCCGCCAAGTTGCTCGGGTGTCAGGCTTTGCTCGTTAATCTCCAGCCCGTCGCGATTCAGTGCTGCGGTCAGTTCACCGGTAACCCAGTTGGCGGCCTGCTGCGCATTACCACCAGCAGCCTCGGTCACTTTCTCAAAATAATCTGCCAGTGCCCGACTCTGCGTCAGAACCTCGGCATCTGCGACTTTGATGCCATATTCGTCAACGAAGCGTTGTAACTTGGCGTTCGGCAATTCCGGCAATGAGTCCCGGACAGCACTTATAAAGGAGTCGTCTATTTCAACGGGCAGCAGATCCGGGTCGGGGAAGTAGCGGTAATCATTAGCCTCTTCCTTGCTGCGCATCGGCCGGGTTTCGTCGCGATCGGAATCGTACAGCCGCGTCTCCTGCACGACTTGCCCGCCATCCTCAATCAATTCGATCTGGCGTGCCACTTCGAAATTAATAGCCTTCTCGACGAAGCGAAACGAGTTCAGGTTCTTGAGTTCGGTTCGTGTACCCAGCGTCGTTTGCCCACGAGGCCGGACTGAGACGTTCGCATCGCAGCGGAACGAACCTTCCTGCATGTTGCCATCGGATATTTCGAGGTAACGAACGATCGAGTGGATTTTGCGCATATAGGCGACCGCTTCGCGCGCGGAACGCATATCCGGTTCTGAAACTATTTCCAGTAAAGGCGTGCCCGCGCGGTTTAAATCGATACCTGAATTGGCATCCAGACCCACGTGGATGGATTTGCCCGCATCCTCCTCGAGGTGGGCACGGGTAATGCCGATACGCTTCTCGTTGCCGTCGTCGTCACGAATCGTCAGCTCGCCACCAACCACGATCGGCAGCTCGAACTGACTGATCTGGTAGCCTTTTGGCAAATCCGGGTAAAAGTAGTTTTTGCGCGCAAATACAGAACGTGGCGCTATTTCGGACCCGACAGCAAGACCAAATTTGCAGGCCATGCGTACCACGTCCGCATTCAACACAGGCAACACGCCCGGGTAGCCCAGATCCACGAGGCACGCCTGAGTATTCGGCGCAGCACCATACTCGGTGGCCGCACCCGAAAATATTTTGCTCTTGGTCGCGAGCTGCGTGTGTACTTCAAGCCCAATGACCACTTCCCAGGCCGCACTCATCGGTAGGCCTCCGGACATAGCGTGTGCCAGTTCGTTTCAGTAGCGTACCGGTGCGCGCAATTCAGCAATTTTTCTTCAGCAAAATGCGGCCCGACGAGATGCAAGCCAACAGGCAAACCGTCAACCAGTCCGCAAGGCACAGATATCGCCGGCAAGCCCGCAAGGTTCGCGCCTATCGTGTAAATATCATTGAGGTACATCGTGATCGGATCGTCAGACTTATCGCCAAGCGCGAACGCCGGTGTCGGTGAAGTCGGACCGGCAATGACATCAACATCCGCAAACGCTTTGCGAAAATCTTCGGCGATGAGCTGACGAACTTTCTGCGCCTGCAAGTAGTAAGCGTCATAGTAACCGGCTGACAACACATAGGTACCGGTCAAGATTCGACGTTGTACTTCAGCGCCGAAACCTTCACCGCGACTGCGGCAATAGAGATCCAGTAAGTCTTTCGCATTCTCGGCCCGGTGACCGAAACGCACGCCATCGAAACGCGACATGTTCGACGAACATTCCGCTGGCGCAACGACGTAGTAAGTCGGTACCGACAAATCCAGATTGGGCAGATCCACTTCCTTGACCGTTGCTCCGCCCGCTTCCAAGACGGCGATGGCAGCTTTGACCAGTTGCGCGTTATCGGCGTCAAGTCCGGCATCGAAGTGCTGGCGAACAATGCCAATGCGCAGGCCTTTCAAGGATTGATCGAGTGCTGCTGTGTAGTCCGGCACAGGTTCATCCACGGAGGTGGAATCCGCGCTCATCGAAACCCGCCATAACCTGCAGCAATGCTGCTGCATCCGCTGCAGAACGGGTAATAACGCCTGCCTGATCAAGACTGGATGCAAAGGCAATCATGCCGTAACGCGACACGCGACCGTAGGTAGGCTTCAGTCCGATCGTGCCAGTAAGCGCGGCCGGTTGCCGAATGGAACCACCGGTATCGGTACCCGTTGCCGCCGGTATTAATCGAGCCGCAACGGCTGCCGCCGAACCACCCGATGAGCCGCCCGGTGAACGCGTATGATCCCACGGATTTAAAACCGGACCGAAGTAACTGGTTTCATTTGACGAGCCCATCGCGAACTCGTCCATGTTCGTTTTGCCGAGCGACACAACACCTGCTGCCGCCAAACGTTCAACAACGGTTGCATCGTACGGCGAGACAAAATTGTCGAGCATGCGTGAACCGCAGGTCGTGCGAACACCGCGTGTGCAAAAAATATCTTTATGAACGAGAGGGACGCCCGTTAGCAGACCGCCTTTGCCGTTTGCCAGCAGCTGATCCGCTGCATCGGCCGCGGCCAGTGCTTCGTCTTCCGTAACGGTGATGAAAGCATTGAGTGCGGCGCCGGTTTCAGCAATGCGTCCCAGCAATGTTTCGGTCACTGCCCGCGACGTGAAGTCGTGAGCTTTGAGACCCTGCGCGAGCTCGGTGAGCGTCAGCGCATGCAGTGCGTTGGTATCGGTCGTCATGACTATTCGATTACTTTCGGAACGAGGTACAGACCGTCCTGCACGGCGGGTGCATTCGCCTGGATTTGCTCACGCGCATCCGGCTCTGTCACCACATCAGCGCGCAAACGCTGACTCTGGTTCAAAGGGTGCGCCATAGGGGAGACGTTGCCGGTATCGGCGGCGCCTAGCTGATCGACGAAACTGACGATCCGGGACAGTTTGTCGGCCACATCGTCTACTTCGCTTTCGGCCAGTCGCAGCCTTGCCAACATCGCGATGTGCTGAACCTGATCTTTACTGAGTGACAACGGTGAACCTCAGGATTGCCTTGCGGCAGTAGTGCTGAATTCGGGCGGTCGCAATGATACACGCCGTCTTGCTCAATGTCCTGCGCATTGTTAGATTACAAAGTTAATCTCTGACGCGGAACCTTCCCCCAGCATGCTCAAGAACATTTTAGGTTATTTCTCGAACGATCTGTCGATCGACCTCGGGACCGCCAACACGCTCATTTACTCTCGCGGACACGGCATCGTGCTCGATGAACCGTCCGTGGTTGCCATACGCGAAGACAGCGGCCGTGGTGGCCGGGTTGTCGAGGCGGTGGGCATGGAAGCCAAGAATATGCTGGGCCGCACGCCTGGCAACATAACAGCCATCCGGCCACTGAAAGACGGCGTAATTGCCGACTTCACCGTAACCGAGAAAATGCTGCAGCATTTTATCCGCAAGGCGCATGGAACACGTTATTTCCGGCCCAGCCCGCGGGTGCTTATTTGCGTCCCCTACGGCTCTACCCAGGTCGAACGACGCGCCATTCGTGAATCCGCCGAAGGTGCCGGGGCCCGCAAGGTCCACCTGATCCCCGAGCCCATGGCAGCGGCGATAGGCGCTGGCATGCCGGTCCACGAAGCGCGCGGTTCCATGGTTCTCGACATTGGTGGCGGCACCTCGGAAGTGGCGGTTATTTCCCTTAACGGCATCGTATACGCTGCATCAGTACGTATCGGCGGCGATCGCTTCGACGAAGCCATCACCAATTATGTACGCCGCAACTACGGCATCCTTATTGGTGAGGCGACCGCTGAGCGCATCAAACACGAAATCGGCTCGGCCTTCCCGGGCCAGGAAGTACTGGAGATATCGGTCAAAGGTCGCAATCTGTCAGAGGGCGTTCCGCGCAGCTTTACGCTAAACAGCAACGAGATACTCGAAGCGTTGCAAGAACCCTTGCAAGGCATCGTTGGCGCCGTCAAGGAAGCACTGGAACAGACGCCACCGGAACTGGGTGCGGATGTCGCGGAACGCGGCATCGTACTGACTGGCGGTGGCGCAATGTTGCGCGAACTGGACAAGTTGCTCATGGAAGAAACCGGATTGCCCGTCATTATTGCTGATGACCCGCTCACCTGCGTCGCCAGAGGCGGCGGCCGGGTGATCGAACTCATCGATGAGCAGGGACCGGCCGTTTTCGGCCTTGAATAGGTGCATGTACTGCTGCGCCCCGCCCGCCGTGCAGCGCCTAACCCTGCAGCCCGGCGACTGACCCTGCGCGGACCACGCTGATGGTTTCCGCCCGCTCCGACAATCAACATCGATCCAGCCGAACGCCGGCTCTGGGCCTGCGCTGGTTGCTGCTCGCCGGTCTGAGCATCCTGCTGATGATCGTCGATCAGCGCCAGCATCACCTCGACACGGTTCGCAAAGCGATCAGCGCGGCGGTGTACCCGCTCAGGGTGATCGTTGATGCGCCGGTTTCCAGCTGGAACTGGCTGCAAAACACGACCGCCAATCGCAATGAACTGCTGCTTGAAAACAGCCGCCTGACTGCGGAGCGCCTGTTGACCCACGCGCGCCTGCAACGCTATGCCGCACTCGAGGCCGAGAATGCCCGTCTGCGGGCGATGCTTGAAGCAACACCGCGAATGACGGATCGGGTGCGCGTTGCCGAGATAATGTCGGTCAGCAGCAATCCTTACCGGCACTCTGTCGTGATCGACAAGGGTCAACGTGACGATGTTTACGACGGCCAGGCATTAATCGATTCCGGCGGCGTTGTGGGCCAGGTCATCGAGACCGGACTGTTATCGTCGCAAGCGCTGCTGATTAGCGATCCCGACCATGCGTTGCCCGTCGAGGTCAATCGCACCGGGTTACGAACCATTGCGTTCGGCACGGGCGAGTACGATCGACTCGATCTCCAGTACCTGCCGAACAACGCCGACATTGAAGTCGGCGACTTGTTGGTCACCTCAGGCCTGGGCGGCGCGTTTCCCGCCGGCTATCCCGTCGCCACTGTCGTCAAGGTGGAACGTATTCCACAGGAACCGTTTGCCCAGGTGTCGGCGACACCCACAGCGGCATTGAACCAGGTTCGCGAAATCATGCTGATCTGGTCATCGGCCGCAACTGAGGAAGAGGCAGCCGAGCCAGAAGTGGAAGTGGAAGTGGAGTCGGACCCGGATACGGACGCGGAAGAAACTGCAGGGGAAGCAGAAAACGATGACTGAGCGGCAATCTGTCAGACGCGTCCCGGTATTGATCTCGATCATCGTCGCGATGATGTTCGCTATCGCCCCGCTGCCCGAGTCCTTCGAACCGTTTCGCCCGGACTGGGTACTGTTGATACTTATATATTGGACAATGGCATTGCCGCGCAATTTCGGCGTGGGCAGCGCCTGGATCACCGGTCTGGTGCTGGATGTCGCCCAGGGCACTCTGCTCGGACAGCATGCGCTGGCCTTATCAGCCGTTGTGTTCCTGACCGTGCGTTTTCATCTGCAACTGCGGGTATTCCCACTGTCGCAATTAACCATCACGGTCGCAGCGCTCATCGGTCTGTACCAATTCATTCTGTTCTGGATTAACGGCGTCGCCGGCATCAGCACCGACAGCGTGCGCTTCTGGGGCCCGGCGGTATCGGGAACCTTGCTGTGGCCGCTGGTCTACTTGTTGTTTGGCACGGTGAATTATCGCCGCCGCTCCCCTTAGCAGACTGACACCATGGACCTGATCTCACCCATCAAGGACCACCATTCGGAACGGCGCATGTTTGCCGGCCGGGTGGTGCTATCAGCCGTTATCGGCACGATCTTGCTGGGCACGGTCATCAGCCGGCTGGTGCAACTGCAGATAGTTGATCACGAGCACTTTGCCGAACAATCGCATGGCAACCGGATTCGCTTTGAAGCGATACCGCCAACGCGCGGCCTGATCTTTGACCGCAACGGCAATGTGCTGGCCGAAAACCTCCCTGCGTATCAGCTCGAACTGATACCCGAACAGGTACGCGACCTCGACGTTACCCTGCAAAAGCTGGCTGACCTTGGCCTGATCGATGCGGAAGACATTCCGCGCTTCAAAAACCTGAGCCGCCGCGGCCCGCGCTTTAAGCCGGTCACCTTGCGTTTTCGGTTGACGGAAGAGGAAATTTCCAACTTTGCCGTGCAACGCCCGCGATTTCCGGGCGTGGATTTCAGGCCGCGCCTGGTCAGGCATTACCCGCACGGCACCAGCGTCGCGCATGCTCTGGGTTACGTCAGCGCCATTTCCACCAGCGACCTGAATCGACTGGATGCAGCAGCGTACGCCGGCACGGCGCACACCGGCAAATCAGGGGTCGAGTACTTTAATGAAGACCGCCTGCACGGCCAGCCCGGCCACCGGCAAATCGTGACCAACGCGCGCGGGCGCCAAGTCCCGGCCGATTCACGCGAATTGTCGCAGGCGCTGGTCGAAGGCGAAGCACCTACGCCGGGCATAAACCTGCACCTCAGCATCGATCTCGAACTGCAACAACTGGCGAGTCGTGCGCTCGAAGGTCAACGCGGCTCTATCGTGGCTATCGATCCACGCAATGGCGAAATCCTGGCGCTCGTTAGTGCGCCGGCGTTTGACCCGAACGCGTTCGCTCTGGGCATGTCGCCAACGGAATTCCGGACCTTGCAGACCGACCCGAATCAGCCCCTGTTCAACCGCGCTGTTCGCGGTAATTACCCGCCGGGTTCAACGATCAAACCGATACTCGCGCTGGCAGCCCTCGCCACCGGCGCCACCAACCTGACCCGGCGAACCATGTGCCGCGGCTACTACACGCTGCCGGGCAGTACTCACCGCTACCGCGACTGGCGACCGGAAGGCCACGGCGAACTGGATCTGCACGGCGCGATCTCCCAGTCCTGCGATGTGTACTTCTATGAAATCAGTCGGGACATCGGCATCGACGTCATGCACGACTATCTGACCGCCTTCGGCCTCGGCAGTGCCAGCGGCCTGGACATGGTCGGTGAACTGCCAGGGCTCGTGCCGTCGCGGGAATGGAAGCGCGGTGCGTTCAGCACGCGGGCCGATCAGGTCTGGTTCCCCGGCGAAACAGTCATTGCATCAATTGGTCAGGGCTACATGCTGGCAACGCCCATACAGCTCGCCAATGCAACTGCCGCACTGGCCATGCGCGGCCAGCGTTTTCGACCGCATCTGGTCACCGCTGTTGAAAATCCATTGACGGGCGACCGTACAGCTGTCGACCCGGTGCTCGAAGCCGCTGTGGACATCGACAACGAGTTTTATTGGGACAGCGTCATCGATGCGATGCACGACGTTCTGCAGGGCCCGAAAGGCACTGCGCGTGCTGCCGGCCGTGGCGCGACCTACTCGATGGCCGGTAAGAGCGGAACAGCGCAGGTGTTCACGGTCGCGCAGGAAGATGAATACGATGAAGAAACTATCGCCGAACGATTGCGGGATCACGCCCTGTTCGTTTCGTTTGCTCCACTGGACGACCCAGAAAATCGCGGTCGCGATCGTGATCGAGAACGGCAGCAGTGGTTCGCGCGTCGCCGCGCCTGTTGCCAGACAGCTCATGGATCAATACCTCGGATACAGCACTGATGCGATTCAGTGACACTCAACGGCTGATTGAACGCAAGGCGGCCCCGCTTGGCGATATGGCGCGCCTGCTGCGCAGTTTGCATATCGATGGCCCACTGCTTGGTGGCCTGCTGCTGATCTGTGGCTTCGGCCTGGTTGTTCTATACAGCGCCGTCGGCACGAACATGGACCTCTGGATCTCGCAATGCGTGCGTCTCAGTGTTGCGCTGTGTGCGCTGTTCCTGGTTGCGCAGTTGCCGCCGGACCTGTTGCGGCGCTGGTCGTTCTGGGGCTATGTAATGGGGCTGCTGCTGCTGACGATGGTGCTGATTCGCGGCGAAGTCGGCCAGGGCGCGCAACGCTGGCTGGATATTGGCATCCGTTTTCAACCTTCCGAGATCATGAAGCTCGCGGTGCCCATGATGGCCGCAGCTTACCTGCATCAACGTACGCTGCCGCCACGCGTGGGCCACTTGCTGGTGGTCGGCGCGATGATCGTGCTGCCCGCGTTTATGATTGCCAAACAACCAGACCTCGGTACGGCGTTACTGATCGCCGCATCAGGTTTTCTCGTACTGGTACTCGCCGGCATGTCGATACGGTTAATGTTCATGCTCGGACTGTTATCCATACCGGGCGCGATGGTGCTGTGGAACTTCATGCAGGACTATCAGCGGCAACGCGTCCTTACGCTGCTAAACCCCGACTCGGATCCGCTCGGTGCCGGCTACAACATCATTCAGTCCAAGATCGCGATCGGTTCGGGCGGCCTGTTCGGCAAGGGTTGGACCAATGGCAGTCAGGCTCAGCTCGAATTTCTTCCTGAACGCGACACTGACTTTATCTTCGCCGTCATGGGCGAAGAGCTGGGACTGCTGGGCGTACTCACGTTGCTTGGCTTGTACATGTTTGTAATCGGCCGCGGCATGTACATTGCCATGCAAGCACGCGACTCCTATTCCCGGCTGCTTGCAGGCAGCATCAGCCTGACGTTCTTCGTCTACGTTTTTGTGAATACAGCGATGGTTACAGGACTGGTGCCGGTTGTTGGGGTACCGCTACCGCTGGTCAGCTTCGGCGGTACGTCCATGGTGACGCTAATGGCCGGATTCGGTATTCTCATGTCCATTCACACGCACCGAAAATTGCTTCCGCACTGAGGTATTACTCATCAACACTGCAACACGATTCATCGTCGCCGCGCTACTTGCCTCTGCACCTGCAGCCGTTCTAGCCATAGATACCGAACGCGCTGATGTGCGCGAGTTTATCGACGAGATGGTTACGGAGTATGACTACGACCGGACGACACTGATCAAGGTCCTCGCCGGTGCAGAGTCAAAGAGCGCGATCATCGAAGCCATCAGTCGCCCGGCGGAACGTACGTTCACCTGGGGTGACTACCGCAAGATCTTCATGACCCCGAAACGTATACAGGCAGGCGCCGATTTCTGGCGCGAGCACGAAACCACTTTGCAGCGCATTAGCGCGGATACCGGTGTATCGATAGAAATACTGGTTGGCATTATCGGTGTGGAAACCTTTTACGGCCGCATCACCGGCAATTACCGGGTGGTGGACTCGCTCTCCACGCTGGCGTTCGATTACCCTCCCCGTGCAAAATTCTTCCGCCGCGAACTGCAACAGTTTCTGTTGCTGGTGCGCGAAGAAGGTATGGATGTCAACGACGCGACCGGCTCTTATGCAGGTGCCATGGGCGCCCCGCAGTTCATGCCCAGCAGTTTTCGCGAGTACGCCGTTGATGCCAGTGACGATGGCAAACGCGATATCTGGTCAAACTGGACGGACGTCATTGGCAGCGTCGCAAATTACTTTGTACGGCATAAATGGCAGCCGCAGGAAGACGTCGTAGCCCGTGCAACATTGGCCGATACCTGGAACGGCGCCGAGCCCGACAATTCCCTGAAAACCACGGACACGGTCGCCTCCCTTAAAAAGAACGGCGTGCAATTTGCAACGACACTGGACGATGCGGCGAGCAGCGCACTGCTGAAACTGGACGGCGACAACGGTGACGAGTATTGGGTCGGTTTCCACAACTTCTTCGTCATTACCCGTTACAACCGCAGCGTGATGTACGCACTCGCGGTACACCAGCTGGGACAGGAAATTGCACTTGAAGTGCACAATACCGATGACTGACTGGCGTAAGCTCGGGGCGTTGCTGCTGCTCAGTGCGCTGAGCGCGTGTGCCGTTCGACCTGACGCTCGGCCTGACACCGACAGCGGTCCCCGCGCCGGGTCAAATATCCCGCGGACGCTGCCCAGCGACCCTGTGCCCCGTGCGGAACCCGCAAGCCGTTACGGCAATGGCCCGATCTACGAGGTCTACGGCCAACCGTATCAGGTTCTGGCCAGCAGCCACGGTTACAAAGAGCGCGGTGTTGCTTCGTGGTACGGCAGCAAGTTTCACGGACGACTGACCTCCAGCCAGGAGCCCTACGACATGCATCAGCTGACGGCGGCCCACAAGTCGTTGCCGCTGCCAACCTACGTCAAAGTTCGGAACCTTAAGAACAACAAGACGGTGGTCGTCCGGGTCAATGACCGTGGCCCGTTCGTCGATAACCGGATCATCGACCTGTCGTACGCAGCAGCGCGACGCCTGGACATGGTGAACGACGGCACCAGCCTCGTCGAAGTGACCGCAATCAGTTTTGACGCACCAGCACGACAACTGAGCGCTTCCACCGAAGCTGCTGAGCGGCCGGCAACCAACAACGCGAGCAAGGTCTACGTGCAGGTCGGTGCCTTTGGCGAGCGCGGCAATGCCGAGCGACGCTACCGAATGCTGAACGGTCAGGGTATCGCCAACGCCTTTGTACATCGCGATGAGGCCGGTGACCCGGCACTGTACCGGGTTCGGATCGGCCCGATTGATGGCGTTGACCACTACGATTCCGTGGTCGCTCAACTGCAACGCCTGGGAATTTCGGACTCGCACATCGTCACGGAATGAACGAACCTCACACAGCCGTGTCCCAAGCGAGCAAGTGACGTTACAATAAGCGGCTTTTAGCTATCCGCGACCGATACTATGCCCGTTCTCTCCAAGATTCTGCTCAGCCTCTCCCTGCTTATTGCCCTTCCACTGAGTGCGGCAGAGCTACCGGTGCCCTCGCCGCCCGTCATAGGCGCCAAGAGTTACCACGTCGTCGACAGCGAAACCGGCAGTGTCATTGCGTCGCTGAACCCGGACGAGCGGCTTGCACCCGCGAGTCTTACCAAGCTGATGACCGGCTACGCGGTATTCCGCGCTCTGCAGGAAAACCAGTTGCGCCTCGACGATCAGGTCACTGTCAGCGAAAAAGCCTGGCGAACGCAGGGTTCGCGCATGTTCATTGAGGTCGGCAAGCGGGTCTCGGTTGAAGACCTCCTGCTCGGCATGATCGTCCAATCGGGCAACGACGCAAGTGTCGCACTGGCCGAACACGTTGCGGGTACTGAAGCCGTCTTCGCCGAAGTTATGAACCGCTACGCAGCCCAGCTCAAGATGCGCGGTACGCAGTTCAAGAATGCCACTGGCTTGCCAGATGAAGGTCACTATACGACAGCGCGCGACATGGCCACGCTGGCACGCGCCGTGGTTCGCGAATTTCCTGAATATTACCGCTGGTACTCTGTGCGGGAATTCACGTTCAACGACATCACGCAAAGTAATCGCAACTCGCTGTTGTGGCGTGACGAGAGTGTCGACGGCATGAAGACCGGACACACTGATGATGCCGGTTATTGTCTGGTGTCCTCAGCTGTGCGTGACGGTATGCGCATCGTCGCAGCCGTAATGGGCACCGCCAGCGCGAAAGCCCGGGTCGATGGCAGCCAGGCATTGTTGAACTACGGCTTCCGCTTCTTCGAAACCCGCTTGCTGTACGAAGCAGGTACTGAAGTCACCTCGGCCCGCGTTTGGAAATCGGCAAATGAGTTCTCGAAACTCGGCGTATCCGAAGACCTCTACATCACAGTACCGCGCGGCAGCTACGACAAACTGGAATCGGTTCTGAATATTCCCAGCTTGCTCGTCGCACCAATAGCGCAGGGCCAGCCGGTCGCTGAGTTGCAAATCAGTCTGAACGGCACGGCCTCTGATGACGGAACCATTACGGGCACTGGAAGAAAACCCGACTGGTTCAATCTGGCAACGTGCGAGCGACAGCGTGCAGCTGTGGTTCGAATAAGGCAGGCACCGAAGCGACAGACGAGAACCCATCACTGCTGGAGTTTCCCTGCGAATTTCCCATCAAAATGATGGGCCGGGACAATGACGACTTCCAGGCTACCGCGCGACGAATTGTCGAACAGCATGCCGGTCCGGTCGGTGACGATGCCATTCGCACCTCACCGAGCCGCAACGGTCGCTTTGTTTCGGTAACGATAACCATTGACGCGGAAAGTCAGGCGCAACTCGACGCAATATACGTCGATCTCAGCGCTCACGATGACGTCCTTGTAGCGCTGTGAGCGCGGTCGCCAACTCGAAAAATGCCCAGACCATGACCATCCGGTCACTGGGACAACAAGCTTATGAACCGTTGTGGCGTGCCATGCAGACGTTGACCAACATTCGCACTGCCGCTACACCCGACGAAATCTGGTTCACGGAACACCCGCCGGTTTTCACGCTCGGCCTGAATGCCAGCCGCGAACGCCTGTTGGCACCCGGTGATATTCCGGTGGTGCAAATTGATCGGGGCGGCCAGGTGACCTACCACGGACCCGGCCAGATGATGATCTACCCACTGCTGGATATCCGGCGCGCCGGCATCGGTGTTCGCCCGCTGGTCACCGCTTTGGAACGCGCCGTCATCCGCCTTGCCGCCGACTTTGCCATCGATGCCGAATGCCGCGCGAACGCCCCTGGCGTTTTACGTCGGTCAAAAAACTGGCTAGTGTCGGCTTGCGGATACGCCGCGGAGCCAGTTATCACGGCATGGCACTCAATGTCGACGCCGATCTCGAGCCGTTTTCACGGATCGAATCCCTGCGGCTATCAGGGTCTCGAGCTGGTCAATTTGCGTGAACTAGGCGTCACCACCCCATATGCGGAACTGGAATCGCGCATGTTGCAACATTTGCTGGCCGAGCTCGGTATTTGGCGACCGGCCACTGAATTACGCGTCGTCACTGCCAGCCGCCTGAAGTCGTTTGTTCAGCGTCGCCAGGCGTTCCGGCGTACCAACGTCCGCCCACAAGCCCTCGTAGACTTCGCCGCTCAGGCGACCTGTATCTGCGGCTTGCTGCAGCATCGGCGCAAGCCCGAATCGACCTGGCGTGCAGCCAGCAAAGAATCGTGGTCGATAACAGGCGATGCCGCTGAAGGTATAAGGCCGGTCGGAGCCATTGCGCACACAGCCCGCTTCGAGAGTAAAGTCGCCGTTAACGCGATAGTCAGGGTTCGGTACCAGTATTACGTGAGCATCGACATCGTCCGGCAGTACCGGCACTGCAAAAGGCCGGTCGCAAACGATATCCGCATTGACGACCCAAAACGGGTCAGCGCCCAGCAACGGCAACGCGCGGTAGACGCCACCGCCGGTTTCCAGCAAACGCTCGTACTCAGGACTGTATGCCACCTGCAATCCGTACCGTCGACCACTGCCAATACGTTCAACAATTGCGTGCACCGAGCCAGCCGGTGTTAATCACGACGTTGCTGACACCCGCGACTGACAACTGCCGCAAGTGCCGCTCCAACAGGCTCTCGCCATTCACTTCGACGAGTGCTTTCGGCAACGTATCGGTTAGAGGTCGCAAGCGTTCGCCGCGCCCGGCAGCCAACAGCATCGCTCTCAAGCGGCAACCTGCAAGGCCGGCAGACAACGGTCACGCACGAGTTCGTGCAGAAAACCCAGCTCCGCGTATCGGCCAGCCACCTCAGTAATGTAGGCAAGGGTCAACGGGATATCCGCAAGATAAGCGGGTTTCTGGTCACGGTGATGGAGCCGGGCGAAGATGCCCGCCGCTTTCAGGTGTCTTTGCACACCCATTAATTCGAAGGCACGCATGAACGCCACCTCATCAAACGCTGTCGGCAAACGATCGCGCACCAGGCCGTAAAATAAAACAGCGTGCTTTTCAACTTCAGCGACCGGCCGACGTACGTAGCAATCTTTCAGCAGTGACACGAGGTCGTAGGTCAACGGGCCATTTACCGCATCCTGAAAATCGAGCACCCCCGGATTGCCATCCTCGCAATGCATCAGATTGCGCGAGTGATAGTCGCGATGCACGAACACGCGCGGCTGCGCAAGCGCGGACTCGATCAGAAAATTACAGGTGTCATTCCAGCAATCTTCATCGATGGCAGTAAGAGTCAATTGCAAATGGGTAGTGCACAGCCAGTCGCGAAACAGCGCCATCTCGTCGCCCAGCAAAGCCGAATTGAACACCGGCAAGCGAGCCTGATAACTGACGCCCTGATCCTGCAGTGTATCCAGCGCACGCATCGCATCTTGATAGAGATCCGCGGCGCGGTGCGGTGCACTGGTCAGCGTGTGCAGGAATTGCCTGTCGCCCAAATCCGTCAGCAGCAGAAAGCCGTTCTCAAGATTTTGAGCCAGCACTCGCGGGCTGTTCAGGCCTATATCGGCAAGCCATGCCGCAATGCGTACGAACGGTTCGCTGTCTTCCAGCTCGGGTGGCGCATCCATCGCGATAAAGCATTGGTCGCCACTGCGAACCCTAAAATACCGACGAAAACTCGCGTCAGCGGATGCCGAAGTTAGCCGATCGACTGCAATTCCGGCGTCGTGCTGCAGCCAGCGCAACAGCTCTTCTCGGCGTGTATCTGTTTCCTCGGGCAACACTATGACCTCAATTTGGCGGCTTCAAACTTCCGCTGTTCTCGCATGGCGCAGGCGGGAAAGCCAGAGCGAAGGTATCAAATCGCCATACCGGTTGACATATTTTATGCGTAACATATTGTCCCGGTTCGCGATTAGCGCGACTGGCCACGCATACGAAAGCTGCCGACTCTTGTTGAAATATTCACCACTCTCCGCTGTAGCCCTGCTGCTGATGCCTGTCACGGGCATTGCTCAGCAAGCACCTGCCTGCAACGTGCCCACTGACGGGCGGCAGGCATTGCAAGCTGCCGAGGGCCCGGTGCTGGACGAAGAAACACTCGTTATTGAAGCGGGCGAGATCGACGCCACCTTCGGCGATCGGCCGCAGGCGTCCATGAGCGGCGGCATGCGCATCACCAACGGCAATCGCAGTGCCGGGGCGGACACCGCGGTATACGACCCTGACAGTCTGGCATTGCTGCTCGATGGCAACGTTGAGTACCTCGACCCGACCACCCGAATCAGCAGTGACTCGGCCGTGTTTTCCTACGCCGGCGGCCAGATCATATTCAACGGTGCCGAATTTCAGCTGGGCCTGAGTGGCTCCAGGGGTGCGGCAGACAAAATCGCTATCAGTCAGGACGGCACCCTGAGTCTGGATGAGGTCAGTTACACGACCTGTCCACCGGGCTCCAACGACTGGCTGTTGCAGGCAGCTGACATTGATTTGGATTCCAGCACCGGCGTCGGCACAGCGCGTGACGTCAAGTTGCGATTCCAGGGGATCCCGATTCTGTACACACCGTGGTTGTCGTTTCCGCTCGGCGATGCACGCAAGACGGGTTTGTTAACACCGGAAATAGGCAGTGCGGGACGAAGTGGTAATGAGATCAGCCTGCCCTGGTATTGGAATATTTCCAATAATTACGATGCAACATTGACGCCGCGATTGTTGACCGACCGTGGCGTGCAGTTGGGCAATGAATTTCGGTATCTGACCGAACGTCATGAAGGCATGCTGCAAGTTGAATACCTCGCTGACGACGCCCTGTTCAATGACAGTCGGCATCTGCTCTCCTACCAGAACAGGTCCCGGTTCGCGAACGGCTGGCGCAACCGCATCGACTTCCGGCAAACCTCCGACAGCCAATTCTTCGAGGACCTCGGCGGTAGCTTGAGCGCTTCAAGCATTACTCACCTCAACCGATCATTCAGTTTTGATTATTACGGCGAGAACTGGTCCTTCCTCGGCCGCGTGCAGGACTACCAGACGATCGACGACGCTATCGCCGCCGATGACGAACCTTATCAGCGCTTGCCGCAAATGCGCGTGCAAGGCTTGTGGCCAGATCAGCCACTTGGCTTTCGTTACAGCCTGGACAGTGAGCTCGTTTACTTTGATCGTGATGTTGGTGTAACCGGCTGGCGACTCGATGCAACGCCGCAGGTCGAGTGGCCGGTCGAACGTTCGGGGTGGTTTGTAAACCCGTCGCTCGCGGTGCGACACACCAGCTACGAACTCGACAACACGGAGCCCGGTCAACCCAACAACGCGAACCGAACATTGCCAATTGCCAGTATCGATACCGGCATTATTCTGGAGCGGCAGGTAAAGAGCGGCGGCAATCTGATCCAGACACTGGAACCACGCATGCTGTACGTGCATATCCCCTACCGTGATCAGGATCACTTGCCGTATTCGACACAATCACGCCCGACCTGAACCTGGTGCAGCTCTACCGGCCCAACCGGTTTCTCGGCGCCGATCGCGTGGCCGACACGGACCAGCTCAGCATCGGCGTGACGTCGCGAATACTGAATACGAGCAGTGGCAAGGAACTGATTTCCGCCACCATAGGTCAGGCCCGGTTTCTCAGCTCGCAAGGCGTACGACTGCCTAACCAGACGATCGACGCCACCGCCTCGTCGGACTACATCGCCGAGATGCGCTTCCTGCTGCATGACAGCCTGAATTTTGACGTCGGTCACCAGTGGGGCAAGGGTCAGGACGCAACGACACAATCCGAAGCGCGGCTTCAGTACCGGCCAGCCAGTGACCGCATTGTCAATCTCTCCTACCGCTTTCGCCGTGACTCTCTCGAACAGGGCGATATTTCCTGGTCGTGGCCTCTGTCGGAGCGCTGGCGTTTCGTCGGCCGCTGTACCATTACTCGCTGCGCGACGACAAAGCGCTGGAACAATTCTACGGTCTCGAATTCGAGAGCTGTTGCTGGGGCCTCAGGCTGGTCTCGCGACGGCATATTTCCACTCGCGACGGAACCCAGGATTCTTCCATTGGTCTGCAACTGGTACTGAAAGGCATGACCAGTTTAGGCACGGCCGCGGACAAGCTACTCGAACGTGGTATTCTTGGCTACGAGCCAGACCTGCGCTGACAAGCCCCTTACGAGCGCTTCTAAAAACATCCTGCTAAGACTATTTTTATGTTGAAATTCAATTGCTTAACTGCATCCCTGATCTTGCTGTCCGGCGCAACCGCTGGTGCGGCGGAGCCGCTCTCAGAGTCCGGCGAAATGCTGGATGGCATCGCTGCCGTTGTGAATGAAGGCGTGGTACTGAAGAGCGAATTGCAGCAGCAAACCGCCGCTATACGGCAGCGCGCCGCAGCGGAACAACTGACTCTGCCGCCGGATGACATATTGCAGGAGCAGGTGCTGGAACGCCTGGTACTCGAGCAGATTCAGTTGCAACGTGCCAGCCGCTTCGGTGTACAGATTTCAGACCAGATGGTGAACGGCACACTGGCCCAACTTGCCGAACAAAATGGCATTCCGTTCGAGCGCTTGCCCGAGGTGATGGCCGCAGACGGTATCGACTATGCCGCGTACCGCCGCGATATCCGCAAGCAACTCACGCTGGAACAACTGCGGCAAATCGATGTCATCGGTCGTATTACGGTCGCACCACGCGAGATTCAACAGTGTGTAGCAGATCTGGAAAACAACGTTGTCGGTAACTCCGAGTACAACCTCTCGCACATTTTGATCTCCGTACCGGAAGCCGCAACCGCCGAACAATTCTCGGTTGCCAAAGACAAGGCAGAGGAAGTCTATGAAGCTCTGCAGAACGGCGCTGACTTCGGTGAAATGGCCGTGCGTTATTCGGACAGCGAGACCGGTCTGGAGGGTGGACTGCTGGGCTGGCGCAAAGGTGACCAATTGCCAACCCTGTTTTCGGATGTCGTAGGTGATCTCGGCGCTGGCGAATACTCTGAACACCGATTCGTGCAATCAGTGGTTATCACCTGGTCAAAATCAATGAACTGCGCAGCGCGATTCAAAAAAGTGAAATCGAGCAAATGCAGATTCGCCATATTCTGATATCCACCAATGAACTGATCGACGATCAGACCGCTAAACAGCGACTCGAAGACGCGGCAGAGCGCATTCGCAATGGCGAAAATTTCGAGGAACTGGCCAAACTGATGTCTGACGACCCTGGCTCGGCCGCGGACGGCGGCGACATGGGCTGGAAAGGTCCGGGCACGTTTGTTCCCGAGTTCGAACAGGCGGCGCAAAATGCAGAGATCGGTGAAATCACCGAACCGTTCCGCACCCGGTTTGGCTGGCACATACTCGAAGTAATCGGCAAACGCACTTACGACAACACGGAAGACTTGAAAGAAAGTAACTGCGTACAACGCGTCCGTAACAGCAAACTCGCCAATGAGTCGGAGCTATGGCTGCGACGCATTCGCGATGAAGCTTACGTCGATACCCGCATCTGACTTCTGCAGTGCGCGAGGTCGTGCGCACTGTACAGCCGAGTACTGAACAATGACTGATGCCCCTCTTGCGGTCACGGCAGGCGAACCTGCCGGCATCGGCCCGGACCTTTGCGTCGCGCTTGCACAGACACCGTTCGCATCGAAACTGGTCGTCATCGCCGATCCGGCGTTGCTTGCAGAACGCGCGCGAATGCTGCAATTGCCGTTAAACATCGTAATTGCCGGTGAATCGTCTGACGCAAGCGCCTCCAGCCTGACAGTATTACCGCAACCGTTACCCAACCCGGCCGTCTGCGGCACACCCGACCCCGTCAATGCGCAAACCTTGCTGGACGGCCTGCGCACGGCTGTCGAGGGCTGTCAAAGTGGCCGCTACTCCGGGCTCGTGACCGGACCGCTGCAGAAGAGCGTGATCAATGATGCTGGCATTCCGTTCAGCGGTCACACTGAATATCTGGCAGAACTCACTGGCACGCCAATGCCGGTGATGTTGCTCGTCGCGGACAAATTGCGAGTTGCGCTGGCCAGCACCCATATGCCGCTGTCGCAGGTACCCACCTACATAACCGGGGAACGTCTGCTCGCCGTAATTCGCGTATTGCATGCAGATCTGCAAACCCGCTTTCAGATTGCGAACCCGGAAATCGTCGTCTGCGGTTTGAACCCGCACGCCGGTGAAGGCGGTCACCTCGGCCACGAGGACCGCGACGTCATACTCCCGGTCGTCGAACGCTGCAAGGCGGACGGCATGAACATTCGCGGACCATTGCCTGCCGACACAGCGTTCACACCCGCCGGCGGCCATGCCGACGCAGTTCTGGCAATGTTCCATGATCAGGGCCTCCCCGTACTCAAGTACGCCGGCTTTGGCCACGCGGTGAACGTAACGCTCGGCTTGCCGATTGTGCGCACCTCCGTCGATCACGGCACCGCGCTTGATCTGGCCGGCAGCGGACGCGCTGACCTCGGCAGCATAGTCGCGGCCGTTGAACTTGCGCTGCACATGACCCGTTGAGCATGCACCGTCACAAAAAACGTTTCGGCCAGCATTTTCTGCACGACCCCGGAGTCATCGGCGATATCGTCTCTGCCGTTACACCGATGCAAGACGACATCGTTGTAGAAATCGGGCCCGGCGAAGGCGCTATTACGACTCCCATCGCACGGCTTGCAGGTCACCTGCACGTTGTGGAGTTCGATCGTGACCTCGCGAAACTGTTACGACAACGCTATGCCGACAGCGACCGCGTGACCGTGCACGAAGCGGACGCGCTGAAATTCGACTTTGCTTCGCTGGGAAACAATCTGCGCATAGTTGGCAACCTGCCGTACAACATTTCCACGCCGTTGCTTTTTCATTTGCTTGAATGTCGAACGCACATTCAAGACATGCACTTCATGCTGCAGAAAGAAGTCGTGGACCGCATGGCAGCGGAACCCGGCGGACGGGATTTCGGACGTTTGACCGTCATGCTCGGCTGCGCGTTACAGGTTTTGCACCTGTTCGATGTCCCGCCAACGGCGTTTGAGCCACCGCCGAAGGTCATGTCGGCGATAGTCCGGCTTGCGCCTTTGCCGGACGGAACGTTTGACCTCAAAGATCATAAGACCCTCGCTGCACTCGTTGCCCAGGCGTTCAGCCAGCGGCGCAAGACGATACGAAACTCGCTGCGCCAGCAGGCAAGCGAAGCCGAATTGCAGGCCGTGGGTATCGACCCCGGCGCACGGCCGGAACAGATCCCGGTATCCGCCTGGATCGAGCTCGCAAACGCTCTCGCCTCAGCGTAAGTGCCGCGCGCGACGGCGTGATAGATCGCCGAATCAAACGTCGTACCCGTCGCACCCCTGACCCGGTAGTCATGTAGAATAGCGCCACATTCGGGACAGACTGCGCTGCAACCATGATCAGCAACAATGAATCTTGTGAAATCAGCATCGAAGTAGCAACTGACTACGTCGATGAGCAATCCGAGCCCGATATCGGCCGTTATGTTTTTGCCTATACCATTACCATCGCAAACAAAGGCGAAGTTGCTGCACGGCTGCTCAGTCGCCATTGGGTAATCACGGATGCAAACGGCAAGGTGCAGGAGGTCAATGGCGACGGCGTTGTTGGCGAGCAACCGCATCTCAACCCGGGCGAATCATTCCGCTACTCCAGCGGCGCCGTGCTCGAAACACCGGTCGGCGCAATGCAGGGCCGCTATCGCATGAAGGCAGACAACGGCACCGATTTCTACGCCCCGATTCCACCCTTTACGCTGGCCGTGCCAGGCGTATTGCACTAGAACAGACTTCAAGAGGACGTTCGTTGGCGGTCTACGCAATTGGTGACCTGCAGGGATGCTTTGATCCGTTCCGCAGGCTCCTCGACAAGATTGACTTTGACCCGGTCACTGACCGCATCTGGCTGACCGGCGACCTCGTCAACCGCGGTCCCAAATCGTTAAAGACTCTGCGCTATGTGAAGTCGCTGGGCGATGCGGTGACGCTGGTACTCGGCAATCACGATCTGCACCTGCTGGCAATGGCGAACGATATCGCGGTAACCAACAACCGCTTTGACTCCATGTGGAAAATCCTCGCCGCCGACGATTGCGACGAACTGCTCGACTGGCTGCGCTTCAAGCCGCTCGCGCATTACAGTCCCGAACTGAATACTTTGATGGTCCACGCCGGTGTTCCACCGCAATGGACCATCAAGAAAACCATGAAACGCGCGGCCGAAGTCGAAAGCGCGTTACGCCAGGATGATTACGTCCGCTTCCTTAAAAAAATGTACGGCGACTTGCCTGACAAATGGTCAGGTAATCTGGAAGGCGCTGACCGGCTACGCTTCATCGTCAACAGCCTGACCCGCATGCGCATGGTATCGCCGGGCGGCCGCCTCAACTTCACCCACAAAGGCCTGCCCACCACTGGCGGCAAAGGCCTGGTTCCCTGGTTCCAGGCGCCGAAGGCTCGCTGGACCGATTCCCGTATCGTCTTCGGCCATTGGTCAGCACTCGGTCTAATGGTCGAGAAGAAGCTGATCTCTGTCGATACGGGCTGCGTCTGGGGCCGACAACTGACGGCCGTGAGGCTCGACCAGTCTGCCGAAGTCATTAAAGTTCGCTGCCGCTAGAGTTAGTGCCGGTGTTGCGAGCATCCCGCGCAGCGTACACTGCGCATTGCATTGCACGTCATATCGTTGACCGAACAGGAGACCGTATGTCGAACAATATTAAATCGGCTCGCGCACCCGTTCCGCTGGGCGCCTATCCGCACGCGCGCCGTTGTGGCTCTCTGCTGTACCTGTCGGGCATCGGACCACGACCGCCGCAAGGCGGACCAGTGGCTGGTGTCGTACTCGATGCCAACGGCGAAGTCGTCGACTACGACATTGAATCGCAAGTTCACGCGGTTTGTGCCAATGTGCGCAGCGTACTCGAAGATGCCGGTGCAAGCTGGTCCGACCTGGTCGACGTTACCGTATTTCTGACCGACATACGCCGCGACTTCGCCGCCTACAACAATATCTATGCGACTTATTTTGGCAGCGATGGGCCAACCCGCACTACGGTCGAGGTAAGTCGATTACCGGGCCCTATCGCAATAGAAATGAAATGTATTGCCGCATTCCGCGACTGACTCCGGAGCCTGCCGATGCGCTCACTCTTTGCCTTTAATTTTCAGCAATGGATAGACGAGCATCGTCATCTCTTGCAGCCGCCGGTCTGCAATCAACCAGGTCTTTGAAGAAAATGACTTCATCGTCATGGTCGTTGGCGGCCCAAACTCCCGAAAAGACTTTCACTTTGATGAAGGGCCCGAGTTTTTCTATCAGCTCGAAGGTGAAATGCTGCTGCAAACCATTCAGGATGGCGAGCGCGTGGATATCACTATCGGCGAAGGCGAGATATTGCTGTTGCCGCCGCGCGTGCCGCACTCACCGCAGCGTTTTGCCAACACGGTCGGACTCGTCATCGAGCGCAAACGCCTGCCCGACGAACTGGACGGTTTCATGTGGTTCTGCGAAAACTGCAATCACAAACTGTATGAAGAGTTTGTCTATATCAGTGACATCGTCGGCCAATTACCGCCGCTGTTTGAGCGCTTTTACAGCTCTGTTGAGCACCGCAGCTGCGAACGTTGTGGCACCGTGATGCCGGTTCCGGAGCGCTAGAGCCCCTCATGCTCAAGATCGATATTCATACGCACATACTGCCGGAGAACTGGCCCAACCTGCGCGAGCGCTACGGCTACGGCGGCTTCGTGCAACTCGAACACCACGGCCCCGGCTGTGCGCGAATGATGGTCGACGGCAAACATTTTCGTGATATTGAAGCCAACTGCTGGGACCCGCACACGCGCATCAGCGACTGCGAAGCACACAAAGTGGATGTGCAGGTGCTTTCTACGGTGCCGGTCATGTTCAGCTATTGGGCGAAGCCGCACGATGCACTCGACCTCAGCAAAATTCTTAACGACCACATCGCAGGCCTCGTGGCTGAATACCCTCGCCGCTTCATTGGCCTCGGTACGGTACCGATGCAGGACGCCGATCTCGCCATTGCGGAAATTGAACGCTGTATGAAGTCGGGGCTGGCTGGAATTCAGATCGGTTCGCACGTGAATGGCTGGAACCTCGACGACGATCGCATTTTCCCGATCCTCGAGGCCGCCGCTGACCTGGGCGCTGCCGTGTTCGTGCATCCCTGGCGAATGCTTGGCCGCGACCGCATGGGTTTGTACTGGATGCCGTGGCTTGTTGGTATGCCCGCAGAAACCGCGCTGTCGATCTGCTCACTTATTTTCGGCGGTGTGTTCGAGAAATTGCCGAATTTGCGGGTAGCCTTTTCGCGCACGGCGGCGGTGCGTTTCCCGGCCTGATCGGGCGCCTGGAACACGGCTTCAACGTACGACCCGACATCGTCGCCACCAACAACGAACGCAATCCGCGTGAATACCTTGGTCGCTTCTACGTAGACTCCCTCGTCCACGAGCCGGCCATGCTGCAATACATGATCGACCTGATGGGTGCCGACAGCATTGCCCTCGGCAGCGACTACCCGTTTCCGCTTGGCGAACACCAGCCGGGCGAACTGATTGAATCGATGCCGCTCGATGCAACCACCCGCAACTGGTTGCTCGCCGATTCAGCATTGCGCTGGCTCAATCTCTCCCGCTCACAATTCGAGACGCCGTGACTACCAACAATTTCAGCGAGGATCGCGCTTGCGCCGATACGCTCGACAGTAACGATGCTTTACGCCAGTTTCGCAATGAGTTTCGGTTTCCGGCCGACAAGAACGGTCATCGCGCGCTGTATCTCTGCGGCGATTCATTAGGCCTGCAGTCAGCGCGGGCCGCGCAGTACGTAGAAGAAGAACTGGCAGACTGGGCTGCACTCGGCGTTGAAGGTCACTTCGACGCGCGCCGACCGTGGTTGTCCTATCATCGCCATGCCCACTGCCGGCTTTGCGGAGCTCACCGGGGCCCGGGCTGAAGAAGTCGTCGCGATGAATACCTTAACGGTAAACCTGCACTTGCTCATGGCGAGCTTTTATCGCCCCGAGGGCCGTCGCCGTGAAATCCTGATCGAATCAACGGCTTTTCCCTCAGACCGGTTCGCCGCTGAATCCCAGCTGCGCTTTCACGGCAACGACCCCGCCAGCGACTTGCTGCTGTGGACGCCGCGCAAGGATCAGCGCCTGTGGCTGGAAGATCTGGAACAACTGATCGAGCAACACGGTTCTGAACTGGCGTTGATGCTGTTGCCCGGTGTGCAGTACTACAGCGGCCAGATGCTGGACATGGGCGCAATCTGTCAGGCTGGGACGCGCGGCGGGAAGCCGGGTGGGGCTGGATCTTGCGCACGCCGTCGGCAATGTACCGCTCGCCTTGCCATGACTGGGCCCCGGACTTTGCAGCGTGGTGCAGCTACAAATACCTGAACGGCGGGCCGGGTGCGGTGGCCGGTGCCTTCGTGCACGAAAAGCATCTGGGAGGCGATGCCTCGAATACCTTGCAAGGCTGGTGGGGTAACCGTGAAGAATCCCGCTTTCGTATGGGCCCGACCTTTGAACCCGCCGCCACCGCCGAACTCTGGCAGCTCAGCAATCCACCAATATTGTCGCTGGCGCCGGTCGTCGCATCACTGTCCATTTTTGAGGAAGCCGGCATTGCGAATCTGCGCCAAAAATCGGCGCGCCAGACTGCCTACCTGGAGTACCTCCTGCGGGCGAAGTTTGGCGATCGCATAACATCAATCACTCCGGCCGATGCCCGCGGCTGCCAGATGTCATTGCAAGTGCGTGATCCGCAACTGAACGCACGCGCTGTGTACGAGCATATGCAATCGATGAACGTCATCACCGACTGGCGTGAACCGGATGTTATTCGGGTCGCACCGGCTCCGTTGTACAACAGCTTTGCTGACGTCTATGAATTTGCGGAACGATTGAGTCAGGCAGTCGGGGAATGCAGCAACGATACCGTCAACATACTCGGCGCCGGATTGTGTGGCAGCCTGCTTGCCATCGAATGCTCGCGCGGCGTGGACAGAACGTCGTGCTCTGGGAACGGCAGGCGGACCCCCGGCTCAGCAAGACGGTCGCTGGCCGCTCGATCAACCTGGCACTGGCCGCCCGCGGAATTCGCGCATTGCAACATGCCGGTGTGTTCGCACCCGTCAAAGAGTTACTGGTGCCAATGCGCGGCCGCATTGATTCACAACCCGGACGGTGCAACGGAGCTACAACCTTACGGTTCACGCGAACACGAACAAATCTATTCCGTCTCGCGCGCCGAACTGAATCGCATCCTGCTGAATTGCGCTGAGCAAGAGCACGGCGTGACTGTTAATTTCGGCTACGGCGCCAAATCGTTCGACCCGGCCAGCCAGGAATTGCTGTTAGAACGCAGCAGCGATGGCACACCGTACACATTGAGTGGCGGTCCATTGATAGCCGCAGACGGCGCGGGCTCAGTCGTTCGCCGCGCGTTCAATGGCGACGCCACGATCGCTCCTGACGAGCAATTGCTTCCCCACGGTTACAAAGAACTGACGCTACCTGCCGCCAGCGACGGAGGCTTTCGCATCGATCCCAGGGCACTGCACATCTGGCCCCGCGGTGGGTTCATGCTGATCGCCCTGCCCAACCCCGGCGGCGACTTCACGCTCACACTGTTTATGCCAAAGAACGGCGATGTCTCTTTCGAAGCATTGCAATCGGCCAGTGACATAACGGCCTTTTTCGAAGAACACTTTGCGGACATTCTGCCGCAACTGCCGCAACTGCAGACTGAATTCGCCAACAACCCGGTCGGCATTCTCGGTACCGTGCGTTGTCAGCGCTGGAACGATGGCGAGCTGTTACTGATTGGCGATGCTGCACATGCGATCGTTCCGTTTCACGGCCAGGGCATGAATCTCGCGTTCGAAGATTGTGCGCTGCTAGGCGCACATGTGCAGAACAGCAACGGGGTCTGGTCGACTGCTTTCGCTGCATTTGCGGCGGAGCAGCAGCCCAATGCCGAAGCGATCGCTGACATGGCACTCGATAACTACATTGAAATGCGCGACCGCGTTCGTGACCCCAAGTTCGTGCTGCACAAACAACTGGCATTCGAGTTCGAACGACGCATGCCCGGTCGTTTTATTCCGCGGTATTCAATGGTTATGTTTCATCCTGAGATCCCCTACGCTGTCGCGCAACAACGTGGCGCAATGCAACAGCGGTTGTTGCAGGAGATTGCGGCAGGCGTGAACAGCGTCGAGGAAGTGGACCTGGCGGCGGCCGAAGAGAAAATTCGCGGCACGCTGCCGGCACTGGACGAACTATCGGTCAATCGGTAACTCGTTGCAGTATATCGACGCTAAACCCCAGTTGACGGGTCGGTCCTGCGGGAAATTCTTCACTTTCCACCAGCTGCCACTCGCTCTCGTTCAAGGCGGGAAAAAAGGCATCGCCCTGCGGTTCCGAAACGAACCCGGGTCAGGTAAATTCGATCGGTCATCGGCAGCATTTGTTCGTATATACGACCACCACCGATAATCATGACCTCCTCTTCGCCTGCTGCCGCGGCCAGCGCCGCCTGCGGCGACGCGACAACCTCGCAGCCCGCCGCCGAGTAACCGGGCTGGCGGCTAATCACAATATTGCGACGCCCCGGCAGAGCCTTGCCAATCGACTCGTGCGTCAAGCGACCCATCACGATCGGTTTACCCATGGTGATGGCGCGAAAGCGCTTAAGGTCTTCAGGTAAATGCCAGGGCAGTTCGCCTTGCTGGCCGATGACGTTATTCTCGGCAGCGGCAACGATGATCGAAATCAACATTCCTAAACAGCAACCGATGCTTTTATGTGCGGATGCGACTGGTAGTTGAGAATTTCGAAATCGTCGAAACGGTAGTCGAAGATACTCGATGGCCGCCGTTTGATCGCCAGTCGAGGCAACGGCAGCGGCTCACGGCTTAACTGCTCATCGGTTTGTTCGAGGTGATTCGAATACAGGTGACAGTCGCCGCCCGTCCAGACAAAATCGCCCACGGCGAGATCCGCCTGTTGCGCCACCATGTGCGTCAACAACGCGTACGACGCAATGTTAAACGGTACGCCAAGGAATATGTCCGCGCTGCGTTGATAGAGCTGGCAAGACAACTTTCCATCCGCGACATAGAACTGGAACAGGCAATGACACGGCGGCAACGCCATGTTTTCAATTTCCGCAACGTTCCAGGCATTCACCAAAATGCGGCGCGAATCCGGAGTCTCCCGCAGCATCCTGATGATCTCGCTGATCTGATCAATCTTGCGCCCGTCCGGTGTCGGCCAGCTGCGCCACTGCACGCCGTACACCGGCCCAAGTTCGCCATTCTCGTCGGCCCACTCGTTCCAGATAGAGACACCGTTGTCCTGCAGATAGCGGATGTTCGAGTCCCCGCTCAGAAACCACAGGAGTTCGTGGATGATAGACCGCAAATGGAGCTTCTTGGTCGTCACGAGTGGAAAGCCAGCCGCGAGATCAAACCGCATCTGCAAACCGAAGCGGCTTAGCGTGCCGGTGCCTGTGCGGTCTCCTTTTGCGGTGCCGTTGTCGCGCACGTCGCGCATCATTGCCAAATACTGTTGCATATCAGTCGGTCACGTTGTCCGGTCTGGTTCGCGCGCGGCCAGCCACATTAGTACCGCGCCAAGAATGATCATCGGCAGGCTGAGAATCTGCCCCATCGTAACCCAGCCCAGCGCGAGGTACTCAAGGTGCGCATCCGGCACGCGGTAAAACTCGATATAGAAGCGGAAAACACCGTAGCCGATCAGGAACAAACCGGACACAGCGCGATAGGGCCGCTGCCTGGCTGAGAACAACCAGACGATAATGAACAGCACGAAGCCTTCCAGTATCGCTTCGTAGAGTTGTGACGGATGCAATGACTGGCCGTTGACGTTGAAACTCCACGGCACGTCAGTCGGCTTGCCCCACAACTCGCCATTGATGAAGTTGCCGAGGCGACCGAAACCGAGACCCAATGGCGCGAGCGGCGCGGCGAAATCGGTCATTTCCCAGAAGCGGCGCCCGAGCTTGCGACCGTACAACCACATTGCCGTCATTACGCCGGCCAGTCCGCCGTGAAACGACATACCGCCTTCGGTGATCTTGAAGACGTACAGAGGGTCGCTCAGCAGATTGTCCCAGCCGTAGACAAGGCAATAGCCGAGCCGGCCGCCCAGTATGACGCCGAGCATGGCGTAGAAGATCAGATCGTCAACCTGCTCCACACGAATCGGCGCCCACGGTTTCGCGGCACGACGCCGAGCCAGCCACCACGCAAACAGGAAGCCGAGCACGTACATGAGACCGTACCAGCGCACTTTGACGAAACCGATCGAGAAAATGATCGGGTCAATCTCGGGAAAATTCAGCATGGATCGCAGCTTGCCTAAACGCCCGTCGCGAGTCCAGCGGACTGGAGGGTTTCCGGTATAGTGGCGCCTTCCCCGTCAGCCACGCAAAGTCGCCGTATGAACAGCACAGAATCCCGTAATCGACTGATCCAGGAAACCAGCCCCTACCTGCTGCAACATGCAGACAATCCCGTGGACTGGTTCCCGTGGGGCGAAGAAGCTCTGGCCGCGGCCCGTGAGCGCGACTGCCCGATATTGCTGTCGATAGGTTATTCGGCCTGCCACTGGTGTCACGTGATGGCGCACGAATCCTTCGAAGACGAGGCTACGGCCCGGCTGATGAATTCTCTCTACGTCAACGTCAAGGTCGATCGCGAGGAACGACCAGACCTTGATCGCATCTACCAGACGGCTCACCACCTGTTGACCCAGCGCGCCGGCGGCTGGCCGTTGACGATGTTCATCAATCCACACGATCAACGGCCCTTCTTCGGCGGCACCTACTTCCCCAAGGAGGCGCGTTACGGCATGCCTGCGTTCGGCGATCTCCTGCAACACGTAGCGACTTACTTCTCTGAGCAGCGTGACGACCTGGCGAAACAAAGTGCACAGCTGGACGACATCCTTTTGCAACTTGAACCTGCCGGCGTAGCCAGCAGCAGTGCCTTGAATGCCGCACCACTGGCCAGTGCCCGGGAGAAATTTGAAACCCAGTTTGATCGCGATTACGGCGGGCTGGGTGGCGCTCCGAAATTTCCGCACCCGGCGATACTCGAGCGACTACTGCGTGACTGGCGCGCCAGCGCGCACGCGGCCGAGCCGGATGTCGATGCCTTGTTCCTCGTATCTCTGACGCTGAAGCGCATGGCCGACGGCGGACTGCGCGACCACCTTGGCGGTGGATTCTGCCGTTACTCCGTGGATCGCTATTGGCAAATTCCGCATTTCGAAAAAATGCTGTACGACAACGGCCCCCTGCTCGCCGTTTACGCGCAAACCGCCTTGGCTACCGGTGAAACGGAGTTTCGAGACATTGCCAACGAAACAGCCGACTGGCTGCTGCGGCGCATGCGCGCGCCAAACGGCGGCTTCTACGCCAGCCTCGATGCCGACTCCGAAGGAGAAGAAGGCCTGTACTACGTCTGGACTCCGGACGAGGTTAAGGCGCTGTTGCCTGAAGAGCAATACACCGCGTTCGCTCGCTACTACGGATTCGACAAAGACGCGAACTTTGAAGGTCGCTGGCACCTGACCGTGCAGGAAGACCGTGGTGAGTTGGCTGGCGAGCTGAATTGCACGGCAATCGAGCTGGAAGAATCCCTGCGTGCAGCGCGTGAGACCTTGCTGGCACATCGGCAGAAACGCATCGCACCGGCGCGCGATGAAAAACAACTGACCGCCTGGAACGCGCTCGCGATTCGTGGACTCGCTATTGCAGGCCGCGCTTTGCAAAGGCCCGACCTCACCTCTGCTGCTCAAGCGGCCAGCGATTTTGTACACGAGAAGTTGTTGATCGATGGCCGCCTGCTCGCCAGCTACAAAGACGAGCGCGCTCGCTTCCCTGCCTATCTCGATGACCACGCGTTTATGCTGGATGCGTTACTCGAATCCTTGCAAAGCGACTGGCGCAGCGCTGACCTGGAGTTTGCCGTGCAACTCGCCGACTTGTTGCTGGAACACTTTTACGATCCTGACAAGGGCGGGTTCTGGTTCACGGCCAACGATCATGAACAACTGATGCACCGACCAAAACCGATAGCTGACGAGGCGCTGCCAGCCGGTGCGGGCATTGCCGCGTATGCGTTGCAGCGACTCGGCTTTCTGCTCGGCGAAACGCGCTACCTGGATGCTGCCGAGAAAACCCTGATGTACGCATGGCCCGCGCTGGACCAGCATGCGCAAGGCCATGTCAGTTTGCTCAGTGCGCTGGAGGATTATTTGACTCACCCGGAGATCGTGGTTATTCGCGGCTCCACTGAGACGATCGCGGAATGGCGCGATTCTGCCGCCAGAGTCTTTGCCCCGCGCCGACAGGTGTACGCGATTGCCGATGATGTCAGCGGCCTGCCCGGTGCGTTGGCAGAACGGAAAGCGGTACCCGGCAAGACCCTGGCCTACCGCTGCAAAGGCACGCAGTGCTCGCTACCGGTGGACAACTGGGAGGCGCTGGTCACAGCGTTACGCGGCACCTGAGCTCCTGCACGATCAGTAGGCCGTCAGCGTCATGCCCGCTTTGGGCACGACGCTGTTGCCACCCGCGATAGCAAACTCTATCGGTACCGACACCATCTTCAGGCCCGCATTGCGGATAACCGCGAAGTGCAGATGCGGTCCGGTCGAGAATCCCGTATTGCCTGCATCGGCGATGTATTGTCCTCTCGTAACACGCTCGCCCGGGCGTACCCTGATCGAATTCCAGTTGAGGTGTGCGTAGACCGCAAAAGTACCGTCGTCATGCACGATACGCACAACGTTAGCGGCAGCCCCGTCCGCGCTCTCCAGCGAATCGCTGCTCCGGTAGTTGTTCGAAGTCACGTCTATGACCGTCCCGCCACGCGCCGCGTGCACGTCGCTGCCTATCGGCATCGCGATATCAACCGCGTAGGCACTGTCAGGCGTCGTGTGCGTGCGAGCCACCGGATAAGCCTGGGATATACGGTGACTCACTGCCGCAGGAAACGGCGCGCGATACGCTTGTTCAGGTCTGTGCTGTGCCGCTGGATCGCCGGGTAACCACACGTAACGGTAGCCACCGTCGCCGACTTCGGCAGCACCGATATCCGACTCAAGCACCGTGCGACTCTGCGGCGGCAATATCCACTCTTTGGCTTCATCGGCAACACCGACGCGCGACAGCATGAGCTGCACCGGCACTAGCAGCGGATTATCCGCGATCAGCTGCTGGCGGCCGTTGACGAGCAACTGCTGCAAGGAGACCGCCTTGCCACGCTCGCTGCCCGGCAGCTCACGGACTTCCACTTCGGTCGCTGCCAGCGGCTCGCGATCAGTGAAAACCCATTCACCGTCCGGCCCGCGGTACTTGTAAAGCGACTGCGCCTGCACAGCAACGGCCAGCAGCAGCGAGCAGCCAGTAACGAGGACAACTCGCTGCAGCCTGCTCAGCATCTCGTTAACCGATATCGGCGCGCTGCCAACCGTTCGGCGTGCGGCGAATTTCATAAGCAGGCCAGTACTGGTTGTCGAGCTTGAGGGTGATGACTTCGACGGCACCGTTCCAGGTAACAGTTTTGAGCCGTACGGAAGTTTGGTCCTGTTTGCCTGCAACCGCATTGACGAAGGACTGCAAATCAGGCGTGTCGGTATCGTCTATAGCCACGATGCGACGACCCGCCCAGAGCCCGTAACGCGTCGCCGGCGAACCGTAGCTGAAAAACGCCACGTAAACACCCAGCGGTTCGATACCGCGTTGAGCTGCCATTGCGCGATGCGGATCCTGTAGCAAAGCTCCCGCCCAGGAGACGGCGCGTTGCACGCCGTCGCCGTTGAGTGCCACCGTTTCGATGTTCAATTCCAAGGCACTGCCATCGCGCCACACCGTTACTACAACCTGCGGCTTCTGGGTTGCCATTTCCAGCTCTCGAAAGGACGTTACGGTCTTGCCGTCGATGGCGAGGATCATATCGCCGTTATGCAGCAATGCCGACGTCGGCGAACCCGCCACGATGCGCTGCACGCTCAATGCATGTCGCCCCTGCGGATCGTGTTTTTCGAGCCTGTCCAGCCAGTCCTCGTCCAGCCCCATTTTCCGGGCAGCAAACAAAGGCGAATAGGACACTTCCGTTTCCAGCGAATAAATTGGCCGCTCATTTCGCACGACGTCCAGCAACTCGATGATCAACGAGCTCTCAACACCACGATTGAACTGCCCTGACTCAGCACCACTCTGATACGAGAAACTCGAATACAGGGCGGTAACCGCGCCACGCTTGTTCACAATGACGCCGTCAAAATCGCCGGGCGCTGTGACCAGCGAAATGCCTTCAATATTGCTGTCTCTGAAACGCATGGTCCGGGATAACGGCAATATCAGCGGATCAACCGACGCCACCGTGCTTTCCTGATGGGCCAGTTGGTGATTGCTCTTTAGTCCGACGACCCACACTTTCTCGCCCGACTTCAGTTTTGCGGTATCAAATTTGGCCGCACGCACCGGCGTGTCACCGATCAGTTCGGGGTCGTAAGAAACCACTGCCAAATTGTGCAGGGGATGAATGAATTCAACTTTGCCGCGAACTTCCAGCGAGCCCGCAAAGGTTATGCCCACGTCGCCCATGGCAACAGGTACGGTATTGCGGTCTACAACCACGAGTCCGCGTTCGACGTCCACGATCAAGCCGGTACCGTAATAGTGCCGGTCGGCGACACCGGACACCGTGTACGGCAAATCAAAATTAACAACTACCAGCGACGGTGCAACAGCATCCACACGAGCATCACCCTGTGGCGTAAAACGAGTACTACCCGCGACCGGCGCTGACTTGGCCGGGCCCGGATTCAAATCGCGGCAAGGCCACAAGCCGGTGGTATCGTTGCGCGCACAGCGGCGCGCCGGAAACCAGGTCCGGTCCATTTCAATTGAGCGCACCGTGCTGTTCTGTGGGTCGTCGATCGTCTTGAAACGTACCGTGGTTCGATCACGGTCACCGAGTCCGTCAAGAATGGCCTCAAGCTCGTCAATACTGGCCACTTCCTTGCCGCCGACTTCGGTGACGATTGCACCACGGGGAATGGCGGCACGGGCCAGCACGTAACCCGGATTAGCGACATAAACACCGTCGATGGTCCGGTTGTAATGGCGCGCCTGCTGGTACGACAAATCGTTTACGACCGCATCGCCGAACTCGAGGAACTCATCCGGGGTAATGCTGTGCAGATCGGTTACCGGCAAGGTTTCAACAACCTTGCGGCCGCCGCGTTCAAGTTCTATGGAAACATCGCCGTCGACTTTGTCATCAAGCACCGCGGCCAGCGGAACGAATTCGGTAATGAGTTGCCCGTCGATCCGCAGCAAGATATCACCCGGCTCCAGATGGCCGTCAGCGGGCGCACCGGGAATCACTTGCTGCACGGTCAACATGCCGGTCTGTTCCGGGTCGTGCGCCCGAACCAACGCCTCTGTCTCAGCCTGCAGGCCGAGCCGTCCCAACTCGTCGTAGGTCTGGCGGACGAACGTGGTTTGCAGAGTGCCACGGGTCACCGGCTTGCCCTGTTGCAACAAATGCATCACACGCTCAATGCGATCCAGTGGCAGGAAGAAGCTGCTTGCCGCCGAGTTATTGGCGCCTGCGTTCAGTGCAACGACCTCGCCCTCGATATTGATCACCGGCGAACCGGATGAACCGCCGGAGGTACCCGAGGCCGCTTGAAAATAGAACGTATTGAAGTCGTTGTACTTGCCGCGGCCGTATTCCGGCGCGCGACGATCCAGTCGGGCTATCGTTCCGGCGAGAATCGACAACTGCTCACCGGCGTCATTGCCGACCACGCGAATCTCGCGGCCTATGCCGGCCGCACCGGGCACCAATGGCAGCTCGACAGGCTCTATGTATTTGAGGTCGGCCGGGTCGTAACTGAAGAAACCGAAGTCGTGCACGGGATCGCGGTAGATCGGCGTCAGTCGCACTTCTTCGTTGTTGAGAAACACCGCCTCGGCAACAACGGGCCCTGGCGTTACCACGTGGCGATTGGTCAGGATCAGGCCGTTCTTGGCATCAACGACAAAGCCGGTGGCCTGCGACGATGAATTCCACTCAGTATCGAAGGCCCGGGTGCTGTCCACCCGTATCGACACTACGCCGGAGGAAATACGCTCCAGAGTGCTGACCCAAGCCGCTTCTTCGGCCTGAGCCGTCCCTGACAGCACGAGCAGTGCTGCAATTACCATAACGCGTTGCTTCAGCATAAATTCCCATAGTCGTTGTGAGTTCCGGCAGACCTTAGTCTGGACTGCCGAACGGGGCCTCGGTTCCCCGAACCTTACACGCAATCGGTGATTATGCCGCAAAGCCGCGGCCAAGTTTTTGGCGCGTTCAGTCCTGCCGCCACGCGAGATCAAGCTGGCGGGCCGCCTTGACGTCATCGAGCCGGCGCACCGGCATGGTGAACGGAGCGTTCTTATGTTTACCCGGTTCGAGCCGTGCCTCGTCCACAATGGCGATCATCGCATCGACAAAGCGATCAAGTGCTTCCTGGCTCTCGGTCTCTGTTGGCTCAATCAACAGGCATTCCGGCACCAACAATGGGAAGTAGGTCGTGGGTGCGTGAAAGCCGTGATCCAGCAACGCCTTGGCCATATCCATAGCCGTTAACTGCAAGCTCTTGGCTTCACCTTTCAATGTGATGATGAATTCATGGCTCGCCCTGCGCTTCGGAAACGCCAACCTGAAACCGGCATCGCGCAGGCGCGCTTGCAGGTAGTTGGCGTTCAAGGTCGCAAACTCGGCAATGCGACGCATGCCATCGCGACCGACCATGCGCATGTACACGTAGGCCCGCAACAACACCCCGGCATTGCCCATAAAGCCAGACAGCCGACCGATACTTTGTGGCAGGTCAGCTTCACGCAGCCAGCGGTAGTTATCACCGTCGCGGCCAACGACCGGTAGCGGCATGAACGGCAGCAGGCGCTTGCCGACGCCAACCGCACCTGAGCCCGGGCCACCGCCTCCGTGTGGTGTCGAGAAGGTTTTGTGCAGGTTCATGTGAATGACATCGAAGCCCATATCGCCCGGCCGCACCTTGCCCAATATCGCATTCAGGTTCGCACCGTCGTAGTACAGCAGGCCGCCTGCATCGTGGACGATCTTCGCCACCTGCACAATGCGCCGCTCGAACACGCCAACGGTGGATGGATTGGTCAGCATGATGCCAGCGGTCTTCGGGCCAACGGCCGCCATCAATGCGTCGAGGTCGATATCGCCGTCCGCGTCGGTCGGCAGCTCGCGCACTGTGCAACCGCACATCGTCGCCGTTGCCGGGTTAGTGCCGTGCGCCGCGTCGGGCACAATGATTTCGGTACGCTCGGTATCACCGCGCGCCATGTGGTAAGCGCGAATCATGGCAACACCCGCGAGTTCACCCTGTGCGCCTGCCATCGGCGTCAGTGACACGCCTTGCATTCCCGTCACTGCTTTAAGCATTTCCTGCAGTTCGAACATGCTCTCCAGAAAACCCTGGCCATGACTTTCCGGCCCCAGCGGGTGACGCCCGGCGAACCCAGGCAACAGTGCCAGTGTGTTGCAGGCACGCGGGTTGTATTTCATCGTGCACGAACCCAGCGGATAGAAGTGCGTGTCGATGGAGAAATTCAACTGCGACAGGCGGGTAAAATGCCGCACGACCTGCAACTCTGAAACCTCGGGCAGGCAAGGCTGGTCAGTACGTAGCAAATTTGTCGGAATCGAACTTGCTGCAGCGTCGTTTGGCGCCTGCGCGTAAGCGCGGCGACCACTACGGGACTTTTCGAATATCAGTGCTTCGGTCATTTGTTTGTCTACCTTTGCTCAGTCGCACACGAGGTCCATGTTGGCCTCGATGCCCAGCGCGGACAGCGCCGCTGCGTAATCCGGTTCGTTGCTGATGTCTTCCACCAGCTCGCTGTGCACGACCGTGTTGTTTTCGTCGAGCACGACAACAGCGCGCGCGAACATGCCCGCCAGCGGTCCGTCGGTAATCAGGACGCCATAGTTGTCGCCGAATCCCGCATGCCGTATCGCTGACAGGCCGATCACCCGCTGCAACCCCTGGTCGGTCATGAAGCGCTTGTGCGCAAACGGCAGGTCATAGGAGATCATCAGCATGGCGACGTCGTCATGCTCTTCGGCCAGCTTGTCGAAGGCGACAACCGACTTCGCGCAAATCGGCGTGTCAATGCTCGGAAAAATATTCAACACCTTGCGCTTGCCCATCCAGTCGGCCAGTGACATGTCGCGTAAGTCGGTACTGACCAGTGACACATCCGGCGCCCGACTGCCTACCGTCGGTAGCGAACCTGAAATCTTGTACTGGCTTCCGTTGAAAATAATGTTTTGCATAAGTCGTATCTCCGCCAGTGTCAGTCGTTGGCCAGGTGTTTGCCGAGAGCAGCGGCATACGCGTCGAGGTCCGCATCCGTTTTGGTTTCCGTCGCGCATACCAGCAAGGCGTTGCCAAGCTCGGGGTATTCGCGCGACAAGTCGTAACCACCCAGTATTCCGTCCGCCGCCAGACTGTCGAGCACTGGTGCAACCGGTCGTGGCAGCTGCAGCACCGCCTCGTGAAAGTGAGCGCCAGTGAACGCTGCAGTAACGCCATCGATTGCAGTAAGTCGCTGCACCAGCGCCCGGGTTCGTTCTTCAGAACGTAACGCAACCTGTTGCAGACCGCCGTGCCCCAGCAGCGACATGTAGATCGTGGCTGCGGTGACCATTAAGCCCTGGTTCGTACAGATATTGGAGGTCGCCTTGGAACGCCGGATGTGTTGTTCGCGCGCCTGCAAGGTCAGCGTAAACCCTGGCTTGCCTTCCAGGTCCGAGGTACGACCGACGATACGGCCCGGCATCTGGCGCACCAGTTTTTCGGTACAAGCCATGAAGCCGAAATAGGGGCCACCGGACGACAGTGGCACACCCAGTGGCTGACCCTCGCCACAGGCGATGTCCGCACCCTGCTCACCCCATTGCGCTGGCGCTCTGAGCAGAGCCAGCGACGTCGGATTGACCACGGCAATGACTACCGCGCCCTGCGCGTGTGCCCAGTCGGTGATCTGGTCAATGTCTTCCAGCGTGCCGAAGAACGTCGGTTGCTGAATGACCACAGCGACCGGTGCATCGCCCTCTGTCAGCAATGCGTTGAGATCGCTGAGGCCCGTCGTCCGCTCAAGCGACATTTCATCGAAGGTCAGGCCCTGGCTGCCAGCAATTGCCTCGGCAACCCTGCGATAGGTTCGGTTGACCCCCGACGCGAGCAGTACGCGTCGCGATTTGTTCCGGCGATTGCTGCGCACGGCCATCAACGCCGCTTCGGCCAAAGCCGACGCGCCGTCGTACAACGAGGCATTACTGGCGTACAGCCCGGTTAGCGAGGTGATCATCGATTGAAATTCGTAGATCGTCTGCAACGTGCCCTGGCTTGCCTCGGCCTGATACGGCGTATACGCCGAGTAAAACTCACCGCGCGTGGCGATATCCCAGACGACACTCGGGATATGGTGCTCGTACGCGCCAGCGCCGATAAAGCACTGCGGTGAACCGTCGCGCGCGGCACGTTCACGCATCAAGCGGGTGATCTCCATTTCCGACAGTGCATCGGGCACACCGTGCAGATCGTCAATCAACAGTTCCTTCGGAATCTCATCGAACAGGTCAGCGATTCGGCTTGCGCCAATCGTCTGCAGCATGTGCTGCACTTCATCGTCAGTGTGCGGAATAAAGGGCATGGCGGGAACAGGCTCCGGTAGTGCTTAGCAGTAACTCATCAACGGCCGATACTAGTCTTCAAGCGCGTCCAGAAACTCCTGGTATTCATTTGGACTCATCGTCTCGACACTGTCATCCCCGGGCTGCACGCGTACGATCCAGCCATCGCCGTATGGATCGGCGTTAATTTTTTCCGGGTCGTCAGCCAGCTGTTCGTTGACAGCCAGCACCACACCGGACATCGGCGCGTAAACATCCGATGCTGCTTTCACAGACTCAACGACCGCCATTTCATTGCCGCTTTCAAGCTCCTGATCCACTTCCGGCAATTCAACGTAGACCAGATCCCCCAGCGCCGATTGCGCGTGATCAGTAATGCCGATCGTGACACTGCCATCTTCTTCCTGACGCAGCCACTCATGTTCCGCCGTGAAACGCAGATCCCCGGGCAGTTCGTTCATTTGATTAATCCTCTTTGATTAGCTTTTGTTACGCAGCACACGCCGTGCGGCGCGCCTACAATTCGATACAGACTTTGCCGTTGCGAACGAACGGCGGTTTAACGACGCGTACAGCGAGCAACTTGCCGCGAATCTCCACCTGCGCACGATCATAATCACCGGCGGGAAGCCGCGCCATCGCGATGGATCGGTTCAGCGTGGGTGAAAAACCGCCGCTGGTGATTTCGCCTTCTGCACCGCCGGCAACTACGACGCGCAAGTGGTTGCGCAACACGCCGCGATCTTCCAGCAACAGTCCACAAAAACGCGGCGTGGGTCCGGCCGCCCGCTGCTGCTCCAATGCGCTACGGCCAGTGAACTGGCGATCAGCTGGCTCCCAGGCAATGGTCCAGGCCAGCCCGGATGCCAGCGGCGATGTGCTCAGATCCATATCCGTGCCGTACAAATTCATGCCTGCCTCGAGTCGCAGGGTATCGCGTGCACCCAGACCACAAGGCCGCACGCCACTCTCCAGCAGCTGTTGCCAGAATTCGCCGGCACGCTCTGCCGGTAAGACAATTTCCCAGCCATCTTCGCCGGTATAGCCAGTGCGCGCGATGAAGAAATCACCGGCTGCAAGCGCATGAAACGGTTTGAGGGCCAGTGCCTGCTCGCGCACCGATTCGTCCAGCAGGCAGGACGCCTGTTCGCGCACCTCCGGCCCCTGCACGGCAATCATCGCGGCATCCGGTTGCTCTGTAACCGTGACATCGAATTCGACAACCTGCGCGGCGATCCACGCCAGATCCTGTGCCCGGGTTCCGGCGTTGACCACGACGCGATAGTGCTCGTCGTTGAGGTAATAGACGATGAGGTCATCGACTACGCCGCCCTGCTCATTAAGCATGCAGCTGTACAGCGCTTTGCCGGATACCGTCAGGCGCGCGACGTCATTGGCCAGTAGTTTGCGCAGAAACGGCTTCGCTTCCGGGCCGCTGATATCCACGATGGTCATGTGCGAGACATCGAACATGCCCGCGGCTGAGCGCACGGCATGATGCTCTTCGATCTGCGATCCGTAGTGCAGCGGCATATCCCAGCCGCCGAAATCAACAATCCGCGCGCCGAGCTCGACGTGCTGTGTATAGAGTGGCGTTTTCAGCCCCATGCTGTGCTCCAGTGCGGCCCTGCGTGGCCCTAAGTCGTCGGCGAAAAAAAAAGGGCCATCGACAATCCGCCGTACGGCGGGCATCAATGGCCCCTCTGTCCGATGACCTGAGAGATCTTGCAGGCAGCAAGCCCACGTACCCCTTCGGTGGACCGCTGTCCGGCCTCTCTCCAGAGCTAATCAGAGCACGCAGTCCCTTTGCCTGAGCGTTTCCGAGCTAGTTGCGCCTTCGGCGCCCCGATGTGCGGGGTCTCTTCCACGTGCCCTATCGATTAGTGGCCGCATCATAGCCAACTGGTCGCCCGGTTGCCAGCCGAGCGTTGTGCGGCAACAATGAGACCATCGAATCAGCGGAGAAGTCCTGTGAACCCATTACGCCGCGCCGGTTACCTGTTGTTATTCGTAGCGTCTGGCGTCGTCGCTGAGCCGGGCAGCGATTTCAATGCACTACTGAATGACGCCTGGGAATGGAGGCTGGCCGAGAACCCGGTCGCCGCATCGCAGCTTGGCGACCGACGCTATAACCGCGAATGGCCAGACCGCAGTCTCGACGCCTACGCGCGACGACGCACTCAACAGCAGGATTTTCTCAGCCGCCTGCGCGCCATCGATTCGCTGCAACTGAGCGCAGCCGATCAACTCAACTACGACTTGTTTCGACGCGAGCTGCAGGACGATCTGGACAGCTACCCTTACCGCGACTACCTGATGCCGATCAATCAGCGAGGTGGCGTGCAATCGCTGGAATCAACGGCCGAAGGCTTGCGACTGCAAACGGCGGCTGACTTTGACGACTGGCTAGCGCGAATGGCAAAGATTCCCCACTACATTGAACAAACAATGGAGCTACAGGAAGAAGGTCGCCGGACCGGTTACATGCCACCGAAAATATTGATGCAACGCATCCCCGCGCAGATTGCACAGCAGCTGCAGGAAGACCCTGAACTAAGCCCCTTCTACACTGCTTTTCAAAACCTGCCCGACAGCCTGACAGCCGACGAACAGGCGCGTATTCGCCAACAGGCACGACAAGTCATCGAACAGGACATTGTTCCCGCTTACCGGGAACTCTACCGTTATTTCGAGAACCGCTACCTGCCCGCCGCGCGCGACAGTATTGGTGCATCTGAGCTGCCTGACGGCAAAGCGTTCTACGAGTACCGAACCCGCAGCTTCACCACCACGAACATGACGCCTGACGACATTCATCGTCTCGGCCTCAGCGAGGTCAAACGCATTCGCGGCGAGATGCAATTGATCATTGACGAACTGGAGTTCGAAGGCAGCTTCGCCGAGTTCCTGAGCTTTCTGCGCACCGATCCGCGTTTCTACTACGAAACGCCCGAAGAGCTGTTCGATGCCTACCTGGCGGTCTGCAAGCGAATAGACCCGGAACTCGTCAATCTGTTTGGCCGCTTGCCACGCATGCCCTATGGCTTGCGCCCTATTCCCGAGAACATCGCACCCGACACCACGACAGCCTATTACAGCCAGCCCGCGGCTGATGGCAGTCGTGCCGGCTACTACTACGTCAATCTGTACAAGCCTGAGGTACGCCCAAAGTACGAGATCGAAGTCCTGAGCGTGCACGAGGCGGTGCCGGGACATCACTTGCAGATCGCCCTGCAAATGGAACTCGGAGACATGCCGGAGTTCCGGCGTTACTCGGGCTTCACCGCGTTCACCGAAGGCTGGGGGCTGTACAGCGAGAGTCTCGGTTACGACCTTGGCCTGTACGAGGATCCGTACTCACACTTTGGCGCACTGACTTACGAAATGTGGCGCGCCGTGCGTCTGGTGGTCGATACGGGTATTCACTACAAAGGCTGGAGCCGGCAACAGGCCATCGATTTCTTCAAAGACAATGCGGCCAAGACCGAGCTCGACATCATCAACGAAATAGATCGCTATATTGCCTGGCCCGGCCAGGCGCTCGCCTACAAGATCGGACAGCTCAAGATTCTGGAACTGCGGGCACGTGCGGAACAACGGCTTGGCGACCGCTTTGATATACGCGACTTCCACGACACCTTGCTGGGCGGCGGCGCATTGCCGCTGGACCTGCTCGAAACACGTATGGACCGCTGGTTGGCTGACCAGCAATAAGGAGCACACCTTGAGCAAACCTGACCATTCAACACAGCACGGCCAATGCCTGTGCGGCGCCGTGCAGTTCGATGCAAAAAACGTGGCGACTGATTTTCACGCCTGTCACTGCGCGATGTGCCGACGTTGGTCCGGCGGCCCGCTGTTCGCTGCCGACGCGGAATCGGTTACCTTTAGTGGCGAGGAAAACCTGCAACGCTACGCATCCTCAGACTGGGCAGAGCGCGGCTTCTGCCAGCGATGCGGCAGCAATCTGTTCTACTTTCTGAAACCAGCCGGGGCCTATCATCTGTGTGTCGGAGCCTTCGACAATGCCGCCGCGTTCACAATGGCCTCAGAAATTTTCGTCGACCACCAACCGCCCGGCTACGCGTTCGCAGGCCAACACCCGAGGCTGACGGAACAACAGGTACTGGCGCAATTCAATGGCGAAGACTGAACTCAGGCTTGTGCAGACGACCGAAAAGCCACCGCCGGTGCGGCGAATTCCCGGCGGGATATTTGTGCACGCTTAACCGGGTCATCATTGGCGTCGTACAATTCTTCAATACGCTTGATGCGGTGCGAAAGCCCTGCCCGGTTTGCAATCTGGATATTCAGGCCGGGTCGGGCATTCATTTCGAGCATTAGCGGCCCGCGATTGCGGTCAATGACTATATCAACGCCCAGGTAGCCAAGACCGCTGACTTCCATACCGCGCGCCGATGACTCCAGAATAAAATCCCAACCCGGTATTTGCAGTGAAGCAATGACAGAACCGGTATCGGGATGCTCTTCCACGACGCTGTTCTGCAGCACTCCGTGCAAGGTCTTGCCGGTCGCAATATCGACACCGGCACCAACAGCGCCCTGGTGCAGGTTCGCTTTACCGTCGGATACCCGGGTGGGCAGGCGCACCATCGACATAACCGGATAGCCGCGGTAGACAATGACGCGAATATCCGGCACACCCTGAAAACTCACATCGCCGAACAAGGGATCGAACTGCACGCAATACTCAATCATCGCCGTATCCGGATTGCCGGTGAGGCTGTACTGGCCACCGACGATATTGGAGATGTGATGCTTCAGGTCGTCCTCGCTGACCAGCATGCCGTTGCCAAGCCTAAAGCTGTCGCGCTTTCGCTTGCTGCGGCCGGCAATAACGACAATGCCGTCACCGCCACTGCCGTTGGCCGGTTTGATCACAAAGCTGTCGTGCTCTGCGACGATAGATGCAAAATTTCGCACTTCGCCCTGGTTGCTGATCAAGCCATACAAGTCCGGCACTGCCATGCCGGCTTCGAGCGCCAGCTTCTTGGTCAGTGCCTTGTCATCCACCCGCGGGTACAGATGCCGCGGATTGAGACGCATGATCAACTCGGCATTGCGCTCGTTAAGTCCGAGCACGCCGGCAGCCGCAAGTCGCTTGGCGATACCAAACATGATTAGTGCGGCTCACCAAGAACCCGGAAGCGCTTGAGTTCGGTCATCCTGTAACCGGTGTAACGGCCAAGCAGGACCAGAACGGCAAGGACTACCAACAGCAATTCGGGGAACGTGAAAATGGCATGCTCAAGCCAATCGAAGCCCATGCAAAGGTAGGCGACGATCGCCACGCTTAAACTTCCCAAGGCACTGCGCATCGCATCGCCCGGTCCGCGTTCTTCCCAGACGACCGACATGCGCTCGATGGTCATCGCGATGATCACCATGGGGAACAGTGCCACGGACAAGCCGGTTTCCATGCCCAGCTTGTGCGAGAGGATGCTGATAAACAGCATAAGCAAGACCACGATGGTGAGCACCGCCGACAGGCGCGGAACAAGGAGCAACCGTAGTCGCTCCAGCAAGAACCGAATACTCAGCCCCAACGCGACCAGCAGGGTAAACAGGACGATGCCGCGTACCAATTGAGTCTCGCGAAAAGACAGCGCAATCAGCACTGGCATGAACGTGCCAAAGGTATCCACACCAACAACGTTGCGCATCAACACAACGATCAGCGCACCGAGCGGAATCATGAGTATCACGCTGTAAACCGCCTGCGCCTTGATAGGCAGGCTCAGCAAAGAGAAATCCACCAAGACCGACTTACCCGACGCCGCCTGCTTCTTTGCGATATCCATCGTATCGAGGTAATACTTCTGCACCGCGAAACTGGCTTCAACGTTATTGCCGCCTTCAATGTTGACCAGCGGCTCACTGCCGCGCCACCAGATCAGGTATCGCCCCGGCAGCATCTCTTCACCGTTGACCGGATTAAAATGCCGCCAGCGGTCACCGTCATGAATTTCCAGCCACGGAATCAGCTCCGCTTCGCGCTGTTGATCGGCCAGTTCGATGCCGCGAATCATTCGCGCCGGAATTCTGGCGGCCGCCAATACGGTGGTCATGCGTTGCACGAAATCATCTCTTGAATTGGCATCGGCCAATAGCAGTTCGATGTTCGGGTTTGGCGATGGGTCGTTCGCCAGACGCAAGAGCTCGGAGGTAAACGAGGGGACGTCCGCAGAATGTTCACGAACAATATCCACAACGACTTCGACCGCTGTCTTGAGCGGTTCGTTTATGACCGGAGGTAAGGGAAAGGGCGGCGTAATGTCCGACTGGTTCGCATCCGGATCTTCGAAGACAACGATTCGGTAATAAAGCGTTTGCGGCCCGCGCGCACGACGCACCGTCCACTGTGCTTCGCGCCCGGTGCCAACGTAGTTAACGCCGAAACCGTAATTCTTGGACACCGCGTATTCGTCCAGTCGACCAAAGCCGGGCGTCAGCGTCGGAATTTGCAGATTGACCTTGATCGACCCTGGCCCGCTGTCGAAGTTAATCGAGGTCTCGACGATCCAGGTTGGCGTTTCCTGATCGTCGCTTAACGGAAAGCCCAGCACCTGCCACTTGTACAAGAACGTGGCTGAACCTATCAGAGTGAGCAACGCTGCAAGAACGATGACGTAACGACGGGTCACGGTTGTATCCCCGTTTCGTGGGCCTGCCTGGTACCTAACAAAATCGTGACACTCCCTGAATTATTCTCGCCGCGAGTGGCTGTTATGTCTGTAATCAACGGCGGTAACGCCGGGCCAGCGGTGTGAGGCGCAATTCTAACGGTATTGCGCCCGCGAGGTACGGGCAATTTTACAGGCTTTACCGCTGCTCGCCTGATTGCAGCGTATCGAGACCCAGAGCAACACTCATCGCCTGCCGCTTCATCACCGGACTCCGATTGAAGGCTTGCATGCCGCCCGCACGAGCAGCAGCGAGCAAGCCGGCATCGCTGCGGAAAAGACGGCTGATACCGTCGATGAAACGCAGCATCGTGCCATTGGCACCGCGACGCGCACGCTCGTAGCGCCGCAGAACGGGCAAATCTCCTGGGTACTCGCCATCACCCAGCGCGGTCGAAATGACGTTAGCAAGCATGGCCGCATCCGCCAATCCAAGATTGGCCCCCTGCCCCGCCAGCGGATGCACGCTATGTGCCGCGTCGCCCGTCAACACCAGACCGCGCCTGACGTACTCTTTGGCGTGTTGGGCCCGCAGCGGAAACGACCCGCACGGTGCGTCAACTCGAAGTTCGCCGAGCACGCCGTCGCTCGCGTCCGTGAGCTGCCGTGAGAGCGACGCGGGATCGGTCACGGATAGCTCTCGCGCTCTGTCAGGTTCAGTTGACCAGACGATGGATACGCGGCTGTCGAGCAATGGCAGCAACGCAATCGGGCCGTCACTCATGAATCGTTGCCAGGCAGTGAATTGATGCGGTCGCTCACAGCGCACGTTCGTGACCAGCGCGGCCTGCGGGTATTGCCAGCCCGTAACCTCTATGCCGCTGAAGCGGCGGACTGCCGATCCACCGCCATCAGCGCCGACCAGCAGATCGGCAGACAATTCGGTGCCGTCGTCGAACACGATTGCATGGCCACGATCATTGGGCACAACGGCTTCGATCCGCGCGCCATAGCGCATGTCGACGCCGGAACCAGCGAGCAATTGTTGCAGGCACTGCCGTATCAGCAGGTCCTCAACAATATAGCCCAGCTCCGGAAGCGCGAACTCAGCGGCGGAAAAATGCAGAGCGGCGGCTCCCTCAGGACTACCGGATTTATCCCAGACGCGCATATCCCGATACGGACACGCGCGCCCCGCCATCTTGTCGGCGGTCACACCAACGGTTTGCAGCAGGCCCAGCGAGCCAACCGACAACGCCGACACGCGCAGACCAATCGGATCATCGGCGGCCAGCGCCGCAGGCTGCCCGGCATCAACCAGCGTAATTCGCAAACGCTCATTGTGTTGCGAGCGTGCCAGCAACGCCGCAATTGCGAGGCCAACCACGCCGGCACCGGCAATGACGATGTCATGGGTGTTGTTCACTTCAATGGCACCCCACGTGACAATCGCGGCAACTCACCGGCAAGGCCCATCGTGTGCCGGGCGAACAGGCGACGCACGCCCGGTACCAGATCAAAGCCGAGCATGCCGACATTGCGCAGCAACCGCAGTGACCGCCGGCGACTGCCGAACAATCTGACCAGTCCGTCCGTAAAATGAACCAGCTTTTTCTGGTCCGCACGTCGCCAATCAGCATAACGCTCGAGCACAGCAGGGTTGCCCGGATCCGCTGCACCTTCGGCCAGCGCATCAGCTATGCAATCCGCCAGAGACGCCCACGTCACGCAGCCCCAGATTGAATCCCTGTGCCGCCACCGGATGCAAACCGTGCGCTGCATTGCCGACGAGAACTCCGCGACCGGCAACCAGGCTGTTCGCTTTGCTTAAGGACAACGGATACCGGGCGCGCTTGCCCCATCGTAGAGAACCGCCCAAGGCGGAAGCCAAAAGCCTCTTGTAGTTGCAGCGTAAAGTCGTCGTCACTGAGTGACAGCACACTGTCCGCCCGCTCCGGCTGCAGGGTCCAGACGAAAGTCACCCTGTCATCATTCGTCGGCAGAATGGCGATCGGTCCGTCGTTGGTAAAGCGTTCGTAGGCAACGTTTCGGTGTGGCTTTTCCGTCTGCAAGTTGCCGATGACCGCATGCTGGCCGTAGTCATGGTGTTGCGCACCAATGCCCAGCATTTCGCGGACACCGGAGTGGGCACCGTCGGCGGCGACCAGCAAACGGCATTCCAGTGACCGGGAATCGTCTTTGGAGTCTGCGTTAACCGTCACAGACGCAGTGGACGTTTGCACACTGCTGATGCGGGCCGGGCAAATAACATCCACGTTGTCGGCTGCCAGCAGAGCGTCGTTCAGCACCGTTCCCAGCACCCGGTTAATCACGACGTACCCAAGGGCTTCGACGTTCTGTTCAGCGGCGTCTATATGAGAAAAGCCGAAGCGGCCGCGATCGGAAACGTGTATCTGCTGAATGGCTGTGGATGCCGCGCGTATTGCCGGCCAGAGACCGAGCGCTTCAAAGGTGCGCTGACTGCTGCGCGACAAAGCCGTGGAACGATCGTCAAAACTGGGCTGCAGCGGCGCGGACCGCTCGATGGCTTCAACAACCGCAATACGCTGACCCAGTGGCGCGAGTGCCAGCGCCAGACTGATGCCGATCATGCCACCGCCGGCGATGACGATGTCGTATTCGTCGGCTTTCATGCGGCGCCCATCAGCTTTTCTATTATATCGGCATCGCCCGGCAATGACTTGCTGAGCACATCCGGGCCCTTCTTTGTGACCGCAACGTCATCTTCAATCCGGACACCGATGTTTTGCCAGCGCCGCGCTGCGCCGCTGGATGCAGAAATGTAGATGCCGGGCTCAACAGTGGTCACCATCCCGGACTCCAGCAAGCGCCACTCATCACCGACCTTGTAGTCACCGACGTCATGCACGTCCAGGCCGATCCAGTGGCCGGTCCGGTGCATGAAGAACTCGCGGTACGCTCCGTCACGCAACAAGCGCGCCAGCGTTCCATCGAGCAGCCCGAGTTTCTTGAGCCCTCGGGTAATGACCCGCACAGCAGCATCGTGCGGATCGTTCCACTGATTGCCGATGCAGGTTTTTTCGATCGCCGCCTGTTGCGCCTCGTAAACGATGTCGTAAACCGCCCGCTGCTCAGGCGAGTATCGGCCGTTAACGGGAAGCGTGCGGGTAATGTCGGACGCGTAGTAGTCCAGCTCACAGCCAGCATCAATCAGCACGAGGTCGCCGTCTACCAGCGGCTCGCTGTTCTCTACATAGTGAAGAATGCAGGCGTTGGCGCCACCACCAACAATCGGGCTGTAGGAATAACGGGCATTCGCACGACGGAACTCGTGGATAAATTCGGCTTCCAGCTCGTACTCGAACATACCCGGTCGTACCTGCTGCATCGCCCGACGGTGTGCGGCGCCGGCCACTTTCGCTGAGCGACGCATGGAAGAGATCTCCGCGCGACTCTTATAGAGGCGCATGTCATGCAACAGGTGGTCGAGTGCCACGAACTCGTGCGGTGCATGTGCTCCCGATGATCCCCGGGAACGCAGAGACTTGATCCAGTCGGCAACTCTGGCGTCGAAATCGGAGTACGCACCCATCGCATAATAGACGCGGCTACGGGATTCGATAATGCCGGGCAATATGTCGTCGATATCGTCAATGGGGAAGGCGTCGTCGGCGCCGTAGTGACTGACAGCCCCTTCCGGCCCCGCGCGGTAGCCGTCCCAGCGTTCTTTGTCGATGTTGCGCTCGCGGCAGAACACAATGTATTCGCCACTGGCCCGGCCCGGTGCAAGTACTGCCACCGATTCGGGTTCGTCAAAACCTGTCAGGTAATGAAAGTCGCTGTCCTGCCGGTATCGGTACTCAACATCCCTGCTACGCGTCTTGGCCGGCGCGCTGGGCAGCAGCGCAATGCCGTCCTCGCCGACCATGCGTATCAGTTGCTTGCGTCGCTTGGCAAATTCGTTGCTGTTCATTGACCAAAAATCTGGCCGGAGGAACCCGGCGTTTTAGTGAAGTGCGTCCGGGCTCTTGCCAGTGACGCGTTTTCCGTCCCGTACATCGGCAAGCTCCTCGAAGGCAAGTTGTGCTGCAACCCGCACGTACTCAACCAACTCGACGTAAGCAGCTTCCGTTTCGTCATCCGCGCCCTCGTCGTCGGCCGCCGCGCGCGTGATCTGCAGCATGTCCTTAATAAGGTCCGCCAACGGCTCAACGGAAAGTCGCTCCCGAACCTTGTCGTTGCGCTGTCCTGAAACCAGTCCGTGCAGGTATCCCTCGCACCAGTGGCCCAGCGCCTCAGCTCGCGCAGACGCCGAGGCGTACTCGTCGGGCAACATCAGGTTGAACGCCGATTGTCGCTCAGAGAGCTGCCGGTAACTCGAACCGTGCACAGCAATCAACATCGCTTCGCATTCCGCGCGCGCGGCGTTCCCCGCATCGACGCCTTCCAGGACCTGCTCCAGCCAGGCCTGACCCGCTGGCGCCCCTTCAGTTGCAAGCCGGCTGCAGAGCAAGCCGTGCGCCTGCGCCACTTCCCAGGTTGAACCGCAACGCCGCAGCGCGGCTTCGAGTTCGTCAAAATCTATCGCTTGTTCCATAATGCTGTCAGATCGTCTGTGTGTAGTCCGCTGCGCACGCATGATCCCACGGAATGCCATGGCCCGCCACGCGAAACCGGGCGTTCCCGCTGACAAGATTGATTCTGTAACCGGGCGGCTCTATATTGCCGCCATGACTGAGAATACAACGGCAAAGTTTGAGAACGAGCTGAAACGGCTGGAACAGCGCGTGGATGCATTGGTCAAAGTCTGCGACACGCTGCAAGACGAGAACCGCACGCTGAAGCAACGTCAGGATGCGCTGACGGCTGAACGGGCTACCCTGTTACAGAAGAACGAACAGGTTCGAGCGCGTGTAGAGGCGATGATTGGCCGCCTGAAAGCGATGGAGCAAAGCGGCTAGGCAATCAGGCGAGCCGCCAGACCTGCACACGCAACAACTGCTTGCCGACGCTGTCAAAGAGACTGCAGCGCGCCGTCAGCAACAAACCACCGAGTACCGGAGCCAGATCAATGAGTGAAATGTACGCCCAAGTCAGTGTCCGAATTCTTGAAAAGGAATACCAGGTGGCATGCCCGGCCAGTGAGCGTACTGACTTGCTGGACTCTGCCGAAATTCTGAATTCGAAAATGCGTGAAATTCGCGACAGTGGCAAGGTAGTCGGACTCGACAGGATTGCAGTAATGGCGGCTCTCAACATGGCAAATGAGTTGCTGCATGCAAGAGCCCGCGACAAGGATCTCGACGGCGACTTCAGTCAACGAATCAAGCTCATCGCCGATCGTGTAGAATCGGCACTTAGCGGTAATCAGCAACTAGAGCTATAAGCTATAGCGTACTGATAATCGACAACGAACAGAATTGGCGTCTCCTGCGGTGTTCGATACCGTTCTGGAAACCCCTCGACCCTAACTATTTACATCGGGGTCGTGCACTGTCGGCAGCATGTGTGCAAACCCACTACATGTGGATAGCCTGGTGCTGTCACGGCTGGCCCCACCTGTTGCTCCGGTTCGAGAGCGACGACCGGTAACGGCACAGGCGGGAGGCGCCTCCTTACATTCTGCTTCGACCGACTCAAAATGCAGTCAATTGCGCAAACCCGCGCAAAATTTCCTGTTACAAAGATTAACAATCGAAAAAAATGTAACGTGCCGTTGAGCCGCGAATTGGTCATCACCCAATACTGATGGACTCTTCTAACTAGCGTCCAGACAACGGCACTGCACCGTCAAACGCTTTCGCAACAATCCAATTGCGCGTTCAATGTGCATCGATAGTCGGCGTGTCGTAACAGCGACAAGATAGCGCTCAAGCACCGTGTCGCGGCACTGCGACTACCAATCGGTCCAACACTCCACTTGTAACTCGGTCACTCACACCAATGGCATTGAATCCTCCAAGTCATTAGTTTTATAGAATTTTTTTCTCACGTAATTGCTGCACGCTGGCACTTGCGGGCTAGAGAAATCGTGCTGTCGTCGGTACTGATAACAAGTACAAAGCGAATACGAGCGCAATCAATCGATAGCAGTGCGACGTCCGATCAAGCGATGCGACACGTATCACCAACGACGCCGAAGTTGCGATGAATGCATTTTCAAATTCAGGAATTTCAAATTGTCGGAATGCAACGGCGGTGACTTGCGCAAATCACTCGTCAAACCAGCTGCAATCGCTTCGTCGCACAGTGTGACCGGGTTCACTTAACTTGCTGGATTTTTTACTTTTGTTGTATATACTCAGCCCCGGGTACCCGACACGGAGAAAATGATGGCTACCAAAAAGAAGTCAAGCAAAAAAACTTCAAAGCGGAAGACCGCTACGAAGCGCAAAGTAACGAAGAAGAAAGTCGCGAAGAGAAAAGTAGCGAAGAAGAAAGTCGCCAAGCGTAAGACGGCTAAGAAAAAAGTCGCCAAGCGTAAGACGAAGAAGAAAGCTAAAAAGAAAGTAGCTAAGCGCAAGACGAAGAAAAAAGTCGCCAAGCGCAAGACCAAGAAAAAAGCTAAGAAGAAAGTAGCTAAACGGAAAACTAAGAAGAAGACCAAGAAGAAAGCCGCTAAGAAAAAAACGGCCAAGAAGAAAGCTAAAAAGAAAGCTAAGAAAAAAGTCGCTAAGAAGAAAGCTAAGCGTAAAGTGAAGAAAAAGGCCGCCAAGAAAAAAGCGACCAAGAAGAAAGCGACTCGGAAGACCCGTAAAAAGGCTTCCAAGAAGAAGTAAGTAGCTGGAAAGAACGGCTGCTGTTTTGCAAGAGGCGCGGTATGGCCTGAGCTGAAACGGTAAGCCAATGGTCTTCTTCCAGACCAAGGAATATGCCCGCTTTTGCGGGCATATTTCGTTTCTGCCCCAGCAAATCGAGACCTGCTTCATAGCCAAATTCAAATCGATGGGATAAGCTCCTCCGCCAATACACTAACTAGTACCGCAAGCCATCGAGTTATCACCGGACAGGGCTTGCGACATTGACGGTCAGCCGATGGATCAAACCGCAAAGAAAATGAGCGTTGCGAAAGCCGCTCTCGAGTACATCGAAACCGGCATCGTGCTCGGCGTGGGTACGGGCTCGACCGTAAACTGCCTGATCGACTTTCTGCCTTCATTGAGTTCACGGGTGGAAGCGTTTGTTTCCAGCTCGGCCGCTACAACGAAGAAGCTCGAGGAACTGGGCTTTGAGGTTTCCACACTGAACGATGTGGGCGACATCGATTTGTACATCGATGGCGCGGACGAAGCGACCAAGCATCGCCAGCTCATCAAAGGCGGCGGCGGCGCCCTGACTCGGGAAAAGATTCTGGCTGCAGCTTCCCGTAAGTTCGTTTGCATTATCGACGACAGCAAACTGGTCGGAATGCTGGGCGGCTTCCCGTTACCTATCGAAGTCTTGCCGATGGCTCAGGCCTTCGTGGCCCGCAAGATCGTCAAGATGCGTGGCCAGCCAATCTGGCGCGAGAACTTTGTAACCGATAACGGCAATCACATACTGGACGTCCACAACCTGAAGATTACAAACCCGCCAGAACTTGAAACCCGTATTAATCAGATTCCGGGCGTGGTGTCAGTGGGTATTTTCGCGCAACGCGCCGCGGACGTATTGCTGATATCAAGTGAGCAGGGAGTAAGAACAATACGCGGCTGATCCAGCGGCGGGCTTGCCAGGCGAAGACGGTACGAGTGACGCACTGGCGGGGCTAAAATTCTCAGCCCCACTCTCAGGACATGACCAGGCAAAATTACCGAATAATCTGCCAGCCAGATCGCCGCTCCGAGCTATAAAAAAAAGGGCCCACAAAGTGGGCCCTTTTTTTTATAGCTGGCTGGGGGACAAGGATTCGAACCTTGATTGGCGGAGTCAGAGTCCGCAGTCCTACCGTTAGACGATCCCCCAATTCCATCCACGGGTTCGCCGGACTGTTCCGCCGAACCCGTGATCTGACTCGGGTAACACCGCAGCGCCGAAGCTGCTGCGCTGCCGAAGCAATTAGCGCTTCGAGAACTGGGTAGCGCGACGAGCTTTGCGCAGGCCGACTTTCTTACGCTCTACTGCACGCGCGTCACGGGTAACGAAACCGGCACGGCGAAGTTCGGGGCGTAATGACGCGTCGTATTCCATCAACGCACGTGTCAGACCATGGCGAATTGCGCCGGCCTGACCGGTGGTACCACCGCCGGTAACACTGACATTGATGTCGAACGCGTCGTTCAACTTCATCAGGTCCAACGGCTGGCGGACAATCATGCGTGCCGTCTGACGACCGAAAAAGGTGTCCAGCGGGCGATTGTTCACCGTGATGGCGCCCTTGCCAGGCGTCAAATAAACGCGCGCCGTCGAGGTTTTGCGTCGTCCGGTACCGTAAAACTGTGTATCACTCATTCTTGTTGCCTCTGTGCCGATGCGCGAGCGCCTCAGGCGTTAATGTCCAGTTGGATCGGCTGCTGAGCCTCATGACCATGTTCCGGGCCGGCAAAAACGCGCAGCTTCGAGAACATTTTACGACCGAGCGGATTGCGCGGCAGCATGCCTTTCACGGCGAACTGCAACGCGCGCTCGGGCGCTTCGCTAAGAAGCTTCTCAAGCGGCACGGATTTCAGGTTACCAATGTACCCCGTGTGACGGTGGTACATCTTGTCCTTCAGCTTGTTACCGGTAACCCGAATTTTCTCGGCGTTGACGACAACAATGTAGTCGCCGGTATCTACGTGCGGCGTGTATTCCGGCTTGTGCTTGCCGCGCAGGCGGCTTGCAATTTCCGTTGACAATCGACCCAGGGTTTTGCCAGTCGCATCGACAACGTACCAGTCGCGGCGTACTTCTTCCGGCTTGGCGGAGAACGTCTTCATTTATCAATATCCAGTTGGGAAATCGGGCATCCGAAACGCAGTGTTTCAGACGCTACGCCCGGGCAGGGAGGCACTTGCCACACGGCCCCGGCGAAAGGCGCGAAATTCTACTGTAGGTGGTTCGGCAATGCAAACCCTTATGACGAATCGCACGGTTCCCAGCCGGCCGACAGGGCCAATCAGAACACCTTTAAATATCAGTGACTTAAATTAGCTTGCCGGACCAGGCTGGAACTCCGGGCTAACGCTGATGGATCAGAATGCGTATTCGATCGACAGCGCCGTGTAGGTATCGGTCTTCTCAGTACCGACCGGCACATCACTGTTGTTCTTGATTGTGTACGACGCCACCAGGGCAAATTCGCCTAACAAGCGGGTACGGAGCGCCGTGATGGACTCGGTGTAGGTATTGGTATCACCCGTTTCAACACTCAGCTCCTGAGTAAACTGTGAGGTGTCAGTCAGCTGCCAGCGGTAGAGCAATCCGCCTCGACCAATGAAGCCCTCCTCCGACGTGCCATCACTCAGATCTGACTGTCGCGCACCAAAACCGATTTCAGCGCTCAGGTGATGCTTTTCGGTTTCGATGAGCCGCCGGCCGTAACCCACCGTCTGCGAGAACTGCTGGTCATAGCCACTGAACAGATCTTTCCGCCAGGTCAGTCGCCCGAACAAGAAGTCGTGCTCGGACATGTTGAACTCGGACTTCCAGCCGATTTTATAAGCCTCGGCCGTGGACTCATTGTTCTCGTCGGCCTTAATGGCAGTGGCATCCAGCAGGTGCTGCCAATTGCCGTGTTCGTAGCCCACTTCAAACTGCGAATTGAGGCTAGAGCTGTCCGTGTTGCCGCTCGTTGCCAGGTAGCCCAGTGCAGCTTTGCCACTCCACGGACTTTCTTCTTCCGCGGCCGGGCCACTCTGCGCGAGGGTGGTGGTCGACAGTGCGGTCAAACCTGACAACAGGGCGATAAGTTGCCATTTCATATCAGTGCTCCTAATTTTCATACATTTCATGGGCCGCGCGGGCAACGACAATGCCGATAACCGGGTCGCAGTTCGCTTGGCTGCTGTAGCAAAAGGGCCGGCAGTATACTGGCGCGCTACGGTCTCCGGTACCCTCTGTAACCGATTGTCACAGTTGCCGAAAAATGCGTGAACTCAGTGCCAATGGGCAATGCATGGTTATAATGTCGGCATGAACAAGCGCCAAATGTCTCCGATCGATCAACTCCTGTCCGGTGTGGACAACGCACTCAGAACCATCACGGTCAAGAGTGCGGGACCCGCACGCGCCAACCCTGCACAGCAAATCGCAGATGCGGACCTCTCCCCTGCCGAACGGCGTCATGCCGCCGGCCTCATGAGGGTCAATCACGCAGGCGAGGTTGCCGCACAAGCCCTGTACCAAGGGCATGCCGCCGTTGCACGCGATCCGGAAGTGGCCACCCACATGCGCCAGGCCGCCAATGAAGAGCGTGACCATCTGCACTGGTGCGAAGAACGCATAGGCGAACTCGATGCATCGGTCAGCCGGCTTAGCCCGTTGTGGTATGCCGGTGCGTTCGCGATTGGTGCAGCCAGTGGCGTACTGGGCGATCGCTGGTCATTGGGTTTTGTTGCCGAAACCGAACGGCAGGTTGCCGAACATCTTGGCAATCACCTGGAGCAACTGCCGGCAGCGGACCTGCGTAGCCGCGCGATCGTGCAACAAATGCGCGATGAGGAGATTGAACACGGCGCCGAGGCAAAACAACGTGGAGCGGCCGATTTACCGCCGCCAGTGCGTCGAATGATGCAATTCACGGCCAAAATCATGAAGCGAACCGCATATCGGCTGTAATGCTGCTGGTCTATGAGTATTTAGTTAAATATAATCCCAACGCAAAATAGAATTAATAAAACACAGACTTAGCTTGCTCTTGGCAGTCGGCTAAATTGACATGGGGAGAGGCGCATCGCGCCGAGGATCAAACTGATGCAAACAACTGCGAAGAACCTGAGCGATGTGCCGGCGATTAACCGCTTCCTGAGTTATTGCCGCGTAAGAACAGTGCCCTCAAAGACCGTCATGATCCACGCGGGTGATCTGCCGGACGTTCTTTACTACATCGTCGATGGCTCTGTCGAAGTCATGATCGAAGATGAGGACGGCAACGAAATGGTCCTCGCTTACCTGAACAAAGGGCAGTTCTTCGGCGAAATGGGCCTGTTCTACGAACAGCCGACTCGCAGCGCCTGGGTGCGCACCCGAACCGAATGCGAAATTGCCGAGATGACCTACCCTCGTTTCCGCCAGATCGCCAGCGAGAGCCCCGGCCTGGTTTTTGAACTTGCCACGCAGCTGGCAACGCGCCTTGATCGCACCAACCGCAAACTGGGCGATCTGGCCTTTGTCGACGTTACAGGTCGGGTAGCGCACGCGATTATGGACTTGTGCAACGAGCCCGATGCGATGACCCATCCTGATGGCATGCAGATCAAAGTCAGCCGCCAGGAACTCAGCCGGCTGGTCGGCTGTTCACGGGAAATGGCTGGCCGGGTACTAAAGGTACTTGAAGAACAGGGACTGGTTACCGCAAGCGGCAAGACCATCGTCGTTTACGGCGCACGACCCAACCGCTGATCATCGGGGGCGGCGCTCAGCCGCCCTGATTATTTCTTAGCAATTTCCGCTCTCATTGCCGCGATGGTGGCGGCGTAATCATCGCTACCAAAAATGGCCGAACCGGCAACGAACATGTCGGCTCCGGCACGCGCGCAATCGCCAATGTTGCCGGTTTTTACACCACCGTCCATTTCCAGCCGGATATCATTGCCGCTGGCGTCGATCAATTGCCGCGCACTGCGCACCTTGTCGAGCGAAGACTCAATAAACGCCTGACCGCCAAAGCCGGGGTTCACCGACATGATCAGGACCAGATCGATGTCGTCGATGACGTGTTCAAGCCACGATAACGGCGTTGCCGGATTGAACACCAGGCCCGCTTTACATCCCTGCTCACGAATGAGGCCCAGCGTGCGGTGCACGTGTTTGCTTGCCTCCGGGTGAAAACTGATGAAGTCAGCGCCCGCCTGCGCGAAATCCGGAATCAGTCGATCGACCGGCTCGACCATCAGGTGCACGTCGATAGGCGCGGTAATGCCGTAGTTGCGCAGCGCCTCACAAACCATGGGACCGATTGTGAGATTGGGTACGTAGTGGTTGTCCATCACATCGAAATGCACGACGTCAGCGCCGGCATCGAGCACGGCCTGGACATCATCGCCAAGCCGGGCAAAGTCAGCGGACAGAATAGATGGCGCGATTAACGGTTCCACGTGAGTTCCTTGATGTGCGGGTAGCAAGGTTTGGGCACTTTACCCAATGGCGTCCACCGTTTCACGCCAGATGTTTTCAAATACGGTGTCGTTCAGCGAATCGTACGTCGAGCCTTCAGCATTTCATACGCGCTGCGAATGTCTCGTGTGCGTTTTTGCGCACCGTCCATTTCAACTTTCCCCACGTTCGAGCCAGACAGCTTGTCCGGGTGATTGCGATTGATGAGGCGTCGATACGCGGTCTTGATCTCGTCGTTGCTGGCATTCTGCGATACACCGAGTGTCGCGTAGGCTTTAGCCAATCGCTCGGCATCTGCATTGCCTTGCGGCGACTGGCGAAAACCGCGTTGGGCACGCAGCATCGCTTCGAGCTGGGCAAGCTCCACGCGACCGATATCAAGCTCCGTGCAGACGACCCACAACAACGCGCGCTCACGCTGGTGCAACCCGCCCTTCGACAACGACGTCTCCATCAGCAGATGCACGAACAAACGCCGCAGCTCGGCCGCCCGTCCACTCGTGCGGCGCATTTCCTGAATAGTGGCCTTTAACGGAAAAGAACCTGCCTTGCCAGATTGAAACCAGACGATTGCCTCACGGACCTGCCCGGCGTTGAGTCCCAGGCGGTGCATCAGCGCACGCGCAGCACGAATTTCTGCCTCGCTCACCCGCCCGTCTGATTTGGCCAGATGACCCATGGTTTGAAACAACGGCCGCACGAAGGCGGCTGGCAAGCGACCCAGATTTGCCCCGTCGCCCGCTGTCCGCGCAAATTTCGTGGCAAATCCACGGTCAAACTGATGGCCCAGGAACAAACCTGCCAGCGCCAGCCACACACGCCCGGTCGCCAAACCGACAACGGTACCAATCACTTTGCCCAAATACGGCATTTACGTAAGCAGCCTCTTCAAGTTGCAACGGCCAATGCTAACGTCCGACCGCTGCGATTCCTACAAGTGCCGCTTGCCCCTGCATTCGCGACGCGCCATCATGCGCCCAGATCAGTTACCGCCACTGCGGAAAATTCATGCCATCGCCAACCGAAGCCCTGTTCGAATCCGAGGTCCCATCATTAACTCGCCTTGCCCGAGGTAAGGTGCGCGATATTTACGCCGTTGATAATGACCACCTGATGATCGTCACAACCGACCGCTTGTCCGCCTATGACGTGGTCTTGCCGGATCCGGTGCCTGGAAAAGGTTATGTACTAACGCAACTTTCGAACTTCTGGTTCGAGCGCATGACGGCCGCTGTGCCGAACCACCTTACTTCATTGACCGTTGCCGATGTCATCAGCGATCCGGCCATACGCGAACCACTGGAAGGCCGTACCATCGTTGTTAAGCGTCTCCAGCCATTACCCATCGAGGCGGTTGTTCGCGGCTACCTGATCGGCTCCGGGTGGCGCGACTATTGCGACACCGGCGCACTCTGCGGAATCACGCTACCGGCCGGTCTGCAACAGGCCGCGAAACTACCCGAGCCGCTGTTTACACCGGCCACCAAGGCGGCAGTTGGCGACCACGACGAAAACATTTCTTTCGATACCTGTTGCGATCTGATCGGGCGAGAGCTCGCTGAGCGCGTACGCGCGGTAACGATCGACATATACCTGCGCGCCAGCGAATACGCCGCCAGTCGCGGCATTATCGTTGCCGACACCAAGTTCGAGTTCGGTCTCGATGATGACGGCAAGTTGTACCTGATCGACGAAGCACTGACGCCAGACTCGTCCCGGTTCTGGCCACAAAGCGAATACCGCACCGGCATCAGCCCACCGAGTTACGACAAGCAATTCGTGCGTGATTATCTGGATACGCTGAGTTGGGACAAGACCGCACCCGGCCCGTCATTACCCGCGGAAGTGTTGGCACGCACGGCGGCGAAGTACCACGAAGTGCTGGAGCGCCTGACCGGAACGGACTAGGCCGGCGTAGCGCGTCCAGCGCTCCAGGCCTGCACGATACGACTCATCTCGGCCAGACCGTCGCTTAGCGCCGCTGGCCCGGGTTGCAGAATCAGCGCGGACTTTATTTCGTGCAACTCGCCGTCACGAACTGCCGGCACCTCCGCCCACCCCGGCCGCTCAACAACGCGTTCCGCCCTGAATTTTTTGCCACACCAGGACGCAATGATGATGTCCGGTTGTCGCCGCACTACCTCCAGCGGGTCGGCGATAATTCTGTTCTTGCCCAGCGACTCTTTGGCCAGCTCAGGAAAGCAATCGTCGCCACCGGCTATTGCCAGCAACTCTGAAACCCAGCGGATGCCGCTGATCTGTGGCTCATCCCATTCCTCGAAGTACACCCGCGGCCGGACCGGCATGGACTCTGCGCGTTGTTGTGCGGCCGCCAGATTGGAACGCAATGTGGCACACAGGCTTAACGCCTTCGCCTGCTGCCCTACCAAGCCACCAACGACGGCCACCATCGTCAGTATCTCCTCGACGGAGCGGTGATTGAACACGTGCACGGCAATCCCACGCCGAATCAAGTCAGCCGCGATATCGGCCTGCAGATCCGAAAAACCGAGGACGAGGTCCGGCGCCAGATCAATAATCCTGTCAATCTTTGCGCTGGTGAATGCCGAGACGCGGGGCTTTTCGCGCCGTGCCTGCGGAGGGCGAACCGTGAAACCGGATATTCCGACTATGCGCCGGTCCTCGCCGAGCAAATACAGCGTCTCGGTGGTTTCCTCGGTGAGGCATACAATGCGTTCGGGATAGCGTACAGACATGATGAGAACCGCAGACTCCAGTTACACACAGGACGCGCGACACAGTACCATGTTGTCGCAATGGACCATTGAGGAGCTACAGTGCTTCCAGTAATCAACGATCACATAGAAAAACTTGTCTGGGGCAATCACCTGCAATCGGCCGGTCGTGCCGGTCGACTCGCAGCAACCCTGTTGCGTTTTCTCTATGGGCTCACGCGAGACATTATTTACGGTCAGCTGACATTGCGCTCCATGAGCCTTGTCTACACAACGTTGCTGTCGATAGTGCCGCTCATTGCGTTCAGCTTCTCCGTATTGAAAGGCTTCGGCATCCATGAGCAACTGGAACCGCTGCTCTACGACTTCCTGATGCCGCTTGGCGAACAAGGCGAACGAATCGGCAGCGAAGTGATGGCGCTCGTTGACAACGTCAAGGGCGGATTGCTCGGCGGCATCAGTCTCGCATTCTTTATCTACACCGCCATTTCCATGGTGCAAAAGGTCGAAGAAAGTTTTAACTACGTCTGGTACGTGAGCAAGCCACGCAGCTTTGCTCGTCGCTTCACCGAGTACACCATCGTACTGCTGATCGGGCCGGTTGCCGTCGTAGTGGCGATCGGCATTCTGGCGTCAATACAAAGCAACGACCTGACTCAATACGTACTGAACAGCGCGCCACTCAGCCCGCTCGTCATCGCCTTTGGCAAGCTGACGCCTTACCTGCTGATCAGTGCGGTGTTTACGTTCCTCTACAAGTTCATGCCGAACACCAAAGTACGACTCAGTGCGGCATTACTCGGTGGCCTGGCCGGCGGATTTCTGTGGGTCAGCATGGGCGCCTTCTTCACCTCGTTCGTCGTCGAGGCAGCGCGCATTCCGAACGTCTACCGCGGCTTCGCCGTGGCCGTCATGGCGTTGATGTGGCTGTACCTCAACTGGCTCGTACTCCTGATCGGTGCCCAGATTGCATTCTATGTGCAGAAGCCGGCGTTCTTGCGGCTGGGCCGACGTGAACCTCGCCTCTCGAACTCGGTACGGGAACGACTGGTGCTGAGCATCATGTTGTTCGTGGGCCGTGCCTTTCGCGACCCGGGCCACAACGTGTCGCTGGATGACATAGGCAGCGAACTTAAGATTCCGACGTTGGCACTTGCGCCCACGGTTACGCGGCTCGAGCGAGCAGGCCTGTTGCTGACAACGGAAAATGAATGCCTGATCCCGGGCCGGGATCTGGGGCGCATCAGCTTGCACGACATCGTCAATGTCGTTCGTTCAGGCGGCGTGACCGGTTCTTATCGCGACCCCAACTGGAGCAAGCAAATCGACAGGCTGGGCGCTGCTATCGAAACAGCCGTGGCCGACACCCTCGGCGACAAGACCCTCGCGGATCTGCTGGACGAAGCTGTCACTGACGACTGAGCGTTGCCGCTCAGGCGCCGGCAATTGTCATATCGTCGACCAGCAACGAGCCGCAACGAATGCCGCCGCGCAAATCCTGATCGTTGCCTATGGCCAGTATGCGCTGATACAGGTCGCGTAGATTGCCGGCAATCGTCACCTCGTGTACCGGGTGTACGATCTCGCCATTTTCGATCCAGTAGCCAACGGCACCGCGAGAGTAGTCGCCGGTTACACCGTTGACGCCCTGCCCAATCAGCTCCGTCACCAACAAACCGCGCTTCATGGATTTGATCAACTCGGCCTTGTTGCCCGCGTTGCCTGGCACCAGCAGGTTGTGCACTCCGCCGGCATTGGCCGTTGTCTCAAGTCCCAGCCGTCGCGCGGAATACGACCCAAGCACATAGCCCTGCAACACGCCGTCGGCGACGATGTCGCGATCACGAGTTGCCACGCCTTCAGCATCGAAGGCCGCACTGGCCAATGCGCCTTCGATGTGCGGTCGCTCCTGAATCTGCATGAACTCCGGGAATATCTTTTCGCCACTGGCCTTCAGCAGGAACGATGCCTGGCGGTACTGTGCGCCGCCGCTGATCGCACCAATCGCGTGCCCGATAAAGCCACGCGCCAGTTCCGGCGCGAACAATACCGGCGCTCGCGTCGTGGCAATTTTGCGCGCTCCCAGCCGACCCACCGTGCGTTCCGCCGCAACCGTACCTACTGTTGTCGGCGCTTCAAGTTCGGCTGCGTTGCGGGAACTGCTGAACCAGTAGTCACGTTGCATGTCGCCGTCTTCCTTCCCTACAACAACGCAACTCAGGCTGTGACTCGTCTTGCGCACACTGGCAAGAAAGCCGTGCGAATTGCCGTAGGCGCGAGCACCGTTCGAAGAACCGACCGTTGCCCCTTCGGAGTTCACGATACGGGCGTCATAGTCGCGAGCCGCCGTCTCACATTCAATAGCGATCCGTATCGCCTCATCGGCATTCAGGTCCCACGGGTACACGAGCTTGAGATCGGCAGGGTTCTCTGCCATCAGGTGCGCGTCGGCCAGTCCGGAATGTTTGTCAGCCGCTGTGCTCGATGCGAAAGAACAGGCTTTGGCAACGGCCTCGCGCAAAGCCGCTTCAGAAAAATCCGAGGTACTCGCACTGCCCTTGCAGGCGTTCATGTAGACCGTCACGCCAACGCCACGGTCATTGGTGTACTCAAGATTTTCGACGTCGCCCAGCCGCGCCGTCACACTCAGGCCTACATCGTGGCTGGCTGCCGCCTCCGCCTGATCCACGCCACGCAGACTGGCTTCGTCAAGCAGTATTCGTACAACCTGCTCGAGATTGGTCGTGTCCGGCGCGATCCGTTCTATCGTCTCACTCATGGTACTGATGACTCCCAGGGCAGGCGGGTTCGTGACCGCACCTTCCAATTCTGCGGCATGCTAGTATGCGCGATCATCGCTGGCCGGCGAGCAGCCGGAGCAGCGCGTCATCGCCATCCGCTTTTTTAAGCGGCGACAGCTTAGCCGTTGATGAACTCAAAGCCCAGTAAAAGCGCGAAAAAACGCGACGCCAAAAACGTCCAGTCGCTCGGCGAACGTTTGCTCGAATTGACCGAGCAACAACTTGCCAAGATGCCGATGGACGATGACCTTCGCGATCTCATCACGCACAGCAAGAGCATCCGCTCGAACTCCGCTCAGCGCCGGCAGCGAATGTATCTGGCGAAAGTAATGCGTAGCACTGATACTGAACAATTGCAGGCGGCAGTCGATGCCCTTGAACAAGGCCAGAATCTCGAACGACAGCTTTTTCACCGGGCCGAGCGCTGGCGCGACCGGCTGGTGAGCGAAGGCGCTCCGGCACTGCAGGAATTCAATACAACGTACAACGGCGAGCACCCGGAACTGTCCCGACTGGTGCACGACCTCCGTCCGGGGATGCCCGAAGCGGCACGTCGACAACTCAGTCGGCAAATATTCCGGCAGATTCACGTCGATATTGCGGCAGCAATACAGAAAAGTGACTGTTAGAATCGCGGATTAATTTTTTGGCCGGCAGCCTGTCTTGTCAGTCGTCACTTCAGCCAACAAGAATTTATATGAACGCAAAAATCGGCATCATCATGGGCTCGCAATCAGACTGGGAGACCATGCGTCATTCAGTCAAAGTGCTGGAGCAACTGGGTATCGACCACGAAGTAAAGGTCGTATCGGCCCATCGCACGCCGGACCTCTTGTTCGAATACGCTGAGAATGCGCAACGTCGTGGACTGCAAATAATTATCGCCGGAGCCGGCGGTGCAGCGCACCTGCCCGGCATGACGGCGGCCAAAACACGCCTGCCGGTTATCGGCGTTCCAGTCCAGTCAAAGGCATTAAGCGGCATGGACTCCCTGCTATCCATCGCACAAATGCCCGGCGGAATTCCCGTTGCGAGCATGGCGATCGGCAAAGCCGGCGCGACCAATGCGGCCTTGTTCGCGGCGGCGATACTGGCGATAGAAGATACGCAGGTCGCGAGTGCGCTCGACAATTTCCGCGCCCGGCAAACTGAAAAGGTACTCGCGGACGACGATCCGCGCGCCGGGGACTGAACCATGGTCCGAGTAGGCATTATCGGCGCCGGACAACTCGGCCTCATGCTCGGTATGGCAGCCCGCGAGCTCGGCGTGGAATGCGTGTTCCTCGACCCGGCGGAGCAACCGCCCGCCGCCAGTGTAGGCAACGTCATTCGCGCTCAGTTTGACGACAACAAAGGGCTCGCGGAACTCGCCGCTTCAGCATCGGTCATTACGTACGAATTTGAGAATGTGTCGGTTGCCGCTTTGTCCGAACTGAACGAGAAAATCGCAATTTACCCGCCGGTGGCAGCTCTCGATGAAGCTCAGGACCGCCTGAACGAAAAGCAGCTGTTTGCTGCGCTCGATATTCCTCTGCCGCTATACCGCACTGTCGACAGCGAACAGGATCTGCGCAATGCCATCCGCGACATCGGCCTGCCGCTGGTGCTGAAAACCCGCCGACTGGGCTATGACGGCAAGGGCCAGTACCTGCTGAAGTCCGCAGACGACGTTGAAGACGCGCTGCGTACTTTGCCTAACAAGCCACTGATTGCCGAGCAGTGGGTTAACTTTGATCGCGAAGTGTCCGCGATCGGCGTACGCAGCCTGGACGGCAATGTCGCGACTTATCCGCTGACAGAAAATCAGCATCGCAATGGCATTTTGCGCTGCTCGCGAGCGCCAGTCGGGCCCTCTGAGATGCAGGAACTCGGCAACCGGCATCTGGAAAAACTGATGACCCACCTTGACTACGTCGGCGTTATGGCGCTGGAGTTTTTCGTAGTCAACAATGAACTACTGGCTAACGAGTTTGCACCACGCGTACACAACTCCGGGCACTGGACCATCGAAGGCGCCGCCACCAGCCAGTTCGAGAATCACATCCGTGCGATTTCGGGTATGCCGCTCGGCGCAACGTCCGCCGGGACTCATGTGGGCATGGTGAACCTGATAGGTGCAATGCCAAACAGCCCGGATACGCTGATCGATGCAGGCATGCATGTCCACGATTACGGCAAAGAACCGCGCAGTGGACGTAAACTGGGGCATATCACGCTGACCGACAACGATGCCGAGGTGCGTGATCAACGACTGCAAAAACTGGAAGCAATGCTGGCTGGATAACCGCAGCGCCCGATCCGCGAACTGGCTCACGGCGCTGGTCGGGAACTGGCTCACGGAGCCCGCGGTGTCGATGGGCTACAATCCGGGTACACTCAGGGAACTGATCTCTAACAACTAATTTGTCGTAAGACGCTTTGCCAATGTCCTATCTGGAACATTTTAAACTTAACGAGCAACCGTTTCGGCTGACCCCGGATCCTGAATTCGTCTACTGGAGCAAGCAGCATGCTCGGGCCAAGGCGTACATGGAATCCACAATCTGGTTGGCCGATGGATTCGTGGTCATTACCGGTGAAATCGGTTCGGGCAAGACCACCCTCCTGCAGGCCTTCCTGACCGAGCTGGCCGACGACATCGTCTACGCGGTCGTTTCTCAGACCCAGCTCACGCCTACCCAGTTTCTGCAGGCCGTACTCGCGGAGTTCGGCTTTGAGCCGTTCAACAAGCGCAAGGTTGAGCTGCTCGACATGCTCAACATGTTTTTGATCGAACAGTATTCAAACGGCAAGAAGGTCGTCTTGATCGTTGACGAAGCGCAGAATCTGAGTAAAAAAGTACTTGAAGAAATTCGCATGCTATCCGGCATCGAAACGCACAAGGAAAAAGTTCTGCGCATTATTCTCGCAGGCCAGCCCGAACTGCGTCAGAAACTGGAATCACCGCGACTCAAGCAGCTCATTCAGCGAGTCCGCCTGCGCTTCCACATAGGTCCACTCGACCTTCGGGAAATGCATGAATACATTGAGCACAGACTCGAAGTCGCCGGGCACGACAAGCACGATTTGTTCAGCGAGGATTGCTATGCATGCATACACCGCTACACAGGCGGTGTACCGCGGCTCATCAACACCTTGTGCGACACAGCCTTGCTTTGCGCCTATGCAGAACAGAAGACGACGCTTACCGATGCAGATATCGTGGCGGCGGCTGAGGAACTCGGCTGGAAAGAAGTAAGCGAGGATGACGACCGTTCAGCCAATCTGCCACAACTGGTAACGCGACACTCAACACCGATGTGCTCCGTGCAGATTCGCACGGATGGTCACCTCGTGTCCGAATACAATCTGAAGTCGGGCCGAGTAGTTATCGGCCGTGCGCCGGACAACGAAATTTACATCAAGAGTAAATTTGTCAGCCGCCATCATGCACAAATTGTTTGTAACGATGATGGCTGCATCGTCGAGGACCTGAACAGCACGAACGGAATTTTCATCGGCAACCGGCGCGTCAAAAAACATTTCCTTCAGGATGGAGACGTTGTCTCACTTGGCATTCACGATCTCGTATTCCGCGACCTCCAGGACGATGAGGACGAGGAACTCGACGACGATCTGGATGACATTGTCGATGATGAAATTGACGACGAACTCAGCGATGAGCTGGAAGAAGAAGCGACCGAAGAAGAGTTCGACGAAGACGATATGGAAGATGAAGAACGCGCTGCCAATGACAGCACTGCCTGACTGCTACCGTCAGATTTCGTGATCGTTCTTGGCTCGCCTGTCGTGTTCGCGACTGTCACGCCGCTTCAATAACACAACCAGGCCTGCAACCAGGCAAAACAAGCCAACGGAAAAACAGATTGTCGGCCAGTACCAGTGGTTCAGGTACATTGACGCTGCCAGTGATATCGCGCCTACCAGCAAGTAGAAATAAGGCAGACTTTCATAGATTGGTTTCGATACCCACATACCAGGACCCGCTTAAATAGTCATACGGGATTGTGGCTTGCGCAGCAGGCGTAGTCCAGCCACTGCGGGATACCGGTCAAGCGCGGCTCAGACCGCAGCATGTATGCCGCGATCCGGCATTATCCTTTTGATTTTTCAAATATTTCGGCGCGAATTCAGGGCGCCGGTGAACTTATTTGCCGCGAAACATGAAGAATCCGAAAACGCGCGACATCAGAGAATCGGACAGTCCGTCGACAGACAGGTCACTTTCAATCTCCATCGCATCGCTACGCAGGCTTTGCACGAAAGACTTCGCTGTTGCATCAAGATCGTGTTCGGTAATAGTGCTGTCCAATGTACTGTCCTCGCTGGCTGAATTGCTGAACAGACTTTAGCGACCAGCGCCGCTGCCTGCAGTGAAACGATTCACAAAGACTGCTCGCTGAACTGACTAAATTGCGGCTTATGTAATATCCATCGAGCGCACAGGATCAAGGTTCGCGTTAGCCGGTGCCACCCACCGTGATCTCGTTAATTTTCAAAGTAGGCTGACCGACGCCAACCGGCACAGACTGCCCGTCTTTGCCGCACGTGCCGACACCGCGATCCAGCGTCAGATCATTGCCAACCATGGATATTTTTTGCAGGACATCCGGGCCGTCGCCAATGAGCATAGCGCCCTTGACCGGCTTGCCGATTTTGCCGTTTTCGATGAGGTAGGCCTCGCTCGCCGAGAACACGAACTTGCCGGAGGTGATATCCACCTGGCCGCCTGCAAAGTTGGGTGCGTAAATGCCTTTCTGCACGGAGCCAATAATCTCTTCCGGGTCGTGACGGCCTGCAAGCATGTAGGTATTGGTCATGCGTGGCATGGGAATGTGCGCGAACGATTCGCGGCGTCCGTTGCCAGTGGCTTCGACGCCCATCAGCCGTGCATTGAGTCGGTCCTGCATGTAGCCACGCAAGATGCCATTTTCAATCAGCACGTTGTATTTTCCCGGCGTACCTTCATCGTCGACGGCCAGCGAACCGCGTCGTCCCGGCAGGGTTCCGTCATCCACGATCGTGACGTTCTCGGCGGCAACTCGTTCGCCCACACGACCGCTGAATGCGGACGTGCCCTTGCGATTGAAATCGCCCTCCAGCCCATGGCCGACGGCCTCGTGCAGCAGAATGCCCGGCCAACCGGCACCAAGCACCACAGGCATCGTGCCTGCCGGCGCTGGCACGGCTTCAAGTTGAATCGCGGCCTGGCGTACGGCCTCACGCGCCAAAGACATCGGCAGGTCTTCGTCGCTGAAAAAGTATTCCAGACCGTTACGCGCACCACCGCCGGAGTATCCCTGCTCACGACGCCCGTTCTCTTCCATGATGACGCTGACATTCAGCCGTACCAGCGGACGGACATCGGCCGCCAGGGTGCCATCGGCCGCCGCGACCAGGACCATGTCCTGACTACTGCCGAGACTGACCATAACCTGCACTATGCGCGAGTCCAGTTTGCGGGTTTCCTGGTCAATCCGGGTCAGCAAGGCGGTTTTCTCCGCATCGCTCACGCTCGTGATCGGATCAACAGCAGAGTAAAGCGCCGAATAGCGAACAGCCGGTCTGATCTGTACGGATCTGGATTGCCCCTGACGGGAAATCGCGCGGGCGGCTTTTGCGGCGTGCTGCAACGCAGGCAACATCAACTCATCCGAATACGCAAAGCCGGTTTTCTCGCCGCTGACCGCACGCACACCAACACCACGATCGACGCTAAAACTGCCTTCCCGAATGATGCTGTCTTCCAGCGACCAGTTTTCCTGACGGCTCACCTGAAAGTACAGATCGGCGGCGTCGACATCGCCACCATTGATCAGGCCAAGCGCGTTCTCAAGGTGCCGTTCATCCAGTCCGGCGGGCGCCAGCAGGTTGCCAGTTACAGTATCCAGTGCGTGGTCAGTCATGGTTTCAGTTTGTTACCCAGTGTCTGTGAGTCGCCCTACAAGCGGCGATGGTTGAGCACCGGGAAGTCCCGGCGCAGCCTTTCAGTTAATTCAATGTCCAGATCAGCGACAATGATGCCATCACCGCTTTCCTGCATTGCAACGATACGGCCCCACGGGTCGATGATCATCGAGTGCCCCCAGGTACGACGACCGTTCGGGTGTTGCCCATACTGCGCAGCCGCGACAACCCAGGCAAGATTCTCGACCGCCCGGGCCCGCAGCAGCAATTCCCAGTGCGCCTTGCCGGTCGTTTCAGTGAACGCTGCCGGAATGCTGAACAAACTGGCCCCGGAAGCTGCCATTTGCCGGTACAGCTCGGGAAACCGCAAATCGTAGCAAATACTCAGGCCAACAATGCCGGCCGCGTGCGGCACCGTAACAACGTCATCGCCCGGCGTACAGTAGGCGGACTCCCGGTAGTGTTCATCGCCCGTAGCGATATCGACATCGAACAGGTGCATTTTCCGATAGACCGCGCGGATCGCGCCACTGGCATCCAGCAGCATACTGGCACCAAAACAGCGGCCCTCGTCGCTGACCAGCGGCAGGCTGCCTGCGACCAGCGCCATGCCGTAGCGCTTGGCAGCACCGCTCAGAAAAGCCTGAATGGGCCCGCCACCCTCGACCTCGGCAATCGCCAGCTTGTCCTGATCGTGCTGGCCGAAGAACGCAAAATTTTCCGGCAGGAAGGCCATCGTGCAACCTGCTTGCGCCGCTTCAGCCAACAAGCGATCGCATGTACCGAGATTCGTTGCCACGTCGTCGCCACTGCACAGCTGCACTGCCGCGACCCGCTGCGTTTCAACGCTGTTATTGGCGGCCATTCGGCAGACAGGCGGCCAGCTTGCTCGCTTCGGCGAATCGCGCGGCATTCGTTGAGTCCACTTCCGGCTCGGCCCAGCTACCGTCTATGGCGTAGTAGACCTGCCCCATTTCCTGCAACGGCTTCTTGAAGATTTGCGAGAAAATCAACAACGCCGCGGCAACCTGCGGCCCGGCGACAACGGCGCCCACCACCGGCAGTGTGTTGCCAACATTCGCGCTGACGATTGCAGCCTGTGTGTAGTCCTGTTCAAAAAGGCCAGCACGTCCGACGATGCCGATATCGGCGGCAGGGCCTTTCAACGACAGATCGCAGGTGAACGCATCGCCTTCATCTAGATTGAACGTGCCGGTGATTTCATCAAACAGAAACCCCTTGTCCAGCACATCGCGAAAATCCAGTGCAAGGCGACGCGGCAAAGCGACTACACTCATCAGGCCGAACATACGGCCTGCACCGGGCTCAACCTCGTCCAGTCGCCCTGTGCCGAGTCGTACTGTTACCGCGCCGTCGAGGCCGCTGACGAAGTCCTGACGAGGCCCGCCGCTCCAGCTGACGTCAAACGCGATTTCCATGTCATCACCGTCGATACCCGGCTGTGAGTTCAGACGCTGCATGGTCGCGGCAATGTCCGTGCTCTTCATTGTTGCGCGCACCCAGGTACGTTGCCCACTGGGCTCGCTGGTATCGACCACCCAGCCCGCTGAACCGTCTATGACGAAACTCGGATCCTCGGTGTGTATTCGTTCGGCGGTCAGTCCGTCCGACGTGCGCACGAACTCAGCGTCGATTTTACCGAGGTAGCGATCACCAAACGCAAACTCCTCTGCGCGTATCGATAACGCCGGAACCGCCCGCGGATCCGTCGCAATCCCGGCTTCAGCATCGTCACCTTCGCCCCCTGGCATTATCAGGCGCTGCATATCCAGCGTGAGTACGCGGTCCGAGGAGAAACTGTAGGGAATGTTGACCGTACCGACAGCTTGCGGACCGTCGATCTTGACTATCCAGTCCGTACCGCTGCGATCCAGTTCAATCCGGTGTTTGGCAAACTGCTGACCCAGAACGTGCAGCGCCTCCACTTCCACGTTGGCCGCTCGGATTCGATCAGCAATGCCCGTCCCGCCGGCGGCATCACGACCGATCGCAAGCCAGTCGTGCAGCCTGAACTCCGGCGTCGAACCAATGATGTGCAGACCGCGCGTCTCCGCCTCACCCGCTTCGACACCTCCGGCCGCCAGAACACCACGGTTGAAATCCCAACCCATCTCATTCCTGATAAAGGCGAGCGTCCATTGCAAATCGTCGCCAAGACTACCGGCTGACTCAATGCGAGTTGCGGTCAGAAAGTCGATGGAGAACGACAGTGCGCGCGCGACATTTCGTTTCTTCATCAGCGGCGCCGGCAATTCTATCGACATGCCATCAAGATCCGACCTCACGTCAATTTGCAACGGGCTGGGGACATCGCTGTCGGAACGTGGAAATCGAATACTGCCGTGATAGTTGGTCGTGCCGTCTATAACCCGCGCCAGCGCCTCTCCGAATGCGGCACTCAAGCCACTGCTGGTTGCACGGCCGTCGACTTCTGCCACGACACTGTAGCCCGGCAGATCGTCACCCGCTTTCTGCAAATCGATCGTGATCGGTTCGCCAAGAAAATGTCCGAACAGGGATTCAGCTGCAATGTCATCCCGGGAAATACTAACCACGCCGTTGAGCCCGGTTACGGGAGGTTCGAAACCACCAATGCGCAGTGTCCCGTCACTGCTGCGCACCCGGGTTGTAAATGTGTAGTCGTCGCGGCGGAGAATCGGGTAGCTCAAATTGAGCGTAAATGACGCATCTCCAGAGACACTGACTCGCTGCAAATGACCGCCAAAGATTCTTGAGATGGGACTGCGTTGTGCGAACTGTCGTATGGAACCCAAAGTACCTGTCGATACCGCATCGATAGTCAGTACCGGATCACGCAAGTCCGCGATCTCGATACGTGCATCCACGACGGAATTGCCTGCGTTCACGGCCGTATTGTTTTCCGAATACAGTCGCGTCCGATCAACGACCAGGTTGAGGCTTTCGATCTCGGCATCGGGCCACAAGTCGGAATAGCGCAGAGTGGCGTCCTTAAGCTCAGCGTCAACTCTAAAAATACCTTCGCCGTTGTCGAACGGAAATTTGTCGAGAGCGCCGCTGAACCGGGTCGTGCCAATCGGCACGTTGCCGGCGACCAGCGCGCTGCTTAGCCAGCGGTACAGACCCGGCTCTATAAGACCGGCAGGCAAGTAACGGCGTGCCGCCCCAAGGTCCGTAATGCTCCAGCGACTCTCCAGGTCGAGCACCGGCGAACTGCCATCGGCAGGTAAGCTCAGTTGCACGCTGCTGCGACTGGATATGTCGGCGTTACGCAATTGAATACTGTCCGACAGCACGATGATCCCGCGGCTGTTACGGCGCCAGATCACAGTACCCTCGGCATTGTTGAGGGCAACCTTGTTCTGCAGCCAGCGAGAGAGATCAAGCTGCATATCTGAGGAATTAATTTCCAGTCGCCCACCGGAGCGGTTCGCCCGCAGGCTACCGGTAAAGCCACTCATTCCCGGCCATCGTTCGGTTGCCAGAATACTGCCATTGCTTAATTCCAGAGCCACGTCGTAGCGCAACGACTCTGCGTGTATATCCGCGAGGCTCAGCGTCAGATTGGCTATCTCGCCACTCGGGTTGTACTGACGAAACCGGGCCGCATAGGATTCAGGCGCCCAGGGCAGCAACTCGGCAAGGTCGTCGAGATTGAGATAACTCGCTCCTGCTGACAATGAACTCAGCGTACCGTCGATGTCATTGCCACCTTGCACATTGAATGACGTGGCGGGCCAGCTGCCTCGCTCGCTGCGCAATTGAAAGTCATTCGCCACCAGCATCCAGCCGGCGTCATCACGCTGGTACTCGAGCCGACCCGCTCCACCCAGCGGCACGGCCGTCCCGGCTGATTGCATATCCCGAATATCGAAATCGATAACCGCATTGCGGGGCGTATCGTCCACCTGCTCCACAGAGAAACTGACGTCGGCTGTGCCACTGCTTACTGTTGGCGCGGTGACGGGCAGAAACGGCGACCATCCAGCCAGATTGAGGCCCCGCGTATCAACGCTGTAGTTCCAGATCATGGGCGCATCAGCAACGCTGGTGTAACCGCTGATGCGGGCACTCAAACGATTTCCCAGATTGGCCGGCAATTCCAGCACCGTATCGATATCAATACGTTCCGGCATTCTCGTCATGCGCAAACTGCCGACGATGAAATTGACGGTTTGCCCGTTGCCCGGGTGCGTGTAACTGACGTCAAAATCTTCAGCGATTATGGTGACGTTACCGTCGCTGCGTTCGCTGGCAAAGCGCGACGCCAGAGTGTCCAACGCAATATTCTGTACGCGCCATTTGCCGTCTTCGTCTTTGTGCACGTCCACGGACGAATCACGCACGAGCACCCGGTCGACTACAAGACGTCGGTCACGTACAAGCCGCATTAACTCCACGCCTATACTGACTTCGTCAGCAGCGAACCTGCCACCCTCTTCTCCGGGCAACAACAACTCAGCATTGTAGAAATTCAGTTCCGGCCCACTGAAACGCCAGCGCGCGTTCATACCGCTGAACTCGACCTGCATGCCGATAGCGGCGTTCGCCCAGCTTTTTATTTCGTCCTGGTATTCCGGCAACCGTGGCAAAAACAGCCTGAACAGGCCAACCGCCACGGCCAGCAGAATGACGACCGCCGCGGCGAGGTACGCCAGAACTTTCAGCAGTCGACTGAATAATTGCTTCATGGAACGATCGGCATCCGCCTAGATAAGCACAACATCAAACTGGTCCTGCAGGTACAGCGATTCGGGTTGAAGTCGGACAGACTTGCCGGTCTGACGTTCAATCTCCGCGAGGCCACCCGCTTCTTCATCCAGCAATAATTCGATCACGTCCTGATGTGCCAGCACGAGAATTTCATCAAACGTGAATTGTCGATGCTGGCGGATGATTTCCCGGAAAATGTCGAAACACACAGTGTCAGCCGTTTTTACGAATCCCCGACCGCTGCAACTTGGACACTCCTCGCACAGTATATGCTGCAAACTCTCGCGCGTTCGTTTGCGGGTCATCTCGACCAGGCCGAGCGGCGACACCGGCGTCATCTGGTGACGCGCGTGATCGCTCGCCATTGCCTCTTCCAGTGCTTCCAGCACCCGGTTGCGGTGATCGGCCACTTCCATGTCTATGAAATCTATGATGATTATACCGCCCAGGTTACGTAGCCGCAGTTGCCGGGCAATTGCCACCGCTGCCTCCAGGTTGGTGCGGAAGATCGTTTCTTCCAGATTGCGATGACCCACGTAGCCACCCGTATTGACGTCAACCGTCGTCATCGCTTCGGTCTGATCGAAGATCACGTAGCCACCCGATTTCAGTGGAATACTGCGATCCAGTGCTTTGCGAATCTCATCTTCGGTGCCGTGCAGATCGAATATGGGTCGACGCCGTTTGTACAGTTCGAGGCGGGGTTCGACCTCCGGAAGAAAACTGCGTGTGAACTCCTGCAGCTCGAGAAAATCCGGTTCGGAGTCGATCAGAATTCTCTCTACATCCGTACTGACGAGATCGCGCAGAACTCGCATAGGCAATTGCAGGTCTTCGTGCACCAGGCTGCGCACTTTGCTTTCACGACCCTTTTGCTGGACGCTGGTCCAGAGTTTTTGCAGAAAATCGAGATCGGCGCTCAGTGATTCCTCACTGGCACCTTCAGCCGCCGTGCGTGCAATGATCCCGACTTTAGGATCGTCGCCTTGTAACTTTTCGATCAGGCTGCGTAGCCGGGACCGTTCGTTGTCATCTTCGATTCGGGTCGAAATTCCAACGCCGCTGCCGCCGGGCAGCAACACCAGAAATCGTGACGGCAACGTAATGAACGTCGATAACCGCGCCCCTTTGTTGCCCAGTGGATCTTTTACGACCTGAACCAGAACTTCGGCGCCTTCCCGAACCAGTTCGCGAATATCCAGAGCCGACTGCTCCGCTTGCTCGCCATCTGCCAATGCCTTTTTCGCAATATCGGAGGCATGCAGAAAGGCCGTACGCTCAAGCCCGATATCGACGAACGCCGCCTGCATACCGGGCAATACTCGTGACACGCGGCCTTTGTAGATATTGCTGATCAGGCCACGCCGGGTGTCGCGCTCGATATACACCTCCTGCAGAATACCGTTCTCGAGCAAGGCGGCCCGCACTTCGCGCGGCGTCACATTTATGAGAATTTCTTCCTTCGGTGCCTCGTCGGTCAAAGCGCCAACTCCCTGTTTATTGGTTAAGTACTTCCATGCCGGTCGAGCGTAACATTGCTGCCGTCTCAAATACCGGCAATCCCATCACACCGCTGTAACTGCCGCGCAATTCAGCAATGAATACCGCCGCTAAACCCTGCACGGCGTAGCCACCGGCCTTATCCCGTGGTTCGCCCGTTCGCCAATAGGCTTCCGCTTCCGTCCGGCCTATGTCGCGAAAGCGAACCTGGCTGCAACTCAAAGCGATTTGTCGATGCTGCCGCGATAACAGGGCGACACCGGTCATGACCTCGTGTGTGCGGCCGGATAAGGCCATCAGCATAGCTACCGCTTCGCTTTTGTCGCGCGGCTTGCCAAACACCGTGCCATCCAGAACGACGACAGTGTCTGCACCCAGCACAACTGACTCAGGTCGCGATCGCAATGCGGCGCTCGCCTTGTCGCCTGCCAACCGCACGACCAGCTCTTCGGCTGGTTCACCCGGTTGTTCCTGCTCGTCCAGATCTTCGCCCGAGTAAGTGAACTGCAAACCCAGCGAAGCAAGTATTTCACGGCGTCGTGGCGACGCCGACGCAAGATGCAGTGCTAATGTCGTCATGGTGATATCGGCGTCAGGCGCGGTGATAAGGATGGTTATCCAACACAGTGCACGCCCGATAGAGTTGTTCGGCGCACACGACTCTTGCAAGACCGTGCGGCAATGTCAGTCGTGATAGCGACCAGCTGAAGTCGGCGCGCGCCATGCAGTGTTCGTCTAGGCCATCGGGACCGCCGATGACGAAGCAGACATCACGACCATCCGATTGCCAGTCATTGATGGAGGACGCCAGCTCAGTGCTGCTAAGTTGTGTACCGCGTTCATCCAGCATCACGACACGTTCGCCGCTGGCAATTTTTCCCAGGATTTTTTCACACTCTTCGCTGCGTGCACCCGCGCTGTCGCCGTGTTTGCGACGGCGACTTGTCGCTATCGTCTGCAACGTAAATTTCCAATGACGCGGTAATCGGCCCGCATAATCTTTGAACGCGGTATCGACCCAGGCCGGCTGGCGATCACCTACCGCGATCAGTCGAATATGCATGCATCAGGTTCCATGAGCCAAACGCTCAGCCAAGTGGCGAACGCAGGTTGACAGGATGAGTACAGCAGACGCCCGCCACCTGAACGCTTTGGCGCGCCGGGCTTACGAAACTGGCAACGCTGCCGAGTGGATTGACCGGCCTGCAAGCCGCCCCGTAGCACGGACACTCAGGCGTCTTTGGCTACCGAATCGGAGCGGGGGCTCAGCGACCAGAGCTTCTCGATGTTAATGAATTCGCGGACACGCGGCAGCATGACATGCACAAGGATGTCATTCAGGTCCAGCAAGACCCACTCGCCACCTTCTTCGCCTTCGACTCCCATCGGTCGATGGCCTGCTTCGCGCGACCGATCAGCCACGTTGTCAGCCAGCGCTTTGATGTGCCGGTTGGAGGTACCGCTCGCGACCACCATGTAATCAGTCACCGATGTCATCTTGCGTACATCGAGGACGACTATGTCATTCGCCTTAACCTCTTCAAGCGCGGCTATTACGAGTTCACTGAGTTTCTTGCTATTCATCTGACTTGCCGTAGTCCATCGTGTTCCATCCCGTCAATTACTGTACTTCGTCTGTATCTGGTTTGCGGTAACAACCGCTTTGTTCAATGACTGCACGCACAGCGTCTGGCATCAGAAACCGAGGATCCCGGCCTGCCGCTATCAACTCGCGAATTTCCGTCGAAGATATTTCGAGTTGTGTGACATCGTGTATGTAGATGTGACCCGAGCGCGCCTGGTGCAGGTCACCGATTCTGTGAGTACCGCGATCCGCCAGCAGCGAGCCCAGCGGGCCCATGTCCGGCGCGCGCCAGCCCGGCCGGTGCGCAACAACGATATGCGCCAACTGCAGGATCTCCCGCCATTGATACCACTTGGTCAGGTTCAAAAACGCATCCATACCGATAATCAAGGCCAGCGGCCGCAACGGAAACTCCGCTCGCAACGCCGAGAGCGTGTCCACCGAATAGGACGGGCCATCGCGCAACAGTTCTCGATCATCAACCACAAAACCGGCCTGACCTTCAGTCGCGGCCCGCACCATGGCAAGACGCAGCTCAGCATCAGCGAACGGCTGACCGCGGTGTGGCGGATTGCCGCACGGCATGAAGCGCACCTCATCAAAGCGGAGTGCCTGCAACATCTCAAACGCGGTACGCAAGTGACCGAAATGTATCGGGTCAAAGGTCCCGCCAAAAACTCCCATCGGGCTCAACGTGCCCCTCCCTGCCAGTCGTTACAAATGTTAATCACGCCGCACGCACTCGATCGCCAGCAAGCACCAACACAATTTCGATCGCCTGCTGCCAGGGATCCCCTGAGCGCTGACCCTTGGCTGACGCGTCAGCGTTGCGTAACGCCTGCATCAGCCGATAAAACACAGACCGCGAGTGCCGGCTGATGCAGGCACGAACCAGTCCCTGGCGGTTCTGCCAAACACCACTTTTCTGCATGGCCTGTCCCAGTTCAGTGCCACCCGCGACACTGTCCGCAATGCGTGCGAGTGCTCGCACTTCGCGGGTCAGCGCCCACATAACGATGACCGCCTCGACGCCCTCTGCGCGCACGCCACCGAGTATGCGCAATGCACGTTGCACATCACCTGAGACCGCAGCATCAACCAGCTTGTACACGTCGTAGCGACTGCTGTCAGCGACAGCACGCTGCACCTGTTCGGCAGTGACCGCGCCTTCACCCAGCAACAGGCGAAGTTTCTCAACTTCTTGTTGCGCCGCAAGCAGGTTGCCCTCTACCCGGTCAGCGATTAGCCGGACCGCATCGCGCTCCGGTTGCAGGCCAACCGTTTTCATTCGTGCACTGATCCATGCTGGCAATTCGCGGCGGTCCACTGGCCAGACAGCCACATGGCCGCCCGCGCCCATCAGCGCTTTGACCCACTTCGCAGACGTCGCATTGCGATCAAGCTTTGGCCCGCTGACGATCAACAACAAATCATCGGCCAGTTGCTCAGTCAGAGTGGCAATGACCTGCGACCCTTCGCGACCGGGCTTTCCGGTCGGCAGGCGCAGCTCGACAATGCGCTTTTCCGAGAACAGGGACAGGTTGCCGCCCGCCGCGCCCAGTTCCTTCCAGTCAAAGCCCGGCGTTGCAACGTACAGATCACGGGTCGTGTAGCCCGCGGCACGTGCGCTCGCGCGTATGTTGTCCAATGCTTCCTGCACGAGCAAAGGCTCGTCACCGGTAACCAGATAGCAGGGCAACAGGGATTTTTGAAGCTGGGACTTAAGCTGGTTCGCCGGTATTTTCACACAAGACAGCGCAAGGAAAATTCACGCCAGATGATACCCGGCAATGAGCACGCCAACCAGTCACGACGCCATTCAGGCAAGGTCATACTGCTCAAGGGCCACGGCTTCGTTTTCCAGCAGCACGGGGATACCGTCCTGAATCGGGTATAGGGTTTTGCCGTCGTCAGTGACGAGGGCCTCCTTCAACGGCCCTGTAACGAGCGCGCCGTCCCGGTTCTTGAGCGAACCGTCCTGAATGCGGGTATTCACCGCTTTCAGCAAGTCCGCCCGGGCCAGCGCCAGTTCACGGTGAGTCACCGGGCAGCAAAGGATTGACAGCAGTTTCTTGTCCATAATGTCCATTTCGGCCGCTTGCGGCCTATATTGTTATGTTATACCATTTTACTTGACCAGCTGGCGACAAGCCGGCGCCAAATGATCACCGCAGCCATGCCGCAGCCCGCCCAACCGCAAAGCCGACCTGCCGACCTCGACCGCATCGCTGTGGTCCTGTCCGGCCTGTGCCTGTTGCACTGCCTGGCGTTGCCGCTGTTTATTGCGTTGATGCCGTTCGTGGCTGAGTTTGCCGAGAGCCACTGGCACACGCCGATGCTCGCCATCGCACTGCCGGTCAGCACGACGGCCATTGTCATCGGATACCGCCGGCACGGCAACCGTGCATTGGTCGCCGCGGGCGTCATTGGCCTGATTCTGCTGCTGGTGGGTGCCACCGTAGCGCACGACCAATGGGGCGCGATGGCCGACCGCGTGTTCACGGTTACCGGTTCCTTGCTGCTGGCAACGGTTCATTGGCAAAACAGTCGGCTGTTGCGCCGCACGCCAACCCGCATTGACATCGCCCTGGCGAAGAACTGAGTCCGTCAGCTCTGTAGTGCCCGTTGCACGTCCTCGTGCCCCGCTTGTGCGGCTACCGCCAGCAACCTTGGCAAGTCTTCCGGCCGCGGCCGAAACCGGGCATTCCGGTGCAGGCACTGCACCGTTACCTTCAGCGCGATAGCGTGCTGCCCTGCGTCCAGCAAGCGCGGCAACAATTCCCGTGCGTAGTGCAACGGCACATCCGGCAGACTCCAACCGAGCATCGTGTTGAAGAACGCGAGCTCCACCAACAACGGCTCATAAGACGAGTCCGCGAACTCCTGCAAGTGTGCGAAGCCGCCGTCGAGATTGCCGCGACTAAGCAGCCCGTAAGCATGGCCCAGTACTTTTTGCTGCTGCTTCTGATCAAGCGCCGCCTGACGAGCCGGAGTCGTCGGCAATGGCACCGCAATGTCCGTTTCAGCAGCAATGTCGATCTGTGCTAACAACAAACCACAAACGTTCGCCACCACCAGCAGCCAGTACAACGCGAGCAACAGGTTCCAGTAACCGCCATCGTCCAGGGCGACAAACGAACGCAGACTGAGCACAGCGATCAGCAGTAACGGCGCCAGCCACAAGCAATCCGGTAGCAGACGATGCAATAACCTGACGAGTGCCACGGGGTTCACGCTTTGCACAGGAGAATCAGTGAGCGCCAGCAGCGAAAACTGCAGTGGCAGCAATACCGCCACCAACGGCACCACCAACCACCAGGCAGCCAGCGGCGAGATCCGGTCTACTGCCAGGAACAGGGACAGCCAGCCAATAATCAGCAGCGCAGCAAACAGCCGGCGCGGTTGGCTGAACAGCAGAAAGTGTTCCGTCGCAACGACTGGTATAGACCGATGCAGGGCGCGCTCCTCGATCAACGCCAGCAGGTACCGCAACAGCGCTGGCAGCAGGATGCCAGCGATAAAAAGCGCACCGAGCAAGCCGAGCAGAAACGTACCCGCCTCGCTGGAGTCAAAAAGCTGAATTAACGCGATGCCGAAACAGCCCAGCGCCCAGAACAACAACATCGTCAGCAACAACGGTACCGAGCTGGCCGGCTCCAGCAAGGCGCGCAGCAGTCGGGCGGGATTCATTGCGACTCCCGATCGGTGCGGCTGTCGTCGGGAACGGGGTCATAACCCGAACCACCCCACGGGTGACAACGGCCTATGCGACGCAGAACCAGCAGGCTCCCCCGAAACGCACCGTGACGTTGCAATGCAACACGGGCGTATTCAGAACACGTGGGTTGATAGCGACAATTGGCGCCGAGGAGGGGTGATACAACAACACGGTACAACCACACCAGTCCCAGCAACTGGAGACTGAGTAGTCGGCTGACGCGGCCCGCGCTCATGTCGCCGCTACGGCGTCCTGCGCGTAATGACGAATGGCGGTCAGCATAGCGGCAAGACCATTGCTGCGGGTAGGGCTCAGGTGTTGCTCAAGTCCCAGCGCCTGCACGAAGTCAGCCGACGATTGCAAAATTTCTGTGGCCAGCTTATCGCTGTATATGCGTAACAACAAGGCGATCAGGCCGGAAACGATGGCGGCATCGCTGATCGCACGAAAGCGCATGCGCCCGGCATGCTCCTCTGCGACAAACCACACTTGCGACTGACAGCCACGAATCTTGTTCGCGTCGGTTTTTTCTTCCGCCGCAAGATCCGGTAATCGCTTGCCGAGATCGATCAGGTATTGATAACGATCCATCCAGTTGTCGAAAAAGCCGAACTCGTCGATGACTTCCTGCTGTGCCGTCTGAACTTCATTCATTGGCTTCAATCACTCCGGCGCCAGCGGGTTGCGCCGGCACCGTCTTCTATACTGATGCCGGCCGCCGTCAATTTGTCGCGGATACCATCAGCCGCCGCGAAATCCCGCGCCGCCCGAGCCTCATCGCGTTGCCGCAACAAGCCTTCTATGTCAGCCGCCGACAATTCGCCGGCGTCATCACCAGCAAACCATGCTTCCGGATCCGCATTGATTATCCCGGTCAACTCACCGCACGCGTACAACTGTGCGGCCAACGCCGTCCGGTCTTCATTGCCAGTTGTTTTGTTCAGGGTGCGAGCGATGTTAAACATTTCGGCAAACGCTTTAGGCGTATTGAGGTCGTCCTCCAGCGCGGCTATAACCTCGGCTGCAGGCTCGGCCGATGCGCGTTGCTCGGCTGGCACCTCGATACCGCGCAACGCGCCGTACAGGCGATCCAGCATACGGCGCGCGCCGGCGACTGTGTCGTCTGACCAGTCCAGCGGCTGCCGGTAGTGTGCACTGAGCAATGCCAGCCGAATGACCTCGCCAGGAATAGTCTCGATCATGTTGTGCACGAGCAGCACGTTGCCGAGCGATTTCGACATCTTGGTACTGTCGAGACTCAGGAACCCGTTGTGCAACCAATAGCGCGCGAACGGCTCGCCGTTGTGTGCGCAGGTGCTCTGTGCCAATTCGTTTTCGTGGTGCGGGAAGACAAGATCCTGCCCGCCGCCGTGGATATCGATCGTGCGACCAAGGTGTTTTTCCGACATCGCCGAGCATTCGATGTGCCAACCCGGCCGACCCTTGCCCCACGGCGAATCCCAGCCGGGCAAATCCGCCGTTGACGGTTTCCACAATACAAAGTCGTGGGCGGCACGCTTGTACGGCGCTACCTCGACCCGGGCACCCGCAATCATTTCACGCAGATCACGCCGTGACAGCTGTCCGTAGTTCTCGCAGGTTCCCACGTCGAACAAGACATGACCGTCCGCAACATAGGCGTTGCCGGCGGCAATCAGTGTTTCGATCATCGCCACCATCTCGCCGATATGCTCCGTCGCCCGCGGCTCTATATCCGGCGCTTGCACGCCGAGCGCGCCCATGTCGTCGTTGTAGGCCTTGATGTAGCGTTCGGTTATGGCACTGATCGGCTTGCCAGCTTCACTCGCGGCTGCATTGATTTTGTCATCAACGTCGGTAATGTTGCGCGCGAAGGTCAGCGCGTAACTCCGCCGCAGCAAGCGTGCCAGCAGGTCGAACACGACGGCCGGCCGCGCGTTACCGATGTGCGCGTAGTTGTAGACCGTCGGCCCACACAGGTACATCGTTACCTTGCCCGGCTCGAGCGGCGTGAACGGAACTTTCTTGCCCTGCAGGGTATCGTGCAATTGAAGGGTCATGCGGGTCGGTGGTCCTTTGTAATCAATGCTGTGCGCTGCCATTGGCGGACGGCAATGATAACAACATCATCTGGCCGCGGCTGCACCGGGTTCGCCATCGCCGCCGCAGGGTCGCGGATTGGTGCGAATACCGTATAATCACCCGCCCGGCGCCACCCGGACAGACGCATATTCAGGAGTAACAATGTCTTATCGACCCATCGCCTTCGCGGGACGCAGCAGTATCGAACAAGTCGAGGAAGGTACCGACCTCGCGCCGAAGTTCGACGATCGCGGCCTGATCACGGCAGTGACCACGGATGCCGACAGCGGCGAATTGCTCATGCAGGGGTACATGAATGCTGAAGCGCTGATGCTGACCATCCGCACAGGCGAGGCGCATTACTACAGCCGCAGTCGTCAGGTTTTGTGGCACAAGGGTGCAACCAGTGGCCTGACACAGAAAGTGGCTGAATTGCTGATTGACGACGATCAGGACTGTATCTGGTTACGTGTGAACGTAGCCGGTGGCGCGAGCTGCCATGTTGGCTACCGTTCGTGCTTTTACAGGCGCGTGCCGGTTGGTGACGAAGTGGCCGCAGACAACGACAATGTCGCGCTGCAGTTTACCGATACCGAAAAAGTGTTCGACCCGGAAGAAGTCTACGGCGATGCGCCCAATCCAACGATACTCTGAACCTCAGTAGCGGCCTTCACCATCGTGGCGACGGCCGTCGCGGCGGCGCACGGCCGCCGGTTGCGGCTCGCGCACAGCGATCGCGCGGGCCTGGAACCAGAATTCCGCGGTGCCGATCAGCCACAAGAAATAACCGATCAATTCAATGAACTCTTCCGCTGCGAGTTTGACGATCCGCTGGTAGTCAGTGCCCAGCACTGCCTGCCACAGCGGTTCATGGCCCACGAACGGGGCAAACGCGAAGTGCACCAGCGCGCCGGCAAACAATAGCGTCAAACCCGGCGACGGCCACATTCGCAGCCAGGCGACGCGAAACCGCCGGGCATGTCGCCACGCATAGACGATGATCAGAGCCGAGATGACCGCAGCCACTGCCTGCCAGAAGTTATCAGCAACATTTCGGTCGAGGAAAAAATCCAACTCGCGAACGAAAAAGACGGCGGCCATACCGCCGAAGGTCAGAGCGACTGGCCGTATTGACGGACAATATTGGGCTACCCACGCGTACAGCAATCCACAGATTACCAGTATGCCCGGCTGCAACATTTCAATCGGCGAATACTCGCTGGTACCCAGGGCATCGTCCACGTGCGTGAACGTTTGCAGGCGAAGACCGCCGGGCGACATGATCTCGAGTTGCGTCAGCAGCCAGGTGCACAACGCAACGCCGAAGAAATACGAGAGGTAACGCAACAGCACCATAATGACCGCTACCTGTTCGTTTGAGGGGCTGCTCACTATAGTCAGATGCCGCCGTTTCTACCAGTGTTGCTAACCACGATTGCGCCCTCAATCATTCCGTAGACGCCACAGCAAATTGTGGTCTTTGTCGAGCACGCCGTGTGCTTGCAGCCAGCGCGCCGCGTCGTGCGCATCATCGTGGAACCAGAGTTCCGTGCTACCCAGCCGGAAGCTGTAGCCCCAGCTATTCATGTCCTTCATCAAACGTTCACGCCCTGCTCCATCAATCTCGTCGGCCAGCAATATTTGCAGATAACAAACCGCCGATTCTTCGTCGTCGTCACCACCCGCATCCCGGATCAGCACGGCTCGTCGCGAGGCACTCATGCAAACCAGATGACTCAGCTCGTGCAGTGCCGAGTGCAGCGGCGTATCGCCACGAACATACAGCGTTGTGCCTACGACACCGGCCTCCGGCTCACCCCAAAAACTACCGGTAATCGGCTGATTATCGGCAACAAATGCAACGCGAAGTCCGAAGCGCTCAGCCAGTGCAGGCACTGCCGTGTGCGGCAAGTGAGCGATGCACAACATCGGCAATTTGCCGTCTGCTGCGTGCGCGCATTCAACAGAGTCACTCACGGCCAGGCGTCAGTTCAAAGGGCGGATAGCTGGATCAGCACGATGCGCACCAGATCATTGGCAATGGCATCGCGTAACAGATCTTCCTCGCGAGACTTGCCCAGCACGCGGGTTTCGTCGTAGGTGTAGTCCCGGGTTGCGGTCTGCAACTGCGGCTCCATCAGGACAGCGTTGCCAGCCTGCACCGCATAGTAAACCGAGTAATACACTTCGTACTCACGGGGCACATTGCGTGCAGACACTGACAAAACGCGTTGATCCGTTTCGTCGCTCAGGATAGAAAATACAGCACTTGCGTCTTCTTTGTTGTCAACAACCCGCACGCCCACGCTTTGCAGTTCACGACGTAACTTGCGATAAAACAGACTGTAGGTATCAGCGGTCTCGATATAGGTACTGCTCATCTGTGCCGGCACTGTGGGCGACGAGCGCAGCTGAAAACCGCAGGCGCTCAGCGCAAGCAGCGAGCACGCCAATAGTGCGGTTCTAAACAACAACGTTCACCAACCGTCCCGGCACGACGATAGTTTTGCGTATCGTCTTGTCCGCAACGAAGCGTTTGACGTTTTCGTCGGCAAGCGCGAGTTCGGCAATCGCATCTTTCCCAGCATCGGCTGCAACCGAAATTCGACCGCGTAATTTTCCGTTTACCTGCACGACAATTTCGACCATGTCCTGCTGCAACGCCGACTCATCCACATCGGGCCATGACTCATCAACCAAAGCACTGTTGTGCCCGAGTTGCTTCCACAGTTCGTGACAAATATGCGGAACGATTGGTGCCAGCAGCAGCACGCAGGATTCCAATGCTTCCTGAATCACTGCGCGACCGGCCGGGCTTTGATCGTCGAAGCGATTGATTGCGTTCAGCAATTCCATCACAGCCGCCACCGCTGTATTGAACTTGTAACGTCGACCCGTATCGTCACTGACCTTTGCGATGGTCTGGTGGGTCTTCAGGCGCAGCTCTTTTTGCTGGCCATCGAGGCCCGACTTGTCGAGAGCAGGCATGCTGCCCCCGTCGCTATGAGCTTGAACCGCGTGCCAGAAGCGCTTGAGAAAGCGGTATGCGCCCTGCACACCGTCGTCCGACCATTCCAGCGCCAGTTCAGGCGGTGCCGTAGACATCATGAACAACCGCACCGTGTCAGCACCGTAGCGTTCAATCAGTTCCTGCGGATCAACCGTATTGCCCTTGGCCTTGGACATTTTGGCGCCGTCCTTCAGCACCATGCCCTGTGTCAGGAGATTGGTGAATGGTTCGTCGGCAGCCGACAAGCCTTCATCACGCATCAACTTCTGGAAGAAGCGCGCATACAACAAATGCAGAATCGCGTGTTCTATGCCACCCGTGTATTGGTCTACGGGCATCCAGTAACTTTCCCGTTTGTCGAGCATCGCATCTTTGCTATCCGGCGAGGCGTAGCGGGAAAAATACCAGGAGGATTCCACAAACGTATCAAACGTGTCGGTTTCACGCCGCGCCGCCTTGCCACACTCGGGGCAATCCACGTTCACAAACCCGGGCATATCGCGCAACGGTGAACCCACGCCAGTGACTTTGACGTCTTCGGGCAATACAACCGGCAGGTCTTTCTCCGGCACGGGCACGGCACCGCAGTCATCGCAGTAAATAATGGGGATTGGTGTACCCCAGTAACGCTGTCGCGACACACCCCAGTCGCGCAGCCGGTAGTTAACCGTTCGCTTGCCGCGACCTTCAGCTTCGAAACGTGACGCAATTGCTGCGAACGCCTGGTCAAAATTCAGGCCGTCGAACTCACCTGAGTTGACGAGCTCGCCGCGCCCCGTCCAGGCAGCCTCGCCAATATCGATGTCACTGCCATCTTCTGGCTTGACGACCTGCACGATCGGCAAGCCGTGCTTACTGGCAAACTCCCAGTCGCGTTCGTCGTGCCCCGGCACTGCCATTACCGCGCCGGTGCCGTAACTCATCAGCACGAAGTTAGCGACCCAGAGCGGCACTTTTTCGCCACTGATTGGGTGCGTAGCGAACACACCCAATGGCATGCCCTTTTTCTCCATCGTCTCCATCGCAGCCTCGGCGGCCTGCATGGTTTTGCATTCTTCGATGAAGCGCGCGATGTCGGCATTGCCGGCCGCTGCTTTTTGCGCAATCGGGTGTTCGGCAGCGACCGCCATATAGGTAACGCCCATCAGCGTATCCGGGCGGGTCGTGAACACAGTCAGTGGCTCGTCTTCACCATCGACATCGAAAGACAGTTCCATGCCTTCCGAACGACCGATCCAGTTGCGCTGCATCGTCTTGACGGAATCGGGCCAGCCGTCCATTGAATCGAGGTTGTCGAGCAGTTCGTCCGCGTAGGCCGTGATCTTCATGAACCATTGCGGAATTTCACGGCGCTCTACCAGCGCATCGGAACGCCAGCCGCGGCCATCGATGACTTGCTCGTTCGCTAACACGGTCTGGTCAACCGGGTCCCAGTTAACGATTGAGTTTTTGCGGTAGACCAGGCCTTTCTTGAACAAGCGTGTGAACAACCACTGCTCCCAGCGATAGTATTCCGGCCGGCAGGTGGTTACTTCGCGGCTCCAGTCGTAGCCGTAACCCAGACGTTTGAGCTGACCGCGCATGTAGTCGATATTCTTGTAGGTCCATTCGGCCGGCGGTACACCGCGCTTGATGGCCGCGTTTTCCGCCGGCATGCCGAACGCATCCCAGCCCATCGGCTGCAGGACATGTTTGCCCTGCATGCGTTGATACCGCGCAATGACGTCACTGATCGTGAACACCCGGACATGGCCCATGTGCAGCTGGCCACTCGGGTACGGGAACATCGTCAGGCAGTAGAACTTTTGCTTGTCCGGGTCTTCGTCCACTTCGAAACAGCGTTCGCTGTCCCAATAGTCGCGGGCACGCTGCTCTACTTCATCGGGCGTATATCTTGCGTCGTTACTCATTGATCTCAATCGTGCTGGAGGCAGTCTGAACTGCCTGATCCGGGGAATCGGCAAGCTTACTTGGAATCGCGGCTGTGCGCAGCCCGTGACGGGCTCATGGTACTCAGTGACGGCGGCGCAGCCGCCGTTGTCGCACGCTAATGCCGACGATCAGTACCGCCAGACCGGTTACAGGCCAGTTGCCGGTTCGGGCATACGGGGTCATCCCCCGCATGGGCGTGACAGGCACGGTCATGCTGGCAAACTCGAACTGGGGTGCCGTATCGACAACTGCTCCATCCGGCGCGATCAGTGCGGTAAGGCCGTTGTTGGTCGCGCGCATTACATAGCGCCCGACTTCCGCACCCCGGACCCGGGCAATCTGCAGATGCTGATGCGGCGCTATGGAATCGCCAAACCAGGCATCGTTGCTGACATTGACGATCAGGCTGGCATCCGGAAACGCGTAGAGCTGCTCAGCGCCGTAGGCATCTTCGTAGCAAATCGCCACAGCGATCAATTGGTCGCCCGCCGTCCGCAGCAAGGCTTGCTCCGCTACACCAGCGCTGAGATCGCTGTTCGGCAGGCTCATCATGCGCATCCATTCGCGGATAAACGCCGGCACCGGAAAGTACTCACCAAACGGCACGAGGTGGCGTTTTCGGTACGCCTGCTCGGTTGAGCCATCGAGCAACAGCACGCTGTTGTAGATGTGCTCGTCGTCGCCGTCCAGTTCGCGTTCCAGAATGCCGAACAACAGGCTTTGATCGGGCTGCAAGTCACTCTGTAACAGGTCCAGGTAGGGCTGCACACGGTCGTTGATCGATGGCACCGCCACTTCCGGCCAGATCACAATATCGCTCTCGCTGGCCGCGAGCAGCGCATCCCGGTAAAGCCGCAGGGTTGGCTGAAATTGTTCCGGCAGCCATTTGCGATCCTGCCCCACACCGCCCTGAACCATGGTGACGGTGAGTGGCTCAGCAGCCGGTTCGGTCCAGTTGTACGCGGACAAGCCGCCGCCAAGCAGCCACGGCGCCAACATCACGCCCCCCGCCCACCAACGCACCTGTGGCGTACGGAGCAGGAGCAGGCCGCAACTGCTGGCAACCAGCAGCATCGACACGCCATACACGCCGACAACCGGCAACCAGGCCGTTAGCGGCGAATCAATCTGGCTGTAGCCCAACGTGAGCCAGGGAAAGCCGGAAAAAACCCAACCGCGCAGCCATTCCACCAACACCCACACAGACGGACCCACGACCAGCAGCCGCCATGGTCGCCCGTCAACCAGCCAGGCCAGCAGCCAGCCGCACAACGCGAACCAGGCCGCCATGATGGCCACAACCCCGAGCATCAGCGTGACAGCCAGCCACAACGGCGCATTGCCGAAGTCGTGTATCGAAATGTAGATCCAGTAGGTACCGGTCAGGAACAGACCGGCGCCGAAACAGAAGCCGAGCTGGGCCGCGATCCGTGGCGGCATGTGCAGGCCGACCAGTAACATCGGCAGCAATAGCAGCGGCGCAAGAAACCAATAGCCGAACGGCGCGAACGCCAGCGGCAGGGCAGCACCGCTTACGAATAACGCCAGCCGCAATGCGACCTTACGCGCCAGAATCTGCTGTAACCGTTCACCGCCGGTGACAGCCATCAGGCGTCGTCGTTCGCTGCCCGCTGCACCTGAACGGAATCAATTCGTCGACGGTCCGCTTTGACAACCCGAAACTCGAAATTGCCAAACTGCAACGTCTCACCGCGGCGCGGCAGACGACCGAGCTCGTGCATCACGAGACCGCCTATCGTGTCGTACAGTTCGTCATCGAGATTGCAGCCGAAGAAGTCATTGAAATCTTCGATGCGGGTCAATGCCTGTACTGACCAGCAAGGACGTCCGTCCCGCTCGGTATCTTCAAGAATAGGGTCCGCTTCTTCGGGATCATGTTCGTCATCGATCTCGCCGACGATTTCTTCAAGAACGTCTTCAATCGTCAGCAGACCGGATACGCCGCCATATTCATCAACCACAATAGCCATGTGGTTGTGACTGTCGCGAAACTCTTTGAGCAACGCATTGAGCCGTTTCGATTCCGGGATAACCGACAGCGGTCGCAAATAGTCATCGATCCGCAACTCGCCGTTAGGTTTGGCGAAGTAGCGCAACAAGTCTTTTGCAAGCAAAACGCCGATGACTTCGTCGCGGTCTTCGCCAATCACGGGAAAGCGGGAATGACCGGAATTAATGATAGTTTTCAGCATCTCATCGACGCCTTGATCGCGCTCGATAACCACCATTTGCGAGCGCGGAATCATTACTTCACGCACCTGGGTTTCAGCCACCTCCAATACGCCGGCGAGCATGTTCTGCTCCTCGGGATCGAAGACGCTTTCCGCCTGCTGCAAGAGATCCTGTATTTCTTCGCGGCTCCAGGGCTCACCTTTGATGGCACGCATTACACGCGTAATTATGCCGGCGCTGCCTGTGCCGCTGGTACTGGGAGGTTTGTCACTCATTGAGCTGGTCTGTCTTTCCTGCGAAGTTATGCCGCGTTGGCGGCCGGACATTGTAGCACCTGATCTCTCAGACGCGGGCCTGTTCGTGATAGGGGTCCTGAATGCCGGCGCTCGCCAGAACGCCGATCTCGATTTTTTCCATCGCCGTCGCGTCATCGGCCGCTTCATGATCATAGCCGAGCAGATGCAATGCACCGTGCACGAGCAGATGAGCCCAGTGATCAGCAGGCCGCTTGTTTTGCTCTGCCGCCTCCCGAAGCACCACCGGGGGGCACAGCACCAGATCTCCCAGTGCGACCGGTTCGTCCTCGGGCAGCAATGCATCGTCGCTGCCGGCAAATGACAGCACATTGGTGGCGTAGTCCCGCTGCCGATAGCGATGATTCAAACCACGGCCTTCATCAACATCAACAAGTCGCACGGCAATTTCACAGCCTCGTTCATCCGCGTAACCGACATGATCAAGGGTCGCCTGCAACCAACGCTGTACGAATACTTCGTCGGGCAGGTCGTCGCCGCCGCTGGCAATCTGCAAGTACACCTGTAGCGACGCGCTCAGGAACCACCTTCCTGACCATGACCGACGGCTTCATAAGCCTCAACGATTCGCTGTACCAGCTCGTGGCGCACGACGTCGCCCGGCGTAAAGTAGGTGAAACCTATACCTTTAACGTTCGCAAGTATTTCGATTGCGTTCTTCAGACCCGATGTCTGGCCCGACGGTAGATCTATCTGTGTGACGTCGCCCGTCACGACCGCGCGCGATCCAAAGCCAATACGTGTCAAAAACATTTTCATCTGCGCGACGCTGGTGTTTTGCGCCTCATCCAGAATAACGAAAGCTTCGTTCAGCGAGCGGCCGCGCATGAAGGCCAATGGTGCGACCTCAATAATGTTGCGTTCAATGAGTCGTGCAACCTGCTCGGGCCCCAGCATGTCATAGAGTGCGTCGTACATCGGGCGCAGGTACGGATCAACTTTTTGCGACATGTCGCCCGGCAGGAAACCCAGCCTCTCACCGGCTTCAACGGCCGGCCTGACCAGAATGATGCGCCGGACCAGTTCGTTCTCCAGCGCATCTATAGCTCCAGCAATGGCGAGGTACGTCTTCCCGGTACCCGCAGGGCCGATACCGAAAGCCAGATCGTGGTCGTGAATGTTCTTCAGGTAAGCACGCTGGTTAAGGCCGCGCGCGCGTATTAGTTTGCGCCGCGTTTGAATTTCGTAGCGCGCCGCCTCTTTGCTTCCGGTCTCCGAATCCAGCTCGGCGACATTCGATTCATTCATAACGGATTCCTGCAGGCACATGTGGACGCGTTCCGGGTCGAGGTGTTCGCTACCCGTCAGTTTGAACAGAGACTTGATGACATTGCTGCCAATCTGCGCGGCATCTTCATTGCCGGTCACCCGGAAAAGATTGCCACGGCTGGAAATATCAACGTTGAGGCGGCGCTCAATTTGCCGCAAGTGTTCGTCGAACTGTCCGCAGAGATTTGCAAGACGGCTGTTGTCGGCGGGTTCCAGGACGATATCCCGGGATATGGGTACAGCGTTCAATGGTTAGAAATTCGCCCTCAAAGCGGTTGGATGCCTGAGGTTTAGCCTACCGCGATCATGCGCCCTATGGAATACCTGATTAACCCGCGAATTTCAGGCCGCCGCTTGTCGCGGCGCCACGCGTCCACGCAGTGAATTCGGCATGGCTTCAGTAATAATCACATCGATAAACTGGCCGATCGTCGACGCCGGCGCGTCGAAGTTCACCCAGCGCATGTTTTCAGTGCGCCCGCACATTTGCTGCGGATCCTTTTTGGATGGCTTTTCAACCAGTACGCGCTGTGTTGTTCCGACCATGCCGGCACTGATAACTTGTGCCTGCTCGATGATTTGCGACTGCAATGTTTTCAAGCGCTGCTTCTTGACAGCCATTGGCGTGTCGTCAGCAAATGTCCCGGCAGGCGTGCCAGGCCGCGCGCTGTAGATAAAGCTAAAGGACTGATCAAAACCGATATCAGTGATCAGTTGCATGGTCTGTTCGAAATCCGCGTCTGTCTCACCGGGAAAGCCGACAATGAAATCCGATGAGATTGATATGTCAGGACGAACCTCGCGCAACTTGCGAATTTTCTGTTTGTACTCGATGGCGGTATGGCCGCGCTTCATGCGCATCAAAACGCGATCCGCGCCACTTTGTACCGGCAGGTGCAAATAGTTCGCCAGTTCCGGCACTTCGGCGTACGCCTGTATCAGGCTGTCCGTGAATTCGACCGGGTGCGAGGTGGTAAAGCGAATACGATCGATACCGTCAACAGCAGCGACATAGTAGATCAGCGTTGCCAGATCCGCGATCTGACCGTCGTGCATCGGTCCCTGGAATGCGTTGACATTCTGGCCCAGCAAGTTGATCTCACGCACACCTTGTCCGGCCAGAGCGACTATCTCGACGATTACATCGTCCAGCGGCCGGCTGATTTCTTCGCCGCGCGTGTACGGCACGACGCAGAACGTGCAATATTTGCTGCAGCCTTCCATGACGGAGACAAACGCCGTCGGACCCTCCGCTCGCGGCTCCGGCAAGCGGTCAAATTTTTCGATTTCGGGAAAACTGACATCGACCACCGGCAAACCCGCGGCACGCACCTTGTCGACCATTTGCGGCAGCCGATGCAAGGTCTGTGGTCCAAACACCATGTCTACAAACGGCGCGCGCCGGGTGATGCCCTCGCCTTCCTGGCTCGCCACGCAGCCGGCCACGCCGATCAGCATGTCCGGCCGCTTTTCTTTCAGTGAGCGCCAGCGTCCAAGCTCGGAAAACACCTTCTCCTGCGCCTTTTCGCGTATCGAGCAGGTATTGACGAGCAATAGGTCCGCTTCTTCCGGCGTTGCTGTCAACTCGTAGCCGTGCGAGGCACGCAACACGTCAGCCATCTTCTCCGAGTCGTACTCGTTCATCTGGCAGCCGTAGGTTTTGATGTATAGCTTTGCGCTCACGATATGCCTATGTCACTGATTTAATTATATTAAGTGATCAGCAACCTATCGTATGTAGCCGAGACCCTCGAGCTTGACGAGGATTCGGTGCGCAGCCAGATCCGGTGTGATCTCGCTGGTATCGATGCGCACTTCGGGCGTCTCGGGCACCTCATACGGGTCGCTGATGCCGGTGAATTCGCTGATGATACCGGCCCGCGCCTTCGCATACAGCCCCTTGCTATCCCGGGACCCGCATATCCAAGGCGGTGTCTGGACGTGTACATCGAGCCAACCGCCGCCGGGCGACACCCGTGTACTGCGCACGATGCGCTCCGTGTGCAGTACCGACTCAGCCGGCGTATCGCTACAGCATCAGGTGGCGCTAAGGCGCATGACCCCGTCCCGGGTGGCGGGATTATGACGACGGAACAGCCGTTGTTAGAACGGGATATCGTCGTCGAAGTCGTCAACTGATGGGCCGGGTGCCGGACCTGACGGGGCAGAGCCGCCTGATGCGGGCGCGCCACCACCGGAACGACCGCCACCGAGCATTTGCATTTCGTCGGCAATCACTTCGGTCGTGTAGCGATCGTTGCCCGACTTGTCCTGCCATTTGCGAGTACGCAATTTGCCTTCTACGTAGACCTGCGAGCCCTTCTTCAGGTATTCGGCGGCGATCTCAGCCAAGCGGCCAAACATCGCTACCCGGTGCCACTCGGTGCGCTCTTTTTGTTCGCCGCTCTGCTTGTCTTTCCACGATTCGTTGGTCGCAATCGTCAGATTGGTGACCGCCGAGCCGCTCGGCATGTAGCGGGTTTCCGGATCCTGCCCGACGTTTCCAACGATGATGACTTTATTGATTCCACGGGCCATAGCGGTTCCTGTTATTGGTCTTTGACGGTATCGAAGCGACCGCCGATGCAGTCACTTGGAGTATTGTGCGGGCTGCCTATTGTAGAGCCTGGGACTCCAATTGCCAGTCCGATTTCAGGTCGTTTCGACGGCTTTCGTGCGCTGTTCCGATAAACCCAGCACCAACAACCACAGACCGGCCAGCGCAGCACAAGCCAGGAAGACGCGACCGACATCGCCGCCGCTCAGCAGCAGGCCGCCCAGCAATCCACCGGCGAATGCGCCGCTGAACTGGCAGCTTGAAAACAGCCCGAGGGATGCGCCTCGGAGCTCGCCGTCCGCCAGTATCGACAGCCTTGCGGGCAAGGCCGCCTCGAGAAAATTAAAACCGGCGAAAAAGACCGCCAGCGCCAGCATCACCAGCCATTGATTGCCACCTGGCAGGAACAATGACAATTGACCGGCTATCAGCAAGCTCACCGCGATCAGCAAGGTACTGCGCTTGCCGCGACGTTCGTCGCTGATAATCAACGGGACTGTACCGGCCAGCGATAACAGCAACGCGCCCACGTAGATGTACCAGTGGCTGGCGAGCTCAATACCGAGACGATCGCTCAGCACAAACGGCAATGCGACGAACGTGGCCGTCAGCATCGTGTGCAGAAGAAAGACAAACAGGTCGAGTTGCAACAGTGGCGCACGCATCGCCGCCGTCAACGGCAAGCGACCGCGGTGTCGGGTGCGGCCCAGATTCCGCGGCAGCAGGATTAACAGCAGTCCGGCCAGAACAGCGAGCAGGGCCGCCATCCAGAACAATGAACGCACGCCGCCGGCCGCGGCAATCACCGGACCGAATATCAGCGCCAGCAGGAATGAGCTGCCGATGCTGATACCGAGTACCGCCATTGTTCGGGTCCGAACTTGTTCGCGGCTCGCGTCCGCGAGCAATGCCGTCAGGGTGGCGGAAATCGCGCCAGCTCCCTGCAACAGCCGACCCGTGATGACGCCCCAGATCGTCGTGCTCTCAGCGGCAAGCACGCTGCCTGCCGCAAACAGCAGCAGGCCAAAAACAATCACGGGGATGCGGCCGACCCGGTCCGACACTGCGCCGAACGGCACCTGCAGCAACGCCTGAGTCAATCCGTAACCACCAACGGCAAGCCCGATCAGCAGCGGGGTTGCGCCCTCTAGCTGTGACGCATAGACGGCCAACACCGGCAACAAGGCGAACAGGCCGAACATGCGCAACATGGCGATGGACGCGATCACGCCGATCGCGCGGCGCTCGGTGGGCAGCATCGCGCCGAAGAATCCTGATTGTGTTTCTGACATGCGAACCTGGTTTGACGGTAAACGGCTGATTAGGCACAAGTTGAATGACTGCAGTGCACGGTTGTCAGCGAAACAATGTACGCCAGGATCAGTACATGTTTAGGCCGTCGCTTTGCGCCTGCGTCAGGCAGCGGCGTATATTAGCAGGTTGTTTCGCGATGTCTCACCCGCACGCCAGCCACAAGTTGAATACCCAGTAATGAAATCCATCAATATCCGCGGCGCTCGTACGCATAACCTCAAGAATCTTGACCTGAGCCTGCCGCGCGACAAGCTGATCGTCATCACCGGCCTGTCCGGCTCTGGCAAATCGTCACTCGCCTTTGACACGATCTATGCAGAGGGTCAGCGGCGTTACGTGGAATCGCTGTCCGCCTACGCCCGGCAATTCCTGTCGATGATGGAAAAACCCGATGTCGATCACATCGACGGCTTGTCACCTGCCATTTCCATCGAGCAGAAATCGACCTCACACAATCCGCGCTCAACGGTCGGCACGGTAACGGAAATCTACGACTACCTGCGCCTCTTGTACGCGCGGGCCGGCACACCGCGCTGCCCGGATCACGGCGTTACGCTGGAAGCACAGACCGTCAGCCAGATGGTCGACCAGGTACTTGCGTTGCCGGAAGGCACGCGCCTGATGCTGCTCGCACCGGTCGTGGCGAATCGCAAGGGCGAACATCTGCAACTGATGCGCGATCTGCAGGCCCAGGGCTTCATCCGCGCGCGCATCAACGGCGAAGTCTACGAGCTCGACGAACCGCCGAAGCTGGATCTGCGTCGCAAGCACAACATCGACGCTGTCATTGATCGCTTCAAAGTAAAGGCGGACCTGAAACAACGATTGGCTGAATCGTTTGAAACCGCATTGAAACTGGCAGACGGCACCGCACGCATCGTGTTTATGCAGGAACCTGAGCGCGACGAACTCGTGTTCTCAGATCGATTCGCCTGCAATGTGTGCGGCTACAGCCTCACCGAACTTGAGCCACGGTTGTTCTCCTTCAACAACCCCAACGGCGCCTGCCCCACCTGTGACGGACTCGGCGTCAAACAGTTCTTTGATCCTGAACGGGTCGTCGTCAACTCTGATCTGTCGCTCGCCGGCGGCGCGATTCGCGGCTGGGACCGAAAGACAACGTATTACTTCCAGATGATCAAGAGCATCGCCGATCACTACAAGTTCGACATAGAAACGCCGTTTTCGGAACTCGATGACAAACTGCAGGCTATTGTTCTGCAGGGCAGTGGCAAAGAGAAAATCGAGTTCCATTACGAGAACACCCGTGGCATGCAGATACGGCAGAAGCACCGCTTTGAAGGTGTGATCCCAAACCTTGAGCGCCGCTACAAAGAAACTGAATCATCCGCCGTGCGCGAGGAATTGAGTCGCTTCCTAAACAGCCAGCCCTGCCCCGAGTGCAAGGGCACGCGCCTGAATCAGGCCGCGCGCAACGTCTTTATAACAGACCGTTCGCTGCCGGAAATTTCCGACTTGTCAGTTGGCCACGCGCGTGAATTCTTTGCGCAACTCAAACTCGACGGGTGGCGACAAACCATTGCCGATAAAGTCGTCAAAGAGATCGGCGCACGTCTGGGCTTTCTCAGCGACGTCGGCCTCGACTACCTGTCGCTTAATCGCAGTGCCGACACCTTATCGGGCGGTGAAGCACAACGCATACGCTTGGCGAGCCAGATCGGTTCCGGCCTGGTCGGTGTCATGTACATACTCGACGAGCCCTCCATTGGTCTTCACCAGCGTGACAATCAGCGGTTGCTCGGCACCCTGATACACCTGCGTGACATCGGCAATACTGTAATCGTTGTAGAGCATGACGAAGAAGCCATACTCGCCGCCGATTACGTTGTCGATCTTGGTCCCGGCGCCGGCGTGCACGGTGGCCAGGTTGTGGCTATGGGCACGCCTGATGAGGTCAAACACAACGAACGCTCGTTGACCGGTCAATACCTGTCGGGTCGCCGTGTAATCGCAATGCCTGAGAAGCGGCACAAGGCCGATCCGAAACGCGAAATTCGAATCGAAGGCGCACGCGGCAATAACCTCAAGAACGTCAGTGCTTCCTTTCCCATCGGTTTGATGACCTGCATCACCGGTGTCTCAGGGTCCGGCAAGTCAACACTGATCAACGACACGCTGTACAAAGCCGTCGCCGGAGACCTCAATCGGGTCAACAAGAACCCGGCGGCGCACGACGCCGTACACGGCCTCGACAATATTGATCGCGTCATCGACATCTCGCAATCGCCAATAGGCCGCACCCCGCGCTCGAACCCGGCGACCTACAGCGGCCTGTTCACACCGATACGTGAACTCTTTGCCGGCACCCAGGAAGCGCGTTCTCGCGGCTATATGCCGGGTCGTTTCAGCTTTAACGTGAAGGGCGGGCGCTGCGAAGCCTGTCAGGGCGACGGCGTTATCAAAGTTGAAATGCACTTCTTGCCGGATGTCTACGTAGCCTGCGACGTTTGCCGGGGCCAGCGTTACAACCGCGAGACGCTGGAGATACGTTACAAGGGCCGCAACATTCACGAAGTACTGGACATGACGGTCGAAGATGCGCTGGAGTTCTTCCGCAATGTTCCGGTCGTGGCCAAGAAGCTACAGACCCTGCTGGATGTTGGCCTCTCTTACATTCGCCTCGGACAGAACGCGACAACCCTGTCAGGCGGCGAAGCGCAGCGCATCAAGCTGGCCAAAGAACTATCGAAACGTGATACCGGCAGCACGCTGTATATTCTCGACGAGCCGACCACCGGCCTGCACTTCTATGACATCGAACAGCTGTTGGCGGTGCTGCACCGATTGCGCGATCGCGGCAACACGATTGTCGTCATTGAACACAATCTCGACGTCGTGAAGACCGCCGACTGGGTCATCGATCTGGGCCCCGAAGGCGGTGATGGCGGCGGCGAGATAATCGCGTTTGGCACACCCGAACAGGTTGCCGCCAACAAGGCTTCATTCACCGGTGATTATTTGCGCCCTTTACTCAGCGGCGTGACGGAAAAAAAGCCCGCCGGAAAACGCCGCTAACGGTCAGTCGTCGTCTTTGAGCCGAACGGCGGAGGTAATCTGCACCGGCGCCGACAGCAACTGTCCTTCGGTATACGGGGACTCGGACGGCGCGCTAGCGTCACTCTTGTGGATGCGACGCACCGTGTCCATGCCGCGGGTGACCCGGCCAAACGCAGCAAATCCCTGTCCGTCAGGGTTACGCATGGCGCCGTGATCCAGCCCCGGCTGCGCCCCTAAGCAAATGAAAAACTCGGCGGCCGCCGTACCCACATCGCCTCGCGCCATCGACAACGTACCATCCTCGTGAGTCAGACCCGTCTTCGCTGTCGACTCGTGAGCGATCGGTGCGAACGCCGGTACCGCGTCGCCGATGCCGCCCTGTATGACTTCAATCCAGGGTTTACCCTTGTCATTCTCGAACGTCACCGTTCTGTAAAAACTCGCACCGTTGTAGTGGCCACCATCAACGTACGCTAGAAAATTGGCCACGGTCAGCGGTGCGCGATCAGCGTACAGTTCGATCTCAATAGCGCCTTCGCTGGTTTGCATCAGAACCCGAACAATGCCAGCGTCCGCCGCGTTCGCGACAGCGGCAATGAACAACATTGCTGTGGCGACAGCACCGAGCAGAAATCGACAGACAGTCTTCATTTTTCACTCCTGGATTGCACGTAATGGTCAAACGCCACGGCAAACCGCTCTGGTGCAGCATCCGCCATTCGAAGGTATAACGATGGCTCTATTAATTCGAGCTCCATCAACAGAAAGCGGCCGTCAGCCGCGCGAACAAAATCGGCACGAGCATACAAGGGCATGGGCTCTATGAGCTGCACAAGTCTGTCAGCCGTAAGCTGCAAAGCAGGCTCGACATCGACTGCCAGTATCTGCGCGCCATGCTCTTCCTGCACGCGGAAATCCGCCGGTTTCGGCACTTTGCGGATCGCGTGACTCATCTCGCCGCCGATATAAAACAACGAGTATTCGCCTTCCGATTGGATTGCGGCGACAAACGGCTGTGCCATGCACGGAAGCCCGGCAAAGGTCGCCAGCAGTGTCGCGCGAACGGCGGAACTGATAACGCGATCCAGCAAGAACGTGTTAGTCGCATTCGTGCTGATAACCGGCTTGATGACGATCCGCTCGCTATCGAGCTTGTCGTGCAAGCCCGCCAGCACCGGCCCATTCAGCGAATCCAACCACTCTGTAGGGACGATAGCGACGCCGCGCGATTCGAGTTCGCGCAAATAGGTCTTGGCCAGATTCCAGCGCAACAGGGATAGAGGGTTAGCCAGAACAGTGCCGGATGCCTCGATGCGCTGCAGCGCATCAAGGAACGTTTGTGGGTCTTCCGGGTAGTCCCACGGCGTACCAACGTAGACGCCATCAAACTCGGCCCAGTCGTCGCGCTGACTGCGCCATGGCAATACGTCGACTTGCCAGCCTCGCGCCTGCAATGGGGGAATCGCAAGATCGGCATCGATAGACCAGCCTTCAGTATCGTCCATCGTCAAAAAGGCGCAACGGCGCGGCGAGCGCGCACTCATGGATCGCTGACCGGGAAACGTCCGTTCGCGAGAAACGCGATCGTCAACTCAATGACTTCACTGTCACGCATCATGAACGCATGACTGGCGTGCACCTGGCGAAAATCACTCATCCCTGCCAACCGCGTTTCGTCAACGGTGACGCGGCCATCGTTGGGTTTGTCGAGCATGGCATGGGTAATCGGATCAATAGAGCGATCACCGGCAATGACAGCGAATTCAAATGTCGGCTGGCCAAGTTTGAGTGGCACGCTCTCGTCGCCCTTTTCCAGCTCGGAGCCAGCTGGTCCGTTGATGAAATCGAACCCAGGTACTGAGCGCCACTTGTCGGCCGCCGCACTGCCGTTGTTTGGCGGACCGAGCATAACCACTCTGCCGATATCATCAATGTGCCGGCCGTTCGTGTAGTAGCGCAAAAGTATGCCGCCCAAAGAGTGCGTTACGAAATGTATAGGCCCGTGGTTTTGCAAGCGTCGACACTCCGCTATCCCTTCATCAACAGCCATGGGTGCCAGTACGGCAATGGGATGCTCGCGGGAGGGATAACGGATATTGGCGACAGCATAACCAGCGCCTGTCAGCGCCTCTTGCATTGGCAACATCGAACGCTCGGTGCGGGCCATGCCGTGCAACAGCACAACGCACTCTTTGCTCCGATCATTATCAGCACCCGCCGTGCTGGTCGATGATCCGATCATGCCAAGAGCCACCACAACATACAGCGCGACATTCATAAAGCCTTGAGCTGCCGGTCCTGTATACGCCCCAGGAAGATCAGAGCCAGAACAGCGCCAGTCAATGCGAATGCCATATCCGATTGTGTATCCCACATGTAACCCTGTGTCCCAAGAAAAGACTCTGCGGCTTCTTCGGACATTAGTGCCACCCACCATTCAATCAGTTCGTAAAATGCACTTACGGCGAGACAAAAGCATACGACGAAAAAATTACGCCATGAAACGGAATTGAAGACACCCTTCACGACAACAACTTCGCGCGCAACCATGGCCGGCACGAATCCCTGCGCAAAATGCCCAAGTTTGTCGTAGTTATTGCGAGATTGATCAAACGCTTCCTGAATCCAGTCGAACAACGGAACCTCGGCGTAAGTGTAGTGACCACCAACAATGAGGATGACACAGTGCACGAGTATCAAGACGTAGGTTAACGGCGTTAACCGAAACCGCTTGCGGGTCACGAGCAAGACCGCCGCACCGATGACTGCCGGCATCACTTCCAATAACCAGGTCGGATAATCGTGCGGTTTAACAGCCGACCAAGCCAGGACCGCCATAAATACTGCAGCCCACAACAACGTGCTCTTGCTCCGGGGGTTGCTTACGTCGTTCATACAGCCTGCTCCTGTGGGCGGCTCCGCGTCAGAAAACTCACGCGTCGAACCAGAATTCTATTTCCGACGTCGGTTCTTCGAAACGCGCAGCATGCCGCTCTTCCGGTTCCAGCTGATACCACTCGCCGGTCCCGTAACGTTCTTCCAGCCCGTTTCGCGTGAGGATCAACTCGCCTGCTGTAATTACACCGACATTCCGGGACGCATGAGTATGCTCCGCAATGATCGTACCGGCCGGGTACGACGCAAACAGCACCTCGCAATGATCCGCCGCAAGTCTGTAGGCGTCGAACGGGCCGTCGAACTCTGGCAAAGACTGAATCAGGTCAGGAAACTGCGAACGATCCATAACATAGCCTCTTAAGGAATATCAGTAATGCGGTGGCCGTTCGTCACCCGCGTCTTCGCCACCTTCACCGTTCGCTGCCATTGACTGAAACCGTTCGACCAGTCGTTCTGACAGCCGTTCGAGGCGGGTCAATTGTGACTGTTGATCGGTTAGCACCTGGTTAAGCTCTCCCAACATCACCTCTTGATAGGCAAGTTTGGTCTCAATTTCGATTATGCGTTGTTCGTCCATAGCTCTCACCTGTATCCTCTTGCACAGCCTGGCCCGGCAGACTGCTGACAAACAGTACGGTGCCTGCCACGATTGTTCAATCCCGCTGCCACCCGTGCATCGGCCACCACACGGGTAAGTAACCGCAAAAGCATGTCCCTCATTCGATTCGAAGACGTTTCCCTAGATTTTGGTGACCAGAGAATACTGGACGCCGCCAGTTTCGCCATTGAAACGGGCGAACGTGTCTGTTTGATAGGCCGCAACGGCGCGGGCAAGTCGACCACCCTCAAACTGATCAGCGGGGAGATCGAGCCCGATCGCGGCGACGTCATCTACACCGACAACCTGGTGATCAGCCAGCTGGCGCAGGCACTGCCGGAAGCCGGCGACATGAGTGTGAGCGACATGGTGCGCTCAGGGTTAGGAGGTGCACAGACGTTACTGGACGATTACAGTCGGCGCGCTGCCAACGTCAGCACCGATGCCGAAATGCAGGAGCTCGAGGCGCTGCACCGTCAGATCGATGCTTTGGGAGGCTGGCAAATCGAACAGCGGGTTGAAAGTACGATCAGCGAACTCAACCTGCCTGCTCACAAACGCATGAACGAGCTTTCCGGCGGCTGGCGTCGGCGCGTTGCGCTGGCGCGCGCGCTGGTCCGCAAACCCGACCTCCTGCTACTCGACGAGCCAACCAACCACCTCGACATTGTCACCATCGAATGGCTTGAGCATGTCATTCTCGGCTTTCAGGGTGCCGTTTTGTTCATCACCCATGACCGTGCGTTTTTGCAAAAACTCGCCACTCGAATCGTCGAGATTGATCGCACCCGGCTAACCAGCTGGCCGGGTGATTTTGCGAACTTCCAGCGTCGAAAAGAAAAAGCGCTGGAAGATGAGGCGACCGAGAATGCGCGTTTTGACAAGAAACTGCAGCAGGAAGAAATCTGGATTCGGCAAGGCATTAAGGCGCGCCGCACCAGAAACGAAGGACGTGCGCGTGCATTGGTCGCCATGCGCAATGAACGTGAGAAACGTCTGACTTTGGACGACAACGCGCGCATGCACATCGAAGAAGCCGACGGCTCCGGTCGCAAGGTCATTCGGGCCCGCAACTTAAGCTACCGCTACGATGAGCAAGTACTACTGGAAGATTTTTCCGTGCAGATTATGCGTGGCGACCGAATCGGCATCCTGGGAAACAACGGCGTCGGCAAGACCACCTTGCTGCGCTTGCTGCTGGGCAGGCTTGAACCTCAGACTGGCACGATCAAACACGGCACCAATCTGATCATCGGCTACTTCGACCAGCTACGCGAATCACTCGAAGAGGAAAAGTCGGTCGCAGAGAATGTTGGCGAAGGTCGTACGTACATAAACCTGGGCGGCAAAGACCGGCACATCATTGGCTATTTGAAAGGCTTCCTGTTCAGCCCGAAACGCGCGCTTACCCCGGTCAAGGCTTTGTCCGGTGGCGAACGCAACCGCGTAATACTTGCCAAATTGTTTACGCGTCCGGCAAATCTCCTGGTTCTTGATGAGCCGACCAACGACCTCGACATGGAAACGCTCGAAGTTCTCGAAGACAAGCTGACTCAGTTTTCCGGCACGCTGCTGGTAGTCAGTCACGACCGGCAGTTTCTGGACAATGTCGTTACCAGCACAATTGTTTTCGAAAAGAACGGCGTCGTCAGGGAACACGTCGGCGGATACAGCGACTGGCTGCGGCAAGGTCAGGCGCTGGCCGAAATGGAAAACCCCGCTCAGAAGGCAGCGGAGCGCCGCGACGAAAAACGTGAAGCGCAAGCCGCGACGAACGTGGAGAAACTGAAGTACCACGAGCAACGTGAACTGGAAGCATTGCCTGAGAAGATCGAGCAACTTGAGAAACAGCTTGAAGCGTTGCAGCAAAAAATTGCCGCAGCGGATTTTTATGCTGCCGGTCACGATGCCGCACAGCCGGTACTCGACGAGCTCGCCGGAAGTCAGGCAACACTGGAACAACTCATCGAACGCTGGTCGGAGCTCGAAGAAAAACAGCAAGCCTGGCGTGACTCACGTGGCCGCAAGACGTAGACACTTAATTAGTCGCAATTAGCAAACGACGTAGGGCATGCAACGTCTAACGCCTTGCAGCGCCTACAGTAACTGCAACGCGATCGCCAACTGACAAATAAAGCCAACCGCAAATGCCAGCGTGCGTACCCAAGGAACAGAAAACGTGTAAGCGAGCACGTGCACCAGCCGTGCATAGAAATACACCTGACAAGCAAGAACCGTAGTGTCGTTGCTGACTCCTGCGGCATTCGCAACCAGAACCAATGCAGCGAATACAACCAGATTCTCGACGGCATTGGCATGTGCCGCTTTCATTTTTTGTGCCCAGCCAGACAATGGCTTGGGTTCAACAGGGTAGCCCACAGCATCGATCAGCCCGCGGACGGCGATCATGTTAAGTATGTAGGGTATCCACAAGACTGCCGTCATTGTTGCCACCCAAGTCAGACTCATGAGTTCACTGCTCATACCAATCCCCCTCGTGGTTAATCCACTGTTGCTATTGCAGCGACTTCCCGTGAGCCTGTGCGAGTTTGCGGTCGCTAAGCTGATCAGTGCCACTGCGACAATTCGTTTTGATTATTGAGTTCGCGTATTGCGACCGCATTAACCATAGCAGCCAGGTTGACCGTTTGCCGAAATCCAAAACAAAAAAAGCCCGAAGCGCGGCTCTGCTGCCGTGCTTCAGGCTTTTCAGCGCGCTGACAATCCCGCACGAGTACTCGTACGGATATTCAATCGTCAGCGTTTGGACAACCGCCGGAGAGGCGTACTCTCTGCAACCAGAGAGTACGGCGTGCTATAGCGGTGTGACGTTCTCTGCCTGAGGGCCTTTCTGGCCTTGAGTTACTTGCATCGACACGCGCTGCCCTTCATGAAGGGTCTTCCGGCCGTCACCAGCAATGGCGCTGTAATGGACAAAAACATCTTTGCCACCTTCACGCTCAATAAAGCCAAAACCCTTTTCATCGTTGAACCACTTTACGGTTCCTTCAACTTGCTCTGACATATCGTTCTTTAACTCTTGTAACTGCCAAGTAACTTGGCTTGATGAACACCGGACTTAACCGGCGGTGGACTCACAAATCTGCGATACGAAAATCGCCAACCGGAATGCCAACGATAGTGCACAGAAATGAGTTCGAGCTATGGTACGCCTGAACCTGAATAGTGCAAATAATTGCGAAGCCATCGTTTGCGCTTTAACCCGGCTTTTCCAGTGCTTACAGCGATCCGCGAGAAGACCGACCTGTCTCAACGGTTCTGTAAGTACGACAACCACGGTTCGAAATAGCGGGAATCCCATCCACCGGTAACGCCCTGGTAGTCGTTTTCCGGCACGTCGATATGCACCAGGTCTATGCGGCCTTCCCCATTCTCGTCAGAAAATGCCAGTACCAATGTTGAGTCCGGCGCGTCCTCGGCAAAGTTTACCGAACGCCACGATTGTACGATCAGACGTGGCTTGAGAACGCTAAGCATTGTCCCTTTCAACAAGCCGCCAAAGGCTTCGAACGGTGCGCCCGCCACGTCGCTCACCTTGGCCGGTGCACCGGTGAAAGCGGCATGCGTATCGGCATCAAGGTACATCCGAAACAGCTCGTCAGCCGGTGCCGGCAGTACGATCGTCTTGTTTATTGTGCTGCGCATGACGCTCCTCCTCTGGTCTCATCGACACCCCGAATACCGAAAAAAGAATGATGCCATAACGCGCAATTATGGGGCGCCGCCGAGCAAAATTAGCGCGCAACGCAAGGGTCTAGTGGCCGTACTTGTGTTGCATGTGCCTTACGGACTCGGCGATCAACGCTTCCAGATAGGCTGAATCAACATCCACTAACGATGTAATGTAAAGGCATTATTTACCGATCTTGTGTATGCGCAGTTTTTTCAACCGAGCATCGTACGTTTTGAAGCCCGGCATGATGTAAATCGTCAATGCGTGTTTTCGTGGCGAGAACCCACACAAGAACCAACGACCGGCACGACAACTCGCGTATTGATAATCGTAGCTACCGAAGCCAACGATACTCGCTCCCCACATTGCCGTTTTTTCGCCAGTTGCCCGGCGCATCATTGCCGCAACCGCCTTGCAGTCGGCCCTTCGTTGCGAATCGTCTATGGCATTCAGGAATTCAGCAACGCTGTGTGCAGATCGCGTGGTTTCTGGATCAGCGACCTGCCCCCGTCCGCTAGCAACACAGAATCGATGCGTCTCTAACGCGTTCCGAACAAACGATCACCGGCGTCACCAAGCCCGGGCACGATGTACTTGTGATCATCCAGACGCTCATCAACGCTCGCCGTGTAAATTGTCACATCCGGGTGTGCAGCTTCCACGGTCTGCAAACCCTCGGGACAGGTAACGATACACACCACGACGATCTTTCTGGCACCCGCCTCTTTCAGAATATCTATCGCCGCCGCGGTTGATCCGCCGGTAGCCAGCATGGGGTCAATGACTATGCACAAGCCGTCTTTTGTCTGCTCGGGCAGTTTTTGGTAATACGCGACCGGCTGCTTGGTATCTTCGTCGCGGTACATTCCAAGAAAACCGATACGCGCGGTTGGTGCCAAATCAAGAATGCCTTCCAGCATGCCCACGCCGGCCCGCAGAATTGGAACGACTACCAGGTCCTCTGAAATTACTTTACAGGCAGCTTCCGCAATCGGTGTCTGTACGGTGACTCTTTTTACTTTGATTTCCTTCAGCGCTTCATAGCAAAGGAACATCGTGATTTCGGTAGCCAGTTCGCGAAATTTTTTGTGGCCGGTATCTTTGTCGCGTATCAACGCAAGTTTGTGCTGAACGAAAGGATGGGTAATTTCTTCGTGCATTGGTCGAGGCTCCTTGTCGGCACCGATCTTCAAAAAGGATATAGCGCGGCGACGTATTGGTCTGGTCGGAGATAAACCCACGTTCTCGCAGGCTCTCTTGGTGACCCACCGTGCAGGCAGGATCGTGAGTTTCGAGTATATACCAGCTGTCCAGATGCCGTAGTAACGCCTCTGCGTCAACGATGACTGCCACAGTACGACGGCAAAGGCCTGCCAAACTCACGACCACCACATTCGTGGCAAGCTCGCTGCCGCGAAAATCAATCAGGACGAGCCGTTATTGCTCAGACCAGAGCGCATACTCGTTGTCACACGGATCCTGAAAATGAAACCGGCGACCGCCGGGAAAAGAAAATATCTTTTTGCTGATGCGGCCACCAGCCGCTGTCACGCGTCGCACGGCAGCCTCAAGATCGTCGTTGTAAAAAACGACCAGAACACTGCCGGCCGCAACGGCGGCCTGGTTGTCAGCGCGATAAAAACCGCCTGCGAGTCGGCCATCGTTGAATGAACAGTAGTCCGGCCCGTAATCTTCGAATGTCCAGCCAAACAATTCTTCGAAAAATGCCCGGGCTACAGCCGGGTCGCGCGCAGGGATTTCGATGTAATCGATTGTATTTTCTCTGTTCATGGTTGTTTCCTGAGTTCGTTATCAGGCCGCCAAAGACTTGAGGCGCAGAATAGGTCGTTCGGCATGGATCGTCACGTCGCCAAACAGTCCCTGCAATTCATAGATGCCGTCGCCAATTCGCCGCAGCCCCTGAATTCGGCCGTGCGCCAAGCAACTCGCCAAACCGCCGATTGCGCCCTTCTCGGCCGTTCGGTTCTCAGCAACAAGGCGTACGCAATACGGGAATTCGAGTACTCCCGGTCGAATACAAGAATCTTCGGAAGGACGCGGCGATTCATAAAACGGGTGTTCGGGTGCCAGGCATACATCGATTTCCAGCAACAACGCGTCGCCCTCCAATTGCCAGGACAACACAAATGAAGCCGTCAGATCGACCGCTTTAAACTCGCGTAGAGCAGTCCAGTCGGTAATGTCTTCGCTCATGAAATGACACTGCTTCTTAACAAATCCGTTCACCACCTTACCCGCGCCCGGTCATTCACAACTATGACACCGGCTCTACAAGTACTTCCGTACGCACTGAATTGGCAATAAAGCATTGTTCGTGCGCTTCCTCGTGCAATGTCGCAATCAAATCCGGTGCAGGGGCTACACCGCTGTATGTCGCCTCCGGATAGAGAACAACTTCGCTGACCATCATGCGGCCTTGCTCGTTCTTGCTCATTTTTCCCACCGCCCGATCACTGTAGTTGTCAACAACAACGCCGCGTTGTACGGCGAGTGAGAGGAAAAACAACATGTGACAACTTGCCAGTGATGCCACGTACGCTTCCTCCGGGTCTACGTTCTCGGCGACCGACATCGGCAACGGCACGATATGTGGAGACGCCGAGGCCGGCACTACTGCCCCGCCATCGAAAGCCCATTCGTGAGCGCGGCTGTAACGATTATCCAGAAAAGGCTGGTCGCCGCGGCGCCAGTGTACCGTTGCATTAAACCGCGGCATGGCCGTTGCTCCTCATGACTGACTCAGTCGCCCGGCAGTTGCCGGTTCTCAGTACCTTCGCCGGGCGTGACAAACAACATCGTTGCTTGTTCTGACACTTTTGCGGTGTGCCAGGTTCCTTTCGGCACCACCACGAATGCGCCCACCTCTGCCAGCGAAACACAGCGCTCTCCGGCTGTCTCATGCAACAGCAAATCGGCGCTTCCAGAGAGCAGGCAGACAATTTCATCACCTTCCGGATGCCTCTCCCAGGTTGGCCAGTCCGTGGTAAAGCAGTACGCAGAAATCAGCGAGTGGCCCGCGAACGTACCGTAGCGTTTATCAAGATCCTGCCAGAATGTTTCATTGACCGGCAGCACGGTGGCCGACAACTTTGGATCGACAACCACGAAACTGGAAAAAAGGTTTTGCATATCTGACCCCATAACGAATGTAATCCCTTATCAGGCCAACCGCACCCCGTTTGGGCAGTGTCGGTCGGGAACGGCGAGTATTACGCTACCGTCAGCCTGAATGAACCCGGTAACCAGACATTCCGACATAAACGGACCTATCTGTTTGCGGGGAAAGTTCACTACGCCCATCACCTGCTTACCGACCAGCTCGTCAACTGAATAGTGATCGGTGATCTGAGCCGACGAGCGGCGGACGCCAATCTCCTCCCCGAAATCCACAGTGAGCTTGTAAGCGGGCTTGCGGGCCTCGGGAAACACTTCCGCCGCTACGATAGTGCCTGCACGCAGTTCCACACGTTCAAACTCTTTCCAGGTCAGATCAGACATCGTTACCGTCTCTTGGTGTTTTGCAATTCCTAAAACAAGCCGCTTTGCGCCAGGCCATCGAGTACAAACTGCACGGCCAGCGCCGTAAGCAGCACACCCAAAATACGGGTAATAACCTGCATGCCGGTCACGCCCAGAAACCGCTGAAACTGCGTTGCCAGCAACATGCCGATTAATGTCACCAGTAAAACTGCCAGCAGCGCAACAACAACCGCCGCCTGCAACAGCAGGTCGCCTTGAGCATCGGACATAAGCAGAATGGCGGCGCCCATCGCACCTGGCCCTGCAATCAACGGTGTGGCCAATGGGAATACCGTGATGTCCTGGCGAACAGTCGCTTCCTCGTTCTCTTCGGCCGTCGTGGAGGTAGCGCCGGAAGAAATTGCGAACACCATTTCGATACCGATCAACAGCAGAAGAATGCCACCGGCAATCCTCAATGCTGGCAGCGAAATGCCCAGCGTGGACAGCAGGAACTCTCCCGCCAGCGTGAAGAACACCAATATGCCGGTCGCGATTAAAGTTGCGCGCAGGGCGATGCGGCGGCGCATCCGCGGCGATGCGTCAGCGGTCAGGGCCGCGAAAACGGCCATGACATCGGGCGGCCCTACGGTCGCAAAAAACGTCGCAAACGCGACGAACGCAGTCTCTATCATGGTTTGTTCCCGGTTTGGACGCTGAAGCTTACTAGCTTCAGAGGTCACACCCAATGCCCTTTTGGAATCCAGCCGATCGCGAGGTAGTGTTATTTGAAGGTGCTGACGTAGAGATTCAGCGGCACCCTGTCGTCTGCCAAGGTCACCAGCCGTTCAAATTGCAGACCAAGCCGTAATAGCAAGGCATTTGAGGGCACATTGTCCGGGCTCGCGATCGCAAGAACGCGACCAATATCGGCGCGATGCCGCGCTTGCTCCAAGATCAGCGCCGCCGCTTCCGCCGCAATCCCCTGCCGCCGAAACGCTGGCAGGACAGCGAAGCCAAGATCGGGCGCATCCAGTCCCGGGCGGCGAACCAGACCGCAAATACCCACCGCGGTACCGTCAGGCTTGCGGTCGACGCGGTACATGCCGTAGCCGTATTCCCTGTACCCGGGCACGATTCGCTTCGCAATGTAGGACTGTGCATCCGCCGCGGTACGGACACCACGATCGCCGACATAGCGGACGAAGTCCGGGTCGTTTAAAACAGAACGGATGAGACCGGCATCACTATTGCTCACTTCTCGCAACAGGAGTCGTTCGGTTTCGCCGACAATCCGGGCGGACTCGCTAACCATCGACTTGCGACTCGTCAACGAGCCCGCAGTACCTGAGGCCATGAACCTCCGGCTCGTGATTACGTACCGCTCGACGAGGTTTGTTCATCTGCCGCTTGTTTGCGCTGTTCCCGCTCTGCGATTCGTTTCTGCAAAATCTCCAACTTGCGTGCATGGTCTCGCCGTTCGGACGGCACGACGAACACGAACCAGACGGCAACAAAAAGCGCCATCGCAATCAGGAAACCGTACACCAACGTCCAATCCATGTTCCCCCCGACCTGTCTATCGATTAAAAAAGTGCGCGTATCAACAGCAGCAAACCGAACACGCTTAATGGCAAGCCCACGACCGCACCGATCACGCTCATTGTCAGTGCCACGCCCGTCACCATCAGGATCAGGCCAAGCAATGCCGCGACAATGCGGGTGCACACGGTAATGACGAATCCGAGCAATCGCCATACCAGCACGAACGGCAGCAATAATATCGGCGTGGATTTGTCGACAACCTCGTTCATTGCATCTTCAGCTCCGTAAATAGGAAGCACCGTTGACGTCAATAATCGCGCCAGTGGAAAACTCCGCGCCGGCAGATGCCAAAAATAACACGGCAGCTGCAATCTCGTTGGGTTGCGCAACCCGGCCCAGCGGGCTCTGCGCGCGAATGGCATCGCCTGATGCACCTTGCAACGACGCCGTCGCCATATCGGTCTCAACGAAGCCAGGTGCAACAGCAGAAACGTAAATTTTCTGCGGCGCCAAAGCGATCGCCAGCGATTGTGTGAGCGAGTTCAACGCGGCTTTGCTGGCGCCGTAGGCCGGCGCATCAGGTTCCCCCCGAAACGCGCCGCGCGACGACACGTTGATAATACGGCCGCCGCCATTGGCGGCCATATACCGCGCAGCCGCCCAGCACACATTGGCGGGCCCGATGAGGTTGGTTGCCAGCGTTCGTTGCCATGCAGCCATCCAGTCGACCAGCGCCGTCTTTAACGGCGGGTGCGCCTCAAAAATACCGGCATTGTTGACGACCGTGTCGAGGCCCGACAAGCCACTGATCGCCTGCTCGATAACCCTGAGAGAACCGTCAGTGGTTGCCACGTCGGCCTTGATCAGGCAATGACCACTACCATTGAGCGACGCGAGTGCTTCCTCGGCTGCTGCCTTGTTGCCGCGGTAATTCAGCGCGACAGTTGCGCCGCGCGCTGCAACCGCCTGAGCAATTGCGCGGCCAATCCCACGCGATGCACCAGTGACCAGGATCTTTCGTCCTGCGAACTCAGCGCTCATTGCACAGACCTTGAATCTGTCGGCTGGTTGTCCATTTACAATGCCTTTATGTAACGGAGCAGTTCCGGAGCGTAGCCACAATGTTCGTAAACAGCACGGGCGCGGCTGTTACTTTCTATCACGTGCAGCGTCATCGCAGCCGCACCGTGTAGCCGCGCGTTCTGCTCGGCTTCCGTCAGCAGAGCTTTACCCGTACCGCTACCCTCTGCATCGGCCGCAACGACGATAACCTCAAGGTGCGCGCTTGGCTCGTGGCTCAGCATGTCTGGCCGCAATGTGGTCAAAGTCATTCCCACAACCCGACCGGTGGCGACCGCAACCTGTACCAGGCATTGCGGTGCGTCGCCGGCTAACCATTTGCGCAATAAGGCGGCATCGCCAGCCCACAGATGTTCCGCCTGGCGGTGCGTGGGTATGTCAAACGCGGCGAGTCGTGGCAGTAGCGCGAGCATTGCATCACTGTCCTCAATCGTCGCATCCCGTATCTCTATGTTCATGTCTTCCTGTCTTGTTTCGTCCGGGATAGTGGCTCACCGGACAGGAGCCACGCAGTGTAGCCGAACTGCGCCGTGCTGTTTGCGCACATGTCAGTATCACGACGCTGTGCGCAACTCCTTGCGGATGACCAGCTTGAGACCTGACCAGACTTCGTCCACCGCACAAACCTTAATATCGACCAGGCCCAGCGGCAACGCGACTTCGCGGATCGTATCCTCGGTAATGTCGGTCGCAACGCCCGATGCACGTTTCGGCCACGACACCCAGATACAGGCGTCTTGTCGGATAACCGCAATCAATGCCGGTAGCGCTCTACGCAACTCGCGTGCCTCACGAGTAAAAAAATGGCAAAGATCAACGTTGCTACGCAGACGGGACGACAGCGTCACGCCGTCTGGTAGCGGCGCAACGAGCTGCCGGTAGTTGTCGGGCTCGTTTTTCAGCCGAACGCGAAATCCTTCGCGGATTCCCAGTTTCTTAGTCAGCGGTGTCGCGGAGTAACCTGCCATGTCGCGGCCTAGCTGCCCGAAACGCCGGTCATTGCTCAGTCACCAACAGCTTGATCGCCAGGCCCGCGAACACAGTGCCGGCAACCCGGTTCATTATGCGTTGCGCGCTGCCTGATCGACGAAGCACCTCGCCGACGGAGCCCGCAAATACAGCAACGGCACCGAACACGAGCACCGTAGCGACAGCGAATACAGCGCCCAGCGTGAAAATCTGCGCAATCACGGAACCGCGCTCCGGGTTGACGAATTGCAGACAAAAAAGCCAGGAAAAAAATCGACACTTTAGGATTCGTCACGTTCATCACAATCCCACGCGCATACAACTGTCGCAACGTAAGTGCCGGCTGCTCTTTGAGCGTTAGCGCACTCGCGCCGGCTCTGAACGCCTGCCAGGCAAGATAGAGTAGGTACAGGGCACCGGCTACTTTCAACGCCGTGAAGGCAACGGCAGATGTTTGAAAAATCACCGCAATACCCAGCGCGACTGCGGTTGTATGCACGATCAACCCGGTACACAGGCCGGCCGTTACAATCAGACCGGCACGGGCCCCACCAAGGGCCGACTGAGTAAGAACAAATATGTTGTCCGGCCCGGGCGCGAGCGCCAGCAACACGCTGACAACGAAGAACGCGCTAAGTACTTCCATCGGAATCATTCAATTGCACTCAGGTGAAAACGGTAACCTCGGCGCATCCTAGGACAGTGCCGGGATACGGGCAATCTCGCGGTAGCGTCGTCCGGCAGAATCGCTGTAAGTGTCACCGGAATTCCGCGACTGGCCAATCCGGGGTTACCGGGGACGTGATCAGCCGGTTAACCAGCGTTCAACTCGATACAGCGCCAGTTACAGCAACTATTTCGACAATCGCGCTTCCGCCGCCAGCGCCCGCTGCTCCGTCTCCACATCGAGCATACTGCGCAACGCCGCTGTAAGTGGATTGTCCTCTGTGTAGCACTTGCCGTAGTGCAGATTGAACCGGTAATCGAAGTCATCCGGGTTCTTGCCCTGAATGTGCTGGAGTATTGTCTCCAGTTTGTCGAGCCCCTTGGCCAGCCGCGCTTCGGCCGTTTCAGCGCGTTCGTACTCATCCCACAACCCGGTGATTTCTTCTCGCAGACGACTTGGCAGCGGTTCGAGCAGCTGCAACAGATCAAGTCGCTCAGCGGCAGACTTGTCGGGTAGACCAGCCTGTTCCGGCGCTGGAATGTCACCGCTGATCGCTTCGCCCAGATCGTGAATCAGGCAAATCTTAACGAGCCGGGAAAAATTGACCTCGGGAAAGTGTTCTTCAACCAGCATCGCCATCATGCACAAACGCCAGCTGTGCTCAGCGACACTCTCGAGTCGCCCTTCCGAGGTATAACAATGCCGTATCGTGTTCTTGAGTTTCTCCGTGCCACGCAGAAAGTCGAGCAATCCGTTGAGTTCGGCAATATCCATGATGTCGATGATACTCCTGTTAACGCCTGCCTATTCGTACGAGTCGACGATCGTGATTTTGCTAATGATGTGCGCGTTGAAATTGGCGAGCTCCTGCGGACCCACCGGTCGGTAAAGTGTCGTCGTACCTGGAGGCATGCGCTTCCCCGTTGCATCAACGCTCTGACCACAACTTCCGGAGCAATCAGAGTCCTAGGTAAGATATTGAATAATATTATTTTTTAACCAACGAACAGCCCGCAGCGCGCTCAACACAAATCAGCTCGCAGATCGACAAACACCGATACCTCACCGCCTTCCTCCATGTGCTCGTCCTCGCCTTCGTAGAGGCTTACGAGTCCGTGTTCATCGCAATGAAATCGACTCGAGCGTGAGCCAACAGCACCACTTTGTACCGGCGCACCGAACTGCGCTTCCAGATTGGTCGAAAGTCGCTCGAAGGCAGACGCCTGCTCGTCTTGATTATTGACGGCCGCGAGATACCAAACACCCAGCGCCACATCGTTCTCATCGCATGCGACCTCGATAAACATGGGCAACTCGAACACCGAACCGCGTAGCTCAGTGACATTGAGCATGCCCAACGCCTCCATGTCTTGCTCGCGCTGCCCAACCACCTCTGCACCAGCCTGCTGCTCAGCTCGCACGATGTCGCTGCACGTTGCATCTGCCGCATAGCCACGAAACGTGAACACCGGTTTCGAACAGGCTGACAACAAGAAGCTGGTAAGCAGCAACACCGACAGAAAGAGTGTGCTATCGGAGTTATCGAGAGCTCGGCTGACATTCATAGTGTGGTTATCCAATATTGTATGATCCGCAATGATGACAACGAACCGTGAGCGGGAGTATCACTCTGCCGGTGACGACGGGTTCCTGGGGTCGTCGTCCCATTCGGCAAACTGTGGCAATGCATCGGCAATCTCATACCACTTCGCTTTCGATCCGACGAACTGATGATAAGCGGGTGTGATCCCGGTATCGTCATCCAGTACCCCGAGCGCGACGTAACTGCTGCCGCCGAAACTTCGATGTCGGGTGAAGAGCGTAACACCGCAAGCCGCGCAAAAGTGTTTATCGAGTTTGGCGGTTGCCGGGTAACGCACGAGGCTATCAACGCCGGACGTAGTTTTCAGATTGGCATCCGGCACTTCGCAATAGGCCGCAAACGCGGAACCTGTCAACCGGCGGCAATGAGAACAATGGCAATAGCCGACGTCGCGTGGCGTCGTATCGAATTCGAATCGCACCGCTCCGCAGTGACAGCCGCCGGTACGCATTACAGCCCGCGCGCCGTCAATATGCCGAGGTTCTTGCTGGAACTGATCACGATCAAACCTACGACGATCAACAAAGTGTTAAGCAACGACATCGCCATTGCGCCTTGCGCGAACAGGCCGGACGATTGCCCACCACTGCCCATGCTCGCAACCACACCGGTGGTCAGAAGAAGGACGCCGGGCAGCGCTGTTGCAATAAGAGCGATACCGATAAAGCGCCAGATTAGCGCGGCGAGTGTGTCTGCTTTCATTGTTATCCCCTGGTCAGTCTCCGCTGACATTCTACTGCTAACAATGGCAGGAGGCCCGTATCACACTGACGACGCCAGAAAACAGGGCGTACAAAGGGCTGCATGCAGCCCGCTGAAACGCGCTGCCAACGAAACGGCTGCACGGGATCAGATGTGTTGATCGATAAGGATCGGATTGTCGTCCGGATCGAGCAAGGTGAAGCTCGCTGGCCCACTACCGTTCTCGTCCGCTTCACTGGCAAGCTCGACACCCTTTGCTTTGAGCGATTTCTGCAAAGTGCGTACGTCGGTGAATTCATCCAGAGGCTGGGCATTCGCGTCCCAACCAGGGTTAAAGGTAAGGATGTTTTTCTCAAACATGCCCTGAAACAGCCCGATGGTGCTGTCCCCATTGCGCAACACCAACCAGCCTTGCTCTTCATGACCACCGCGTACGCTGAATCCCAGCTTGAGGTAGAAGTCCTTTGAGGCCTGCAGGTCTTTAACACTCAGACAGATACAAAAATTTCCCAGTTGCATGGCATCACCTCCGTAGATCCGAAGAAAAAGTTTACGAGTTAGCGCACAGGCTAGTTCGCCAGCAGCGCCGCGTTGTCTTTGACTGCAAATGCAGCGATCAGGCTCATCAGCACACCAACGGGAAAAATCTCGATAAAGGTGATTGCCAGACGCTGCCAGGGATCGGCATACAGCGCACGCATTGCATCGGTTTCAGCGACAGCCGCAGCGAGTTCAGCTGACGATGCCCCGGCCGCCCGCTTGGCATCCAGTATTGCCGCGATGTAGTCATCGATGAACACGTAGTCGGTGAATGCGAGATAGGCCTCCCAAACCGCTACGTACACGACGCTGGCTACCGCGGTAATACCGAGACCAACGAAGAACGCGGTGCGACGCCGTATGACCCCGCCGAGCGACTGATCCCGGTGTTGCTTCACTGCGACGAAGATCACGCTGAAGGCGATCAGCATGACCAGGTACCCGAGCCAGGCGGACGCTACGCCGAGCTCGTAACTGAGCGTGCTGATAACGATGACCACCAGCCCCGCAATTGCCCCGTAAATCCAGATCAGTCTGGCCATACCACACCTCCTCCTGATTCGACGCCTGAAGCCTGCCCGAAATCGGCCACCTGACCCTCACCCGTAAGGGTGATTTGGCATAAATCACCCGAAATGACGCCCGCAAACCGCCTCAGGCGCTATTTACCCGACGAGCTTCAGCGAGCGAGCCTTTTCCACTGCCTGCCCGCGCCGGGCGACATCAAGCTTCTGATAAAGATTCTGCAAGTGCGTCTTCACGGTGTTTACGGAGACGAACAAGGTATCGGCAATTTCCTGATTGGAGCGACCTTCGGCCAGCAAGGCCAGCACGTCCTGCTCGCGACGACTGATGCCGAGGTAGTTCAGGGCTTCCGTATTGACGGCATTGGACGTGGTCGGCCGGGCCCGGGTCAGCCGATGTCCGAGCCATACGCCCATAGCGGTGAACAGCAGGCACAGAATAAGCACGTAAATTTGGACCGGGTAGCGGCGGGTCAGGAACTGCACTTCAAGCCAGTCGAGCAGCATTGCGCCGCTCGCCATCGCGATGCCGTAGTAGACGATGAGTCGCGTTCGTGGGGAAATTGCCCGGCACCACTTCGGTCCGGGCAAGCCCCTCACACTGCGCGCGGCAGTGGCGGTGCGAGACGACTTTGTGCCTGCAGACGCCACGGCAAACTGACTAGGCCTGCATGGGCTGCAAATGCACTGCGGTGTCGGTGAACTGTTCGAACGACACTGCCTTGCCATCTGCAAACTTCCAGACATGAGCATAAGGCGCCTTGAAGCTCTTGCCGGTCGCCTTGTACGTGGCGCTGTAATCGCCGATCACAACGACGGTGTCGCCGTCGCCGACGAAATCGCGAGGTACGGCTGAAAAACCCGCCCATTCCGTACCGAGACGTTTAAACACATTTTCAAGTACAGCATCCGGTCCGATGGAGACACCACCGTAGGGCCCGCCCGCCGCTTCCGCCCAGTGTATATCCTGGGCCATTACGCCCAGAACAGTCGGTATATCGCCTGTTGCAAACGCCGCGTAAACGCGCTTGGCGATATCAGTATTGTTACTCATAGGAGTCCTCTTCCACTCTTTTGTTGTTGTAATTGCTACCTGCAGGTACCCGTTTGCGGCCGGGACACCGCACTGCACATTAGCGCATCAGACAGGCGTAGCAAGTTTGAGCCCGACGATGCCCACGAAAATCAGGCCAACACTGACCAGCCGCGCTGCGTTGGTCGGCTCGTCAAACAACACGATACCGAGCAACACCGTACCTATCGCACCAACACCTACCCAAACACTATAGGCGGTGCCAACCGGCAAAGACTTCATGGCCATACCGAGCATCCAGAGGCTGATGGCCATAGCCAGTACAGTCCAAACGCTCGGCCACAGCCGGCTGAAACCCTCCGTGTATTTCAAACCGATCGCCCAGGCGACCTCGAACATTCCCGCAATAACCAGAATTACCCAAGCCACAGCACGTCCTCTTCGAACAATGGGGTCGTCCCCGATCAAGGCTGGAGCGGTGAGGTCGTCCTCACTTCCGACAGATAGCCAGCACTCTGAGGTGCGGCCGATTCACACTGCGGCAAGAGGCTATAACTGCTTAACCGCTTAACCGCTTAACCGCTTAACCGCTTAACCGCTTAACCGCTTAACTGCTTAACTGCTTAACTGCTTAACTGCTTAACTGCAACATTGATCAGCCGGGTGCCCGACGTCAATGAAAGGTTGTCATGAACAATACAATCAAAATCAGGAAACTGACGAATGCGCCGAATACGAATACTCCCAGCAACCGGCCAATGCTAAACCTGGCCGCACGTTGCTCCGTTGCGGGTACCTGCGCCTTGATGATGGCGACGACCAGCGATACGCATAGACCAACCCAGAATACCGGCAGCACCGAGGGCAAATCACCAAAATCAGACGCTGACGCGCTGGCCGGAACGGCGGCACAGAAAACGAAAGAGAATAGCCGGCACGCACCGGCAAGGACGCGACTTGCGCAACGATTCACGTTGCTAACTCCATCGGCGAAAATCATTGCCCCGGTTTCTTGAATTCGCGATGCCATCGCCTTTCCTTGCGCTCGTCTTGAACAGCGCGCCGACCTGCTGCTAACTATCCATGGACGGCAACAGCCGCTCCCCTGCGAACCGTTGCGAAATTTTTCGTTCTCAGCGCGACCCCGGCCCGGCCTTCGTTGTTCTTCAGAATCGTCCGTACAACGCTCATGTCGCGCGGCAGGTCGCATTGGCTCATGGCAACCATAATGCAACGCCGGGTGTCGTCGTACACCTGACACTCCAGTCCATCGAGCGCCACGTCATTCTCCACCCATTCATTTTCAATGAAGCCAATCTCATCGGTTTCGACCAGAAAATTGGGCCGGAAACGCGCAGCGTGAATTCTGGAATCAGGAAGCAGTTCCTGCAACTTGCTCAGCGTCGCCGTGGTCAGCAATTGCAGCGGCACACTGTCAAAGAATGCTCCCAGTCCTGGTTCGTACAGGAATGGTTCGCCCTCACCATCCGTAGGAGAGGTCGGAAATTCATGTTGTATTGTTTCGTTGGCGCCGGCTGAACGCGTAGTGACTTGCCGTCCCAGTAGCTCAGAGAGTTCAGTCGCAACTTCGTCTGAACCGGCCAAGAATTCACGACCATCCGGAAGCACGATCGCTACAGCGTCGTCGCCGGTCCATGCCCGGCACGTGAGCAGCAGCGGGTACCGCTTCGCGCTCAGCGAAACACCGGACTCCGCATCAACCACGGCCCACCGCCGGTCGCCCTGAATTCCGCCGGGGCCGACCTCGGCCTGCTCCAACGGTTCGCCTTGCATGGATTTAACCGGGTACCGCCAGATTTCTGCAATTTTCATTCTCGATTCCTGTTAGGGCGTCAGCGTCACGGGGTACGTTCCCTGTATGCGCCAACGCTATCACCGGAGACCCGTTGCCGCTCACCCGTCCTTTCGCCGCTGACAGCATTGTACGGTTGCACGAGCGCAGCTTCACCCCTGCAATGATCGCGTGGCAGGTTTGCTTCGGTGAGATGTGAGTTCAAATCCGACGGGTAGCACAGTGGTAGTGAGTGAGCAGCACGGTCTGTGCGACACTGGGCGTCAGACGACCTGGCGGAATGAGTGAACCCCTGCAGCGAGCCGGCCGACTCTGTTGGAGGCGCGCGCGTCGCATTACGCAAGTGGCTCCGCTTAGTCGGCCCAAGGCTGGACAACAGTGTTATTGCCATCCGCCATGCAGCAAAACCTACAAGAGTATCTGAGTTATGCATATCGAACCTTTTGCCGTCGAAATCTGGATGAACGAATGGGAAACCAAGTGCGACTGGAACCTTGCTGAAACCTGTGTCGACAGTCTCACCATGGGCGAACTGCTGAAACTGGCAGGTAAGAGTGAAGCTGATCTCTCCGAGTTGCTGCCAATCAGGTTGGGCTACGGCGACATCGAAGGATCTGCTCGTTTGCGCAAAGCGATCTGCTCGCTTTACGACAGTCAAAAAACCGAGAACGTGGTCGTCACCCACGGCACCATCGGGGCCAACATGCTGGTTCACAAGGCACTGGTGGCTGCGGGTGACAAGGTAGTCGCCGTCGTACCGACTTATCAGCAGCACTATTCGATACCGGCCAGCATCGGCGCTGAAGTGCAGACACTGAAACTCCGCGAAGAAAACAACTTCCTCTCCGATCTTGACGCGTTGCGCGCGCTGGTCACCTCCGACACGCGGTTGATTGCGATCAACAATCCCAACAACCCGACCGGCGCCCTGATGGACCAGTCGATGCTGACCGAGATCGCGGCCATCGCGCGAGACGCGGGCGCCTGGATTCTGTGCGACGAGGTCTATCGCGGTACTGACCAGCAAGGCTCGGGCATGACTGCCGCCATCGCCGACATCTACGAAAAAGGTATCAGCACGGCAGGCATGTCGAAAGCCTACGCCCTTGCCGGCCTGCGCTTGGGCTGGATTGCCGCGCCGCGCGAAGTGATCGAGGCCGTGTCGATACACCGCGATTACGACACCATCTCGGTGGGCATTATCGATGACCATTTCGCCGCACTGGCACTTGAACATCGCGACAAAATACTGGCACGAAGCCAGTCCATCACCCGAGGCAACCTCGCACTGCTGGAGGATTGGCTGCAGAACGAACCACTGCTGTCCTGGGTGAAGCCACAATCCGGCACAACGGCCCTGGTCAAATACGACTTGCCCATGAGCTCGAGAGATTTTTGCGTCACTCTGGTCAGGGAAACCGGGGTCATGTTCACGCCCGGCTCAGCCTTTGATATGGAAGGCCATGTTCGCATCGGTTTTGCCAACGACCCGGAGATTCTGAGAGAAGGCCTCAGTCGGGTGTCGAGCTTTCTCTCAAAGCACGCGTAAGTGTTATTGCTCCGTCGCCAATCGGGGTTCTGGGCAGAGGCCCTATCTAGCGCCTGATCCATTGTTCGTGGCTTGTTAGGACTCTGAATCGTTGCCCGCCTGCGACGCCTGCTAGGACCGGTTTTGCAATGGCAACTGAACGGGCACCGGGTGCAGTGTTCCCGGACTCTACTTGCTCTTGCCCCGACACCAAATTCGGCGAACGATAAACAAGAACAACACCAAGGACCACAGGAGCAGGTAGGCAACCGCCGTTACAGTGTCCCCAATCCCTGCAGACAAATTGTTACCGAACTGCGAAATGGCCTCCATCGCCGGCGCAAAAAAGGAACTGCTCTCCGCCGTCACCAAGCGGACAGTCAGTATGTGCTTCGTTACGCGCTGATGATCAGCCGCGCTCTGACCAAGAAGTCGCTCCAGCTCCGATTGAACCCGACTAAGTTCGGCTGCGACTTTAATTGACGAGTCAACGTCGTCCGCGGCCCGGCTCTCGATAGCAAGAAGTTTGTCGCGAGTCGCGGTCAGCATGGATATGCGAGCATCCACATCCGTAATTGCTTTCTCCAGGTCTTCAACGTGAGTACGTCGTTCAATGACGCTATACAAACACTGAACGTTAACCAGAGAGACCTAACGCCTTAGCGGGTACCCAACTGTCGCGCACCGCCCGGGTCGGCAGCATAAGTCAGGCCAGATTGAAAACGCTACTCTTCTTTGTAGTCCGGGTGCAGAATGCCCTGTGCTTTCAGTGTCTTTATCAGTCGCTCCAACCTGACGAACGCAACGACGCCTAGTACTCCGAATACAAGTGCGGTATATACCATTGCCTGTCCTCTTATGTAATTTGTAAACTCTGAAATCATTGATCAGACTCGCATCGACAGCAGTACCAGCGAACTCCATCAACACCGTAAACGACACTCTCGAATTTCGCGGCACTGCTTGCTGCCAGATATACGGTGACCTCTGGCAGCCTCTGACAGAGCAACGCAACGATCTGCTAAGCGCCCGATAACTCCCGCCGGATACGCCCGCTGTAACGTGACGAAAGCAGCAACCACACACCCAAAGCTACATCGATGCCGCCACAAAATTCCGGCCACCAAAGCGGTGCTCCGCCGTCACCGAGAAAGCCACCGCGCGTGAAATCAAACACGCCGTGCAGAAAAATTCCCCAACCCGCCACTACGGCCCAGCGCGTTGCTGCCGCTACTGCCACCGATGCGAAAACAAATGCGACGATAAGCTCAACAACAACGTTCGCACCAGACATAACAGCAAACAGGACGTAGTAACTGGCGATTACTATCAACACCGTCGGGTAAAAACTTCGATCCTGCTCGAAGCGCGATTGCCGGGCGAAAATTGCTATTGCGCCGCCAAGACCAATTCCAATCAAAAGTGGTGTAACGTCCATCAGAGGTAGAACTCCCCGACAAATTAAACCAAATGCGCGACACTCAGGAATACGGTCGCGGCCACGTTCATCGTTCCCAGCTGAATAATCTCTCCATCAACATTCTGGCAAGAGACCACTGATCATGGGTGTAGGACAGAGAACGATGCGGTCACTGTTCGTTGATAATACCTGCAGCCTGATTCGCCTCCAGCAGGCACCCACCCAGCATCTGTTCATAATCGCTGGCCAAATCGCCCTCAAAGCGAATAGCTCCGTCATCAACGTCGGTAATGAAATCTGAAAGAGGCTTGTCATGAAAGGCGGCATAGGCGACCAGCGTTTCCGTAAAGCAAGCGGCGCTGTCGTTGACCAACTGCAGGACGATTCGCTCTCTGTCAGTCGGAGACAACCCGCTGTCCCGAAAGGACTTCGGGAGTACATCAGGCAACTGCTCAAGCAGAGCTTCTGTTATCGAGGTCCGAAGCGCTTCAACTACCTCCTCGTCGCTTTGCGCGAAAGCCGCGGACGCAGCAAGCAGTAAAACTGAAGTAATCACGACTATTCGTTGCATAGAGCTACGAACCCCTCGCAGACACCGCTCAAAGAGCCCACACCAGATCGTAAGACAAGCATTTTAGCAGGTCCGTGCCGCCGGCCTTAGCGGAGATTCAAGGCGGCCGGTTAACACGCAAACTGATAAGCTTAGTCGTTGAATTTACTCATAACATTGGTAGCTACCCCATGAGAGCCATTACCTACTCAGAATACGGTTCGGCCGACGTCCTGCAACTGCAAGAGGTGGCAAAACCGGTTCCGAAAGATGATGAAATTCTGATTCGGATAGAGGCCACGGAAGCGACTAAAGCCGACGTCGAGATGCGCAGTTTTAAGTTCGCCGTGAAGTGGTTCTGGTTACCACTGCGGATCGCCTTCGGTATTAGAAAACCAAAGCGACAGATTCTGGGCGCCTATTTTTCAGGGGAAGTCGAATCACTCGGCAAGAACGTCAGTCAGTTCTCCAAAGGAGAACAGGTTTTCGGCACAGCCGCTCTCCGCCTGGGTGCCTATGGCGAATACGTCGCTCTTCCCGCCGGCTACGCGATCGTTGCCAAACCCGGGAACATGAGTTTTACGGAGGCCGCTGCGGTTCCGCTGGGCGGCCTGAATGCACTGCATTTCATGCGACTCGCAGAAGTTCAGCCGGGCGATACGGTGTTGATTAACGGCGCAGGCGGCAGTATCGGAGCTCACGCCATTCAAATTGCGAAGTCTATGGGCGCAAAAGTCACCGCTGTGGACAGCCCGAACAAAGAACCCCTGGTAAGACGTATGGGTGCGGACCATTTCATCGACTATACGAAAGAAGACTTCACGGCATTAGGGCGAACGTATGACGTGATTTTCGACATGGTAGCGGGTAGCTCCTATGCCGCGATTATCAAGATACTCAATCGGAACGGACGTTACCTGGCAGGTAATCCACGCTTGTCGGTCATGCTTCGCACGATGGTCACAACGTGGTTTACGAACAAGACAGCCCGATTCCAATTTGCCGGGGAAACAAAGGCAGGCTTGCTCGCCCTCAAGGAAATGATCGAAGACGGACGAATAAAGCCTATCGTGGACCGGGTCTATCCCATGGAACAAGCCAGCGACGCGCACCGGCGCGTCGAGTCAGAGCAACGCGTTGGGGCAGTTGTGATCGTTATCGGCGAACGTAGCGTCGAATTAATTGGTGACTGAGCCGAACTTCAGCTTTTCTGTTCGTGCATCCCGATGGCTAATTGGTCCGCGCGCGACAGCGGCCTTTTGACCAGAAAAACCGCGAACCACACCGCAACAAACCAGAAGACCAGGTCGACCAACGAGAAATAGGAGAAGGACCGCTCAACGTACGTTGACAAGCCATTGCCCGCGAGCACCTTTAACGGCGAGGCACCCGAACTAAGAATGGCCCGAAACACATTGCCAAGTACGCAGCCGGCAATCGTGTATGCCGAGGCAACCACAGCGAACTTAAGATGAATGCCGCGGCCAAGGTACTGCATGGCAATACCGACCACGATCCCGATGCCTGCCGCCGCGAAGCCGGAAGAAAAGCCCCATTTCGAAGTGACAATGCCATAAGCGGCGGCGGCAAGCAGCATTGCCACGGCCCCTGCAATAACTGCCGCGGTGAAGTTCTGTTCTTCAAACAGCGCTTCGGCCACTGCGTAGTTCTGTTGTTTATCTTCTTGCTGCATTCGGCCCGCCTTTCTCGCGAGAGTAGCCAGGAATGGGTTGCACAAGATCGCTGTTGGACGTTTGCTGGTCGGTCGGTGGTCGTATGCAACAACCAGCGCCATGAAATTCTAATGAAAGTGCCTATTCGAGTACATAGAAGTCCAGTCTGCCATCACCACCACTGCGGCCAAACGTACACACTTTCGCTCTTCTGACGGGGGCCGTGCGCAATGTTGACGCAGGCACGAAGCGGCGGCACAGCGGAACAACGTACGTACCCTGAATCAACGCGACAAGCTTTCACGCCTCCCGAAAGAACACAGGCCCCGACACGCAAATGCCGGGGCCTGTGTATGCACTACCAGCCAGTGATCGATCAGAAGTCGATCGAAGCTCGCAAGCGAATGGCGCGCGGCAACTGTGCATTGCGTGTCGCCAGGAAGGTTGGATCGGGATCAACAACGCCATCGGTGATGATCTCGTAGACTCGTGTCGTCTCCTGACTGTCGAACAGATTGAAAACATCCAGGCCAAACTGCGCTGTGTGACCATTGAAATCCGTTGTGTAGGTCGCACTGACATCGACATCGAATATCCACGGTGTACGCCCGTACTTACCTTTTGGCAGGTACTCGAACTCACGGTCCTGCGAGGTCCACAGACCATCGTTCGGATCGATACAGTTTTCGACACAAACGTAGTTCATTTCCTTGCGGGTTTGCGAATTGAATGGATTGCCGTGGCCTCGAGCGTTAATCGGTCGACCCGACGTCAACGACAGGTTGGTGCCGATAGTCAGCTTGTCCGTCAATGCGAAAGCGCCAAACGCCTTGATTGAGTGCCGCTGATCATTCGGCAGATCGCCCCAGTTCGAGTTAATGAACATCACGTCATCACCCGATTCCGTCCAGCCAGGAATGTCGTTGCCGGTATCCGAGTTCACGCCACCTTCGTAGTTGCCGTAGCTGTGCGCCCAGGTATACGACAGACGGGTTGAATAAACGCCGTCCCACTCCCGGTTAAACACGAACTCAACCGCGTTGTAACGACGAGTTGGCGTAGCACTGCCAATAGGATCAGGATTGCCATCACCGTCGAGGTCATAGCCGAACTGCTGTGCCTGTCCAAGGTCAACCGTAACGGTTTCCACCGAACCGTTGTCGCACTCGTTGTCCACCGTGAGCGGCTGGCCAACATTGCCGAAGACCCAGCGGTCGATCGTGCCGCAACCCGGCACATCAACGTTAACGTACATATCCTCAATGGCATTCTTGAAACGCCGGTGGATGCCGCGAACACCAAGGCTCCAAGTATCGGTCAGCATGCGCTCATAGCCAATGATGATCTCGTCCTGATGGCTGGCATCGAGGTCCTGATCGACTTTGAAACGCTGTTCGGAACCCAATCCTTCACCGCTGCCGAACTCAACCACAGTACCGATCTGCTGTCCGTAGATAGGTGTGTAGTTGGTCAGGCCGTTGGAGGTTGTGTTGGTATCCAGACCATTCAATGCGTAGTAGTTACGGGTATCTATGGTGCCACCGCCCTCGCGCGCGGCCAGGCCGTTTGCAATGGGGAAGTAGTATCGGCCGACATTGGCAAACAGTTTGGAAGTGCCCTGCCCACCTATGTCCCATGCCACACCAAAGCGCGGTGAGATCATATCGTCGACTTTAATAAACGAATCACCAGCCGCGTCATCCGTTTCGAACTGGTCCCAACGCAAGCCAATGGTTGCCGTTACATCGTCGGTTACGTCCCAGATATCTTCCAGATAAGCCGCTGATGTTCTGGCCTCGAAAATGCCGCCACGAATCTCGCGACGCTCCAGCACATACTCGGTGACCCCGGCAGGTACCGTTACGTTATTCAAACTATCGCCCGGCGTCGTATTGTCGAGCGTGAAGTTTGCTTGCAGCGGACCAACAGAAGCGCGTCGCATGTTTGTTGTACGCAACTCGCGATCGACACCGAACCGCAACAGGTGGTTGTCGCTGAACTGGTACTCTGCATCGATTCGCATGGCATCGCGCGAATTCACCCGTTTGTCGTCTCGAAGCTGGGTCGTGCAACCAATGTGCTGATCCACGCCGGCGCGATCGTCGTAGACGCGATTGCATTCGGAGGAGGTATTGGTACGGCCATCGTAATTGCGCTCATTCTCGCCATACAGCACCTTCAACACGAGGTTGTCGCCGAAGAAGCCAGTGTAGGTCAATGCCCAGTTGGTACCACCAAGATCGGTAGTCTGAGTTTCGATCAGTGAACCTTCGTCATAGCGATCAGCCACGTCTGCGCGGTCATCGGAGAAGCCGAAGAACTCCAGCGAGTGATTGTCGGTGATGAGCCAGTCGAGCTTGCCACCCCAGGTCGCTGTATCGTCTTTGGAATCGCTGATCGAATTGCCCGCAGTATTGCCCGATTTCGATTCAACAAGGCGCGGTTCATACAATGCATAAAAGAAGAGTTTGTCGCGGATGATCGGGCCACTCGCATAAAAGCTTGCACTTGTGGAACTCAAGTCATCGTCGGTACGATTGATCAGGCGATTGCCGTCGCGATCGAAAAAGTCTTTACCGTCCGCACGAAAAGCGTCGGGCGTCATATAGAAATCAGCACCGTAGCGGAACTCATTGCCACCCGATTTCAGGACAGCGTTGATTACACCACCGGTCGTACGCCCGAACTCCACAGAGTAACCGCCGGTCTTAACCTGAAATTCCTTGAACATGGAAAACGGAACGTCGGAATAGCCGACGCCAGTTTCGACGTCGCTGACGTTCAGACCGTTAATGAATACCGAGTTCTCACCGACTGACGAACCACCGAATGAGATACCTCCGAACGGTACGCCGGTAGTGACACCCGGCGCCAGCAATGCGACTGACCCTGCAGTGCGTCCGATCGGAATGCGTTGCAGTTCGGCGAAATCGATATTCAATGCCGATTCCGTCGATGCCATATCGAGACCTGTAACCATGGAGGCGGTGACGACAATGTTGTCGATTGTGCCGCCGGTCAGGACGAGATCGACGGTGGTCGCACTGGCAATGCCGACTGAAATTTCTTCGATAACGGCATCGCCGAATCCATCTTTGGCAGCCGTCAACCGGTAGTCACCTACCGGCAGCCGAGTTATGCGAAAGCGACCGTCACTGGAAGCGCCAACACTGCGTCGATAGCCGTTAGCCGTGTTCTCGATAGTTACCGTGGCATTGGCCTGCGGAGAATTCGAGCGGTCTACGACAACGCCCGAAACGCTACCATCGGTATTCTGCCCCAGCACCAAGCCTGGCAGTGCAAACAAAACGATGAATAGCACACGTGCAAATAATCTCTTCACTATATCCTCTCCCCGAACAACACTCTGAAACACGTACGGAGCACGCTCCGCCACTAAGACAAACTTAGGAACCTACTACTTCTCTCATGAATGTAAAGCGCTAAATCGAATAAGGACGTCGACCTGATTTCCGCCCTCCTTCGCTAAGCGGGATTGGTACAGCTTGTTTTGCTCACATATCGGAGAGCACTGTAGCGAACCCGATATTTCCGATAGTTCTTGCTGGCAACATTCGGTGGAAACGGGCAACAGGCCAATAGTAGCCCCGTGCCTGAGCCAGCTGTCATTCCGCTGATGGCAGCAACGATTCACTTGACATGTCGTTACAACTGAGACTATTTTGATTGGGCAAAAATAAAAATAAGAATAAGGGGAGTAGCTATGGCAGTTTCCAACCCACCTTGCGCACGTTCAACATCCGAGCTCAACTGGCGAGAACTGCTGTTCTTGAAACTTTGCTGCTACCCCCCGCCCCCTATGCCTTTCGAGCCGAGAGACCGCTACGAAGCCGACGTACCGCCTCCCGATCCGAACCCGCTCAACTTGTTGCGGAGCGTATTTGCTGACGAATACGAACGTGCAATTAAAGGCCAGATTATGTTCGATATAGGCTGCGGATTTGGCGCGCAAGTTATCGGCACGGCGGAAGCCGGCAGCAAGCTCGCCGTTGGCTTCGACAGGACGGAACAATATGTACAGGTCGCAAGAACTCACGCGAACGACAAGCATCTGAGCGAAGGCATTCGCTTCACAACCGAACCGTTAGCAGCCTACGGCGACAACTGGGCTGATGTCGCACTAAGCCAGAATGCGTTCGAGCACTTCGATGAACCTGACGAAATTCTGCGTAGCGTGTTCCGGGCTCTGCGACCGGGCGGCCAGTTCTTCGTGACGTTTGGACCAAGCTGGTGGCATGCATTTGGCGTCCATCATATGTTCATGATTCGGATGCCGTGGGCTCATTGCATTTTCTCCGAGAAAACGATTCTTAGAGTAAGGCAACTCTATCGACCCAATGCTCCGGAAAAATGGCAAGGTGTCGCCCTGAATCAGATGACGGTTAAGAAATTCGTGCGCTTGGTGGAAGACTCGGGTTTTAACGTCACGCAGTTCTCGCTGACGCCAATTGGCCCGCTGCCCCGGTGGCTCGTTCGTTTGCGCTTGTTTCGGGAATGGACCAACTCGAACGTAGCGGCGATTCTGACGAAGCCTGGATGAGCATTAATTAAGACGTCATTCGCTGCAGTACTCTGTGCGCGCAAGCTCGAAGCGTCCGGAGAAAACCATATTATTGCAAACTGAGCACGAGTCTTTCTCGGTTCATCGGTCTACGTTTAGTAGAGCGTTCCGGCTTCTTACGGGCTCGTTCGTACAACTGATTGCCTGACGATAAACGTCCGTCACTCAATATTTGGCGCACAACCCGATCGCGGGTTTCGCATACCCGAAATTACGCGCGAACCGACTACCAAGCTTTGGCTATCCGATGTTTTTCCCGGACGACTGTGTCGCGATTGTCGAAATATACAAGTCTTCGACCTTGTCTCTGGCCCACTGCGTCTTACGCAGAAACTTCAATGATGATTTGAGTGATGGGTAATTCTTGAAACACTTGACGTCTATTCTCTGCGCCAGACCATCCCACCCGTAATGCTCTACCAATTGGGTTACAACCGTCGCAAGGGTCAGGCCATGCAAGGGATTGTTTATCTGATCACTGGTCATGGCTTACGCTGCACTGACACTACGACGAGTGTTCCTGGTCACAAGAGTGAGGGTGAGGTAGCCCGTGTGGAATGCGCATACTATTCTGCTTTGGGCTCGGCCTTCTTGACGCGAATCTTGTTGCCGTCAACAGCCGTGTTATTCAGATTCTTCATTGCTGCTTTGGCATCCCCGACTTTCGGCATCTCTACAAAAGCAAACCCCTTGGACACCCCCGACGCTTTGTCTAATACCAGGTTACAGGACTGCACGACACCGTATCCCTGAAAAAGAGTCTTCAACTCTTCTTCGGTAGTGCCACGAGCAAGATTACGAATTATCAACTTCATCAGTTTCTGACCATTCAACGTGAGGGTGGATGCCCGAATTACTGTCAACAGTTGTACGTATGGCCTCGACTATCACGCACTTGATGCATTCTGCTTTGGGCGGCAATGACAGAGCAGTATGCATCAAGTAACCGCTGCAGCGCATTGTTCGGCCGTCCGCTGCGACGCGCCCTACTTCAATATGCGCAAGAATCTGCTGCAAAGCCAAAAAGAGTTTCAGCCACGTGCGCGCTCGTCTGGTCACAAAGAGGCCTTCAGCGGGTCTCTACATTGATTTGACGCACGATCATCAACGCGCTTTCAGTTGTTTACCGATTGCGGTGGATGCTCTCGCCCCGGCTTCGTTTTGCGCGTCGCAAACAACAGCCCCGCGAATATCTCTTGTCGGCCAGACAACCGACGAAAGGTCTCAACACTGCATTGTCACTCTACCGAGGTCGGACTATCTCGCTTGCTCAATAGGCGAGCGGCATGTTCAGCGCTGAAGCCCTGAGCGATGTGCCAATCGAAATCCATCCATGGGTGAATGTGATCCCATGCGCTAACCGCTTCCAGACCATCCTTGCCCGATTCCCACTCGTATTCGGTGTGGCCGATGCAGTGAAACATCGGCAATTCGCTGACATGACCAGCGTGGGTCATGTCTTGCTGGGCAAGGGTCGGACTCAGCTGGCAACAAGCGGTGCGTATTCCCAAGGAGCAAGACAGCAATACCCGAAATCACCAGGCCTAGACGTACCTTATTGTTCATCATCCCCCCCAGATTTGGTCGCGTTTGTTGAGAGATGCACGCCATTACGGTTTTGGATGCAAAGCATTCACGGGGGCACTGTCAATAGCCCTGGATATCACCTACCCAAAATAGAGGCCATCAATCAGGGAAGTGCGGGCTAAGCTCTGAACCTCGAGGCGACAAGACTCGGCGATTCCAGCGTTGGCTATCCTCTGTCCGCCTCAACAATGTCGCCGCCCTTTCCCTCAATCTCGGTGCGTAACAGAGTCTGAATTTCACCCAGCTCGACCAGAAAATCCAGGGACTCCTGAATCGATGCGTCGTACCAGATCATTCTGGTCTGCAGCGTGAAGCGGAGCGCATCTGAATTGGGGGAACGGCAGAGTTCCCGAGTCCGGCAGCTCCGCGACGGTCTTGCCCTGCCGCGAATGAAACCCGGTGGCATACAACTGATTTATCGGACTGATGTCACCAACGCTATCCTGAAGAAGCGGGTAAATCTGAAGAATGCCAATATCACGGGCGGTTCGCTGCTCCTCGATAACATCCTCGAACTTGCCACGCACACTGGCCAGCCGCTGCCTCAGGATCGGACTCTCGATACTTCCGAGACGTCCGGCAGCAATCCAGGCATCAGTAGCCCCAAGCGAAGGATCGAGTGTTGGGTTGATAAAAATTGCCCAGAACACTGTGGTACTGGGGATATCTATGTTCGTTGCCTGCTCGTGCCCTTGCAAGGCTGTCACGAGAGTGTTGTTGGCCGCCACGACCCGTTGCATCGTATCGACAGCGAGCTCTACCAGCCGAATGTTTTCCGTCAATTCGTACTCAACAATGGCGAGGTCTTCCGCTATTTCGTCTGCAAGCTGTTCATACGCCCACCATGCATCCAAAGCGAAGGCGACCAGGATGCTTGCAACAATTGCGGCCGCTTCAACGCCAATGCGCTTCCAGGGGATACGTTGTAGCTCTTTCATATTGAATCCAATCTTTAGGAAACCGACTGCCAAAAAACACTAGCTGCTGAAAAACCCAATCTGCGCAAACGTCCGCTTGCCGATACACAGCAGACACCCGGATAACACAGTGTAGTAACCGGTGGTGAAGGATCGACGATTCTTCGATTCTGGCTCGTGAATACTCGGCGAGTGCGTCCCAATGCACCCCAAGTTCAGCGAATTGGTACGGTGGGGCAACCTTCCGTCTCCACCGTCCACATGAAGTTCGCAACCTTCCACTCGCCATCGACCTTGACCAGATCAACCGAATCGACGCCGCAATGGGAAAACGCTCCATCAACCCAGAATTCGTACTCCCCCCAGATCACGGCAATCGGGCCCACGAATCAGGACCGTCGGCTCACCGGTCCATCGCTCAAGGTACTCAAGACCATCCGGCACCAGATCTGCGATGAACTTTTCATTATTGGAAATGCGCATCTCCAGTTCGTCAGGCCGATCTTCCGGGCCGGGCCGGAACGACAGCGTTGTGCCTTCCGCCAGTTGAATGGCCCTCCAGTCACCGGCATTGCCGGAATGCACCGCGGCAAAGACTTTATCCATCACAGCAAGTATTGCCGCACGGTCCCCTGATTCACCACTGGCAGCCACTGGTAACGCAAAGATGTTTAGCCCTGCAATGAGCAAAAGAGTGCGAATTCGCATAGTCGCTGTCCCCTAAGTGGCTGTGGCTGCAGTATAGCGACAGCGAACACCAAAAACGGTCACTATTATAGTAGCCAGCCAGCAGGAGCATTGCGTGAACCTGCAGAGACGCGGACCTGGTAATGGGCAAAAAAAAACCCCGCACCAGGCGGGGTTTTTTGAAACGCAGTTCTCAGATTGTGGAACTCTTCTTTCGCCTTGCAACGCTCATACCAAGAAGACCAATGCCGAGCAGGGCCAGAGTCCCGGGTTCGGGCACGCCCGTAGGAACATCGACGTAAGTTCGGAAATTGGTATCAGCGATTCCGTTGGCAGTCCAATTGGGGGGCGCCAAAATTGGCGTTGAAGTAGTTATCTCCTCCTCCTGCATACGGGTTGCTCGCGGATCCAATCCAAGCGGCATCCCCTATCAACTCGATTGCAAGAACGTCACCCACGTTCACAGCCAGTCCGAAAGCGCTGAAGTCGACCGAAAACAGGTCACCAACACTACTGATCAGAGAACTGCTGGCGAGCACTGTGGATCCACCCGGGCCACCGATGGGAACGCCACCCGATGTCGCGAGAATCCTTGCCTCCGTCAGAGTACTGAAAGCGCTTAGTTGTACATCAATGCTGTCGAAGAGGCCTGCCAACCCTACGGTAAAAGTCTGCGCCCGCCCAAAGTTAGTGTTGTTGCTGACAATAAACGTAGCTCTAGCGTCGGTTGAGAAATTCTCCTGGTCAACAATTGGTAGTGCGTTCGCGGCTAGTGGTGACAAGAGCACAGCGGTTACGGCGATCATTGTTTTTCTTGTACGGCTCATACAATTTGCCTGATGCGTTAATCGAAATGTGAATGCAAACGAGTGCAATTTTTATGCCTGCTTCGTATTACCCTTAATTCAAAGTATCTGTGCGTGCGCCCAGCCAGAGAGACGAAGAATATGTAAAGAAACCTGACGCGGTTCGGCTCGAATTATCCCACCCGCCATGGAGCAGGAGCAGACACTTTCGTGACGGTGGCCCGGCAAAGACCTGCTGCCCGGGACCGGATCCGGTAGCAACACTGAAGCGCGGACACTGCATGGGGAACTGCAGAAAATGGACCTGACACCTTGGCTGCGCATAGGGTCAGCAGGCGTCTTTCCAGACAGCTTCACGCGACAGATGCAATTCGGTAAGAGTGGCCAATCGAATTTGCAGAATACCGGGCCGATAGCCCCCTGCAATCGAACATGAAAGCTCTGTGTAGTCGTTCAACTACCGGGGTGACGCATTTAATCGTTAGCGTGCAGGTGAACGACAAATTCCTCACCGCCGAACTCAATGACGTCATCGGCAACTATCTGCTTTCGCTTACGAAGTTCTTTGGTTCCGTTGACCTTTACCTGGCCATCGGCAATTAGCAGTTTCGCCTCGCCCCCGGTACTGACCATTCCCTCGAACTTGAGGATCTTGAAGAGCTCGACCGGCTGTCTTGTCAAAACTATTTCTTTCATAACAGTCACCGAATTGCTTGTTTCCTGGTTAATCTCGAATAACTGATCTGGAGCTATAGCAGCCAACCAAACCCAATCCAAGCGAGCGCCCGCTTTCAAGTAGATAGCAGACACTCAGATGCTACAGGGTTTCAACGGCGACCAAACGACTAAACTCACACGCACCTGGTGAGGATCGCCTGGATCAGCAGCGAGAGATGGCCTGGTTTAGTTCACGGACGCCATGCACAGCCAGGCGGCGCCGAAGCTAACCGCTGCGCTTGCGTAGAGCGGCATCTCGACAACACACAACTGTATCGCTCTGCAGGTTGCCCTGCAGCACTAGGCTGATGTCTTTGGCTGCTTGGCAGACCTACTGGAACGCAAAGCAGCGTCGAACGCGAGCTGCGCCCACTCTTTCGCTACGTCGGGGTCATCGAATATGGCCTCCGGTGCCATGTAGTACGACATCTTCATGGCCTTGCCATTTTTCATATACTCGAAAGGCTTTAGGCCCATGTCGTCGAATTGCGTTACCGATTGCACATCGACCTTGAGGTAAAGGACATCGTCAGCGACGAGACCGAACATCAGATTGTCGTGGTATATGCCATACCCGCCGAACATTCGACGTGACCGAATGGCCCCGAAGTCCTGAAACACCTCTGCCAAATACTCGACAAACTCACTCATTCGTCGTCCCCCCAATCCGCTTTCGACCTGCATGGATCAGGTCTCGCTAATCTGCCCGCCCACGATCTCTGTGACGCTCTGCACTACCGACGTCTATTACCTGAACCGGTAGGCAAGGCGGGCTGAATCAAGTGACGGGTGCAGCGCATAGTTAGGCGACTTCACTTCAATCTTTCCGACAACGACTCTAGATACGTCCGCCACATTTTATAGTAATGACTGTCGTCACCCCACAGCTGAGCCAGCTCCGATCTATTCTCGTCCAAAACCATCTTCAAGGCCTTTCGTGCTTCGGCCAGTAGCTCCCCGCTAGGTCTTTGGTCCTGCCTTTTTACCCAGTCCAGAACTTCTTCGGGCAAGCCATCCGGTGCTTCGCCAATCAGAGTTGCCAAAGCTTCTGCAGCAGCAATTGCATAGGAGCCACTTGGCGCATCGATGTAGCCCTTGTCAGTTGCCACCGGGCGTAAAGCAGCCGACAGTGCGGAGAATCCAGATGATTCCTCGAGTTCGTACACCCAATCTAAAGCGTCATCGTTCTCAAATGAACCAACACCCCACGCACCGCCATACGCGGCCGTTCCGGATAGAAATGTCAGTACGAAGAAAAAATACTGTCGGCATTTCATGCGAACTCCAGAGTCGCCTAGCGACTAAGCTCAATCGCACTTGACGCAGGTCGCCCGGAGCAGCAGCGCAAGGCGGGATGGGTCAAGTGGCGGGTCCAGCGCAATGTTAGGCTGCACCGCGTTGAAATACGAGCGGCACGTTTTGCAATCAAAGCAACCGTTGCAACCCTGGTGAATGTAATAACCAAGTCCAAGCTAGTTGGCTCCGCTTTCGGCTTCACCTATCAATCCTTTTAGCTCTTCAATATGCTGGTTCATTCGCTTTCGATGCTCGTCCGAGAATACCGCACCAAAATTCGCCTCTGTTATCTCCAGTTCGAGCAGTCTTGATTCACCCATGACCAAATTTAGTTTGTTCAATGTTTGAATGGCCTGCTGACCTTCTTCAGCAAGCTTTCCAAGTTCAATCTCAATTGGACCGACTTTTGCTCTACCAGATTCCGACCTTATTAGCCTTGCCACTAATTGTCGTATTGGACCTTTCAAGGCCAAAACGCCTATTACTACAGCAGTCGGCCAGGAGATAAGTAGTTGCAGAATCTCTTTTGCTTCTTGCATTGTCATCCCTAATCGAGTGTTTGAAGTGGCTTGTTATTCTACATAACTGCATTGCGTCGAATGGGTGAAGTCCGCCGCCCGGCAAGAAGCCTTGTCTAGCTCATGTGCGTTCCGACTTGGATCATTAGCGACCAGCCGATCTCAAGTGACGGGTGCAGCGCATTGTATGTTTCGTTCTGGGTGCTCTACGGGATAAGTTGAGGCCCATAAGCCTGTTGGGCTTATCGGTGTACCAGCTCGATGCAGCGCAGGTTCCAGCTAGCACTGAGACCGTTAACAAGCGTGCAGCGGTACATCGTTTCATCAACCAGCTCGGACAGTCGAATGGGCCTCAAGAGCCCGAATGTAGCAAGGGTGAGCAACGATGACCAAACGAAACAAGGCAGTAAACGTAGGGATCGATGTCGGCAAGCAACAGCTTGATGTGTATCTGCTTGAACGACAAAGGGCATTTCAATGTGGCAACGACGAGCTGGCCATTCAGCAGCTACTCGCAAAGCTTAGGCGCTTCAACGTTCAGCGCATCGTGGTCGAGGCTACAGGACGCCTGGAACAACCGTTTGTTCGAGCGGCCCTGGCTCTAGACTTGCCCGTGGTCGTGGTCTCGCCACTGCGGGTACGGCGCTACGCCGCCGCCATCGGCCAGCTGGCCAAGACCGATGCCATTGATGCGCAACTGATCGCCCGCTTCGGCGCCGACTTAAAGCCCGCAATCAACCCGCCGGTTGACGCAGAAACACTGATAATCAAGGACCTGATGGTACGACGCCGGCAACTCATCGAGATGCGGACAATGGAAAAGAACCGTCGGCAGATCATGCCAGCGGTCTTGCAGGACAGTATCGATCAGCTCATTCACGCAATCGATGAACAGCTAAAGTTGCTCGATCAACAACTCGACCAGGCCGTCGATGCACACACTGAATGGCGCCACAAACGAGACCGACTCATGAGCATGCCGGGTATCGGCAAGACCGTGGCCTACACGTTGCTCGGCGACATGCCTGAACTGGGGAACCTGAGTCGACGCCAGATCGCTGCATTGACCGGTGTTGCACCGTACAACCACGACAGCGGTCGAATGCGCGGCAGGCGCCGCATCCGCGGTGGCAGAAGTTCATCGCGCACTGTGCTGTTTCTCAGTGCCATGTCCGCCATCCGATTTAACCCGGACATCAAGACGTTTTACGAACGTCTCGTGGCCAACGGAAAACACAAGAAAGTGGCACTCACCGCCTGCATCCGAAAAATCGTTACAGCGCTAAATGCCATGCTACGGGATGACAAAAACTGGAGCCCGGCATGAATTAATACTTGACGGGACAACACAGTCGCTTGTTAGGCATTGACTCCTCCAACCCAAACGACCCAAATCGTCAAACTGTAAATTACGCCGATAATAGAGAGACAGACTGAACCTAGAATTAGCTTCCAGCGAGTTGTCTCGCTGTATAAGAGAATCATTAGACCTACTGTAAATATGCATTGTACTGCGATCGGATACCAGACCGATTTCGGGTCAGCCAAGAGAAGATTTGAACCCACCACGAACACCAGACCGAGCATCGCTCGAATTTGAGTCAAAAGCCTAGCCCCGTCATTCAATTGTAGCAACAGGACCGCAAGGCCGGCGTCGATGATTACCGAAATGACGCCGCTCTGTATTTCGCCGGCGCGAAAAATCAGCAAGGCTGTCGTCACTGCATTCAGTGCGAGTAACGCAGCCGCCAGCCTATGAGCTAGCGGCGAAGGTGGAAGCTTTGGAGGATTCGAAACTAGCTTGGAGCACGGCATGCAAAGGCCGTCGGTACGGTCGAATGTACTTTGCAGCACAAGAGCACCACATGCGTTGCAGGGAACTCGATCAGCCATGCATTCGATGCCCTAACGTCTAAGCTCACCCGCACTTGATGCAGGTCGCCTGGAGCGACAGCGCAAGGCGGGCTGAGTCAAGTGACGGGTGCAGCGCAATGTTAGGCTGCGTCTCGTATCACCATGCCGTTGACATACTAAAACGAACATTCTTTTCAGCGCACTGTTGTCAAGATTTGGAACCATCACCTTCTCCAGACTCTTTGGCTCGAACGCCCAACGTGGCCATCCAGAGAAAGAACAAACCGTATATAGAGTCTCTGCCCAAATCCGTGTAGTAGCCAAAGTCTTGCTCTTTCACTAGGACATCTCCCTTATCAATAGCCTCACCAAGGGAAGCCATCTCATAGACGGAATATATGAAGTAGCCAGCTAGCATCAACATTGCTAGCCGGACGACCGGAACAACGCGTGCGGCGAGCGGAATCTCGATTAACCCGTACTTCCCTACCGGAATAATTCGCTTCTGCGGAATGTCGTTCGACATACTATTTTCTGATTCGATCCGCGGCAACGATTCAATCGCAGCTAACAAATTTCTGTGGTTCTGCGGGAAACCAACCGAATCGATATTCTGCAGCACATCTAGAAGCTCTGCACGAGAATACTGCGAGTAGTCAATATGCCCATCTTTATTCACTAGTACAGGACTCAGCTGTTATTTGATGAGGGGCTTGAAAGCAACACGTCTACGCAAGGACCAAAAAGCAGCCTAACGTCTAAGCTCACACGCACTTGACGCAGGTCGCCTGGAGCGACAGCGCAAGGCGGGCTGAGTCAAGTGGCGGGTGCAGCGCAATGTTAGGCATCACCTGCTCCATCGTTCCAGTGCACGAAACGCCACGCTCTCTCCAAGGTGATTCCGTCACAAATGTCACGGTACAGCGGGTGATCACACGGCTCCAACTCTATGCGAGGCCTCTGCCCGTTCCCTTGAAAATGCGCCATTGTCTTCAATGCCCACGTACTCTCCGCATAGAATGGCAATTTATTACTAAACCAACCGGAAAATGGCCCGATCTCGCCTGTATCGAAGTTTGCTAGATAGGTGTCATAGTTCTTTTGACTTTGAGATATCCAGATACCGAGCCCGAATGACTCGCTCTGACCAAGCACGGGTATCAGCAGAATGCCACGGATAAAAAACTCCTCGTCGTCGATTGAGCACACGTCAGTCGTACCGCCAACTCTCTCGCCACGCTCCGGTTCGGGAATGCCGAAATACGAGTCGGGCCATTGGTACCCTATGTCGGGTAAGCCCTCATGAGTCTTGCCGCAGACTGTGCACTGGTACGACATTTCAGTGATGCCTAACGACTAAGCTCACACGCACTTGACGCAGGTCGTCTGGAGCGACAGCGCAAGGCGGGCTGGGTCAAGTGACGGGTGCAGCGCATTGTTAGGCTGCTTTGCGCATTCGTTGATTTATCTCTCTCCTGGTTTTGCAGAGAACTGAATGGGTCAATCTAGCATCGCGCCTGAAGAGAATTGGAACAAGAAGCGCCAAAGACACTAGACCCAGCACCCACAACCACGCGAGCGAAACGGACGAAAGATAAGCGAGCAGTGCGCTGCCAATGAAAAAGGGTACTGACGCAATGTGCATAGATAGCTCAAAGTAAAGACTAGTAACTAGGCGGCTTATATACCTAAACCCGACCGGCTCCGGATTCGAACACGTTGACAAGTACAGATACCAGTTCTCAAGAATCTCGAAATCCTTCTCATGTGCCTTATCCCATGCGACCTCGATTCTTGAGCTTACAGACTCAATGACTACGCCAAAGACGATCGCTGCGCCGATGACGAAGCCAGATATTGGCGCCGTAAAGTCCTTATAAATATATGAAACCAATGGCCATTGTGTCACTGCAATTACTAGCCACGGGAGAATAGCGATACAGCCTGGAAAGAAAATTACTAGCAGTGAGCGCGTAAGTGTCAGCGGCATGACGGAATCTAGAGCGGCCTAACGTCTAAGCTCACACGCACTTGACGCAGACCGCCTGAAGCGGCAGCGCAAGGCGGGCTGGGTCAAGTGACGGGTGCAGCGCATTGTATGTTCCCTTCCGGGTACTCACCGGGATAAGTTGAGACCCATAAGCCTGTTTGGCTTATCGGTGTACCAGCTCGATGCAGCGCAGGATCCAGCTAGCACTGAGACCGTTAACAAGCGTGCAGCGGTACATCGTTTCATCAACCAGCTCGGACAGTCGAATGGGCCTCAAGAGCCCGAATGTAGCAAGGGTGAGCAACGATGACCAAACGAAACAAGGCAGTAAACGTAGGGATCGATGTCGGCAAGCAACAGCTTGATGTGTATCTGCTTGAACGACAAAGGGCATTTCAATGTGGCAACGACGAGCTGGCCATTCAGCAGCTACTCGCAAAGCTTAGGCGCTTCAACGTTCAGCGCATCGTGGTCGAGGCTACAGGACGCCTGGAACAACCGTTTGTTCGAGCGGCCCTGGCTCTAGACTTGCCCGTGGTCGTGGTCTCGCCACTGCGGGTACGGCGCTACGCCGCCGCCATCGGCCAGCTGGCCAAGACCGATGCCATTGATGCGCAACTGATCGCCCGCTTCGGCGCCGACTTAAAGCCCGCAATCAACCCGCCGGTTGACGCAGAAACACTGATAATCAAGGACCTGATGGTACGACGCCGGCAACTCATCGAGATGCGGACAATGGAAAAGAACCGTCGGCAGATCATGCCAGCGGTCCTGCAGGACAGTATCGATCAGCTCATTCACGCAATCGATGAACAGCTAAAGTCGCTCGATCAACAACTCGACCAGGCCGTCGATGCACACACTGAATGGCGCCACAAACGAGACCGACTCATGAGCATGCCGGGTATCGGCAAGACCGTGGCCTACACGTTGCTCGGCGACATGCCTGAACTGGGGAACCTGAGTCGACGCCAGATCGCTGCATTGACCGGTGTTGCACCGTACAACCACGACAGCGGTCGAATGCGCGGCAGGCGCCGCATCCGCGGTGGCAGAAGTTCATCGCGCACTGTGCTGTTTCTCAGTGCCATGTCCGCCATCCGATTTAACCCGGACATCAAGACGTTTTACGAACGTCTCGTGGCCAACGGAAAACACAAGAAAGTGGCACTCACCGCCTGCATCCGAAAAATCGTTACAGCGCTAAATGCCATGCTACGGGATGACAAAAACTGGAGCCCGGCATGAATTAATACTTGACGGGACAACACAGTCGCTTGTTAGGCTGCACCTTCTGGCCAACTCTGAGCTGGATTCCGAATGCAGGTGCATATTGTGTTGATTGTCGCTTCAGTCAAGACTCCACCTTCTTCAGACAACTCAACTACTACAGGCTGCCCGAACTTATAAGGGAACTTTCGGTCTCTCGAATAGCGAGCAGCCAAACTTTGTTCTTTCCCATCGTAGTCGATTCTAATCACGTTTCCAGAATACCGCACGTCAAAGCTCCAAGAGCCAAAGTTCTCGTAATGATAGTTGTGCTCAAGAAGCTGGGCGGGCATCTCTTCAAATGCGTTTAGTAGGTGCGACATGAAGTCGAAATGTGTGATTGGATAATCTTGCGGCTTCACTCAAGTGCTGCCTAACGTCTAAGCTCACCCGCGCTTGACGCAGACCGCCTGGAGCGGCAGCGCAAGGCGGGCTGAGTCAAGTGACGGGTGCAGCGCAATGTTAGGCTGCAGCTTGTCCGATTTCTGATCTGGTCAATCATCGCGGCCTCGTTTTATGCATCCGTTTTCGAAACGTGCGACGCGCTACTCGTTGCTTGTCAACTTTCTCTTCTACTTCTTTTCGCTTCTTCGCCTCGTCCTCTTTCTTCAGAATTCGCTTCTGAACGAGCTTAAGGCGGCGCTTGGCATGCGCGCGTTCGGCGGGAGCGACGAAAAGTACCCAGAACAGTACGATTGCAGCCAAACCGACTAAATAGAACCATCCGTATTGAGCCATGACTACGTTTATACACTTGCATTAAGCTGACTGCAGCCTAACGTCTAAGCTCACACGCACTTGACGCAGGCCGCCTGGAGCGGCAGCGCAAGGCGGGCTGAGTCAAGTGACGGGTGCAGCGCATTGTTAGGCCGCACCGTGCGATGAGCCCAATGGCTGCCATCGCGTAGAGCGGTCGCTTGAAAACAAGATTTTCAGTATTCTGTGGGTCCTCTATCGGCCAAAACTGGACGGTCAAAGCAGCTCACATCCCCAGCCCAAATCGGGCTGCCAAGTATATTAGCAATGCGATTGTTGCAATCGGCAGCAACAGATACAGTGCATATCCAACCAAACGACTCTTTGGAAGCCAGTATTGCCATTCAGTCCACGGCTTCAGGCGGACAATGTGCGGCCAGACCGCTAAGTTGTAGATCGCCAAGAAAGCCAATACGAAGGGAATAATCTGCCACTTCGAAAGATCGAGTCCCGCCCTAGCGAGCAGAAAGACTGGGACTATCGCGAAAACCAGAAATAGAGTTATAGCCACCAGTCGAGACTTCGCGGTGACACGTAATGCCTCACCACAAGAAGGACAAGTAATTTGAGCCGGGCTGAACTCAACCGGATACGGATGGACCGAAAGCAATTCGCGGTATGAAAAATTTGACTTCTTGCACTGTGGACAGGATGGCCCCATGCGATTCCTAACTAAGGTTTACTGTGGATCGCGGACTCGGAATCTCGTATCCGATGAGAAATTGCGACCGGCTGAAAAGGGTCAATAGCAGCAGACCAAAACTAATCCTAGCGAACGTTAACTTTCGGGTACATAGCAGACACTCGGATGCGACATAGTTTCTGCTGCGGCCTAACGACTAAGCTCACACGCACTTGACGCAGGTCGCCTGGAGCGACAGCGCAAGGCGGGCTGAGTCAAGTGACGGGTGCAGCGCAATGTTAGACGGCACAGCGCTCCTCCATCGGGTTGCTGAAGAATGCCTGCAATGTCACGACTACTCCAGATCCTTGCTGAAAGAGACTCCACAATATTGGCATTTGGCATGCCGCATGAAGAAATAGGGGTGACTGAACGCGCGCCGACCACACGAGTAGCACGCCAAGTTGGTAAGTCGCGACTGTACCCACCACCAGAAGACTCCCCAAGTAAGTAATGCAGCAGTACCGGCAACCATCGGATTCTCTGACGGCAGGATCAATGACCAAAGGCCCCAAAGCGGGAAACCTACAACGAGCCAGCCTACCCATGTCAAGAAGAAATGATTGCGGCGACGTCGAGCCACTTCCCAGAACTCATGCGCTGCCATGTCTCGTGCCGCCTAACGACTAAGCTCACCGGCGCTTGACGCAGACCGCCTGGAGCGGCAGCGCAAGGCGGGCTGGGTCAAGTGACGGGTGCAGCGCATTGTTAGGCCGCACCGTGCGATGAGCCGAACAGCTGCTTAAGAAAAATGGCCGTTTGATAATTAAGGTTTTCAGCAAACTATGCGCCTCAATTTGGACAGAAACCTACTGCCCTTGAACTAATCGCTGACAGTTGATTCGAACTCCGAATCGTAGAGCTCAGCCTCGTATGCCCCCTTTCCAGCGCTATCGAATCCATAGACTAAAGTCATAGGTTGACCGTCTGTATCTGTGAAGCCTTGATCTAGTCCTACTATGTCTCCGGGCAAGGGCGGAGTGTTCTTTCCACGAGACAGACGATAGCGCTCTGGTGGAATCTCGACAAGAAGCCTTCCTCGTAATTTGAACGCCGAAATGCTCAATTGATTTGTCATTAGAGTTGAGCGGAATAGCTGCTTAGACTACCGAAAGTTGCCAGCAACAACCGACCAAACCTAGCTCTAGGGAACACGTACTTTCGGATACATAGCTGATACTCGGAAACGATATTGCTTCTGCTGCGGCCTAACGACTAAGCTCACCCGCACTTGACGCAGTTCGCCTGGAGCGACAGCGCAAGGCGGACTGAGTCAAGTGACGGGTGCAGCGCATTGTTAGGCTGCACCGTGTAGAGAAGCAAACCGAATGCTATGCGCGATATATCGCAACGTTTACTCCCTTGGCACCGTGAGCCATCGGTTTAGGAAACCAGAATTACCAGGACAAACAAGATACATAGATAGTGACTATATCCGATGAACTTCGAGCCGACCGCGTGTACACCAGACTCATCGATATTGTTAGAGTCCGGAAGACTATAAGAATACAACAACAGGAGTCCGCCCGACACTGCAGCACCGACGAGCCACAGTACGTATTCCGGAAGCGCATTGCTCGCGATGAGGGCGAGCGAGACTAGCACCATAAAAGTACCCAAGCTCTCCAGAGCAATTTTCCCGTCCGTCCTAAGCAATGTAAAGCCACAAGATTCACACCGGGGTCTAATACGTTCTACGGCGTACCCAAGACGTGCCTTTAGCACTCTAGACGAGCCGCACTTGGGACAGCGTGCGGCATGTTTAGCTTTGACGATAGTCATAGGAATAATTCGGAAACCATTCTTGTGAACGCGTATGACATGATCTTACGCAAGGGTTGATGCTGCGGCCTAACGACTAAGCTCACCCGCGCTTGACGCAGACCGCCTGGAGCGGCAGCGCAAGGCGGGATGGGTCAAGTGACGGGTGCAGCGCATTGTTAGGCCGCACCGTGCGGCGAGCCGAACGTTTCTGTCCTCACAATATGGCCGTTCATATGACAGAGTTTCCGCATGGTGTCGGACTCCTATTATCCAAGAACAGAAAATGGTTACCCATTCTTTTCCACTTTGCAGCCGGAAACAAGGCCTTCGATCCGCGCCTCTGGTATTGGGAATGCCGCAGATTCCACGGTACTCCATTTCGATTCTGGCGAGAAAGGGAAAGTAGGGAATTGAATCATGAGCCCATCGCAGGAAGCGCGGCAAAAAAGGGTAATTTTCTTTGTAATAGGTGACGGTTAGTTGGTCGTTTTCCAACGGTTGAAAATCTAGCCGATGCAGCACCGCACCACGCCACCACGACAATACCCAATTACTGGCGTCAAAGTGCGTGTCAAAGCCGAGCCGCATATCATAGTCGGTTGCTTTCGACGCCAAGAAGGTGCCGAGTTGATTTGAATCTTCGATCATCTACATGAACACCTGTGACCAGTCTGAATCTAGAACCTTCGACGACTGCTGCTGAGTGCATAGCGGACTTTCGGATCCTTCGATTCTTCTGCTGCGGCCTAACTATAAGTAGTGAGTAAAAATGCGTTGTGTAAATGCATGAAAAACTCAATTTGTCGGGTGGAGAGGCTGTGCAAGTTTCTGATTAGCTTACAGGTACGGATTGATATGTTGCATATAAAAGGGATGAAGAAATTGCGATGGCACGGATGCTGCTGGATGCTGTTCGAGACACGCTTCGGGTCCACCACTATAGCTACCGGACTGAAGAATCCTATCTGAAATGGATACGCCGTTACATCGCCTTTAACGGCAACCGGCACCCCCGGCAGATGGGGGCCGACGAAATCCAGGCGTTTCTGAGCCATCTGGCAACGCACGGTCACGTGGCTGCTTCCACGCAAAATCAAGCACTTAGCTCTATTCTTTTCCTCTACAAGAAAGTCCTTTCGATTGAACTGCCGTGGATGGACGAGATGGTCCGGGCGCGTCGGCCAGTGCGGGTTCCCATTGTTCTGTCGCAGACGGAAGTCGCGCGTATCTTGCAAGCGATGACGGGGCGGCATTGGCTAATGGCCAGCCTGTTGTACGGCAGTGGCTTGCGGCAAACCGAGTGTCTGCGCTTACGGGTACAGGACCTCGATTTTGAGTACCTGCAGATTACGGTGCGCGATGGCAAGGGCGCGAAAGACCGCCGCACCATGTTACCCGAGACACTCGTTCCGCATCTGCGACGGCACCTGGAATGGTTGCGCAGCGTGCATCAACAGGACCTTGATCGCGACATGCCGGGTGTGTCGTTACCATCCGCGATTCAACGCAAGTACACGTCTGCATCGCGTGAATGGAAATGGCAGTTCCTGTTTCCGGCAAGCCGTTACGCGTTCATCACTTCCAACAACGGGCACCGGCGTCATCACCTGCACCCGTCTGTATTGACCCGAGCGGTTAAAATTGCCGTGCAGAACGTTGACCTGAACAAGCGCGTCAGTTGCCATACCTTTCGGCATTCGTTTGCCACTCACCTCATCGAGGTCGGTTACGATATTCGCACAGTGCAGGAGTTGCTCGGCCATGCGAGCGTCAAAACTACCATGGTGTACACACACGTATTGAAGCGCGGCGGCCGTGCCGTGCGCAGTCCTGCTGATTTACTGGGTTCTATCCTCGCCGATGTTTCGGCCTACCCAACGTCTCGATAGCCCGGCCGAACTACGCCGTGCATATCAACCGAGTTTGCGTATGCCGACCGCATGGCGAATCTGCTCCAGGTACGGCACCGACAGTTCACGTGCACGCTCCGCCCCTTTCTGAAGTTCCTGCTCTATAACCGCCGGGTCGTCTATGAGTCGTTGATACTCTTCGCGCGCCGGCTTGATGTGCTCGTTAATGTATTCGAACAGTTTCTGCTTCATCTCGCCCCAGGCTATGCCGTTCGCATACAACGTTTCTACTTCGCTGACTTCGCTGCTGGAGGCAAACGCATTGTAGATTTCGAACAACGTAGAACCTTCGGTCTCTTTCGGCTCACCGGGCTCAAGACTGTTCGTCTTGATCTTCATGATCAGCTTTCTGAGCTTCTTCTCTTCCGCGAATAGTGGAATCGTATTGTTATAACTCTTGCTCATCTTGCGACCGTCAAGCCCGGCCAAGGTCGCCGTGTTGTCGTCTATCACCGCCTCCGGTAACACGAACGTTTCGCCGTAATGATGATTGAAGCGACCCGCGATATCGCGGGCCATCTCCACGTGTTGTTTTTGATCACGGCCGACCGGAACCTTGGTCGACTTGAACATCAGGATATCCGCCGCCATCAGAATCGGGTAGCTGTAGAGCGCCATTGTTACGCCCTTGTCCGGGTCGTTGCTGCCGTTCTCTTCGTTTGCCTGTACCGCTGCTTTGTAGGAGTGCGCGCGGTTCATCAAGCCCTTGGCCGTCATGCAGGTCAGCATCCAGCTTAGCTGCGGAATCTCAGGGATATCCGATTGCCGATAAAAAACCGCATTCGATGTATCCAACCCGAGTGCCAGCCAGGACGCCGCAATCTCCAGCGTAGAGCGGGCGATTTTCTCCGGATCTTCGGCTTTCGCCAGCGCGTGCATGTCGGCGAGGAAATAGTAATTCTGCTTCGACGGATCTTTGCTTGCCGCAATGCCCGGTCGTATCGCACCGACGTAGTTGCCGATGTGCGGTGTGCCGGTTGTGGTAATGCCGGTGAGGTAAATGTCCTGAGTCATAAATTAGTAGCCAGCTGCCTGTCCGTCTTTACGTGATTCCGATGCGCCATAGTACACGCGCTCCTTTGCATCCCACATGATCGCCTGATACCCGCCGAAGTCGCCCTGGCGGTCCGTAACGTCATGCCCAAATTTTCGCAGTTTGTGCCGTGTTGCTTCGCCAATCCCGCTTTCCAGGTAGACACGCCCACCGTCAGTCATGACGCTGTCCGTCGGCTGTGACGATCCCGTGTGCCGGATACGTGCCGCGTCTCCAGCTTCCTGCAGGTTCATACCGAAGTCGATCATGTTAATCAGTATCTGCGCGTGCCCCTGCGGCTGGATCGAACCACCCATTACACCCAAGGTCATGAACGGCTCACCGTCTTTCATCACGAACGCTGGAATAATTGTATGGAACGGCCGTTTGCCAGGTTCATAAACGTTTGCATGCTGCGGGTCCAGGCTGAACAACGCACCGCGGTTCTGCAACATGAAGCCAAGGTCTCCCGGCGCCATGCCCGAACCCAGGCCTGCATAGTTGCTCTGTATCAGTGACACCATGTTGCCGTCACTGTCAGCCACCGACAGGTAAATTGTATCGCCATGTTCAATCGCGATATCGCCGGCCGGATAAGTGCTTGCCGCTTTATCCGCCGCAATCAGTTTGCGCCGCTCGGCCGCGTATTGTTTCGACAACAGTTGTTCAACAGGTGTATTGTAGAATGCCGGGTCCGCGTAAAACTTCGCACGGTCTTCGTACACCAGCTTTTTCGCTTCTACAAACGTGTGTACGTACTCGGCGCTGCCGAAACCCATTGCGGCGAGGTCGTAGCCTTCCAGAATATTCAGCAACTGCAGTGCCGCAATGCCCTGCCCGTTCGGCGGCAATTCGAAAACGTCATATCCGCGGTAGTTCGTGGAGACCGGCGTAACCCAGTCCGACTCGTGGGCGGCCAGGTCTTCATAACTCAAAAAGCCGCCGTGCTTCTGCATGTACGAGCCGATCTTGCGGGCAATGTCACCTTTGTAGAACGCGTCACGGCCACCCTCGGCGATCTGCCGGTACGTCGCAGCCAATCGCGGGTTGCGGAACACCTCGCCCTTGGCCGGCGCCCGCCCGTTGGGCATGAAGGTCTCGGCAACACCCGGGTACTCTGCTCTGCTCTTGACGCCGTCCGCCCACAGGCTGGCGATCACCTCGGTAACCGGAAAGCCGTCTTCGGCGTAGGCAATTGCTGGCTCGAGCAACTTCGCCATCGGCAAACGTCCATAACGGCCGTGCAATGCGTACCAGCCGTCCACCGCACCCGGCACACTCACCGACAACGGGCCAAGGTACGGCACGCCGGATAAGCCCTGATCCCGAAAGTGCTCGATGCCCAGACTCTGTGGTGATCGCCCTGACGCGTTCAAGCCGGTCAGCTCGCGGTGCTCCGCATCCCAAACGATCGCGAACAGGTCTCCGCCGATTCCGCAACCAGTCTGGCTCAACCAGACCGAGCACCGCGTTGGCCGCAATGGCCGCGTCGATTGCACTACCGCCTGCCTTGAGCACGTCCAACGCAACCTGCGTTGCCAACGGCTGGCTCGTCGCCGCCATGCCGTGAGGCGCAATAACCTCGGAGCGGGACGCGAAAGGTGCGCCACTCGTGCGATCGAATCCGTGCGACGCCGTACTCATGATCAGGATTCCTGCTAGCAACGTTAAACGGTTCATTACCGGACTCCGTTTCAAGTCAGCCCGGCGATCGTTCGTTGAGACCCGCCCGCACTAACAGTCTTCGAAGGAGGCCTGAATGATGCCTAGATTGACCGGGGATTGAAACTGCCCGCGCGCCGCCCCCAGGGCACGCCGCGAACCCACCTTCCGGGCTGAGACGACCGCGCAAACTGCCATACCTGCGGGTATGATTCGGCACATGGATACCAACGAAACCAATAGTACCCGGATGGCGACCCACTATGCGGGGCATGTTCAGGAACTCGCGCGTCGGCACGACCTTGCACTGGACGTTTCCGGCGGCAGTCACGCGGTCATTTTTTCAGGCGCGCCGAAGCTGCGCTTCCTCGACGACTACACCTACCCGTTTGCCGTTAACCCGCATTTCGCTTCCTGGTTGCCGTTGGCGGCAACGCCCTACTGCTACCTCGTGTACACGCCCGGGGAAAAGCCGGTGCTGATTTACTACCAGGAAAAAGACTACTGGCATACGCCACCTGCCGCACCGCAGGGCTACTGGACCGAGCACTTCGACATCCGCATCGTTCATGACCTGGATGACATCGGCAAGCACCTGCCGCTTGCGCGCCAGAAGTGCATACTCATTGGCGAAATCGGCGAGGCCAGTCAGGCCCAGAATATCGAACGGGTTAACCCAACGTCGGCGCTGAATCACCTGCATTACTCACGCGCCTGTAAAACCGCCTATGAACTCGATTGCCTGCGTGCCGCATCCCGCCGCGGTGCGCGCGGGCATCGTGCTGCAGAACGTGCATTTCGTGCCGGCAAATCCGAGTTCGACATTCATCTCGATTACTGCCGGGCCGTTTCCCACACCGAACGGGAGCTGCCCTACGGCAACATCATTGCACTGAATGAAAACGGCGCGGTACTGCACTACCAGCACCAGTCACGCGAAGTGCCCAAAGAACTGCATTCGTTCTTGATAGACGCGGGGGCCACCGTTAATGGATATGCCTCCGACATCACACGTACCTACGCCTATGCGGATGAAGAATTCGCCGATCTGATCGGCCGCATGGACGAGCTTCAGCAAGGTCTCGTTGCCGAGGTACGTGCCGGCGTCAACTATGCCCAGCTCCATATCGAGACGCATCGACGAATTGCGGCGCTGCTCACGGAACTGAATTTCGCGACCGGCAGTGTCGAGGCATTAATAGAAAGTGGCGTCACGTCCGCGTTCTATCCGCACGGACTCGGGCATTTTCTCGGCCTGCAGGTTCACGATGTCGGCGGCTTCATGGCCGACGAGCACGGCAATACCATTGACCGCCCCAGCGGCCACCCGTTCCTGCGCCTTACCCGCACACTGGAAGTCGATCAGGTTCTGACGATTGAACCCGGCTTGTACGCCATTGACATGTTGCAGCAGAACCTCGTCGGCACGCCGGCGCACAAAATGGTTAATCAGGAACGAGTCGAATGGCTGCAGAAGTTCGGTGGCATTCGCATTGAAGACAACGTACGGGTACTTGCCGACGGCGCAGAAAACCTGACCCGTGACGCGTTCGCTGGTCTTAGATTAGCCCTGCGCTTGCTAGCAACCCAAAGACAGCTGGTACCCAGGTCGCGGGCTGTTACCTGCGTCCGCGGCTACGGAGCAAGCTCGTCCATCGTTGCCGCAAGGGCAAAGTCGCGTTCGGAAATGCCTTTGGCCTCGTGCGTCGTCAGCTGCACCCTGACCTTGTTGTACACGTTGAACCATTCGGGATGATGGTTGGATTTCTCCGCCACCATTGCAACCCGGGTCATGAAGCCAAACGCCTCAACAAAGTTGGCGAAGTGAAATTCCCGAGTTAACTTTCCGTCATGCAACGACCAGCCAGGCAGGTCACGCAGCCGCGCATGAATATCCGTATCACTTAGCTTTTCAACCATGGGGTACTCCGTTGGATTCTTTCGCCTTGCTGAAGAGCATTGCGTATTCAGTCGTTGTCGGCTTTCGCCCGCATCTGTTCTTTGAGTTGTCGCTTCACGGCTCGGCCGCGGCGCTCCATCAACGGCCGCAACAGACGGGCCAGACCGGGGAACAGGTAATTAACGTGGGTCAGCAAGCCGCTGGCCGGCGGCATGGATCGCTCGCGCTTGTCATTAACGGCGAGCTTCAGAATCTCGACAGCCACTTCATCCGCGGTACTTAGCGGCTGTGAAAAGGTGATGTCGGCGACATTGTCGATGTTGTCCATAATAAAACCGGTATCGATAGGACCGGGCGACACCGCCGCGACCTTGATCCCGGTTCCTGCCAACTCCTCGCCAAGCCCAAATGTAAATGCACGCAAAGCAAACTTGCTGGCCGAATAAGTTGCGGCGTTGGCCAATGGCAATCGACCCGCAAGCGACGCAACGTTTACGATAGCGCCGCCACCTGCCTTCTCAAGATAAGGAATGGCGGCGCGGCACAGCAGAATCGGTGCTTTGATATTCACATCGATCATCTGCGCGAGGTCATCCGGGGTCTGCCGAAGCAAGGGCCCGCGTGCGTGGTAGCCGGCATTGTTGATCAGGAAGTGAATCGACTCGAACTCGTACTCGGCTTTCTTGAACAAATTAACGCAGGCATCCGGATCGCAGACGTCCATCGCAACAAGCAACACCCGTGTTTGCGGGCGCAGTTCCTCCGCGATGACCTCGAGGTTTTTTTTGTTTCTCGCAACCAGCACAAGATTCGCGCCAAGCTTCGCAAGGCGGCGGGCGACAGCCGCGCCAACGCCGGCCGAGCCACCGGTGATGATGACCGTCTTGTTTCTGAAAGGGTTGGATTCGTCCACGAGCAGAGTCTACCCAATTTTCCGGGTCAGCATACCGTCTCCATTGCTCGTGCTCAGCTCTTGGGCGGGGTGGCCAGCTGACTCAGGCTGTCAGCCTGGCAATTTGCAACAGCCGGCAACGGGAGCGTGGAAAAGAAATACTGGCAGCGAACTAGAAACCGATGTAGCCCATGACCTTCCGCCACAGCGAAGATTCCCAGCCGTATACCTCGAGCTGCTCCGGATCAAAACCTGAGGTCGGATAGGCGGTGGACGGCTTGATCACATCATTGGCGGCTATATCGGTCGGACGCATCTCAAGCTTGCCGCTCCTTGCGTCCAGTCGATCAGTCAACCCGTCGACGGCGAGACTGAGATAAGGCAGTACTTCGTCGTCGACTATGTCATCGAGAAAAACGGCGTCAGGGTCAAACGCGTCCTTGCCCAACACCACGCACTCATTGAAGTCCTTGCTCATGCCACTGCCCTTGTCGCTTGAAACAAATAGGTCCAAACCGTAACGAAGGCGTGCGGCGCATGCTGTGCGGTTATTCACACCGTTTACAGGAACTGATTTTTCCTTTCTTTTTCAACAAGGTATGAGCCTGTTGTCGGAGCAGCGAACAGGCTACTGGGCCACCTTGTCCTGCTCTTATGTCAAACACTTGGGCATGCAGGCGCGCGCCGAACACGATTTGGCAACAGCCATCGGTTTCCGGCAGGCACAAAAAAGCCGGGCCATGCCCGGCTCTTAAGTGTTTTTGTCGCAGCGACTATTCGTCGCCACCGGTCTCTGTAACCGGCTTATCGACCAGCTGTACGATCGCCATCGGCGCCGCATCGCCCGGCCGCGGCCCGGTTTTCAGAATACGCAGGTAACCGCCAGGACGCGCCTTGAATCGCGGACCGAGATCCGTGAACAATTTACCGACAACTTCCTTGTCGCGCAGTCGATCGAACGCAAGACGACGATTCGCAACGCCGTCTTCCTTGGCGAGCGTAATCAGCGGCTCTACAACCCGACGCAGCTCTTTGGCTTTCGGCAGGGTGGTCTTGATCGTTTCGTGACGCAGCAGCGACGCCGCCATGTTGCGAAACATGGCTTTGCGATGAGAGCTGTTGCGGCCGAGTTTACGACCGGATTTTCTGTGACGCATGGCGTGGGCCTTTCAAATTTCGAGGAGCAGGAAAACCTGCTCCGACTGTATTAACAATGATCCAACCGTACGGGCTTAAACCGCTAGGTCGTGCTCCGGACGCAGGCTTGCCGGCGGCCAGCTTTCAAGGCGCATACCGAGACCCAAACCGTGGCCCTCCAGTACTTCCTTGATCTCTGTCAGCGACTTCTTGCCCAGGTTCGGCGTACGCAGCAATTCAACTTCTGTGCGCTGAACGAGATCACCGATGTACATGATGTTCTCGGCTTTCAGGCAGTTCGCGGAACGTACGGTCAGTTCAAGTTCGTCGACCGGACGCAGCAGGATCGGGTCAACCTGATTTTCAGCGGTTGCACCGGTGCCTTCTTCCTGACCCTGCAGATCAACAAAGACAGACAACTGGTCTTTGAGAATGCTGCCGGCGCGGCGAATTGCTTCTTCCGGATCAATCGTACCGTTGGTCTCGATGTCGATGATCAGCTTGTCGAGGTCGGTACGCTGTTCAACGCGTGCCGCTTCAACGTCGTAGGTAACCCGGTGTACCGGGCTGAACGACGCATCCAGCATGAGCCGACCAATCGGGCCAGTCTGTTCTTCGAAGGCCGGACGCTGGGTAGCCGGACGGTAGCCGCGGCCACGCTCGACTTTCAGGATCACGTTCAGCTGCCCTTCTTTCGTCAGGGTAGCGATCACGATATCCGGATTCATGATTTCAACGTCATGATCGAGTTGAATATCAGCGCCAGTTACCGTGCCAGGGCCTTTCTTCGAGATACGCAGTTCAGCGGTTTCCCGATTGTGCATCTGCACAGCGACCTGCTTGAGGTTCAGCAAAATGTCGACTACGTCCTCCTGGACGCCCTCGATGCTGGTGTACTCATGGAGTACGCCCTCAATCTCGGCTTCAACAATTGCTGCTCCTGGCATAGACGAGAGCAGAATTCGGCGCAGCGCATTGCCCAGTGTATGACCGTAACCGCGTTCAAACGGCTCGATCGTCACTTTGGCGTGCAACTTGTCCACCGGCGTGACTTTTACAACGCGCGGTTTCAAAATTCGTTCACAGATCCCTGCATGGGTTACTACCCTCCTGACTATTTCGAGTACAGCTCGACGACCAGGTTCTCGTTGATGTCCGGCAGGATATCTTCCCGCGCCGGCAACGATTTCAGTACACCTGCCATCTTCTTCACATCCACATCGACCCAATCAGGCAAACCGACCTGACCGGAAATTTCGAGCGCGCTTTGGATGCGAAGTTGCTTCTTCGCTTTCTCACGAATTCCGATGGTGTCACCAGCATTCAGTTGCAGCGAAGGAATATTGACCACCTGACCGTTAACTTCGATGCCTTTATGGCTTACGAGTTGACGAGCTTCTGCGCGTGTTGACGCAAAACCCATCCGGTAGACGACGTTGTCCAGACGACCTTCGAGCAGACTCAACAGGTTTTCACCTGTCGAACCCTTCAAACGGGCGGCTTTCTTGTAGTAGTTGCGGAACTGTCGCTCAAGTACACCGTACATGCGACGCAGTTTCTGCTTCTCACGCAGCTGCAGACCGTAGTCCGACAGGCGCGGTCGACGCTGAGCGGCGCCGCCAGGCGGGACGTCCAGCTTGCACTTCGACTCGAGCGGACGTATGCCGCTCTTAAGAAACAGATCCGTGCCTTCGCGGCGCGACAGTTTACATTTTGGTCCGAGATATCTTGCCATTACCTAAGCCTCTACACGCGGCGTTTTTTCGGCGGACGACAGCCGTTATGCGGAATCGGGGTTACATCCTCGATGCTCTGAATGCGAAAACCGAGCGAGTTCAAAGCTCGCACTGCGGATTCGCGACCTGGACCTGGCCCACGTACTCGAACGTCGACGTTCTTCACACCGAATTCCAATGCAGCACGACCAGCCTTCTCAGAGGCTACCTGTGCAGCAAACGGTGTCGACTTACGAGAGCCACGAAAACCACAGCCACCAGCCGTCGCCCAGGAAAGCGCATTGCCCTGCCGATCGGTGATCGTAATGATCGTGTTATTGAAGGAAGCATGAATGTGCGCGATTGCGTCGAGCACATGCTTTTTAACCTTCTTCTTAGTTTTCGTATCTGCCATGTCTATAAATGCTCTGTTCTTCCCTATGCCTGCGCCAGCCCTGACTTACGGTTTGTAAGCCACGTACGCCGGCAGCGGTACGGGAATTAAAAAAACCTTATCGCTTGATCGGACGACGCGGGCCCTTACGGGTACGCGCATTGGTCCGGGTACGCTGGCCACGTAACGGAAGTCCACGGCGATGACGAATGCCACGGTAACAACCGAGATCCATCAAGCGCTTGATATTCATCGATGTTTCACGACGAAGATCACCCTCGACTTCAAAATGTCCAACGGCGTCACGAATCTTTGCAACTTCCGGTTCCGCAAGGTCTTTAACTTGCGTTTCGGGAGCAACACCCGCTGCGTTGCAAATCTGCTTCGCGCGCGTTCTGCCAATTCCGTAAATAGACGTCAATGCGATCACGACGTGCTTATTCAGCGGTATGTTTATGCCTGCTATACGAGCCACTTGAGTTACCTTTCTGTTAGCCCTGACGCTGCTTATGACGAGCGTCTGACGTACAGATCACTCGTACAACACCGTTGCGGCGAATGACCTTACAGTTTCTGCACATTTTCTTAACTGATGCTCTAACTTTCATGAGCGCTCTCCCAATACCGCCGACGAATCAGCGAACCGAACCACTGCGACCGTAGTTCCGCAGATTGGCCTTTTGCATCATGCCCTCGTACTGATGACTCATTGCATGAGCTTGCATCTGCGACATGAAATCCATTGTTACGACAACCAAAATCAGGAGCGACGTACCACCAAAGTTGAACGGAATGCTCGGGTAGAACATCCGGAATATCTCCGGTAACAAGCAAACGCCAGCAACGTACAAGGCGCCCCAGAATGTCAGGCGCGTCAGCACCCGATCAATGTATTCAGCTGTTTGTGCACCTGGCCGGATACCCGGAACAAATGCTCCTGACTTCTTCAAATTGTCCGCCGTGTCCTTCGAGTTGAAGACCAGCGCCGTATAAAAGAAGCAGAAGAAAATAATCATCGCGCCGTACAGCAGCACGTAAATCGGCTGACCCGGTCCGAGATTGGCACCGAGAGTCTGCAATGCGCGTTGTGCCGCATTAGGCTCCGCCGCCTGACCAAAGAACTGTGCGATGGTGGCAGGGAATAACAGGATACTGGACGCGAAAATCGGCGGAATAACACCCGACATGTTGATCTTGAACGGCAAGTGCGTGCTTTGCGCGGCGAACATCTTGCGCCCCTGTTGCCGCCTTGCGTAATTCACAGTAATGCGCCGTTGCGCACGTTCCATGTAGACCACGAAAATCGTGACCGCGATGCCGCCAAGCAATAACAGGATAGCCGTAATCGATGACATCTGGCCGCTGCGAACCAGCTCAGCCGTTCCGGCAACCGCAGCAGGCAAGCCCGCGACGATACCAGCAAGAATGATCATCGAAATACCGTTACCCACACCGCGTTCCGTGATCTGCTCACCGAGCCACATCAGGAACATCGTGCCGGTTACCAGCGTGATACACGCGGTAATAAGGAACGCCATGCCCGGGTTAACCACGACCCCCGGTTGACTCTGCAGCCAGGACGCAGCAGCTACCGACTGGAACATCGACAGTCCGACCGTGCCATAGCGCGTGTACTGGGTAATCATCCGCTTACCGGACTCGCCCTCTTTACGCAGCTGCTGCAGGGACGGCACGATCATGCTCGCCATCTGCATGATAATCGAGGCCGAAATATACGGCATGATGCCGAGCGCGAAAATGCCGAAGCGCGCCAGCGCACCACCCGAGAACATATTGAACAGCGCGAGCATATTGCCGGCTTGCTGATCAAAGAACGACGCCAGTGCGGCCGGATCCACACCCGGTACAGGTATGAAAGTACCCGCGCGGAAGACAATCAGTGCGCCCACGAGGAATGCCAGCCGAGACTTGAGCTCGCCCAGTTTTCCTGCGGATTTCGCCGCGGCTGCCTGATTGTTAGTGGTCGGCTTCTTGGCCATTACAGTTCTCGTGTCTTCGCTTAAGCTTCGATGCTGCCGCCAGCTGCTTCAATCGCAGCGCGGGCACCTTTGGTAACAGCCAGACCCTGAGTCTTGACTGCTTTTTCAATCTTGCCTGACAAAATTACTTTGACTTTGGTCACCCGAGCCGGCACCAGGCCTGCTTTCTTCAGCGCGTCCATGTCAACGACGTCGTCTTTCACCAGCGCGAGCTCGTGCAAACGCAGCTCCGCGGTATTAGCCGCCATCCGCGAGTTAAAGCCAACCTTCGGCAAACGACGCTGCAAAGGCATCTGGCCGCCTTCGAAGCCAACCTTGTGGTAGCCGCCGGAACGCGCGTGCTGACCTTTGACGCCTCGGCCGGAGGTCTTACCCTGGCCTGCGGAATGTCCACGGCCCAGGCGTTTGCCTACAGGCTTGGAACCCTTTGCCGGGCTAATGTCGTTCAGACGCATGTCACACTTCCTCAACTGATACGAGGTACGAAACCTTATTGATCATCCCGCGATTCTCAGGCGTATCCAACACGGTCACGCTCTGACGAATCTTGCGCAGGCCTAGACCAGCGACACACGCTCTGTGGCTCTTCAACCGGCCAAACCGGCTTTTCGTGAGCGTCACTTTCAATTGCTTGGGGTTCGCCATCGTTCTAATCCGTTTAAAAATCTATCCGAGCGGCAGCCAAATATCAGGCCAGGATCTCTTTTACCTTCTTGCCGCGTTTGGCCGCGATTGATCGCGGCGAATGTATCTCTTTTAACGCACTGATCGTTGCGCGTACTACGTTGATCGGGTTGCGCGAGCCGTAACTCTTGGCAAGCACGTTGCGAACACCGGCGCACTCAAATACAGCGCGCATCGCACCACCGGCAATTACGCCAGTACCTTCCGAGGCAGGTTGCATGTACACGTAGGTCGCACCGTGGCGGCCTTTCTTCGCGTACTGCAGCGTGTCGCCGTTCAGGTTGACCTTGATCATGTCTTTTCTGGCTGACTGCATCGCTTTCTGAATTGCGATCGGCACTTCGCGTGCCTTGCCGTAGCCGAAACCTACACGGCCGTTGCCATCACCAACCACGGTCAGCGCGGTGAAACCGAACTGACGACCACCCTTGACCACCTTCGCTACGCGATTAACGGTGACCAGTTTTTCCAAAAGGTCGTCAGAACTCTGATTTTGATCGTTTCTTGCCATAGTGTTGTCCCGGCCCGCCTTCGCGGTTACCAACAATCCTTAATCTCTTAGAATTTCAGTCCAGCTTCGCGTGCCGCATCGGCCAGCGCTTTAACGCGACCGTGATAGCGGAACCCGGAGCGATCAAATGCAACCGTGTCAATACCGGCGGCCTTCGCTTTCTCTGCGATGCGCGCGCCTACGATAGCAGCAGCCTCAGTGTTGCCGGTGCTCTTGGTATTCTTGCGTACGTCCTGCTCCACCGTCGATGCGGCAGCCAGTACCGTGCCGCCATCCGGCCCGATAACCTGAGCATAAATATGCCGCGGTGTACGGTGCACGGTCAGGCGATTGACAGCCAACTCCGCGATGCGAGCGCGTACCTTGCGGGCACGACGCTGACGATTTTGCTTCTTGTCCAGTTTCATGACGTTCTCGTCCGTTTTTTGAAAGACAGCTGCTTACAGCGCCTTATTTCTTCTTCGCTTCCTTCATCACTACGCGCTCATCAGCGTAGCGGACACCCTTGCCTTTGTAAGGCTCCGGCGGACGGAAGCGTCGAATCTCGGCAGCCACCTGGCCTACCTGTTGTTTGTCTGCACCTTTGACCAATACTTCGGTCTGGCTCGGCGTTTCGATGGTGATGCCCTCTGGCACCGGGTATTCAACCGGGTGCGAAAAGCCAAGCGTCAGGTTCAGTTTCTTGCCCTGCGCGGCTGCACGATAACCAACACCCACCAACTCCAGCTTTTTCTCAAAGCCTTCCGATACCCCGTGGGTCATGTTCGCCAGTAGCGCGCGCACGGTGCCGGACATGGCTACCGCGAAACGCGAACCAGATCGTGGCTTCGCCGTAACCTGGCTACCTTCCTGAACCAACTCAACTTCCGAGTTCAGTTCCATCGACAGACTTCCTTTACCGCCTTTGACGGTAACGGTCGTGCCGCTCAAGTTGAACTCCACGCCTTTCGGCAGATCAACGGGATATTTTGCAATTCTGGACATAGTCGTAACTCGTTATTCAGCGTGTGACATGCATCAGGAAACGACGCACATCACCTCACCGCCGATACCTTTGGCACGCGCCTCGCGATCACTCATCATGCCGGCCGAAGTCGATACGATGGCAACACCCAGACCGCCAATAACCTTCGGCAGATCTTCTTTGCCGCGGAATATCCGCAAGCCGGGCTTACTGACGCGTTGAATGCGCTCAATCACAGGCGAGCCTTCAAAATACTTAAGCTCAATCGTCAGCGTTCTGCTGGCTGCTTCGCCTTCGTCGCTGAACTTGCCTATATAACCTTCGTCCTGTAACACCTTGGCCAAAGCAGCTTTCGCTTTGGAACCAGGCATAGAGACGCTGGTCTTGCGGGCATGCTGACCGTTACGAATACGGGTCAACATGTCAGAAATGGGATCAGTCATACTCATTTTCTATCTCCGCCTACCAACTCGCCTTGGTCAGGCCCGGAATTTCACCTTTCATTGCTGCTTCACGCAGCTTGTTTCGCCCGAGGCCGAACTTGCGATAAACGCCGTGCGGTCGGCCGGTGATCGAACAACGATTACGCTTACGGCTGGAACTCGAATCACGTGGCAACGCATTCAGTTTCGTTTGAGCCGCGGCACGTTCGTCATCGCTCGTCTTCGGACTACGAATCGTTTCTTTCAAGGCAGCGCGTTTCTTCGCGTAGCGTGCAGCAAGCTTTTCTCGCTTCAGCTCGCGCATGATCATGGACTTCTTCGCCATAGTTCCGTCTCTTACTTCTTGAAGGGGAAGTTGAACGCTTCAAGCAGCGCCCGTCCTTCCGCCGGATTACGTGCCGTGGTGGATATCGTGATATCCATACCGCGGATTGCGTCAATCTGGTCGTAATTGATTTCCGGGAAAATAATCTGCTCGGAAACACCCATGCTGTAGTTACCCTGACGATCAAACGACTTCGGGTTAAGACCCCGGAAATCGCGGATACGCGGAATGGCAATGTTCACCAGACGATCAAGGAACTCGTACATACGTTCGCGGCGCAGGGTTACCTTGCAACCAATCGGGTAACCGTCGCGAATCTTGAAGCCAGCCACGGATTTGCGAGCCAGCGTACGAACCGCCTTCTGCCCGGCAATCATTTCCATGTCTCTGACCGCGTTATCAAGAATCTTCTTGTCGGCCACAGCTTCGCCCACGCCCATGTTCAGCGTGATCTTCGTGATCCGCGGCACTTCCATTGCATTCTCAACACCCAGCTTCTTCTGGATCTGATCGTGCAACTCTGCTTTGTACTGTTCCTGCAATCTGGCCATTTCTAAATCCACCTGGTGCGAACTCACTAATTAAGTTCGCATGACACTGTTCGTTGGCGTTCTTAAAGGTCTACCGGTTCGCCGCTCTTGCGGAATACCCGGACTTTTTCGCCGTCCGTAACCTTGAAGCCGACGCGTTCGCCTTTCTTCGTCTTCGGGTTAAACACCAGAACGTTCGAAATATTGATCGGCATGGTCTTATCGACAATGCCACCCTCAACACCCATATTCGGATTACCCTTCTGGTGCTTCTTGGCGACGTTAATGCCCTCAACCAGCAGCCGATCGTCCGCAAATACCTGAAGGACGGTGCCACGACGGCCCTTGTCCTTACCTGTAGTGACGATAACTTCGTCGCCTTTCTTAATCTTGTTCATCTGTTCCTGACCTTATTCGCTTAAGCGCTTACAGCACTTCCGGCGCCAGTGAGATGATCTTCATGAACCGGCTGGTTCGCAGTTCGCGAGTCACCGGGCCGAAGATGCGAGTACCAATCGGTTCGAGGCGTGCATTCAGCAGCACTGCTGCATTGCCGTCGAATCGAATCAGAGAGCCATCCGAACGCCGCACACCCTTACGGGTACGTACGACGACGGCGTTGTAGACCTCGCCTTTTTTCACTTTGCCGCGTGGGATCGCGTCTTTAACACTGACTTTGATCACATCGCCAACGGCAGCGTAGCGGCGTTTTGATCCGCCCAGCACCTTGATGCACTGCACGCGTCGTGCACCCGAGTTATCGGCGGCATCCAGAACTGTCTGCATCTGAATCATGGCTGTATTCCGTCAATCAAACTTTATTAATACGTATTTACTGGAGCGCGCTATTTGTCTTGCACAGCACGTTCAATAATATTTACGACCTGCCAGGCTTTACGCTTGGACATTGGGCGGCACTCACTGATTGCGACCCGATCGCCTTCGTTGCAGTCATTCGACTCATCGTGCGCCAGCACTTTCGAGCTGCGGCGGATGTATTTGCCGTAGGTCTCGTGCTTGATCACGCGTTCGATGTAGACGGAAACTGTCTTGTCCATCTTGTTGCTGACAACGCGGCCGGTAACCGTCCGCTTGATCTTTGCGTCAGCTGGCTTCGCTGCTTCACTCATTTCTGCTCACCTTGGCGCGACAATTCGTTGATGATCGTCTTGACGCGCGCTATGTCTTTGCGAACCCGGCCGTGCTCATGATTCTGATTGAGCTGCCCGGTCGACTGCTGCATACGCAGATTGAATTGTTCGCGACGCAACGCGACCAGTTCTTCCTGAAGTTCAACTACTGACTTCGAACGCAATTCGCTGGCTATCATCACATCACCGTCCGCGTAACAAACGTGGTCGGGAACGGCAGCTTAGCGGCAGCCAGGCGAAACGCCTCGCGCGCAATCTCTTCCGTCACACCTTCCATCTCATACAGGACACGTCCTGGCTGGATCTGGCAGACCCAGTATTCGACGTTACCCTTACCTTTACCCTGGCGTACTTCCAGCGGCTTTTTGGTGATCGGCTTGTCCGGGAAAACCCGGATCCAGATCTTGCCACCGCGCTTGATGTGACGCGTCATTGCACGACGTGCCGCTTCAATTTGCCTAGCCGTCAGACGACCGCGCTCTGTCGCTTTCAGACCATACGTACCGAACGATACGTCGCTGCCGCGCTGCGCAAGACCGCGATTGCGGCCTTTCATCTGCTTCCTGAATTTTGTTCTCTTGGGCTGTAACATTGTTCCGTCCTGAGCTTAGCTAGCGCCAGCGGCAGCTTCCTGCTTTTCAGCAGGTGCAGCAGCGGGAACCGGCTTATCAAAGACTTCGCCTTTGAATATCCAGACTTTCACGCCGATGATTCCGTACGTTGTACGGGCCTCAGCAAAACCGTAGTCGATGTCCGCACGCAGCGTGTGCAGCGGTACCCGACCTTCGCGATACCATTCTGAACGTGCTATTTCCGCACCGTTCAAACGGCCACCAACTTTCACTTTGATGCCCTCGGCACCAACACGCATCGTATTTGTTACAGCTCGCTTCATCGCACGACGAAACATCACGCGACGTTCCAACTGCTGAGCAATGCCTTCTGCTACGAGTTGCGCATCCATTTCAGGCTTGCGAACTTCATTGATATTGATACGCACATCATTGACGTTCATACCGATCAGTGAAGACACTTCTGCACGCAGCTTCTCGATGTCCTCGCCTTTCTTACCGATGACGATACCTGGACGTGCAGTGAAGATAGTGATGTTCAACTTCTTCGCCGGACGTTCAATCGCAATACGGCTTACCGATGCATCCTTAAGCTTCTGCTTAACGTACTCACGTACCTTGTGATCGGAGCTGATGTATTCCGGGAACGTCTTGGAATCGGCGTACCACTTGGACGCCCAATCCTTGACGATGCCAAGTCGAATACCTGTTGGATGTACTTTCTGACCCATACGATTCTCTCGCTTATTCCCGCGTTATTCGTCGCCGACGCGAATAGTAATGTGACTGTTGCGCTTGATAATGCGCGCGCCACGACCCTTCGCACGAGCACGGTAGCGACGGAGCGAGGGCGCTTCATTTACTTCAATGGTCGCGACCTTAAGCTCATCAATATCAGCGCCATGATTGTGCTCGGCGTTGGCAATTGCCGACTCGAGCACCTTCTTCACGATCTGCGCACTTTTCTTCGGCGTAAACGTGAGGGTTCTGATTGCCTCATCAACGCTCTTGCCACGGATTGCGTCAGCCATAAGGCGACATTTCTGTGGCGAAATGCGTGCGTATCGAAGTGTTGCTGCAACTAACATCTCAGTTCCTTAGGTCTTACGGTCGCCGGAGTGACCTTTAAAGGTACGCGTTACCGCGAACTCACCCAGTTTGTGACCAACCATGTTTTCCGAAATCAGGATAGGTACATGCTGACGTCCGTTATGCACAGCGATCGTCAGGCCAACCATATCCGGCAGCACCATTGATCGACGCGACCAGGTCTTGATCGGGCGACGGTCATTCTTGGCCGACGCTTCCGTCACTTTCTTGGCCAGATGCCCATCAACGAACGGGCCTTTCCTTACTGAACGTGGCATTTGATACCAGCTCCTGTCATTTCCGTTGTCCCAGCACTTCCAAATCTGAACCTGGCTAGTAGCTGGATTTACTTAATTCTTACGGGACTACTTCTTACGTTTCCGACGACGAATAATCATGTTGTCGGTGCGCTTGTTCGAACGTGTCTTGTAACCCTTGGTCGGCGTACCCCACGGGCTCACCGGGTGACGACCACCCGAGGTGCGGCCTTCACCACCACCGTGCGGATGATCAACCGGGTTCATAGCAACACCACGAACCGTCGGTCGTACACCGCGCCAGCGTTTCGCACCGGCCTTACCGAGCTTGCGCAGGTTATGTTCGCCGTGTCCGACTTCGCCTACCGTTGCACGGCAATCAATGTGCACACGACGTGTTTCACCGGAACGCAAACGCAAGGTGGCGTAAGCGCCTTCACGAGCTGCCAGCTGCGCGCCGGCACCGGCAGAGCGGGCAATCTGACCACCCTTGCCAGGCTTCATTTCAATGTTGTGCACCGTTGTACCAACCGGAATGCTCTTCAGTGACAATGCATTGCCAGGTTTGATCGGCGCATCTTCGCCGCTTGAAACCGGTGTACCTTGCTCCAGATGCTTAGCGGCCAGGATGTACCGGCGCTCGCCATCTGCGTACTTGATCAACGCAATGTGCGCGCTGCGATTCGGATCGTATTCCAGTCGTTCTACAACACCTGGGATTCCATCTTTGTCACGCTTAAAGTCGATTACACGGTAGTGCTGCTTATGACCACCACCGTGATGGCGCACCGTAATGCGACCGTTGTTATTACGACCACCGGACTTGGACTTCTTCTCAAGCAACGCCGCATGCGGCTTGCCCTTATGAAGACCAGGCGTCTTGACCGCTACTTGGAAGCGACGACCAGCCGATGTCGGTTTTGATTTATGTAATGGCATGATTCTTTACCGTGTCCTTTTCGCGTAGCGACCTTTACTCGGTGCCCAGGAAGTCAATTTGACTGCCTTCGGCCAGCTTCACGTACGCTTTTTTCCAGCTCGAGCGACGACCCGAAGACTGACCGTGACGCTTAGTTTTGCCGCGCACGTTCACAACGGTGACGTTGTCGACAGTAACCTCGAACAACAGCTCGACGGCTTTCTTGATCTCAGCTTTGTTCGCATCCGTACGAACACGAAATACGATCTGGTTGCTCGCTTCAGCGACGATGGTGCTCTTCTCTGAGAGATGCGGACCTTTGATAATCGTCATCAGCCGTTCTTGATGTAAGGCCTGACTCATGACAAACGCTCCTCAATCAGCTTCAGCGCCGGCAGCGTAATCAGCACCTTTTCGAAACGCAACAACACAACCGGGTCGATTGAGCCCGCATCGCAGATGCCAACGTTCGGCAAGTTACGTACAGACAAAAATACGTTCTCGTCAAACGCCTCGTTAACCACCAACACGTTGTCGACGTCATGCTTTTTCAGCAAGGCGACCATGTCTTTGGTCTTTGGCGCATCCAGCCGAATCTCTTCGGTTACAACGAGCCGATCCTGGCGAACCAGCTCAGAGAAGACCGAGCGCAATGCAGCACGGTACATCTTGCGATTCACTTTCTTGCTGTGATCCCGCGGTACCGCAGCAAATGCACGACCACCACCCACGAAAATCGGGCTGCGAATCGTACCGGCACGGGCACGGCCGGTGCCTTTCTGCCGCCAAGGCTTCGCGCCACCACCACGTACTGCCGCGCGATTCTTCTGCGCTTTAGTACCGGCACGCGCGCCAGCCAGAAATGCGGTTACTACCTGGTGAATAAGTGCCTCGTTATACCCAACGCCAAACGCTGCATCAGCCACTTCTACGGAGCCGCTATCCTGCATCTTCAACTTCATTATGCAGCTCCCTTGTTCTTGCTCTTGTTCTTGAACTTGACGGCCGGCTGAACGATAACCTTGCCGCCTGCGTGACCCGGGACAGCGCCCTTGATCAACAACAGGTTTCGTTCCGCATCAACGCGAACCACTTCAAGGCTCTGTGCGGTGCGGCGAACGTTACCCATGTGGCCAGCCATCTTCTTGCCTTTGAATACGCGACCTGGAGTCTGGTTTTGACCAATGGAACCCGGCGCACGATGCGACAGCGAGTTACCGTGGGTAGCATCCTGCATGCTGAAATTGTGGCGCTTGATGGTGCCGGCAAAGCCCTTACCAATCGTGGTGCCGATGACGTCGACCTTCTGGCCCGCCTCGAACATATCCACTTTGAGCTCGCCGCCCAGCGCGAATTCGCCTTCTGTACCGTCCAGACGGAATTCAGTCACGATATCGCCAGCCTCAACCTTCGCAGCGGCGAAGTGGCCTGCAGCAGACTTACGTACCCGGGATGCACGACGGCTGCCAGCGGTTACCTGCAATGCAGAATAACCATCGACATCCACAGACTTCACCTGGGTGATGCGGTTCGGTTGCGCTTCAATCACGGTTACCGGTATGGAAACACCGTCTTCCGTAAAGATACGTGTCATGCCGCTTTTGCGGCCAACAATACCCATTGTCATTTCTAAAACCTCGCACCGACTTCGATTGGTCAGCGCCTCTAATAAACGGTTTTCGCTATCTACAATTATCTTCACCGTTACGACTTCGATTGGCCGTAACTGCCTTTTCGCGTATCTCTCAAACACACGAAAGGGCCAGCTGTCGCGCGAATCCTTGGATTCGATGCTCTGGAGCTGACCCTGAATCCGGTACTAGACCGGCTGCCCGGGATTTGCCGAGTACGCCGTCGGGTTATCTGGCGACCTAACATTAAGCGCCACAAGGTCGAGACCGTGTGACGCTTTTTTTGAACCTGGCCCATTCCCGGAGCGGCCAAGCCCAGTCGAGCCAGCCATTATACCCACGTTGCTTTGCTTAGCAAGGCCTTTCGGGTCACAAATTGGCTGACTTACTGCGGGGCGAGAAATAAAAGCCCTGCCCCACATTTTACTGCGTGATGGTTATGCCTATGTCTGACAGAACCGACCAGCAAGAACACCCGATTAAGCGTGCAATCGCCAGTCTGAGAAGCTTGAAAATCTGACCGTTATGACTCAGTCCGCCGTAGCTCTCTATCCAGCACGACCCACCGAACCCGGTATTCACCAGCCTCCCAAAGGGAGGACTGGTACATTACCCAGTCGAAACTAATTCAGTTTTATTTGAACGTCGACGCCCGCTGGCAACTCAAGCTTCATCAACGCATCAACGGTCTTGTCCGTCGGATCCATGATGTCCATCAAGCGCTTGTGGGTGCGGATCTCGTACTGATCCCGCGCGTCTTTGTTCACGTGCGGTGAAATCAGGATCGTGAAACGCTCCATTTTCATCGGCAGCGGAATCGGGCCTTTAACGGTCGCGCCAGTGCGCTTCGCCGTGTCCACGATTTCGCGGGCAGAGTTGTCAATCAGGCGATGATCGAACGCTTTCAGCCGGATTCTGATGTTTTGGTTAGTAGCCATGTCTCTAAGTTCTCTTGATCCAGCGCCACCAGCGGCGTTGGAAATGGTTGTTTGCGTTCTGCTTCGCCTGGTGAAAATTCCAGCTTTAAAGCAGTTGGCGTCAGGCTCTGCTTAGAGCCTGACGCCTTCGTGCATTACTCAATAACTTTAGCAACCACACCGGCGCCGACCGTACGGCCACCTTCGCGGATTGCAAATCGCAGCCCGTCTTCCATTGCGATCGGGGCAATCAGCTCAACGACCATCTGCACGTTGTCGCCCGGCATCACCATCTCGGTGCCTTCCGGCAGTTCGCACGCGCCCGTTACGTCCGTCGTACGGAAGTAAAACTGCGGACGATAGCCCTTGAAGAACGGCGTGTGGCGACCGCCCTCGTCCTTGCTCAGAATGTAGACCTCAGCTTCGAACTTGGTGTGCGGCGTGATCGAGCCTGGCTTCGCCAGTACCTGACCGCGCTCCACTTCTTCGCGCTTCGTGCCGCGCAACAGAACGCCCACGTTGTCGCCTGCCTGACCCTGGTCAAGCAGCTTGCGGAACATCTCAACGCCTGTGCAGGTCGTCTTCAACGTGTCCTTGATACCTACGATCGCGATTTCATCACCCACTTTCACGATGCCGCGCTCGATTCGACCGGTGACTACCGTGCCTCGACCCGAGATAGAGAACACGTCCTCCACCGGCATCAGGAAATCGCCGTCAATCGCACGCTCTGGCTGCGGAATGTAGCTGTCCATCGCTTCAACCAGCTTAACCACCGACGGTACACCGATGTCAGACGCGTCGCCTTCGAAGGCCTTCAGCGCTGAACCCGTGACGATCGGGGTGTCGTCGCCCGGGAACTCGTAGGTCGACAGAAGATCACGCACTTCCATCTCAACCAGCTCCAGCAGCTCTTCGTCATCAACCTGGTCAGCCTTGTTCAGGTAAACCACGATGTACGGCACGCCTACCTGGCGGGCCAGAAGGATGTGCTCGCGGGTCTGCGGCATCGGGCCGTCAGCCGCGCTTACCACCAGGATTGCGCCGTCCATCTGCGCCGCACCCGTGATCATGTTCTTCACGTAATCCGCGTGTCCCGGGCAGTCAACGTGCGCGTAATGACGGTTCTCACTCTCGTACTCAACGTGCGCCGTCGCAATCGTAATACCGCGCTCACGCTCCTCAGGAGCATTGTCAATCTGATCGTAGGCTGAAACTTCACCACCGTAAGTCTCTGCCATTACTTTCGTCAGCGCCGCCGTCAACGTCGTCTTGCCATGATCTACGTGACCAATCGTGCCTACGTTTACGTGGGGCTTGTTTCTTTCAAACTTTGCTTTGGACATAACTAAATCCCAATTCCTGAGTTTTCTTTGAATTCATGTACGCATAACGACGAATCGTCGCGCAATCAACTTGCCTTTCTAAGGACCGATTCGGCGACGTTGTTCGGCACCTCGGCGTATTTCTCAAATTCCATGGTATACACGGCCCGCCCCTGGCTCATTGAGCGCAGGTCGGTCGCGTATCCGAACATCTCGGCCAGCGGCACTTCGGCGCGAATAACCTTGCCTGAAGGCGAGTCATCCATGCCCTGCGGCACGCCGCGGCGACGGCTCAGGTCGCCCATAACGTCGCCCATGTAATCTTCCGGCGTGACGACTTCCACCTTCATGACCGGCTCAAGCAGTACCGGACTTGCATTCAACGCACCGTCACGAAACCCCATGGAGCCAGCGATCTTAAACGCCATTTCGCTGGAGTCAACGTCGTGATAAGAACCGTCGTACAAAGTAACTTTACAATCCACCAGTGGGTAACCAGCTATAACGCCGTTTTCCATTTGTTCGCGCACGCCTTTATCGACGGCGCCGATGTACTCCCGCGGCACTACCCCGCCAACGATCGCATTGACGAATTCGTAGCCTGCCCCGACTTCCTGCGGCTCGATGCGCAGGAATACGTGACCGTACTGACCACGACCGCCGGACTGGCGCACAAACTTGCCTTCCTGCTCGACCGTCTTGCGAATGGTCTCGCGGTAAGCCACCTGTGGCTTGCCGACATTGGCATCAACCTTGAACTCGCGCTTCATCCGATCAACGATGATGTCGAGATGCAGCTCGCCCATGCCGGAAATAATCGTCTGGCCCGATTCTTCGTCGGTATGAACCCGAAATGACGGATCCTCTTTAGCCAGCTTCTGCAGCGCAACGCCCATTTTTTCCTGGTCAGCCGTCGTGCGCGGCTCAACCGCTACAGAGATCACCGGTTCCGGGAACTCCATGCGTTCGAGCGTAATAATCGCCTTCGGGTCGGTCAGCGTGTCGCCGGTTGTAACGTCTTTAAGACCAACGGCAGCGGCGATGTCTCCAGCCCGCACTTCCTTGATCTCCTGCCTATCGTTGGAGTGCATCTGCAAAATTCGGCCGATGCGCTCCTTCTTGCCCTTGATCGGGTTGTAAATCGTATCGCCCGAACTCAGCACCCCGGAGTAAACCCGGAAGAACGTCAGGTTGCCGACAAACGAGTCGGTAGCAATCTTGAACGCCAGCGCCGCAAACGGTTCTTTGTCGTCCGGGTGCCGTTCGCCTTCCGTTTCGTCCTCAAGCAAGCCCGTGATCGCGGGTACATCCGCCGGTGACGGCATGAAGTGGACGACCGCGTCGAGCATTGCTTGCACGCCCTTGTTCTTAAATGCCGAACCGCACAAGGTCGGCACAATTTCGTTCTTCAGCGTGCGCGTGCGCAAGCCCAGGCGTATCTCGTCTTCCGACAACTCACCGTCGCCGAGGTACTTCTCAAGCAGTACCTCAGAACCCTCGGCCGCTGCCTCGACCATGCGTCCACGCCATTCATTGGCCGCCGCTTGCAGCGACTCCGGAATTTCCCGCGCCTCATAGGTCATGCCCATGTTGTCCGCGTCCCAGTAAATAGCCTGCATGCGGATCAGGTCGACGACGCCCTCGAAGTTCTCTTCAGCGCCGATCGGCAACTGCACCGGCACTGGGTTTGCGCCGAGCCGCGCCTTGACTTGCTCCACCACCCGCAGAAAATCCGCGCCGGCACGATCCATCTTGTTCACAAAGATCATGCGCGGAACGTGGTACTTATTACCCTGCCGCCAGACCGTTTCCGTTTGCGGCTCAACACCGCCAACCGAACACAGTACGGTCACAGCACCGTCAAGCACCCGCAGACTGCGTTCAACTTCAATCGTGAAATCAACGTGCCCCGGCGTATCAATAATATTGATGCGGTGCTGTTCGAACTGCTTATCCATTCCCTGCCAGAAGCAGGTGGTCGCCGCGGAGGTAATCGTAATCCCGCGTTCCTGCTCCTGCTCCATCCAGTCCATAACGGCAGCGCCATCATGAACCTCACCTATCTTGTGCGATACGCCGGTGTAGAACAGTACCCGCTCGGTCGTTGTCGTTTTGCCCGCATCAATGTGAGCCATGATGCCGATGTTGCGATAACGATCGATAGGAGTTGTGCGGGGCACGGGAATAAACCTGGAAAAGACAGATACGGGTCAGCGACTACCAACGGTAGTGCGAAAACGCCTTGTTTGCCTCGGCCATACGGTGCGTGTCTTCTTTCTTCTTCACCGCGGTGCCGCGATTCTCTGCTGCTTCCATCAGTTCATGAGCCAGTCGATGCGCCATGGACTTCTCGCTGCGCTTGCGCGCGGCTTCGATAACCCAACGCATAGCCAGTGTCTGGCGACGAGCCGGACGAACTTCGATGGGCACCTGGTAGGTAGCACCACCAACGCGGCGAGATTTTACCTCGACCACAGGCTTGACGTTCTCGAGCGCGAGCTCCAGAACTTCCAGCGGCTTGTCGGCATCCGCCGCTGCCTTTTCGGTAATACGGTCCAATGCGCCATAAATAATGCGCTCAGCGACCGACTTTTTACCGTCATTCATGATCATGTTCATGAACTTGGCAAGCAGGTCACTACCGTACTTGGGGTCCGGCAGGATGTGGCGTTTCGGGGCCTGTGTTCTTCTTGACATGGTTAGTCTCTTTCGTGCCCGGGAACCAGCCCGGGGAGGATTAGTCTTGGCCTTGGGTCAGCGTGTTGCTCGTCGCAGTCCGTCGTACAGACGGCCCGCAACAAGAACTACGACTTGGGCCGCTTCGCGCCGTACTTGGAACGGCCTTGACGACGGTCGCCAACGCCAGCGCAATCGAGCGTGCCGCGAACAGTGTGATAACGCACACCCGGCAGATCTTTTACACGACCGCCGCGAATCAGCACGACCGAGTGCTCTTGCAGGTTATGGCCTTCACCACCGATGTAACTGGTGACTTCAAAACCATTGGTCAGGCGAACACGAGCCACTTTGCGCATGGCCGAGTTAGGTTTCTTCGGCGTCGTGGTGTAAACACGGGTACATACGCCACGCTTCTGAGGGCAGCCCTCAAGCGCTGGTACACCGCTTTTTGCCGCTTTGACCGAACGCGGGTTGCGAACTAGTTGATTTGTAGTGGCCATAGGCCTTGTCTCTTCTCTGTCGTCTATTAAAAGATAGTCATCATGTGCCGTTTCACGCACAACAGCCCGCAGCCCGCCCTGTTACCCGGCGACCTGCAAGGCCGGCGTGGCCGCGCTGAACCCCAAAAAGATCAGGATCTTGCGTCGTTCACGCCCGTAAACATAGGGCCCGCCGGCAGCGGGCCCGTTTGAGTAAGGGCGGGCATTGTATTGATGCCCGCGAGCAGGTGTCAAGCGGCCTGCCGACAGCGTTCCGCTGCTGGCAGGCCACACGGTCCTGCTATTCGGCTGCCGAGGTTTCCTCGGACGCCGCCTCACTCTCGCTGCCATCGGCTTCTGCCGCCGCCGCGTCCGCTGCGGCAGCTTCCGCCACTGCAGCCACACCCTTGTCTTCAAGCTCTTTCAACTGGTCGGCGAAATCCTGTTCGCGCGTCCGGCGCCGCTCGGCGTGGTGCGCGAAACCGGTACCGGCCGGTATCAGGCGACCGACAATGACGTTCTCCTTCAGGCCGCGCAGATCGTCTTTCAGTCCCCGAACAGCGGCTTCTGTGAGCACGCGGGTCGTTTCCTGGAACGAGGCTGCGGAAATAAAGGATTCGGTCGCCAGCGATGCCTTGGTAATACCCAGCAACATCGGCTCGTAGGTCAGGTTGTCTTTGTTCTGAGCGGCAAGCTGCTCCTGAACTTCCAGCGCACGCGCCTTGTCGAGCTGTTCCGCGCGCAAGAAGCTGCTTTCACCCGGATCGACGACCAGCACTTTTCTGAGCATCTGGCGAATAATCACCTCGATGTGCTTGTCGTTGATTTTCACGCCCTGTAGCCGGTAAACGTCCTGAATCTCGCGTACGAGGTAATCGGACAGCTCTTCGACGCCACGCAGCCTGAGTATGTCATGCGGGTTCGGTTCGCCGTCGGCAATAACTTCACCGGCCGCGACCTGCTCACCCTCAAACACGTTCAGATGGCGCCACTTCGGAATCAGCTCCTCATGACTCTCGCCCGCTTCGTCCGTAATAACGAGACGACGCTTGCCCTTGGTTTCCTTGCCGAAGCTGACCGTACCCGAGTACTCCGCCATGATTGCCGGTTCTTTCGGCTTTCTGGCTTCGAACAAGTCGGCAACACGCGGCAAACCACCGGTGATGTCACGGGTCTTCGAAGACGCCTGCGGGATACGTGCGATGACGTCACCAACCTGAACCTCGGCACCGTCGGACATCGAGATAATCGCGCCGGCCGGCAAAGCGTAAACCGCCGGAATGTCCGTGTTGGCAAAGCAAAGCTCGACACCTTCCGAGTTGACCAGCTTGGCAACTGGACGCAAGTCCTTGCCACTGCCGCCACGCGCTTTCGGATCGAGTACCACGATGCTGGTCAGACCGGTGAATTCGTCGATCTGCTCGCTAACGGTGATGCCGTCTTCAAAGTCTTCAAAGTGCAGGTAGCCTGACACCTCGGTGACAACCGGGTGAGTATGCGGATCCCAGTTTGCGACAACCTGGCCCTGGGTGACTTTGTCACTGTCCTGCGCCGTAATGGTTGCACCGTAAGGCACCTTGTAGCGCTCACGCTCACGACCGTGCTCGTTGATAACCGAGATCTCACCGGAACGGGATACAGCCACAAGGTGGCTGTCCTTGTTCACGACGGTCTTGATGTTGTTGAGCTTGACGATGCCGTTGTTCTTGATTTCGATCGAGTTGACCGCTGCCGAACGAGATGCCGCACCACCAATATGGAAGGTACGCATGGTCAGCTGTGTGCCCGGCTCACCAATCGACTGTGCCGCGATAACACCGACAGCCTCGCCGATGTTAATGCGAGTACCGCGGGCCAGGTCGCGACCGTAGCACTGTGCACAAACGCCGTAGCGAATTTCACAGGTAATCGGCGAACGTACCCAGACCTGATCGATAGACAGGTCTTCAAGGCGCGAAACAGCGGCTTCATCCAGCATGGTGCCAGCGTCGAATGCAACTTTGTCAGTGCCCGGAATAAGCACTGCCTGCGCAACGACACGACCCAGTACGCGTTCGCGCAAGGGTTCTACAACGTCGCCGCCTTCAACCAACGGCGACATCGACACGCCTTGCTGAGTTCCGCAATCAACCTCAGTCACCACCAGATCCTGGGCAACGTCGACCAGACGACGGGTCAGGTAACCCGAGTTCGCGGTTTTCAGTGCGGTATCAGCCAGACCCTTACGAGCGCCGTGAGTCGAGATGAAGTACTGCAGTACGTCCAGACCCTCGCGGAAGTTAGCCGTAATTGGCGTCTCGATGATCGAGCCATCCGGCTTGGCCATCAGGCCTCGCATACCAGCGAGCTGACGAATCTGCGCGGCAGAACCACGAGCACCGGAGTCGGCCATCATGTAAATCGAGTTAAACGATTCCTGGTCAACTTCATCGCCCTTGGAGTCGATGACGGTCTCAGAGCCGAGCTTGTCCATCATCGCCTTGGCAATCTGGTCATTCGTACGCGACCAAATATCGACGACCTTGTTGTAACGCTCACCCTCGGTGACGAGACCGGACGAATACTGATCCTGAATCTCTTTCACTTCGGCTTCAGCGCTCGCCAAAATCGATTCTTTCGATTCCGGCACAACCATGTCGTTTACGCCGATTGAAATACCCGCGATCGTTGCGAACCGGAAACCCGTGTACATCAGGCGATCCGCGAACACGACGGTCTTTTTCAGGCCGAGGTTGCGGTAGCAAGCATTGATCGTGTTGGAGATCGCTTTCTTCGTCATGTCACGATTGATGACGTCGAATGACAGCCCCTTCGGCAACAGCGTTGACAACAACGCACGACCGACGGTGGTTTCAACGATCTCGACCCGCGAGGCGACTTCACCTTCGCTGTCCAACTCGTGCATCGGTACGCGTACTTTGACGCGCGCCTGCAGTTCGACCACACCGTTCTCGTACGCACGACGGGCTTCGTCGACGTCTGAGAACAACATGCCCTCGCCGTTCGCATTCACTTTGTTGCGGGTCATGTAATACAGACCCAGTACAACGTCCTGCGATGGCACGATGATCGGATCGCCGTTAGCCGGTGACAGAATATTGTTCGATGCCATCATCAACGCGCGCGCTTCCAGCTGCGCTTCGATAGACAACGGTACGTGCACGGCCATTTGGTCGCCGTCAAAGTCAGCGTTGAACGCAGTACAGACCAGCGGGTGCAGCTGGATAGCCTTACCTTCAATCAGAACCGGCTCGAACGCCTGAATGCCAAGACGGTGCAGGGTCGGCGCGCGGTTAAGCATGACCGGATGTTCCCGAATGACCTCTTCAAGGATGTCCCAGACTTCCGGACCTTCGCGCTCAACAAGGCGCTTCGCCGCTTTGATGGTCGTTGCTTCGCCACGCAGTTGCAGCTTGGAGAAAATAAACGGTTTGAAGAGCTCAAGCGCCATTTTCTTCGGCAGACCGCACTGGTGCAGGCGCAGCGTCGGGCCAACCACGATGACCGAACGGCCGGAGTAATCGACACGCTTGCCAAGCAGGTTCTGGCGGAAGCGGCCCTGCTTGCCTTTGATCATGTCTGCCAGTGATTTCAGCGGACGCTTGTTCGTACCGGTAATGGCGCGACCGCGACGGCCGTTATCGAGCAGCGCGTCAACCGATTCCTGCAGCATGCGTTTTTCGTTGCGCACGATGATGTCCGGCGCATTGAGTTCCAGCAGGCGACGCAGGCGGTTGTTACGGTTGATGACGCGACGGTACAGATCGTTCAGATCGGAGGTCGCGAAACGACCACCGTCGAGCGGCACCAGCGGGCGCAGATCGGGCGGCAGTACCGGTAACACGGTCAGGACCATCCACTCAGGCTTGTTGCCTGACTCGATGAACGATTCCACCAATTTCAGGCGCTTGGAAAGCCGCTTGATCTTGGTCTCTGAACGCGTCGCACCCATGTCTTCACGTACCTGCAGCATCTCGCGCTGCAGATCGATCGTCATCAGCATCTCGCGTACGGCCTCGGCACCCATGCGGGCATCGAACTCGTCGCCGTACTGCTCGATGGCATCGAGGTACATTTCGTCGGTCATGAGCTGGCCACGCTCGAGCGGCGTCATGCCAGGCTCGATAACCACAAACGCTTCGAAATACAGTACCCGTTCAATTTCGCGCAAGGTCATGTCCAGCATGAGACCGATACGCGACGGCAATGATTTCAGAAACCAGATGTGTGCAACGGGGCTGGCCAGATCGATATGCGCCATGCGCTCACGACGAACCTTGGTCTGGGTGACTTCAACGCCACACTTTTCACAGACTACACCGCGATGCTTCAGGCGCTTGTACTTGCCGCACAGGCATTCGTAATCTTTGATCGGGCCAAAGATTTTCGCGCAGAACAGACCATCACGCTCCGGTTTGAAGGTGCGGTAGTTGATCGTTTCGGGTTTTTTGACCTCGCCAAAAGACCAGGAACGAATCATGTCCGGTGATGCGAGGCCGATGCGAATTGCATCGAAGTCATCAACGGGATTCTGGTACTTGAAAAGCTTCAGAAGATCTTTCATTAGTCTGTTTCCAGTTCAATGTTGATTCCCAGCGAGCGAATCTCTTTAACAAGTACGTTAAAGGACTCAGGCATGCCGGCATCCATTTCGTGCTCACCGTCAACGATGTTCTTATACATCTTGGTACGGCCCTGCACGTCATCGGACTTGACGGTCAGCATCTCCTGCAGGGTGTAGGCGGCGCCGTAGGCTTCGAGTGCCCAGACCTCCATCTCACCGAAGCGCTGGCCACCGAACTGCGCTTTACCACCCAGCGGTTGCTGAGTAACGAGGCTGTACGGGCCAGTGGAGCGCGCATGCATCTTGTCATCCACCAAGTGGTTGAGCTTCAGCATGTACATGTAACCCACCGTGGTTTCGCGGTCGAAGGAGTTACCCGTTCGGCCATCGATCAGGCGCGTCTGTCCGGTTTCCGGCAAGTCCGCCAGTACCAGAAGCTGCTTGATCTCTTCTTCATTGGCACCGTCGAATACCGGCGTTGCGGTTGGTACGCCGCTGGTCAGGTTGCGGCACAACTCCATGATCTCGGCGTCAGAGAACGAATCGAGGTCTTCGTTGCGGCCACCGATCTTGTTGTAGATATCATCCAGGAAGCCACGCAACTTGACGATCGACTCTTGCGCGCGAAGCATGCGGCCGATCTTGTTACCAAGGCCTTTCGCTGCCCAGCCAAGATGCGTTTCCAGCACCTGACCAACGTTCATGCGTGACGGTACACCAAGCGGGTTCAGTACGATGTCTACCGGTGTGCCGTCTTTCGAATACGGCATATCCTCGACCGGAACGATGGTTGAAATCACACCCTTGTTACCGTGACGGCCAGCCATCTTGTCGCCCGGCTGGATGCGGCGCTTAACAGCAAGGTAAACCTTGACCATCTTCAGCACACCCGGTGCCAGATCGTCGCCAGCCGTTATCTTGGCTTTCTTCTCATCGTAGCGACGGTCGAACTCGGCTGCCTGCATCTTCAGACGCTCGGCGTAACGTTCGAGCTGTTCGTTGGCTTCGTCATTCTTCAGACGAACTTCGAACCACTGCTCGCGCGGCACTTCGTCGAGGTAGGCTTTGGTAATTTTGCTGCCAGCGGCCAGTTTGTTCGGGCCACCTTGAGCAACCTTGCCAGTAATCATCCGCTCGACGCGCTGGAAAATATCCTCTTCAAGGATGCGCAGCGTGTCGTCGAGATCCTTGCGAACACTCTCGAGCTCGGATTTTTCAATGGACAGTGCACGGGCGTCTTTATCAACGCCATCGCGGGTAAAGACGCGAACGTCGATAACCGTGCCATCCATGCCTGGCGGAACGCGCAATGACGTGTCTTTCACGTCGGACGCTTTCTCGCCGAAAATGGCACGCAGCAGCTTCTCTTCCGGAGTCAGCTGAGTCTCGCCCTTCGGCGTCACTTTACCGACCAGAATATCGCCAGACTTCACTTCTGCACCGATGTACGCGATACCGGACTCGTCCAGCTTCGCAAGCGCTGAATCGCCGACGTTTGGAATATCGGACGTTATGTCTTCAGAGCCCAGTTTCGTGTCGCGAGCAACACAAGACAGCTCTTCGATATGGATCGTCGTGAAGCGATCTTCCTGAACGACGCGCTCCGAGATAAGGATCGAATCCTCGAAGTTGTAGCCGTTCCACGGCATGAACGCGACCAGCAGATTCTGCCCAAGCGCCAGTTCACCGAGGTTGGTTGACGGACCGTCAGCCAGAACGTCACCCGCGGCAATCTTGTTGCCGGCGCCAACCAGCGGCCGTTGGTTGATACAGGTGTTCTGGTTTGAGCGCGTGTACTTCGTCAGGTTGTAAATATCGACACCGGACTCAAATGCGCCGGCCTCGTCATCATTGACCCGCACAACGATGCGCGACGCATCGACGGAATCAACGATACCGCCACGTTTCGCAACGACCGTTACGCCGGAGTCGACGGCGACAGCGCGTTCCATGCCGGTACCAACCAATGGTGCCTCGGAACGCAGTGTGGGAACCGCCTGGCGTTGCATGTTCGAGCCCATCAATGCGCGGTTGGCGTCATCGTGCTCAAGGAACGGAATCAGCGACGCCGCAACCGAAACGATCTGGCGCGGACTGACGTCCATATACTCAATGGTCGATGGATTGGCGAGTGAGAATTCGTTCTGATGACGAACGGAAACCAGCTCTTCGGTGAATCGCCCTTTCTCATCGAGCTCGGCATTCGCCTGAGCGATGACGAAGTTGCTCTCTTCAATAGCCGACAGGTATTCGATATCTGTCGTCGCACTGCCGTCTTTAACTTTACGGTAAGGCGTTTCGAGAAAGCCATAGTCGTTCGTGCGGGCGTATACAGCCAGCGAGTTGATCAGACCAATATTCGGTCCTTCAGGTGTTTCAATTGGGCAGACGCGACCGTAATGCGTCGGGTGCACGTCGCGCACTTCGAAGCCTGCACGTTCACGCGTCAAACCACCCGGCCCAAGCGCCGATACGCGGCGTTTGTGAGTGACTTCCGATAACGGGTTGTTCTGATCCATGAACTGCGAAAGCTGACTGGAACCGAAGAACTCTTTAACGGCTGCCGCAACCGGCTTGGCGTTAATCATTTCCTGCGGCATCAGACCTTCAGTCTCGGCCTGAGTCAGACGCTCCTTGACCGCACGCTCTACGCGCACAAGGCCAACGCGGAAAGCGTTTTCAGCCATCTCGCCGACACTACGCACACGGCGGTTGCCAAGGTGATCGATGTCATCGACATTGCCATGGCCGTTGCGGATGTCGACCAGCGTCTTCAACACATCGAGGATGTCGTCTTTGTCCAGTACACCGCTGCCTTCCGAGGTATCCCGGCCGACACGGCGATTGAACTTCATTCGACCTACTGACGACAGATCGTAGCGATCGGCATTGAAGAACAAATTCTGGAACAGGTTTTCGGCAGCTTCTTTGGTAGGTGGCTCACCGGGACGCATCATGCGATAAATCTCAACCAGCGCTTCAAGACGCGTGGTTGAAGGATCAATCTTCAGCGTATTGGAAATATAAGCGCCGTGATCGAGGTCGTTCACGTACAGCGTACGTATGTGTTCGACGCCTGCCGCAATCAATGCCTCGATAAGTTCTGGCGTCAGATCGTCATTCGCAGAGGCCAGCAATTCGCCAGTCTCCGTATCGACCACGTCATGTGCCAACACCTTGCCTTCAAGGTATTCAGCAGGCACAACCAGATCGGTGACTTTCGAGCTCTCCATTTCACGAACGTGCTTCGCGGTTATGCGGCGACCTTCTTCAACGATCAGCTTGCGACCCAGCTTGATGTCGAAAATGGCGGTTTCGCCACGCAGCCGCTCGGGCACGAGGCCCATGCGAATTTCTTTGTCGGACAGGTAGAAGTCATTAGTGTCGAAGAACAGGTCCAGCATTTCTTCGTTGGTCAGACCGAGTGCACGCATGATGATCGTGACCGGCAATTTGCGGCGACGGTCGATACGAGCGAATACGCTGTCTTTCGGATCGAATTCGAAATCGAGCCAGGAACCACGGTACGGAATGATCCGGGCCGAGAACAACAGCTTGCCCGAAGAGTGTGTCTTGCCCTTGTCGTGATCGAAAAACACGCCGGGAGAACGGTGCAGCTGCGAAACAATAACGCGCTCGGTACCGTTGATCACGAAAGTACCGTGATCGGTCATCAACGGCATTTCGCCGAGATACACTTCCTGCTCACGAATGTCTTTCACCGGCTTCGGCGTGCCACTCGCTTCCTTATCATAAATAACCAGTCGAACTTTCACTCGAATCGGCGCCGCGTACGTCAGGCCGCGCATCTGGCATTCCTTGACGTCGAATACCGGATCGCCAAGGCGATAGCTCACGTATTCCAGCGCCGCGTTGCCCGAGTAACTGACAATCGGAAATACCGTCTGGAATGCCGCATGCAAACCAGCGTCCAGACGCTCGTCCACTTCGCAGTTCACCTGCAGGAATTTCGCGTAAGAATCCAGCTGGATCGACAGCAGGTACGGCACGTTCAGAATCGTGGGCCGCTTGCCGAAATCCTTGCGGATGCGCTTTTTCTCAGTGAATGAATAGGCCATTCGAGGTTACCCTTAACTAAAGGAAGCAGCTGACTTTTGCCGTCCTGGCGCCTTCACGGCCAGTCACTTCCAAATTTCAAAGTTGGTCAAACTACTGCACACCGGCAGCCGCGGTCTTACCTGACAGACGCGCTTACGCGCCTGCTTTGCGCACTATCGTTGTGCCTGCAAAAGACGCAGACACGAACAAGCAGCCGGGCGGGTTTCCCCGCCGGCTGCCTGCCGACCCGCGGATAAATTCCACGTGGTCGATTTACTTAAGCTCGACGGTAGCGCCGGCTTCTTCAAGCTGCTTCTTGAAGTTTTCGGCGTCGTCTTTCGATGCGCCTTCCTTAACGGTTGAAGGCGCGCCTTCAACAGCGTCTTTCGCTTCCTTCAGACCAAGACCGGTGATGGCGCGAACAGCCTTAATAACAGCAACCTTGTTGCTGCCGAAGCTTGCCAGTACCACGTCAAACTCGGTCTTCTCTTCAACGGCGGCAGCTTCACCACCACCCGCTGCTGCTGCAACGGCAACCGGAGCTGCGGCCGAAACGCCCCACTCTTCTTCGAGCATCTTGACGAGCTCGACCACTTCCATGATGGGCTTGGCGCTCAATTCTTTGAGCAAATCTGCGTTGGACAATGCCATTTCTAAATACCTCAATAAATCCTGAATCAGTTAAATAGGATATCGATCCGTTTCTCAGGCCGATTCCTGCGCAGCGCGTGCGGACAGTGTCCGCGCGACCATTGCAGGTGGTTCGACCAAGGTCCGTACCAGTTTGGACATAGGAGCCATAAAGACGCCCAGCAGCATCGCGCGTGCCTGGTCCAGCGTTGGCAGTTCGGCAAGCTTTGACAGCTCGCTCGCTTCCAACAACTGCCCACCGGCAGACAACGAAACCGCTTTAAGTGCTTCGTGTTTTTTCGCGAAGTCCTTAATTATCCTGGCAGCGGCACCCGGATCCTCTTTGGAAAATGCAAGCAGCAACGGGCCCTTGAGTGTGTCTTGCATACACTCGAACTCGGTGCCCTGGATGGCGCGGCGAGCCAGCGTGTTTTTGACGACACGCATGTACACGCCAGCATTGCGTGCTTCTGCGCGCAGTGCTGTCATCTCAGAAACAGTCAACCCTCTGTACTCCGCTGCAACAGCGGTAATAGAGTCAACCGCAACCGCATTTACCTCTTTGACAAATGCTTTCTTGTCTTCGAGTCTCAGTGCCATGAATTTCTCCTGGCTTACGGTCACACAATCGGATGAAAAATCTCATCCGCCCTTTTCCGGCTTTCTCACCAGTCACGCCAAAGGCGCACCAGCTTGTTGGCCGTTGGGATGGCCTGCATAACTGCTGCAGAAACCGTCCCGGGTGTCGATAACGGTGACCGTCCTCAAGATTGCTCTGATTCAGGTATCACCATCTGCGTAGGCCGTTTGTCAATTAAGAGTGGTTTTCACACCATTCACCTACGGTCTTCGACGATGGCCGGTTGCCCGGCCATTTACCCACTCGCCACTTGCTGTCAGCGGGAGGGCAAACTCAATTTCAGGCTTACGCGTCTACCGTTGCCTGATCTACTGACACACCCGGCCCCATGGTCGAGGACACGGTGAGTCGTTTAACGTAAACACCTTTTGCTGATGCCGGCTTGGCCTTGCGCAGGTCCGCCAGCAACGCATGCAGGTTGCCCGTGAGCGACGCCACGTCAAAATCAGCACGGCCGATCGGGCAATGGATAATGCCGGCCTTGTCCGTGCGGTAACGCACCTGACCTGCTTTGGCATTCTTCACGGCTGTTTCGACGTCTGCTGTAACAGTGCCAACTTTCGGGTTGGGCATCAGTCCACGCGGGCCGAGAATCTGGCCAAGCTGGCCTACAACGCGCATAGCGTCCGGCGTAGCAATGACAACGTCAAAGTTCAATTCGCCGCCCTTGACGGTAGCGGCGAGATCGTCAAATCCAACGATATCGGCGCCAGCTGCTTTCGCTTTCTCGGCATTTTCGCCCTGAGCAAATACAGCGACCCGTACCGTCTTGCCTGTGCCGTGTGGCAGTACCGTCGAACCACGTACAACCTGATCCGATTTACGCGGATCAACGCCGAGATTCACGGCAACATCAATACTTTCAGCAAACTTGGCAGAAGCCAGTTCTTTGACCAGTGCCAGCGCATCCGCCAACGGGTATACGGTGGTTGCTGATACTTTTTCACGCGCCAATTTCTTGCGCTTGCTTACGCCAGCCATCAGTTCACTCCCTCTACATCAATACCCATGCTGCGGGCAGTGCCTGCAACAGTCCGTACAGCCGCGTCCATGTCGGCGGCCGTAAGATCGGGCATTTTCGTGGTCGCAATTTCTTCAAGCTGCGCACGGCTGACCTTACCCACCTTGGTGGTGTTCGGTGTACCGGAGCCTTTCTTGATACCTGCGGCCTTGCGCAGCAGCACAGCTGCCGGCGGCGTCTTGGTAATGAACGTAAAGCTGCGGTCACTGTAAACAGTGATCACAACAGGAATAGGCAGCCCCTGCTCAATACTCTGAGTCTCGGCATTGAATGCCTTACAGAATTCCATGATGTTCACGCCGTGCTGACCCAGTGCGGGGCCGACGGGCGGACTCGGGTTTGCCTGGCCTGCAGGAACCTGCAGCTTGATATAGCCAGTTACTTTCTTAGCCATTAAATTACTCCTCGAGTGCAAACGCCTTGTTAGGGCTCCTCGTAGTTTCTGGTTGTCGGGCAGTAACTGCCGCGACCCTGATTCTTAACTGTCACCGACTACTTGCCGGTTCCGCTGCATTCTTAATGAGGCCAGCAGAAGCGCCTCGTAACCGTGTCAGCCCTTCTCAACCTGACCGAAATCAAGCTCGACGGGTGTCGAACGACCGAGAATCTGCACTGCAACCTGCAGGCGACTCTTTTCATAATTCACTTTTTCAACGACACCACTGAAGTCGTTAAACGGACCATCAATGACGCGAACAACTTCACCCGGCTCAAACAGAACCTTCGGCCGCGGCTTATCAACGCCTTCCTGCACACGCTGCAGGATATTGTCAGCCTCTTTTTGCGAAATGGGTGCAGGCCGATCGCTCGAGCCGCCGATGAAGCCCAAAACTTTCGGAACCTCTTTCACGAGGTGCCAGGTTTCGTCGTCCATCTCCATCTGCACCAGCACGTAGCCCGGGAAGAACTTGCGCTCGCTGCGACGCTTGTTGCCCTCGCGCATTTCGACCACTTCTTCGGTCGGCACCAGTATGTCGCCAAACTTGTGCTCGAGGCCCGCCATCTTGACGCGCTCTTCAAGTGACGACTTCACCTTGTGCTCGAAATTCGAGTAGGCATGAACGATATACCAGCGTAACGCCACCGCGCTTACCTCTTCGGAATCCAATCGATCAGGTCGTTGAGCCGACGAGCGTACGCGTCAGCCACAACAGGAATGAATCGAGACCCCAGAAGAACAGGGCCATTACCAGCGTAAACACGAAGACAGCAATCGCGGTTTGCGTCGTTTCCGTCCGTGTAGGCCAGATGACTTTGCGAATTTCAATGCGCGAGCCTTGGACGAAAGCACTTAGCCGCCGTCCCTGCGCACTGGTCATTGCAATGCCGATGCCTGCTGCAACACCTGCCAGTACCATCAGTACCCGCAGCGGCAGCGACATGTCGACGTAGTAGTAGTAGGCAAACAAACCGCCAACCAGCACAAAGGCTGCAATCAGCAGTTTGACTATGTCCAGTGCGCCGCTCTGACTTGTTTCGGTCGTAGTTGCCATGTTGTCCGTCGTTTACATCGTTAAACAGCTAACCCGCGGTCAGCCAATTCGCACTGTTGCCAGCATCAAAGCCGGTACGCATACGCGCCCGGCTTTTCGGTTTCTGCAAGCGCACATTTGTCCGCCTGCCTAATGGCAGGCCAGGAGGGAATCGAACCCCCAACCTGCGGTTTTGGAGACCGCCGCTCTGCCAATTGAGCTACTGGCCTAGTGTCAACAAGGTGCCAATCCCAACGCTCTACCCGCACCTTAAAAACTGTTGGTTGCGCTCCGACCCCGTAAACGCGTTGCAGTTCCTACGCGACACGCAGTCCGATCCAAATTTCGCGCCCTACCCTCACAAACCGAAACCAATTCCCTCTCGGGCCGGCCAGAACTTGGTAAGAGCAGGTCCTTACTCCGGAATAAGCGGCAGCAGGCTCTTTTCAGAACCTGCTGCCTTTATCCATTACTCAATAACTTTAGCAACCACACCGGCGCCGACCGTACGGCCACCTTCGCGGATTGCAAATCGCAGCCCGTCTTCCATTGCGATCGGGGCAATCAGCTCAACGACCATCTGCACGTTGTCGCCCGGCATCACCATCTCGGTGCCTTCCGGCAGTTCGCACGCGCCCGTTACGTCCGTCGTACGGAAGTAAAACTGCGGACGATAGCCCTTGAAGAACGGCGTGTGGCGACCGCCCTCGTCCTTGCTCAGAATGTAGACCTCAGCTTCGAACTTGGTGTGCGGCGTGATCGAGCCTGGCTTCGCCAGTACCTGACCGCGCTCCACTTCTTCGCGCTTCGTGCCGCGCAACAGAACGCCCACGTTGTCGCCTGCCTGACCCTGGTCAAGCAGCTTGCGGAACATCTCAACGCCTGTGCAGGTCGTCTTCAACGTGTCCTTGATACCTACGATCGCGATTTCATCACCCACTTTCACGATGCCGCGCTCGATTCGACCGGTGACTACCGTGCCTCGACCCGAGATAGAGAACACGTCCTCCACCGGCATCAGGAAATCGCCGTCAATCGCACGCTCTGGCTGCGGAATGTAGCTGTCCATCGCTTCAACCAGCTTAACCACCGACGGTACACCGATGTCAGACGCGTCGCCTTCGAAGGCCTTCAGCGCTGAACCCGTGACGATCGGGGTGTCGTCGCCCGGGAACTCGTAGGTCGACAGAAGATCACGCACTTCCATCTCAACCAGCTCCAGCAGCTCTTCGTCATCAACCTGGTCAGCCTTGTTCAGGTAAACCACGATGTACGGCACGCCTACCTGGCGGGCCAGAAGGATGTGCTCGCGGGTCTGCGGCATCGGGCCGTCAGCCGCGCTTACCACCAGGATTGCGCCGTCCATCTGCGCCGCACCCGTGATCATGTTCTTCACGTAATCCGCGTGTCCCGGGCAGTCAACGTGCGCGTAATGACGGTTCTCACTCTCGTACTCAACGTGCGCCGTCGCAATCGTAATACCGCGCTCACGCTCCTCAGGAGCATTGTCAATCTGATCGTAGGCTGAAACTTCACCACCGTAAGTCTCTGCCATTACTTTCGTCAGCGCCGCCGTCAACGTCGTCTTGCCATGATCTACGTGACCAATCGTGCCTACGTTTACGTGGGGCTTGTTACGCTCAAATTTTGCTTTCGACATGTCCTTAACTCTCGTGAATTTTTAGATTTTTTTCGCCAGAACTCCTGGCCAATCCCGGACGGCACCATCGCCGATTGTTTAACTGTTCCCGCTCTTGCGCCCAGTTGTAACTGGAGCCCACACCCGGATTTGAACCGGGGACCTCTTCCTTACCAAGGAAGTGCTCTACCCCTGAGCTATGTGGGCGTACTCTGGCAGCCCTGCCGCCCACCCTAACTGGAGCGGGTGATGGGAATCGAACCCACATCATCAGCTTGGAAGGCTGAGGTTCTACCGTTGAACTACACCCGCACTTCGTTCTGTTCGAGCAAGCAACTATTGATTGCCACCCATGAAAACCTGTACCCGCCTGTCTGCGCCCCGCCATCTTTCGATCGGACGCAAGTCCCGGCTCGCACTTTTGTTCATTGCGTTTCAGGTGCAGCAAAAAAACGACGTATCGCTACGCCGTCGGGGCCACACTCTGATTTTCACCACGCACAAAAAAAATCCGGAAGTCTCTGATCCAACCATCCGAATTCTGGAAATCGTTAGCTCTGTAATCCTTGCCAGGAAATCGCTCAATCTCGCAAAGGCTTCGCAGATCGGTCATTCCGACTCACTTAACCTTGCCTTTCGCAGCATTTCTGCTGTCTCTGTTTGCCAGTACTTGCGGTTCGCGCCTCGCCTTGCTCGCTACCACCACCACCGGCTTCAATTCTGTTCTGGTGGAGGGGGTAGGATTCGAACCTACGTAGGCATAGCCAGCAGATTTACAGTCTGCCCTCGTTGACCGCTTGAGTACCCCTCCGCGCACACAAGCCGGGCATTGTCTAATCCTGACGCCGGCCTGTCAACAGAAAGTCCTGAGTTGCCGGCCTTTCAGTGCGACGCTTAAGCCTGTCGCGGGCGGCGCATTTTCCTGACTGGGGTCGGGAAGTCAAGTATCGCCCACGAATGAAGAAATGCTCGCGAACAAAGACCCGCCCTGGCGCCGCTGCTTTACATGGCCCAATGCCAGGGTTCGTAGACAAAACCGTCCTTATTGTCGCGCGGGTAGCTCATCGAAAAGCCGAATTCTGCAGCATTTTTCTGAAGCCAAACAAAGGCTTCCGTATCTTCGAAGGCAGCAGTCAGCGGCCGGCTGCCAGGCGTGGCGATGTCGATGGCGCGGCCGCTGTGGTGCTCGCTGAAACCCGGCGCTGCATTGACCCGTAATACCTCGACGATATCCTGCCCCGCCGCCAGCTTGTTCCGGATCAGCTCCGCCTGATAATCAAAACTGCGAAACCCGGACACCATCAGCAGGCGAACCCCTGCGGCGGCCGCGGCAGCTACCATTGCCGTCCATTGCGCCGCAGCGGCCGGGGTCAGCTGCTGCATCCGGCCAAGGAGATTGGGGCCCACGTCGATCAGCTCGCCAGCATCCGCGTGGTAAGGCGGGCGGCCATCGCTGCCATAAGCCGCGGGAATACCGAGCTCCTCGTGGAGTGAACGCTGATCATCTGACAGCATCGTAGTACCTGTATGTTGGACAGAAGCCGCGGATTGTCCCACATTCAACCGACCCGGCAACCGCAGTGATCGTCGAATCGGCGTATGCAGCCCTGCTCAAGCACGACTACAATGCGGCCCCTTCCAGCTTTGACCGGTTCCGTTATGTCCCGAGACACCCTCTACACCAGCAAGACCGCAACCAGTGGCTCTTTCGAGTTCAACGACGCGGTCGCCAGTGTATTTCCGGATATGTTGCGCCGCTCTATTCCCGGCTATGCGCAGACTATTGAGGCCATTAACGGGCTGGCACGCCGCGCCGTGCAACCTGGCACCACCTGTTACGACCTCGGCTGCTCACTGGGTGCCGCAACGCTCGCGATACGCCACGGCATAACGGCACCTGATTGCAGGATCGTTGCCGTCGACAATGCGCCCGCGATGATCGAGCACTGCCGAAGTATCGTCGATGCTGACGATGCCCCAACCCCGGTGGAGGTTGTTGAGGCTGATTTGCGCAAAACGCCGATAGAGAACGCTTCGATGGTTGTATTGAATTACACCCTGCAGTTCATTCCTGCAGCTGAGCGTGCCACGCTGATTGCACGCATCGCCAGCGGCATGCGCAATGACGGCGTGCTGGTTCTGTCAGAGAAAGTTACCCATGAAGACCCGGAATTCGATGCCATGCTTATCGACTTGCACCACGACTTCAAACTCCAGAACGCCTACAGCGAGCTCGAGATAGCACGCAAGCGCGCTGCCATAGAGAACGTGCTGATCCCGGATACAGTTGCCAGCCACCTGGAACGCCTGCAGAGCGCGGGCTTTCGGCGTGCCGGCGTGTGGCTACGCTGGTTTAATTTTGTGTCCTTTGTTGCGGTCCGCTAGGCGACGATGAACAAGCAGCAACTGTTCAATGACCTCGCCGAGCTGGGCCTCGCAGACTGGTCAGAAGTGCTGGAGCCATTGCTCGGTGCCCGCCTTGGCGAGACAGCGCATGGTGATATGCCCGCCTGGCTGGATGCCGTAGCTGGCCTGCCAGCAGTAACGCCAGGCAATTCGACACTCGATTCTGGCACCGTCCGACTGCTCGACCGGCAATTGCCGCAGCCAGAACGAACCCTTACCGAAAAACAGTTGCGCCAACTTCAGCCTTGGCGCAAAGGTCCTTTCGACATAGGCGGCCTGATCGTGGATTGTGAATGGCGCTCTGATCTGAAGTGGTCCCGGGTCGAGCCTTCGATCAGCCCGCTGGCTGGTCGCGCGGTTCTGGACGTCGGCTGCGGCAATGGCTACTACGCGCTGCGAATGTACGGCGCCGGCGCTCGCTGTGTCATCGGCGCAGACCCTACATTGCTGTTCGTTATGCAATTTCAGGCATTGCGGCATTTTCTCCCGCCGTTGCCCGTGCACGTCTTGCCGCTGGGGTGCGAAGAGCTACCGGCCAGCGGTGCATTCGACACCGTGTTTTCAATGGGCGTCCTGTATCACCGGCGCTCGCCGATTGATCACCTGCGCGAACTGCGCGGACAACTGCGTCAAGGCGGCGAGCTTGTTCTCGAGACCCTGGTATTGCCGGGTGACGGTACTTACGCCCGCACCCCGCCCGATCGTTATGCGCGCATGCGCAATGTCTGGATGCTGCCAACCGTCAGTGAATTAACCGTCTGGCTCAAACGTACCGGCTTGCGTGACGTGCACTGCGTTGACCTCACCGCCACAACCGTTGACGAACAACGCACCAGTGATTGGATGCCGTTCGAATCGTTACGTGAAGCGCTGAACCCTGACGACCCGAATCTTACCGTCGAAGGCTGGCCGGCGCCCCTCCGGGCCACACTGATCGCCCACAACCCGTAAAACGCCGGATCGGCACCCTGTTTCACTCCGACAGTATCGGCGTATACTTCTAATCATTCTGTCTGGTCAGAAACGAGTGAACGAAATGCAAATGTCGCCGGCCATTGAAAAATACGTACTCCATTGGGGAGAAATGGGTACCCGTTGGGGCACCAACCGCACTGTTGCGCAGATTCAGGCCCTGCTCTATTTATCGCCGCAGCCGTTGCGGGCCGACGAGATTGTCGAACTGCTGTCGGTAGCTCGCTCCAATGTCAGCACCAGCATCCGCGAATTGCAGAGCTACGGCCTGGTCAAGATGACCCATGTTCTGGGTGACCGACGGGATTACTTCGAATCACTGCATGACGTTTGGGACTTGTTCCGCGTCATTATCCATCAGCGCAAGGAACGCGAACTTAACCCAACACTCACCATGTTGCGCAAGTGTGCAGAAGACGTTGACGCGGAAGCTGAGACCGACCCGGCGACCAAAGAACGCATCCGCAATATGCTGAATTTCGTTGAAGGCACGAGCGACTGGTACGAAAAAATCCACGAAGTGCCGTCATCAACGTTGACCAAGTTGATGAAACTCGGCGTCGGTATTACGAAGTTCGTGAAATAGGCGACCGCTAGTCGCACACGCCGCAAGCTGGTCGCGATTTCTTCGATGTCCCGAACATTGCAGACAAACGATCACTTTAGTCGTTGACGCCTGCCCTACGGGAGCGCACATTCGCCGACACGCACTGGCTCGCTGTCACCTTTTACGCGCATCAACCAGATGGACGTTTCAAGGGCGCGTTCTTCAGGACCGCCATGCACTGTGTTGGCAGGGCGGTGAAAGTAGCCGCCTTCGGTATAAATACCCTTGACCGGTTTGCCGCCATAGCACTCGCTGCCCTCATAACGGCCGGAAATCAGATAGCCCTCAAGAACGCGCTCACGACGCTGCCAGGTTGTGCGGGCCTCAGGTTGCACCTGCAACAGCCAGGTACGCGAACCGCTGCCCGGGTCGCGACGCATCTCCTTAACCATCAAGCCACGATCTTCCGGCGCCGCGGACAGTGGCTGCCAGGTCACCACTTCGCTGCTGTAGATAATCGGCGATTTGTACTCGTTCTGCGGGTTGGCGTCGTCGAGAAAGTACAGGACTTCCGCGCCATACGCTGAGCTTAGATTTGCACCGCTGAAACCGGGCGGGAACCAGGCGTAACCGCCCGGTTCGAGCGTAAGGTCGCCGATCCGCATTTCGCCGTACAGCACGTACAACTCAAGGCTCTTGCCCGGTGATGCGCCACTCGATCCGGTCCAGTTGGCCGGCAAGACAATTCGATTGCTGGACCGGCGCGTTTGCGGGTTGCCAGCGAACTGCTTCGCACGCACCCCTGGCAATGCCGCCAGAAACACGTCCGGCAATTCATCGGCCTGCACGAATACCGGGTACGGCAGCTGTGGCCGGGTTGCCGCGCAACCTGCCAACGCCAGTGACAAACAAACCAGCAATGTGCGCATGGGTACTACTCTCCTGCAAGAATTTCTTAACGCATACTGACAGCGTACATCACCATTTGACTGCGACCGAGTTCCCATTCAGCCGAACTCTTTCGAACCGCCGTACTCAACGCCGGATCAGGTGCACAAAGCCAGCGATGAAAAACCCGAACGCAATCAAGCCGACGGTTTCAGCAAACCATGGTGCACCCAGCCACTCCGTGCCGATACCCTCCGGTTTGCGATTCTGCACGAACGCCACAGCAGCGATGCCAACGCCCAGCAAGCCTTCGCCGCCGACGAAGCCACTGCCGAGCAAGATGCCTCGCTCGCGACGTTCGGCCGCAATATCTTTGGACTTCGCACGACGTTCGAAATAACCGCGTAACAAGCCGCCAAGGAATAATGGCGTCATCGTCGAGACCGGCAGATAAACACCGACGGCGAATGGCAGCGATGGAATCTTCAGCAATTCACACAGCAACGCTATACCTATTCCGATGCCGACAAAGCCCCAGGGCAGTTGTTGATCCAGCACGCCTTCGATAACCAGCTTCATCAATGTTGCCTGCGGTGCGGGCAATTCCGTACCACCAAAAGTAAAGGTCTTTGCCAGCAACAGAACTGACAGGCAAACGAACGTTGCAGACGACAGCACGCCGATGAGTTCACCAATTTGCTGACGGCGCGGTGTTGCGCCGAGCAAGTAACCAGTCTTGAGATCCTGCGACGTATCACCGGCGATGGACGCGGCAATTGCAACCACACAACCGACCGTCAACGCGCCGGCTTTACCCGCCATGTCAGTCCAGCCCATGACCAGAAATATACCGGCTGTGCCCAGCAACGAGGCTATCGTCATGCCGCTGGTTGGGTTGCTGGTCACACCCACCAGTCCAACAATCCGGGACGCGACGGTCACAAAGAAAAAGGCAAACACCACGACGCAAACCGCCGCCACCAGCCGGATCGGCAAACCGCCGATATCGCCAAACACCTGAGGTACGAACGCCAGTACCATTGCAACAACCAGCAAGCCGAGGCCAACAAACTTCAATGGCAAGTCGCTGTCCGTACGACTCACGACAGGCGGCGGTGCTGAGCCATCCCCCAAGCGGGTCTGCAATTCCTGCGTACCTACACGAAAGCTCTGCACCATTACCGGAATACTGCGAATCAGAGTAATGATGCCGGCCGTGGCAACCGCCCCTGCGCCGATGTAGCGAACGTAGCGTGTCCAGAGCTGAGCGGGACTCATGTCCGCAATCAAGCGCACAGTTTCCGGAAACACGGGCGTCGAGAAGCCTTCACCCCAGGCATTGATCGACGGAATGATGACGATCCACGCGAGCAAGCCACCGCCTACCATCACCGTCGCGATGCGCGGTCCGAGGATATAGCCGACACCGAACAGCGCTGCCGACAGATCCAAACCGAGTTCGCCCTTTTTCAGGAACGGTATTTTGCTGGCGACGTGCGCGGGAATGACCTGCAGCCATGAGGTCAGAAACTTGAACATCGCTCCAAGTCCCAGCCCGTAAAACACGTAACGCGCGTTCTGGCCACCCACCTCGTTCGCAACCAGAACTTCAGCGCAGGCCGTTCCTTCCGGGTACGGCAGACGACCGTGTTCGCCCTTGATCAGCAAACGGCGTAACGGAATCATGAACAGTATGCCGACGAGCCCGCCGCACATTGCCAACAGGGTCATTTGCAGCAAGTCCGGCGCGAGCCCCCACAGGAACAAAGCCGGTAACGTAAAGATCACGCCACTGGCCAGCGAGCTCGATGCCGAGCCGATGGTTTGCGACAAGTTGGCTTCGAGGATATTGCCGGAGTAGCCGGCCGACTCCAACGCCTTGAATGCAGCGACAGTCATCACCGCGACCGGAATAGAGGTACTGATGGTCAGGCCCGCGCGCAGACCGAGATACGCATTCGCGGCACCAAAAACGATGCCAAAAAAGATGCCGAGCAATACGGATTTTAGTGTCAGCTCCGGCAGTGACGTGGCAGCCGGTACGTACGGTTCGTACACTTGTCCTTCTGTCGGCACTACGTAGGCGAGCGGCGACAGGCCCGCCCTTTTTTTCTGCGTGCTGCTCATGCGCCTGAACCTCCCGGGACCGGAAGGACACGATACACAAAACACTTACATCAGGCACAGCGCTCACCAATAAAAAAGCCGCCCAGAAACTGGGCGGCATTGAAGCGCGGATGTTACCCGGCTGGCGCTGCGCGGATGCTGATCACTGCGACGCTCCGTGCGTCAGCATTAATCTCCGTTCTACAGTGCCGAATCGATGTACCGCTAGTCGGCTGCCACTCCAGGAGCGGCGACGGTCGCGTGAATTGAGAGGAAACGCGCTACCGAAAACCTGACTGGCATTCCTGCCTGCAGTGACCTCGGATCTGCCCTGATAACACTCCATCTCCGTGCGTACCGGTATGGTACGACGGGGATGCTACTACATCTTGTAGGCCACTGCGATAGCTGCACAAGATGTGGGCCACGTTGCGCTTTCGCGCGCTGATCTCGCGAGCCAAACTCGTACCCGGACGAAGGGCAAGGTACGCTTCGCTGCTTCAAGACGAACGCCCGGGGGAAAGGTATTGAGTGAATCAGCGTTAGATGGCCGGAGTACGCACCAGACGATAGGGCTCATCCTGGGCCCCTTACTGGCTCTGACCGTTCTGCTCACGAGCCCGCCAGGCGACTTGTCGATCGCGGCATGGCGAACAGCCGCGATGGCATTGCTCATGGCCGTTTGGTGGGCAACAGAGGCCGTCCCAATCGCTGTGACCGCACTGCTTCCGCTGGTCGCGTTCCCGCTGCTCGGCATAGCCGATATGCAAACCACGTCCTCTCCGTACGCGAACAAGGTTATTTATCTTTTTCTCGGCGGCTTCATCGTGGCCTTCGCTATGCAACGCTGGAATCTGCATCGCCGAATAGCCCTGACCATCTTGCAGCATGCGGGAGGCAACGGCCGCTCTCTGATTGGCGGCTTTATGATTGCCAGTGCATTGCTGAGCATGTGGGTGATGAACACCTCGACAACCATGATGATGCTGCCCATTGCTGTGTCCATCATCGGCGTCATTCACACAACTGTCGGCAGCCTCGACGACCGGGCTCGCCACGATTTTCAGTACGCCTTGTTGCTGGGTATTGCCTACGCATCCTCGATAGGCGGCATGGCCACGTTGGTGGGAACCGTGCCGAATGCACTGATGGCCGCGTTCATGCAGGAGAGCTACGGTACAACGATCGACTTCGCGAGCTGGATGATGGTGGGGATACCGATGAGTGCGTTGTTGCTGCCGCTGGCGTGGTTGTCGTTGACGCGCTGGGTCTTCCGCGTTGACTTCAAGACCTCCGGCGAAGGCCGCGCTGCATTGCGTGCGATGAAAGACGACATGGGACAAATCTCTGTGCCGGAAAAGCGCGTCGGCATAGTCTTCCTGGTGCTCGCTCTGGCCTGGATTTTCCGACCGTTACTCATTCAACTGCCCGCTTTGTCGGGGCTGGATGATTCGGGCATAGCCATGGCCGGCGCCGTCGCCCTGTTCCTGATACCCAGTGGCGATCGCAGCGACCCCTTCCTCATACGTTGGTTACACGTCGAAAAGTTGCCGTGGAGCATTTTGCTGCTGTTCGGTGGTGGACTGTCGCTTGCTGGCGCATTCAGCAGCACCGGACTCGCCGCCTGGCTCGGCAGCAGCCTCAACGCCTTCGGCGCATTACCTATCGCGATTCTGGTCATGCTGGTCGCAGCATTGATAATTTTCCTCACCGAGCTCACCAGCAATATCGCAACGACCGCTACTTTCCTTCCCGTGGTTGGCGCCATTGCCATTGAGGCGGGCATTGACCCGGTGGTCCTGGCGGTACCGGTAACATTTGCCGCCAGTTGCGCATTTATGCTGCCTGTTGCGACACCACCCAATGCCATCGTATTCGGCTCGGGGCTGCTCACAATCCCCAAAATGGTCCGCGCCGGTTTCGCGCTCAACCTCATAGGCATCGCGTTGGTAACACTCGTTGCCCTGACGCTGGCGCCAAAATTTCTTCACTAACTCGCGAGAGGCCGCCATGACGCAAAACGACAACTACTCAGTCGGCAAGCAAAACAAAGTCCGGCAGTTGCGCGACAAGGCGAGCTACGATCGAGAGCTTGTGCACCGCATTCTGGACACCGGGCTGGTCGCACACACTGCATTCGTTCAGGACGGCCAGCCAGTTATCGTTCCCATGATTCACGCTCGTGACGGAGAAACGCTGTACCTGCACGGTGCGCGCAAAGCGCGAGTGATCCGCTTGCTCGCCGAGACCAGTAGCGTCTGCATCAACGTCACCCTGGTTGACGGCATAGTGCTGGCGCGCTCGGCGTTTAACTCGTCGATGAATTATCGTTCGGTAACGGTGCACGGCAAGCCCATGCTCGTCGAAGCGAAGCAGGATAAGTTGCACGCAATGAAATGCATCAGTGAACACCTGACGCCGGGCCGTTGGGATGAACTGCGCGAGCCACTCGAACGCGAGGTCAAGATGACCGGTGTCATCGCCGTGTCGATCGACAGCGCCGCCGCCAAGGTGGCAAGCGGATTGGCGGAAGATGAGGAAGACGACTACAACATTCCCATCTGGGCAGGCACTCTGCCGCTGGTCTCGACATTGGGACAATTGATCAACGACGAACGCCTGCAGCCTGGTGCGAAGCCATCGCCCGCCGTGCTTGCCCTGCAAAATCGGCAGCTATAAACCATGCGCGTGGCATCTGCGGTACAGTAGACGCCGGTACGCATTCACCACATCACATGGAGCATCGTTGCCATGGCTAACATGATCAATCGCCAGATTCGCCTGGCCAGCCGACCTGACGGCTGGGTAAGCGCGGACAATTTCACGTTAACCGACGCTCCGGTCACAGAGCCTGCCGAGGGCGAATTGCTGGTACGCAACCTGTTCATGTCAGTGGACCCGTATATGCGCGGGCGCATGAACGATACAAAGTCTTACGTGCCGGCATTTCAGATTGGTGAAGTTCTGCAAGCAGGCGCTGTTGGCCAGGTAATGGAAAGCCGCAATGATTCGTTCGAAAAGGGCGACTTTGTCAGCGGCATGCTGGGCTGGGAAAACTACTCAATCTCAGACGGCACTGGACTGCACCAGGTTACGCAGGGCCCTGTGCCACTTTCCTACCATCTCGGCATATTGGGTATGCCCGGCATGACCGCCTGGGTCGGTCTGATGAAGACAGCCGCCGCGAAATCCGGTGACACAGTATTTGTATCGGCAGCTTCAGGTGCTGTCGGCAGTATCGTCGGACAACTCGCCAAGATTCACGGCTGTCGCGTAACCGGCTGCGCCGGCTCAGACGAAAAAATCGCATTGTGTGAAAGCGATTTTGGTTATGACGCGATGTTCAACTACAAGACCAGCGACAACATTGCCAAGAGTATCGCCAGAATGTGCCCGGACGGTATCGACGTCAATTTTGAAAACGTCGGTGGGAAAATTTTCGAAGCCGCACTCTGGAACATGCGTAACTTTGGCCGCGTTGCACTTTGCGGGATGATTTCCAACTACAACGATGAACATCAGGAACCGGGTCCACGCGGCATGATGTTGATAATCGCAAGGCGGCTGACGATTAAGGGTTTCATTGTCAGTGACGATCGCGATGCCTGTATGGAGTACGTACGCAAAGCGAGTGGCTGGCTGGCCGAAGGTCGCCTGAACTATCGGGAAACCGTGGCTGAAGGTATCGAGAATGCGCCACAGGCATTGATTGACGTATTGCAGGGCAAGAACGTAGGCAAGCAGATCGTACACCTCGCGGATCCCGAGTAGCGCGCAGCCTGCCCGACGCATTGATCGTCTTGGGATGCGGCCCATATACGAATTGTAAGCCCAGAGCATAAAAAAAGCCCCGGACCAGCCGGGGCTTTTTTGTTTTGCGAATCGCACTTATTCGTAGTCGTAGATAATTTCCAGACCGTACACGCGACCTTTGTTCAATGGCGAGAACGTCGCTTTGTTGCCCGACAGACCCGGTACCGGGAAACCCGGACTGCCCGGGAAGTTGCCCGGCAACTGAGTATCACCACCGATCGTGGACTCGTCCTTCAGGTTCTTGCCATAGAGTGACAACGTTACGCGGTCATCATTGAAGCCGAGATTGATACTGGCATCAAACATGTCGGCGGCCCGCAACGAACCGCGGTTGTTGTCCGTGTATTTAGCCGTATCGCGACGATAGCCGCTGGCCTGCATTGACATACTGCCCCAGGAATAATCACGCGTATAAACCAGCTGCGCGCCATAGGACCACGGAGCAAGACGCGGCAATTCCAGCTGCCGATCGCCGCTGTCAATCACGCCATCGCTGGATATGTCGAAATTCACTTCGTCGTACTGACCGTCAACATACCCAAGGGAAGTCGACAGGAACAACGAATCGGACAGCACAAAGCTTGCTTCGATATCGATGCCAGTAATTGTCGCGTCAGCCGTGTTTTGAATGATTTGCACTACACCAACGATCGGGTCAGTAAGGTTAACCTCGCGCTGCATGTCCTCGATCGTGTTGTGATAAGCCGCTGCGTTCAAACGCACGCGACCGTCGGCAAAGTCTTTCTTAACGCCAACTTCAAACGACGATTGTTCTTCTTCGTCGAAGCTCCGGTTCGGAATGGCAACCGCTGTGTGGCGCATGTTGTAACCGCCGCTGCGGAAGCCCTTGGTCCAGAAGCCGTACAACTGAGTCGTGTCATTTGGCTTGATCTGCATACCGATTTTCGGCGTAAAATTCTTCCAGCTGCGGGAATCATTGAGGTCCGCGGCAGCACAGCCCGCATCGATCGTGCACAGGTTCAGCGGAATTGACGCGATACGTGCCGTCTTTTCCTCACGCGTATAGCGGCCGCCAAAGTTCAGGGTGAATACGTCATTCAGGACCACATCGAGAGAGGCGAAAACCGCGAATGTTTCGGATTCCTGATTGCCGCCACCCGTGATATCCAGTGCACCGCCCTGAATGAGCCGACGCTCAAGGTAGAGCAGATCCTGCTTGAAGAAATAGGCACCGGTTGTCACGTAAAGATTGTCGTACGAACCGGAGTAACGCAATTCATTCGAAAACTGATCCTGGTCGGTACGTGCTGGTGCGTGGAACAGGAAGATCGGCGACGAATCAATGTCGCTCAAAGTCATTGATGAGTATTCGCGCCAGCCAAGGATGTTGACGATTTCGCCGTCACCGGCGTTCACGTCAAACGTGGACTCAAAGGTAAATTGATTCCATTCATTGTCGTAGTAACCTGGCTCGTCAATTGAAAAACCGAAACCGTCATCTCCGAACAGACCTTCATTCTGCGACGCCGGGCCATCACCTTCCGCCTCACCGTGCTCCATTCGGAACAGGAAACTCATCATGTCGTTGGGCAAATACTCAAGGCCGCCGCGAACCATGGTCGTTTCTGCTTTGCCGTGATCCTCACCCGTCAGTAGATTCGTATGCCAGCCGCTGTCATGGTTGCGGTACAGCGCAAACTTGCCGCGCCAGGAATCACTTAACGGCCCGGTAACCAGGCCGGAGGCATAGATATTGTCGCCGGTCTCCATTGCCATCTTGCCCTTGAAGCGGAAGGTGTCGCTCGGCTTCGTCGTTCTGAGCAGGACCGCGCCGCCAGTTACGTTGCGGCCAAACAGCAGACCTTGCGGTCCACGCAATACTTCGATGCCTTCCAGATCAAAAATATCGAGCACGACGCCAGCGTTGATGCCGAGGTACATGCCATCGACGAAAACACCCACGGTCGGATCGATGGAGGGAATCGAGCTGTTAATACCGAGCCCTCGAATGGAGAAGTTAGCTGTGCCACGTGCCGTACCAATATCTTCGAGTTGTACGCTGGGCGCTGAATAACCGATAGCCTGCACATCACGCAGGTGCATCGCATCCAGTTGTGTCTCGTTGTAAGCAGTGATGGCAACGCCGGCATCTTGTACATCGATGCCGCCAGCGCGCTTGGTGCCGGTAACGATGATCTCTTCAAGTAATGCATCAGCCGTGCGATTCTGGCTGATCGCCGTTGCAGGAAATGCGGCGACGACAAACGCCGTCAACAATATTCCCTTACTCATCCTGGTAAGAATCTGCATAAGTGGATCTCCATCCATTTTCGATATATCGAGCCCTGCTTGGGTACAAGCACAACACTGGCTCCCCCGTGCCAACGGCTACCGTTTCGTATTACCGAAAGCACGTATGGTCCTGAAACTCATTGGGTAATGTAACAACAACGGTTCCGCTTTCCCAGTAGCTACCGAGTCCAGAATCTACATTTGTTGCTGTCAAGCAACACGACTTTCAGGTTGTGACCAGGGAAAACTGGCTGTGCTCCAGTTCAAGGCGCAGAAGCGCTTCTTTTGCCGGCAGGCCGCCACCGAAACCGGTGAGTTTGCCGTTGCTGCCTATGACGCGGTGACAGGGAATCACGATAGGAATGGGGTTGCGCCCGTTCGCTGCCCCGACTGCCCTAACGGCTTTGGGCCGTCCGACCCGGCGCGCAATGTCGGCATAGCTTGCTGTATCGCCGTAGGGGATCGCCTGCAACGCTGCGAGGACAGCAAGCTGAAAGTCAGTACCGGACGGTGCGAGTGCCAGATCGAAGGCTTTGCGGGTCCCGCTGAAATACTCCAGTAGCTGGGTACGAGCGTCAGAAAACGGCGATTCGCAAAAAATCCATTCCGGATCCGGGTCGCGGCGTTTCGGCCCTTCCGGAAAGCTAATGACGTGTAGTGCCTTAGCGTCTCCCGCGAGCAGTAAATCCCCAATCGGGGTTGTCAGGTAGCAGTAGTACATCATTCAGCCTCCACTGTTGCTCGAACCCCAAAGCAGCATTGCTGCGTACGCGCGCCAGGGCCGCCAGTGCTCCGCACGTGCCGACAATGCAGCAGGACTAACCCGCTCTCCCGGACACAGTGCCTTGACGAGCCCGAGGTCAGACGCCGGAAACGCGTCCGGATTCTTCAACGCTCGCATCATTACGTACTGCGCCGTCCAGTCGCCAATGCCCTTGATGGCGGTCAACTGCTGGTGAAAATTCTGCATGTCCTGCAGTGGGTCGAAGCTGACATCCTCAGTGAGGACCGCACGGGCAAGCCGGCGCAAGGTATCTGCCCTGTTTTGCACAATGCCAATGTTGTTGAACCGGGCACGAACCAGCTGAGCAGCATCCGGGAAAATATGCGTCAAACTGCCAACAGGCTCACGCAGAGGCGTACCGTAGCGACTCGCGACCCGACCAGACAACGTGGTCGCCGCTTTGACCGAAATTTGCTGGCCCAGTATTGCGCGCACGGCCAGTTCGAAGCCATCCCAGCAACCTGGAACCCGAACACCCGCCTGCGTACTGAGCAATGCCCGCAAGCGATCGTCGGTCGACAACGCGGCACGAATATCATCTATCGGCGCATCAAGGTCGAAGACATCGCGCACCTTTTGTACTACTTCGTAGATGCGCTCAGTAGGCACGTTCTGCATTTGTAACGATAGAAAACCGTCACTGGCATGTGCCTGCAATTCGATGATGCATTCAGCGTCACCCAGCCGCAGGCTGCGGCGATAAACCTCACCAGAAATCTCTTCCACGCCTGGGATGGCACGCATGCCATAGAACCGCAATACGTCAGTCCAGCTGTAGGGAGACCGGTACGGCACCCGAACATTGAGGCCTGCACGCTCTCTACGCGGTGATTTTCCGGTCCGTGATTGTCGCAGCTCACGAGGCGTCCGGTCGTAGGTCGAGCGGAAGGCGGCATTAAACCGACGCACACTGCCGTAGCCCGCTGCGATCGCAACATCACTCATGGGCAACGCAGTTTCGTCAATCAGCCGCTTCGCGAAATGCAGACGGCGTGTATGCGCGACCGCCTGCGGTGAAGCGCCAACATGCTGCGTAAAAAGTCGACGCAAGTGCCGGCTCGTTACGCCGAGTTTGGCCGCGAGTACCTCGACATTGCCGTCGTCCAGTGCCCCGCCATCAATCAACCGCAGACCGCGACTGACCGTTGTGGAGGTACCCGCCCATGCCGGGGTACCCGGCGAGCACTCGGGACGGCAACGCAAACACGGTCGAAAGCCGGCCTCGCCGGCTGCCGCCGCGCTGGGGTAGAACTGCACGTTCTCGCGTTTCGGCGCGACCGCCGGGCAGATAGGCCGGCAGTAAATTCCGGTCGTCAGCACGCCAACAAAAAAGCGGCCGTCGAAACGTGCATCGCGAGCGAGTCGGGCGCGTTCTAGAGTCTCACTGTGCATACGGCCACTCCTGAATCGTGGCGAGCAGTATACGTGGCGGCGAACACCGAATTAGCCGGAATCGGACCTCAACACCGGGCTGTGCGAGGCGGGCAGACACCGCGAGCGAACAACCCGGTCACACGCAACGCGAGTGACCGGGCGCAACAAGCCTGCTTCTAACGCTGCGGTGTTCGACTAAGTCAGCGGCTCACGCCACCCATGCACAGGTACTTCATTTCGAGGTAATCATCCAGGCCGTACTTCGAACCTTCACGACCCTGACCCGATTCTTTGATTCCGCCGAACGGCGCTGTCTCGTTGGAGATGATGCCCGTATTAATACCAACTATTCCGTACTCCAGGCCTTCACTAACTCGCCAGACCCGGCCGATATCCCGCGAGTAGAAATAGCAGGCAAGACCGAAGGGCGTGTCATTGGCCATCTGTATGGCCTCCTCTTCGGTCTTGAAGCGAAACAGTGGCGCAACCGGACCGAAAATTTCTTCCCGAAATACCCGCATGCTGTCATTCACGTTCAACAACACGGTCGGCTCAATGAAGCAGGAGCCGAGTGACGAACGTCCACCACCTACGGCCGCTGTCGCGCCGTTGCTGACCGCATCATCAATAAACGCCAGCACATCACTGGCGGCTTTCTCATTGATCAGCGGCCCGAGATCAACGCCGTCATCGGCACCGTTGCCAATCGTGAGCTTTCTGGCCGCGGCCACAAATTTCTCGGCGAACTCATCGTATATACCGTCCTGAACCATGATTCGATTCGCGCAAACGCAGGTTTGCCCGGCATTGCGGTACTTGCACGCGATGGCGCCAGCGACCGCCGTATCGATGTCAGCATCGTCAAATACGATAAACGGTGCATTCCCACCCAGCTCCATGGAGGTTCGCTTCATGGTTTTTGCACAGGCTTCAACGAGCATCTTGCCGACCGGCGTAGAACCAGTAAACGTCAGTTTGCGCACTGTTGAATTTGACGTTAGCTCTTCACCAATTTCCGAGGTCCGACCGCTAACAATGTTCACAACTCCAGGCGGTATTCCGGCACGCTCTGCCAGCTCGGCAAACGCATTCGCCGACAGCGGGGTTGCATTTGCCGGCTTGCAAACGACCGTACATCCAACGGCAAGAGCGGGGGCAATTTTGCGTGCCAACATCGCGTTCGGAAAATTCCATGGCGTGATACACGCCACCACACCAACCGGCTGGCGAATAACCACGAGCCGCTTGTCGTCGTCGGGTGCCGGCAAGGTATCGCCGTATACCCGCTTGGCTTCCTCCGCGAACCATTCGATATAACTTGCGCCGTAAACGATTTCTCCGCGCGATTCCGCCAGCGGCTTGCCTTGCTCGGCAGTCATGATTCGCGCGAGATCTTCCTGCGCTTCCATCATCAGGCTGAAGAAGCGACGCAGCAGTGCCGCACGCTCTTTCGCCGGCTTGCCACGCCACGCGGGCATCGCTGCTTCGGCCGCCTCAATCGCCCGCCGCGTTTCTGCCGTACCGCAGTTCGCAATCTCAGCAATAACGTCGCCAGTTGCCGGATTTTCAACCGGGTAAACACTGCCATTGTCTGCACTAACCCATTGCCCATTGATGTAGGCGCCGGTTCTGATCAGGTCTTTGTCGGTAATATCGATGCTGCTCACTGTAGTAATCCCATAGTTCGGTCGTTCGCGGAGTAGCGCGAAGCATAGCAAGCCCCCCGACCCGATTGGAGCTGTTCCGTACGTCAATCCGCCACCCCCCCGTGCCGGACACTTATTTGGCGGTCAGTTTTGACTCACGAATCCGCATCATGGCGTGTTGCCAGCCGCAAAGATCCTGAGGGGCATCGCCTGCGATCCCGTTGCAGACCGTGTGCCCGGCACGTACCGGACGACTATATTTCAGAGAGTTAGGCCACCCTCAGCGCAAAGCCTATTGACCCCATATTTGCCAAGGGCAATGCTAGGGTTGACTGGTCTGAACGGCCGACCGTCCACTTCGACACTGCGGAATCGCAGACTAGGCGACACGCCGGGCGCAAGACCAAGGACGAGGCTGACATGCAGACTTCCGGATCAAAGACGGTTTTTGCATGAACCTCAGCAATTCTCTCCGGTCAATTACGCAATAAGCCTTGTCAAAGTCCGAAACGCCAAAAAAATCTACTGATACCTGATTAGGAGAGGAAACCATGAACACTGCAGCACTCCGACATTGTGCGTTCGTGGGCCTTGTTCTCAGCGTCAGCGCCTGCGGCACACTGTACGAACTGGACGTGTCGGCGCACAAGAACAACGTGTCTACGCCAGGCAATACCTACATCATTCTATCCAATGATCAGGACTTCCCACTGGAATCCCCACAGTTTGATCAGTACGCAAACCAGCTGGAGCGAGCTATGGCCGAACACGGTTACCAGCGCATCGCCGAAGACCAGCTGAACGCGGCAACGTTTGCCGTCTACGTGTCCGCAGACATAAGCGACCCGAAAAAGTCCTACCATACCGTCAGCAGGGCAATGTACGAAACGCCTTACACACAAGGCGCATCGGCGGCGGCCCGCAACACAGGCTCCAGCAGCTCAGGAGGACAAGGCGCGCAAAGTGCGGGACAACCGACAGTCCTGGACCTTCCGCCGGTCGAGCAGCTAAGCGGCTACGAACAAAATGCGTTTGCAACCACGGTCTTTACCAAACACATGAGCCTGGTCGCGGTGGATTTGCAAAAATATTTGAGTGATATAAAACAACGTGGTCGCAGCAATGCCGTGCCGGAAGAGCTGTGGAGCGTTGATGTCGAAACAACCGGCAGCGTTGATGACCTTCTCGAGGCCGTGCCGGTAATGATTGCCGCCGCCGAGCCGTACCTCGGCGACAGCACTGAAGAACAGGTTCGGATATCCCTCAGCGAAGGCGACAAACGCGTCCGCCGCATCCGGGCAGCGCATTCAACCAACAACTAATCCGTCGCGAAACACGTCACGGAGCAACAGTCACTACGGTCATTAAATAAAAAAAACCGGCCTCCTTTCGGAGGCCGGCTCTGTACTAGCTTCGTTATACGACTATGCAATCAGAATCGAATTGCTGCACCAAATCGCAGGTAGCGCGGACGCTGGTAGCTGCTTGGCAACATGTATTGATCCGGATTGATCGCTGCAAACTCGTAAACTTCACGAGCGCTTTCTCCGTTCAGAGCATTGAAGATCTCTGCTCGCAGCTCAACCGTAGCGCGGTCCTGCCACTGGAAGGAATAGATCGCAGCAAAGTCGAGTTGCATGATCCAGTCCGTACGACCGGCAGTACCTCGCGGTACGAATCGCAGGTTTCCGTCGCCGTCTCTCAGGTAGAAGGTATCACCGTAGGCGGGTGTGCCATCCGGATGTTCTTCACCGAAAGCGTTGATCGGGCGACCTGACTGGACAGCCAGGTTCGCACCCAGTGTCAGGCGATCAGATGCCTGATAAGACGCCCAGAACTTCAGTTTGTGGCGACGATCATTGGGCAGATATCCAAATGCGCCGTCCATCAACTGCGGAATATCAAAGTCCTGGGTAATACCGGCATCGTCCTGACCGATATCAGACTTCACATAGCCTTCCGTGTTGCCTTCATTCTTGGACCAGGTGTAAGAACCCGCCATGGTCCAGTCACCGAACGAACCATTGGCCGTAAACTCGTACGCTTCGTAGGTTCGTTTCGCTTCCGGATAGCCCAGTGCATCGGCAGGAATGGTCACCTGGACCAACTCAGTGCCACTCGTGTCATCACCCGGTATCAGGTACTGCTCGCACATGGTCGTCAGATCATTACCCGGATTCGTCAACACGTAGTGGCAATCGTTACCGGAGCCGATCGGGCCGTCCCAGCCGATTTCTTCGAGACCGAAGTCTACGAGGATGTCGTCAATGGTGGATGACAGTTCACGACGTACGTAGCGCGCTCCGACTGTCCAGTTATCACCCAAATTTCGCTCGTAGCCGAGGATCCATTCGTCCTGGAACATCGGTTCAAGGTTTTGGTCGATGATGGCACTGGTATCCGGCACTGAACCGTCCGATACCAGCAGTCGCGTTCCGATTTGCTGCGTTGTCGGCACACCTTCGGAATCGATTGAGGTCGGCGCTGCAGTAGTCGCATCGCGGCCGCCGTCGTACACGTAGTACTCCTGATAATCGAGCTCAGCACCCGATAAACGTACGTTGGTATTAGCCGCAATCGGCAAGTGGTAACGTCCCCAGTTCAAGGTTACTTGCTGGTCATCAGAACCGCCCGGTGACCAAGAAAAGGCGATACGCGGAGCCCACTGATCGTCGATCTTAATGAACGGCGCGCCTTCCGCATTGTTGTTCTCGAAGGTTTCATTACGGATACCCAGGCTCAACGTAAACTCGTCGTTGATTTGCCATTTATCCTCGATGTACCACGCCTGCGAGATGGTATCGAAGCTGCCACCGTTCTCGATGTAGCGCAGCCGAACGGTATCAACATCCGAACCATCGCCGTTGATGTCGGTCATGGTTGCACCGTTTGACAACTGCTGCCCCACTGCGTAGGTCTCATAGCGGTAGTAAATGCCGCCGAGTTGGCTCGGGTTAAAACTGAAACCCGGATAGATCGTTGCGTCAACCGATGCATTGTCTTCCCGGTCGAATCCCGCGCGGATGGTGTGGTCTCCGACATAGTATTCGATGTCAAATCGCAGTGCTTCACGCTTGTCACCACCCGTCTGAACCGTGGAAGCGATCCAGCAGCCCGGTAGCGAGTTCGTTGAACCGGTGCTGACATCAACAACCAGCGGACAGTTTATGTCGGTCGTCGACTGGTCGGTCAGGCTGTACTCGTTCTCGCCGTACATTGCGGAAACGGTCAATGAATCACCGAAATTGCCATCGTAGCGAATGATGCTGTTGTCGCCACCACGGAACTCGCTCGATTCACCAATCTCGGCGCCGCGCTGAGACTGCGCGATATTGTAGTCAAACTGCTTAGTCTTAATCACTCGTTCATCGGAGAACGCCGTGTAACTAAGCGTATGGTCGTCAGTGATGTTCCACGTCAGGTTGCCGCCGAAAAAGTCGTCGTCAACTTTCTGCACGTTTAATGTATCTGCGCTGCCCAACGAGTTGAACTCAGATTCGGTATCGCGCGGCTCATAAAGTGCATAGAAGAACAAGCGATCACGCCAGATCGGACCACTGACGTAAAAGTCTGTTGTCATACTGCTCTGACGGTTCTCGCCGTTATAGTCGTAGAACGAACCGTCCGGACGAATTGAGTTTGGACTTTCGCCCTGGAATAGCTCAGGTTCAAAGTAGGTCACAACGCCGTACTCGAATTCGTTCGAACCTCGCTTCGTAACAGCATTGATAACGCCGCCCGTCGAACGACCGAATTCAGCGCCGTAACCGCCTGTCTTCACTTGGAACTGGTCGTAGAACTCGAACGGAACCGAGCTGCCGCCCAATCCATTGCGAAAGTTCGTTACATTCAATCCGTCGATGTAGTAGACGTTTTCAGCAACTGACGCGCCACCGAATGAAACCAGCGTTTTATCGTCGCCGAACGCAGTGTCACCGGCAATTGTTCCCGGCGCCAAGAGCGCAACTGCTTCGATGTTTCGTGCTACCGGCAACATTGCCAGCTCTTCGATCGAGATGTTGAGGCCGGTTTCGCCGGTGGTGGTCTGCAGAAACTCTGCCGCTGAACCGTAAGTGATGATCTCCTCAATTGCGGAATCAGTAAGCGGAATGGTGAGATCAACCGACGTACCAAGATTGACCATGACGCTCTCTATGGTCACCTCGGCAAAACCTGAGGCTGTGGATTCCAGCCTGTACTCACCTGGCGGAAGTTGCAGCCTGAAATTGCCGTTGCTGTTGGTCGTAACGGATCGTGTCTGGCCCGTGCGTACACTGGACAGCGTGATCGTCGCTCCGGACACAGGCGTACCGTTGCTGTCTACTGTTTGGCCATCGAGCGTACCGGTCGCACCCTGTGCGAACACCGTCGTCATGGAACCAAACATCAACAAAACGGCAGAGACGAAAGTTAACGCTAGTCTCTTACACATTTCATAAATCCCCTATGCATATCTTGTCTAAGGCATTGTCGCCGACGTTCGGGGCAGGCACTCGACGTGACGTTGCATCTTCGCTACGTCCGCCGAATGTCTTGACCCGGCTGCCGTACGGTGTAGTCATTGCGGCGCAAGCTCTGAAATGGCCTGTTTCCCGCTGACTGTCGCGTTAGAGTAACAATCTCAATTGGCGCCGCAACAGTTGTGGCATTTACCCCACAATAAATGTCGCGGTGCGGCACTCGCTGGCCGCTCGACATACATCCCATTTCAAAACTAAATAACTGAATTTCATAAGAAACAATCGGCATTTGCCACTGCTAAATGTGTTTCTTCTTTGTGGAACGCTCCCAGAAAAGGGTGCTTCGCTAGCCGAAAAAGCCCTGACATTTGCGCAAAATTCTGGCATGCGCTGCACTGATGTTGCATGTTCGCAACACTCAATACCGACCGCAATGCAGCTATTATTGAGTGGCTTTTTCTGACGGAACGCTGAATCCGAATTCCAAGGTCAGCCCCACCGTATCGACAGTGAAGCCCCGGCTCATACGCGGACGGTAAACGTAGCCGGCCAAGCCTTCTTTGATTCGAGCTTCAATACGAGGGTGTCGGTCAGGGTTGATTTCCAGCAAAGCGATTTTCGACAAGCGGCCGCGTCTATCAACGGAAAAACTGACCTTGATGCGGCCGTCCGGCAACCAGCCGCCATCGAGCATGCGACCTGGCTCAAGTAGCACAAGACCATCAACGTTAATTGGCGGCTGCCAGATCAGCGTAGTGGACTCCAGATCGGCCGCGCGCCGAGACAGTCCGGCAGGATCGGCTGTCAGCAGCTTCCATGTCTGGCTATATTCTTGTCTTGCCTCGCTGAAATTTCCAGCAACGGAATAGAAATCGCCCAGTGCGAGACTCGCGCGGTATTTCTGCTGCCAATGCAACCCATCATCCGAACAGGCAACTTCGACTGCCTTGCGCAAAGACAATTCTGCATCTGCCAGCAACTTCCTGTCAGGCAGTTCGTCCTGACTGGATGCGTCAACGTATGCCTGCAGATACTCGCTAAGAAAACTTTCTCCTGTTCTGACATAGGGCTCCACCCACGCAGGCTCCCCGGCAGCGCCTGTCTCAATAGCACGAGCATAGGCAGCACGCTCCATAGCTGGCTTGTCAATAAGCCGGTACAAACCACCTTGACGCACCCACAACTCGCGCGCAGCGATCGACGGGGTCGCGACGTGCCGTTCAATCAACATGCCGAGGCGGGTAGCCATAGCCTCCGACTTATTCGTGTCGCCCAGCACCGCGTATGCCTGTCCGAGTTGCTCAATCGCATCGACTTGAGCAATGTGATGGGGACCATCGTTGACCTGCCTGACGTGCACTGCGCGAGCGAAATAATCCAGCGCGAGATCTGGCCGACCGTCACTCAAGAGTGTTTCACCGAGCCCTAATAACGGACGCTCGAGGGCGATATTCATTCGGTCCGTGCGCGCCTCAATCGCGCTGACCGCCGTTTCGTAGTTAAGTTGTGCAGCAGAATAATTGCCCGCAAAACGCTGGGCTGACGCGAGATCGCTGTACAGTGTTGCCGTTGTCATTGCGTCCCAGATACCGGCATCCAGAACACGGGCAAGTTGCGTCTTCGCAATGACCGTCGCTTCATCATAGGACTGCTGAGCGATAGCGCCGTCATACGCAATTCGATAAGAATCGTCATCCACTGACTGAGCACTGCCGCGCGTTGCCACAATCAATACGGCGCTCAATAGAACGTAGCAATTGACCTTCGTAAGTGAACGACTCATGTATTGTCCAATGTCGATCGCATAGCGTCGCGATCTGCGATTTAGCTATTGACCCGCCACGGCGAGCAAGTTCCACGTTGATTCACGCGATCAATACATCCGATCTGAACTGAATTCTGGCTATATCCATTCTGCGCACAGCTGTCGGATTCTGGCAATCTGGTAGGCAGGCACCAAGGTGTCGTTCAGACTGCGTCTGCTAAATTCGCCTGAAGGTATGCCTTCTGCCCGCCGCCAGTGTGAGAACCGGTTGCCACGCCGACTGACGGGATTCCGCGCAACGCCGGGTTCGGCCAATACCTCAAGCTCGGTGCGTCGACTCTGTTTCTGAAACGCATTGCTTAAAAAAAAGGCCCGGCAATGCCGGGCCAAAACTGTTGCGGGCCGGGGAGCGGCCCAACAGAGGAGGGAGATATTCAGGCTGCTGTGCGCTGCTCGTCTGCGACGGCGTTGTTGGCGAGCCAGTTCTCGAGATCGTCAGCACCGCCGACTTTCTCTCCATTGATAAACACCTGCGGCAGACTCGTCGCATCCGCAACGGCGCGCAAGCCACGATCGGTGTACTGATCGTTGAGTTCCAGCGTCTCGAACGCAATTCCTGCGTCGCGCAACAGGCCTTTAGCGCGTGCGCAATGCGGGCATCCTTTCCGCGAGAATACAGCCACGTCCAATGGCTTCGCTGCATTCGGCGCAAGATACTCGAGCATCGTGTCGGCATCAGAAACACCGTACGGATCGCCAGGCTTCTCCGGCTCGATAAACATTTTCTCGACGACGCCGTCTTTAACCAGCATCGAATAGCGCCATGAACGCTTGCCGAACCCCAGGTCTTCTTTCCCGACCAGCATGCCCATGCCATCGGTAAATTCACCGTTGCCATCCGGCAGGAACACTACGTTCTCCGCGTTCTGCGCGTCTTTCCATTCGTTCATTACAAACGCATCGTTAACCGAGATGCAGGCGACCGTGTCAACGCCAAGCTGCCGGAAACGGTCCGTAAGCTGATCAAAACGCGGCACGTGCGACGATGAACAGGTCGGCGTGAACGCACCTGGCAGCGAAAAGACCACAACGGTCTTGCCGGCGAATACGTCGTCAGTGCTGACGTTTACCCAGTCATGATCCACACGGGTGCGAAACTGTGTCTGCGGTACTCGTTGCCCTTCGCGATTTTCTAACATGATGTATCTCTCCATTTTCGAAAATTGATTACGTAAGAATTCAGTCTTCCAGCATGCTGCGCAGCATCCATGCCGTTTTCTCGTGTACCTGCATCCGCTGCGTCAGCAAATCCAGGGTCGGCTCGTCGCTTGCCTCGTCGGCAGCGGCGACAGCACCACGTGCGGTACGCACAACAGTCTCCTGACCAATCACCAGTTGCCGGATCATTTCATCGGCGCTTTCGCCACCTTTGGCCTCTTCCACTGTCGCCAGTTTCGAGAATTCCGCGTAGCTGCCAGGTGCTGGCAAGCCCAACGCGCGTATCCGCTCAGCAATTTGATCTACCGCCAGAGCCAGCTCGGTGTACTGCCCTTCTGTCATCAGGTGCAGCGTATTGAACTGCGGCCCGGTGACATTCCAGTGAAAATTGTGGGTCTTCAGGTACAGCGTGTATGTGTCCGCCAGCAATTTCGCCAGCTGGCCAGCTATCGCCTGCCGTGATTCTTCGCTAATACCTATGTTGACGCGCATTTCGTTTCTCCAGTGTTACGGGACAGGTACAGGGTAGTTGCACCAGACAGATAAATAAAATAGATTATTCGCTAGACTATAATCGGTTTTATCGATAATGAAATATCCCACGACCAAACAACTGCGCTACTTCGTTGCACTGGCTGAACATCAGCACTTTGGCCGCGCGGCGGACGCTTGCTTCGTTTCCCAATCGGCCTTTAGCAGCGCTATCCAGGAACTGGAAAACCTCCTTGAAGCACAGCTTGTTGACCGTACCAACAGGCAGGTGACCATCACCTCCACCGGACAGGACGTTGATGTACAAGCGCGACTGGTCCTCAGAGATATCGAAGCGCTGGTCGAGATTGCCGGGGAGCGGCGCGAGCCGTTGACCGGCGACCTGCGCCTTGGCGTGATCCCGACGATCGCGCCGTTTATGCTGCCGACCGTGATGCCGGCGCTGCGTAAAGCCTACCCGAAGCTTACGCTGTATCTGCACGAAGGCCAGACACAGGTCATTCACGAGAAGCTGTTGGATGGCGAACTGGATGTCCTCCTGCTCGCATTGCCTTACGAGTTGCGCAGCGTCGAGACACTGAACCTTTTTGAAGACCGGTTTTTTCTCGCCTACCGGGAGGGAACGGAACGAGTCGATCCGGAGCGCTATCGATATAGCCGGCTGCATGCTGACAGCATATTGCTGCTGGAAGATGGCCACTGTCTGCGCGACCACGCATTGGCCGCCTGTCGGATTCGTGATTCCGCGAAAATTCGCCGCTTCGCCGCTTCGAGCCTGCTGACGCTGGTCGAAATGGTCGATGCCGATCTCGGCATTACGTTTCTTCCCGAGATGGCGAAGGATTCAGTGATATTGCGGAACACGAAAGTGCGCATGCATGCCGTGGGCGAGAAAAGCAGCCGCACGATCGGACTGGCGTGCGCGCAAAGGAAGCGGGCGAACCGACGAATTCCGCATGCTCGGCGAGTTTCTGCGCAGTCACGGCCGGCGTTAGTACACCATTTTCAACCCTGCTTGTGCGCGTTGCACTGGCACCAAAGGAGTGAACTAGACACAATGCGCCGACATCATTGAGTCGCTGAAGCCACCTTCTCTCTGCAGGAAATACTCATTACTCACACCCATGACAACCCCCGTGACTCGGCGTTTCGCCGCGCCGTCAAACCGTCTTGAACAACGCCGGCGCACTGGAAAAAAAAGCCCGCAACGGCAACCGACGGCGATTGTTGATCGGTGCAGCAATGCTGTTGCTGGTTATTGTCGGAGTCAGTTTCCTGCCGCTCACCGACTGGCTGGAAACCGCGCGCACCTGGATGGACTCACACCTGTTGCTGGGCGCCTTGTTGTTTACCTGCGCCTTTGTCGTTCTGACCGTTGCGATGGTGCCCGGCTCGCTATTGATGGCGAGTGCCGGCTACCTGTTCGGCCTGAGAACCGGGCTTCCGATCGCATTTTTCTGCATCGGCCTCAGCGCGGGGCTTGCCGCATTGATCTGCCGAACCCTGGCTCGCGATTGGCTATGGCAGCGATTCAATACTGACCCGCGCTTCGTTGCGATTGACCGAGCGGTCGCGAGAAAAGGCTTCCTGATCGTACTGCTGACTCGCCTGTCATTGCTTATGCCGTTCAACCTGCTGAATATTATTTACGGCCTCAGCCGAATTCCATTGCCAATCATGACCATCGCGACATGGCTTGGAATGATCCCTGCGGTGGTGCTTTACACTTACCTCGGCAGCATCGCTGCCAATGTAGAGCAACTCATGTCACAAGAGTTGGCGAATCCGTGGGCAAGTCGTGCAGTACTGATCAGCGGTACGCTGGTGGTTATCGTCGTTACCTGGGTCGTGCACCGAACGGCGACGGCGGCCTTGCGTGAGGAACTCAATCAGTAGCCATGTCGGCAAGGCCGGACCAGATCCGTGAGTGACGCACGATCATGCACCTTGCGGATAGTCTGGCTTGCCTTCGGGGTGACCCAACACCACCCGCCACAACGTGATCCACGGCGGACTGAGCAAGAGACTGACCGCAATTACTGCAATCATGATTCGATAATCGTCCTGGTCTATCACGCCGGCATAAAGCCCGACAGAAATCAGTACGAAGCTGAACTCGCCGATCTGTGACAACAGTGCACCCGCATACCAGCTGCGCCGAACCGACGATCCAAGTCCACGCAAGACAACCGCATTGATAGCCGTGTTAATACCGACAATGGCTGTAACCAGCAAGCCAACCTCCAACAGGTTATCGGCAATAAACGGCAACTCAATGAGCATGCCCACGGAAACAAAAAACACTGCGACGAACACCACGCGGAACGGTTCCAGGCTGCGGTGCACCCAGATCCGTCTCGCGCGCGGAACTGACGATAAGCCCGGCCACGAATGCGCCAAGCACCGTTGATAATTGCAGCAGACCGGAAAGCAGGGCCAGCCCAAAGCACAGGAACAGTGCGGCGAAGACCTGCAGTTCATGATCAGCCCGCAAGTACTTGGCGAACGGCAAGTGCACACGCTCCTGACAGACGACCCCAGCTCGTCAGGCCCAGTAAGACGGCAGCACCCACAATTTGTGCGCCCAGGTTGGAAGATCGGTGCCCTCGCCACTCATGAGGCCGATCGTGATCAGCATCGGTACCAGCACCAGGTCCTGCGCCAACAGAATTACCAGTACGTTCTGGCCTGTTTGGGTCCCCAACTCGTGCCAGTCTTTCAACAACTTCAGCACGATGGCCGTCGAGCTGAGACTGATAACGAAACCGGTAAGAATGATCGCAGCCACGACGACCAGTCAAAATACATACCGATCAACCAGACAGCGGCAATGCTGGCTGCCAGCTGGAATATCACGCCGCCAACGGCAATTTTCCAGCGTCCAAGCAGGTGCCGCGGTGAGGCTTCCATACCGACGAAGAACAGCAACATGATCAGGCCGAAGACCGAACGGCTGATCGTGTCGATATCGGTCAGTAAACCCAGCCGTGCGAACCGATTGCAACACCCGCCAGCAGATAACCCACAATCTGCGGCTGCCCGACAGCGCGCAGCGCCAGAGCAACCAGAATAATCGCGAAAATAACCCCCACGATCACTGGCAAGGCGGCGTCGAATGCATGCTGTCTTTACTCCCGGTACAACGTCGAATCTGCCCGCATCATACCCGTTGCAAACCTCGAGCTGCTGTTTGAATGGCCGCAAACGGGTATCATCTCCGTCAGCACGAACGAGGGTCGGCGCCTCCGCCGGCACGCTCTCTGATGGGTTGCCAATCATGCTTACTCCGATCACTACGGCTTTCCCGGCTTGAGGCTGGTATGTCACAACACGTAGTTTTCGTTGCGCCTTATTTGATGGACGCGACCTTGCGCTTCGTTTGCGGCGCGAGCCAGCTTGCCGATATCAAGCTCTCTCTTGTCACTCAGGACCCGGTCGAAAAATTACCGGACGACATACGCGCGCGGCTCGCAGCGCATTGGCGAGTCGACGACGCCATGGATCCCCGGCAGATAGTCGCTGCCGTTCGCCAGCTCGAGCTGTCACTGGGCCTCGTTAGCCACCTCATCGCAACACTTGAACAATTACAGGTACCGTTGGCAGCGGCTCGGGCAACGCTTGCCTTGCCAGGACTCAGTGTCGACGCCGCGCAAAATTTTCGCGACAAATCGCGCATGAAAAATATCCTGCGGGCCGCAAACCTGCCGTGCGCGCGGCACGCCCTGGTCACCAGCCGCGAATCTGCCACTGACTTTGCGAACGCTGTCGGCTTTCCTCTGGTGGTCAAACCACCGGCGGGTGCTGGAGGAAAGAGTACCTTCCGCCTGGACCAGCCGCATGATCTCGCACGGTACCTTGAACGTTACCCGCCAGTACAGAACAGCCGTCATTGTTCGAAGAATTCGTGCGCGGTACTGAATACTCGTTCGACAGCGTAATTATCGATGGCGAGCCGGTCTGGCATTCGATATCCCGTTATATGCCCTCGCCGCTGACCGTTCTGGAAAACGCGTGGATACAGTGGTGCGTCGTCTTGCCACGCGACATCAGCGGCAGCGAGTTTGATCCGATTCGCCACGCAGCCTTTGCCGCGGGAACTGCACTGGGACTCCGCACCGGTTTGAGCCATATGGAGTGGTTCCAGCTACCCGACGATCGCATAGCCATCTCGGAAGTGGGAGCCCGACCGCCGGGCGCTCAGTTCACGTCGCTGTTATCGTATGCTCATGACATCGACTTCTACCGCGCCTGGCCGCAGCTAATGGTATCCGCCACATTCACGCCACCACCACGGCAATACGCTGCCGGTGCGGCCTACATCGCGGTCAGGGTCAGGGGCGAGTTCGACGTATCCACGGTATCGATGAGGCGCAACGCCGTTTTCGGCTCGCTGGTCGTCGAGGCAAAGCTGCCGCACGAAGGTCAATCACCATCCGACAGTTCGAGGGCGATGGCTATATCATTGTCCGGCACCCGGAAACCCAGGTTGTCGAGCGTGCGCTGCAGGAAATCGTGAAAATCATTCACGTCGAGCTGGCCTGACCACTGCCATGCCTATTCGACTGTTACTCGGACCACAGCGCCCAATTCGCAACATCGGTGAAGCTATCCGCGGCGCCGGGCTCCCTGAAGGCAAGATGGCAGTTATTTCTGCGGGCTGGCAGGAAGCCGAAGGCGACATTGACGACGTACGGGAATTGGTAAAGCGACCACTGGTCGACCTGCAACTGTACAAACGAACCGAGACGCTGCTCGCTACTGACGAGACATTGCTGGCCGCTTACCCGTCAACGGCAGGACCGCCTCAAAGAGTTGCAAGGCCTCTATCAGATTCGCTTGAAGCAACTGTTGCTGGCCGCCCGGCAAACACTCGCTGCAAGTGGTGACGCCGAGTTGATTGCCGTTGAGCTGCGTCATGCCGTCTCGCAGTTGCGTGCGCTGGACCGGCACCATTTGCGCCGGGTGCAAGCCATCAATAGCCATTACGACAACGAATACCCGCTGCAACAGCACTTGCTGCTGGCCGAGCAGTTTGCACAGATAACCGAAATACTGAGTGACTGCGAAACGGTCATCATTACCGGAGGCAACGCACTCGTACTTCTGAACCGGTTGCGTATGTTTGGCACTCACTTGCAGTTGGAGTCCCAAGAACATCGTCGCCTGGTCAGCCGGCGCCATGATACTGAGCGACAGAATCGTCCTGTTTCACGACCGCTTGCCGCAAGGCCGGCGCGGCGCGGAAGTACTGGGTCCCGGAGCTGGCTTACTGCCTGGCTATGTCTTCATGCCTGATGCCCGTCGACGACTGCGTACCAAGGACGAAGTCCGGATCAGCCTGATGAGCCGGCGCTTTGCACCTGCGACCTGCATAACCCTCGACAGCGGCGCGCAGTTGCGGTTCTCTGACCGCGAACTGAAAAGCAGCGAACTGGCACGGCGAATGACTCGCGAAGGCTTGCTCGAGAACCCGGTACTTCGATGAACGCCGCGCTTACAAACTTGCTGAAGACCAAGCCGTCCGCGAAAGCCATTGATCGATTCGTCGAACGCTCCGCATTCCCGCTGGTTGACGACGACAACATCACCTTCGTATTCCGTGGCGATGCCGACGCAGTTTTCTTACGCTGCTGGATAGCAGGTCTGGACACTGCTCAGCCCTTTCAACCTCAGGAAGGCACCGACCTCTGGGTAACGACTATCGAATTGCCAGCCGGGTCCCGCATCGAATACAAGTTTGAAATTGAGAAAAATGGCAACCGCGAACTTATTCTTGACCCCCTGAACGCTATTCGCGCACACGACCCGTTCGGCGCAAATTCCGTTTGCCAGGGTGCCGGGTATCGACGACCGTATTGGACCTTACACGATGCCCATGCACGCACTGGCACAGTGCAAACACACAGGATCCGAAGCGCGGCATTCGATTCGAATCGGGATGTACATGTCTACTTGCCAGCCCGCTTCCGGAAGAACCGTCGGTATCCGTTGCTGATCGTGCATGACGGCATCGACTACCTGAACTACGCGGACCTGAAAACCGTCCTCGACAATCTGATTCAGTCGCTGGAAATTCCGCAGATGATCGTGGCGCTGGTGCAGTCGCCAGACCGGCTGAAAGAGTACGCCGGGGACGATCAGCACGCCGCATTTATCGCCGATGAACTGCTGCCGTACATGAGCACGCGCTTTCCCTTGCAGGACGATCCCGCGGCGCGCGGCCTGATGGGCGCCAGCTTTGGTGGTGTCGCAGCGCTGCACACGGCCTGGAAATACCCTGGTGTGTTCGGGCGGCTGTTACTGCAGTCTGGCTCCTTCGCGTTCAGTGACTTAGGCCGTCACCAGCGCGGACCGGTCTTTGATCCTGTCGTCAAGTTCATTAACGAATTTCGGCAGCGCCCGGGTTGCCCGACTGAGAAAATCTACATGAGCTGCGGTATCTACGAATCACTCATATACGAGAACCGCTCACTGGTACCGCGTCTGCAACAGCAAGGCATTGAAGTCCGCTTCGAAGAAGCGCGCGATGCACACAATTGGGAAAACTGGCGCGATCGGCAACGTAACGGCCTGTCGTGGCTGTTCCCAGGGCCGGTGTGGATGGTGTACGAATAACACGCACAAAACCTATCTTCGACATAAACGGCCCGCCAGTATTACTGTAAGCAGGCTTTGGCAAGGAGCATGACCGTGGCAAACATTACACGTCGTATCGGACTCTCGTTGGGCGCGGATATCTGTTGGCCGATTTGTTACGAAGCCCTGATCAAAGAACTGGATATTGTCGTCCCACAGGGCAAAGACCGCCTGACGTTTGATGTTGAGCGGGTACACATTGAACCGTTCGATCTGCAACAGTCCTGCCAGTACGATGTCGTCGTCGATCGTTTGACCCACTGGTACCACACGTCCCGCGAGTGGATTAAAAAGTCGATCGTGATGGACGACCTCTACGTCTTCAACAATCCGTGGACGTTGCAATCCATGGAGAAACACACGACCTACGCGGCCATGATGCGGCTTGGGTTTCCCGTGCCGCGAACGTGGATGATTCCGCCGAAGGAATACGCCGAATCAGCCGATCTGGAATCCACGTTGAAGCAATACGCGAAACTGTTTGATCTGGGAGCGATCGGCGACAGCGTGGGCTACCCCCAGTTCATGAAGCCCTACGACGGCGGTGCATGGGTCGGCGTTACCGCCATCAAAGACCGCGCGGCCTTGCAGGAAGCCTACAACCAAAGCGGCACACGGGTGATGCACTTGCAGCAGGGCGTACCCAACTACGACGCTTTCGTTCGCTGCATCGGGCTTGGCCCACAGTGGCTTTGTGTCAACTACAACCCCGATGCACCGCTCCACGACCGCTACCAGATGGACGTCGATTTCCTGTCTACACAGGACGAAAACCTGCTGGCCAATATGACCATGGTCATCAACGCGTTCTTTGGCTGGGATTTCAATTCCTGCGAATCGTTGCGCAGCAATGGCGTTTGGCACCCCATCGATTTCGCCAATGCCTGCCCGGATTCTCAGGTTACCTCGCTGCACTTCCACTTTCCGTGGCTGATCAAGGCAAACCTGCGCTGGTCGCTGTTCTGCGCGGCAACCAAACGCAAGCTGAACACGGACCTGAACTGGCAGGCCTATTACAAGATCGCCGATCAGGACATTTCATTCGACGAAAAACTCGCAGGATACGTAGCTATCGCCCAGGACCGGTTTAACGCCGACGAGTTCTACGAGTTTTGTGACAAGCACCTCGCACACCTGGATGAAGTCGCACTGGACTTTTTCGGCACCGAGACTGTACGCGACGCGATTCGCAAGAAGGTTAGTGCGTTGTACCCGGAGCACGAGGTTGATGAGTTTACCGAGCTGTTCTGGAATCGCATTCAAACCTGGCGGCAAGGCGAAGGCGCCGCGGCATGACCGAAAAAGAAACGTTCCGCTGGTATTCCACCCGTATCGAGTGCGACGTACAACTTGTTCGCTGGGGCAGCTACGGCACCCCTGTACTGTTGTTCCCGACGGCTGGTGGTGATGCTGAAGAAGTCGAGCGTTTTCATTTGATCCGCGCGCTTGAACCGCTCCTCGACGCGGGCCGCATCAAGGTCTATTCAACAGATTCTGTGGCAGGGCGAGCCTGGATCTCGGGCAAAGAAACAGGAGAATACTGTTCCCGGTTGCAGAACCTGTTCGACGCATTCATCTACCAGGAGGTTACTCCCGCCATTCGCAAGGACTGCGCCACAGCGGATATTGAGATCGTTGCGGCCGGCGCATCAATCGGTGCATTCAATGCCGTCGCAACAGTTTGCCGACACCCGGATGCCTACAAGCTTGCCATTGCAATGAGCGGCACCTACGACCTTTCGAAATACCTTGAAGGTCGTTCCAATCAGGATTTTTACTTTTCGTCACCACTGCATTACCTACCCAACCTGGAAAACGAACCGCTCGAAACTTTGCGGACACGTTTTATTCTGTTGCCCACCGGCGAAGGCAATTACGAAGATATCGGCGAGTCCTGGCGCATGGCGCGAGTCCTCGGTGCCAAAGGTATACCCAACCGCGTCGATCCCTGGGGCAGCAATTACCACCACGACTGGGTGACCTGGCGTGAAATGCTGCCGAAATACCTCGGAGAATTCGCCTGACGAATCAGTCAGCGTAGAGGACCAGCTCGCTGCCTACCGCATCGGCCATCGACAGCGTTTCTGCCAGATCCGGGTGCCGCAACATGACGAACCCGTCCGACACCAGCGTTTGCAGCCAGTCACGCCGCGGTGTACCGGGTTGTGACAAAGTATTCCAGACAACGTGTTCACCGAAACGTTGCTGCAGCTGTCCAGCACCTTCAATGCGCGAGATGCGCCCCATGCCTTGCGCTCGTTTATAAATGGTTGCCACGTTGTAACGACGCTCTATCGGCATATCGAGTTGCCGGGAAGTCACTGATTGTCCCCAGGCACGAAAAACGTCAAAGTCGCACGCGAACTTCATCTGATCAACCTGATGAGCGCCTGGCGGGCGCGCACCAATCTCGCCGAACACCACCTCCCCGTCGGCCTTCCGGTACCACTCCATATGCGTAAAGCCGCTGTCAAACCCGAGAGCCTTGATAACCTCGTGGCCCATTTTGATACCGTCTTGTAAGTCAGAGTGGTCCGTATCACGTAACGCAATAACCTGCGGACTGATCCATTCGTGGCTACGTGCAATCAACGGTCGCGGCCGGTACCAGGCAACATTGTAGTAGGCGACTTCGTTGTCGATGGTAATGGTATCGAAGGTGTACTCTTCACCGTCGACAAACTCCTCAACGCTAACGGTTTGCACGTGCCGGAGACGTGGCAACACCGAGCGCAGTTCGTCACGGCTTTCAACGCGATAGGTATCTGCCGAACCCGCGCCGGCAATGGGTTTCAGAATCAGTGGAAAACCGATTTTGTCCGCAGCTTCCCAGCACTCCGCAATACTGTTTACGGCGACGTGGTGAGGTGTGCGAATACCGGCAGCATCAAGCGCCAGCTTCATGGCCTCCTTGTCCCGGAAACAATGTGCCTGCTCGACTGTTAAACCGGCAACGCCGAAATGCGCACGCAGTTCCGCTGCCAGCATGATGCCGGGCTCCCAGAGACATTCGATACGGTCCAGCGTCTGGCCGCGTAACTGCTCCTGTACGGCGCCGATGACTTGCTGGCTGTCCCAGAGCGAGCGCACATGAACGTACTCCGAGAGGCTCCGACGGACTTGCGCAGGCAGGTGCTCCGGATGCTGATCACCCACACCGAATACCCGGGCGCCGCATTCTTCCAGCCCACGCGTGAACTCCGGCATATCGGCCGGATAACCCGGCGACAGGATCAACACGTTCATGAAATCGCAGCCTTTGTATGCAATGCGCGAAGCGGCGCTCGCAGTGTCGGGTTAGAATAACACCTAAACAACCGCCATCGGACTCACCGTGCCCGCTACTCGCAAGCTCAAAATATGTCTCGCCAGTTCCGAGGTCGCACCTCTCGCCAAGACCGGCGGACTGGCTGACGTCAGCGCAGCCTTATCCAGCGCGCTCCACGATGCAGGTCATGACGTTCGGCTGCTGATGCCCTATTACGACACTATCGACACTCGCGCACTCGACATCACGCCGGTGACGGGACTGCAAGACATTGCTATTCGGATAGGCCATCGCGACGGACATTTCTCCATAGATTCGACTACGTTGCCGGGTTCGACATTAACGATCTACCTGTTGCGCTGCCCGGAGCTTTACGAGCGAGGCAGCATTTACACGAACAGTGACGAAGAGCACTTGCGGTTCATCTTGCTATCACGAGCAGCGATCGTCATGTGCCAGCACATGCAATTTGCACCGGATATCATGCATTGCCACGACTGGCATACCGCGTTGATCCCGCTTTACCTAAAGACCTATTACTCTTGGGACAAACTGTTCGCCAACACCCGTTCTGTTCTGACCATACACAACATCGGTTATCAGGGCGTTTTCGGTACCGGTATTATTGCTGACCTCGATCTGGGTGGCTCCGTAGGCGAGCTGCATCAGGATGACCTCGGCAACGGCAGAATTAATTTTTTGAAAACAGGCGTGCTTCACGCCGACCTGCTGACCACCGTGAGCCCGACCTACGCCGAAGAAATCAAGGGCGATGAGTACGGCATGGGGCTGCAGGAGTTGCTGCGAGCTCGTAGCAATACGCTGGTCGGCATTTTAAATGGCGTTGACTACAACGACTGGAACCCGGCAACTGACAAACACATTGCCGCCACCTACTCCGCGAAAAACATGACTGGCAAGGTAACTTGCAAGACCCAGCTGCAAACCAGCCTGGGATTACCAGTATCGGCCGAGCGGCCATTGATAGGCATTGTCACCCGACTGGTCAGTCAGAAAGGTATTGATCTCATTGATCAGGTGTTGCCATCACTGCTGGCAACGCGCGACTTCTCGCTCGCAGTGCTGGGCAGCGGCGAAGCACACTACGAAGATTTCTTCCATTGGTTACAACGAAAGTTCCCGCAGAAAGTCTGTTTCTATCGCGGCTACAACGAGCCGCTTGCACATATCATTGAAGCCGGCAGTGATATGTTTCTCATGCCGTCATTGTACGAGCCATGCGGCCTCAACCAGATGTACAGCCTGAAATACGGCACAGTACCGATAGTCCGTAACACGGGTGGTCTGGCAGACTCAGTACAACTCATCAACCCCGAAGACGGCAGTGGCACGGGCGTAGTGTTCAATAGCTACAACGAAGCCGCGCTGGCCTGGGCGATTAATGCCGCCCTGGATCTTTACCAGAACCAGCCGCTGTGGAAAAAAGTTGTACAGAACGGCATGGCACAAAACTTTTCCTGGGCGAAGCAGGCTCAGCAGTACGTTGAAGTGTTCCGGAAACTGGGTGCATGACCTTGAATGTCATCTTTATCGAACCGTCGTTCCCGTTTAACCAGCGCGAGTTCGTTCGCGCACTGCACAAGACCGGCGCGCACGTTATTGGTATTGGTGAACGTCCTGCCGAGTACCTCAGCGATGAATTGAAAACATGGCTGGGCGACTACGTACAAGTGCGATCAGTAGTCCATGAGCCCTCGTTGCTGGAAGCGGTACGCAGAATTCAGAAGGTGCTGTGGGTGGATAGACTCGAGGCCACCGTGGAAGCACACATAACGGCCGCTGCCCATGTGCGCAAAGCGGCCGGTATTCCGGGCACGTCGGTAGAAACAGCTTTTCTCTGTCGCGACAAGCCAGCTATGAAAGATGCATTGCGTGCGGCGGGAATACCCTGCGCGCAATCCACGCGAGCGCGCACTGCGCAGGATGCCCGCGACTTCGCAGCGAGTGTCGGTTATCCCCTGATCATCAAACCACCGGCCGGCGCCGGCGCATCAGCTACCTACAAAATCCGGGAAGAACACCATCTGGAGCAGGTCATTCTGGAATGTGGACTTGGCAATGGCGTCGAAGTGGCAATCGAGGAATTCATTGAAGGTCACGAAGGCTTCATCGATACATTGACGATAGACGGTAGCGTCGTGCATGAGTTTATCACCCACTACTATCCCAACGTTCTGGAAGCCATGCGTGAACGCTGGATATCACCGCAGATGATTACAACTAACCGTATCGATGCAGAGGGCTACAGTGAAGTTCGCGCGATGGCTCGCGAGGTCAACAAGATTCTCCGCATTGGCACGTCGGCAACCCACATGGAGTGGTTCTACGGGCCGAAAGGTCTGAAGTTCTCAGAAATAGGTTGCCGGCCACCCGGCGTTGGTCAGTGGGATGTTTACAACGCCGCGAACGAATTCGACCTCTATTTCGAATGGGGCGACAGCGGTCGTCAGCAGCCGGCCGCACAGCAAACCATCTCGCCGCTACGCAGCCGGTATGATCGCATTGCGCCCTGAGCGAGATGGTCACATCACCGGCTATTCTGGCGTTGGTGAAATAAGCGACCGCTACGGCGACTGCGTGGTCGCTGCTCATTTCCCGGAACCTGGTTGTGCCACGCAAGCAGTTGAAGCTGGTTATATGGCCAATGCATGGATGCGGGTGCGCCACCCGGATTACGATCAACTGCGCCGGATCATGAATGACATAGGCGAAACCATTACTGTCCACGCGTCCTGAACATTAGGGAGAACCGACCCGATATGCCGGATCTAGCCAGAGAGATACAGGAGTTCGCACGACTGAAGCCCAATCTGCGACGGATCTGGGCGGACATCAAGGCAGAGCCGATGTATGAGCACACCTCGGTCATCGTGCCGTCCCTTAGCGTTAACCAGGAAGAACTCGCCAAGGTTAGCGGCGCTTCGTATTACGAAGAACGCCTGCTTTTCGCTCTGATTCGGCTGCGCAACCCGAACGCGCGGGTCATCTACGTCACCAGCCAGCCGGTCCACGCCGAAATCGTCGACTATTACCTGCAAATGCTGGAGGGCATACCAGTCAATCACGCCCGACAACGCTTGCACATGATGTCGGTTTACGATGCCAGTTCGCGCCCGTTGACAGCCAAGATTCTGGAGCGCCCGCGAATGCTGGCTCGTCTGCGCAGTCGCATTGACGACGCGTCGCGAGCTTATCTGACCTGTTACAACTCTACCGCACTGGAGCGGCGGCTCGCGGTTAGCCTGGGTATACCGCTGAACGGCGTTGATCCCGAACTGCTGTCGTTCGGCACCAAGAGTGGCAGTCGCAAGACCTTTGCTGAAGCAGGCGTCAACCACCCGGCCGGATACGAAGATTTATACAACGAGCAGGACATCGTCGATGCATTGCAGTCCCTGAAGTCAGCACGACCGAGCCTCAAGCGTGCCGTGGTGAAACTGAAACGAAGGGTTTTCCGGCGAAGGCAACGGGCTCTTTGATTACCCCGACTCGGACAGTACTGACACCATTCGGACCGCGCTGCATGCGCTGCGCTTCTCATCGCTCAGCGAGTGCTATGACGAATTCATTCGCAAGTTCGCGACCATGGGCGGCATCGTAGAAGAAAATGATCGACGCCAGCGAAGTGCACTCGCCCAGCGTGCAGATGCGCATTCATCCGGATGGACAAAGCGCGATAGTCTCAAGTCATGAACAAGTGCTGGGTGGCTCGACCGGTCAGGTCTATCTCGGTTGTCGCTTTCCGGCCAGCGACGACTACCGCGCGCTGCTGCAGGAAGAAGCAATCAAGATTGGCCATACGCTGAGTGAAAAAGGCGTAATAGGTCGCTTCGGTATCGATTTTCTTGTTTGCCGGGATGCGAAGGGTCAATGGCGTTCGTACGCAATCGAAATCAATCTTCGAATGGGTGGCACGACTCCACCGTTTCATGCCCTTGAGTTTCTCACTGGCGGTCAACTGGACGAATCGAGCGGCCTGTTTCATACGCCGACTCAGCAAACCAAATTCTACAGCGCCACCGACAATCTCAAGTCCGCGGAATACCGTGGTCTGCTCCCTGAAGACCTGTTCGAGATCATCACCCGACACGGACTGAATTTTCGCCATACGACCGGCACCGGCGTGCTGTTCTACATGATTGGCGCATTGTCGCAGTACGGCAAAATCGGCATGACGGCGATCGGCGATAGTGCGGCCGACGCTCAGGAATTGTTCGAACGGACCACCGCTTTGCTCGACTCGCAAACCGGTGCCGCCGGCCACGGTGAAGCATCGCCGATATTCGACCGCTACCTGAGCATGGAATAGCCCGGCTATTCCACGTTGAAATCGAAGTACGTATCCGGGTAAGGCTCGTTCGCCAGGGTGTAGTGCCACCACTCGTTCGCATAAGGCAGGAACCCGTGACGAACCATAGCCTGGCGCAGCAATTCACGATTGGCGGTAACTACGCTGTCGACCAATGGTGAGTCATGGTGTGACACTTCACCGAAGAAATCCCAGGGACTGCCCATATCCAGCTCGTCGCCACTGGCCAGATCGACAACCGTGAGATCCAGTGTGCTGCCGCGCGTGTGACCGGACTTGCGCGCGATATAGCCCAGTTCAAACAGGCGATCTTTTGGCAGATCCGGATAGTAGGTTTGTTTCGTCAATCTATCAGCAGGGTCCTCCGACCAACGGACAAAATGGTTCACCGCCTTCTGCGGCCGGTAACCATCAAAAACTTTCAGACCGAATCCCTGGCGCCGCAGGTCTTCCTGGACCCGCTGCAATGCAGCTGCCGCCGGCTTGCTGATCAGGATTACATCACGGTGATAGCCATCCACGACGGTGCCCATGAAGTTGTCATTGGAGTGATAGCGCACGTCCAGAACCACGTCTGGAATAACATCCTGCACGTAGACGAAACCATCGCGCCCATCATCCTGACGAACGGAATGTTGACTGCACCCGTAGGTGGACGTGAGGAGAACGAAAGCCAGCAGTACGACATTGAAGTTTTTCATTTGCCATCCATTCCATTGTTAAGAACTAAGACAGTGGGGACACCCGGCAACTGATCCGGATTCTTGCGCGAGTCCGAACACGAGAGTAGCGGTCACCGCCCTCTTTCTGCCCGAATTCGCCAGCTGACAGAATCGTGTGTATTCGGCTACAGTCGACTCGGAATTCAGCGTGCGTCAGTATAGAACAAAATCCTGCTTTTCAAATCGCGCTCATGGTCAGGTGAATTGCAACCGACTGTCGTAAGGGCGGGTAGCAACTGTGTACGTACGGATTTCCTGCACAAGATCTAGAAACGCTATACCGACATTGCTCATAAGATCGGTGAAAAAAGACCGCGAAACCGCGCACTGTCACCAGAATAAGCAGTTACTATCACTAATATTGACCTAAGTCAGACTACGGAGTCTCTCGGATGCAAAGGCACAATCAGGAATGGCTGCAAGACCTCCCGGAAGCGTTTCAGAGATACCGCAACGGGCGAGACGTAGACGAAGTGGAATGCATCGTGCCCGACCTTGCCGGCATGTCTCGCGGCAAATCGATGCCCGTCCGTATGTTTGATCCGCAGCACGAAACGTACTTGCCGGTGTCTATTTTCTATCAGACCATTACCGGCCACGATGTCGAGATGGACATCGCCAATCAATGGGCTGAAGGCGATCTGGTTCTGAAAGCCGACATGTCGACCGCAAAGGCTGTGCCGTGGGCGAAAGAACCAACCTTGCAGATTATTCACGACCTGTTTGACCGGGATGGCAACGCTGTCCGGATTGCGCCGCGCAATGTACTCAAACACGTCGTTCAGCTGTTTACAGATCAGGGCTGGAAACCAGTCGTCGCACCAGAACTCGAGTTTTACCTGATCAAACCCAATGTTGACCCGAACGAACCTATCCAGTCGCCCATTGGCCGAACCGGCCGACGTGGCAGCGGCAACCAGTCCTACTCCATGTCCGCAGTCGACGACTACGGTCCGGTTATCGATACTATTTACGACTACGCGCAGCATGCCGGTCTGACTATTGATACCGTGATCCAGGAAGACGGCGCGGGCCAGGTCGAGATTAACCTGACCCACGGTGATCCTGTGCTGCTGGCTGATCAGGTGTTCTACTTCAAGCGCATTATCCGTGAGGCTGCCTTGAATCACGGTATGTTCGCCACGTTCATGGCCAAGCCGATGCGTGACCAACCCGGCTCCGCAATGCACGTGCACCAAAGCATTGTCGACCTGGAAACCGGCAACAATATTTTCAGCGATGCCGAGGGCAAGGCGAGCGAACGCTTTATGCACTTCATCGGTGGGTCGCAAAAATACTTGCCACAGGCGTTGCCGTTAATGGCACCTTACGTAAACAGTTACCGGCGCTTTGAAGCAGACTCGAATTCCAGCGCGCCCACCAACTTCGCCTGGGGTTTCGACAATCGCGCCACCGGACTGCGCGTGCCGAACTCCTCAGCGGAGAACCGCCGGGTGGAAAACCGGGTCGTGGGTGTCGACTGCAATCCGTATCTGGCTATCGCGGTCGGGCTCGCCTGCGGTTACCTCGGCATGCTGGAAAAAACCGAGCCGGGACAGCCAGCCGCTGGCGAACTTGACGATGATGCCTACAACATACCCACGACGCTGGACGAGGCACTGCGTTGTTTTGAATCGGCTGATGCCGTTCATGACATTCTCGGCCAGGAATTCTGCATGATTTACGATGAAGTGAAACGCGAGGAAATGCGCCAGTTTCATCGTGAGATCAGTCCCTGGGAAAGAGAGCATTTGCTGCTCAATGTATGACCGTATTCGCGAACTAACCAGGCAGAGCCATTGTGCCGACTGACAGGCTTTCCGCCGTACCCGGTAGCGAATGCGCTGCGGCGTGCTTTAGCAGTGCCCCTGAACGACGGTTGCGGGGACATCAGTAAGCGTACGCCAAACTGCGGTCCCAAGCGGCAGCTTCTTTCCAATACCCTTACTGTTCTACAAGATTTGCGGAGACACCGATGAGCCAGGAACTTGTGCTGTACACCAATCCAATGTCACGCGGACGAATTGCACGCTGGATGCTGGAAGAGCTTGGGGTCCCCTACCGAACTGAAGTCCTTGAGTACGGGGACGGCATGAAAACACCCGAATTCCTTGCGGTAAACCCGATGGGGAAAGTGCCGGCTTTACGGCATGGTGCCGCAACGGTCACGGAATGCGCAGCGATCTGCGCGTACCTCGCCGATGCATTTCCGGATGCGGGCCTGGCACCGCCACTAACCGAGCGAGCGAACTACTATCGCTGGCTGTTCTTCGTTGCCGGACCACTTGAAGCTGCGCTAAACAACAAGGCGTTGGGAGTTGAAGTGCCCGCTGATCGGGAACGTATGGTTGGCTACGGCAAGCTGGCGACAGTGATCGACACACTCGAGTCAGCCGTCCAGGCACGCCCTTTTATCGCTGGCGATTCATTCTCTGCCGCGGACGTTTACGTCGGCTCACATGTGGGCTGGGGACTGCAATTCGGCACCCTCGACAAGCGACCTGCTTTCGAAGATTACTGGTCACGCGTGAACAGTCGGGAGGCACTGCAGCGCGCGAACGAACTCGATGACGTGGAAGCACCTGCGGGGTAGTCGCGGGCGTTGACGCCTGTCACGGACAAAGGCAGCAGCACCAGCGCCTGACAGTTTGTAGCTGGGATGGACGAATTCCGCGCAGCTTATTGGCTAACGCCACCCATGCAGAGGTACTTGATCTCAAGATAATCGTCCAGACCGTACTTCGATCCTTCCCGTCCCTGACCTGATTCCTTGATACCGCCGAAAGGCGCAGTCTCACTGGTCGTCATTCCGGTGTTGATCCCGACGATGCCGTATTCCAGCGCCTCACCAATGCGCCAGACGCGACCAATGTCGCGGGAGTAGAAATAGCACGAAAGGCCGAATGGGGTATCGTTGGCCATGCGAATGGCGTCTGCTTCAGAGGTAAAGCGGAAAACCGGCGCGACCGGACCGAAGATCTCTTCGCGGAAGACCCGCATTTGATCATTGACGTTGCTCAGTACCGTAGGCTGCACAAAATTCTCGCCGACGTCCGAATAGCCGCCACCGGTCACAACCTGCGCGCCGTGCGCTTTGGCATCCTCAATCAACGACACTACGTTCTTCGCCGCTTTAGTGTTGATCAACGGCCCGATATCGATACCCACTTCTGTGCCCAAGCCCACTTTCAACTGGCTTGTTGCGGCAGCAAACTTCTCTACAAATGCATCGTAGATGCCATCTTGCACCAGCATTCTGTTGGCGCAAACGCAGGTCTGACCTGCATTGCGGAACTTACTGGCAATCGCTCCGGCTACCGCACTGTCCAGATCAGCATCGTCGAACACAATGAACGGCGCGTTGCCACCCAGTTCCATGGACGTACGTTTCATCGTCTTGGCACATTCGGCCGTGAGGAACTTGCCGACCGGTGTTGAACCGGTAAAGGTCAGCTTGCGCACAACAGGATTACTGGTCAGTTCGTTGCCAATATCGGCTGTACGGCCACTAACAACGTTCACGACGCCGGCAGGAATACCTGCGCGGCGAACCAGTTCGGCGAACGCGTTTGCGGACAGTGGCGTTTCGTTCGCCGGTTTGCAGACTACCGTACAACCCGCCGCCAAGGCTGGCGCAATCTTGCGGGCCAGCATGGCATTGGGGAAATTCCACGGCGTTATGCAGGCAACGACACCGACGGCTTGCCGAATGACAACGATGCGCTTGTCATTATCAGGTGCCGGTATGGTATCGCCATAAACTCGCTTGGCTTCTTCGGCAAACCACTCGATATAGCTGGCACCGTAAGCGATCTCGCCGCGGGACTCCGTAATTGGCTTACCCTGCTCCGCCGTCATGATCCGGGCAAGGTCTTCTTGCGCGGCCATCATCAGGTCAAACAGGTTGCGCAACAACGCGGCCCGCTGTTTGGTCGGTGTTTGGCGCCAGGCGGGCAATGCGTTGTTCGCCGCCTCGATCGCGCGTCTGGTTTCTGCCGCCCCGCAGTGCGCTACCTCAGCAATAGTCTCGCCCGTTGCAGGGTTCTCGACCTTATACTTCGCGCTGTCGTCAGCGTGCCGCCAGGCACCATTAATAAAGGCGCCGGTCTGCAGCAGTAGTTTGTCGTCGAGGTTGCTAAGGGTCACGTGTGGCTCCGGATAAACTACCGACCGCGCGGAATGCGGCCCGAGTGGCTAGTTCTGAGACGGTAAAAGGCGCAAGGCCGACTCAATGGGTCAGCCTGTCTGCGATTACTGGTTGCGAATTTCAATGAGGGAGCAGGACCAGGCGGTCGCGTACTGGCTGCGGTGGCTCGTGTGTCGCTGCCGCTGGGTGCTGCGAGAAAACAGAAACGGGAGGGGCTTAACCCCTCCCGTGGCTATCAGCCTGCAGGGCAAACTGAAGGGTCGCTGGTCTGTTGCTTAAGATAGGCAATCAGGTCGTTGCGGTCCTGCTCGTTCGGAAAACCGGCAAAACCCATATTTGTTCCCGAAACATAGGAAAATGGCGATACCAGAAACTCACTCAGTACCTCCTCATTCCACACGATGCCGGAATTCCGCATGGCATTCGAATAGTTGTAGCCCGGTGCCGTACCCGCTGTTCGCCCGAACAGACCGCAATGCGCCGGACCGGCTTGATTTTCCTTAAACGCGTGACAAGCCGCGCACTGAGCGTAGAGCTCTGCGCCGTGGGCGACATCGCCTTTCGGAGCCGACCCACAGGCCGACAACACAGCCATAAGGGCTGCGGCCACCGCACTGGCAGCAAAGCTTTTTCGAAAATTCATTGTTTTTGTAACTCCAGTCATACCAATTAGGGTTGAGCGCGATACCAGCCGTGAATTGCTAGACGCATTCCCGAATAGACGCTACAAGAATATCCATGCCCTGTTCAAGTAATTCGTCAGAGATTGTCAAAGGCGTCAGTATTCGCACTGTGTCCCCGTAGGTTCCACAGGTAAGGACAATCAGACCATTTGACAGCGCTTCAGCAACGATACGTTTCGCGCGTGCTGCGTCTGGCTCGTAAGTCGATGATGGTGCGACTATGTCGAATGCCAGCATCGCACCCAGACCGCGCAGGTTTGCGATGTTGGCACCGCTGTCTTTCTGCATTAGCGGCGCCAGCTTGGCGCGGATACGCTGGCCAATGGCCTCAGCACGCTCCAGCAATTTTTCCTCTTCGATAACCTCGAGCACAGCCAGTGCTGCCGCACAGCCTATCGGCGAGCCGCCGTAGGTACCGCCGAGTCCGCCCGGTGGCACAGAGTCTATGACCTCGGCACGACCGATCACGCCGGACAACGGAAAACCGCCGGCAAGCGATTTTGCCACTGTTATCAGGTCTGGTTTGACACCGCTGTGTTCAATTGCAAATACCTTGCCTGTACGACCGAAACCCGATTGCACTTCATCGGCGATCAGCAATATCCCGTGCTCGTCGCAAACACCACGCAATGCCTGCATCAGCTCAGGAGACGCAACGTGAAAGCCGCCTTCACCCTGAACCGGCTCGATGATGATGGCCGCTACTCGCGACGAATCAACGTCGCACTTGAACAAGGATTGCAAGGCAGCCAGCGTGTCTTCGACCTTGATCCCACGATGATCAACAGGAAACGGCACCCGGAATATCTCGGGCGAAACCGGACCCGTCATCGCTTTGTAAGGGATAGCCTTGCCCGTCAGGCCCGATGTCATCATCGTGCGACCATGAAATGCTCCGCCAAAAGCGATGACCGCAGGCCGGCCGGTCGCACAGCGCGCGATCTTGACTGCGTTCTCAACGGCTTCTGCGCCGCTCGTAAACAGCGCCGTCTTGGCGGGGCCGTCGATCGGGGCAATTTCGTTCAGGCGTTCTGCCAGTTCCACGTAGGACTCATAAGCCATCACCTGGAACGCGGTATGACTGAAGCGGCCAAGCTGTTGCTGAACCGCCTCCATGATCCGCGGGTGACGATGACCGGTTGCAAGTACGCCAATGCCGCTTGCAAAGTCGATATAGCGTCGTCCTTCGGTGTCATAAATCTCCGAGTTTTCGGCCGTATCGGCGAAAAACGGGGTTGCGGTCGCTACACCATGCGCGACCGCGGCGCTGCGACGCTCAAGTAAGGTAGTGCTCATGGATTCTTTCTTGGCAAGTTCTTGCATGATGATATTCCGTGGAGATAGCCCGTTCCCGACGATGGCCGTAAAAATCGGCCATGGACGAGAACGCAGGCAACGTTACGCGGGTCGGCTATCGGACAATACTGGATAGCGTCCTGTTTACTTTATCGTGTATCCGAACGGCTGGCTCGTTCGCCCTTCCGGGCTTCTTCGCCAGTCGCCGACGCTGACAGACTGCCGTCTTTAAGTTCTTCCAGCAAAGCGGCTTTCGCGGCTTCGCCGTCAGGGTGAACAATATAAACCTGTGTCAGCTTGGCATCCAGTGAGGTCGAAATTGCGGTATTGGCACCCGTGTTCTGGTCCGGATACGCGTCGGCAAAACGACGCAGCGCCTTGTACAACGACACTCCGGAAATCTGTCCGTTACTGAGATGGTGCGTGGAGTCATTGCGAATCAGCTGCTTGTAATACGTATCTACGTCAGCGTAACCGGCTATCAAACCCGTGGCACCAGTTGGTGTCAGCTTGAACTCAACCCGCATGTCGCGAATCAACTGGAACGTCGGGACACCCAGGTTCATCCACGGAATGAGCATTTCATCCAGTGGCTCGGTCGTCAGCACGCCGTCCACAATCTTGCCCGTCGTTTGCTGAATAAGACGTCGACCCCAACGGGTATCGATTCTTTGCGAGCCACCCGCAATGACGTTATCGCCGGTTGCGTCCGTTAACAGCTTGTCCATGCCGCGGTAAACAGTCATGACGACATGCTCGTCGTTCTGCATGTCATCGACTTCGGTCAGCTCGAACATCGTCCGGTTGTAGACAGCGTCGGTAATCGCCTTGTTCTGGAAAATGTACTCAACACCGTCGGGTCCCCGAAAACCAATGATGCAACCGACCGCGCGGTATACCTGGTTGTCGATACCCTTTTCGCCGTTCGGGTGCTGGTAATCGTTTTCGTCTACCTTGCCGTCAAGGTTCAGCCCGTATGAGTACGGTCCTGACGCCGAATGGAACACGAAATCTTCGTCTTCCGCTGTTGGGTGCCAGGTTTCGATTTCGCGCGCCAGGCGCGTGTTGACGACGGTTCGTTTGGCCGGATCAGGGTACAGAATGTCGTACTGTTCACGCGGTCCGTCATTGAAGCCCTGTGGGCACTCTTCTTTGGCATTCGGTGTCTGGTAAACCGACCAGAACAAATCCGTCAAGGCAAAACCGATAGTACCGTTGGGCGGCGCGGTGTTTTCTTGTGCAGCACTGACGGAACCAAGCAATAGTCCCAGAGCGCTGTAGCCGACTGCGGCGAGCACACTTCGCGAGCTGGCACGATTACCTAGTATCAGTCTTTGCGAACTACCGTTGTTTGTGTTTTTCGCCATCAGAGTATCCCCCTGAAGTAGTCATCTCTTACAAAGAATGCCTTGAGGCCGTTTCGCTGACCGCGCCATTCGCCTGTCCCGGCACCGTTCAGGTCGCCAGGCTTTTCGTCACCGCCATAGGTATAAACCGGTCGGTCCCGGTAAGTCCAGACGCGCAATGCTCCGTCCTGGTCTTCGTTGGCAAAGTGGCCGGTTTGCGGGTCGATCAACGCGATCTTCCAGGTTCGACTTTCGCTGGACTCACTGGCGTCCGCTTCGACGTACGACCAAGTTAGCAGACATCTCTCAATGTCGTCGCCGCCGCACATCGCAAGCCGGTAAACCTGGGTATCGCTGGGATGATCACAACTCAATTGGTCCTGGGAGTCATCGCCACATACGTAGGTGTAGATACTCATGCCACGGCGATCTGCGAGAACCTGGCCCACCAGTGTGTCTTGAATCGTAAAGCTCGCGGGTGGCTCCGGCGTACGCTGGGTAAAGACGTTCGACCAGCCCGGCTGGTCACTGCCCAGCTGACTCCACGAGCCCGAGTCTCTGGCATACGTGTACAGCGGCTTGCCTCTGAACACCCACTGAAACAAGCCGGGCGAGCGTTCGAACGTGGCCCAGTCACCCAGGGACCTGGCCATCGCCGGCGCTTCAACCGGTTTCCAGATCAGGGCGCACTCATGATCGCAGACGGTACTGTCCGCCGTGTCTCCCTCATTGGCGTAGATCGATTCGTTCTTGTCGGTCGTCAGCATGCGGCCAACGGTTGTTGTGCGGACATCGAAACCCGGCGGTACTTCAGGTGCTGGCCCGACCGGCACGCGAATTGCCGGCGAGTCTCCGCCGCTGCGTCGAGTGGAACCGCCGTAGACATCACCGGGCTCTACATCAAGAACCGACGTATAGAGCGGCTGCTCGTCGTAGGCCCATTGCCGCGTTCCGTCTGTGCGCTCAAGAATTGTCCATTCGCCGATATCTTCTGTATCGTCCGCCGCCAATACCGGCGGCCACAGGTCGGTGCAACTTGGTCGCGTGTCCAGGTCCGGAAGCGTCACGCCCGGCGGATACGGGCTCATCAGCCCCGCCGTTACCGTCAGTACTTCGTCATAGCACCCCGGCTTGCCCGGTGCTTCGCCACTGTAGCCGTTGCGCAGTCGTGACAGGGGCCACTTGTACAATGTCCGGCCCTGCTCGTCTGCGAATACCGGGCCTTCTGTTTCCGTGTGTTCAACACGAAAGCCTGCCGGCATCGGCTCATCGACGTAAGCCTCCACAGCGGCAGACTCACCAGCCAGATGATGATCGGCCAGTGATAGAGGAGACAGAACAAGCAACAGGACAGCGTTTGATACTGCCATTGTTGCTGTCAGGGACCGGGCACGCTTCTGGCGCCGGTTTTTGGTCGCAAACATATAATTTCCCGGATCGATCAACACGCAACCGGCGCCACTACCTGGAGTGCGCCGGGGCGTGCAGATGAATCGAATAGCTTATGCCGTCAGGCGAGGATCTCGCTGATCTCATTGGACGTTTTGTTGCTCTGGTCACCCCACGACGGTACGTCAACGCCCATGAGTCGCAGCGCCGTGTAACCCAGTCGCGTACCCGGACTGGTACCACCGTCCAGATGCATGCCGGTTTTGATCCTGCCACCGGCACGACCCGCGCTGAACATCGGTATCCCTTCGATGGAATGTATCTTGGCAAAAGACTGATCCGTCGACGCGTAAACGAAGACGTTATCCAGCATCGTGCCGTCACCTTCCTTGAAGTTCGCCAGCGATTGCACGTAGTACGACCACTCTTCCATTGCGCGGCGGGTGTACCACGAAACGTTTGGCTGGCAATGCTCTTCTTCGACAACGGCTTCTTCATGGGTTGCCGTGTGATGGGGCTTGTCGTAACCGGGTTTGGTCGTCGCTGAGAATGCGGCGGCATAGAACATGTTGAACACCCGCGTTTGATCGCACGCAACCGCCATTAACATCAGGTCGGTCATCATGCGGTGACGCTTGGCAACGAGGTCTGCATCAAGGCCCGTAGGCAAATCTTCCGGCCGTTCAGACATGACACACGCTTCGCGCGGATCCGGCTTGGTCAACTGCAGATCGAAACGGCGTTCGAGGTCACGCAATCCCGTGAAATACTGATCGAGTCGGGCACGATCCTCGGTACCCAGTTCCTTGCTCAGCTTGCGGGTCTCTTCCAATACGTGTGACAGCGCACTCTTGCGAACGAGTACCCGTGGGTCGGGTTTGAACTCCGCGCCATTCGGGTCCTGGAAATCGCCACCAAACAGGCGTTCGTAGAAACGCAAGGGCGACCATTCCGGAGCGTTGACGGAATTGCCGTTTTCGTAACTGAAACTGTCACGCACGTCACCGGTGGCAGTTGCACTCAGAATTCGGAAGCGCGTGCTGTTGCCGATTTTTTTGGCCACAGTAACGTCGATCGTTTCACCAGGTCGGTTTGCACCGGTCAGAGGTGCGATGCCTGAACGCAAAATCACCCAGCCCGTGTGATGACAAAGGTTCGGTGCCGCATCTTTGAACACATGGTAGTTGGTGAACATGTTGATGTGCTGCTGCACTGGTTTCAGCGCAGCCACTTCCGGAGGAAGCTCGTAGTTCATGCCGGTGGTCTTCGGCACGAATATTTCTTTGTTCATGCCCAGTCCCCAGGACCAGGTGCCGAAACGGGTCGGAATCGGCGCGCCGGATGCCAGCGCCGTGCCGTTATCGTTCAGAAAGCAATTGAGGAGCGGAAGGCCGATGGTGACTGCCGTGCCGTTCACCATTCCTTTCAAAACTCGACGTCTGTTCAGCTTTTTCATTCGACTACCTCCTTGTCCTCAATCTAGTTCGGGGTACGGGCAAGGTGCGATTGCACGATGCTGCTCGCACTCGCAACAACAGCTTCCGATCGGTTACCCGGGCGTACCTGTTTGAAAACCTGACTCGTTGCGATGTCACGCAACAAATCCTTTACTTTGTAACCTTGTTCGACAAAACGTGCCTCAAAGAATTCCAGCACTTCGCGATCACTGCGCATGTCGACCGGGCCACCGGTACCGTAGGCGTACGCACGATTAACCAGGCAGGTCGGCAATTTTTCGTGGTCGCGCAATGCAACAGCCAGACCGTCCGGATCGCCGTAGTTAACACCATCCAGTACACCGGTCGTGTCGATCACGACGTTGTTTTCTTTTTCGCGGTAGTTGCCAGCACCGTCGAAGTTTTCCAACGCCAGGCCAATCGGGTCAGTGATCAGATGACAACCGGCACAGGATGGGTTTGTCGTATGGATATCGATGCGTTCGCGGGCCGTTGCCACATCACCTGCATCTTCGAGCAATGAGAAATCGACATCGGGCGGCGGTGGCGGCACAACCTGGCAAAGGAATAATTCGCGCAGCGCTTTGCCGCGCAGTGTCGGCGAACTACGCACTGAATGCGAATGTGCTGCCAGGAAGCTGACCTGGGTCAGCAAACCTGCCCGCTTGCTGTCTTCCGGAAACTCATACGGAACCCAACCGTTGTTGGTGGGCACGCCATAAATCGCCGCAAGGTTCATCGACATGAACGTATCGCGCGTCGTAAACAGGTCGCGATAATCGCGGTCGCGGACCAAGACATGGTCGATCACTGTACGCAACGTCTGTTCACGAGCATCGGCCAGCGTGGCGCCGGTGACAGTCGGGTAAACAATCGGGTCTTTCGCCAGGCTCGCGAAATCGTCGAATTCCATCATGTCATCGAAGAAAGCACGCAAGCCGTCTTCAAGGCGCGAACTGCCCAGCATCCGCTCAACGGTTCTGGCGAGACCTTCGTCGGTATCCAGCTCACCGTTCTCTGCGGCGTCCAGCAGCGCTGCATCCGGTGCCGAGTCCCACAGGAAGAAACTCAGGCGCGACGCGAGCGTGTAAGCGTCCAGCCGTTCCTGACCCGGGTTATCGGGATCTGCTTCCGAGGATTCGATGATAAAAATGACTTCGGGACTGATCAGCATGACTTCCAGGGCGACGGCCAGACCCGCGTAAAAATCATCAGTCTGGCGTGCGCCTTCGGCAGCTACGTCAGTCAGCACACCCACGTGCACTTCGTCGAGCGGTCGTCGGTACAACAGCCGACCGGTCTCTTTCAAAAACTCGGTGGCGCAAAGGTTGTCCGGCTCGGTCAGCGATTCGGGTTTGCAGGGAATCAGGAAATTACGGTGTTTCTTGTCCACTACTTTGGCCGCAATGGCGGTAGCAGCCTGTTGCAACTGCTGCGCCTGGTCCGACGTCAGCCCGACTGAAGCGGCGCCGGAGGCGAGCAAACCGTCGGTTCGCGTCAACGGTGGCAATGGAGCGGGGACGGCATTGCTGATGTCGGCCCCGAAAATATCTGACATGGTGTTGGAGAACTGCTCGCCGGTCATCAGGCGAACGCGCAGTGGCGTGCCCGAACTTTCCGGCTCAGCCAGCTCGCTGCTGCCGCACGCGGTGAGCAAGGTAGCAGCTGCCATTACCAACCAGCCGGCCATGGCACCGCAACGGCGCTCTTTGGACAGTGCAGGAACAGCGTCGTTCGCGGTTCCGGATGTAGTCGTGTTTTCGCAATGGAGCATGCTGGAGCCCCCCCGGCTCGAATGGACCTTAATCTTGAGAGTCGGGTTGGTAAAAGGCCCGATACAAACAATCTGATTGTCACACTTACTCTTCGGCCCAAATTCTTCACTGATACTACGCGAAGAAAAACAAATCGCAATGTGCGACCGGCCTAGAATGGTCCGTCTGGCGCAACCCCTTGCTACGCCAGACGGCCAATCTAATCAATCACTTACAAAGACACCCGAACACCAGCCCGGAATACCCGGCCCTGTGCATCGTAGTTAGCCTGGTTGGTCGAGACGGTGTCGTACGGAATACCGCCAGGACCGCCGACAGCCAGTACCGGATCCTTGTTCGCAAGGTTCTTCACGTTCAGGAACCACTGGACTTCGATGCCCTTGTCCTGCCCGGCGTAGGTTGTCTTGCTTAACGCCAGATCAAAGTAAGTTGCACCTGACAGGTGGTTCACGTTGATCGTCGGGTTGGCAATCGTCGATACCGGACAACCGGAAACACACTCGATCTGCGTATTGCTGAATACGCCGTCGCTGAGGCCACGGGCGCTCAAGGTGGCCGAGAAGGTTTCCTTGCTGTAGTTCAGAGACGCATTCCAACGCCAGTCCGGTGGTCCGCTACCACGGTTCTCACCAACGGTATCGGTAGGCTGGGTCAACGTATCATCGCGATAATTCTCGATGAAGTGAGTCGCCAGGAAACGCATGCCGATATCGCCACCAAATACAGGTGTTGGCAATGCGTAGGACGCCTCGATATCTACACCGCTAGCGAGCTGCTGTGCAAGGTTAAACGGCTGGATGCGAATCGTGTTTCGATCCGAACCCGTCGTCTCGCGCAGTGGGCTGCCATTGTTGATGGCCGCACAGAAATCCGCGTTGCCCTGGAAGCAGAGGTCGACAATGTTCTGCGCCGAAACGGTGTTGATAGCGTCGGACAGATCGATTTCCCAGTAATCAGCTGAAGCGCTGAAGCCCTGCAGGAACTCGGGCTGGAACACGAGGCCGATACCAAAAGAATCAGCAATTTCAGGTCGCAGAGCAGTGTTACCGCCGGTGATGTTCTCGGTGGTTACTGAATTGCCCGTCGCATTGTCGATGACGTTCTGGTTGACGCTGAGGCCGGCATTGAACAGGTCACTCAGGTTAGGCGCACGAATATCACGTGACACGGTGGTACGCAGTGTCAGCGAGTCGATTGGCATGTACGTCAGACCGGCTTTCCACGTCTCAACAGAACCAGAGGTACTGTAGTCGGTGAAGCGCACGGCGGCGTTCAGGTCGAGAGCGCGTGCCCAGGACTGGTTAACAGCCAGCGGTACGATTGTTTCCATGAACAGCTCGGTAACGTCGTATTCGCCAAAGGTCGGCCGATAGTTGCCCGCAAAGAACACACGCTGCAGGTCAAGTTCGGTAGATACACCCGATGACTCTTCCTTGCGGTATTCCAGACCGGTTGCAAACGATACGTCGCCAGCCCAGTTCGTGAACGGCGCGCCCTGCACGGCTACACCGGCTGATTCCTGAACAAACTTCTGATCACGATGCGAAACATCGCCAACGACATAGTTCAGCGCAGCCGACGTGTTCACGCCGATACCAAACGGGTTGTAAGGAACGCAGCCATTACCCGGATCGGTCAGGCTTGAACGACAGACAATGGCACCGGTACCCGGATCAATAACGGAATCCATAGCTTCGTCAACAGCGACCAGGTTGGACGAGTTGTACGCTGACTCGGAACCTTCAGATACGCCGTACTGGTAATAAGCATCCCAGCCCCAGGATGAACCAAACGCGTTGAAGTCACCGGTGATACCCAAAACGTTACGCGTTACTACGCGGCCCGTATCGATCGTCACAGTACCCATGTCGCGCAATGAATGACCCATTTCAAACTCGGTAATACCGAGGGTCGCAATCTGCGCAGCAACACTCGCCGGTATGAACGGGTTATCAGCCTGAATCATCAAGCCACCGAAGTAACCGTCGTTCGGGTAGGCGTGCGAGTAGTTGCTGTTCTTGTACCAGCTGGACTGGAAGTAAATCTCAGTCGCGTCAGTCAATTCGAAGCTGGCGCGCGCAAACAGGTTGCGACTGCCTATGCGTGGCTCGATAGACTGGCCAACCAGGTGCAACGAACTGTCTTCCCAGTCGCCACCCTGCATGGCACTGCCGGAAATCAGCGGGCCAAACTGGAACTGGTAAGGTGTGCCGCCTTCACCAAATGCAACTCCACGCAGCGGGCCGTCGACGATCAGGCCGCCAGGTGTCGCGTTGGACGGAGCGATCTCCGACAGGAGCAACCGGCGTGGCTGTCCATTCGTATCGGTGTAGTCCGGATTGTTGATGATCTGCCAGCCCTGCAGGTTCCAGGGACGGTCGCCGGTGATGATGCCGTGCTGACGTTTTTCCTGACCACTGATAATGAAATGCCCGCGGCCGTTCGCAAATTCGGTGCCTGCTGTCATCGCGACACTGAAGTTGCCATTGTCGCCGTAACTGGTGATGCCGCCGGACAGTTCGGATTTAAAGCCAACGTAGTCTTTATCAAGAATGAAGTTGACGACGCCGCTGACTGCATCTGAACCGTACGCGGCAGACGCGCCGCCGGTTACCACTTCAACGCGTTCGATCAGCTGCTGAGGGATCGTGTTGACATCAACGAGGCCGGTAATGGTTGACGGCACAGAACGCTGTCCATCAAGCAGGACCAGGGTCCGGTTGGTGCCCAGATTGCGAAGATTCACTGACGATGTGCCGGCTGCGCCTGAACTGACGTTCTGGCTGCTGCTTTGTGGCGTGTAGTTGCCGGCAAAACTTGGCAGGTTGGTCAGATAGTCAATCAGGTTTGGTGCTGCCTGACTTTGAATTTGCTCGCTGCCTACGACCGTCGTCGGTGTCGGCGAATCGTAACCATCCCGAACAATGCGGCTGCCGGTGACGACCACTTCCTCTATAGCAGCGCCTGCGGGCTGCTGTGCCAGCGCTGCGCTGCTGCCGCCTGCCGCTACAGCAAGCGACACTGCGACGGCGGACAACAGGCGAGTCGTTGACCCGACCGAGCTCGCCTTGCGCGCAGCATCTGTAAGTAAAGGCGTTGCCGCCATCCGTTCAATCTCCATCTTTCGACCCCCGTTTGGAAATACTTATGCGTTATTTCGTGCTTTTTTGTAAACTTTGGCAAATTATTTGTGCAGTTCACCAACGATTATGCGACCATACTAGACTTTATTAAACAAATTGCAACAATTCGTGGCAGTACAGAACGTGCAGCACCGTAGCTCACCGGGTCAGCACCCTGACAGAGTCTGGCAGTACCTTTGACCGCTCAGCACCGTGGCTATAGATTCACACGCACACTTCACTCCACCCACAGAAGCAATCCTTGTGGCGTGCATTTGGACAACGAGAAAAGCCAGGCCATGCGAGACAACGCACAGCCGATGGCAATTACAATCCTGCGGGGGGATTAATAGATGCTAGTAGATATCGTGGTTATCGTTCTGTATGCGGTAGGAATGTTGACGTTAGGCTGGATCGGTATGCGCCGCTCAGACTCCCAGGAAGACTACCTTGTCGCTGGCCGCAATCTTGGGCCGTCATTATACATGGGTACGATGGCCGCGACGGTTTTGGGTGGCGCCGCCACCATTGGCGGCGTACGTCTTGGCTACGTGCACGGTATTTCCGGCGTCTGGCTGTGTGCTTCACTGGGTATCGGCATCGTCCTGCTCAACCTGTTCCTCGCGGAACCACTGATGAAACTGCGCATCTTCACAGTGACGCAAGTACTGGAACGCCGCTACAACCCCATCACCCGACAACTCAGTGCCGTCATCATGTTTGCCTATGCACTGATGATTGGCGTTGTGTCGACACTGGGAATTGGGACGATCCTGCAAGTATTCCCTTGGCCTGCCCCTTTGGTCAGCCATCCTCCTGAGCGGCGGCATTGTCGTTGTCTACTCGACGATCGGCGGCATGTGGGCGCTGACATTGACGGACATGGTCCAGTTCATCATTGCTACAGTGGGCATGTTCTTCCTGTTGTTGCCAATGTCACTGGGCCAGGCAGGTGGCTGGGACGAGCTGATGGCGGTACTGCCTGAATCAGCCTTCAGCTTCACCGCCATCGGCACTGACACGATCATTACCTATATTCTTATATACACATTCGGCGTATTGATTGGACAGGACATCTGGCAGCGTGTGTTTACCGCCCGTACTCCGAAGATCGCTCGCTATGCAGGCAGTATCTCGGGCCTGTACTGCATCCTTTACGGACTTGCGGCCGCCGTCATCGGCATGAGTGCCAAAGTATTGCTGCCCGACCTCGCTGACGTGAACAACGCTTACGCGGCGGTCATTCAGGCCAGCTTGCCGGAAGGCGTCCGCAGCATCGTTATCGCCGCGGCGATGGCCGCCATGATGTCCACCGCCAGCGCTGGATTGTTGGCGGCATCAAGTACATTTACAGAAGACCTGCTGCCGCGCTTCCGTGGTGGTCAAGCGTCCGGCTTACGAATCAACCGAATCGGCACAATGATTACAGGCGTGCTCGTGCTAGTCGTCGCCCTGGTTGTGGACGATGTACTTAGCGCGCTGGCGCTTGCCTATAATTTGCTGGTTGGCGGAATGTTGATTCCGCTTATCGGCGCAATCTTCTGGCGTGCAGCAACACCGGCTGGCGCGACTGCCAGCATGTCACTCGGCTTCATTACCGCCGCAGTATTTATGTTCCGCGACGGTGTCGATGCCAACACGCCGATTTATTACAGCCTCGCAATCGGCCTGGCGAGCTTCGTTATTGTCAGTCTGCTTACACAGCGTTCAGCGGTTGCGCAAGACGCTGCCTGAAGAAAAATCCTGCAAGCGGCACTCACCGCAAATTCGAATCGGCTGTAACGCCGCTTGCATTGAGAAAAGTTAAGGATCACAGAATGGATCGCAAGAACCTGGATCGACTACGTTCCAAGTACACAGACGGCCACAGCGAGAAAGAACTTAATCCGATATTTCAAAAAGTATCTGAGAAGCTCTTCAACGCGGAAGGCACACGCAATGCGCCCTACGCCGGAATCTCGACACTGCTGTCAGCTCCGTACATGCCGAACGCTGCCAACAGCGAAGACTTCGAAAATCTGCAGGTGGCGTTAGTCGGCGTACCTATGGACCTTGGTGTAAGCAACCGTCCTGGAGCCCGTTTCGGACCACGTGCAATGCGCACTATCGAGCGCATCGGCCCTTACAATCACGAGCTTGACTGTATGCCGGTCAGCGACCTGCGCGTCGGTGATATTGGCGACGTTCCGTTTCGCAGCCGCTTCTCTCTCGAGAATTGCCACGAAGACATTGAGTCGTATTTCACACGCATTATTAAAGCGGGTGTTGTGCCGCTGGCAGTCGGTGGTGATCACTCGGTCACGCACCCGATCTTGCGCGCATTCGGCAGCGATCAACCGGTAGGCATGATTCACTTTGACGCCCACTGCGATACCGGCGGCGAATACGATGGCTCGAAATTCCATCACGGCGGCCCGTTTCGTAATGCCGTGCTTGATGGCGTTCTCGACCCGACACGCTCAATTCAGATTGGCATTCGTGGCTCCTCCGAGTACCTGTGGGAGTTCTCTGAAGATGCCGGCATGACCGTCATGCATATCGAAGACATAAACCGGTTGGGCTGTGATGCTGTTATCGCTAAAGCCAGAGAAGTCGTCGGCGACGGCCCCGTATACGTCACGTTTGACGTGGATGCGCTGGACCCGGCATTTGCGCCCGGCACCGGCACACCCGAAGTTGGCGGCATGAGTAGTCGCGAAGCAATTCAGATTCTACGCGGCCTGAAAGGCCTCAATATCGTCGGCGGTGACGTTGTTGAAGTCGCACCGCAATACGATGCTACAACGAATACTGCACACATAGGTTCGCAATTGTTGTTCGAAATTCTGAGCCTGATGGTATTCAGCCCCGCGCTGACCGGGCAACGCAAATGATCCGCACGGCAGGTAAACCTGCGTACGTGCTGGCCGCTTTACTCGCGTCTGCCGCACTCGGCTTGTTCGCGTCTGGCAGCGCGGCTGACGACAGAGTGGATGCGAGACCTGCGTCGTTAACCGCATTCGAGAACGTGCGCGTGGTAACGGCAACGGAGCTGGGCACCATCGAGTCTGCCACGCTTCTGATAAGCGGCGATACGATACTGCAGGTTGGCACTGAGGTCGGCGTGCCGCCGGGCGCGGAACGTATCAATGCCCAGGGCATGACGATCGTCCCGGCATTCATCGACACGCACGCGCACACCAACCAGGCACGCGACAGCCTGATACGCGACCTTCGCCGGCTTGCTGTATTCGGCGTCGGCACTGTCGCCAGTCTGGGCGTTGATACCAGCGATGCCGCCTTCGCGGTTCGCGACCAGCCCGTCGACGGTGCGGCCCGCATTCTCACCGCAGGCCGCGGCATTACCGCACCTGAAGTCGGACGAGAAACGGCACCTATCTGGATTACCACCCCAGAGGAAGGACGAAACGCGGTCCGGGACAACGTCGCGCGCGGTGTCGACCTGATCAAAATCTGGGTTGATGACAGAAATGATCGCTTCCCGAAACTGGATAGCACGCTGTACAGCGCAGTAATTACTGAAGCCCATGCAAGCGATCGACTGGTAACGGCGCACGTGTTCGAGCTGAGCGATGCCAAGGGCCTTTTGCGGGCAGGCGTCGATGCATTCGCGCATGGCATACGTGACCGTGATATCGACGACGAGTTCATGGAACTCCTGGCTCAATACCCGGTGGTTCTGAATCCGAATTTGCCGGCACGCGGCGTGGCCACAAGTTACCAGTGGCTGGCACCGTTGGTTTCAGCGACGGAAATTGAAGAGCTTGAGCAGAGCAGCAAGAAAGACGCGGACGCACAAGAACTTTTTAACCTGCAGGCACGCAATCTGCTACGCATGCACGCGCACGGCACGCCCATAGTTCTCGGCACAGACACCAGTTTTGATTTTCCAGGTGGCGACAAACCGTGGTCTGTTCATGATGAAATGGCAGACATGGTCGCCGCCGGTATGAGTCCGCTGGAAGTCATGCTGTCGGCAACCCGAAATGCGGCCGCGTTCCTGCAGCTTACGGATCGTGGCACCCTGGCACCCGGAATGTCTGCTGACTTCGTGGTGCTACGTCACAACCCGCTGGATGACATTACGAACACCCGCACAATCGAAGCGGTTTTCCTGCGTGGAAAATCGGTTAACCGGTCCGAACTGCCTTAGCCCCGCAGCAACGTCACGCAGGGCGTTTTCCCTGAGTGACGTTGTTTGATCACCGTCCAGGCAGCACAGGACCCTACGGGCCTGCCGGCTGCCCCTATTGCGCCACTTGAAATCACCCGGGTACGTCGAGAAACGATTTATCGCGATCACGTTACCCTGCTGTGAATGGCGCGTATTGACTCCGCTGGATGGCGACGCTCCCTGATCGGAGCGGACAACACTGCCGCCTTATTGAAGGAAATCGGCGTCCTCAAGTAACTCGATGATCGTCGGCCGATCTGCCGTCGACGCCGCCTCCACAAGCTCTCCCAGATGTTCGAAACTTGTTGCCGTTTCGGCGTGACAGCCGAAGCCACGGGCGATAGTTATAAAGTCCGGCGTATAGATATCAACGCCAATTGTCGGCAGATCTCGATCGAGCATGTAGCGCTTGATTTCACCGTAGCCGTGGTTATTCCACAGCAACACGATGACAGGCGCCTCCGCCTCAACGGCTGCGGCCAGTTCAGTCATCGTAAACTGCAAACCACCATCACCCACCAGGGCAATAACCGGACGCTCGGGATGCGCAAGCTTGGCGCCAATTGCGGCCGGCAAACCGTAACCCAAGGTGCCGTAACCGGTTGACGCGTTGAACCAGGATCGCGGCTGACTTGCTTCAAACAAATGATTTCCGGAATACACCGTTTGTGTCGAGTCACCAACGTACACGGCATCAGGCAACAAACTTTGGAGCATCGCGAACATCCGCTTTTGCCCTGCCCATTTCGCCGGCCATTGCGCGTCAAGCGCTTCGCGAACCGCTGTTGCACGTTTCGCTCCTTCGCCCTCCGATACACGCCCAGGCAGATTTGCCAACAAAGCCTGCATGGCCATTGCTGCATCACTGACGATGGCGACATCTGCCGGGTAGTTGCGATTCAACTGCTCTGCGTCGATGTCGATTCGAATCAAGGGACAGTCAATCCGAAAACCTGAATCAAAGGTAACGTTGTAGTCGGTCTCGCCGAGCTCAGTGCCGATGGCGAGTACTACATCGGCATCAGCAACCAGCTCACGAACGGCCGGCAAAGACTGGTTTGAACCGAGCGAGAGTGGATGACCGCTCGGTAGTACGCCTTTGGCATTGATCGTCATCGCAGTCGGCGCGTCGAGCGCTTCCGCGAGTGCGACTGCTTCCGTACTGGCCTGCGCCGCTCCGCCACCCAGCAAAAGTACCGGCTTACGTGCCTCGTGCAGGAGCGAACAGGCGGCAGCAATTGCCGCCGGGCTCGGAGCCGGCCTGCTGGGCAGTGCGCCCAACTTCGGCAGAACGTGATCCGCAGCGGCTGTAATGACGTTCAGCGGTATCTCAATATGCACAGGCCTCGGCCGCGCACCGGAGAAAACGGCGAATGCTCTGGTCAAGACCGCCGGCAACTCGTCCGGCGTCATCAACGTGTGGCTGAACGCAGTTACGCCCGAAGTCAGATTGCGTTGATTCGGTAGCTCGTGCAAATGCCCGTTGCCCAGCCCAAGTTCAGTGGAATTATTGACGCTCGAGATGACCAGCATCGGAATGGAGTCAGCGTACGCCTGCCCCATTGCAGTCGCGATATTGGTCATGCCGGGCCCGGTAATGATGAAACAAACGCCGGGCTGACCCGTCACTCGCGCGTAACCGTCGGCCATAAATCCCGCGCCCTGCTCGTGGCGCGGCGTGATATGCCGGATCTTGGTCGCGGGCAAACCACGGTAGAGCTCAACCGTGTGTACGCCGGGAATGCCGAAAACAGTATTTACGCCAGCTGCTTCCAGAAGCTGCACCAGCAGTTCGCCACAGGTCAGCACAGCGGTGTCCGTCCCTGCGATTTGCCCGGGCCATTCACGATGACGGTGTTCACTAGCGGTGTTCCTTTACCTGATCAGCTTTGACGGCACCGGCGGAATTGCCCCAGCTGTTTCGAACGAAGGTGGCCAGCGCGGCGAGTTCTTCGTCTGACAGCAAATCGCCGAACGGCTCCATGGGTTTCCAGCGTTCGGTTGGCAACGGTGGATCCGGCAACTCCGGGCCGTACATGATGACGTTGATCAAGGATGCCGGGTTGCTCGCGCGCACGACCAGGCTGCCGTTCGCCAATTGCGGACCGGAGTCATCGCCGCCGAGACCGGTCGGCAAGTGACAAGTACCACAATGAACGTTGTAAAGAGTCTCGCCTGCACGCATGACGTCGGCACTGGGTGCGGGTCCACCTTTTTGCTCGTTGGCCTCCAGAGTGCTCAGGTATAGCGCCATGGCATTAACGTCAGCCGTATCCAGGTAGCGGGTACTGTTCAGAATGACTTCATTCATCGGACCGAAAGAAGTAACGAACCGGTTTTGGCCGTGCTGCAGGTACGCGGCAATTTCCTCAACAGGCCAAAGGCCCAGACCGCTTTGCGCTGAAGTCAGGTTTGGTGCCGCCCATGGGCGTACGTCACCGGTCGGCACTTTGTCGTTGTAGGTACCACCCGTCATTCGTTGACCGGATTTTTCGGCACCCATGAAATTGCGCGGCGTATGACAAACCGAGCAATGCCCCAGCGCTTCAACCAGGTAAGCACCACGATTCCATTCGTCGCTTTGATTGGCGTCCGCCTCGAGAGGACCTTCGTCGAGAAACAGCGTTTTCCACATGAACAACAGCGCACGCTGATTGAATGGAAAAGAGAGCTCGTTCTCCGGCGTACGCTGCCGGACTGCCGAAATGCTTTGCAAATAGGAGAAGATCGCGAGGATATCCTCGTCCGTCAGCTTGGTGTACGCGGTGTACGGAAAGACAGGGTACAGATGTTGCCCATCCGGCCGCACGCCTTCGCGCATGGAAGCCAGAAACTGTTCCGCCGTCCAGTTACCAATCCCCGTATCCGGGTCCGGCGTAATGTTTGTCGAATAGATAACACCGAAGGGTGTGTCGAACTTCAACCCACCCGCCATAAACTCACCGCCGTCAACGGTATGACAACTAGCGCAGTTGCCCGCCGTCAGCAGGTATTTACCGCGCTCAACGTCGTCTGCGGCCAGCGTGATCGATGCGCCAAGCATTCCCGCCAGGCACAAACAAGCTGTTGCGAACGGGTGCAGGATGCGGCCCATAGTTCTCCATGAATTCAAAATCTGAAACTCCCTACTTTCGGCTGACGCCGCTATCCCTTTCGATTAGCCGCGCCACTTTATCCCTGACCCACTACCCGAGCCGCAACGCTTTTGCCAGAAACCGTATTAACGCTGCAGGTAATACCGGCCGATCCGCCGCCGAACCCCGGTGACTACCGGGATCCTCAGCCAATGCCCTCATTCCCCACCGCCAAGACAATGGCCGCCAGCCCCTGAATCGTGGCCAGTACAGGCTCAGTCGCACGCTTATCAATATTGCGTTTTTTCTATTATTTCCAGTCTAAAACAATTATTTGAGCAAGTGAAGGCATTTTGGAATGCGTTTTATCACTTTAGATACACTGTGACAGCATTTTGAAATTCTGAATCGCCACGCCGTCAGGCACTCACAACGGACAGTCCGGCAGAGGCTCACCCTTCTGCCGTCAGCGCGTCACCAAAGTAATCAGGCTGCCCCGAACCCGGGCTAGCTAATGGAAACCTTCAGGTGCTCCAAAGTGCGGTCATAGCGCTCCCGCACGATTTGCACGTGCAACCATTGCTCGCAAAACGTGACAGAAGGCAGAGCCAGCAATTGGGAAACCATTTGGTTGAAATCCCGCAGCGAGTTGAAACTCAGCGTAGCGATAATGTCGAAACGCCCTACTGTGCGCGCCATGAACTCCAGGCCGGGCTCTTCTTCAATTCGACGGGTGACGTCGGTCTGGTTCGCGTGCACGTTAATACCAATGCCGAACAAAAGGTCGTCGGTCATATCGGAGCGCTTCTTGATAGCACCGATCTGCATCACCCCGGACTCCAGCAAACGCTGGACCCGCGTCCGGCACCCGCTGAGCGAGAGCCCAACATTACGTGCAATGTCGGCATAACTCGCGCGACCGTCCTGCTGCAGCAAGGTGATGATATTGATGTCGACTTCATCAAAGTTGTGGTCAAAGGATTCAGGCTCTTCGCCGAGAAAAAAGCTGCTCAGTATCCGCTCGTACAAAAGCACCTGAACGTCGGTAACGCCCTCAATCGCACGGATGGTCGCGACCTGCTGGCCGAGCTCAGTCATGCTTGGCAACCCGGTCTCAGCAATAATCTGGTAAGCACCGGCCGCCACGGAAATAAACACCAGTGACTCCATTTCCTCCAGCGAACTCAGGATCGGCTCAATATTGCCGCTCACCTTGATCGACAAGTGTGCCGATACCGTCAAGCCCAAAACTCTCGGGTGCGGACCCGCAATGATGCGAAGTTCGCCGGACTGAATTAACGGGTTGACCGTTCGTGCTACAAAGTCCCGGGTCGTGCCCAGCTCTCGAGCAATGTCAGAGTAAGAGATACGCCCGTGTCGCCGCAGGATCGCGATTATATTTTTTGTTAGTTGATCCACTCGGAACATTCCCCCTCTCGTTCACATGCGATCACAACAGCAGCTAGGGTAGCGCCTTTGACCTACCTGAACTAGATTGCGGGCTCTAACCAAAGTCCGTCTGTCGCGTGATCGCCCGCCGCCAGGCAGGGACCCAAACGCCGGCAGTGTGGCGATACACGAGGAAAGGGATCTTACGACTATTGTGTTTTTTCTTTATTCTAAAGAAATTATGAAGTATTAATAAGCTCTTTTTTCTCGAATATTCTTTTTTCTCACAAATATTCAAATAATTCGAATTCCCGAGCTTGCTACCTGACACCCCGGAGGAACGCCTGATGTCACCGTTATTACGCTCCCTATGCCTGGTCACCTTTTTCGCAGTATCCACGAATGCATGTGCACAGATGGAAGAACAACGCTCGACAGGCGGGGGCAAGTGCGAGCGCAGTATTTACAACTGTGCGGACACACCCAACCCATTACCTCCTGCCGACACCATCTGGCTGGAAGAAATGACGTGGATGGACGTTCGCGACGCAATGGCCGCCGGCAAGACCACCATCATTATTCCTGGCGGTGGCGTTGAACCCAACGGCCCGTGGCTGGCTCTGGGCAAACACAACTACGTCCTGCAAGCGACCTGCGATGCAATCGCGCGTGATCTTGGCAACGCATTGTGCGCACCTGTAAACACCTTTGTTCCCGAGGGTGACCCCGAAACCCGTAGCGGACACATGGATACGGTCGGCACTATCAGCGTTCGTGACGAAACCTACGAAGCGATCATGACCGACGTGGCCGTCAGTATGCGTGCGCATGGTTTCGAGAACATTGTATTGCTCAGTGACAATGGCGGCAGTAGTCAGTCAATACTGAAATCCGTCGCAGAGAAACTGAATTCCGCCTGGGGCAGCAAGCCACGCGTACACTACATCCCCGAGTACTACGCCAGCTGGAACGATGCCGATCAGGTACTTCTGGATGCCGGTGTAACCAAGAAGGGCGTACGCGACGGCGTACATGACGACCCTTCCAGCACCTTCCTGATGATGCTGACCGACCCAGAGACCGTACGCTGGCAGGCGCGGGTTGCCGCTGACAAGGCAACCATCGACGGCGTATCCATCACGGACATGGAAGCATCGCGAAAATGGGGCCAGGCGCTGTTGAAAAAGCGTGCCGACCTGACAGTAGCTGCCATAAGAAAATCGGTCGAAGGTCAGTAAGCTTGCTGCAGATCACACCACACGGTCTGCAGTATTCAAGCACGGCGGGACGTAGCAACAACCTCGTCCCGCCGTTTGCTGATAATCACGCGGCGGTAATTGCGGGCATCACTGCAAGAGCCTGATCAGGCTGTTTCTGCCAGCCTGCCGAAAAACACGCAACGTCAGCTACGCGTCGTCGCTGGCTGCTCCAGAAACTCAACCTCCACGAACGCGCACTCAAAGTCGTTACCGTTAATAACGTCGTGGCGCACACCGGCTTGCCGAAAATACGGCGCACCGTGAGTCATCGGTACCTGGGCTCGCTCGCCGCTCTCATCTTCAATTTCAAGCTGACCATCAAACAACGGCACTACAACGTAGTCGTATTCGTGCTCATGCCAGCCTGTATTATCGCCCCGCCCAGAAAAAGCCCACCGAGTAACCCGGGTCCGGCTATTCTCAATCAATATTGTCGGCGTAGCAGTGCCTGTTGAATTTTGTCTGCACATATCAGGGTTATCCGTGTTCAGTTAGGCCTTTCGCTGCAAAATCTGCCACTCGACAAGTTGCCGCAACGACCGCCTCGGCGTCGCAATTTGTACCGCCGGAGTCCAGGTGGTTTTGACCAGCATCAGTTGTGCGTGATCCTACCAGACCAACCGCTTTGCGCGAGGCATCAGTCCGGCTCGAAAATTTTTGTTGCGGTATACACGAAGTGCACAATGCCGACCTGAACGGTCATACCTCTCTCGCCGGTTGAAGGCGACTGATAACCGGTAACACACGCCGGTCAGGCAAGATCGCTGTGGCAAGAGGTCGGTCGAATCGAGGGAAAATCCCATCGCTGCCGGTCCAGCACTGAATTTTGCATGACGGCACAGACTGAAGTCGCCTATCCTGCAGGATCAGCAGGCATACAATATCGGGAGCAACAATGAAGCGAAGAATTCTATTGGCCCTATTACTACTGTCACCTGCAACGTGGGCCGGCAGTCCGCTGGTCCTGCAGTCGGATTTCGGACTCAAGGATGCCGCCGTAGCCTCAATGAAAGGCGTCGCTGTGGGCGTATCGCCAGATCTCGGCATTTACGACCTGACCCACGACGTACCGGTGTTCAATATATGGGAAGCGTCATTGCGTCTGGTGCAGGCGGCCGAGTACTGGCCTGAAGGCACGGTCTTTGTCTCCGTCGTCGACCCGGGCGTAGGCACGACGCGAAAGTCAGTAGTCCTCGAGACCCGTTCCGGGCACTACTTCGTTACCCCCGACAACGGCACGCTGACCTTCGTTGCGGAGTCGCTAGGAATCAAAGCTGTGCGCGAGATCGATGAAGCCGTCAACCGCCTGGCTAACTCTGAAGAGTCGTATACGTTTCACGGCCGGGACGTATACGCGTACACGGGCGCACGACTGGCTGCAGGGATCATTTCGTTTGAGCAAGTTGGCCGTACACTCGCGAATGAAGTCGTGAGTATTCCCTACCAACGCGCGACTTTCGCGGACGGCATGATCCGCGGCAACATCCCTATTCTCGATATCCAGTTCGGCAACGTCTGGAGCAACATCTATCGCGACACGTTTCGGCAGCTAGGCGCAGAGCCCGGTGACCTGCTGAACGTGAGGGTACTCCACAACGATCAGGTAGCGTGGCAGGGCAAAGTGCCGTACTTCACGACCTTTGGCGCCGTACAATTGGGCGAACCGATTCTGTACCTGAACAGCCTGAATGACGTTTCGCTTGCGATCAATCAGGGCAGCTTCGCCGACACCCACGGCATCGGTTCCGGTTCCGACTGGAGCATCGAGATACGCAAGTAGCCGCAACCTTACGGTGAAGTTCTGCAGCGCGCAGGCCAGGTGTTGCGACAGGATCCCACCGGACTGTTACTCGCGCAGGAAATCGTCGCCCGACGAACGAAACAATGCAGCATATTGCGGCGAATAGCCTTGTGTTTGTCGCACCGCTGATGCCAGTTGTCAGCGCTGCCACAGGCGTGTTGCGCGGAAAGTGAACCAGCGTTCGCGGAGCACGTTTCGCTAGACCAATTGCGAGGGCGGACCAGCGTCTCGCGGCAAACCGGGCCAGAACAGCAGATGCTAAGTTCGTGACAATTGCGTGACTAGTCACGTATGTGTTAGCATCCTTCGCATGAAAACCATCCACAATGAACCGCAGCAACTGGCCCTTAGCTTTGCTGCCGCATGGCACCGCCTGGAGCGGCGCCTTAGCAACAGCCTGTCAGCCATCCGGGGCATCAGTCTTGCTGAATACCGACTGCTGCGTACGCTGGCCGAAGCACACGACATGCAGGCGAGTCGGGTCGACCTCGCCTACGCGATGGGAGTTACGCCATCCGGTGTTACGCGCGCGCTGCGGCCACTCGAAAAACTCGGCATGGTCACAACAGTAAAGAGCGATCGCGACGCACGACTCGCGATAGCAACGTTAACGCCTGCCGGACGTGAAGTGGTTGGCGACGCCTCTGTGGTAGTCGATGATTCGATGACATCGGTACTGAAGTCATCAACGTTAACCGCTGACCGAGTCAGAAAAACCATAGAACTGCTGGACCGGCTCGCGCGTTGAACAGCGCGCGCGAGCAAACCACAACACAGCTTATTGTTGCCCGGCAATAAGCGTCACCAAGGTACGAGGCAAAAAAGAACAGGCTCGCAGCAAACGACAAAAAGCAGTCAGCCACCGACTGGGTAATTGCAAACCAGTGCTCGCAGCAAGACTGCAGCGAAGGTAGGAACCGGATATGGATCAAAGGTGAATATGGAACAGTCACTACTGCTTGCCAGCTTGCTTGTCTTCATGGGCTTCCTGATCATTCCCATCTCGCACCGCCTTGGCGCACCTATTTTGTTGCTGGTCCTGATCGGCGGCATGCTCGCTGGCGAAGACGGGCCAGGGCAGGTGCAGTTCAGTAATTTCTCCGCTGCCTACCAAATAGGCGGGGTTGCACTGGCCGTCATACTGTTCGCAGGCGGCCTCGAAACCAACCTGCGCGAACTACGTGGCGCACGTTTGCCGGCAACATTGCTGGCGACGGTTGGCGTGGTAGTCACGGCCGCTGTCGTAGGGCTTGCAGCAACCTGGATACTGGACGTCCCGCTCGCTATTGGCTTGTTGCTAGGCGCCGTTGTCGCCTCAACCGACGCGGCCGCGACCTTCCTGTTGATTCAGCAGAGCCGCATTGGCTTGCCCTCTCGCTTGCAGAACACACTGACCCTCGAATCCGGTCTCAATGATCCCATGGCTATCTTCCTGACCATTGCATTGACTGCACTCGTGAACTCCGGAGAAGCTTTCGCGTTGTCATCGCTCGGCGATTTCGCGCCGTTGTTACTGCTGCAAATTGGACTCGGCGTCTTGATGGGAGTCGTGGGAGGACTCGCACTTACGAAAATTCTCGATCGCATGGATTTGTCCGAAGGCCTTTACCCACCTATGGCACTGGCTGGCTCGATGAGCATCTTTGCCGGAACCGATTTAATGGGTGGCAGCGGCTTCCTCGCGATCTATTTATGCGGGCTCGTCGTTTCCGCGCGACTGCAACGTCCGGTAAAACGAATTCTGCATTTCAACGAAGGTTTGCAGTGGCTGAGCCAGATCGTCCTGTTCCTGATGCTCGGCCTGCTGGTCACGCCAAGCGCACTGGTCGGTATGCTACCCGCCGCGCTCGCCATTGCCGCCGTCCTGATCTTTGTCGCGCGCCCAATCGCGGTACTGAGCTGCATCGCGCCACTTGGCTTTCGCGTCCGCGAGCAAACCTTCATCAGTTGGGTCGGCCTGCGCGGTGCCGTGCCTATCTATCTGGCGATATTCCCGGTAATCACGCCGGGCCCGGTAACCGCAGAATTCTTCAACATCGTATTCGTGATCGTGGTTGCATCGTTACTCTTGCAGGGATCAACCGTAGGTCTCGCAGCACGCGTACTACGAGTGGCGCGCCAGACGAATGCCAGCGGGCCACCCGTCTCCGGCTCCGTGTCCGGCAGCAACGCCCTGGCCGATCAGAAATCCAGACCCAGTCGCAACAGCTCCTGACGTAGCATCGTCATTGACTGCAGATTGGCACGGGCGCCTGTATCAAGACCGTAGTTTGTCTGCGAACTTTACGAACCAATCACGTAGTACGATCCGTTCAAACCGTCGACCAGTATTTTCAGTTCCTGACCATCATGACGGCCGGCTAACACCCAGTTGGGTTTCCAGATTAACTCGAAGCCTTGTTTTTCTTCGGGTGCCTGGCGACGAAGCAGACGAAGTCGACGCATCGTCGCCGTGCGCAGAAGTTGCACGGCAAGTTGCCGAGCTTGCTCGAAGGACACCGAGTTCCAGCCCGGGTCCGCTACTTTACCAATCTCACTGCGCTCCGGCAGCTCGTCAAGCCGAGGCCACACTGGCGTCAGATAGGCCTTGCCGGTATAGCGGTCAACCAGTGTATGGACTTCATCACCCAGAGACCGGTCTTTCATATCGCAATAGACACGGTGGATAAAGCCTGAAAACGGATGGTGGCGTAATTCGGCGGCTGTTTTCGCAATACGCGGCAAACGATCTTCAATTACTCCCCAGGCATCGTTCTCGCTTAGCTGGGGCTGAAAAACGTACTGCGTCATCAACCACGTTCGCGAGCGATGACATCTGCTTGCGCGGACAGACTGGCGTCCTGCCCCCCGCGCAGTGATGCCGGTACCGGAGAAAGTTTCGCCGTCTCTTCTATTGCGAGTCGAATCCGCTCGGGCACCGGATGGGAATTCTGCGTAAGCAGGCTGACCACAACAATCGCCGTAGTCGACAACACCAGCCCAATGACCATCGGGTCCAGACCGGTTTGCGCTGGCATTCCGGACAACTCCCAGCCGACCGAGCTAACCGTGCCAGCAAGCATGGAGGCGATTGCTCCTGCCGCATTCGCTTTCTTCCACCAAACAGCACAAACGTAGGCCGGCACGAATGCGCTACCTAACACGGTTGTCGAAAAGATCACGATACTGGCGACGGCAGGTGGCTCCACAACAGCAATCGCATAACCGATGACAGCCAGGCTCAGGACGATGACCCGCGACACCCGAACCATTTGCTGTTCTGACATGTTTCTGTTTATGAATCGGGCATAAATGTCCTGGCTTGCGATAGTCCCGGACTGCAACAACAAAGCATCGGCAGTCGACATGATGGCCGCCATAATCGCTGCCATTACGATTCCAACAGCGAACGGCGGCAGAACCGCTTCGGCGACAGCGAATACCGCCATCTCCGGATTCGCCAGTGTGGGCACCAGCAACAGTGCAAACAAACCAATCAGGTAGGGACCCGGGATAAAAAACACATTGAAGAGCAGGGAATAAATCCCCGCCTTCCTGGCGACGCTCGGGCGCTTCATCGCCATGTGACTGACGACAACGTGCGGCCAACCCATGTAGCCGATTGAGAAGATCAGCAATGCCCCTATGACGATGCCCCACTGCCCTTCGAATGCCAGACCGCGACCCCACATCGTCAGTAGTGTCGGATCGAGCACGCCGATAGCGTGATTTCCTTCGCTTAAGCCGCCAACGGCCTGCAAGGTTCCAATCAGAACCCACAGCATGCCAATCAGCATGACTATGGCCTGCACAAAGTCTGTGTACGCGACCGCCAAATAGCCGCCGAGGTAGGTATAAAGAACGATGACCCCTATAGCTACCGCAAGCGCAACCGGATAGGAAACACCCGAGACAATTTCGAGGCCTCGCCCTCCGGCAATGAACTGAGCCAGTACATAAAAGAAGATGCAAAAAAGAGCAATCGGTGCAGCAATTCCCCGAGTCCATTTTGACGGATAGCGGTGTTCGAGGTACTCGATGGAGGTGATTGACCCCAGAATTTGCGACAGTTTTCGCATTCTCCTGCCCAGCACTGAGAGATTCAGAATACCGCCGCCGATGTCGCCCAGTGCATACCACATCCCGAAATAGCCCTGGGTGTAGCCGAGCGATCCTGCCCCCAGAAACATGTAGCCGGACATCGATGAACTTTGCAGCCTGAGCGCGGTAACGCCAGGTCCGAGGCATCTCCCACCGAGCAGAAATTCTTCAGTACCTCGACCGCTGCGGCGCATGACAATAACGCCAATTCCAGCCATAGCGATGAAATAAATAAGGAGGAATGCCAGCTGAATGGTCATTGGTCATTGTCCGCGCGGTTGTAGTGGCGGGACATGTACCAGAAAACGCAGCCGTAGAGGATCCAGAATATAGGAACGCCCACAACTACTGCCAGAGTAAACGGTGGTAAGTTAAACAACGCGAATTACCCCTTCCTGACGTGGCTGAAATGCCTGTGGAAGACTTTGCCACTTAATCCGCTGGATACCAAGTGCCGTTACTCTCGGCACCCACAAGCGGCGGCCATAACGCCGTGCAAGGCATTCCATTGTGTGCACAAGTATCAGCCGTAGTCGTCACTCTCCGAATGACCGGCAAGCTACAGTATCGATCGTCAATCAGAGTATGATCCTGCACACGACTTAAATGCTTGTGCACATCGAACGTTCGGATCGCCGTCTCATGATGAACCTCCGCCATATCGAAATATTCCATGCCGTTTATCAAACGGGGTCAGTCAGCGCAGCAGCACGGCTGTTGCACGTTTCCCAACCTTCCGTAAGCAAAGTGCTGCGGCACGCAGAAAGTCGCATAGGTTTGCCCTTGTTTCGCAGGGTCAAAGGCCGCCTCGTGCCGACCGAAGAGGCACATGTCATCTATCGGGAAGCACAGGATCTCTATCAGCGATACGAATCATTGCGTGAGACGACGGCCAACCTCAAGCATGGCGACGGCTCACTCCGCTTGGCGGTACTGCCCTCCCTTGGTCTGGATGTCGCACCCTCTGCCGTTGCAATGCTGCACGATCTGGAACCGGCGGTGTCGCTGGACATCCAGACACTGCACAACAAGGATATTCTGAAATCACTCTACGAACGCCGCTGCGACCTGGCCATCGGCTTCGATGCCCCGAGCCACCCGCGCCTTAAGGCCATTCGCGTTGGTCAGGGCAATATGGTCGTTTTGTTTCGACGTGAGGACTTCGTCGGTGCCCCACCCAAACTGACCCAGGACATGCTGGCCTCGCGCAAACTAATAGGGCTGTCCGGCTCGGGCTACGTGGGTTCATTGTTCAATGAAGATAACGACCAGCCCGCCGTGCCACGGCAATCCATCACTGTGCAAACTTACTATGTGGCGGCCGCCTTGGTCCGCCATGGCGTGGGTTTCGCGATCGTCGACGAGTTCACAGCCCGGGCAAACATGAGTGAGTCACTGGATTACCGACCGCTCGCCGATATGGCACCGCTCACGGTATATTGCACGTTCCTCGAAGATCGCCCGTTATCCCGACTTGGGGAGAAACTCGTGCAACTCATGAAGAAAGTCATCAAATCGAGTCACGAAGGCTGACAGCTTTGGTAACCACACAGTCCCTACACCAAGGTAACGGTGAGGACTGTCCACAGTATTGCTGCCAAGCCCGCCGCAATACTTGCTGGCACTATCTGCGTAGTGACGTGGTCCATCAGATCGCAACCCGTCGTCATTGCACTGAGCACCGTCGTATCCGAGATTGGCGAGCACTGATCACCGTAGACGCTGCCATTCAATACGGTCGCAAAACAAATCGACATGAACAGCGCCGGGTCACTGACACCACTGTTCATTGCAACGGCCCACGCCAGCGGCATGGCGAGTGGGAAAGCAATTGCGTAGGTGCCCCAACTGGTGCCCGCAGAAAAAGCAATGACCATAGTGATCAGTTGCAGAGCTACCGGCAACATCCAGTAAGAAATCTGGTCGCCGAGCAGTTCAACCAGGTAGATGCCGGCCCCGACTTCCTGGCTAATTCCCCCAATAGTAACCGCCATGAGCAGAATGACCGAAGCAAGCACGACTCCTTTCAGACCCGAACCTATTCCTTCGATAACGTTCCGCAAGCTCATGCCATTGAACAACGCGAGACAAACCGCCGACATCAATGCCGCACCGAAACCCCAGTTTACCCGTGGCGTTCCTGTATATATGAAGGTACCTACCGCAATACTGATCAGCAGAATCAATGGCAGGAAAAACTCGGAAAGGCCAGGCCGGTAGCCTTCGGGTATATCGGGAATCTGTATCTCTTTGGCACTGAGCGGCAAAGCACCGGGAGCGTCCAGCTCGCCTGTTGACCGGGCGCGTTCGCGTGCGCGGCGCAAGCCAGGGCCGGCCACGTGCATCACCCCAAATGACAGCAACAAGGTACCCAGCACAGCGAACAGGCTGTAGAAGCTGAATGGAATGCTGTCGAAGAAGAACCGAATGCGATCATCTTCGGTTGCCAGAAAGCTGACACCCGGCACAAAGATCAATGCCTGCACATAAGCAGGCCAGGCATTGAAGGCAATCAGAGAAGCGATCGGGGATGCCGTGGAATCGACAATGTACGCCAGCTCCTCGTGACTTATACGCTCCTTGTCTGCCACCGGTTTAACGATAGTGCCGACCAGCACAACGCTGATCGTCCCCCCTTGAAAGAACAGCACGCCCATCATCCAGCACACGAACTTTGCGGTTCGCGGCCCCTTGACGAAATGAAGCGTCATGAACTCAGCGAACGCCTGGGCGGCACCTGTCCTCGACCAAATACCCAGCAAGCCGCCAACCAGCCACAAGTACAAGAGCAGCACTGATGCGGCGCTGGTACTGGCAAGGCTCGGTATCAAAACGGCGTCCGTGATGTCGAAACGCCCCAGCATGAAAGCGCCGACAACCGTGCCGGTAAACAGGGACAGGAGTGCCTCTTTCGTGATCAGGCACAGCACGATGGCCGCCAGCGCCGGTAGCAACGACCAGACGCCGAAATGAAAGCGGGCTTCGAGCAGCGAGTAGCGGACGGTTGAATCAATGCCGGAATCCACCCTCTCCGACACCCATTGACGGTCCAGCGCCGGCGCCTCCGTCAGTCTGTCCAACTCAGACTGACGCAGAGGCGACCGCGCGTACGGCACGACGTCATCAATGCGCGTGCTTTGACCCTTGTATCGGTAGGTCAGACTGCCGTCGTCTGCGATCTCGACATTGTAGGTCGTCTTTTGTTCGACCCAAGTCGGGTTAATACTCGACGATATCCAAACGGATACCAGCACAACGGCGACGATAAACAAGAATGGTGGACTGCTACCCGCCCTTGCCAGTCTCTCTCGAAACGAAAGCATCGACGCTGGCTTGCTTTCCTCACTCGATAGCGCGTTGTTGCTACCTGCCACCTAGTGGTCCCGCAACAGCACCCTTCCGAACCGATTCGGAACCAGTTTGCCGGCATCAATAGCCGTCTTGCCGTTCACGATCACGTAGTCCATGCCCTCGGACAAAAGTTCCGGCTGCTGGTATGTCGCACGATCGCTGATGGTATTCAGGTTAATCACCAGTATGTCGGCGAAGTTACCTGCCCGGATGAACCCGCGATCTTCGATAGAGAAAACTTCAGCCGTCAAACCCGATGACGAATGTATGGCCTGTTCGAGCGTCAGAATGCCGCTGTCCAGTACGTAACGCTTGATCTTGCGCGGGAACGCGCCGTAGGCACGTGGGTGATTCAGACTTTCACCAGGTGTAATCAACGAACCATCAGAACTGGTCATCGTCCAGGGCTGGCGCATGATCGCTTCGAGATCGTGTTCGTACATATTGAAAGAAATGATCGGTGCGCCACCGTTCTTAAGCATTTCTATCGCAGTATCGAGCGGTTCTTCTTCACGCAGACTTGATATCTCATCGAGTCGTTTGCCAACGTATTCCGGCTCTGGCGGATAGTCGCGAATCATTACCGCATTTGGGCCGGCGCGACGCTCGAGATTCTCCGCCATTTCCGGGCGTATCTCTTTGAGCTGCTCCGTGTCTTCAAGACGCTCGATCATGGCTTCCTCACCACCCGCCTGCGCCCATCCTGGCACCAGTGCAGGTTGCAAGCCGCTGCCCGACGCCGAGTACGGGTATTGGTCCGCCCAGATTTGCAGCCCTTCGGCACGTGCCGCGTTAATCACGCGAATCGCTTCTTGCGACTTGCCCCACACTTGTGGCCCCAGCATCTTCATGTGGGTAACAACGCCCGGCAACTTGGTTTCGCGAGTTATCCGAATGACTTCTTCGATCGCACCGATGACGCCAACGTCATAGCTGGACTCATCCCGGATATGACTGATGTGAAACGAATTCGGAAACGTTGCGGCAACCCTGGCCAGCCCGATGATCTCTTCCGTCGTCGAATACTTTCCCGGCACGTAGAACGGTCCGGTCGACATGCCAAAGGCACCGGCTTCATGAGCTTCCTTGACCAAACGCTCCATCTCCGCCTGTTCCGAATCGGTCGGCGAGCGGTCCTCTGTTTGCATCACGGCCCGACGCACGCCGTTGTGTCCGATCATCGGTACAACGTTCACGCCCGGCTTGTTGCGATTGATGTTATTGATTTGAGGCTTGAGATCCGCCGGGCCACCACCGTCGGGATTGATCATGACGGTGGTTATTCCCTGATACAAAATCGGCTCCGCAGCGGCAAGCTCTGCCGTTTCGATGCCCGGCGCAGCATGGGAATGAGGGTCGATAAACCCGGGCGCGATGATTCTTCCCGTCGCGTCAATGATTTTGTCAGCCGTCGCATCAGCCGGCACATTACCTACAAATACGATGCGATCACCGCGGATGGCTATATCCGCATCAAAGCGTGGTGCGCCGGAACCATCCACGACGACACCACCTTTGATAAGAATGTCGAAATCCTCTGCCAACACCGCACCAGGGAGTGCCATGCCGATACACAGCAGAGCGGTCGGCAAGCGCCGGAACGTGTTGCTAACAGCGGATTTCAACATTGCATTTATAGCCATCTTTGGTCCTCAGGATTTTGTCTTGGTTACTATCAACGAATCAGAAACGGAAGCGCAGGCCGAGATTGAAGTTGCGTCCCAGAATATCGTACAGCGTCTGGTTCGTTGAAATATTGCCGTAAGCACTGCCGCCTGGTCCGTTGGCAACAATTGCCGGGTCCCGGTTGCCAAGGTTGCTGATGGACAAGAATGCTTCCGAATCGCTACCCGCCATCTCGAAGGCATAGGCCATCGAGAAATCAATGTAGAACGCACCGTCAATGTGGTTCGAATTGATAGTCCGGTTGACAGTGGTCGAAGCCGGGCAGCCAGATGTGCACTCAACAAACGAGTTGTCGTACACACCATCACTGATACCGCGACCGATCAGGTTCAGCGTGACCGGACCGTCCTGGTAGGTAGCAACAAGGCGGTACAACCAGTCCGGCGGACCACCTTCATTGTTCTGGCCGGCGGAATCCGTCGGCGCATCAATGCCGTTGTTCTGGTAGTTCTCAAGATAGTTGGTAGCGAGAGCGCGAAGTGTCAGGTCGCCGTCCAGTCCACCAGCAAAGTCAGCCAGTGACATCCGGTACGACGCTTCGTAGTCGATGCCCCGGGCTTCGCGCACAGCGAAGTTGAACGGGCTAACCGAGATGTTTGTGATCAAATTTACGCCGGAGGAATTATCGCGGGTGATGGCTGCACAGTATTGCTGCAACCCCTCGAAACAACGATCAACGATTCTCTGAGCGTCAACTGAGCCAATAGCGTCCGTCAGTGTAATCTCGTAGTAGTCCACTGACAGCCCAAAGCCTGGCAGGAAGGTTGGCTGAAATACAAAGCCCAAACCCCACGTATCTGCTTCTTCCGGCGTCAATGCAACGTTACCGGTACGGATTTCAGTGAATTGTACGCCAGTATTTGCATTGAAAGGATCAATCAAAGTGTTGGTACGGCTACCGCCACCTTCAAACAACTCTTGCAGGTTTGGAGCCCGAATATCGCGTGACCTTGTGGCCCGCAGACGGACATCGTCAATCGGAGAATACGTTACGCCCAGCTTCCAGGTTGTGACATTGCCCGACGTACTGTAGTCCGTTGCGCGGACAGCACCGTTGATATCCAGCCCTTCAATCACTGGTACAACAGTTTCGACATACGCTTCAGTTACATCGTATTTGCCGAACGTTGGTTTGAAGTTACCGACGAACCATCCGGACTGAAACTCTTCAGCCACGTGGCCTGACGATTCTTCTTCGCGATACTCAATACCCGTCGCAATGGAAACCGGGGCAGTCCAATTGTCAAAAATATCGAAACGCAAGTTCGCTGCTGCAACTTTTTGTGTGAACGTTTGTTGGCGCAACGGGTTACCGATAACAGCGGCAACTGCAGCCGGGTCAGCAACACCAAGCCCCAGGCGATTAAGCGGGATACAGCCGTTGCCTGGATCAGCGATGGAAGTCCGGCACACGATTTCGTTCGTCACTGGATGGAACACTGCGTCCTGTGCGGCCGCCAACAGAGCGTTGTTCGTAATATCCCGTAGCATTTCGTCAGTTTCGGTTTCGCCATGCTGTATATAAGCGTCCCAGGTCATAGCCCGGCCGAATGCTTCGAAATTACCCTCCAAACCGGCCAGCAGACGGGTCGATTCGCGCTGGTTGTCGCTCTTGCGAACAGGCAGTCCCCCGTTTGTTGAGCCAAGTCGGAACTCGGTGATGCCGAGATCGTTGAGTTGAGTCCGCACGGACTCCGGTATGAACGCGTTGTCTGATGCTATAGGGATATTGGCTTGGTTGTTCTGGATACCAACATAGCCGAGTGACGAGTGCTGATTCCACGACGCCTGCACGAACGCTTCAACGTTGTTCGTTAGCGCATAGCGCACCTTACCAAAGAAGCCATTGCGCTCCTCATCGGCGTGCAATGACTGCTTGTCGTTCGCCTGTGTCAATTCCCAATCGCCACCAATCATCCAGGGGTCGCGAGTCTCACCATAAGCGAACTGATTTACCGAACCGTTTTGACCGAAGTAAGTGCCGCGCAAGGCGGTATTGGTAATGATGCCACCCGGTGCGCCGTGACTGAGGCCAACATGGTTCATCAGCAGCCGTTCAGGTTCACCGTTGCCAGCAACATAAGCCGGGTTGTTCATGATGTACCAGCCGTCGTTGTTCCATTCGCGCGGGACACCGTAGATGCCTTCTCTGTCGGTGTACTCGACATCAAATACGGCATGACCACGGCCATCGGCAAATTCTGTACCGCCAGCGAGATTGAATTTATAGCGCCGGTCATCGCCGTACGTCGTCTCACCGGTAACGATAGAACCCTTAATACCAGTGAGGTCATCGTCAAGTATAAAGTTGACGACACCGGATACTGCATCCGAACCGTACGCTGCCGAAGCACCGCCGGTGACAATTTCCACGCCTTTGACCAGGCCTTGTGGGAATGTATTGATATCGACGGCACCATCAAGTGCGGAGCCGGCAGAACGTTTTCCGTCCAGCAACACCAGTGTTCGCGATCTGCCAAATGACCGCAGGTTGAGCACGTTGAGGCCAGCTTGGCCGCTACTCGCTGACGTATTGCTGTTGGCCGGCGTGCTGCTGCCTACTACCGACGGGATTTGATTGACGAAGTCAGCAACGTTGGTCGGTGCGGTCGCCTGGATCTCGTCTTCACTGATAATGGTCAGCGCGGTCGGTGTTTCGTAGCCGTCGCGTACAATTCGCGAACCCGTGACGACAACCTCTTCTATGGCTGCCGGCTCGGTACTACCCGATGCGGCCGCGTTCTGTGCTTGCGCTGTCGGCGCGATCGCGACAGACAGCATGACGACTAAAGGCCAAACCTCCGATCGATTCTGCTGCAGAATGGCCCCCCGGTTTTGACTCTCGATCAGTTTCTTTGAAACGGATTTGCTTGGCTTGTTCATTCCAACTCCGGTATTGCTAGTGAGTTATTCGAATTCTGGAACCGTTGGATACCTAAGCGACTTTGTGGTCACTACAGAATCAACGAATCAGTGCACAAGAAGGAGGGATGGCCGGTATTGTTCTTTACCGCACCGAAGAGCGCCCCCACGCCTGCGTCGCTACTTCATTAGAGACAAGTCATTCCGTATCGTCAACAAAGCGCCGTTTCAAAGACTTTGTTCGCCTATAGCTTAAAGGCATGGCTTTTGGACTGGATCGTCAATTCACGACAGTTCGGCACCAATGCTGTGCGCTGAATGGTCAGGATGCTCCATTTTGGTTGATTGCGGTTGTTCTTGTAGCTCGAAAAACCCGGGGCTTAAGAACATGCTACTGCCTGCGCTGCGGAACATGTATAGACGATAGCTATGAGAGTCGTACACATTTGTACTTTCATTCTGTATAGACACCGGCACTATTGCCATTTGCCGTCAACTGACCGGAAACAGAAGCGAGTTTATGATTTCGTCTCCCTATTTACTTTACCTTGGCAGCGCCACGGATGAGTTGTCTGTTAAGACAGCCATAGGCGTTGCCGCGTGGCGGCCGGAACTTTGCATCGGCGAGTACCGCTCAGAGGGCTGTGCAGTAACCCTCGACCTGCCGCTCATGGATTTCGAACAGGCGGCTGCTGCTGGTGTGCAGACGGTAGTACTAGGCGTCACCAACGCTGGCGGCGTCATGAACCCGCAGCTGATTGAGCACATACTCGAGGCTATCAGGGCTGGATTGAATGTCGCGTCCGGCCTGCATCAACGCTTGCGAACGCATCCCGCGATCGCCAAGGAAGCGGCGTTAAAAGGTGTCGAACTGCACGACCTGCGCCACCCACCCGAAGACCTGGGCGTAGGCACAGGCGTACCACGCCGCGGCTTGCGCATGCTGACTGTAGGAACCGATTGTTCAGTTGGCAAAATGTACGCGACCCTCGCGATTGAACGTGAAATGCACAGCCGGAATATCAAGGCGAACTTCCGGGCTACGGGACAGACCGGCATACTCATCGCGCAATCCGGCATTGCCGTTGACGCTGTAGTTGCAGACTTCATATCCGGCGCTGCTGAAAGGCTATCGCCGTCCCGCGAAGACGACGGCTGGGACCTCATCGAAGGTCAGGGTTCATTATTTCATCCGTCGTTTGCCGGCGTATCACTTGGCCTTCTGCACGGCTCACAACCCGATGCAATCGTGCTGTGTCACGCGCCCGAACGCCCGCACATGCGCGGTATCGCCAGCCGGGCTCTCCCGAACTTGCAGGATTGCCTGAATGCCAACCTCGAAGCGGGTCGCCTGACGAACCCGGACATCGTAGCGGCTGGCGTCGCAGTGAATACCTCACGACTCGATCCTGAACAGCGGCAACGTTGTTTTGATTCTATTGAAGACCTGTTGAACCTGCCGTGCGAAGATCCGGTTGCTACGGGCGTTAAGAAGATTACGGCCAACCTGATTAAATGCGTCGACAAATCAAAAGCAGCGTAGAACGTTGGCCGCTGGCGCGGCCGTTTCGTATTTCTCGCGGCGTTCGTGATGCAGCGGAACTGGTATCGGTTGAAATCACGGATGGCGGAATGACCGGCCGTGGTGAATCGGCACCTTACCCTCGCTATGGTGAAACCGCCGAGTCAGTACAGGCACAGATAGCCAGTATTAACGAGGCTATCGCGAACGGCATGTCACGAACAGAACTCGCGAAAGTGCTGTCGCCGGGTGCGGCCCGCAACGCGGTCGACTGTGCATTGTGGGACCTGGAAAGCGCCCTTTCAGGCACACCCGTCGCCAAGACACTCGGGCAACCCGCTCTGGCGCCATTGGTTACTGCCATCACTATCGGCCTTGATACGCCCGAGAACATGGCCACTGAAACAACGCGCGTAGCTACATCGCCATTGTTGAAAATTAAAGTCGATGCAACCGATCCCGCAGATTGCCTGCGCGCTGTTCGTGCCGCTGCACCCGATTCGAAGTTAATCGTTGACCCCAACGAGAGCTGGGATATTGAACTGCTTGCGGAGTTGCAGCCACTGCTGAAAGAGTTACGAGTCGATTTTGTCGAGCAACCGCTACCTGCGGACAACGACGCCAGCCTCGCCGAACTTGATCCGCTTGTTCCGAACTGTGCGGATGAATCCTGCCATACATCATCCGACCTCGATCGCCTGGTCGGCGTTTACGATATCGTCAATATCAAACTCGACAAGACCGGCGGCCTGACGGAAGCCGTACGCACACTGCATGCCGCGCGCGAACGTGGCTTCGGCGTCATGGTCGGTTGCATGATCTGCACCTCACTGTCCATTGCGCCCGCCTACTACATCGCCGCACAAGCCGACTATGTCGACCTCGACGGCCCGCTGTGGATGAAAGAAGACCGGCCAAATGGTGTTACCGCCGACAACGGAATGCTGTCTCCAGTTGGGCGTGGGTTTTGGGGTAATCGTTAGTTCAGAGCGGGTCGAGCCTGACCTGGTCCGGTCCGGTTACGACCAGCCTTTCGTTCACTAACGGTAAAGAAACAGCAAACGTCTGCCATTCATGCCTTGCTGGCACCCAGCCGCGGCATTGTCGTTATCCGGACCACGCGTCGTTTATTGCCTGACTCGTGGTTTGCGTTCAACCAAAAAAAAGCCCCGGCACAAACCGGGGCTTTTTCCTGACTATTTGCTGCCATCATGGATGGCTTCGAATCAGAAGTGGTAACTGGCACCAATAGTGACTCGACGATCAGTCAGCCCTTGCCAGCACAGCAGTCCACCTTCGTTCACACAGGACTGCTGAACATCTTCCTCAGTAAGATTGACAGCTTCAAGGCCCACGCTCAGCTTCTCCGTTACCGCATAGTTCAGGCTGACGTTGAGCTGCCCTCTATCCTCCTGCACAACCGGGAAGCCCCAGGGAAGACTGGAAGTACTGCCAAAGTCTTCAGACCGGTAAGCTTCACGCCATGTATAACGTGCCCTGGCTGATAGTCCGTACTTTTCGTAATACAGCGTCAGGTTGTAGGCATTCTCAGACAAGTCGATCAGCGGGGCGCGGAAGGTGACGTCAGTGGCGCCAAGCAAACCAAAGACGGTTTCAGCACGCGAGGTTGGGGTCAGGAACGTATCGCCACCTGAGAAATCCTGCACGGTGTAGTTAGCAATGAACCCAAAACCCGATGCCCAACCGATCTGATCTTCGAAGCCCAGAAGATCGTACTGGAACGCGATCTCAACACCTTTTTGTTTGGTTTTTCCTGCGCCATTGATCGTTGTCGCTGACGGAACACAAACACCCACACCGACAGGCCCGAATACGTTTATGTCAGCGATGGGATTGAAGATGCCGCCCGCCTCACAAGGATCGGTAATGTCGCGGAATCCAGTGGTTGGATCTTCGTACGGATCGTCCTGGGTACTCACATGCAGGCCGGTACGTTCCTTATGGAAAATGCCCACACTCAAGACGCTCGAAGGAGCAAAGTACCATTCGGCGGAGAGATCAATCGAAGTGACCTCTTCAGGCTCCAGGGCGGGGTTACCTATTGCGACCGCAGGATTCGGGCTGGTAGAAAATGTAACCGAGGTTGAAAGGTCGTCAAAATCGGGGCGACGAATATCTTTACCCCATCCGGCACGGATGACTAAGTCATCTCTTAGGTCAGCAACGATGTTTATCCGTGGCAGAAAGAAATCATAACTGCCTGACTCTGTGCGCGGTGTTGGCACATCATTCACAACGCTGTTGCCAAGCGACTTGATATCGGTTTCCAAATAACGGAAACCGATATTGCCGCGGAAGATGCTGTGCTGGAAGTTCGCTTGCGCATAAATCGCGTTCGTTTCCTCTTCAATGTCGAAGAATGCAGCGGTTGTCGACGTAGGCGAACTGATTGGCTCGCGCGTAGAACCCGTGTTTGCATTGTTCGCAACGATGGCCGCATTGATCGCTTCCAACACGCCAGCCGGGTCCGAGTTCACTTGTTCCGGATTAACAACCAGAAAATCACGAACAAACAATGAACGACCATCAGCCGCATTGAAATTGTCAGGACCTGTCGTGATGACACTTGCGAACAGGTCAGCCGTTGGGCTCTCGTCGAACGTTCTCAAGCCAACGTTTGAAGCCACGTCATCGTTCAAGCTCGAACTCTTACTGTAACGATAGCCAAAGTCGACGCTCGTGACCGCTTCCCATTCCAGGTCGTAGGTAAAGTCCGCACGAAACGCGTGTTCACTGTTCTCGTTTCTGTCTTGCCCTATGTTGACATCACGCAACATGTAGTTTGCGGGATCAAGCAGCTGTGCATTGGTTGGGCCGTTCGCCTCGTCGAATGCCACTCCGAACGCCAGTGAACCACCACTCAAGTCGTACACAAATGGTGTGCCATTCTCGTTCGATGAATTGGTTGTCACATTCGGATTGATAAAGTTCAGCGTGGTGTCAAATGACGGTGTTGTAGAGTCGGATGAAGCCGTTGACAACTCGACTCGCCCTGAGAGCCGGCCTCTTTCCCAGTCGGTACCCAGCCTGAATATTTCACTATCGGTCACACGCGAACTGGTGTCCGTTGACATCCGCAGGTTCGGATCAGCATCACCATCTTCAACCGGAATCACACCGCGAAGCGCCGCCTGGATGCTACCGATATTCTGAAAGCCATTTGCACCGTCTAGCCCGCCAAAATTGACGGTTTCGAATGCGCTGGGAGCCTGTACATTGATCAGGTCACTGACGCCCGACGCCTGGATTCTTGAGCTTTCCTGCAGACGTTGTTGATCATTGAGGATGGCGTCAAAATAGAACGTCATGCTGTCATTCGGCGCCCACTCAAACGAGCCGGAGAAGTTTTTGGTTTCGTACTCGAAGTTATCGTAATCCTGAATCAGGAACTGAATCGGTAGGAAATCAAAAGACTGAGCACTCGCGGCACCGCTATCAGAAGCTACTGAATTATCGCGGTCAACACGAGGACGGAAGGCGGTTACGTCTTGTTCTGAATAGCTCGCACTAAGTACAACGCCAAAGTCGCCGCTGTCTGTCGACCAATTGTCGCCCCACGTTCCGGATATCCGGGGTGTTGCTCCATCGGTGGACAGACTGCTCTCTTCCATTTGCAAGCGGACAGCCGCCAACGAATCAGTCAACTCAAGCGGACGTATCGTCTTGAGGTTGATCGTCCCGCCGACCGACCCTTCGATCGTTTTTGCTTCGGGCGCTTTGGTCACTTCAACGGCAGCAATGATAGATGCAGAGACATCCTCAAAACTGATACCACTGCGACCCGAACCCGAGCCGACCGTTGAAACACCGTTAATCTCAGTGCGGTTGGCGTTGGTACCACGAATCTGCACACCGGTGCCGACACCGGCCTCACGAGTAATCTGTACACCTGTGACATTCTCAAGAACCTCGGCCAGGTTCTGATCCGGCAGCTTGCCGATGTCCTCCGCATAAATGGCTTCGATCAAGTTATCCGAATTTCTCTTCGCCTCCACGGAATTTGCAAGCGACCCCCGGATACCGGTGACAACGACTTCTTCGATTACCGCGTCAGCATCATCGTTCGAACTCTGTGTGTTTTGCGCCGAAGCGCTTGCCCCGAACAGGACGGCGATCGTGCTGAGTGAAACCCCCAGCACCGATCGATAGTGGAATAGTGCAGAAACTGTACGCATGTCTGATCCCCCCCGGGAATGTGCGCGAAAAACTATTGGTCCTACCAATACATGAGATAAGTGGCAATATTTGGCTATGGTTCAAATAATTCTTGCGCCGACATTCTCACCGCCGGAATTTTCTGTCAACCATTTGAAGAGCATTGATATGGACAATTGGTATTACCAGTTTACCGGATGCAGCGTAGTTAAACGCACGGAGAAACAGCACCAGTCTGCGAAGGAGAGCGCTACCGGCCAGCGGGATTATGGTGATTCGCGCAAATTTCCGGGCCAACCGCCGCTGCACAAGGCCAATGGATGCCTTAATTGGTTAAAACGATAGCAGGAATTGGTATATAGCGGGTGCAGAAGCGGCGGGGAAACAGCACGAAACGCTCCGAATGCCGGGTACGCGTCGGCAACGCTGCATCGCGGCAAGCCATCGTGATAACCGAGCTCTGCAACGAGCTACCACATCGAACTGGTGATGCTGTTCGGTATAACCCGCTTTGCATTACCGAGGCAGAGATCGAAAGCCACGAATGCGGCCACTTCACTATGTCGGCCGGCGCGAGCGTTGCGAATGCCGCTTTGGGCAGTGATTGCGATAGAGTTAGCCACCCGCCCCATACAAACTTCCGCGGGACCGGTGCGCCAATCTGGAATAATTACAGGTTGAGCCATGCGCCACTCAGGCCATTCATACCTTGCCCCCATTTATCCCTGAAGTAGCGAGTCGTCAGGGAACGTAACGTTGGAAATCGACAATGATCCGTGAATGCTTTCGACCGACCAGAATGCTCCTGCTAACCGCAAGTACAAACCGGACAAGACTAAGACAGCCACGGCAAACAAGCTGCTGCCGCGCACTATGGAGTCAGTTGTCATGATTTCTCTGGCCCACTCGCGAGCGCTTACCTGGGCAGTGGCTCTCAGCATCATCGCAATCGGCATGTCTCCCCCGGTAACCGCAGCCGATGCGGAACAGTCGCACGAACGCCTCAAGATAGGCCTGGCCCTCAGTGGTGGTGGCGCACGCGGTGCAGCGCACATCGGCGTTTTGAAGGTCCTGGAAGAACAACAGGTGCCGATTGATTACATCGCGGGAACCAGCGTAGGGGCCGTTGTCGGTGGGTACTATGCGGCGGGTATGACACCCGCTGAAATCGAGGATGAGTTGGCGGTAATCGATTGGACAGACGTCTTCATCGACAATTCTGCGCGCACGCACCGGACCTTTCGGCGCAAACGTGATGACGACCTCTACCTGGTCAAGCACAAGCCTGGGTTCAATGACGGTCATTTTACTTTCGCTATGGGCCTCGTGCAGGGGCAAAAGATTTCACGGACCCTGTCGCGCGCGCTGATCGACGTTGCGCGAGTCACAAGCTTTGATGATCTGACGATTCCGTTTCGGGCGGTCGCAAGCGACATTGTAACTGGCAAAGCTGTCGTGCTGGATTCAGGCAGCCTTGCCGAAGCGATTCGCGCGAGCATGTCGATTCCCACGGTCATTGCGCCCGTTGAAATCAATGGGCAATTATTGGTCGATGGCGGCGTGGCCAATAATCTGCCGGTCGATGTCGTGCGGGCGATGGGTGCTGATATCGTCATCGCCGTTGATATCAGTACGCCACTGGCGGAAAGAACAGCCATAGACTCTATCCTCGCCGTTACGAAACAACTCACGGGACTCCTGACTCGCAGAAATGTCGAGGAACAAATCAAGACTCTGAAATCCGGTGACATACTGATTGTGCCGGCTCTCGACGACATCGCCACCGCTGACTTTAATGATTACGCATTGGCAATTCCGTCGGGTCAACAGGCCGCCGAAAAGCGGCTTGACAGTATCCGCCGACTCTCGCTGAACAAAGAAGACTACCTCGCTTACCGTGCCGAGCTGCGTACGCCCGATACCGAGATGCCGGTGATCGATCGAATAGAACTGGTGAATCATTCGGCAGTATCCGACGCCTATATCCGCGCACGGCTAGGTGTAATCGAGCCGGGGCAACCGCTGGACGTTGCTGACCTTGAGAGTCGAATAAGCGATGTTTACGGCACGGACCTGTTTCAAACAGTGCAATACGACGTGAAGCAGAATGACGACGAGACCTCGCTGGACATCGTCGTCGATGACCGCAGCTGGGGCCCAGCGTACCTGCAGCTCGGCGCAGAATATGATTCAAACTCCGATGGGGAGAATCTGTTCAATCTGGCCGGAAGCTATATCAGCACTGCCATAAACCCAAGCGGCGGCGAGTGGCGTAGCGGCTTGCAAATCGGCAGCGAACCGGCGCTTTTTACGGAGTTTTATCAGCCGTTTGGCAAGAGCCTGATGTTTTTCGTGAACCCGAGCATAGGTTACCGAGAACGAATTTTCAGTGTCGTCGAAGACGAGAATGTTGTCGCGTCACTCGATGTAAAAGAAGCTATAGCTGATTTTGGCTTTGGCCGTGAGCTGGGTACCTGGGGTGAGATCCGCGCTGGTTTACGGTACGGCGATGGTGATTCCAGTGTGCGTATCGGCGAGCCGGGGTTGCTCGACTATGCGTTCAAGCGAGCGGAAACGTACCTCCGGTTTTCACTGGACGAGTTCGACAGTCTCGACTTCCCCCGAACTGGCACAACCGCGACCATAGAGTTACTCGGTTCGCACAAAGGGCTAGGTGCCGACGAATCATTCGACCAAGTGCGAATAGCCGGCGGCGCTGCATTCACGCGAGGCGCCAATACCTTGCTGGCGATCCTCCGCTACAAATCGACGATGAGCGGTACTGCACCGTTGCAAAACGTTTTTGCGCTGGGGGGGTTCGGCAATCTTTCCGGCCTTTCCTCCGATGAATTGAGGGGCCAACACTCGACATTTGGTGTGCTGGCAGCGTATCGGCAGCTGAATCGGGATGCTACCCTGCCGATCTATGCCGGCGTGACATTGGAACGCGGCAACGTGTGGGATTCGCGTAAGGACATATCCTTCTCAGACAGTCTGTTCGCAGGCTCCGTCTGGCTCGGTGCGGACACGCTTTTCGGACCTGCCTATCTGGCTTACGGTCAAGCCGAAGGCGGACGACATGGTTGGTATTTTTTCCTGGGCCAACCGTTCTGACATGCCGGCGAACCTGACGCAAAATCCGATCACGAATAGCAGGACGTACGAAGAATTTTGAAGCAGAACACAAACACGCTGGTGCGCATACGATTACACCTCATTCTGGCGGCTGTCCTCGTATTGCCGTTTCTCTCGGGCTGCCAGAACCTGACGCCACTACCGGATGGCGTATCGCTGCAAGGTGAAGAGTTCCCTAGCGCTGATGTTGCATTCATCGCCGATACTAGCTGGGTGGACCGGAACGGTCAGCGACACGTAGAGCAGGCTCTATTCGACGATATGTTTCGCATCATCGACGAAGCGCGGGAAGTGATCGTACTGGATATGTTTCTCTATAACGATTTTCAGGGGCCCGTGCCGGAAACAACCCGACAGCTGGCCGGCGAACTGACCGATGCGCTGGTCGCAAAGAAACACAATCATCCCGACATGTTGATCGTGGTAATCACTGACCCCGTCAATGAACTGTACGGCGGCTTGCAATCACCGTACTTCGAGCAGCTCGAACAGGCGGGTATTCGCCTCGTCGTAACCAACTTACGCGAGCTCCATGACAGCAATGCCGTCTACTCCTTTTTTTGGCGACTCCTGTTCAAACCTTTCGGTAATTCGTCAGCCAACACACTACCGAATCCTATTGGGCCGGGCCGGGTGTCAATCCGCAGCTATCTGGAACTGATCAATTTCAAAGCCAATCACCGCAAGGTACTGATCGCTGATAGCGGCCCGACCTACGTCGGCTTCGTGTCATCGGCCAATCCGCACGATGGCAGCAGCGCACACCGCAATGCCGCTGTTCGTTTTACCGGCGGTGCCGTTGCCGATCTGTTGCAGTCCGAAAACGCGGTACTCAAACTCTCAGGCTATCCGCCGGTCGAGGTTGAAATACCGCGCGAGCACACGGCAGCGGCAACCACTGTTCAAGTAGTCACCGAAGGTAAGATTGAAGATGCCGTCCTTGCAGAAATCAACCGGGCAGAGGCCGGGGAACAGCTCGATTTGATGATGTTCTATTTGTCCGATCGTGAGGTCATAGCAGCCCTGAAACAGGCGCATGAGCGTGGTGCAAGCCTGCGCTTGTTACTGGACCCCAACAAAGATGCATTCGGGCGTGAGAAAAACGGTATCCCGAACCGGCCGGTCGCGCACGAACTGAACGCTGCCGGCATTCCTGTGCGTTGGTGCAGCTCTATGGGTGAACAGTGCCACAGCAAGATGCTGTTTTTTAGAGATGGTTTAGGCAACAGCGTTATGGTGACCGGCTCAGCCAACTTCACTCGCAGGAACCTGGATGACTACAACCTGGAGACTGACGTTGTGGTCAGGGGCCGCAACACGGATTCTGTATTCGTCGCGGCTCACGAGTACTTTGAAGAAAGCTGGAACAATACAGACGACCGCATCTACAGCCTGCCCTACGAGCATTATGAGGATAGTTCGTTCTGGCGGCGTCGAATGTACCGCTTCATGGAGTGGAGCGGGATAAGTACTTTTTAGGTACGAAACAATCAGCTGTTCGGACCGTCTCCTTCAGTGCCAGGTGAGGAAGGGTTTGCAACCGCCACCTCTCACGTCACTTGATAGCGCTACTTATACGACGAGATATCAGCCAGATCGCGCGCTGTCCACCAGTGCTTGATGAAAAGAGTACCGCTCCCGGCGCTACCCTCGCCGGCCCCAGCGCCGCCGGGACAGATCAGCCCGGTCAGGCAAAGCCTGCAACTTCGGCACGCAGAAAATCAATGAAGACTCGCACTTTCTTCGGCACGTAGGATCGACTCGGATATACCAGCCACGCCGCTGTATCGAACTCCGTTGCGGTGCATTCGTAATCGGGGAAGAGACTGACCAAATCGCCTGCGCGAATCTCGTCGCGACACAACCAGTCTGGCAACAACGCTGGCCCCAGGCCTGCCACTGCGCACTTGGTCATAGTTACACCATGGGACGTTAGCACGTGACCGGATACCGGTACGTCGAACGGTTGGCCTCCTCGCTTACGAAATCGCCATACCTTGCGGATGCCGGGAATCGAGAACAACATGCAATCCATTTTCTCAAGCTCAGCCGGCGTAGCGAGATGGCCGTTCTCACTGATCCAAGCGGGGCTGGCGCACACATGAAACTGTCTGGGAACCAGTTGGCTGACAATAAAGTCACCCTCAGGTTTCTTGCCAAATCGAATGGCAATGTCAATCTTCTCTTCGACAATATCGACGTGATGGTCCACCAACTGCATATCGATAGTCAGATCCGGGTACTGCGTGCGCAGCTTCGACAGCAAAGGTGCAAGAATTCGCTGGCCAAACGACGTGCACGCCGTTATGCGAAGCGTGCCGATAGGAAGACTAACGAGATCCAAAGCCGCTTCGCTCGCCCGATCGAACTCACCTATCAACCCTTGGACGCGATCGAAATACTCGGCACCGGCCTCGGTCGGCGCAAGTTTGCGGGTAGTACGCTGAAACAAGCGAAAGCCAAGCTCTGCTTCCAAGGTGCCGATTGAGCGAGAAACGGAGGACGGGTCAATATTGCGTTGCCGCGCCACCGCAGCAAAGCTACCTTGCTTGATCACGTCCGCAAATATGCGAACAGACTCGATATCCATTAATGCACCTGTTACATGAATCTCGTGAGTATACGCACCTTTCGCGCACGCGGGATTATCAATAGGATCCACTCGCCCCACATGTCGCTACGAACATCCATTGACTTAGGAGAATGGCTTTTGAAGCTCCAATTTTACCCGCAGTTTTTCGTCAGCAAGAACAATGTACTCGATGACGTGAAGAGGAATGGCACGTGGCCAACTACGTTTGTATCGGGCCCGAACGAAGGACTTCATGTCCACTGGCACTCCGATGAAGTACACGCCTATATCATGGAAGGCGAAACGGATTTTCTGGACGCTGAAAGCGGCATCAGGACGACGGTGAAAGCCGGTCACAAGATTGTCGTCCCAGCCAGAACGCTGCACGCCGAAGGTGCTGTGAAGAACAAAGTTGTTTACATACTGGCGCTTCCGGAGCCGGTCATGCCGGATGCGTTCTTGGCCATGCACGATCCCGAGGAGCTACACGACTAGCGCCCATACTTGGCAACGTGCGTTGCTGCACTTGCTATACCCGAACGATCAGCAGTCTGGATTCTATATGACGGGCATAAGGTGTCAGGCTGTTCTGGGGCAACGATAGTCCTGACACCGTTACTCTTTACGCAATCAGACGCTAGTTGAACATGTCCGCAGCGACTTTCCACTGACCGCCTTCCTTTACCCACACAACCAGGTATTGGCCTTTGACAGTCGAGCCATCCGCGAGTTTTGTGGTGGCAGTACCGTAGTCGTAAGCCATGTCACCACTGGGAGCGACCGAGACGAAATCCGACATCCAGGAAACCTGGTCATCCGATTTCAACATCTCTTCAGTAGCGGCACGGACGTTTGCAATACCAACTATCGCCTCGGAACCGGGCATTAACAACACCGTATCCTGCGCCAGTAACGCAGCGATGCCACCGATATCACGAGCGCCATACATATCAGACCATTCTGTTTCCAACTTCGATATGGCTGCTTCTTCTGCGGCAACATCGATATCCGGTATCTTGGTTTCTGCATTGCAAGCGACAACGGCAGTAAACAGCAATGCGATTGAAATAATTCGGACGCGAACCATGAACCTTCCCCTTTGCAATTGAGACATTACTATTGCCAACGTCTGTTGTGGTCTATTACCGCGTTCGCTCGCTGTATCAGTCCCTCAGCACACCGTCACAGCTCCTGCATACCACCCAGCCGCGCGATCATCTCAGTAACAATTGAGAGATCGAGCAGGAACTGATCCACCGTCTTGAACTCACCGGCATTGTGCCCGGTGTACTTCTCGTCCGCCCTGGACAATCCGAATTGCACGCCGTTCGGCAGATCATGAATCGAAGTGCCGCCGGCAGACGAACCGAATTCACGGGGTATATCCAGGTTTTCTACCGCAACATCCAGCAACGCATTGACCCACGCGCCCTCCGGATTGCGGTACATAGGATCACGAGCAAAGGTTTGAAATTCCACGTCGATATCATTGCTGGCGGCCCATTTCTCGAGTCGGTCCTGCAGCCCGCTAACCAGTTCTCCCGGTTGCCGGCCGATGGGCAGACGGAGATTTACCGCCGTGCGCAGTTGGTCATCTTCATGCGCAACAAATGTCTGAGCCGCGGTAAGCGGTCCCATGAAAGGATCGGAATAGGCGATACCGGCGCGTGTCCCCAGGAAATCGAGGCCCCAGTTCTCAGTGGCGTATCGCGCCGCGTCAGTAAAGTGATTCGCTTCAAGAACGCCTTCCGAGCGCAGCTTGTCCAGTAATGCAAACATCCTCGACACCGGGTTTGTACCACTGCCCGGGTCAGATGAATGCGCTGACACGCCAATGACGTCGAGGCGCACGCCGCGCGGTTCCACACTCGCGCGCACGCTAAAATTGCCGCCGTGTTCCGCGGCGAAACTTTCGCCAAGTGGCTTGAGCGTAGTTACCAGCACATCAGGCGCCGCGGTACGAATCCACGCTGTTGATTGAGCAGGAATCTGGTTAGTTGCCAGACCACCGGTCACTTCAACCACGGCGGCACCTTCGGGTGTGGCCTCGCGTGCCGGGAAGCTTGCCATGACCACGCCATAGCCCTTCTCGGCAATAACGACCGGGTAATCCCCGTCCAGTGCAATGTTGTAATCCGGCACCGGGTTGCTCTCAAAATACCACGGTATCGCATCACCCCCGGTCTCCTCGCGGGTATCCACCAGCAGTCGGAACGTATGCAGGAGTGGCAGCTGCTCGTCCTGAATCACGCGCATCGCATATAGCGTGACCACGATGCCGTTCTTGTCATCCTGCGTACCACGCCCGTACATGCGATTACCAATGCGCGTCACCACGAACGGGTCTAGGCGGGTTCCATCATCAAGTACCCAAAGATCAGGGTTAACGGGTACGACGTCCGCATGCGCGTGCAGGCCGATCAGTTCACCGCGCGCGTCGCCGAGTGTGACTTCATAGACCTGGTCGCCGACGTTGCGGAAATTCAGTCCGAAATCGTTGGTGATGCGCTCAAGCGTTTTCGCAAAGCGCAAAAACTCCGGGTTCTCGGTCTGCGGCAGCGATTCAACTTCGAAAGTCGGAATTGCGACCAGTTCGGCGAGAGTCTGCATGGCTTCATCGCCGTACTTAAGCCGGGCATAGATGCCGAGCAATCGGTAAAGCGTGTTGCGCTGTGCAACCGTCAGACTCTGCTCATCGCGGTAGCTATTGCGCAGTGTTCTGATGTCCAGGTCTTGTGCCACACGCAGTGCTTCGGCCGCTTTCAGGAACGCGTCAAAGCCGGGGTAGGAATCGCCGGACAGCTCTGCGGACAGGGCGTCGGCTACGGACTTTTCCATATCCGCGAACGCAGTGGTGCAGGTTGCCAGCATCAAGACACATGCAAAAGCACGCAGTCCTGCTCGCTGCAGGGTCGAGTTCCAACTCATCAATTTGTCTCCAGTGAAATTTTCCGGCGCCGGACGATTGTCACCGCGCGGATCAACGCTGAGCTTCGCACGATCGGGGAGTATGTATCCAGTCCGTGCCGCCGGCGAATGGCATCATTCCGGTGAGTTGGACTGCCAGAAAGCAAATCGGGACTCAACGGCCTCTGTGATATCGCTGCATGCCCCGCCCTTTTGACAACACGCCGCTATTGATGGGCGATTCGCAGACTCACTACAGCGATGACGGATTCGAGCACACGTGGACCGTTCGCTCTCGATGCACCCAGCTAGTCCGACAGCTCTGCCCCTTCCCAATCGGCAGCCAAACTATAGACTGCTTCATTGAACGGCTGCTGTTTGTCTCTGGCGTCGATAATGCCTAAATTGAACTGACTGTAGTCCGCGTTCGGGGGCTTACAGGGATACTTTGCAAGTCGCGCTCTCAATTCCGCCTCGTTCTTCAGGTTAACGAGACTGTAACTGTCGCTGTCTCGCCACGATGCGCTGCCGGTTTCTCCGGCAACCAGAATGAAAGGGATCGACGCCTTTTGTGCCTCTCGGTAGCGTTCGATCAAGCTCCAGACCGGAGCTATTGGAATAGCAGGGAGACTGTAAAACTGAAAATGCGGAGGGCGCTTTCGAAAAAGTCTGGTTGCACTTGCAATGCATACATCAATCGCCCAACACGACTGATCCAGGCTGTCTTTCACGATAGTCGACGTGACGGTGATATCAGGATCGTGTTCGTAGCCTGTGTGCGCCGCTTTAACGTGCTCAAAAAGTGCATCCGACGACTGGTCTTCCAGATCAGCACTTGAGAAGAAATAGGTCTCATAAATATTGCCGAACCTGTCGGCCGAATGCTCGCTGATGCATTTGCGTCCATCAAACAGGACCCAGTAGCCGCTGCAATGCCCGATATCCACCCGCGAATGTGAACTGTCAAATCGGAATACTCTAGGCTTACGAGTGAAGTCTGCAATCGGAAACATGGATAACCTGCATATGGTGTATCGCGCGGGAGGTGCCTGCGCATGACCGCAATGCAGATACCCACGAATGATAAGCGTACGACAGTATAAGGCAGACGGTATTGTCCTCAACAAGTGAGCGCGACCCAAACACCGCCAACAACAATACTGAACGCGAAGACTACGATGGACCGACGATATCTGACGGCGTCAGCTATCAGTAACTGACCGTGACGATCACCGTGTCGACGTATTCGCCGGGTCTGGGCGTTGTTTGCAGCGGTATTCGACCGTAGACACTGACAGATTGTGTCGCGCCGGTGCCGGTGCCACCGACCGTCGTCGTACTCCCCGACCCGTCACCCCATACCTGGCTCCGCGAGGCGTCGCTGTATAACTGATAGCCGATCTGTTCGGTCGGAATGCTTCCGTGCACCATTCGTCGTGCACCCGCATCGCCTCCTCCACCCGCGCCCAGCGATACTGAGTAGGCGGTATCTGCGCTGCACTGCAATCGAATCTGGCTGCTTCCATCTACCGAGCCGTCGAGTCGCGCATGGGCGCCGAAATCCAGATCATCCGCTTCCACCACACAACTTTCGATGATGGTTCCGCTGGCCAGGAAGCTATCGCTGGTCTGGCTGCCATTGACGCCATCGCAGGGTATTGCGTTGTTGAACGAGTACCGTGCTCGCGCACCGCCAGCGAATGTAGAAGCGTACGGGCCTATGGGTAAGCCGGAAATACTGCCTGGCACTCGTCCATATACCGGAACGGTCGCTGATCCGGTCGCAAGCAGTCCGAGAACACCGTTCAGGGTGACGACCACCCTTTGCGCGCCGGCAGCCGGAAACGCGGATTCCGAACCCCAGATTTGGGTTCGCGCTGCATCCTTGTACAAATTGAATGGTAAATCATCCGAGCCTTGCACCATGTTGCGATAAGTTGTCCCGTCTGACCCGCCACTCCCTTCATCGAGGTATAGGCAGACCCCAATCGTTGAGTCGACAATCCCGAAAAGAAACTCCGAACAATCGACTTGAATTGACGAGCTGACATCGGTCACATTGCCAGACAGGGAGTCAATCGCGCCGAACGCAACGTCCGGCATCGAAACGTTGCAGTTGAGCGCAGACGCGTCATGCGAGTAAAACTGCAGGAACAATACAGCAAGGAGTGCGAGTACTTGTCGGCTAATCACTGGCACACCACCGGAGCGTCACCCACGCTGGTAATCAGCGCTGTGCACACACCCGTCGCCGTCTTTACCCGTATGGTTACCGCCGCTTTCTGCTTGCGAATAAACGCCACACCGTCGTATCCCACGACGAAAGTCGCGCCGCTACTGGTGTTCGTACCGCGACTGCCTGCCGGTAACCACGCGCCTTGTTCATCGACCAGCGATACGCTGAAGGCCGCAACCGAGTTCTCCAGCGGAAACGTTACCCGAGTACCGGCATGCCAACGGGGAACAGCATCCAGCTCTTGCATACCAACCTGATAGTTGAACGGCACACCCAGCGGATCGATCGCGATGCGGTTTACCTGATAGGCGTTGAGATTCGGAACCATGAGATAGCCGTTCGAATTTGTCTGCCCGATAATTCGGTTCTCATGCAGGACCGGTACGTTGCCGACCCCATCCGTCGAGACCATGGCAAACGCGTCATCAACGTACCTGCCAGCGACAGGCGAGTTGCCAATGATGGTGAGTGCGCCACGGCCACTTATCTTCCAGTGTTTGTTACCTGATTGCGTACTCAAGTCGAGACTCGCAACGCCTTTGCTACCCGTGAACCGGGTACCCACCTGCAGTGCATTCTGATCGGCAATACTGCTGTTTACGTTCCAGCCCCAGCCACCCTCGAACGGACTTCGCCGGGCAACCGCCACAGAGCCACGTTCGTTCGCACTGGAGTAATTTGTTTGCACGTGAGTGGACCGGCCGACAGCGACGGACAAGCCGATATACACACCGCGGTTGCCAGCCTGATCAATATCGTGAAATGCGTTCGCACTCAATGCAACACGTCTCCCAAGTGACTGCCGGTAACCAACAGACACCAACCGCGAAATCGATCTGGAACTCTCTGCGTCATGCTCGACATCGGCGGTTGCAGTTGACGAATCCACGGCACTCACGTCCGCAACCACGTAACCGGCGCTTACATGCTTGCCCGGAGCCAACTGCGAACCCAGAAACACCCGGAGCTGGCGACGTGACGGTACATTTCCCAGCAACGACGGCAGGTCACGATAGTGCTCGCTCGCCTGCTGCAGGTCTGCCGTAACGCTGAAGCGTTGCGACACATATTGGTAACCAGCACTGAACTTGTGGCCAGCGGCGTGAGCGCCGCTAAAACTGAGCGAGGCATTCAGCCGGCCGAACTGGCCAAGCCGAACCAGGGCGCCGGAGCCTAATTGCACCAGACCCGGTGCGGCTTCACCGTGAGCCTCGACTGTCAGCCAGTCAGTAAACCCGGAACGAACGCTGCCGCTGGCCACGACGCCACCGCGGTAGTCCGCGCTGTGCAAACCGAAGTTTTCTCGCAACCAGCCTGCCTCGACAGAGTAGTCGACGAGCCCGGCCCTGAGCAGTTGTGGGACGACATAGAGATCGAGCGTTTGCACCGTGCTTCGTCCGAGTAGGTCGGTTACAACAACGCTCGCCTGTCCAGCGCCGTTCAATGCAGGAGGCACATCGATGCGGAACGGGCCCGCCGGAACATTGCTCGTGAACTGACGCGCCTGATTCACGTAAATATCAACGGAGGACGGGACAGCGGCGACTCCCGAAAAGCCCGCGACCGGGTAAGTCACCAGATCGGGACGCAAAGCGAAATTTGACCTGAATTGCATACCTGCGATACGAGCGGATCGAGTCCAACCCAACGAGCGAGTGATAACGTCGCCAGCGGACACGCTACGCATGGAGGACGCATCAGCTCGCGTCCAGACGGTGTCGAGGCGGACATAGTCTTGCATGCCGCCGCCGACAGTACTGATGCCGGTATTGCTGAGAACCCCTTGCTTGCCAAACAACCGCTGCTCGGAGTACGCCCTCAGAACACCTTTTCCTTCCTGCTGCTGGAAAGCGACGTCGTAGTTGATAAGCGCACCAGATGCCGTATCGCCTAATTGCGACTCCAACGGCGAGCGAACTACGCGCAGCTTTCTCCGCTCGGTTTCGACATCAAGATAAAGCCGCTGTGCCGGCGCATCGTAACGATAACGAAGACCACTGATCGCGTTCAGGGCTACCAAGCCGGCATCGTTTGCGCGTAAATCATCGACCTTCAATTCGAGCGCCTGCAGGTGCTTCTTCGGAATCAGCCAGTTGTCGCCGCGCCTGAGGATAGTCAACAACAGCCCGGTGGGCTGATCATTAATCAAGGCCTCAAGGTAGTAGCTACGTGGGTTGTTTGCAGCGCTTGCCGAAACGGGAAACGCCGCTATTCCGGAGTTAAGTCCGTTCGCTTCTGCTGCGGCACAGGGTCCAGATGAGGCGGCGAGGAACGCCAAAGCCCATAGTTCAGCGCGAAGTTTGGAGCTCGAATGCCCGTGCCTGCCCGTCGACATTGGCCGCGACTCCAGTTATCTGATCGATTGACGCTTTGTCCGCCAGCCGGATCGGCCAGCGGCGCGTTTGACCAGCCAAGACATAACCGAACAGGCCGGCGCTCAACTCGATGACATCGCCGCTCGCGGAAGTTAAACGCATGGCACTGAGCTGCGTGCTTTTGGCACCTGAATTACTTGCTTCGATTGTTGGTTGTTCCTGCGTGAGATCGAGCTGGAAACTGAGCTTCGCCGGTCCAAGATCACCGGGCCGGAAGGTCACCGGTATCGAATAGCGAATGAGCATTTGTACCTGGCCATCAGCTCTGGGCTCGCCGGGCAACTCATCAACGATCAGACGAAACGACAGCTCCTCCTCGGACGTTAGCGTTTCCGCAAGCAGGACACGCACTACTTGCACGCCGTTGGCATCCAGTTGCTGTATCGGCGGACTGACCAGCAGTGCATCAGTCGAACTCAATTGATCTTCGCCGTCGACTTGTTGCCAGCGGAATGCCCGGACCTGCACGTTCATCGGCACGTCACTCTGATTGCGCAAACGAAGCACGGCTGAGCGCGTTGTCGGCGTCAGTCGTACAGAGACCGGTTCAAGCTGTAAAGCCGATGCCCGTGCATCGCCCTGCCAAAAGAAAGCAAAGGCAACGGCGGCCAGCAGCACTAAATGGCGGGCTAGCGGCATCAGAAGGCGATAGTGGCTGTAATGGTGTCGGTATAGGTTGCGGGACCGGGCGTGGCTTGCACGAGAACCCGACCGTACGCGGTCAGGACCTGATCGATGCCGGTGCCGATGCCACCGAGGGTATCGACGCCGACGTTAATTCCCCACTCAAGGGTTCGCAGCGCGCTCGTATAAAGTTCGTAGGCAACGGTCTCTGATCCGTCGCTCATCAATCGCGTGCCGTTGACACCCGCGTCCAGACTAACGGCGTACGCTGTACCGACGCTGCAATTCACGGTAACCAGAGTGCTGTCGTCAACCACACTGTCGAGCACGGTCTGTCCGCCGAAGTCGAGGTCGTCTGCCACGATCGAACAAGAATCCAGAATAGTGACACTGACTTGAAAATTGTCGGTCGCCGTTTGTGCTTCGGCACGAGGCGCCAAAAATACCAGCACGGCGCCAATCCAGAACATCGCGCCCAGTGGGCTTAGCCTGACTGTCATACTTGTCTCCAGGAAAACGCGAAAATATTTTTCCGTTAATGCGTCCAATAACCCAAATACTGTGCACTTGACATATGGTTTGCAACATATGGGCAATTTATTTGGGACGCAGTTCACGAACGGAGATGTGATGAAACGCCAAGCCATGATCGGCGTCGCGTTTTTGCAAATTCAGATTCTAAATTTGAGCCACTCACAGTCAGGCCATTCGCTTGTACGGTCGGCCCGCGATCGCGGAACAGGGACTGCCGATCATCTCTAATGGCAACGTTCGATACGAAGTGAAGATGCTTTGCCGAAACGGCACATCATGCTTGCCCAACGAACAGTCAACTCACGAGTCGTACAGACCCGGTGCATGTCTTTCTGAGGAAGGCTCGAATCAGCGTTGGCAAGTGCGAAGAGCCTGAGGGCGTGATGCCGTCTACCTCTTCCAAATCAAATGGCGCGCCCGGAGAGATTCGAACTCCCGACCACCTGGTTCGAAGTTAGCTCACCATTCTGTAAGTAATTGAATTAACCAGAAAAGTCGCTGGGCGCCCGTTGCATCAATTGCCCTACTCTGCACGACAATGCACAGCCGAAACACGCAAAACTCCCGCACGAATTCAAACCGAGGCCGCAACTGCGTTGCTCCTCTGTATGACATGGACGCCATTCTTCACTTTTGCCCAAGTCTTGGCGCCCTGCCTTCTTGAACGCAAAGAACCGGCCAATACTTGTCACCTGGGTTTCGCCCGGTTGACTAAGACTTGCCGCTCAAAAATGGGTAATTACTGAATGGAGGTCGATGCCGGCGCCGGGCGTCCGCTTAATTGAGGAGCAGCCTCTCGAACGACAAAAATCAGCAACAGTGATCGGTCAGGATTCGGCCAGAAGCAGACGTCCAGCGGAGCGAGTAGGAGCCGACGACTAGGCTAGAATCATGCGGGAAGATTCGCATCGCGAAAGAGGCGCCATTGTCCATCGTCTTCACGCCTGTAAATTGTCAAAGTGCGCGCCTGACGGTTGATTTTCTGTCCATCGGATCCCTTCAGAGTCATTCGAATCTGATTTCGGGTCCATGCGAAATCGTCGAGGACCTCTATTTCCAATATTTCGCTGGTACCTTCGAATTCCATTTTAGAGATCTCCGAAAATCCTTCCGCAAATTGCTTTTTTCCGAAAGGTTCCCGCTCCGGAACGGTGAAGATTACGTCCTCGGACATGAGTCTCAAAACCGCGTTGAGGTCTCCGACCTTCGTGGCTGCCATCCACTGATCAACAAGTGTCCTGATGGCTTGTTCGTCACTTTTTGACATCCGAACCTCCTCAGAAACTGAATTTTGATCCTTTCACGAGAGAACGTCGCCTTCGGGTCATTAGCGGAACTCAACTATACCCCGAAAGAAGCCGCTCGAGCGGCTGCTATTGAGTGCAAAGCAGACCTCGCCATTCACCGCAGGGCGGCGGGCGACATTGGCGGTTCGGACAGTCTGAATTTCACCGCCTACGTCTGCCGCTCTGCGCCCATCAATCCGTAATAATCGCGAACTCACTGCTGACCTCGATCGCCACTGACACGACGATAACTTACATCACCAGCACTAACGCGGACCGAACCACGTCTGCTAGCCAGCCGGCTCGATAAACGCGATGCACGGCAATCGTGAAGTGGGCAAGAAAACCGAGGAATACGATGACCTGTACGAGCAACAAGATAATGTGCCGGTTCGCGACGACCTCGAGCGGAAGCATGAATGCCAGCGCCACGTACGCTACTCAGTGCAAATGCAGCGAGAAGATCAGGTGATCGAAGTACAACCGCTTCCAGTAGGCGATCTTCATTAGCATCGCAAAGATGGGCAGTAGCAGGAACATCAGGGTGGGTAGATCGTCCGACAGGAATTGGGCCTGCACCGCGGCATCGAAGTTCAGATCTGACCCAGGCTCACGCAGTAATCCGCTCGACGCGAACCACGCGATCAGGAGGAAGAAGACGATGCTGAAGACCAGGTAAAGCCGCAGCGGTGGTGAGTAGGCGACTCGACGACCCGCAAGAAATTCTCTGGTGAGCTTGCCCGGATGCCGAAACAGAGTCCTTACTGTCGAGGAAGCCCGCCCATCAACCTCGAAGGTTTCGCTAATGACGGCGCCGACCAGGCTCCAGATGGGTTTTTCGAATTCGACGTTTCGCTGGCCGCAAGTCGAACAATATTCGCCGTCGAGATTCGATTGGCAGTTACGGCAAACAGGCATGCCGCAGTAATACATGGCCCACTGCGCAGGGTCAATTGGGCGGCCGGTTCTGGCCGCTAGAGGGCGCCCAAGCAACGCCGATTCTACGCTGCCTAGCATGCACTTTTGGCTACAGCTGCCGTCTGCATAGCGTGTGGTAAAGCCTAACAACGCGCTGCTTGACATGCAGGTAATTACCTGCATAATATTCCCTTACTTTCAAACACAACAAAGATGGACACTGACAAGGTTTTCAAGGCGCTGGGCGACCCGACACGCAGAAGGCTGCTCGACCTGCTGTACGAGAGAAACGGGCAGACGTTGGGCGAGCTTTGCGAGCACTTGGATATGGCGCGGCAGTCGGCCACGCAACACATCGGGATCCTCGAGGCGGCCAACCTGGTGAGCACGGTCCGGCGTGGCCGGGAGAAGCTGCATTTCATCAACCCGGTGCCGCTACACGAGGTCTACGAACGGTGGGTACGGAAATTCGAACGCCAGCGGCTCAGCCTGCTACACGATCTGAAGACGGAACTTGAAAGAGGTTAATCATGAGTAATGAAAAGATTTGCTTCGTTTATGTGACCTACATCCGCTCGACGCCGGAAGCGGTGTTCGAGGCCATTACTAAACCGGAAATCGCGCGGCGCTACTGGGGCCACGAGAACGTCTCCGACTGGAAGTCCGGATCGACCTGGGAGCACGTGCGCGCCGACGAGCAGCGCACTGTCAATGTGGTCGGCAAAGTGGTCGAGGTCGCGCCGCCGACGCGCCTGGTCATTACTTGGGCGAGCCCCTCGCAGGCGGCCGACCCGTCCGCCTACAGTCGCGTGAGTTTCAACATCGATGCATATGAGGACATGGTGCGACTAACCGTCACCCACGACGAACTCGAGGCCGGCAGCGGGATGGCCGAGGGCATCCAGAAAGGCTGGCCGATCGTTCTTTCCAGTCTGAAGTCCTTGCTGGAAACCGGCCAAGGCATCGACGTCTTCGCCAAGCCGAAGGCCGCCTCAAGCGGGAGCCGGTCATGAGCCAGCCTTACACCGGTGGATGCGCGTGTGGCGCGATCCGCTACGCGACCAAGCACGCGCCCGTTTTCCAGAACCACTGCCAATGCCGCGATTGCCAGCGGCGAAGCGGCACCGGACATGGGTCCTACTTGACCTTTCCCGCGCGCGCCGAGATGACGATCACCGGTGAGGCGACGCACTGGGAGGTCGCGGGCGACAGCGGCAACGTCAAGATCCACGCCTTCTGCCCGGTCTGCGGAACGCCTGTCTACCTGCGCTTTGCCGCGATGCCGGAGCTGATCGCGGTTCCTGCGGGCAGCCTGGACGAGCCGGGCCGCTTCGAGCCGCAGGTGCTCACCTACAACGTCCGCGCGCTGGAGTGGGACGCCATCAACCCCTCGTTGCACGCATTCGAGCGGATGCCGTCCGGTTAGCTGCGTGGCGGCCCTTTGTGCTGGCTAACCCTACGCTCAAGCGGAGCTGCCTGTAGAGGTTCCTTTCTTCAAGAGGCTGTTCGAAAAACCAGACACATCTCAAGGCTCAGACAAACTAGATCGCGAACTCAAAGCGATGCTTCAGTCCCAACCGGGGATAAAGTTCGTCGATCCTTTGTGAGCGACCGTATCCTTCTGGCTGTTCTGAGACCCTGGCCAGGAAGTAATTTATAGGCAGCTTCACTTCGCATAGCAGCTGCTCGGAAAACCTTCGGCAGAATGACGCCTTCTGACCCAAACCGGCCGTTCGGGTGTAGAGAAAATGTTGACCGGGTCGTCGTGCTCTTTGGTCTGGTAATTGCTAGACGAGATCGGGGATGAGGGACTTGAATTCGGCAGTTGAGATCAATTTAGATGATTCGATAGAAGAGTCAGAGGTAGTAGAACTCTATTCCGTCAACGCTTGGTCGTCGGCAGAAAAACCGGGTGAGCTGGTTGCCGCACTTCGGAACTCTCATTCGCTTGTAAGAGCGCGTATTAGGGGCAAACTAGTGGGTATTGCCAATGCAATACTCAGACGGGCACCTGGTCGTCTATTTTCCTCACTTGCTGGTTGATCCAGAAAGTCACGGATGTGGTATTGGCCATCGGATCATGGTGGCGATGCGAGAGCGATATGGATCGTTCCACCAACAGATGCTCACACCAGATGTTGATTCCGTTGGGTTTTACGAGAAGATGGGGTTCGAACGTGCCGGCAAGACTGTCCCTATGTGGGTTTATAGCGGAGTGATCATTGAGGATGTGTGAATGATAATTCGGATGTGGCATGGAAGAGTGAACCACGAAAAAGCAGCGGCCTATCGACTCTTTCTTATTGAGCGAGCGATTCCCGACTACCAGGCAGTGCCCGGGAATCTTAGCGTGAAGATTCTGCAGCGGCATGAGGACGACGCGACGCACTTTATAACAATGACATCATGGGAAAGTCTCGAAGCGATCAACGCATTTGCGGGTGCCGATGCGGAAAAAGCCAAGTACTACCCAGAGGACGAAGAATTCTTGCTTGAATTCGAGCCGTCAGTCGTTCACTACGAAGTAGTAGGTAGAAGTTGAACATCATATCGCACGTTCCTATGGCTGCTTTTGGCCGAATCCTGCCCTTTTTCATTTCCCTAAAGCAGACGTTTGAACGGCAAGTCATGGAAAGAGCAGCCGCTCAGCCTGGGCGCAAAGTAAAGGGTCACAACTTGTCGCTCGTCCTACACGCATCACCCTGATCTTAACTTCGGGCCAATAATTAATGCTATCCGCTGCGAAGTCGAATGCTGATACTTCGCTGGATTTAGTGAGGAGACGGGCCGCAAAACACCAATCTATGGGACAAATAGGGATCTACGGGACAGCTCACCAAATCAGGCAGAGTTCCTAGTCTGTAAGCAATTGATATTGAGAGGAAAATGGCGCGCCCGGAAGGATTCGAACCTCCGACCACCTGGTTCGAAGTTAGAGAAACGAACTGTAACTTATTGTGATTGAAGAGAAGTTGCTGGGCGCCCGTTGCCTAAAGTGCACCTCAACGCATAACGATGCTCAACTAAAACACGCAAATCTCCCGCACGGATTCGATCCGAGGTCACAACTGAGTCGCTCCATCATGCGGCACCGGCTTCAATTTAAGCCGTTGCATAGATCTTGGCCCCTAACCCCACCTGGGCGGTAAGAAACGGCCAATACTTGCCGCTGGATGTCGCGCCTCCTAGCGTCGATAATGCCAATATCAATCTTGTCTACCTATCGAGCCTGGTGTGCGTCTATTTCCGCTCATAATTTTGTCTCTTAGCTGCGCCGGTGTTTGTGCGGAAAACGCACCTCGTGCTCGCGAAATTGGAATTCCATTTGACGGTATACCCGGACCAAATAATGCGATCACTGACGTAGCTGGTGTGGAAGTCGGCTATTCAACGCTCATTAGCGGTAACGGAGAGCTGGTCGTCGGCAAGGGGCCTGTTCGGACTGGGGTAACCGTGATTCATCCGCGAGGTCGCGATGTTACTGAAGGTGTTTTTTCAGCCCGATTTACGATGAATGGTGACGGCGAAATGACCGGTACACATTGGATCGACGAGTTCGGCACTCTGTACGGACCGATCCTGCTCACCAACACAGTCAGCGTCGGTGACGTGCACGCCGCGGCGCTCGACTGGATGCGTCATCGCAACGCCGAAAGTATGACACATCTTCCGGTTGTGGCAGAGACTTGGGACGGTGATCTCAACGACATGTACGGCAGGCACATCAAGCACGAGCATGTGTTTGCAGCTTTGGACAACGCGCATTCCGGGCCAATCGCTGAGGGTAACGTCGGTGGTGGAACGGGGATGTTCAGCCACGGCTTTAAGGCAGGAACTGGGACCAGCTCGCGACTTGTAGGCCCGTACACAGTCGGTGTTCTGGTGCAAGCAAACCACGGACTGCCTTGGCGGCTCACGGTGGCTGGCGTGCCGGTGGGCGAGATCCTTAATCCTGACACAACAGATCATTTCGGTGACCACCGTTCGACTGGCAGTTCCATAATTGTGATCGTGGCAACTGACGCACCGCTGCTGCCAATGCAGCTTGAACGACTGGCAAAACGACCAGCAATGGGTGTTGCGAGGGTCGGAGGCATCGGCGAACGAACATCTGGCGAAATATTTCTGGCTTTCTCGACGGGAAACGCTGCTCCGCAAATGCGTGGCGAGATTGCGACTCTGCAGGCGCTAAGCGACGACGCAGTCTTCACGCTAGACTATCTTTACGAGGCCGTGATCCAGGCAACCGAAGAGGCCATTGTCAATTCGTTAATCGCGGCCGAGACAATGGTCGGGGCAAATGAATTCACAGTCGAGAGCATCGACCACGAGCGCTTGCGTGAGATCTTAAGAGAGTATGGGCGCTTGGTTCCGAGCGACTAGTTCTGACCGGGTCTTTCCCCTAACGCAAGTGCGAAGTTTGGGTCAGAACTCGCCGCTCGCCCTCCTCGACTCACTCTGGTCTTAATTTCTTGCCAATAGTTAACAATAGCGAGACCGCCGACAGGCTAGTTACTAACCATGTTCGCAAGTCAATTACAGCGCCAATTTGTTCAACAATTCTCGGAAGTTTGCGTGTCCTCGCAATGCCTTACTCGGTATTACTCCACAATCTCGGCGCAGTTCGCCCCAAAGTCGTCGATCGTCATTAGCATGCCGTAGTCCCAACGCGACCAGAGTTTTCGCCGAAATGCTGAGACCAGCTTCGATTCAGACATTACAATTCATCCGCTTTGTTATTGCCACATTGAGTGCGTAGCCAGGACACGGCCTCTTCAATCGTTTCATCAGTACCAGTGTCACCTTGCGTGCGGGCTGCAGTTCGCACGTCTGGCATGACTTTCCCGCCGTACGCCTTACCCGTACGATCGACCATTCTTGTCACTGAAATATTCAATAAGGCGCCATCAGAAAGCTCGTACCCTGCGTTCCCCGTAGTCAGACCACCAGACTCTTGCCCAAAGGTCTTTGTCTTCGGTCTTCCAATGAAAGCCAAAGCTACTGCTTCGCCTGAGCTACCGGTACGACCGTCAAACAATACAGCAACAGGCGGATAAGGATGAACCAAGGAATAGGGCTCGCCGCTTACACGGGCTGGACCGGAGCGACCAGCGGCATACGAACGCGGAATCAGGTCTCCGTCCGCCGTAATGCCACCACCTGCATTTCCCTCGCCCAGAATCGGACCTATCCCCGCGAGCATGGGGAATACATTGCCCCCATAGTTGCCTCTTAGATCAACTATCCAACCACAGACACCAGCAGAATCTATGCTAGCGACAACAGCCTGCAGTTCATCAGCGTACTTTGTCATTCGACTGGGTTCCGTGCCCATCATAGGAGGAACAGTCACGTAGCCGAATGAGCCGCCTTCTATATGGCCAACCGGCGGAGCCCAGTTCCGCAACTCGGTGCTGTTTGCTGCCCCTGTCGTCAAGCCAATAGCTCGCGCAGGCCGGATCAATGTGCTGTGATTATCTTCCAGAAGGTAAATCGCTGAATCTATTACTGGGTACATATCCGATATTGATTCCGCGCCCGATGCCAATACTTGCGCCTGCTGCCTGAGTAGGGGCCAATCAACTGCGTCTCTATTGATCGAGTACCTCTCTAGAATTCCGATAGCTTCTTCGAGATATTGCTTTGCACTCTCGGAACTGATTTCAGACTGAGCCAATCGTTCAACTGTCAACTCATCGAACCACGCGGTGCCAGCGCCAGCCGCTACCACCCCAACAAAAGCCGTACTCGCATTTGCGAGTTGAGGAATTCGCAATTCTAGACGCGTCCACTCCGAGGTGCCCGTCACCGCTCTTCCACGCATCCAGTCAAAATATCTACGTCCGCTCGCCTCATCGACTACTACAAAAAGCCCCGCTTCTTTCTTGAGGGAATCGGTGCGTACATATCCGGTTATTCGAGAGGCGCCTACCCGAACTAGTGCAACAGGGATTTCCTGACGAACAGATGCTGACTGCGGTTTGTCCACCGATACGAATCGCAAGCTTGCCTTGCCACTCCAAGATTCCTCGAAATCGGTAGTCGCCTCATATCCGTAAGTCCTGAGGTCCCACCCTTGTAGCGAGCCATCAATTTGGACTGCCTGCTCGAACCCCGCATTGTCCAAGTCGTGACACTGAGCCTCGCTTTGAAAGGCTGTCACAGCTAGTAAACACACCAATACAACTGGCAAAATTGAACTGCGAGACGCCATGCACTTCGGCAATATTACTGGGCCGACGTTCATTTTACTCTCCATCGATCTTCCCCGCCGATGGGCACGGCAATTTGCAACCGCTATGCATATACTGGTTGAAATCGGGCTGCCAGTCCATTCAGCGATCTGTGTAAACGACAAAATCAGCGGACTCCGCTGTTTTGGTGTGGTCGTTTTCGATGCGGTTTTTTTTTTGGCTAGATTTACCAGTTGATGAGATTACTTGGCTCGTCACTAGGTCGCTCGTGGCTAGACGCATGCGCCCATTGAAACACAGCGGGAAATTCGCGTGTTTTCGTTCCAGGTGATTCGGGCCGCCATGTACAGGCAGGTCGATAGGATGTTGATTTGCACCGAAGTTTGAGCCAAATGAGCCGACTACTTGCATTGAAAATCAACACCGGACTGATGTAACGTCGTCGAGAATAGGCAATCGGCTGAGCGTGTCTGAAAAAGAAAGATAAGTTTTCGGATGGGGCCAAGGCGCCGCGTCAAAGCCATTCGTCTGCGTCTTGTTGTCCAATTATTGCCATGATTTCGACAACATCCCCGTCGATTCGATAGTAGATGCTGTCTACACCGCACACGCTGCGTCGGTAGCCTTCGCGGAACTCATCGACCGCTTGATACAACAGCGGCTGTTCGGCAATTTGTTCGAAACGATCAAATAGTGCGTAGTAGTATTTGTCGCCTTGGGCTTCTCCAAACCGACGAATGCCATGTTGGTGAATACGGACTAGATCGGCCTTCGCATCTTCACTGAGTTTATAGCTCCCCATTCTTCCGCAACTCGTCCTTGGATTGTGCCAGGATTTCGTCAGCGGTCATGGGCGTAAACCCGCTCTGTTCGGCGTGAATCAACCGGGCTCGGACAAACTCGATTTCGCGTGCCTTACGGATCAAATCGTTGACAGCTTCACTGTTGCTCTTGTATTCGCCTTCGACGTCCACCTTATGCTTGAGCCATTCGGTGTTGGGGTCGGTGAAGGAAATGCTTTGTCGTGACATGGCGTGTGCTCCAAGAATCTTGTATGGTGCAAGAATGCACCATTACTGCACCGTACGTCAAGGGACCCTCACCGTGGTACTGACAAATTAACTTCCTGACTTGTGCGAATCTCTACGAACGAATTGATTACATGGCCGCGGCACATTTCCAGGACGCAAAGGCACGTTGTCTGAAAAACCGGTAACTCCAAGGCGTCTATCAAAGATGGACAACACAGCGTGGCAAAGAGGACGAATGAAAGCGGGGTTAAAGCAGGTCCGTGTGCACGATCTCAAACACACGTTTGGCCATCGATTGAGGGCTGCCGCAGTGTCGTTCGAGGACAGGCAGGACTTGTTGGGACACCGCTCGGGAAGGATCACAACTCACTACTCGGCAGCCGAGCTAGGCAATTTACTTTCGTCGGCTAACCAGGTGGTTGGGGAAGGGTCACGCAAAAATCCCGCACTGTTCGTTTTGAAGAAAAAGCAGCTAGCGCCGGATAGCACTAACTGCTTGATTTAACTTTGAAATAGGTGGCGCGCCCGGAAGGATTCGAACCTCCGACCACCTGGTTCGAAGCCAGGTACTCTATCCAGCTGAGCTACGGGCGCTTTGGTTGCTAATCGGCGGAAAACCGAAGGCCAGCCGGGACCTTTGCCGACGGCAGGCGCAGTCTAACCCGGCGGCAGGGAATTACAAACAGTGATTCACCGACAAATAAGCCTCGATCGGGGTTTTGGACATCGTTTCACTCTTGCGACACGAATGACCAAGCCCTTGTGCGAAGCATCGTTCGGTCATATCGCCAGTTTACTGCGAAATTTGTCGACCTGTTCAGGACGAACGGCAGCTTGTCTTCAGGCACCTGGCCGGCCGCAATTTTGGCCTGATCCTCCTGGTCTAACGTTTAGGCCACACTTGCGTGCCGACTATGCCTCGCGGACCCACACCTCTACGGATGGCGCGATAGCTCCGTTCTCAAGAAACGTACGTAGACGACGTTGGACAGAGATTGAGGTTTCCTGGCCTTTGGCAACCAACAGCAAATCGGTGTCCGTCCGCACATCCTGAGCAAGTACCATCGTATCTGCCAGACGCAGGACGTCGACTGTCTTGACAGTAACGTCCGCTCCCAACGCAAGGCTACTCTCGAACGCTGCAAGCACTACCGGGTCATAGCAGGCCGACTGCTGTCTCAATCGGGCCAGACTATCGCTCGCCTCACCGCCTGCCGCTTCCAGCGCATCAAAATCCAACACTACCTTTAATAATCTTGCACCCATTGGAATCTGCTCGCCTGCGCGTGCGTCCGCGGGATAGCCTGAACCGTCGAAATTCTTCTCTTGATAACGAATGGCATCCGCTATTGACTCCATCCGCGGTATCGATGACAGAAGATTGGCTCCAAGGTTCGCGTGCTCGGCAAACTCCACCATTTCCTCGCCGTCAAGACGCCCTCCCCTGACACGCCGCTTGACCAGTTCCTCGGGGATACCTGTGCAACCAATTTGTGACAGCAGCGCGATGCTTTCGTGGCGCCACAGATCATCAAGCTTGAGCTGCATCGCAAGGCGTCTCATGTGACTCTTGAGGCGCGTCGCCCGACCAAAAACCTCCGGCTTACTGAGCGCAAGAACCTCGGTAAGGGCTTTAATGCTGCCTCGCAGGGTCTCCTCCAAGAGCTCTTTCTCGGCAATAACCAGTCGGTGCTGATGCAGCGCAGCTTTCACCGCACTGTTCATTTTGTCGGCGTCGCATGGTTTATTGAGAAAGCAGAAAACATCGCCAACGTTCATCGCATCAACAGCAGTCTGTTGGTCAGCGTTTCCAGTCAGCATCATTCTCACGGTATCGGGCGCAACTTCCTTGGCCTTGGCGAGAAACTCTATTCCGTTCATTTCCGGCATGCGCATATCAGACACGACCACCGCGTAGCCGCCGCCTGTCTTGATCTTGCGCAGCGCTTCATCGCCACTTTCTGCCGTATCAATATCAAACTTGTTACGCAGGCTTCGACGGATAGAGTTCAGTACATTTGGTTCGTCGTCAACGAAGAGTATCTTCTCAGCCATTGTTGGATTCCGGATGGTTGTCGTTATGTTTGTACAACGCTGTCATTTGCGGGAGATCCTCAATCAGACCGTGTTTTCGGACAAACCCGTAGTCCAGTAGGTCCAGTTTTTGCTCCCCATTGCCGTGAACTATTGCATGAGCAATATGCACCGCGACCAGCGAAGTGACGTCGGTTGCCACACTGTTCGCCGGGTGGGCGTAGAATGCAACACACTCCACAACCGGATTTGGCAAACCCCACAAACTGGCCAGGTATGCACCAACTTCAGCATGCGTATGACCAATGACACTCCGCTCTATGTACTCATAGCCGGTCGCCTCGACAACGCGACGTCGCTCGATCGCAGCATATTCCTCAGGAAGATTTTCCAATAACACCAACTTGCCGATACTAGCCAGCATGCCACCCATGTATGCGTAGTCTTCAGCCAGCGGTTCCCGGCAATAGCGCGACGCAATTTTGCGTGCAAGTGCTGCCACCCGCATGCTGTCGTTCCAGATCTTGTGCAGCATCACGCTATGTGCCTCATCGCCATCGAACTGCGAAAAGATTCCAGTTGACAGCACCAGGGTTCTGATCACATCCAGACCCAGATAGTTTGCAGCTTCGGACGGCGATGAGACTTGCCGTACCAGTCCGAAGAATGCGGAATTGACAAGCTGCAGAATCTTCGCGGTCATTGCGACATCGGATTCGATGATACCGCCGACCGCGGTGAGCGCAGGATCTTCTGACTGCAGCTCCCGCATTATTTGTTGGTATTGTCTCGGCATGCTGGGAAGGGTTGACAGCTTTGAGACCAGCGTCTTCAAAGATGCGTCAGTCATTAACTGCCGTAAAGAAGTTGCCCGCTTCACAGTAGCAGCAAGCGTATCAGCATCGCATGGCTTGGCAATGTACTGATGAGCATGCTGTACGCAACGATAGATCAGGTGATTGTCAGTTTCTCCAGAAAGGGCAATGCGTATGCAATTAGGATAGCGTTCACGAATTTCTTGCAGGAACTCGGCGCCGTCCATTCCTGGCATTTTCATGTCAGTTACAACGACGTCGCAATCATTCTTCTCAAGATAGGCAAGCGCGGCGACACCACTGGTCATGTACTCGGTAGCCCACTCGTTCCGCAGTGGTCGTAAGGTACGACGCAACCCGTCCAGAATATTGGGTTCGTCATCGACGAAAAGAACCTTCATCATGCGGCTCTTCCTTGGGTCTTCTGCTTGTCGTCGGGCAAGTCGGTTAACGGCAGGCGTATAGTAAACGTTGCGCCACGATCTGGTTCCGACGTGGCAGTCAAAGTGCCCCCGTGCAGATCGACGATGGATCGGTACGCCATGGATAACCCTTGACCAGTACCTTTGCCAACGTCCTTGGTCGTGAAGAACGGATCAAACACCCTGCTTAGATGTGCTGCCTTGATTCCGCAACCTGTGTCGCTAATAGCAATTGATGCGGTTTTCTCATCGTAGCTAGTCGTTATAGTTATCGTGCCCTTTTCAGTCGGATTGGCACCGTTCTTGGCCTCTATTGCGTGGGCGGCATTGACAATAAGATTCAGTAGAACCTGATTTATCTCCTGGGCGTAACACGGTGCCTGTGGCATGTCTTCGTCCAAATTGGTCTTCACCTCGGCAACGTATCGCCATTCGTTCGAAGCAACCAAGACGGTATTCTCGATCGCGCGATTCAGATCGGCTGGCTCGCGGGACTTGGAACCGGGATGTGAGAACTTTTTCATCGCGTGAACGATGCCGGAGATTCGGGATACTCCTTCCAGCGATTGTTCGATCGCGAGTGGAATCTGTTCTCGCAAATACTCAGCATCAGCTGCTTGCAAAGCAACTTCGATTTTTTGCAGGTGCTCACCGGATACTGCGTCGCTACGAACCGCATCCGTCAGTTCAGAGTAGAGATCAATCAACGGAAGCAGCTCCGCGAATCCATCCTGAACGAATTTGGTGTTATCGCCCACGTACTGTGCCGGAGTATTGATCTCGTGTGCGATACCCGCGGCTAGCTGCCCGATTGATTCCATCTTCATCGCCTGCGCAAGCTGCCTTTCCAGATCTATCTTCGACGTAATGTCGTTGACGATCGCAGCGAACAACGGTGGCTGCGTGTTCGCGTGCATTTGAATATGCACTTGGACCGGATACTCAGAGCCATCTTTGCGGCGATGAGTCTGGTCGATCAGCATATCTCTCTGCTTTCCCTCTCGCATCGGCTGAAAAAGTTTCTCCATGCCATGCCGATCAATACCCGGGGCCACGTCCATAGGCGTCATTTTGCTGAGTTCATCTCTGCTGTAGCCCAGATTCTCCAGTGCGCCGCGGTTCACATAAACGAATCGAAATGTTTCGGCATCGATCAAAAAAATCTCATTTGTTGACTCGTCCAGAATCTCGCTGAGGTGGGTCGCCTTTCGAACCGACTGCTCACGTTGCGTTTTCTCTGCGCTTAAGCGCCGATCAAATTGTATTATCAACTGCGTGATCGCAAGAACGATCAATGCTGCCGCGCCCAGCACAGCAGGCAACCAGTTGCTTTCATGGGGGGCCACGTCACTACCGGTTTCTGGCCACGGGACGTAACTTGCCGCCTCCATCCCCACGTAGTGCATTCCGCATATTCCAGTGCCCATGATTAGCGCGGCAGCTAAACTCAGAAAGCGTGAACGCTTCCGCGTCGAACGAATCAGTGCAAAGATTATCCAGATCGCAGCGGTAGCTGCGGAAACGGCGATTGCAATCGACAAAGCGACTTTCAGAGTGCTGTATACGATGTCGGCCCGAATTATCATTGCGGCCATACCGATGTAATGCATGGTCGCAATGCCACTACCGAGTAACAAACCACTGATTGCGATATTCGCTGCAGAGATTCTTGGCCGGGATGCAACATAAATGGCGAATGCGCTTGCGCCAATCGCGACCATTAACGACACAGCCGTCAGCGTTGCGTCGTAGTGATGGGCCATGGGCATCGACAGCGCCAGCATGCCAACGAAATGCATAGTCCAGATGCCGAAGCCCATTGAAATTGAGCCCGCGGTGAGCCACCGTCTGGAGCCGACCGTACTCGCCACGGAAACCCGGCGACTCAGTTCAAGGGCTGTGTACGAGGCGGCGACAGCAACCACGAACGACAAAGCCACCAACGCGAAATTGTATGTGTAAGGCATCAGTCTTCCATGACAGAGTGGGAAACCGCTTGTTTGCGGTCCGGAATGGGCCCTACGGCACCCATCTTCAGGAGGTATCGGCGGGCGGTCACCGGTACTTTAGTTTCGGCCGCAAATAATCGACCACTAACGGGCTTTTGTAACTCAATAGGGCTATATGGCGATTATTTTTGTACTTATGGTTTATTTGCCCCATATAAGTACTTTGATCAGTGGGACGATAAATCAACCATCAACGCCATGAGCCTAGTGCCTCCGGAAACAAACAGCGGGTTCTTGAGCACGCCTGAGTTCGTCCACAGAGCTCGACAGATAAGTTCGTGAGTGCGCGGTAATCGCCCATTGACCAGGTACTCCGGGCGTCCAGAGTTGCCGGACTCGGTCCTCTGGATCGTCTCCGCAACTAGCGACAATGGAGGGACAAAGCGCTGTTAATGCGCAAATCACACACAGCCATCAGAGTCTGCAACGCTGCAGTTGCGGCGTAGGGCTCAAATTTACTGTCACGCACGTTGCTGCGCCCGTTCCTCACGTTACCGCCAACACCGCTTTTTTTAGGTTCAAAACGGGACGTGATCCCTATCGACTGCAAGGTCAATGGCGTATCTTTATCATTGTTCACTCGCCAATCGGCAGGTATGTCACGGATTCCGTGACGCACACAGCAATGACCAAAAGTCTGGACCTCGACAAGTTCCCCGATTCTGCTTACGCCCGTGAGTTACGAGATCGCCGCAGACATTTGCGCCTGTCCCCTGAGCTGGAAGCGGAATACCTGAATGAACACCTGCGGCGCGTGCAGCCACGCGTGCGGATATGGACCGGTATTGCCGCGTTGCTCGGCATCGGTTTTACGATTGCGCAGCTTGTCACACATAACACACTGAATGGCATCGTGCTGGGTCACCTGTTGATCATCTTGCCAACGAGTGTCGCATTAGCGTGGCTCGCCTGGAGCAAGGGTCACATGCGCGCATACTTGCGAGTCGCGGAACCGTTAGCCACGTTACTCGGCGCAGCCGTTGCATTTGCCGTTGCCGGTTCGGTGGCTAGTGGCAATGCGGAAGAACTGGCCTCGCTGACGCTACTGTTAATCGCGACTTTCTTTTTCATGGGCCTGCAGTTTCGTGCTGCCGTGATTGCAGGCGCAAGCATACTGCTGACCTACACCTTAGCTGCCTCAATAATCGGCGTAGCAACGCCGCTACTTGCAAAGTCGGTTGGCTTTTTGGCCATCGCCTTCGCGCTCGGCGCAACTATCGGCTACGAAGTGGAATACTCGTATCGGCGCCGTTTTCTCAGTCACGCATTAATGGTAGAGCTCGCCGATCGCGATGGATTGACCGGCTTACGCAACCGTCGCGCTTTCGATGAACACCTGTCGCGCGTATGGCAGCAGGCAATGCGGAGTCGCGCCAGTCTCGCTGTCTTGCTAATCGATATTGACCACTTCAAGCGCTACAACGATCACTACGGCCACCAAGCCGGAGACCGCGCGCTGCAGAAAGTCTCCACACTCATTTCCGGATTTGCCCGCCGACCACTGGATATCGCCGCGCGCTATGGCGGTGAGGAATTTGCAATCGTGGCGTTCGATCTGGCTGACGATGCTATCTCAGACATTGCCAGACGCTTGTGTACTGCTGTCGAAGCTCTGCAGATCGAGCACGCCGGCTCTGCCTGCAGTCCACACGTAACTATCAGTATTGGCGTCGGCCTCGCACAACCGAAGATGAACCGGTCACCAGCCGGGTTGTTGCAACTCGCCGATCAGGCCCTCTATGCCGCGAAGTCGGCCGGCCGCAATGGTTTCGTCATACATGGTCAGGAGTCTTACGAAGTCCTGGTAACCGGCGTCTATAAGACCAACAACAGCTGACTCAGAACCCCTGTTGATTTTGGTGCAGACCTCCTGTCTCGCCATCCAAGACCCAATTGAGACCTTCGAAGCCACACCGGATTCTTGTTCAAGTACAAAGATGCTTCTTCAATAGAGGTAATGACGTCCATGTAGCTTGGCAGTCAAGTCGCATGACTCCTGGACCCTGATGACGGGATTCGCCCGCAAGTAATCTTTGCAAGACGAATCTCGGCAACGCTCAGCATTGCGGCACGCTGGACTGACCAAGAGTCGTCCGGTTGCAGCCGCAACCGGACGCAACCAATCCCGGGACCCGCTGACTAATTCGTCGCCGTGTCATGCACGATCTTGCCGTTGAATATCGTCAAAGTGACCTGCGTACCACCAATTTCCTGTGGCATGCCTGCCTCGGCGAGCTCTACGATGTTTCGGTCCAGAGCGATAAGGTCCGCGGCTCTGCCTGCCTCGATACTGCCGAGCTTGTCACTATGACCAAACAGCTTTGCAGCATTCATGGTAAATGCCGCAATGGCAGAATGAATATCGATACGTTGATTCGTATTCATCACTGTCTCGCCGTTACTGCGGGTGATCGCCTGCTGCATACTCACGAACGGAATCGGGTCGCGGCCACCCACCGGCGCATCACTGCCGTTCACGATGTTCCCGCCATAGTCCTGAATGCTCTTCACCGGGTATACGTTTTGCATGTAGTACGTATCCGGGTTGTAGAGATCGGCGATACCATCAATCTGTTCAATGAACGGCGTTACCATCATGTCGTACGCAATACCCGGAGTTGCCCACACAAAAGTGAAGACCACCGATATGCCGAGCTCACCGATTCGTTTCTGATCATCGGGGTGTGCGAGTTGCACGTGTGCAAGACTCTGCGACGTACCGTTGCGATCAGCGACGGCCTTTACTTTGCTGAATTCATCAACTGCGATCCTTACACCTTTGTCGGCGAGCGCGTGCACATGCACATGGAAACCCGCTTCGGTGGCTTTGCGGATGTACGCGCGTACAAACGCCTCTTCGTGCTCAAGCACACCGCTGTTCGGTATACATTGCTGCGGATAGAAGCCGTACTCAGACACGAATGCCTCAAGTCGCTCCGACGTGGTATAGCTTTGCGGGTTCGACTGCACGGACCGACAAACCTCGCGATCCTGATCAACATAGCCGATCACATCGAATGAACCGTCATCGACGCTACCTGCGAAAATCGGTTGCTTGTAATTCTCCAGCAATGCGGCAACTGGCAGTGTCGGCGGCAATGTCAGCGGATTGCCTTCAAGCACGGCATCGGCGAACAATTTGACCCCGTCCGCAGCCACAAACTCATAGTCTGCGTATTGTTCGCGTAATGCCTTCAGTGACTCCAGGTGTGCATCAATGTCGGCGATGCGTTCTGTCGGCGGCTCAACCATTGCCGCCCGCAGTCGGAACGTCATTTCGCCACGTTCTTCCAAACGCCCGTACGCAGCGAGTGTCGCAGGTGTGACAATAGCGTCTTGCAACGACGTGATCCCGTTCGCGGCCAACTTTGGAGCAACCCGCGACAAGGTGCCGTCCAGATCACCGTTCATGCCGAGCATGTCTTCGAACCAGTTACTCCGCAGCAAGGTTCGCGCGTCTTCGTTGATGCCACCAGTCGGTTCACCATTGGCATCGACATTGATCATGGGCCTGAAAGCCGCGTAGTCCGACTCTAGCGTACGAGCGTTGATCTCCAGAGTTTGACCCGCTTCATTGGTTGCGAGCGACAACGCCAGACTGTTAGCCGCGCCGTGGTGACCGTCATCGCCGTACAGAAATATTGGATGCTCGGTGGACACCGCATCCAGCGCCGCACGAATATGCGGCAGATCTTCGCTGGGTTGATTGCCCCCGGAGAAAGCCCATTGCAAGACAATCAACCACTCGCCGGGCGCAATCTCGTGTTCAGCGAGACACGCTTTAAGCACAGGCACCATTGCTTCGAGCGAATACGATTTTGAATCCAGGTCGCAGTTGTCCGGTTCAACCGTCCCCAAAGCGTGGATATGCATATCGTGCAAGCCTGGCATGAGCATTGCGCCACCCAGGTCGCGAACAAGCGTCGATGGGCCGATATAGTGAGTCGCGTCTTCAGTGGATCCAACAAAGACAATCGTCTCACCATTAATGGCAACGGCTTCGGCGACCGACCGGGCATCGTCCACGGTGTAGACGTAGGCGTTGGTCAGTACCAGGTCCGCTACGTTTTGCTGCGTGCCTTGCTGGCAAGCCGTCAGCAAAGTGATTACGGTCAATGCTGTCAATTTGCCTGCTATGCGTACGTTCATTGCGCCCCCGATAGTGTCCGATTCGAGCCAGAATCACTTCTGGACTATAGCGAAACGGCGGCGAAAGACACACAGGTTATAAGCTCCCTGCCGACCTCGGCGGGCAGACTGCCGGCTGCTCACGTCATGAAGTGTCAAGAACGCAGCGAAGTCAAAACGAGCAGCAGTAAGCATGATAATGTTTACAACAGTTCCCGCCGATTCGGAGGTCCAGCCATGCCACTACGTACCACCTGCGCTTTGCTAGTACTTGTCGCGACATCGCTGTTGGCCAGTTGCCAGCGAAGCTCTGCGCCCCAACCGGAACCTTTAAATGAATCGCCCGCCATCGCGATGGATGCGGACGATATCGCCGGCATCGTGTCGAGCGCCGCCGGTCCCGAAGCCGGCGTTTGGGTCATCGCCGAAACGAATGACCTCGATACACGCTTCGCGCGCATTGTCGTCACGGATGACGAAGGCCGTTACCTTGTTCCAGACCTGCCCGCTGCCAATTACCAACTCTGGGTGCGCGGTTACGGACTGACTGATTCTGCAAGAGTTGCCGCATCACCCGGCGATCGGCTCGACCTCACGGCTGTCACTGCCACCAGCCCGGCTGAGGCAGCACGCTATTACCCGGCTGCATACTGGTACGCCATGATGGACCTGCCCAGCGAAGGCGAAGTTGCCGAACTTCCCGGCGGTATGAACTACTACCTGACGTGGATGAAGAACATGGGCTGCGTTGGTTGCCATCAGTTGGGCAACGAAGCCACCCGTACCATGCCTGCCGCGTTTGCGGATATCGAATCGTCCGAACAGGCATGGGCCCGGCGCCTCGCTTCCGGCCAGGCCGGGCACAACATGATCGGCATCGCAGCCGAACGACTGCGCGGCTTGCCGTTCAAGTACCTCGCGGACTGGAGTGACCGAATCGCTGAAGGCGAATTACCGGCGCACACACCGGCACGACCAACGGGCGTCGAACGCAACATCGTCGCCACGGTACGCGACTGGTCGGAGCCGCAATTCTACATGCACGATTTATCGGGCACGGACCGGCGCGACCCAACCGTCAATGGTTACGGCCGTCTGTACGGTGCGCCCGAGTTGAGTACCGACAAGATGCCTATACTGGATCCTGTTGCGAATACGGCCGTCGAGTTTGCACTGCCGGTTCGCGATGAAGACACGCCAACAACTAACGAAGACCCGGTCGTTGCACCTTCCCCCTACTGGAACGATGAGCGTATTTGGGACAGTCGTGCCAATGTCCATAATCCGATGCTTGATCAGGACGGCCGGGTCTGGCTCACCGCGCGGATTCGTGCGGCCAACAACCCGGACTTCTGCAAGCCCGGTTCGTCGCACCCGTCAGCGCAGCTTTATCCGAAAGACCGGGCCAGTCGTCATCTGGCAATCTTCGATCCGGAAACGCAGGACTACACGTTCGTCGACACCTGCTTCGGGACACATCACCTGCAGTTCGCGTATGACGACCGCAATACCTTGTGGACCAGCGGTGGCGGCGATGTCGTGGGCTGGCTCGATACGACCACGTTCTTTGAAACCGGCGACGCCGCCGCGGCACAAGGCTGGGCACCGCTGATACTCGATACCAACGGCAACGGCAAACAGGATCCGTGGACGGAGCCGGGTGCACCGCAGGACGCAGAACTCGATACGCGCGTGCCAAACGGTTTTTACGCGGTCATGCCCGAACCGAATGGCAACGCTGTCTGGGGGTCGAACGCGTTCCGCTACCCGGGATCAATCACGCGCCTGATGCCAGGCGACAACCCGCCCCAAACGGCTCTCGCGGAAATGTATTACCCGCCATTGCCGGGCTTCGGTGTACGCGGCGCGGATATCGACAAACAAGGTGTCGTCTGGAGTTCGCTCGGCAGCGGGCACCTCGGCGAGTTCGACCGGAGCAAGTGCAAAGGGCCGCTCAATGGTCCCGATGCCACGGGCAACCATTGCCCGGAAGGCTGGACCTTGCATGATTTGCCAGGACCGGGCTTTGCCGAACTGCCGCAGTTCAGCGTCGAGTCGAGTTACTACACCTGGGTGGACCAGCACAACTCGCTGGGCCTTGGCGAGGATGTGCCCATTGCCACCGGCAACCTGTTTGATGGGGTACACGCGCTGGTTGATGACGAGTTCGTCACCTTGCGCGTCCCCTACCCGATGGGCTTTTACACCAAGGGTTTCGAAGGCCGCATTGATGATCCGGATGCCGGCTGGAAAGGCCGGGGTCTGTGGGTACCGGAAGGTGATCGCACACCGTGGTTAAAGGAGGGTGGCAAGGGCTCGAAGCCTATCGTCGTACACTTCCAGGTAAGACCGAACCCGCTGGCAAAATAGCGGATCGAAAAAGGACACGCACGACAGGCCACGGCGTTGCTGCCGACCTATGGCAGACCATACTGAGTGGAATCGTGCGTGTTCTTTATCCCGGCTACTGACTGATCTCTGGTGGCCGACGCTGGTACCCCGCCTGTTCAAGAGCATAGGCATAGCGGATCAGCGCTGCGTCACTGAATTCACCACCGATAAACGACACGCCGACTGGCATGCCGAATATATCGCCGGCGGGAAGCGTTACGCTGGCGTAGCCGGAAATCGCAGCCAGCGATGAACTCGAAACACCGGACGACTGATCACCGTTGACATGGTCTGTCATCCACGCCGGGCTGCGGGTTGGTGCGATCAACGCGTCGAGCCGGTGGGTCCTGAGCGCGTCATTGATCGCGTTTTGTGAGATGCGCTTGCTGTCCGCCAGTGCCTGCACGTATTCGGGGTCAGTAAGCGGACCCTTGGTTTCCGCCTCCAGCATCCGTTCCTGACCAAACAGCGGCATGGCCGTAGCGCGGTTATCCTCGTTGAACGCGATGACTTCCGCAAGGCTGCGCAATGGCGCTTTGCTTGCGATCAGATACTGTTTCAAATCCTCTTTGAATTCGTAGTACAGCACTTGCCGCGCGGCCTCGCCCATACCGTCCGTGTCGATGTCCAGAGGGTCGATAATTTCCGCGCCCAGCGATTCGAGTGTTGTGATGGTGTTTGCAAGAATCGCCTCAACCCGCGGGTCGTTATTCACACCGCTGTAGCCGCGCCAGACTCCAATTCTTGCACCGCGTAATGCATTCCTTGAAAGGTTCTGGGAGAAATCCGGTACAGACGGAGGGAAATGATCCGCCAATGGATCAGTGGCATCACGTCCCGTAATCGCGGTCAGTAGTATCGCCGCATCCTTGACGGTTCGTGCCATCGGCCCGGCCGTGTCCTGACTGTGCGCGATGGGAATAATGCCGCTGCGACTAACGAGACCCAACGACGGTTTTATCCCAACCAGGCCGTTCACACTTGAGGGACAGACAATGGAACCGTTGGTTTCCGTGCCTATAGCAACGCTGACAAGACTGGCCGCAACCGCGACCGCCGAACCACTCGATGAACCACAGGGGTTTCGCGCCGGGTCGTACGCGTTTCTGGTTTGTCCACCAATACTGCTCCAGCCACTCGATGAATGCGTGGAGCGAAAATTGGCCCACTCGCTAAGGTTGGCTTTGCCGAGAATCACTGCACCGGCGGCGCGCAGTTGTTGCACGATGAACGCATCCTGCGGCGGCCGATGACCTTTGAGCGCCAGCGAGCCTGCCGTCGTTTCCATGCGATCGGCGGTATCAATGTTGGCTTTCAGTACGACGGGAATACCGTGCATCGGACCACGCGAACCGGTCCGCATCCGCTCTTCGTCCAGGCTGCGGGCAATGGCGAGCGCATCCGGATTGATCTCAATGATTGAATTCAACGCCGGGCCATTGCGGTCAATAGCTTCAATGCGATCGAGATAAAACTGGGTCAGCGCCACAGCGCTCAGCTCACCGCTTTCCATCCGTGCTTGCAGCGTAGCAATATCCGTTTCACGGTAGTCGGCCAGTTCCCCGCTCGTCGTACAAGCAGAGAGGACGAAGACAAGCAGCAGTGTCAGCAGGCGATAACTCATTGAAACTCCCCGATTATTGGAATTGATGCGTGGTTCACATCGTCGCGATCTTAGCGCACGGCTCTGCCAGCACCAACCGCCCACGTGACGCGTCAGCATGATCGCACTGGTCCCCGCCGCACAAATACGTCGATACGCCGTCGTTCTTGACACTTCTAATAGGTGTTGCCGCGGGCATTTAATTAAGATCGGACGTTACTGTTTTCGGAACCATGCATTCAGATTTGACCCTCGATCTTCCGCTATGCTGAAAATTGACGGCACAACCGCCAACCAGTGAGGACCAAGCAATGATTTCACGACGCGACTATCTCAAGTATTCATTGATTGCCGGAGCGGCATCGACACTGCCTGTCGGCATTCTGCAGGCGCTGGAAGGCCAGCAACTGATCCAGCGGGCGATACCAAAGACCGGTGAAAAGCTACCCATCGTCGGCCTCGGCTCTTCAGCCACGTTCCGGCGCCTGGCAGAAGATGGCAACACCAATCAGCTGAGTGACGTCATCAAGACCATGCTCGACAACGGTGGCCGCGTATTCGACACCGCGCCCGGGTACGGCGAGTCTGAAGAAGTGGCCGGCGAGATTGTCCAGCAACTGGGTGCGACCAAAGACATTTTCTGGGCAACGAAACTTAACGTAGCAGGACGCGGCGGTGCTGCCGCAGACCCCGCCAAAGCGCACGCCCAGCTTGAGGATTCGTTCAGATTCATCGGCAAAGACCCGATCGATCTTATCCAGGTGCACAACCTCGGGGATGTGCCCACGCAGATGGGCATATTGAAAGAACTCAAGCAGGAAGGCCGGGTTCGTTACATCGGCGTAACCTTCACGGGATCCAGTCGGTACGACGAGCTGGCCCAGGTGTTACGGGACGAGCCCGTTGATTTCGTTGGCGTTGACTATGCAGTCGACAACCGGGACGCCGCGAAGGAGATTTTTCCCGTTGCGAAAGACCGTGGTGTAGGCGTGCTCGTGTACCTGCCGTTCGGCCGCACGCGGCTCTGGAACCGGGTCGGCGACCGGCCTGTGCCGGAATGGGCCAAGGAAATTGGCGCCGAGACCTGGGCACAGTTCTTCATCAAGTTTGCCGCCGCACACCCGGACGTCACAACTGTCACACCCGCTACCAGCAAGCCGCACCACATGCTCGACAATCTGGGCGCGGGCGTAGGCGAGTTGCCGGACAAAGCGCTGCAAAAACGTATGGCTGAGTTTGTCGATGCATTGCCTTCGGCCTGAAACACTCTGAGATTTGTGCTGGGGAGTGTTGCTCCGCAGGCGATTTCGAAAGTTCAGAAAATGGCCCCAACCGGGGCCATTTTTTTGGCTGCAAGAGCCATCTGACTGCGGGCACACAATGATCAGATTCGCAATCTGTACCCGGTCATTAACTTGTGTCGGAGACCTGGCCCGACCTGCCGCTCACTGATCGACTGATTACAGGCGGCAATCGACACTTACGGCAACGTATAACGCCGATTCGAGCTAGGTCAGTGCTCGGTCGACTACAAGATGTCCAAACCGGGTCTGGACCGCCGCCTGCTGCTGATGGACGTGCTGGTAGTAGTCTACGAGTTGCAACTGCGACGCCGCTGCCTGATCAACGACAACCGTCACTTTCGGGTGCAGTTGCAAAGCCGACGCTGGACACATGGACGAAACTGGCCCTTCTACGGCTGCGCTGATTGCGCGTGCTTTGCCCTCCCCGGTCGCAAGAAGCAGCACCCGCCGGGTATCCAGAATAGTACCGATGCCCATCGTTACAGCGAGCTCCGCGCTAATGCCGGCCTTGTCGGTGTTCAGGCTATTGTCATGGATGGTAGATCCGGCGAGCGTTTTGACCCGCGTTCTGGACGCCAGACTTGATGTCGGTTCGTTAAAACCAATATGCCCGTTCGTGCCAATACCAAGTAGCTGCAGGTCGATGCCGCCCGCGAGCTCAATCGAACGCTCGTATTCCTCGCCCACCTGAAAAGGGTTTTCCCCTTCGGGGCATTTCGGGATGTATGTATTCTCTACGTTGATATCAATCGCATCGAACAGCTCCCGACGCATGAATGCGCTAAAGCTCAATGGCTCGTCATCACCGATACCCACATACTCATCGAGGTTGAAGGTGGTTACGTCCTGAAAGCTGATATCGCCCTGCTGATACGCACGAATCAGGCACTTGTACAGAGCAACAGGAGTCCTGCCAGTTGCCAGACCCAACACCGCGGCGGAGTTTTGCTTCACAAGCCCGATAATTCGCTGCGCGCCGTACTCGGCTACGGCATCAGCACTGTCTAAAACTACAACTTCCATTCCACACCAATCCGTTCACACCCTATTGCAATTGCCTTGCTCGGAAGCTGAGGTCCTGCATCAATCTAATGTTTTCGAGGTTTCTGCCGTGCCACCTGCCAGCGATAGTTCCGCAAACTCGTTCGCCACGTTTTGTGTCGCAATCCGAACGGTCAACGCAGCGCCAACGATAGAAATACCAATCAGCATAATGCCGAAAACAGATTTCCCTGTCAGGGTGTAACCGATACCCAGCAGGCTTGAGTAAATAAAGATCACGCCCAGGAACCAGCCCAGCCAATTGCGGGCAGTGTTATTTTCGATTACGACATCCGGGCAACGTGCAGCAATTTCACCCCACCAGCCGCCAGGTTTGACCCTGCGGTAAAAGGCTTCCAGATGATCTGCATTCACAGGCTTCGTCAACAATGCGACGATCAACCAGAGCACTGTGCAACTGGCCAGAATGAAAGTTGCTCTAAGCATGTCGTAGTCAGAACTGTAGAACTGGTCGAGTTGGGCATGCACTCCGTCCGACACAAGCCCGACATTGAACAAGAGATTGATGAGAATCATGCCATTGGCCAGCACCAGCGTTCCCGCCATTGCACTGATCTCAGCCCAGGCATTGACCCGCCACCAGTACCAGCGCAGCAGATTGACAATCGCAAGGCCAGCGGTAATTTCGAGAATGTAGATCCAGCCACTCTCGATCGATTCCATTTGCCACGCCGTAATGGCCGCCAACCCAGCCAGAATCAGAACGGATACTCTTGAAACCAGTACGTAGTGGCTATCGGAAGCGTTCTTCTTATAGAAGCGCTTATAGATATCGTTAACCATGTACGAGCCTCCCCAACACAAGTGGGTATCCATCGTGCTCATGAAGGCGGCAAGGAACGATGCAATGATGATGCCCTTCAAACCAACGGGAACCACCTGCTCGATCATCATGGGGTACGCGAGTTCCGGGTCGGCCAGCAATTCCGGTGAAGAAGTGGCTATCGGGAACATGATCAACGACCCCAGGCCGACGACGATCCATGGCCAGGTAATCATTACGTTAGCGGCAAAGTTGAACCAAAGCGCGGCCAGAACCGATTGCTTCTCGTTCTTGGTGGCAAACAGCCGCTGCGCTAGATAGCCGTCGCCCTGTGCACTGCGTGCCCAGAGGATAAATATCAATACCAGGTAAGAAACAAACTGCAGAGAGCTGATGTTGTCGGAGTCGGGGACCAAATCCAGGGTACCGGGATTAACACCTTCAATACTGGAAATCTGCGCGGCCATCTCGGCCGGCCCACCCAGTTCGTACAGAACCAGACCCGCGAAGATGACGGTACCGATAGTTCCTGTGATGAACTGGAACAAATCGGTAACGACGACTCCCCACAAACCGGCAGTAACGGTATAGGCCAGTGCCACGCAAACGCAAACTACCAAGGTATACAGAGGGTCAAAGCCGAACATGACCTGCGAGAACTTCATCATGGCGAGTAGAACGAAACCCATGATGACCAGGTTCTTGATCACACCGTGATAGAGCGCTGTAAATGTCCGCAACGCGGTTGCCGCTTTGCCGGTGTACCGCAACTCAATGAACTCGGCGTCCGTGACGATATTGGCGCGCCGCCACAGCTTCGCGTAGAAAAACACGATGACCATGACCCCGGTCGCTTCGTACCACCACAACCAGTTGGCGAAGATTCCGTGCTGGCGGACCAATGACGCTGCAAGCAACGGCGCATCGGTTGCGAAATAAGTAGCCGCCAGTGAGGTACCGGCGAGCCACCACGGCAATGCCCTGCCGGCAACGAAATACTCTTCTATATTTGAGCTTGATCGTTTACTGAACCAAAGACCGATGCCTACGGTTACGCAGCAGTAGGCTGCGATTACGATCCAGTCAATATAGTGCAAGTTCATTCATTGCTCCCTAACAGAACGCCAGTTTATTTCAGGTGAATCTCGGGCCAGATGTACGGTACCGCCTGCTGGTCACCACGAACTGACGACCAGCCCAGGCGACGACCTCCGGTCGTACCACTGATATCCGTCTCGTCATACTCGTAGACCAGCACATTGACATTGACGCGGTCGCCCGTTGTGGGGTTCGGCATGGCAGCGCCGTCAACGCCTCGGCTTGGAACAGCAGCCCATGGAATCTTGATCTCCATGTTGTACTTGCCCTGTTGACTGCCACTGGCGTCTATGTCGCCAACACTTACCTCGAACCCAGGTGCCGTGTCTTCTGCAATTTCTGCTGCACTGCCTGTTACATTGACCAGACCCTGATTGGCATCCGCATCGCGAGCAGCTCGCGCGCCCCACACGGCCTTGCCTTCAGCATCCCGGGTGCAGGGGAAAATGCCAACCTTGAAAGTACGTGCTGTGAACAGCGCGGCATCGCCCGTTTGTTGCGGGGGAATTCTTGAACCTTCGTCGCCGGCATCGTTGAACTGCCTTCTGTCTACGCCGATCTCAATCGAGTCGGTCAACCAATGAGCATTGATTTCATCTGCTGTCCGACCGCAGCTGACGTAATCGTCGGTGATCTCCAGCGCCAGATACAAAGCCGTGTCGTCATAGGTCATGTAGCCGCGAACACCGAGATCGGAATCTTCCCCGGTGCCGCGCGAGCGGCCCGACCATTGATCCTTGTGACCGAAGCTAAAGGTCGGCTGCTCGACACTTTGCTTAATGTCTGCCAGGTCCGCATCCACAGCAACGCTGGCGCTGGCCGCCGCGCCTATCTCGGCGCTGGGAACAAGGTAGATGTCAGCGATCTGAGTCGACAGCCCCGCGGCCGTCGTCACCTTGAGAACGCCGCTGATATTCTCCGAGCTCTTCCCTTCCGGCAACACCTGGGCCGACTTGGGAGTCAGTTCGAAGGCATAGTCTCTTCCGCCAGCCGGCACTTCAATCGGTTCAGCCACGACGATGTCAGACATCCCATCCACCGGCGCACCGTTCTCGTCGACAAAGCCCAGCGTAACAGTCGACATCGCTGGCTGGCCGGAATTATTGACCAGCTTCACATTCAATGTATTTGCCTGATCCAGCATGAGCACGACACGCGGCGGCACGCTAAGGTTTAGCCAGTCGATGTTGTTCTCGGCCGAAAATTTGTGGAAGTTGGCAATTTCGTATGTAGAAACGAACTCGCCTTCCACGGGTGCTGTCACGCCAACGATGGCGAAGTTATCACCGTGCAATTCTTCGCCGGCATACTCGCCAACCAGCGTGAACAGCAAGCGCTGTAAGTTGCCAACTGTTTCTGCACCTGTCGGGGTGGCAGTGAACTCCACGGTGAATGGTGCGCCTGAACGGACGTCCTCAACGCTCAGCGGCTTGCTCGTACTATCGACAGCAAAGCCGTCCGGCGCTTTGACATCGAGTCGAACGTTTGTCAGGCCACTCGCAACGTTCTCGGGAAAGTAGAGCTCCACTGACAGATTCAACTGTCGACCCAAAGCGACCGTAGCTGCACTTTGGGAGACTTCCATAGTAGTGCCATCCGGGTACCGGGAGGCAAACAGGTACTTGTCTTCGGCTTTGTCGTTATGGGTTGTGGCGGGATCTTTAACCGGCACACGGCTTGCCAGCAGCAGGAAACCCTCGTCGCCTTCACGTACCGTGCTTTCCTGCCAGCCCTGCGAAATAAACGTGCGCCGCGCCTTCTGGTTCAGGTCAGAGTACTTCTGACCACCGGCTTTCATTTCGTCACTGTTGAATATCGTGATCAGATTTTCGCCGAGGACAGGGAAGAACTTGACTGCCCGACGAATGTTATACGTGTCATTGACGTACAGTTTTTTGGGCTGATATGCCGGGTAATCGCCTGCGCAGTAGTTCGGATCGCCTGCCTTGTTATAGGCCGTTATTGCGATTCTTCCAGCCCATTGGTGCTGGCCATGGGTACCGGGGGCTGGCCACATTCCAACGAGGACCTCCGGCTTCCGCTTCCTGACCATATCGATGATCTTGCAGATATAGTTCGGATCGTTGTCTCGCCAGGTACTTGCCGCCTCTTCAGCGAACAAGGTGTAGTAGAAGTCGTACAGGCCTTGGTAGTCCTGATCAGTACTTTCAACACCGACGTAACGCATCGCTTCGATGAGCTCCTGTTTCCGGACCTCAACGAATTCGTCTCGAGTCATAGCCGGCAAAGAGTTACCGCCACCACCACTGTCAGTGATGACCATGATCCCACCGGTGGAATCCCCATCAACCGAGAACCGGGCCATCGTCGAAAACATGCCGCTCTGGTCGTCCGAATGCGCCCCAAAATGCATGTAACTCATCGCCGAGTAATTGACTCCGGCAGCGGGCTCTGCAGTTTCTTCATTGCATCCCAGGAGCAACGTGCTAATGACGAGTATCAGTGCTGTTTTTGGACTTTTCATTTCGACCTCACTTGCGTAAGAGTATCTGGCGCCAATGTCAGGCACCTCCTGATAATTGCTTTCCCGGGAATTAGCAGTGCTGGCGGTATCCTCGCAGCATTCAGGAAAACTCCGGGTAATGCTGCGATTGTTTTTCGTAGAACACGTCAAACATGCGGCTTGCCACGTTTAAATCGTGGACCATCGGATTCATTGCGAGTGCACTGAGTGCCAGGGATTTGTCTCCCTTCCAGATAGCCTCCGCTGCCCGTCGCTGGTAAATCGACAACGGACCGATCAATGCCATCTTCCAGTCCTCCAGTTCTGCAAACTTTCTGCGTTCGACACCAATCGGTGTGATGCGACACGGCATCTCAACGACTGTGTCGTAGGGCAGGTTGGGGATGGAACCCAGATTCGGTACATTCAGAATATGTTCGCTGCCGTCGCGAGTGACCAAAGCACCGATCACGTCCACGGCCATATCACCGAAATCCGAACCGCCACGTACATGCGTAAGTACCGGCTGATCTTTCGCTGATTCTTCCTTGTAATGATCGAAGTAGCTGTCGAGCTCAGACATGATGACTTCGGCGCGTGTCGGTTTACCTTTGGCACGGCTTACGAACTCGGACATATAGTAGTAATACGGCAAATAGCTGTTTGGCATGGAACCGAATCGCTTGGTCAGCGTGAACATACCCTTCAAACGGTCGTTCGCATCAGATGCAATCACCCGATCATGCGCAGCATTCATGGCCGCGACACCGTCCTCGCCGTCGATGGTGAAATCCTGCGTCCAGGTCGCATGATTCAAACCAATGGAGGTAAACTTGACGTCGGCATCTTCTCTGCCCAATGCCCCCAGCACACTTTCGATGTCACCAATACTTTGATCACAAATACTGATCGCCGGCACGTCGGAGTAACGGGTTAGTGCCTCGGCTACGATCTGGGTTGGGTTGGTGTAATTTACCAGAATGGCATTCGGCGCTTTTCTGGCCATTATCCCGGTGATGTTCCTGATGACAGGGAGCGATCGAGCGGCGAAGAAGAACCCACCTGGCCCGCAGGTTTCCTGCCCGTAGATTCCGAATGTCAGAGGGATGGCTTCGTCCTGATGTCGACACTCAAACCCTCCAGGCCGGCACGTGGTCAGTACATAGTCCGCGCCTTCAAGTGCTACTTCCAGATTCGTTGAGGAAGTGATTCTTATTCCGCCACCAGCAAGCGCTGCAAGTTTGCTTACGAGACCAGCCACGACCTCCAACATCTCTGCATTGATGTCATGCAACACGATATCGCAGCCATCAAATGTTCTGGAATTGATGAAGGCTTTGACTAGCCCGGGAGCATAGGAACTGCCGCCCCCAACAATTGTAAGTTTCACGCGTTTGCCTCCAGCAACTTTTCTAACGTTTCGCGATTTGGAATATGATTTGTAGCGCCGACCACCGTAACCGCGATCGCGCCGCAAGCCGACGCCAACTTCAATGCGCTGTCAATTGAAGCGGTTTGTCGGTAGGACAGCAGAAATCCAGCGACAAAGCTGTCACCCGCACCGGTAGCATCCACAACTTTCGTTGCCAGCGCCGGATGGTAGTGCCTCTCGCCATTGTGGATGGCAAACGCACCGCGTTCGCCATCGGTCAGGACGACGAAGGGAAAAACCGTGGACAATACGTCCAGTGCCTGTTGAAGGTCATCGACCTTGGCCAGCGACCGACCTTCATCTGCGTTGACAAAAAGTATGTCAACGATACCGCTCAACGATTTGAAGCCCTCAAGACCCAAGGCCAAATCTTCGGTGCCGATGGACAGCGAGATGGAGTGCCCGGACAACTGCACTTCTGAATTTCGCAGGTGCTTCACGCCGCCGACATGCAGATGCCGGGTGTTAGCAAGGACATTGCTCGTAATGAGCGGCAAGCCCTCTTCTTTTGAATAGGTGACCAGTGCACGGTCGCCGTCCAGCGGCATCGCGACGGTCAATTCGGGAGTAGCACCTTCCGTGCGGGTGCAAAGCGACAGGTCAACGTTGTGTCGGCCAATGTCACTTTCGATCAAGGCTGTTATCGGGTCAGTGCCCAGAGTCGCAATGTGCGTGACATCCGCACCGAGAGCTTTTAGCCAGGCCGTCGTGGTAAACACACCGCCGGCGCATACGCTGACATTGTCAGCAAATATTTCACCGCCCAGTCGAGGCATGCCAGGGAGACCGGACAACGTGATATCGCAACAGATTTGTCCCACTACACCAAACTGAAACACACGCGATCCCTGGACAAAAGCAGTTAGCGTAAAGGCTGCAACACGGCTTTAGCCACTAACAGCATTGAAATCGGAGTGCATAGACATGCTGCTATGCACTCCGTCTTTACAATGTTATCTCAGCTTACTGTCCCTGGTGTCTGGACACCGTCGTGACAGTTCGCTTAAGCACGATAACGTTTAGAAGTCATACTGGAAGGTAGCCTGAAACGCCCGGCCATTGATAGGTCTTGCGTAGAAGAAGCCACCAACACCGTCATCGCCTTCGACAAAGCCGGCACGCGGGTTACCTTCGGTAAGGCCAATCGCATTGTTGAGATTCGTGCCTTTGACCTGAACCGTGATCGCGTCATTAACCTGGTAACGCCAGCCAAGATCCAGCGTGTGGTAGGCATCCAGCTCGACGGTGTTACCCAAATCAGCAAAACGCTTGCTCAGGTAGTGGGCTGTCAGGAAGAAATCGCCTACAGGACTGTGGAACGTATTGATCAGGCGTACCTGCGTATCCGGCGTGCGTTGAACCATGTTGCCATTAAACGCTTCGTTGACGTCTCCGGCAGGAATTCCCAGAACTTCCGAATCCTGAAACACACCAGAGAAGGCAATCGTGAATGCGTCAGCGACATTCCATTCACCTTCGAACTCAACACCGGTGGTGTCGGTTTCGATGGTGATTTGCTCGGTTAAACCAGTCGCCTGGTTGCGGGCGCCGAAGCCCAGGTTCTCGAATACGGTATTAAACAGCACCAGTGAGAGTGAGATGTTTTCACCGAAGTAACGCGTACCGAACTCCGAGAACGTCAGATCAGCAACAGGCTCTGCCAATCCACCGTAACTACCAACACCCGTTGTCTGATAGGAGTTAGCCCAACGTCCGTAGACTGCGAACCGGTCGGTGATCTTGTAATTGGCGCCAGCAGTAAATGACCATTCCTTGTACTCGCGCGAACGATGCGAGTAAGAACCGTCAAACCAGTTAGCCGTGTCATTTACCCAAACATTGTCGTTACCACCTTCCAATGTCTGTCGTGCGGTATTGCCGGTTGAAGCGTTGAATTCAGCCACTTCGTAGCGTGTTCCAGCATCAATTCGAAGTTTGTCGTTAACCTGAAACTCGTCATTGATGTACAGCGACGTTGACTTGACGTCACCGGTGGAATCGTCCAGCCAAATGCCGTAGCTGTAGACACCATTGTCGGTGTACGTTCCAACTTCTTCGCCAGCCGCATCAAGAATAACAATATCCAGCAGGTCGGCATTGTGCTTAACGTCCGACAGGATGAAAGAGCTCTTCGTGTTGTAGCCATTCAGAACTTTGTCAGCAAACAAGACACCGAACGCAAGACTGTTGTTGTCGGTTTCGTGGTTCAGGCGGATGTTGCCCATGAACTCTTCGGTTCTTCTGTCGCGGTCGATGGCAATACCGAGCGTTGTAAGGCCGTTGCCGTTCAGGTTGGCGACATCTGATACCAAGGCGCCGGAATCAGCGTAACGGTAAGCTGCACTGGCGCCGCCGAACGCGGTTACCGCGGCCTGGACATCAGCGTCCTGCAGGCGTTCAGCACCGTCCTGAAGACCCCAAGGGAAAATACCGTTGGCGTTCAGGCTCCAGGTTGTCTGCCGTGCAGCAATGTCAAGGGACCAGTTCGAGTCAATTTCCTTGCGGAAGTTGACGCCAAAGCTGTTCAGCTTCGTGTGGTAGCCATCTTCCATATTGGTCTGGCCAACGCCTTCTGGGGTGCGATGGGTGATTCGCGAGGTGCCGATACCCAGCAAAGTGCCAGTTGAAGCGTCAATCCCCGGAATGCTTGATGGATCGCTGTCCGGGTTATTGACAGGAATTGGCAGATAGAAGGTGTTGTGATCGTTGATGTTCTTAATCGTGAACGTCAATTCGCCGTCGTCCAGTTTGCGGGTCAGGCTCGCACGCAACTGGCCGCCACGGTCAGCAGTGAAACCGACGTCGCGGATACCGTCGCTGGTGCGGTAGTAGCCACCGATTCCGAGTAACCATTTGCCTTCATCATCGACCGGCGCACCGTAGAACAGGTCTGTGCGTCGCGTTCCGTAGTCAGAGACGGTGAATCGCAGACTGCCTTCCGGATCTTCGGTGCCTTTGCGAGTAATGAAGTTGACGATTGAGCCGGGGCCGTTCGTCGTCAGAATACCGGCTGTACCGCCGCGAATGGCTTCCATTCGGGAGATCGTAATGTCCTGCCGTTGCTGAGTATCGACGTGGTCATTGTCATAGCTGACTGGCAAGCCGTCTTCCTGAATACTGATAAAGCGGAATGCCGCGCCACCGCCAAGGCCTCGCGGTGCAACGTTGTTACTTATCTCGCCGCCGGAATCCTCGACCCAAAGGCCTGGCACGACTTCGAGAATGTCCGCGGTACTGAAAGCATCTTCACGTGCCAGAGCTTCAGCGTCCATAGTAGTAATCGCAACGGACGATTCCAGCTTTGTTCTGGTTGACGAACTGGTGCCCGTCACTACGATTTCTTCCAAAGAATTAGCGCCGTCTTTGGTCTCTTGCGCGACCGCGCCCCCACAGGATAGCGCCACGGCAAATGCCACAGCACACGTCCGACCCAACGAGCTTTGCTTTACAAACATTCTAGTTGTCTCCCCTACCATTACTTCCCGCTTGCCGTTCAGATTGAACAGCTGGAAGCACCCGGTACGACCCGAAAAATTGGAATGAAGGCGGAGAGTAACAGAACAATCGTGCCGCATCTAGACAAAATAGAACGTTTTTTCTGTTTTGGGGCGGCGCTGCGTGTGCATTGCCTGCGACCGCAAAGCATCACGTTGCAACTGGGTAACCTTAAACCACAGCTCAAAGACAGGCCGCCGGTCGCATGGCGTAAGGCCGTGGGTATGCGCATTTGAGACTCTAAGAGCGCCTGTTCTGCACCGATTGCTGAGGCAACAGAGTGAAGTGCCAGCGGCTCACATCCTGTCTGGCCACTGTCGGGAGACCCTTCGATCCAGCCGGCGGCCCACTGGCTGGTGTTTAGCCCATATTGGCCGAAACAAGGTAAAGTAAGCTACTCTGGAAAATATATTCCATTGGTAGACCATAATAATAATCGACCTTTCGGGGGACAACCGATGACAGGACCGCGATACCAGAGCTTTGAAACCCTTCGCGATGCAATCTCAGCAGAACACGCTTCGCTCAGCAGCCGACTCCATCAGATCGCCACGTTTGCGCTTGAACACCCGACCGACATGGCACTGGAAACAATTGCCGTCATTTCCAAGCGAGCGAATGTACAACCGTCGGCGTTGATTCGCTTTGCCAAAAAGTTTGGCTACTCCGGCTTCAGCGAGATGCAGAAGACTTTTCAGACCCGGGTCGTAGAACGCTCCGCAAGCTACCGCGAACGCATCCGCTCAATAGAGGCCACTGACGGCGCCGAAGTATTCTCCGGACAGGACGTCACCCACTCCTTGCTGATGCAATATTGCCGATCCAGCATTGCATCGCTCAACGAATTGATGGAAGGCCGTCTGTCGGAGGAACTCAAGATCGCCACCAATTTGCTGGAACAGGCCGACAACGTGTACATCATTGCGCAGCGACGCTCTTTTCCGATCGCCGCCTATCTTGGTTACGCCTTGAATCGCGCTGATTGCAAAGCGCATTTGCTGGACGGCGTCGGCGGCATGATGTTTGAGTATGCACAGGCCATGCGCCCAAACGACGTACTGATTGCAATCACGTTTCCACCGTACTCAACGGATACCGCGAAAATTGTTGCAATGGCGTCGAAACGCGACATACCCGTTATCGTCATGACTGATAGCTTGCTGAGCCCGGTCTCAAGTGCTGCCCGCGCCTTTATCGAGGTTCATGATGCAGCCGTTCATTCGTTTCATTCATTGACAGCATCAATGTGCATTGCGCAAACACTCGTCACTGCGCTGGCTTTTCGGGGCAAGAAGAAAGAAGACGCCGAAGCGACTGAGCCCGAGAACACCTAGCGAGCTTTCTTTATGAGTTAACGATCCACTCGTGTTGGGGGTCGTTATTGAACACCCAGTTGCGCTCAGGGCCCGCCATCACATTCAGATAGTACAAGTCATAACCGTGTGGCGCGCCTACCGGATGATAGCCCTCGGGAACCATCACTACGCTGTGATTTTCGACGGTCATCGTTTCATCAATACTCCGGTCGTCGGTGTAAACCCGCTGAAAAGCGAAGCCTTGTGGCGGATTAACTCTGTGGAAGTAAATTTCTTCCAACTGTGTTTCTTGATGCTCGATCGCCCGGTCATGCTTGTGCGGCGGGTAACTGGACCAGTTGCCACCTGGCGTAATGACCTCACAAACCAGGAGCTTTTCCGCGGCAAAGTTATCGAAAAGAATGTTGCAAACGATGCGCTGATTGGTGCCCTCGCCGCGTACTTCGTAGCGACAATCCCCGGGCGTGATCAACCGCGCAGGATATTCGCCACTTGCCGGCGCCTTGCACACAGCAAGCTCCAGGTCAGTCGTGGCCACAACACGAAAGTGGTCATTCGGCGGCACATAAACACTGAACGGCGGCTTGCGTTCGAACAAGCTCTCGCGCTCACCGAGAGCGGTCCAGGCCTGTTCATTTGTGGCAATGTCGGCTTTGCCAGTCACGATTACCAGACACACTTCGTCTGACTGGGAGTCCTGCTCCAGCGCCTGCCCGGCCTTCAGTTGATAGACCTCAAAGCCGACGTATTGCCAGCCCGCTGATTGCGGCGTGATCTTCTGAATAAGACCCTGTTCGTCAGGTGCGTGTGGACGAGATAATAATCGTGACATTGGAAACCTCAGGTATGGATGTATGGATCAACTCAGACCGCAACCGCACGCCCGGTCTTGCTGGATTCAATAACGCCCTCGGCCAGCTCCAGCGCGCGGACGCCATCTTTTTCGTTTGCGAGCAACTCGCTGCGTCCCAGAATGCAATCCACGAAGCTCTCAAGCTCAATACGATACGCATCAGCATAGCGCTCGAGAAAAAACGCCAGCGGCTTGCTGCCGGAAGAACCCTGGCTGTTCGTCAATACGAGGTTGTTCTCGTTCATGTTTCTGGCTTGTAGCATTCCCAACGAACCGAATGCTTCGATCCGCTGGTCATAGCCGTACACAGCTCGGCGGCTATTGTTGATTTGGCACAGCTTGCCACTTTCTGTCTTCATGGTCACAAGGGCCGTATCGACATCGCCTGCGGCAGCGATCGCGGGATCGACCAGACAACTGGAAGTAGCAAAAACCTCGACGGGTTCCTCACCCATGATCCAGCGCGCCATATCCAGATCATGAATCATCATGTCGCGAAACATGCCGCCGGAACTGCCAATATAGCCAGCGGGAGGTGGTGAAGGATCCCGACTGGTAATCGCGAGTATTTCAAGATCACCTATCTGCCCGCTGGTGACAGCCGCCTTCAGCGCCGAGAACTGCGGATCAAAACGGCGATTGAAGCCCAACGCGCAGATCGCTTTATGCTCTCGAACGACAGCAGCGCACTCTTTGGCGCGCTCGAGCCCCAAGTCGATGGGCTTCTCGCAAAAAATCGCTTTGCCGGCCTTCGCGGCCCGTTCGATCAGGTCCGCGTGAGTATCCGTCGAACTTGCGATAACCACGGCCCGCACCTCAGGATCATTGAGCGCGGTTTCTGTGTCCACGACTCGTGCGCCACAGTCGGCGGCCAACGCTTCCGCCGCCGGCCGGTTAGTATCCACGACATAACGCAGACGCGTTCTGGGGTTTTGATGCAGACAGCGCGCGTGAATATTGCCAATGCGACCGGCGCCAAAAATGCACAATTCAATGACTTCCACAGATTCCAAGTCCTAACCCCTCAGTTCGATTCAAGCAATTTGAAATTTAAATGCTAACAAGTTTGTATCGATAGAATATGTATTCTATTCTAGGCCGCCTGACGAATAAACGAATTTCTTGAAAATTCTGGAATCACCGCCTGGTTTTCAAAGCACAACCGCCAGTCTTAGCAGAGTATTTTTATGGTAACGCAGAAAGCAATTGACGTTATTTGCCTCGGTCGAGCCGCCGTGGATTTGTACGGCCAGCAAGTGGGCTCCCGCCTGGAAGACGTCAGTAGCTTCGCGAAATACCTGGGAGGATCCTCGGGCAATATCGCCTTTGGCGCAGCTCGACTTGGTCTGAAGTCTGCCATGCTGACTCGCGTGGGCGACGAACATATGGGCCGTTTCGTCCGCGAAGAACTGGCGCGAGGCGGTGTCGATGTGAGCCACGTTGCGACGGACCCACAGCGTTTGACCGGGCTCGCGATCCTTGGCATCAAGGATCGCGATACCTTTCCACTGGTTTTCTACCGCGACAACTGCGCCGACATGGCGATCGCGGAAACCGATTTCTCGCCGGAGTTTATTGGCGCCAGCAAGTCGCTGCTGATCACGGGCACTCACTTTTCCACGCCCGAGACATTTGCGACCAGCAGCAAAGCCATTGAATACGCCAAAGCGGCAGGTACCAAAGTCATCGTGGACATCGATTACCGTCCGGTACTGTGGGGTCTGACCGGACGAGGCGACGGCGAAACCCGTTTCGTTTCCTCGGACAACGTTTCGCAACACCTCCAGTCAGTACTACCGCATTGTGATCTGCTGGTGGGTACCGAAGAAGAAATTCACATTGCCGGTGGCACCGATGACACTATCGAAGCCCTCAAGACGATTCGCTCACTGACGGACGCGCTCATTGTGCTCAAACTGGGCAAACTGGGCTGCACCTTGCTGGACGGCGAAATTCCGTCACAGATGGACAAGCTGTCGGTCTTTTCCGGTGTGGAAGTCGAAGTACTCAATGTCCTTGGTGCCGGCGATGCGTTCATGGCAGGCTTTCTGCGAGGGTGGTTGCGCGACGAGCCGCCGGCAACCTGCCAGGCCTATGCAAACGCCTGCGGTGCATTGGTAGTATCCCGTCACGGCTGTGCGCCCGCGATTCCCTCCGCCGAAGAACTCGATTATTACCTTGCGCATGCAAGCGAGATTACACACCCGGACAAAGACGCGGAACTCAATTACCTGCACCGTGTAACCAATCGTGCACCAAAAGAAATCAATGAAATCTGTGCACTGGCGTTCGACCATCGGGCACAGCTGCACAGCATGGCAAGAACAGCCGGAGCAGATGCGCAGCGTATTCCTGTCCTGAAAAGCTTGCTGGTTCGGGCCGTGGAAAAAGCGTGTCAACAAGCCGACCTCAACGGTTCTGTCGGCATTATCTGCGACGACACCTATGGCCAGGACGCATTGAATGAAGCAACCGGCCGCGGCTGGTGGATTGCCCGCCCGGTGGAAGTGCCCGGGTCGCACCCGCTCGAACTGGAGGGCGGTCGCTCGATCGGCGACCGGCTGAAGACCTGGCCACTCGAGCATGTCGTGAAGTGCCTGGTGTACTACAACCTGGACGATGAGCCTGCGCTGCGGCAGCAACAGGAACGGCAGATCAAGGAACTCTACAGCGCCTGCTGCACTTCCGGTCATACACTATTGCTGGAAATCATACCTGCCGCCGGTGCTGGCGCCGATGATGCGATCTTGGCCAGCATTCTCACCCGCATGTACAACCTGGATATTCGCCCGGACTGGTGGAAATTGCCCTGCATGAGCCGCGCAGCCTGGCAGAATGTCAGCGACGTCATCAAGAAGCGTGCTCCGCATTGCCGCGGCGTAGTACTGCTTGGCCTGGATGCTCCGGTAAGAGAACTGCAGGCAGGTTTTAATGCCAGTGCCGGTTTTGATATTTGCAAAGGCTTTACGGTTGGCCGCTCACTATTCTCAGAACCCAGCCGGCAGTGGTTTTCCGGCACAATAGACAATGAAGAATTCGTGAACGTTGTCGCCGCAAATTATCTCAATCTGGTCGGCTATTGGCGCAACCGTACAGTCAGCTAAGGTAGTTCTGATGGCGAAAACAATTCGACTTACTATGGCGCAGGCCCTCATTCGGTACCTGTGTGCCCAGAAGACCGAAGTGGACGGCAATATCGAACCGCTGTTTGCGGGCGTCTTCGCCATATTCGGCCACGGCAACGTTGCCGGTATGGGAGAAGCACTGCATCAGGTCAGAGACTCCCTGCCAACTTACCGCGGACACAACGAGCAAGGCATGGCGCACGCGGCCATCGCGTATGCCAAGGCCAGGAACCGGCGCCGCATGATGGCGTGCACAACCTCCATCGGACCCGGTGCCGCCAACATGGTTACTGCGGCGGCACTCGCGCACGTCAACCGGCTGCCGGTCCTGCTCCTGCCCGGCGATGTCTTCGCTTCGCGCACACCCGACCCTGTATTGCAGCAAATTGAGTGGGCAGGCGATCCTGGTATGAACACCAACGACTGCTTCCGACCGGTGAGCCGCTACTTCGATCGAATCGCCCGTCCGGAACAGATCATAACGAGCCTGCCCGCTGCTATCCGCGCACTGACGGACGCAGAAGACTGCGGCCCGGCAACGCTGGCACTGTGCCAGGACGTCCAGGCAGAAGCGTTCGATTACCCTGCCAGCTTCTTTGAAGAAACGGTTCATCACCTGCGTCGCCAACCCGCGGATGCCCGCGAGCTGGCCGAGGCAATTGCCACATTGAAGTCCGCGCGCAACCCCCTGTTGATTGCCGGCGGCGGTGTGCATTATTCGGAGGCCACCGACGCATTGCGGAGCTTTGCGGAAACGCACGGAGTACCCGTGGCGGAGACGCAGGCAGGTAAAGGGGCACTGGCCTGGGATCACCCACAATACGTCGGCGCCATTGGCGTAACGGGTACCACCGCGGCCAACGAGCTGGCCGAGAACGCGGATGTCATTCTCGCGGTCGGCACCCGGCTGCAGGATTTCACAACGGCGTCCCGAACCCTGTTCCGCAACCCGGCAACCCGGCTCATTCAGCTTAATGTTGCCAAACATGATGCGAACAAACACAACGCTCTGCCGCTGGTGACTGATGCGCGGCAAGGCTTGCACGCACTGAGCGAGGGTTTGCCCGGCTGGCGCGCAGAACAGGCGTGGCAGCAACGAGCGAGCAACGGCATCGCCGGCTGGAACCACTACTACGACCAGGTAACCGCAGCCACCGGCATAGAAACAAGGACCAGACTGCCATCCGATGCACAGGTGCTGGGCGCGGTGAAACGCGCGTCCGATGCGGACGATATTGTGGTCTGTGCCGCCGGTGGTTTGCCTGGCGAGTTGCACAAGTTGTGGCGCACGGATCGCAGCAAGGGCTACCACGTTGAATACGGCTATTCGTGCATGGGTTACGAGATTGCCGGCGGACTGGGCGTAAGAATGGCGGAGCCGGATCGCGATGTGATCGTCCTGGTTGGCGATGGCTCGTACATGATGTTGAACTCGGAGCTGGCGACCAGCGTCATGCTCGGGCAAAAACTCATCGTCGTGGTGTTGGACAACCGCGGCTTCGGCTGTATCAACCGGCTGCAAAACGCCACTGGCAACACCTCGTTCAACAACCTGCTTGACGACTGCCTTTCTGCAGACGCGGGAGCCCCGACGATTGACTTTGCCGGGCACGCCGCAGCGATGGGTGCGTTATCTGAAAAAGTCGAGAGTATCGCTGAACTGGAAGCGGCTATCGACCGGGCAAAGAACGCCGATCGTACGTACCTGATTGCACTGGACACCGACCCGTTCACGACTACCGACGGCGGACAGTGGTGGGATGTCGCCGTGCCGGAAGTATCGACAGCACAGTCGGTCAACACGGCACGGGCTGACTACGAAGCCGGCAAACAAAAACAACCTTATTGATGGCGCACAGATGACCGTACGAATTGGCATTAACCCCCTCACCTGGACCAACGACGACCTCCCATCATTGGGTGCGGATACGTCGCTCGACACCTGCCTCCGCGAAGGCAAGCTGGCCGGCTATGCCGGGTTCGAGCTCGGCAACAAGTTTCCCCGCCAGGCGGAAGTGCTTGGGCCGATACTGGACGGCCACGGACTGCGTCTTGTATCCGGCTGGTACAGCCTGCGGTTGATGACGCGTTCCGTTCTGGAAGAAATCGCCGCCTGCAGCGAGCACCTCAACTTGCTCAAATCACTGGGCGCCACGGTAATGGTCTGCTGCGAAGTGACCGGCTGCGTGCACGGCGATCGCAGCGCCTCTCTCTCCGACCGCCCTCAGCTGCGCGACGAACAATGGGTCATGTTCGGCAGGAAGCTCACAGAATTCGGCGACTACTGCCTGTCGCAAGGTGTGCAACTGGCCTATCACCATCACATGGGCACCGTCGTGGAGAACGAACGGGATATCGATGCACTGATGTCGCATGCCGGACCCAGTGTCGGCCTGCTGCTGGATGCCGGGCACCTGACTTTCGCCGGCGTCGATCCGGTCGTGATACAAGAACGTTACGCTGACCGAATCAATCACGTGCACTGCAAAGATGTGCGCATGAGCGTGTGCCGTGATGCCCGGAACCGCAATCTCAGCTTTCTGGACGCCGTACTGAATGGCGTCTTCACCGTACCGGGTGATGGCGATGTCGATTTTGCTACGCTGTTCGACGGCTTGAAGAAGTCTGGCTACGCAGGCTGGCTGGTGGTCGAGGCCGAGCAGGACCCGGCCGTTGCTGATCCAATGACCTACGCCACTATGGGTGCCAGAAACCTGAGAAAACTCTGTGAACTGAAGCAGATTGCTGTCACTGACTAAGTACCGCCAGCATACAGCTACACGAACATCGCACCCAAAGCATGGCTCTGCACATTGTCACGCCGTTTGTGTCAACGGGACAATATGACACGCTGGCCATTGACCGGGTCAATCTCGAAGACCGCGGCCTCAAGCGCATCCACTACAAAGATTCGACCGGTAACCGGATCCACCGAAATTCTGCGAAGCTGCGCTATTTCGTTCGCTGGCCCTCCGGACGTGCCGCCTGATAACAGCGTCCGCACGCCGGAGGTCAAGTCAACTGCCATCACCACCTCTCCACCTGAGGACCCCAGGCTACCGCCTACAAGCGCGCGATTGCCGGCAGTGTCAATAGCAATCGCACTTGATAGCTCGAGAAGATTGTCATTGTCCGGAATTCCGGCCCCTGACAAGACCGTGTGTGAACCGGAGTCGAGATCAATTACCTCGACGGAACCGCCCCTGAAAGGGGCAAGCAGCAATCGGTTATTGGCCTGGTCAACAACCATCCCATTAACGGCTGATAACCCATCCAGCGAGCCTGCGAAGACACTCCGTTCCCCCGTCTCAAGATCGACCGCAATTAGCCGCAGATCGGGCGATACGTCGAGTACCAACGCTCTGTTGTTTGTACTGTCGACTGATACGAATAAAGGACGCTCGAACGGATTGCTGGCGTTTGGAGTTGAACTGTCAGAAAAAACTGTGCGAATGCCCGAATCCAAATCGACTGCCAAGAGTCTATCGCGAAAATTATCCAGTACCAGTAGACGATTATTGGCGTCATCCGAAGCGAAGCTCAGCACATCTACGAATGGAATCTCGGCATTCGGTACCGTGCTGTCCGACAGAATACTTGCGACGCCATCAACCGGGTCTACCGCGAGCAAAGCCCTTTCTTCGAAGTCAAAGACGTGCAAGCGGTTGCGACCACTGTCGAATGCGATCAGAGTGGGAACCGCAAATGACGAGTCTGCGGACGGTGTGCTGTTACTTGCAAGACGGCTACGCACCCCCGTCGTCAGATCGATTTCCTGTATCTCGGCATTACCATCTCTTAATTCCTTTGCGCCAACGACGATTACCCGGTTCTTGATTGGGTCGAGCGACATGCCATCGATACTGTCCAGGAAAACATTGGTGTTAGCACCGTTGTTATCAGAAAACACAGTCCGCACTCCCGACGTCAAGTCAACAGCCAGCACCATCCCCCTGGACGATCTTGAAATGTCACTGACCAACGCACGATCCCGGCCGATGTCCAGCTCGACAGATACAGGACTAACAAAAGCATTGTCGCTATCCGGAAAGTCATTGGCGGACAACACCGTTCGATTCCCGTCTGCCAGGTCCACGGCCAGCAAAGTGTCGGTGCTTACATCTAACACCAACGCACGATCTCGAATGCTGTCCACTACGATACTGGCCGGATTGACAAAGACATTCCTGGGATTGGGGGTCGTGCCATCGGACAGTATCGTCCGTACGCCGGTCGACAGGTCAACGGCTACGACAGCGCCAAGACTTACATCGGCCACCAGCGCTCGGTTGCGAGCAAGATCCAGTGCAAGGCCTCTGGGCGAGACCAGATTATTCTCGTCATTCGGAATTCCTGCGGCGGACAGTATTGTGGGAATACCCGTGGTTCGATCAACAGTCACCAGCCTTCGCCGATTGCCATCAACCGCGATGATCCGATCATTGGCCGGATCAAGTTCGATACCTGTCAGCGCGCCGTAGCGAAGGTCCCCGTCGAGTGAGCTGTTGTCGGACAGAACAGTTCGGGTGCCGCTTGTCAGGTCCAACTCGACAATCGAAGAAAGGAAAGATTCGGTCGTGGATGAGTCCACTACATAGACTCGATCCGTGTCGGAGTCCACCGCCACATCCAGAAGTTGGCGAATGTAAGGCTCACTTCTGGTGTTTGCCACAGCGGCCGAGTCCGTGTTTGCTTCTGCATCTTCAGCTTCGACTTGCAATGTGTTCGCGCCGGGGACCAATGGCACAGTCGCTGACCACGTCGCAAAGCCATCATCGCTATCAGCCGAAACACCGTTCACGCTGACACGACTGATCTCACTGAGATCGTCCGTTGCCGTGCCACGTACGATGATTGAATCCCCATCCGTTCGAAATCGTTGCGGTGGAAACGCTACAGAAAACTGTGGCGGTGTTGTGTCAGCCAGCGTTGTCACACTGAACGTCGCTGCCACGCCGCCAATCAACAGCGTTGCATCGACCGTTGTCGTCAAAGCGCTTGATGATGTCAGCCGAACGCGAATCTCCTGGCCGTTATCAATAGTGCCCGCACTGCTCGTGTAAGCAGCGCCGTCGATCGAGTATTCGCCGCCGTTAATACTTACCGAGGCGGCCGCGTTGATGCCGGTGATCGCAACCGGCTCCGACTCGATCTCGGCATTCTGATCAACGTCGGACTGATTGGTGAACGCGTAGGCATCCGGCGTCGTATCTGTCGCCGGTGGTGGTGGCGGTGGCGGAGGAGGAGCCTGCGTATCACCCCCTCCGCCACCACCACCACCGCATGCGGCAAGTAACAGGGCACAGGCCATTGCCAGAACGAACGACGATGTCGTGCCAGTTCGCAGACGGCAGGAACGCGGGGCATTGCAATCAGGTTTCACGGCTGAGTCCTCTAATCGGGTATTCGCTGGTAGTACAAACACGAATTGGCCTGAAAGTGGCTCACCGTTTGAGAAATTCATCAGCTGGGCGTGCCGGTCGGCAGCACTCACTGTTTCGGCAGGGCTTTTGCCTTATTGATCAGAGAGCTTCGTTGCGCGCAGAACGGCACAGCCAGCACGCGAATGCCGCCAGCCGACATCTTGCCGGCGTTGGGTCAGGGATTCTGCCGCAGGTGGTCGGCCTGCTCCGGCCTGTCCCACGCGGCATACAATCTGTCGGCGGCTGCCAGTGCATCCCGGGTGGCTTCGTGCTCCCTGCCCCATTGAGCCTCAATGGTTCGAAGACCACTCAGTATCAGTTCTTCCGCCGATTCGTAGTCCTTCGTTTCAAGGAGGCAAAGACCTAACTGCCACCGAACTACACCAAGGTGCCAGTGACTGGCCAGCCGTTCCTGAAACAGCTGCTCGGCCCGCTGCAAAACCGGTTGCGCGCGATCGCACCGGTCACTGCGCAGATACGTCTCACCAAGTCTTGCCATGGCGAAACCGAGGTTTGGGCTTTGCGGGGTAAACAACTCAACCAGCCGCCCTGCCTCGGCAAAGCTGCTCGCGGCCAGGTCAAAGTCGCCCTGATCCATCGCTACTTTACCCAGCGCATTCACAACAAACATGTTGTACGAATTATCCGGCCCCACAAGGCTCTCATTCTTTGCGTACGCCTGGTTCAGAATTGCCACTGCCTCATCAAATCGATTCAACTTGTGCAACGACTCCGCCAGTGCAAGGTAGATATCCGTACGTTGTGGCAGGTCCATCAAGCCCAGACTTTCGTAGGTTCCCATGGCTTCGGACAACAACTGTTGCGCGGCTGCATATTGCTGCTGATGATTCAGCAAAGTAGCCAAACCGATTTTTACCTCGGCCGCTTGCTCGCTGTCGCCACCCAGTTCGCTCTCGAAAATCGCCAGCGCCTCACGGTAACCCGAGTTCGCCAGCTCGAAGTCCCCTTGCAGGTGGCGGATTCGGGCCAGACGAAAGTGCGCCGTGCCCTGCCCCGATCGGCTGTCAAGCTGCTCCTGGAGCGCCAGACCTTGCAAAGCGTGTTCCAGCGCAATGTCGTACTCGCCATCCTGCTCTTCTGCCTGAGCCAGAAAGAGCAGCGCATCGACATATTCCTGGCTATTGGAACCCGCCAGTTGCTCCCGCAAGCGCACTTCCTCCGACAGTGCTTCCCGCCATTCGCGGGAAAGACCGAGCGAGCCGTATACGCCGGCAATCGTACCTAACAAATCGGCCTGCACTTCCGGTTGGTCGCCGAGCTCTTCACCTATTCGCTGCTTGCCGGCAAGCAGTATTTCGCGAGCCGTGAGCTCGGCGGCGTCCCGACCGGGCCCGGCAGCGTCGAAGATACTGATCAGGAAGTCTTTGGTGCGTTCCGCGCGGGTCAGCGCGAGGGCAATTTGTTGCGACTGCCGATCGGATTGAATAGCGGACGTTACTGCGAGGCCTGCAATGGTCGCGATACTGATTGCAGCGAAGAGTCCGAACGCAACCGCAACCCGATGTCGACCCACAAACTTGCGCATGCGATACCACGCCGATGGTGGTCGAGCGGTCACCGGCAAGCCGTCCAGATGATTCTCGATGTCATTGGCAAAGCTTTGCACCGACTCGTAGCGCAGTGCACTTTCTTTTGCCAGTGCCTTTGAAACGATTGCATCGATGTCACTGCTTGCCAGCGGGTTCAGCTGACTGACAGCGTTTGGCGAAAACTCCCGGGCATGCGTTTGCATTTCAACGAGACCGAGTCCGTCATAGCTGAGCGGTGCTTTGCCGGTCAACAAGAGATAGAGCAACGCACCAAGTGAATAGACGTCTGTGGTGACATCAACAACTGCCCCGCTCAACATCTCCGGACTTGCGAACGCCGGTGTTACCGGTCGCAGCGCATGGCGCGTCAGTTGTGGCTCGTCGTCATTCGGTTCGAGTGTCTTGGCGATACCAAAGTCGAGTAGCTTCACGTGCCCGGACGACTCGACCAGCACGTTGCCGGGCTTCAAGTCCCTGTGGATGACCAGGTTACGGTGCGCGAATTGTACCGCTCGGGCAACGTGCAGCATCAACAACAAACGGTCACGAATGCCCAGCTTCTGTTCGTTGCAAAAACGATCAATAGGTACGCCGTCGATAAAATCCATGACGAAGTACGGGGTGCCGTCTTCCGTAACGCCGCCGTCCAGCAACCGGGCAATATTGTCGTGTACCAGTCGAGCGAGAATCTGGCGCTCCGTAAGAAAACGCGCACGCGAGCGCTCATCGCTCAGACCAATGGGCAGAACTTTAAGAGCGGCACGTTTTTCAAACTGACCATCGGCTCTGTCGGCGAGGTACACAGCCCCCATGCCGCCGCGTCCGATCAGTTTCAGCAAACGCCACTGTCCAACCTGCTTATTTGCCGGCAGAGGGCTGTCAACAGCCTCTTGTGATGGCAAACCTACCTCGGCGGAAAAACGCTCGAAATAAACCCCGGATTTATCGGCCGCGGCAAGCAACGATTCAACATCGGCACGAAGCACTTGATCATTACCACAGACATCATCAAGAAACTGTGCGCGGGCCGGTTCATCCAGCTCCAGCGCGTGGTCGAAGAGTTCCCTTGTGCGTTCGGATAGCGGCATGCGACACCCATTAAATGCAGGCTGAGACTTCAGGTATCGGGATCGATCTGCAGTTCCCTGTAAATCCAGGCGCTGAGGAATACCCAATCCCGTTTCACTGTCGCGGCCGACACACCAACAACGGCTGCGGTTTCATCGATGGTCATGTTGCCGAATACGCGGCATTCAAATATCTGGCAGTGACGGGGGTTGTCCCGCTGCAGGTCGTCAAGCAGATTATTGATGTGCAGCAAATCGTCCAGCGTGTGTTCACTGTGCAACATTGCTTCGGAGAACGTCACCTTGATCGGGTCTGCGCCGCGCTTTGCCGCTTTAAACTGCCGGGCGTAATTGACCAGGATCTGGCGCATCGCACGGGATGCGGTGGCAAAAAAATGGCTGCGGTCGTTAAAACCGCTCAGCTCGGTCTTCGCCAGCTTGACATAGGCTTCGTTGATCAGCGCGGTAGTGTTCAGCGTGTCATTGCCCGTCCACCGTCGACGATGCGAACTCGCCAGTGATTTCAATTCGCCGTATATGCACTCGTAGAACTCATGCTTGGCATCAGGATCACCTGTCGATGCAGCCTCTAGCAGACGGTCAATATTGGTGTCGTTTTTCACATCCGCGCTCAGACTGTCCTGAAGACCTAGTAGTCGTTGCAGTATAGCAATATTGCCCGGACGCAGATGTGATTCACACCATTCACAAAGTGATTTCAGAAGTGACAGTGAGCCGACAAGCGCGATCGACCAGCCGGAATACCAACCATCGTTCGAGGCCGTTCAGGGGTTACTATTTTGCACCCGACGTTCGTGCGAGAGTGAAAACGGAGAGCCAGAGACACTTGCGCGAGTCACGTGCAGATGCTCAGTCAGTTCGCCGGTTACAAATTCGAACGCTCTAAGGTTTGCAGTTTCGGCCGGGGTCGAAAAACCATGCCGACGCAACTGCTGTTAGATCACGAAACCAATCGCGGCCTACGTCTGGTTAGCGTTCGCCGCCTTCCCTACTCTATTATGTCCGGGTCCCTTCGTGATCTTTCCCGGAAATACGGCATGAGCAACCTGGTATCCAGCGCGAAAGCGTTCGCATTCGCTGCGCACAATGCGATTGAGCAACGTCGCAAATACACGGGCGGACCGTACACCGTGCACCTTGAAAGCGTCGCGATGTTGGTTGCGAGTGTGGTGGATGACGAGGCCATGATAGCCGCAGCGTATTTGCACGACACAGTTGAAGACACTGCAGTCACGCTCGCCGACATAGAGAACAGCTTTGGCAGCGATGTCGCCTACCTTGTGCGATACCTGAGCGATGTATCAAGGCCCGAAGACGGAAACCGGGCACAGCGCAAACGAATCGACCGTGAGCATATTGCCCGCGGTGACGCGCGCGTACATACCATCAAACTGGCGGACCTGATTGACAACTCCGCGTCAATTCAGGCGCACGACCCAAGGTTCGCCAGGGTCTATATGCAGGAAAAGCGATTGTTGCTGGATGAACTTGGCGACGGGCACCCCGAGCTGCTGTGTCGCGCGAAGGCAATTGTCGAAGAGTGGCTGTCGGAGAATGCCGGGCAGTGATTGATTCACCGCCGCAATCCAAATATCACCCCACGTCGCTGCGGGAGTCGCTTCCCGTTTTTCCATTTGCAATCGAGCGCAGTCCTTGCCAGACATGAACGACTTGTGGCGAGGCGCGAGTCTGTGGCCGGGGATGCCATCGCCGACCTGTCTCGACTTGCGAACTACGCTGCAGTCAAGATCGAAAACGATCACGGCGACATCGCCAATCTGAATAGGATGGCGTCGTCGGCCCGTGACGAATTGTTTGATCTGAACTCAAGACGTTCGGCTGCACTGACCGACGTATGCCACACACCGTCTGCAGAAACGGTACAAACTGCCTACCGGCTATTGGTCGCCCAGCGCAACATCGATTCGAACCAATGATCGCGCCTGATGTGGCGCCTGGACAGTGTGCGAACGGAGCGACAGAAATCGCTCGTACTGGCGCAGTCCTAATATCAGAAGCTGCAGAAGTATGAGAAAAACACGGAAAGCTAAGCCAGCATCTCGGGACAGACGCAAGCGTCGACGCGCCTAAAGAATATCGAGATCGTCAGCAAGAATGACAGCACCGCTGTAGCTTACTTTCACTTCATCAACGATCAGGCTTTCCGCTTCACCGTAGTAAAGGCCGTGGTACAACACCAGCAGCTCCGGTTTGGCGTTGCTGGCCAGTTGTCCCAGATATGATGCTGGCGTGTGTGACCGCTTGTGGTACGCCTGGAACCCGGCGCTGTTGCTGGCGAGGCCCGTATCGCTGATCACTTCATGAATCAACACATCCACGCCCGCCGCCATTTTTTGTAGCTCAGGACTCACCGCCGTGTCGCCGGAGATGACTATGCTGCGGTCCGCCGTAGTGATCTTGTAGCCGAAGGCCGGCCTCACATCACCGTGGTTCACGGCGAAGGCTTCGATCTTGATGCCGTCCTTCTCCAACACCACGCCGCTTTCGATCTCGGTAACATTTACACGGCGGCCATCGGCGTTCTGTATCGGTTGCGTTCCCGACATCCGGATACGCGTATCCGGCGCCATCATCTTATGCATGCCTTCGACCATCTCGGCAATACCACTCGGCCCATAAACGGCCAGGCCGCTCGGGCGACGCCACCACATCGTATAGGCCGCTTCAACGAGATCCAGCGTGTGATCGCTGTGCATGTGCGTAACAAATACGTGCCCAATCTGGGTTGGATAGAGCGACGGAATGTCGTACTTGTAGCGGGCAATGGTCGCGTTGTGAACGGATCCCGCACCGACATCGAACAGATACGACTCACCGCGATGAATCACCGCAATACTGGCACCGGCACGGTGCGGATCGGGTATCGGCGTTCCCGTGCCGAGAATAACTATCCTGGTCGGCGCATCCAGCTCCGCCTGAGTGGGACCCTGGCGCAGCTCTACTACGGCGCTTTGAGTTTGAACGGCGAAGTCCGGTGCGAGTGCATGACCGCAGGCATTCAGCCCCAGCACAAACGAAAAAAGCAGCAGTCCGCAAAGAAAGCGAACCCGAAATACGGTTGGCGTAATGGTCATAGCATCCTTTTGCTGAGCGCTGTACCGCGCAAACCGTATGCCGATAAGAGCCGCACAACATGATTTAGCTAAGGATTATAGACGCAATAGAGGCGACACAAAGCGATTCACACCGCTGACAGCAAGCGGGCCATATGGCCCGCCTGTTTGCGTACCGGCCCACCGCAGTTTTCCTCTGCCAGCTTCGACCAGCCCTCGTCCAAGCGGAACCCTGTCTACCGGTCACACTATCGACAGGTCAACTGCAACGAGCCTGGTTAGATGAATGGGCGGTAAGCGCTCATTCAGTCAGGATCCATGCCCTTCAGGAACTTGAACAGCTCGCTGTCTGTAGACAGAACCAGTGTCGTGCCGTCGGCAATGATGAACTTGTACGATTCCATCGTGCGCGTGAATTCGTAGAACGCAACCGACTCCGCGTTCTGATTGTAAGCGCTCGCATAAATCTCAGTAGCTTTGGCGTCCGCCAGCCCACGAATCTCCTCGACTTCCCGGTACGCCTCGGACTGGATCTTGTTGAGGTCACGAATACGATTGCCCCGAATACGAGCCGCTTCACCATTGCCTTCTGACAGGAACCGTTCGGCAATCTGTCGTCGCTCACTGATCATGCGGTCATAAATCTTCGGCCTCACGCTCTCGTTATAGTTGATGCGTTTGAAGCGTATATCGAGCAACTCTATGCCGAATACCTGAACCTTTTCGGCGGCTGCCGCAAAAATTTCTTCTTCGACTAGCTGGCGACCTTTTTGAATCGGAACCAACGCGCCCATATTGAGCTCGCGCTCAGCGGTAGTTAACAACGTGTCACGCAAGGGCTCACGGTCCTTCGTGGTACGGATAATCTCAATCAGCTCGTGCTTCGCAACAGCGTTGCGCGTCTCACTGCCCAGAATATCGTCAAGCCGCGACTGGGCACTTTGCTCATCACGCAGTCTTAGAAAATATTGCAGCGGATCGGTGATTTTCCAACGGGCAAACAGATCAACAGAAATGTAGAGCTTGTCTTTGGTCGGCATGTCCGACGGACTGCCATCCCACTCGAGCACGCGCTTATCGATCGTGTTTATTTGCTGTATGACCGGAATCTTCAGCTTCAGGCCTGCCGTCGTAACTGGCTCGCCGACAGGTTTGCCAAACTGCGTAACTATAATTTGCTCGACTTCGCTGACCGTGTAGGCAGAGTTCATCATCACCAGGAAGGCAGCTGCCGCCAGTACCATCAATGCGGTTAGTTTATTCATGGCCGTTCCACAGTTTCGTTATTGAGATTTAGCAGAGGCAGAATGCTCTGTGCCTTGTCATCAACGATGACCTTCGAGCGAATGGCGGGTAGCACTTCCTGCAACGTTTCGACGTAGATGCGACGACGGGTTACTTCCGGCGCTTTGCTGTACTCCTCCAGCAAGGCGCTGAATCGGGCAACATCACCTTCTGCTTCATTAATGCGTTTGAGTCGATAGCCGTCCGCCTCGCGAATGCGCTGGTCCTTCTCGCCTTCGGCAAGAGGAATGACCTTGTTGTAGTCACGACGCGCCTCGTTGATAAGCTTTTCTTTCTCTTGCTGAGCCTGGTTAACCTCGTTGAACGACTCCTGCACCGGACCCGGCGGATTAATATTCTTTAGCTGCACCTGATCGATACTGATTCCCATCGTGTACTTGGTTGTCAGCTCCTGCATCTTGACCAGCGCCTCTGATTCAATCTCCTGACGCCCGATCGTGATCACCTCATCAACGGTGCGATCACCGACAACTTCCCGCATCACGGATTCGGACACGTAACGAAGCGTCGCGCTCGGTTCACGCACTTCAAACAAGAACTTTACCGGGTCCGAGACCCGGTACTGTACAACCCACTCCACCAGAGCGGCATTGAGGTCGCCGGTCACCATCTCCGTCTCGCGCTTGCCATCTACAGGGCTCTGGTGCGGATCCGTAGCGCCGGGTGTCGTAAAACCGAACTCCTGTTTCAACTGCCGTTTCACCGGCACGATCGTTGCCGTATCGATGCCAAGCGGAAGTTTAAAGTGCAATCCGGGCTGCACATTCTTCGCGTACTTGCCGAAGCGCTGAACAACTGCGACGGAATCACTGGGAACCGTGTAATACGAGGTCCACGCGCCGAACAGTAGTGCGGCGGCGACGATAAACAGTATGGCAGTGCCTGGGCCGCCAGCCGGCAATACTTCTTTAAGTCGTTCCTGTCCCTGACCGATTATCCGTTCAAGATCGGCGGCTGGATCATTACCGCGGCGGAATGGTCCGCTGCCGTTACCTGTCTGTGGTGACATACCTTGTTGTCCTCGTGGTTGTACTCGGCCTCGCTTTCGTCCAGGCCGTGTTGTCAGTCATACCTTCGTTTTCGGCACGTTCGATCGCGTACCGGTCAGCACGTTCGCGACGTGATATCGAACCCGACCGACAAGAACTGCCGGCCGCCGATCGTTGGCGAATGCTCATTTGGGAGTCCAGAAAGCCGCTAGCGGAAACAAAAAACGAACCAGTGATCGTTTTCTGCAGGCAACACCGATTGGCATCAGACCACTGTTAGCTACGACGCCATTAGGCAGGTAGTAAAACTGGCCACCTCAACGGTCTACGCCCGCGGTGTCTCTAGAATCAGAGATGTATCGTTTAGTGAGCTGGACGTGAAGCCCTGCTGATTCGTCAACCATAGTCAGTGGGTTTAGCTGACTAGTCAAGCCTTACCGGACCTTAGATCGCTAAACGCGTTGACCTGGCGACTGCAAAAGACCACCAATATTTCCATTGCGGTGATAAAGCAGGAAGACGTACGCAGCCATTACGCTCATTACGACCATCTCACCTCCGTCTTCCAGGGCTCCGAGCAAGAAACTGACTTTCCAGCCCTGATCGATCGCAACGTGCAGCATGTCTATGAAAATACCAAAGAAGGCCAATGCAACGAGTAGCAGGAAAAGACACCTGGAGACAAACTTGAATCCAATGGATCCACGCACATAGAAAACCGCGAGCGGTGCCAGAAGCAATGTTGCCGCGATTGCCGTCACGACCAACTCACCGAAATCTCTCGCCCTCAGGCCGAAAGCTGGCGAGAAGTTCAGGCTCGTAGCGACGTGGAGACCGAACGACTCATGAATGCTCAGCGCGTCATCGAGGAGGAGATACAGGAACAGAACAGCCCACACGCTATAACCGATCACTTTGACTTTTGCGGAAACCAGAAGAAGCAATACCACTATCGAAAAAATCTTTAGGTACTGGTATCGCTCGGGATAGCCACCGTCTTCTTCCAATGAGAAAAGCGGGTTGTTGAGCACGCCGAACAGCGGCAGGAAATGCAGGACAAAGAACACCAAATCAATAGTAAGCAAAATCAACATCAAAGCAGTTGCCAGCGTTCTGCTGGAATCGTTACGCCACGAATTGATCAGCCTGATTACTCTTGTCATCAGTAAACTTCGCCAGTTAACATCAAGCAATAGGTATTGTTGCACAGGTGGGCTGCTGATAAGTGCCTTTTCAAGCGTAGTTTCGAGCCGCGAATTTCCGCTGAGACTACACGCTGCCAGACGGCCAACGTCATTCATCATTTCGGACCCATTGGAACGCAAGCCGTTACAGCGAACTGATTGGATACCAGCGATCCGGGCCCAACGTTTCTCCCATTCTCTGAGATTCATACAGTTGCTCGCGGCAGTAGTTTCCCGCCATCTAAGAATGCATACAGCCTGTATTGGACGAGTACGCGGCCCAATTCGCCATTTGTGAGAACCATGCCGGAGAATGTTGCCATGGTGCCGGAAATTGGTGTGAACCAGCACTGTTTCCTGGCTATTTTCAGGGTGGATACGAGTTTGCTCACTGTATCCATTTTCCAGATCGTTGGCACATTGACGCGCTCTCTCAAGCACGTAAGAGTGTGATGCAATTCACACTTCATATTGTGACTAATTAATTTCAAGATGAACGAAGAACGTCGGTATTCTTTGCATGTCGACCTTCAAGCTGATGGTCTTACTTTGATACGTTATTACAATTCAGTGTCTTACGGTTTTGGACCGAAAATTGCTTGTTGTTTCGCATTGAAAGCGCATACAAAAATTCGAGGAACGTTCATGCATGCGAATCTGCCCAGACTGTTACATTCGTCTTTCCTGCCAAGACTGTGCGGAATTGGCTTTACGCTTTTCGCGAGCTTTGCATATTCCGACATTGTCTATGATGACGGGCTTACTCACGACGTGAGTACCGTGACGTTCGACAACATCATCCTGAGGAACGGCTCGGACCTGTCTCTGACCCAGGGTGCATATGTTCAATCAACGAATATGAACCCGGCGATACAACGGCATTATTTGGGAGGCGCAAGCACAGTAAGATTAACCGGCAATGCGACCGTCAACGGTGGGATCAACTACTGGACCTGGGCCGATCGCGACGATGCCGTTATCGCCCACGATAATGCGCTTGTCATCGGACAAGCAGGAGGCGGCGCTGCGTTGAGTGGTGGCATGCGCCGTGTGGAGGTCAATGACGACGCCCGGTTGATCGGCGGGTACGGCGAAACCCGGGGCGGTATGGGTGTAGAACGCCGAGCGTCCGGCGGCATAGAGATCACCGTGAACGGCGGACAGGTCGTTGGCGGCGATGGCGGCCAGATTGGCGGCGCGGGAATTGGCAACAGCAGCGCAGACGAGGTATTCGGTCTCGACATTAATGGTGGACTGATACGCGGAGGAAATGGGGGGGAGCTGGGTGGCAACGGTCTCGGGGGCACTGGGTACGAGAGCCTTGCTGGCACTATTTCTGGGGGGCAGATTAGGGGCGGAGACGGCGGCCAGTCCGGCGGGCATGGCATCTACAATAGCGCCATCGGCATAGGTTTCGAGATATCCGGCGGCCAGTTCTCAGGCGGCAATGGAGGCAATCTAGGCGGCAACGCACTGAACGTGCGCTCTGAAAGTGGTTCGATCTCAATTTCAGGAGGCTCGTTTGATGCGGGTATCGGCGGAAATGATGACGGCTGGCTCTTGTGGGCTCTGGGCGGCGGAGTCGCCATCGAAATATCCGGGGGACAGTTCGGCTACGAAAACATGGGGAACGGTTTCGGCATCTTCGGCAACACCATAGTTTCGGTATTCGGCTGGGACCTGAAACTTGAGGACGACTGGCTCACGGGCTTTTTGTCAGACGGGTCCTGGATCGATGTTTCGGTATCGCTGTTCTCGGCCGACTACTATCCGCGAACAGCCGGCATTCTCAACATTTACAACGATGACAGCAAGTCGGTTCCCGAACCCGGCACGCTCGCACTATTGAGCCTGGGATTGATGGGAATAGGATTATCCCGGCGCAGGTCACGGAAGAGATTGCCTAACTGATGAGGCGGAATTTTGCCCGCTAATTCAGATTGCAAATTTTCCAGTAGTCTTTTTCCGCTGGTAATTGACTAACGACGTAACCGATGACTATGCGGCCTCACCGCCCGTGATCCACTTATAGAGAAGTAACGCTATGTCAAAGTGTTCGCGCTTTCATCATGCTTTGTCTACTGTCACCAGTCCCAGCCTGGCTGATGATTCAGATATGGCCTTCACGAACAATGTGAATTTTGCTCTTTAGCAGAGAGCGATCAACACTTCGTGCATCCAGCTGTCGAGCAGCACAGATGACCAGTAGCGACTACACACTGTACGAGGAATAGGGTTTAACCACGGTCGTTAAGCTTTCAGCTTACTTTTCTGGTTTTCAATTGCGGAATCGTGTCTGTCGATTCGATAACGAGTATTGAAAAAGCCACGCGCAGAATCGGGAACCCCACTGTGAATACCTTCAGTTAGCACCACGCAACAACGTCGCAGGCTGCAAGCGCAGACGGCGCAGGAAATAGCGGGCGCCCATACTTAATGCAAAGCCGCTCGTCCCCGCCGCTGCCAGGAACCCGTACATGACCAGGTCGTCGGTTGGTAGTTTCAGCCGGAGTACGAGCAGCGGGTACGCGATTGCCGAACCCAGCATGACAGCAACAATGCTGGTCACCAATCCCAGTAACAAGTATTCGAGCTGCAGACTGCGGTGAATCGAACTAAGCCTTGCACCGAGCGAATGCAGCACTGTGGCATCGTAGATCAACCGGTTGCGGCCGGCCGCCATGACACTGACGAGCACCAGAGCGCTGGCCAGCAATGCCGTGCCGGCGACGACGGACAAAGCAGCGGCCACCTTGCCGAGAATGCTGCGCGCTGATTCAAGCAACGCAGCCGTGCGCACGGTAACCACCGTCGGCGCAACTGCGGCGATTCGCCGTTGTGCCGCGATGGCCGTGTCGTCATCTGCAAACACTGCACCTACATGGCGGTGCACGTAGCCATCAAGGGCACCTTCGGACACGATGCCCTCGAACCAGAATCGGGTTTGTATTCCTTTCTGGCTGAATACGGCGTCCAACTGCAGGTCGAAGGTACTCCCCGATACAGTCATCGTAAGGACATCACCAACGGTGACTCCGAGTTGCTCGGCTTCGCGATCTTCCAGCGCCAACCGCGCAGGTACAGGCGTTGTTTCCGTCCACCATTGGCCAGCGACAATAGTGACATCGTCGATGTTGTTCGCCGAATAGCTGAGATCGTATTCTTCCTGCACAGCATTGCGTTGCCGTTCGCGACCTGCCGGCGAGCGGCTGCCGAGCGCCACACCGTTAACCGCCATTACTCGCGAACGAACCTGGGGCGTGGTTTCAACCCTTACCTTGTCACTGTCCGATTTAATTGCATTGACGACAGCATCGAGTTGATTGTCGAGCACGTCGTACAGAACGAGCGACGGTGATTCAGCGGGTATGGTGCTGTTCAGCGTGCGCAGCAGCGAAGAAACAATCATCGTGCAAACGACCAACAGCGTCAGCGCAGAACCCAGCGACAGCAACATGGTCCGCAGCGGCGCACCGGGTCGGTGCAGGTTGGCCAGTGCCAGGCGCCATTCGAACCGCTTTGCGAGCAACGGGCTGTCATCAATATGCTTTGCCAGACGCCGGGTGCCACGGACGATTACATCAAGCAGCAGCAACAGAACGCCGACCGTCACAACGAAACCCAGTGCGAACAACTTGTCTGGCAGTGCGGCAAACACCATGCCGGCGAGCAAGACAGTGACGATTGCCGTCGTCAGCAGCCAGCGCACAGGCAGACTCACCAGCTTGTTGCCCATACCGCGAAACAAGCTGGCCGGATCAACGGTAGTCGCCCGTCCAACAGAAGGCATAGCGAACACGAATGCGGTCAGCAAGCCGAAGACCAGCCCCGCGACTACGGGCCAGACGAGACTGCCAGCGGTAGTCGCCAGTGGCAGTTCACCGGCAACCACGGCAGCTCCCGTTAAGGCCAGGCCACCGCCTAACACCGCGCCCGCGAGACTCGCAGCACTGCTCATGATGGCAACCTGCAACAGGTAGATCGTCGCCACACCTTTTTCCTTCAGGCCCAGCGCACGCAGCGTGGCAATGGTTTGGCGCTTGCGTTGCAGGTACGCCTGAATACTGTTGAAGACACCCAGCCCACCGATGAACAGAGTGCTGAGCGCGATGATCATCAACCCGGAAGCCAGTTGCCCGAGGCGCTCAGCGATGCGACGACCACGATCTTCGAACGTTCTGACCCGCCAGTTTGCATCGGGAAAAGCCGCACGAAATTCAGCGCGCCACGCCACTGGATCAACGTCGGTGCGTATCCGGTAGTCGTAATCCGCGAGACTGCCTGTGCCCATCAACCCCGTGGACTCAAGCGCTTCTTCCGCCAGCAGCACCGGCGCGCCACGCCATTCGGCATTCAAGGCCCGATCCGGTTGATTCATTACCAGCGCCCGCACACGCATGTTTTGCGAGCCAATGAACACTTCGTCACCGACACCAAGGCCAAGGCGTTCTGCCAGCACCGGATCGATGGCCACACCCCATTGGCCATCGACCTCCGCCGTGGCGGCGGTCAATGGCATCTCCGGACTCAAGGTGAGCGTTCCGTACAGCGGATAGGCAGCGTCCATTGCCTGCAATTCAACCCGCAGAAACTCTCCACTGTCCGTGCCCAGCATGGTGTCGACTTCCGTCACCAGTGAGACGTCACCGCGTTCGCTGACCCACGTCAGTACGTCGTTGGGGAGCGGCTCGTTGCCATCGATCTCGAGATCGCCACCGAGCAGCTGCCGTGTATCCGCAAGCAAGCCGTCGTTAATCAGTCGGTACAACCCGCCGGTTGCAACGATGAGAGAAACACCCAGCACGAGGCAGGCGCAGAACACCCATAGCGACGGACCGCTCGCCCGCAGGTCGCGCCAGGCGAAACTAAGCAGGAAGTGTCGGGATCTCGACTTCATTCAATTTGCCGTCGGTAAGGCGAAAAATGCGCTGGCAGCGCTTCGCAATCTCGTTGTCGTGCGTGACCAGCACCATTGTCGAACCCGTCTCCTTATTCAGTGAAAACAGCAGTTCGATAATCTTCTCACCGGTTTGTACGTCGAGGTTACCGGTAGGCTCGTCCGCCAGCAGCAAGCGCGGGGTATGCACAAGTGCCCGGGCGATGGCGACTCGTTGTTGCTCGCCACCGGACAGTTGCGACGGATAGTGGCCTTCCCGGTCAGCGAGACCAACACGGTTCAGTATCGCGCGGGCGAGTTCGCGGGCCTTGTCACGCCCGGCGATTTCAATCGGCAGCATGACATTGCCGAGCGCCGTCAGGCTGGGCACCAGGTGGAAGGACTGAAATACGATACCGAGGGTGTCGCGTCGAATGTCGGCCAGATCATCGCCATCAAGCCCCGTCATTTGATGACCGCCAATTTCAATCGTGCCGCTTTCCGGCTGTTCCAGCCCCGCCAGTAGTACCAGCAACGTTGTCTTGCCGGAACCTGACGGTCCGATAATGGCTACCGTTTCACCGTCTTCGATGGACACGGTGACTCCGGATAACACCTCGAGCCCTCCGGCATCGTCCGGATAAGACATTCGCAATTCGTTGGTTTGGAGCATGCTTTCGCCATCAGCCAGGACGGCCTAACGATACAGTTCCTGAGTTGCGAGGTCACGGCGCTTTACAACGTTTGGCGTATCGCAAGACCATCGTTGACAGCTCACCAATAGCGGGTGCTCAGGCGCGGTAAGGGAATAGAGAAATCCGGTATCAGGTAAATACTGATCGCCGTGCGGACAGAACGAACGTTACAGACTTCATAACGAGCCATGCCGATAAAGTACGCTCGCAATCGACTGCACGTGACCCTGACAAAATCGCACGATTCGGCTCATAACTACTCCGGGTGCTTCGATGCGTTCTGTACGGTCTGCACCAGCACAGCTGGTCTGACAACTATCGCCAGTCAGTCCATTGCGTCCTGGCTGAATGTTTCCCAGCCACCGCCGAGCGTGTCGAACAGTGCGACCAGCTTGGTAATTGAATTGGTTTCGGAGATGATCAGATCGTCTTCGCTGGCAATCAGTTGCCGTTCTGCATCGACAACAGCCAGGTAATCCTCTTCGCCCGCATCAAACAGGTCTTTCGCCAGCGCCACTGCTTTTCGCCGGCTTTGCACGCCTTTCGCCAGTCGTTGTCGCGTCTCCAGCTCCTCGGCGTAGCGCGACAAGGCCGCTTCAGCATCGCGCAACGCTTCGAGCACGCTTTTCTCGTACTGCGCGAGCGCCGCAACACTTTCGGCCTCCTGCAATTCAAGCCGGGCGCGAATGGCACCACCATCAAAAACCGACCACTGAAAAAATGATGCCAATGACCAAACGCCAGCACTGCTGTTCGCAAGATCGCCGAATACCCGCGCCTGCGAACCGATATCGCCGGTCAGGAAAAAGCTCGGGAATAACTCGGCTGTTTGCGCGCCAATATCGGCAACGGAAGCAGCAAGCGCCCGTTCGGCTGCTCGAATGTCCGGGCGGCGCCGCAAAATGTCAGAGCGCAAGCCCACAGGCACCATGTCAGGAGGAACGGGCAGCGGCTGCACGCTTTCCATCTCTGCCAGCAATGCTTCGGGTGGCCGACCCAACAGAACGGACAGCGTGTAGATAGTGACCTTGAGCTCGCCTTCCAGATTGGGGATGCGCGCATGCGTCAGTTCGTACTCGCTCTGCGCACGCGACAAATCAAAGTCGCTGGTTTCTCCAACTGTGAAGCGATCCCGAACGACATCGAAGGTTTCTTTCAGCAGCTGCGTGCTCTGCTTCGTGTTCGCAATGCGTTTCTGCAAGCCGCGCGCCTCATAATAGGTACGCGCAACATCCGACAGCGTCGATTGCATGACGTCCTGATAATTAGCAATAGCGGCGCCAACGCGTGCGTCAGACCCTTCGAGTGCGCGTCGGTTGGCGCCGAACAGATCAATCTCCCACGATGCATCAAACCCGGCATCATAGGTGTTGCGAATCTGGCCACTGTTAAACGAGCTGATGGCCGCGCTGGACTTGGTCCGACTACCTCCTACAGAGGCACCAATACTCGGCAGAAGGGAACTGCGCTCGATCTGTCGTAAAGCACGCGCGCTTCGCACGTTGGCCATCGCGATATCCAGGTCTTTATTGTGCTCGGCTGCGGTGGCAATGAACTGCTCAAGAAGCGGATCTTCGAATACGTTCCACCACTGCGTGTTGATCGCGTCTGACGATGTGACCCTGGTGCCGGCTGAACTCTCTTCGTGTGACCACGTATCCGAGTATTCCTCAACGGGCTCGGCATACTTCGGCCCTACAGTGCACCCTGCCACGCCCAGTGCGGCGCATGCCCAAAACAGTTGTCGAATCATGCGGGAGCGCCTGCCTGCCGGTTCTTGTCCTGAATCTCGAGTTCGCGTTTCACATCGCTGGGCGAGCCGGTGTTGCGTGCCAGTATGTCGTAGGCCACCGGCACGATGAAGACAGTGAACACCGTTGCTGATGCGACACCGAACAAAATAACGACACCAATTGCTACGCGGGATTCGGCGCCAGCACCAGTAGACAGAATCAATGGCAGCGATCCGGCGATCGTCGTGATACCCGTCATCATGATCGGGCGCAAACGGATCTGTGCTGCCGTAATCAACGCCTCGCCAAATTCCATGCCCTGATCGCGCAGTTGGTTGACGAACTCAACAATAAGGATTCCGTTCTTCGCCGCCAGGCCGATCAGCATGATCAGCCCGATCTGGGTATACACGTTGAGTGAATTGCCGGTAATGAAAAGCCCGGTAAGCGCACCTGTCATGGCGAGCGGGACCGTCAGAATAATAACGAGCGGGTGGATATAGCTTTCGAACTGCGCCGCAAGCACCAGGAACACAATGACGAAGCCGAGCATGAAGACAAACATCAGCGATGAGCCACTGGTTTGGTAGTCCAGCGACTGGCCTTTGTAGTCGATGGTCACATCGCCCGGCAGGTGCAAACGTACCAGTTCACGCAGATGATCGAGCGCATCACCCAATACATAGCCATCGGCCAACCCGGCTTCAAGCGTTATGGCGCGCACTCGGTTGTAGCGGTTCAGATCGCCCGAGTCCGCAAACTCCGTGATAGTAACCAGGTTGGATAGCGGGATCAGTTCACCGGTATCGGAGCGAACGTAAATATTCTGCATGTTCGTTGGTGTGCGCTGAGAGTCGCGCTCGCCTTCCAGAATAACGTCGTACTCCTCGCCGTTATCGATATACGTGGTCACGCGACGGGAACCGAGCATCGATTCCAACGTTGTGCCTATGATCTGGCTGCTGACGCCGAGATCCCCGGCGCGGTTCTTGTTGATAGCAATCTTGAGCTGCGGCTTGGTTTCTTTGAAGTCGCTGTCAATGTCCGTTAGCCCGGGGTTGTCCTCTTCGATTTTCTCTATCAACAGATCGCGCCACTGCGCCAGCTCCTCGTAAGTGCCGCCACCCAATACAAACTGCACGGGTTTTCGCGTACCGCCGCCGAAGCCCTGCCGCATAACCGGAAACGCCCGCACGCCGGGCAAGTCCGACATGGCCTGAGAAATCTCCGCCATGACTTCGTCGGCCGGTCGGCGACTGGCCCAGTCATTCATAACACTGATAACGATGCCATCGTTGAATGTCGTTGAGTTACCGAAGTTGCGCGGCGCTCGCACGATCACGCGATGCAACTCCTCCGCCTCGATATAGGGCAGCAGGCGCTGCTCAACTTGCTCCATGTACTCTTTGGTGAATTCAAACGAACTGCCTTCTGGCGCATTAACCATTAGGAAAAATGCACCACGATCTTCTTTGGGTGCGTATTCGGAAGGCAAAGCGTTGAAGAGAAAGAACGACAGCCCTGCCACGCCAGCAAACCCGGCTATCACAACTGAATTCCGTCGCAGCGCCCAGGTCAGCGCACGACCGTAGGCCGCCGAAAACCTGTCGAACAGGCGGTCCACCTGATTGTGAAACCTGCTCTTCTCCGCCTTTCGCAAGACCTTGGAGGCAATCATCGCGCAGAGCGTCACGGCCACGAAGGTGGAGAAACTCACCGCTGCAGCCATCGTGATGGCGAACTCGGAAAACAGCCGACCCAAGTCACCTTCGAGGAATGTAATGGGTACGAATACCGCGACCAGAACGATAGTGGTTGCAATGACAGCGAAACCCACCTGCCGCGTACCGTGGAACGCTGCAGACAGCGGTGGCTCGCCCTCTTCTATTCGCCGATAGATGTTCTCGAGCACAACGATAGCGTCATCCACAACGAGTCCGATCGCCAATACCAGTGCCAGCAAGGTAAGGAGGTTGATGGAGAATCCAGCCAGATTAAGCACGATAAACGTCGACACCAACGAGACCGGAACGGTGACGGCGGGGACAAGCATCGCCCGCCAGCTGCCGAGAAAAAGGTAAATCACACTGACAACCAGGAACATTGCGATGGCAAGTGTCTTGTAGACTTCAGCGATAGCGCCGCGAATGAATACGGACGTATCGTAGGCAGGAATTATTTCCATGCCGGGCGGCAGGTTCGGGCTCAGTCGGGCGGCAAGCTCTATCGCGCCTTGTGCGACTTCAACCGTATTGCCTTTGGATTGCTTGATGATGCCGAGTCCAACCATTGGCAATCCGTTACCGCGGAACAGCGTACGGGTTTCGACAGCCTCTTTCTCGACACGCGCCACGTCGCCCAGCCGGACCAAATAGTCAGCTCGTTTGGCAATAACCAGGTTCTTGAAGTCTTCCGGCGTGCGGTAACCGCGTTCAACGCGAGCCGTGAATTGAACCTTCTCCGATTCGATGCCACCGGCCGGCAGCTCCACGTTCTCCGTTCGCAGCGCTACTTCTATGTCCTGCACGGTCAACCCGCGCGCTGCGAGCTTGTTGCGATCAACCCAGACTCGCATAGAGTATTCCAGGCCACCGCCAATGCGCACGCGCGCGACACCAGGAATTACGGAGAAACGGTCTTGCAAGTTGCGCTTGGCGTAGTCGGTTAACTCCAGCAAATCCATGTTTTCGTTGACCAGATTCATCCACAGGATGACGTCGTCGCTGGAGTCGGCTTTCTGGATATCCGGTGGGTCGGCTTCCTCCGGCAAGTTGTCAACGATGCCGGATACACGATCACGAATGTCGTTGGCAGCGTCCTCAATATTACGGCCGATATCGAATTCGATATTGATCCTTGAGCGCCCGTCCGATGACGTAGAGGAGACGTACTTAATACCTTCGACGCCGGAGATGCGATCTTCAATAGCCTCGGTGATGCGGGTCTCAACGACATTGGCGGCGGCGCCGGCGTAGCTGGTATCGATCGAGACAACAGGTGGGTCGATGTCCGGGTATTCACGCATGGACAATTTGGAGTAGGACATCAGGCCAAATGCGATCAGCAGCAATGAAAGCACTGAGGCAAAGACAGGCCGCGTGACTGATAGATCCGACAAAACCATGTTATTGCCCGCCAGTAGTCGGTTTCTGGGTCAACAAATCTTCCAGTGATTCGTTGCCGGTTTGCTCCGCAAGGATGCTGACCGGCATGCCATCACGAAGCTTGATAATTCCCTGAACCACAACCTTATCGCCTTCGTTAAGGCCGGATAGCACCTCTATGATGCCGGGTTTTCGGGCGCCCAATTCGATACTCCTTTGCCGGGCAATGGTCTTGCCCTGGTCTTGTTCGATGACATAGACGTAATTTCGGTCGGCGCGCTTGATCAGCGCCTCTTCCGGCACCAGCAATGTCTGGCGCGGGTTCTTGTACAACGTGATGCTCATCAACAACCCTGGCTTCAGGATGTGATCGGGGTTGGGGATGATCGCCCGTACGATAACCGTGCGAGTAACCGGATCGATACGGGAGTTAACCGTGGTAACGAAGCCTTCGAACTGTTGATCACCAAATGCTTCGATGGTCCCGCGTACCGGAAGGCCGGGTTTGAGGGTCGCCAGAAATACTGATGGCACATCGAAATCGATTTTTATCTGACTGAGATCGTCGATGGTTGTGATCTGGTCGCCCGGTTGCACCAGCGTTCCCACGCTGACTTGTCGCAGACCCAAAATGCCGTCGAACGGTGCAGTGATGTCGTAACTCGTCAATGTGGCCTGAAGGGAATCCGTAACCGCCTGGGCCTGTGCCAGTTGCGCGGCTCGCTCTTGCAAGGTGGCTATAGGCAGGGCACTGGTACCACTAAGGCCTTGCGCCCTGCTATACGAGTTGCGGGTTTCGTCGGTCACCGCTTGCGATGCACGCAGCTCCGCTTCTTCCTGCCTCTTATCAAGCGAAAGCAGAAGATCACCTTTCTTGACCGCTTGGCCATCGTCGAAATGGACAGCCATGACTTTTTCCGATCGATCCGCGGTAATTACTACCGACTCATTCGCTCTGGTAGTGCCCAGTGCCTCGACCTGATCAGAAAACTCACTGCTAACAACCGGAGCAACGATGACCGCCGTTGGGTTCTGTGCACCTTCTCTTTGCCCGAAAGATTGGGCACTGGAAAGCAACAACGTTACAGAAAGAAGCAGCGTCGAATTTCTCATTGTCTGGGATAGCCTTGAATTTCTAAGAACCCGACGTCTTGGGTTCGAGTACTGAATGCAAGCAATGTTCCGACAGTGGAACGGCCTGGAGTATGGGTCAATCAAGTTTTTATACAGTAATGCCCAAACTTATAATACGGCCCCCGAAAAGTCAGCTAGCGGGTAGCTGGGCAATTAGAATAAAGGGGAGAAGCTCGGCCTGCGTAAAACAAGCCGTACAGTCCAATGCACTGATTACATGCGATTTTTAAGAAAGTTTAAGAAATGACAAGAAGCCGCAGAAAAGCGGGCATGGCGTCGAGCCGGTTTTCTCACTTGCGACCCCGGCGTTTACTGATATTCAACACTCGTCGGCGAGTCGCGCCTGTTGTCGCGATCGTTGAGTTCGTCCCACTTTTTCTTTCGCGGATCGTAAGTGCGGACTTTGGAATCTGCTGAGTCGAGAAAGATTGCGGCGACAATCAACTCATTCGAAGCAGCAGGCAAGGATTGCAACGCGGAAACCACTTCAATCCCGATAATTTGAGGTTACTCGTCAAGCATCGCCGCATACTCAGCACCTCTGCTGCGGATCATGTCCTGGTGACTACGTGTGTAGACATCTGCCTTGCGTCGAATCCGTGCCGTACGCCTTGCGAGAGCATTGCTCAATCGCTGCCCCTGAACTCAATTAACGCACCCTAACGCGTCACCCGCTACTTCACCGATAAGTCGTTCCGGCCCGTCCTCGCTCAACAGACGTTATGCGGAGCCCGAAATCAGGGCTCCAAAAAGTACCAGCCGTCCGCCGGCCTATGCCCTTGCGGGGCATTCGCAGAGTCGTGGTAGAAGCGATAAACCGGCTGGCCCTTGTAGGCCCATTGCTTGGCACCATCCTCCCGCTCTATCACGGTCCAGTCGCCGATGGCCTGGTCATTGTCTTTGGCGGCGAGTGGCGGCCAAGCGAGTGCGCACCCTCCTGTACAGTTCGACTTTCCGGGTGCGTCCTTCTCATAGACGTAAAGCCGCACGTTCGTGGTGGCGTACACGTATCGATACGTACCGTCCTGGATCTGCTGTAACGCAACTTCACCGGGAGACGATAAATTGGACGGCGGTTGCTCCGAAGCAGTCGCCGTGGAAATCACTATAGCCAATAGAACGCCATTCAGCAGGGCGAGGATTTTTGTTCGCATGTTCTTCTCCATCAACACGATGTAGCTCGAAAGCAAGAGACCAGCGGAGGTATTGTATCAACAAAATCCGATTAGACCTGAGGTGGCCACGGTTTAGGAGGGAAACTCCGATTGAGTGTAGAGTACCCGGAGGAAGCGTCCGGCAAACGCTGGCCACCTCACTTGATACCAACTGCAATAGCGCCGCGATATACCGTGCGTCCTGCTTGAGATTTTCGGCACAGTGGAGAAAGCCAATTCAGAGGGCGGCAGACTCTCTCTCGGTAGCCGCTTCTTGCAATAGCTGTAACAACGCCGCTTTATCCCGATACAGGTCTTTGGACATCGTTGCCGCACCCAGCGACTTCGCTTCGGTTGAAATATCGTCGGGCAATGTCGCTGCCGAGCAAAGAAAAACGCGCGTGCATTTCAGGTCGGCTTCTAGCGCAAGTTCTTGCAGCAACTCCAGCCCGGTTTGTCGCGGCATGCAATGATCAATCAGTAGAATATCGCTTCCGTGGCGATGCAGGTACTTGATGGCCTCACCGCCATCATTGAAACACGTAAGTTGAACCGACGTATTCCGCAATCGGCGTGCAATAAGCTCCAGCGTAAGTTCATCGTCGTCGACAACGACAATACGGATCTTCATTGAGTTGGCTCACCGGCCGGGATTTTGGACAGATTCCAGAATGACTTGAGCGTTGCCAGTGCGTCGTACATGGCTGAAGTGGCAATTGGTTTGACGATGTAACCACATATATTAAACCGATAGGCTGCAGCAACATCTTCCTGTCGATCCGAGGTGGTCAGCACAAATACCGGCACGTGCGAAATACTGGTGTCTGCCCGCATAACCTCGAGAAACTCGATGCCATTCATTCTCGGCATATTCAGGTCCAGCATGACAATGTACGGCCAAGCGAGTTTTTCCATGCCATTAGTGCCACGCAAGATATCGAGTGCCTCATAGCCATCGACCGCGCTAACGATTCCGTTAGGAATTCCCAAGCGCTTGAATCCTCGCTTGATCTTCTCCACATCCAGCTCATTGTCATCGACGACAAGAAATGTTGTCTGGTCACACGACATCTAGTTCACCGCCAATGAAAATGATTCTTCGGCGGGCACTTGCCTCGGCCACTGGAATGAAAACGTCGTGCGCTTGCCAAGTACCGACGAGACAAAAATACGGCCACCCAGCGCTTCGACAGATTTCTTGACGATAGATAGACCGACGCCAGTGCTTTCAATCCGGTCTTTCGGCTGTAACGTTTGGAAAACCTCGAATATACGCGCATGGAATTTCGGATCGATTCCAGGCCCGTTATCGGTGATAGAAAATTCGTAGAACTTGCCGTGGGTCTTGCAAGCTATTGTCACCGTTGCACTTTCATGATCCGGATTGTACTTGAACGCGTTTCCGATCAAGTTATTCATGACTTGCTCGAAGCGCACGCGGTACGTCTCGAAGACTGGCAGCGGCCCTTCAACGATCAACTGGTCCGGGCGAATATTTAACTCAGCCACTATCGATTGAAGCAATGGACCAAAACTCACTGTGTCCAACTGCTCCGGATGCGCGCCGACACTGGAGTAGCTCAGAATGCCATTGATCAGCCGGTCCATACGCTCGGTTTGCTGTCGCAAGCGCAACAGGTTCCTCTTTACGTCTGGGTTGTGCCCGGCATCCGCCAGATAGTCCTCAAGGTCCTCCTGCAGATACTCCGTAAGATCGGTGATACCGCGCAATGGGGTCTTTAGATCATGCGACGTCACGTACGCGAAGCTTTCAAGCTCTGAATTTGATCGGGACAGTGCATCCGCTTTTCGTTGCAGTTCAACGTTCATGCGGTCAGCGAAACTCAGCGTTCTTCTACTGGCCCGCGTCAGTATCAGAAACATCGTCAACAGCAAGACATTGATCGCGATACCGCCAATCAAGATGAACAGTGGTTGATTGTTGGCGGTAGAGCGGCGAAAAGAACTCGTCGTTTGAATATTGAATTCCCATATCCGACCGTACAATTCGATGCTTTCTTTCTTCGCGTACATCGGCTTTGGATCGAACTCCGGCTGCCCTTCCATGTTTTCGTCATACAGAACGTTTCCGCCGTCGGACATCGAGAACCGGACTCGACGGCGCTCCTTCTGAAGCGTTCCGGCGATCAGTTTTTTGATGACGAATGGTGCATACACAAGGCCGATGAAGTTCTCACGCCTAGTGGTTACGGAGTCCGAATTGTTGTTGTGGTAATAGGGGGTATAAAACAGAAAGCCTGGCGTTTGCCCGTCATCCTGCACCAGCACGATTGGACCGGTGATTTGCGATTCGCCACTATCTCGCGCGTTTTTCGCAGCTGTGTAGCGGTTTTCTTCGTGCGCCATATCGAGGCCGACAGCTTTTGCATTGGGTAGCTCCGGCTCGATGTAGTAGATAGGCATCCTGTCATCGCCACTGTGCTCCGGGTGCACGCGATAGTCGGGACGCTCACGACGCTGTTCAGCGATATGCTCTCCAATCTCGTCTCTTGAAAAACTGCCAATTACGCCGATACCGCTAATTCCGGGATACTTGGTTTCGATATGCAGACTTTCAGCAAACGTTCGCCACTCAGAGTGAGTCATCGAGCCACCGCTGGCCCCGATCGCAGCAGCGCCACTTAGCAGCGCGTCCTCGTAGCGCAACATGCGCTCCTTAACCAGTTCAACGACCTGAGTCGCTTCCCGTTCGAACTGCGTCCGGCTGTTTTCCTCGACCTGCGACTTCGAAAGATGCCAGGCAGCGATCGTCATCATTACCGACGCAATGACGATAAACCAGTGCGACCAGTGCAGCCGCCCGGCATTCGCCAGTGACTGGCGCTCCCGACTCAGCGAGTCCAAAATTACTGTGGTTGACTGCATTGATCCCCGGTCTCGCTACCATTGTCTTTGGACCTCATTCGTCCGATCCGGTCTTCGAGCAGAGCTATCGCGCTGTCTAGGTATTCCATGCAAGGGTTCAGATCTTCGTTGACCAGATTAGCAACGGCAATGCGAAACTCTGACGGCAGCTCAGCTTCGTGCTTGTCAAAAAGCTCGCATAGTTTTTCGACCGCGCTGTTCACTTCGCCAGCAAACCCTTGAATGTTGATGAGAGGCCCACGAAGGTCATGAGACGTTCTGTAGGTAATGCTTGTGTCATTCGAGTTCACTGTACTGGACCTCGTGCAGGGCTACTGAGACGGCTACTGAATGTCGCTACCGATGACATTGGACGAGTAGAGTGACATCTCTATCGCATCGGCTAGTTCCGTCGCATCAAATGGTTTTTCGAGAAATGCGGCAGCACCCATCTTCATCGCGCGCTCCTTCAAGCCCTGCTGTTTGTTGGCGGTGATGAATATGATCGGCGTCGAAGACGTCTGCAGGAGCGACTGAAGGCGCTCGGCAACCACGAAACCATCGCCGCCGGGAAGGTTAATATCGAGCAAGACCACGTCAGGCTTGCACTTGCGCGCCTGCGCCACAGCGGATACGGCATCGGCGGCAGATGCCACTTCATAGCCCATCGACTTCAGGCGAATTCCGATCGCCATCGTAATTTTCTTGTCATCTTCGACTAGCAATACTGTCTTCATTCGAACATCTCCGGTTTTGCGGGAAGGGATCAGGCGACGGGCAAGCTGAAGGCGAAGGTACTACCCTTGCCCTCGACGCTCTCCGCCCAGATCTTCCCGTTGTGCAAAGCAACGATTTCCTTTGCGATTGTCAATCCGAGGCCCAATCCGGCACCCATGTATTCATCACCTGAATTGCCTACTTGATAGAGCCGCTCAAAAATTTGCGGCAGGTCTGTTACAGGAATTCCACAACCCGTATCTGTTACGGAAATCTGGACCACCCGATGCTCGGGGCGATGCGTAATTTGCAACGTAATCTTCCCGCCCGGGGCGGTGTATTTGATCGCGTTGCCAAGCAAATTCGACAGGACCTGAATAATTCGATTGCCGTCGATTTCGAGCAAAGGCAAAGGCGACTCGATTTCGGTGAGGAGTTGCAGATCTCTGGCTTTTGCCGCGGTCGCCATAGACGCCAGGCAACGAGTCACTACACCTTCGAGCGAGCCAAGTTCCTTGTTCATCGTAATTTTGGCGGCGTCGAGCCTCGTCATTTCAATGAGGTCGTTAAAATGCGACTTGATCTGGTCACAGCTTTCGAGCGCGTAATGCAAAATTTCTTTCTGCTGATCCGTGACCGGCCCCGCAACGCCGTCCAGCACAATTGCGACAAACTCGCGCGCAGCCGCCAGAGGCGTCTTTACTTCGTGCGACACGCTTTGATAGAAGCGCTGAATTTCATCGTTCTTGGCTTGCAGTTGTTCATTGGCGGCCTGCAGGTCCCTGCCCTGCTTGTTAACCGACTTCTTCAGTCTGCCTTTCTCAACGGCGTTGTTAATCGCGCGTGCGAGCGATTCGGCTGAGACCACTCCCTTGGAGAGAAAATCGGTAGCACCGGCCCTGACCGCCTCGGTCGCTGCAATCGCACCGTTACCGGCAGTCATAATGATTGTCGGTGGGGCTTCTTCAGATTCAGCGTTGGTCAGGTTCCTGAGAACCTGAGTGCCCATCAGGTCGGGAAGAACGTAGTCAATCAGAATGCAGTCAAATTCTGAATGTTTGTACTGTTCGTAGGCATCGGCCGCACTGGTCACACCGACTACCTCAAAGGTGGTCGTGTCGTTTCGAGACAGATAGCGTTTGCAAAGGTGCTGATAGGCCGGGTCGTCGTCAACAACCAGTACGCGTACGACGTCGCGGTCGAAGCTCGCCTGTGGCGTTGGCGATATCGAATCGAGTTGTAACTCAGTATTCATACTTTGCGTATCGGCCTCGCACGGTAATTCTGTAGCTCACAGCGAGCCCGAAATGCCTTGTGTTGAATTGTGCTGCGGAAGTGTTGATCAGCCGCTCGAAGTCATCACAGGGCCCAGTAACGGTTACCCCTGACCATATACTTTGTCGAACAGCATGAAAAAGGGGCGGGCGGGCGAAATCCCTCTGTTCTCCCGGCATCCTCTATCGCCGACGTTATCGGCGATTAATGCGGTAATTCTCCCGTATTCTTGCCGAAACGAGGACCGATTCGGTCACATTACGGGAAGTGTGCACCCCAGCGATTCGGCCGATTTCTCACGTTCGCGGTCGATGGCAACCACAAATTGACCCTGGCAAGCGCAATCAGGACGGCCACACAACGAGCGCCGGGCCGACCTATTTCAGCTTCGGCCTAATACCGACATTGAGATCTGCAGCTGCTGTGGTGAGTCTGTCAGGTTCATTGTGCGGCCGCGGTAACCCGCCACACCGTATTGCCCACATCATCGGCCACCAGCAGCGCGCCACTTTTGTCCAGCACCACGCCGACTGGCCGACCGTAGGCCTCGTCGTCGTGCAGGAAGCCGCTGACGACGTCTATCGGCGGCCCGGATGGATTCGCGCCATCGAAGGGTACGAACAACACCTTGTAGCCGCTGCGCGGCTTGCGGTTCCACGAACCGTGCTGGCCAATGAACATACCGTGCGCATAGCGCGGCGCTAACGTCTGCCCGTCGGAGGCAGCGAGGCCCAGCGACGCGGTATGCGAGCCTAACGCGTAGTCGGGTGTCAGCGCCTTGGCCACCAGTGCGGGCTGCTGCGGCTGGACGCGGTCATCCACGTGCTGTCCGTAGTAACTGTACGGCCAACCGTAAAATCCCCCATCACTTACCGAGGTCAAATAGTCGGGCACCAGGTCACCACCAAGTTCGTCGCGTTCGTTGACCACCGTCCACAACACGTTCGAGCCGGGTTCCCAGGCCATGCCGTTCGGGTTGCGCAGGCCGGTTGCGAATTCGCGGTGACCGCTGCCGTCGCTGTTGACTTCCCATATGGCCGCACGGCCTTTTTCGGCTTCCATGCCGTTTTCACCAATATTGCTGTTGGAGCCGACCGTCACATAGAGCTTGGAGCCGTCAGCGTTGGCGATAATATTCTTCGTCCAATGATGGTTGATTGGCCCGCCGGGCAACGCCACCAGTTGCTGGGGCGCGGCGTCGATACGAGTGTCACCGTCGGTGTAAGGAAACATCAACACGGCGTCGGTCGCTGCAACGTACAGCTGCTGTCCGACCAGCACCATGCCGAACGGCGAGTTCAGCTGGTCTATGAACACCGTACTCAGATCGGCCACACCATCGGCGTCCGTGTCGCGTAACAGCGTGATGCGGTTGGCGCTGGGGTAGCCTGATCCGGCCTTCTTCATCACCTTGCCCATGATCCAGCCGCGTAGCCCGTTGCCATCGTCGGGCTTCGGAGGTGCATCAGTTTCAGCCACCAGCACGTCGCCATTCGGCAGCGTGTAGAGCCAGCGCGGGTGATCCAGGCCGCTGGCAAAGGCCTTGATTTCAAGGTCACTGGCCACTTGCGGCGTCTCCCCCATCGGCCAGCCATGAGCGTCGGCGATGTGCACGGTGGGGATCAGCGCATCCTTCGGCGCGGGCAACACCGGGGTGGGGCCATAACCGGCATCGATTGGCAGCGTCGCGTTGTCGCTGCACGCGGTCAGCGCGAGTGCAGTGACCAACAACGGCAGTACCGCTAGCCATCGGTACGACCAGTTAATGCGTGACCATAGCGTCGCTGTTCGCGTAGCGTTGTTTGCACGGGTCTTCGTCATAGCAGTGATTCCTTACGAGGGCCTTGCTTTCGCGTTGGACAAAGTGTCGTCGGACTCGATCTCAGCGCGCACTTGTCCATATGCCATCATCGCAAACAACACGCTGCCGCCTACGATGTTGCCAAGCAGCGCGGGAAGTGCAAAGCCACTCATTGCCTCGACCCACCCCAGCTCGCCACTGAGCAACAGCAAATAGGCTTCGAAGCTGCCGACGACGATGTGGGCGAAGCCGCCCACGCCGATCAGATAGGTCATCATAACCACCACGTGAAATTGCGCTGGTCCGGCGCCCGGCATCAACCACACCATGGCGGCCATCAGGTAGCCTGCGCCGATGCCTCGCAGCAGCATTGACCAGAAGTCATGCGCCATCGCGTGCCGGCTGATGAGTTGCATCTGTTCAAGCAGTTCCGGCTCGAGCACCTGGGTCAGTCCGAAAAACAATGCAGCCAGCCCCGTGCCGATAAGGTTGGCACACAGCACGATCGCCCACAGCCGCGCTGCACGGCCAACGTTACGTCGCGTCGGCTCGGCCATCAACGGCAGAATTACGGTGATGGTGTTCTCAGTGAACAACTGCTGGCGCGCCAGCACCACCATCACGAAACCGACCGGATAGCCCAACGCGGCCACCAGCTCGCGCCACGGAGCATCGGGAAGATGTTGGCGCAACGTGGCCTGGGCAAACAGCGAAAAACTGAGCGATAAACCAGCCGCTACGCCGGACCACGCCAACGACCATGGCGGACGCGACATTTCCTCTTCGCCATTGCGTCGGACCGTCTCGTAGATGACCGGCGTCGGCGGCGTCGTCGATTCTTCGACACGGTCGGCTTCGCGCTCGATCTCGGCGGTGTCAGATTTGTCGATGTCGTCCTCTCTGGTCGATCTAACAATCAGGCGCCGATGCGCAACGCGCCGTCACCAACGCGTACGCAGCCAGTAGCCAGGGCCTTCAATTACATCTGTCCCCGAACTGCTTGTTCGACAATTCCGAACTCGGCAGCCTCACGCTGTGGCATGGCGCTTTGCCGAACGTGCAGACTTCACGTCCGCCACCGTAAACATCGGAAAAGCTCGCACCGGAGGGACCCGCTCTATGCGACGACTTTCCGTCGTTGATGAGCTGGGAAAGTGCAGCAACGGCGATCATACGAGGGCGATGAATGAAATATTGAGGATGATAGAACCCGCATGCTGCTCATTCCGTCCGCTGGCGAACATACAGGCGCATCGATCAGATCAACGCGTGATCAAGTGATCAGTGGTCAACAGCAAGTTAGCCTGAACGCTGTGTCGCAAGTCGCGGCCATGCGGCTCCAATATCGCCGTCCTATGTGCGGCAGCGGACTGTGCTGGAGGTTGGCAGTGAATAACATGCTTGTGAAGTGAATAGTTACAAAGCTTACAAGACCCGATCGGCCGGTCCCTCTAAAGGATAAAAGTGATGCTCAACACCATCGCTGTTGTTCTTTAACTTATACAGGCACTTTGCTTGGCCACTCTAATTACGGCAGGGGGCCTGCGACACGTCTTGCTTGTTGTCGCAATTATCATGGCCGTTTACCAACTCACTGGTTGCCGCAGGGTCACTTTAAGATTGCGACACTAAGATGGAGGCACGTTGTGCAGGTTCAGATAAACACCGATCACAATATTCAGAATGACGAAGCGCTGGCCGTATGGATCACAGGTGTCGTTGAGAGTTCCCTGGCCCATTCGAGCAATCACATCACGCGGGTTGAGGTTCACTTGAGCGATGAGAATGGTGGCAAGAGCGGCCAGCACGACAAGCGCTGCATGATGGAGGCTCGACTCGAGAGGCACAACCCTATCGCCGTCACTGACCACGCAGAAACGCTGGACAGGGCAGTTAATGGTGCTGTCGGAAAATTAGCTCGAATGATTGAAAGTGCCGACGGCCGTGCCGCTGATCTGAAAGCGCCGCTAAGCTGACGTTGAGCGGTAACTAAATTCAAAATCGTGATTTTTCTGTGAAAACTCGACGGGAAGCACCAATGACAATTACCACTTTGCTACCGCGCCACGCGGCACCTGCTCTCGATCTCCCGCTTGTGGGAGGCAAGAGATTTGTATTGGGGGCCGCCCCCGCAGAACACTTTGACATGCTGTTATTTTATCGCGGACTGCACTGCCCAATTTGCGCAAAATACCTCGCAGATTTTGAGAAATCTTCAAGTGAGTTCGCCAGCCGTGGCGTGCAGATCACGGCGATAAGCACGGACACCGAAGAGCGCGCCACAAAAATGGCAGAGAAAGTTAACGGCAGTGGCGTAAAGATTGCGTATGGACTGAGCTTGCAGGATGCACGTCATTGGGGGCTCTTTATTAGTGGCTCACTCGGCAAGACCTCCTTGGGTATTGAAGAACCAAAACTGTTCAGTGAGCCGGCTGTATATCTGATAAAGCCAGACGGAACGCTCTACTACTCGGCGGTTCAATCCATGCCGTTTGCACGACCGTCGGCGCAAGACCTCCTGGCCGCCATCGACTTCGCCATTGCGAAAGACTATCCGGCGCGTGGCGAATACCTGGGCCCTGTTTGATAACTGTCTCGTGCAACAGCTACTCTTGCTGCAACTTCGGTCAGAAAATCACTCGTAGGATGTGACCGCTTTCGTTTCGTAGTTGGCTGATCCGGATTCCGAATGCATGAGAGGACAGGCGCCAGTTATCGAAAGCGGAATCGTCTATTGCTGATGCCGCCGCGCTGTTGACTCTGTTACGCAAAAGTAATCCTCGCTCACCCGGCTTGCTACTTGTGATAGCGGTGCCGGATCAATCCCAAAGAGGGGTACATCATGACTGATTTCACGAATCTCAACGCTTTGTTCATCAACACGTCGCTGAAGAAGAAAGCGGAAGACAGCCATACGCGATTGCTGCTCAGTGCCTCCGCTGAGATCATGAAAAAGAACGGCGTTGCAGTAGAGTTTTTGCATTTGGCCGCACATGACGTACCACCGGGCGTCTACCCGGATATGACAAAGCACGGGTGGGCAAACGACGAATGGCCGATGATCTGGGAGAAGGTCAAAGCGGCCGAAATTCTCATAGTGGGAACTCCGCTTTGGCTGGGAGAAGAGAGTTCGATCTGCCGCATACTGATCGAGCGGTTGTACGCTATGTCTGGCGAGCTCAACAACAAGGGGCAGTCGATTTACTACGGAAAGGTGGGCGGCTGCGTCATCACCGGGAACGAAGACGGAATCAAGCATGCGGCCATGACTATCGGGTACTCGCTAAACCACTTGGGGTACACAACGCCACCTCAGGCGGATTGCGGGTGGATCGGCGAGGCGGGACCCGGGCCCTCCTACGGTGACGCGAAGGATAGTGGCGGACGTGTAGGCTTCGACAATGACTTCACGCAAAGAAACACCACCATCATGACCTGGAATTGCATGCATCTTGCTCGGATGCTCAAAGAGTCTGGTGGTATTCCGAACGAAGGTAACAACCGTGAGGCCTGGAAAGCCGGCGAGCGTTTTGGTTTCGAAAACCCGGTTGAGTAGACGCGGTAACAGGACGCTGCACCCGTCAATCTTTTCTTCACAGGCCGATAAAATGCGTCCGCTGAATTATGCGGTGCCGAAGTCGCACTAACCGCCCCCGTTCGAGAACACTCTTCGCGACGCTGGATAATCCTTGAATTAGGCCGCGCTGCTCGCACCGGCGGCGTAGCGAGCTTGTCCTTCCTCTTCGCAACAGAATCGTTCCGACGCCCGGTACGTGTGGGCTAGCGAACAGACACTCTGGTCGATGGACGCTAAGGTCGATAGCCGTGCCGGTTTTCGGCAGTTGTCCACCTATGGGAGACCGATCATGCATACAGTTAGCCGCACCTCGCTTCAATTTCCTCTCGCATACCTCCTCGCCGTGATAATCGGGATGGCATCGTTCGCCGTCTCGGCAGCGGATATGGATGTCACGCTCAGCGGCGACCAGGAAGTACCGTCGGTTACCACTATGGCTTCCGGCGAAGCACAGTTCACGGTAGACGATGACATGGTTCTATCGGGCAGTGTCAAGACAACAGGTATAACCGCAACCGCCGCACACATTCACGCGGGCGCTGCGGGAACCAACGGACCGGTTGCGATTTCGCTGATGATGAAGGGCGAAAACGAGTGGGTCGTGCCTGCCGATACGAAGTTGACCGCTGAGCAGATGACAGAGCTCGAGGCCGGCCTTATGTATGTCAACGTGCATAGCGCTGAACACAAAGGCGGCGAAATCCGCGCCCAATTGCAGTAAGCACACACAACGCTATCTGGACAGTTCGGAGCCGACGAAGCCAGATATGCCTTGAGTGCTCGACAGCGACTGTCCGTGCGCGTGCGATAAGGCCGTGGGGAAAACCGAGGCCCCGCGGTTTGGGGTCTGGCGTCGGCCACTGGGTCACGTAAAAGGATATCTCTCGTGTCGTTAGCGATCCTCTTGCCGCCTGACGGTGTCTTCCTGCATAGAGCAATACGAAAACCCACAATTACCAGACGCATAGCTGGGTAGAAACTTCATTTTTGCTAGCGGTAATTGTGGGTGTTCTGTTAGTTGCTTAATAGTTATTGCCTATAAACAGACGCTTTGCTTGGGTCCGAAAATCCGGGCCTCAATAATCACCAACTGTCAGCCCATCTCTACCCTTGCGGGTCATTCGCAGAATCGAGATTTAAACGATAATCCGGCTTCCAGTTGCAAGCCCATCGCCTCACACCTCTTGCCTATAACGGCCCAGTCGCCGATGGCATGGTCACTCTATCCAGCTATAACGGGCCCAGTCGCCGACGGCTTGATCATGCTCTCCTGCTACGAGTGGTGACCACGCGAGCACGCACCCTCCTGTGCAGTTCGACTTCGCGAATGCCTCATTCCAATAGAAAGTACGCCACACATTCATGGTGGCGTACACGTACCGATACGTATCGCCCTTAACCTGCTGTAGCGCAAATTCACCTGGCGACGACAAATCGGAATGACACCTACTATTGACGGTCGCAGAACGGATTGGAACCTACCGCTGTTGCCAACGCCGTTACGCGTCGAAACAGGAATCAGTTTTAACTTGAGAAAGAGAACAGGTAAAAACGGACCTGACACTTTTTCTGAGACTCCGCATCGGTAGATCGGCTGCAGGTGGCTTCGATCCAACAGAAGAACAGCGGCGGTGTGACCGGCCGTACAAAATCTATACAATTTCAACGGCACAACCCGACGCGCCGGGCTCGTATGACTCGTCATCACCCGGAAACCAAAACACGGACAACAAAGAGAATTTGCAGATCGACATGACCCGCTTACACCGAATATGGACTTTGAGTGCTTTGCTACTGATTACATCGACAGCTGTTGCTCAATCTCAGCTGGAACCTATGAACGCGGGTCAGTCAGGAACCGACGCGACGAAACGGGAAGCGGATTCCACGATTGTCTACAGCGCGCAGTTTTTCGCGCCCTACAACCCGGTCACGGCCAATGACATGCTCGATCGCATTCCCGGCCTGTCGCTGGATGACACAGACGACAGCGGTGACCGGGGTCTTGGTACGGGCGGCAACGTGTTGATCGACGGCCAGCGTATCGCGGGCAAAGAGAACTCGCCGCGTGATTTGCTCGATCGCATCAGCGCCAGCGACGTCGAGCGTATCGAGATCATTCGCGACACGTCCGGAGATCTGGACGTGCGCGGCGCGAACCAGGTAGTCAACATCGTGCTAAGCGATTCCGCCTCGCGCTCCAGCACCCAGGCGGAGTTGATACTGCGTCTGAACCACGACGACACCTTCGAGGCCGGTGCCTCCGCTTCCCTCAGCCGCCAATTCGGCAAGTTGCAGGCCCTGTTCAATCTCGAGGCGAACCCGAACTTCGAGAACCGCGAAACCCGCGAGACCCGGTTCGCACCGAACGGCGACGTCATCGGCACGCTGTTCGAGACCAACATCCGCGATCAGGACAATTTCCGGTTCTCCAACAACATGAGCTACAACAGCGGACCGCACCGCATGCAGCTCAACACACAGATTAGCGACAACAGCTATCCGCGCCCGATTCACCGTGACTTCGTCGATGTCGTGAACAGCGAGACCTTCACCCGTGTTGAGGAGGAACTCATCGACAACACGGAGAAGAATTGGGAAGTCGGCGGCGATTATGAGTACCGCTTTGCGAACAACTCCCGCCTCCAGTTTCTGTTTATCGCCAACGAAGATGTGAGCGACAGCGTGCGGGAACGTTTCGCGTCCGCGCCGGCCGACCCCACGGCAGAGCTAAGCAAGAACCTTTTTATCGAATCCAACGAAACCACGACCGAACGCATTGTTCAGGGCAACTACAGCTTTGCGTTGGCGGATGACCAGAGCCTTCGCTTCGGGCTTGAGCGCGCCGACACACGACTCGACTCCAGCCTGTTCATTGGCAGCGCCGGGGGAACCGAGCCGCCGTCGGACCGTTTCGGTGGCCTGCCGCCGATACCGGCGCTGAACAATCCCGGCACGGAAGTGAAAGAGATCCGCTACGAGGGTTTTGCCTTTCACAACTGGACACTGAACGAGCGCATGAACCTGGAAAGCAGTCTCGTGTACGAGACATCGGAAATATCCCAGAGCGGCGCTGTGCGACAAGTCCGTGATTTCGACTTCCTGCGTCCCTCCGTAGACTACCGGTTCAACATCACCGACAACTTCCAGTTGCGTGCATCCATACGCCGCAATGTATCGCAGCTCAGTTTCGCCAACTTCGCCGCGACCGCCAACGAGGACGATCGCGACCGCAACGCTGATGCCGGGAATCCGGAACTCGTGCCGGAAAAGGAATGGAACTACTCCGTGGAGGCTGAATACCGGCTGCCCGAAGACGCGGCGGTGTTCAGCGTCAACCTGTTCCATGCCGACATTGAAGATTTCATCGGCAGGATCAATGCCACAACCGATCCCGGCATACCGCTGTCCGCGATCGGTAACATCGGGCGGGCCGAGCGCCGCGGCATGACCATCAATGCCAGCACCCGCCTCGGCTACTGGAACTTGCCCGATGCCATTGCCTCGCTGGAAGTCGCCTTGACCGATTCCAGCGCCACCGACCCTTTTCTCGGCACCGAGCAGCGCATCGACGGCCGCGGCCAGGCCGAATTCGAATTCCGTCACGATGTGCCAGGCTTGGGACTGAGCTACGGCATGGAATACCGTTACCCCTTTGTTGGCGGTTATTACGAGATCGACGTCGCCACGATCACACGCAACGACGATGCGCCGTACCTGAATCTTTTCGTCTCCAAGGTCTTTTTCGACGACGTCACCTTTCGCCTGGAGTCAAACGACACGCTGGACGATTACCGTTGCCGGGAGCGCCAGCGTTTCAACGGCACGACGATAGACGGCGCGCTTCGGCTTATCGAAGACTCCTGCAGCAGCCGCTTCCGCCGCCTGATACTGACGGTTCAGACGGTGTTTTGATTAGACGGCCGGGTGGGCGTGTACGCGGAGTTGCCGGCACGTCAAGTGGCAAGCGCTCTTCAAAGCGTCGATAAAGCTTGTGCAGGTATAGGCCAGAGCCTGTGACCACGATTATTAAGCTCGTTTGACCGAGATGACCTGAGGACATGGCAGCGAGAGACGGAGTTATCCTCGGAAGAACAGGGTGGACGATAGTGCTGGCTTGGCACCTTACCCCTATAAATCGTTACACAAATCGTTGACAAACAGGGTAAATAACCTAATAGTACAGACACTTATAGATATCTGAATCGTTACACCATGCCAGACCTGATACCGCTCCTGCTGGCCGGATCACGCAAATCGAGCGAGCTACTCGACAGTTTTGCGGGTCAACGCGTCGCCTTGAAAAGGGCCTACGAGAAAGACGCTCACCGAGCGCTACGGCTTGGTCGGGCCCGGGCGACGCGCTACGCGGCCCGGCGAACCTTGGCCGGACTCTCATCTGATGAGTTTCCGGTTTTCCGGGTTAATTCGGCGGGCAGGATCGACGCAGCCGGTACGTTCATGACGCTCGAAGCCAACGAGTCCGTCTGGTTGCCTGACGAGACAATCGTCGATGGCCTGCCCCCTGAGATGCACGATATCGCGCCGCGCGGATTCCTGGGTCGGACGTTCGCTCGTCGGCATGCGGAACTCGGGTTACCGAACGATGTGCGCGACAGGTCCGATCACCACGTTCTGCGAGCGATAAGCCAACGCGGTGAAGATCTCCCGGGCAACCTTGTGGTTGGCCGGGAATCGTTCGACCGGTATCAGCAGTTGCAAGTCAACGAGACAGCCGAAAAGGACTTTCCGGCTCGCGCCATGGCGGTACTGGCTGGCGAGCATGTCGGCTCGTCAGCCGGTGGCGAACAACCAAAGTTCACCGCACTACTGGATGGCCAACACCGGATCGTAAAATTTGCGACGAACGAATCCGACAACGCAAGACGCTGGCAAGACCTGCTTGCACTGGAACACATAGCGTTACAAACATTGGCGGACGCAGGCATTGATGCCGCAGAAACCCGGCTGAAAGATGCAGACGGCATGCGATTTCTGATTATCACTCGATTCGACCGGGTGGCCGAACAAGGGCGGCGTGCCGTCCTGACATTGACTGCGGCATCCGGTCGCGCCAATGCATCATGGGCCGATGCCGCCCACGGGATGCTACGGAACAAGGAACTCGATGAAGCTGGGTTCCGGCGGATCGCATTGCTGGATGCCTTCGGCGCACAAATCGCCAACACTGACCGGCATTTGTATAACGTCGCGCTCTTTCCGAATGATCACGGCTATGAAGTCGCGCCCGCCTACGATCAACTGCCAATGGCGTATGCGCCACCTGCAAGTGGTCACCTGCGATTGACGCTTGTGGACGAAGCCGTGCCCGCCGTTAATACGCTCGATGTATGGGACGAGGCAACCTTGCTGGCAAGCGATTTCTGGCGACGTGCCGCCGAGCTGACGTTAAGCGATGACATGCGAGTGATAGTCGAACAGCACGTCGCGCGGTTGTAGAAACAACCATGAGGTCGGATGGACTTTCGCTCTTAAAATGTACAGCCACATTTTCGTGGCGGGGTAAGCGTACCGATACTTGCCATCCCGGGTCTGCTGCAACGCAACTTCACCGGGAGACGACAAACTGGCGCGTGGCTGCTCCGAGGCGGTCGCCGGGGAAACCAGTAGCAGCAATAGAACGCTATGCAGCAGCGTGAGGTATCTTATTCGCGTGTTCTTCGCCATCTGTACGATGCAGCTCGAAAGCGAGAGACCAACGCTGCCATTGTAGCAATAAGATCAGGACAAACTTAAGGCGGTTAGGGCCCGAGGTTCCCGCAGGAAGTGGCCACTACGCCCTGACTATCTCGCAAAATTATTTTCCGTACATTAATCTTATCCCCGCGCGCATACACTAAGCTCAAAACAAACCTGACACCTTTTTCCGACTTCTTTTTCCTCTCACACCCCGAAGTTTCCCGGTTCGTGCCGAAAGCCATCTCCTGCAGTGCGAGCTTGCGAAGGGCGGCGTTGGCATAATGACGACCCTGGAAATGATTGGCGATGCAGAACTGGGAATGGAACGGGTTGGGTTCTGACCGATTCCCTGATGACTCATTTGATGTAGCAGGTAGCGCACCGCGACCTGAAGACCTGCCGACGCATAAGAAGCGCGGACGCGAGCGCATGCTCGGCATATGCAATTTGCATGCACTCTATCTTTCGACCCGACGCTGCACAAGCAACCTGCAACACACACGCAGCCGACTTGCCGGTGCTGAGCGCCGTCGTGCCTGGCGTTCTAAAGCAGCTAGATTCATCGTGACAACACTGGCGCCAGAAAACAGAACTGACACCTTTTCCATTCCGCGCCATCTGGTACGGACGCAAAAACCCGATCCTTAAAGGTGAAGGGGTGGAAAATGTCGGCTCGACTCTTTTTTTCTTCCACGTGACCGGATTTCTCCCGCGTCCCTGCTAACGGAATAGAACCAATACGCAGGGAGAGGATCGTGAACACATTCAGAACAATGACACGGGAGGTTGGTACTCGGATGCCGGCTACCGTGAGGATGATGGCTGTTGCCGTCATAATGACTGCACTCGGCGCCTGTGGCGGCGGTGGCGGAGGTAGTGACAGCGGCGGCAGCGGCGGCGGCGGTGGCGGTGCCACCGGCAACCCGCCGAGTGTCACTGCAGACGGTCGCGCGATGGGCAACATCGGCGGCGCGATTACATTATCGGCGTCCGCGAGCGACCCGGACGGCGACACAATTACCTACTCATGGCGGCAGGACAGCGGCGTTGCAGTGAGCGGTCAATCCGGTTTCGATAGCGCGACACCCAGCTTCACGGCACCGGATGTCGTCGACACGCTGGTGTTTACCGTCACGGCTACCGCCGGCGGTCAGTCCGATTCGGCAACTGTTCACGTGATCGTGGTTGAAGACATGGACACGGCCGTTTTTGTCGACGGCAATGCCACCAGCACGGGTGATGGTTCCATCGACGATCCCTATGCCAGCCTGTTCAACGCGGTAACCTCAAGTGCCGATACAAGCGACTTCTACATTCGCTCACTGCCTGCCGACAGAACCTACACGCTGTGGCCCAATCGCGATGAATCGCGGTTGCTGCGTGCGCAGAGCTTTTACGGTGGTTACGATCAGAACTGGGAACGGGATCCTGTCGGCAACCCGTCTCCGGTCAACTCCGATGGTTCAGGGTTGCAACTGGGATTCATCCATTCGCCAACGACCATTTCCGGGATTTCACTGGAGGTGGACGCTCCCGAAAGCGACCTCTCTGGGTTTGCGCTACACGGCATTGCGCTCTTAAGCGGCGACTCGCCTGTGGTCATCGAGAACAACTCGGTCGTTGTACACGGCCCGGATGGCAGCTCTAACAACAAGCGCGTGGAAATCTTCGCCGTCACCCTGCAGCAGCTTGCCGACGTCCGCTTGCTCGACAATATCATCGAAGCCGGCGACGGGACGCTGGCCGACGACGCCGTAGCCCGCGGCGGCAGTGGTCAGAACGGTGCCAATGGTACGGATGCGAGGGAAGGCACCAATGCCAACGGTGGGGCCGGCGGCGCACAGACCGGTGTCGGTTGGAACGGTGGTGATGGTGGCGACGGCGCACGTACCAGTTTCGCTGGCGGCGAAAGCGGGGAACGTGGCAGTGGCCGGACTTCACCGGTCGTCATAAGCGGTGGCAGCGGCGGCCATGGCGGCTACTACAACACGGATAACCAGACCGAAGGACCCGGCGGTGACGGCGACGATGGCGACGATGGCCTTCGCGGCAGTTCCGGCGCTGGCGGCATCGGGCGTGAATCCGTCAGCCTGGTCGGTTCCCCGAACGTGGGCTGGGGCGCAAACGGCAGCAACGGTTGGGCCGGCGGTGGCGGTGGCGGTGGTGGCGGTGGTTCCGGCGCCAGTGCTGGCCGCAACGGCGGTGGTGGTGGCGGTGGTGGCGAAGGCGGCGATGGCGGCGCCTTTGGATATGGCGGATCCCCCGGTGGCGCTTCGGTGGCGGTTGTCATCAATGATGTCGTTAACGCCCTCATCGCCCGCAATCACCTCACCTCCGGCACGGGCGGTACCGGCGGCATGGGTGGCACCGGCGCACCGGGCGGTGCCGGTGGCTCGGGCGGCGCTGGGGCACCGGCCAACTTCGGCAGTAATGCCCACGGTGGCGACGGCGGCGATGGCGGTGATGGCGGTCAGGGCGGTTACGGCGGCGGCGGTGCCGGCGGTCCGTCTTACGGCATCTGGGTAGGCTCCGACATTGCGCCGGTCATCGAAGAAAACACGATCATCACCGGTCGCGGCGGCGACGGCGCCCCACCCCGGCTGTCGTACGAATCCTCATCCGCCGGCGGCGGTGGCTGGGCCTACGGCATCATCGATTCGGACGTAGGGGACGGTGTAACGCCGGTCGTCAGTAACAACACGATCACGGCGGGTACGGGAGGCGCGAACGGCGCGCCTTCGGTCAATCCGCAAGGAGACAGCGGCGAGATGCGTTTGCAGTAAGGCGTAACAAGGCCGGGCCGTGACGTCGTGTAATGCGGCGTCACGGCATCACAGTGTCACAGCGCTTGTTTGCAACACTGTGCATCAATTCCGCAGCCTCGCCCCCCCGATTCAAAACCAGAAAAAAAAACTGGTATCGTTATAGGCAGTAGTCGAAAGTTTTTTGCATGCAATACGCTGTTGTTGGTTGCCAGGTCGATACGTCTGCCGGTTGAGCGAGTTGCGCTTCGTTTGCTGCTAAGAAGTAAAGAGCACAACAACCGTGCTCGCAAAATCCGCTACGTTAACCAGGCTGGAATTGATGACAGTAGATAAGAAAAGATGGAAACGCCTTAACGCGATGCTGGAAACGGCACTGGGCTTGTCTGGCGATGAGCGTGATCGCTACATTGCACGCGAATGTCGGGGTGACGAAGCCTTACAGGCAGAACTGCTGGAACTCATTGCGCTGGATGATGACCAAACCGGTGGCCTGCATTCCGCGATCGACGGTGCGCTAAGACAGGCGCTGCCATCATTGTCCGGCGGGCAGGCGGATTCCCGCGGTGATGGCGAGCAGAATTCGGCGAGTCTCAGTGACCTGAGTTTTTTTCAATCGGAGGAATTCAGGCCCAGGCCGTGCAAACGCTGAACAAGGGCGACCGGATCGGACAGTTCGAGATTCAGCGCCTGCTGGGCAGTGGCGGCATGGGTGAAGTGTACGAGGCGCTGCAACTGGAACCGGTACAGCGGACAGTGGCGGTCAAGGTCATCCGCTACGGTGCTCAGGATCCGGGCATCATGGCGCGCTTCGATTCAGAACGACAAACTCTCGCGCTCATGAGTCATCCCGCGATCGCAGCCGTGTACGACGCCGGTTACGCACCTGACGGCAGGCCGTACTTCGCGATGGAACTCGTTGACGGTGTGCCGATTGATGCCTATCTGCGCGAGCATCGCTTGTCACTGCAGAAGACACTCGAACTCTTGATCAGTGTGTGTCGCGGGGTTCAGCATGCTCATCAACGCGGCGTCATACATCGCGATCTTAAACCGTCCAATATTCTGGTCATCGAACAGGACGGCCGGCCAACGCCCAAGATTATCGACTTCGGCATAGCCAAAGCCGCCTCAACCGTTAACCCTGACAATGAACACATGACGCAAGTCGGACAGCTCATTGGCACATTGCGTTACATGAGCCCGGAGCAAGCAGATTCCATGGGTGTTGATGTTGATACCCGCAGCGATGTCTATGCCGTAGGCACGATTTTTTTCGAGATCCTGACAGGCCAGCATCCGCTGAACCTAAAGGCGTTGTCATCAGCAAGTTTTGTAGAACGACAGCGTGCGTTCCGCGAGTATGACCCGCTACCGCCCAGTCGTGTCACGGACAGCAGTACTCCAACCGCCCGCTCGCCGTCAGAACTCAAAGGCGATCTGGACTGGATTTTGCTTAAGGCACTGCAGAAGGACCGGGAACAACGTTACAGCTCAGTGGGCGAATTGGCGCGCGACCTGGAACGTCACCTCAAGAACGAACCGGTTGAAGCGAGTCCACCGACGGCCCGTTATCGCTGGAGCAAGTTTTATCGCCGCAATCGCATCGGCGTACTCGCTGCCGCTGCCGTTACCGCGTCCATCATTATCGGCGTGGCGATGGGTACCGTGGGTTTCGTTCGGGCACTGGCCGCCGAAAAGGAAGCGGTGGTACAGGCTGAGGCGGCCGGTGAAGTGTCGCAGTTTCTTGTCGGCCTGTTTGAAGCATCCGACCCCAACAAGGGCGGCTCGGCTGACACCACGGCGCGGGAGTTGCTGGATCGCGGTGCGCAGCAACTCGATGGTCGTTTGAACAATCAACCAAACACGAAGGCGCAACTTCTGCAGACGCTTGGCAACGTGTATGAAATTCTCGGACTCCTGAACGAATCTTTTGACAAGCGATTCGAGGCTGCCCAGGTACTTGCCAGCCTGGAGAACGCCGACCCATTGCGGCATGCATCCGTACTCGCGGACCTGTCGGTGAGCTACCGGCGACGCGGCGACTTTCAGGATGCACACGATATGGCCGAGAAAGCGCTGGCCACGTTTCACGGAACCCGATCTAACGACGGTGCTGCAGAGAGTTATATTCTGAGCGCACTCGGAATTGCGAAGCTTACGCTGGGAAAATACGAGGAAGCGGAGCCGGTGTTGCAGGACTCGTTGCGACTGGTCTCGGATGCCGCACCGGGCAGCGCAGGCCACGCCACCAGCGCTTACAATCTCGCGGGTTTGTACAACTACATGGGTCGCTTTTCGGAAGCGATTCCGCTGGTCCAGCAGGCCATTGATATCCGACTGCAGATCGATCCGGATGCGCCGAGAATCGGTGACATGTATGACGGCATGGGAATTCTGCAGCTGGGCCTCGGCCAGTACGGTGCGGCGGCGGACTCCATGAAAAAAGGGCTAGAGGCGCGTCGCGACTATTTTGGTGACGATCACTACCTGGTGGGCTTAAGCCTGCAAAACCTTGCTGAAGTCGCTTACGTCCAGGGAGATTATCTCGAGACTGCCGCGATGGCAGCAGAAGCGATATCTATTTCGGAGCGTGCGGAAGGCGATATCGAATGGCGGCACCTGGCGGCACAGTACGAACTACTCGCCATGGCCAGCGCTCCTGTCGGCCGGTTGGAGCAGGCGTATGCAGCAGTGTCCAGAGCCAAAGCGCTGCGCGCCGAATACACACCCGTAGATCACCCGGATGCGTTGTTGGCCGAGCATGCCGAGGCAATGGTAATGCTTGAGGATGGGCATTATGGGGAGGCCGCCGAACGCCTGGAGCGCATTCTGGAGCATCGACAAACAGGCATCAGTGCCGATGGTCTGGACCTTTACGAGGCTCTGGTCCGGGCTTACACATCGACCGAACAATACCCGCGTGCCGAGGCGCTGTGTAAGCAGTCAGCGGAAAAACTGGATCTGCAGAATCAGGCGGATAATTTGATTGCAGTTCGATTGAAAGAAAGCTGTGCACGCTTTAGCCGACCGACATCAAACGCTGCGGAGTAAGCGCGTTCAATTGCTTTGATCAGTCATACGGTGAAATCAATTCACTGTCCATTTCTGGTAGACAAGTTTAGCTCGGGTCTGCCCGCCCTGCTACACTCAGCGCGTGAATCAGCGCACTGACATTACGTTACTTCTCAACCAGTGGGTCGCGGGCGATCAGGCCGCGCTGTCATCGGTTACGCCGTTGGTCTATGACGAGCTGAAGAAGATGGCGCAGCGAATATTTGCCCGTGAATCGGCCGCCCACACACTGCAGCCAACCGCGCTGGTCAATGAGGCCTACGAGAAACTCATCGGTGTCAATGCCGAGTGGCAGGACCGCGCACATTTTTACGCGTTAGCCGCACGCATGATGCGTCGTCTGCTGGTCAATCACGCGAACAGCCGGCGTGCACAAAAACGGGGCGGCGATGCACTGAAGGTGACCTTGCACGAAGAGCTGCATGCCGGGCAGTCACCGGACGAAGATTTGCTTGAGCTGGACGCGGCGCTCGCCGAGTTGGCCAACAACGATGAGCGAAAGAGCTTGGTGCTGGAACTGCACTACTTTGGCGGTTTGACCCACGAACAGACGGCCATTGCCCTGAACGTCTCGGAGTCAACTGTGCGCCGCGAGCTGCGGGTCGCAAAAATCTGGTTGAAGAAAGCGCTGAGTTCGGATGCAGAGAGTGAATGACCGGCGAGGTTCATTCGGCTGGGCCAGGTACACATCGGGTGCCTGACAAATATCATGAAGCTCGATCTCTTGACCGGCCCCTCGAGAAACGCCCCGGCAACCACTTTCCTATTACAATTTCCGCCCATTATCCCTAACCGCGATGGTTAGCTGACGATCGTCACCGATTGAGATACCTTGGCTGCCAGTGATTGCATTTGACCGGGATCCGTGTGAGCAGCTCAAATCGATAGAGACAAACATAAGTAAGAATCAGATGAATAAGAATCAAACTCCGGCTCCACAAGATGGACCGTCCACGCCGTACATTGCCTACTTGCGTGCACTATCATTGGGCGCAGTGGTGCCAGAGGTGGACTGGGCTGTCGTCAACAAGAACTATTACCTTGCTGACAGCCGCATAGACCGACCCGCCCAGGAGCAGGCGGTGCGAGCTGCTCTCAAGGCCTACGATGCGCGGCCCGGAGAAGATACTGACAAGGTCGTGTACGACAGCCTCGCCAGAAAGAAATGGCGGGCGAGCCTGTTCTCGGAGCAACGCATCCATACGCTCGGCGAGGGTCTGGCAGTTAACACATCAACAATCAGCCGATTGCGCGAGATCGCCGATGAAACCCTTCATCGGATTGTGTTCGTCAATGCAGTGATCTGGTTACTCGCATTGAGTCGTGATCAGGATGAGGCGTTTCTGCGTATCGCTGGCTTCGACCCCGACCTGACAGACGCGATCTGGAATGTCTGTGAGCAATCAGGGGCCACACAGGTACAAGCCAATGCGCTGCATTTCTCGCTGGCGAAGGCCGGTTCGTTTGAAGCGCAACAGTGGCTCTGCGATCAGCTTGACAACGATCCTTCGGATGAAGTGCGAGCATCGATTCTTCGCTTCGCCTACTCGGATACATCGCCTGAGTCTATCGAGTTGTATGGCGAACCTAACCCCGAGTTCGCACCCGCGCTCATTAATTTCGTCAGGAAAACGAAGTTGCTCGAAGAACTTAAGGCCGAGTCCATCGATGATGCATTGTGCCGGGCGGCGCTAACAATTTTGGCAGAAGGTGTTTGTGGAAGCCTGGCGAACGGTATCGAGCTCAGTCATTTCAAACGCACAATAGCGGTTGATGAACTGCTTTCTCTTACGATCGGGCATCTTAAGGGGCGGGCATTGTCCCTCGATGAGCTCTTCGACCTCGCCTGGATATACGGTTGCGTCTTTGAAGAAATTGATCGCTGGCTGAGCCAGGACCCTGACGCACGATTTGACGAAGGCGATCTCGTTGCAGGGCGACGCGAACACCGGGACCTGGCGAAACAAGTACGTAGTGTCTATGAGAGCCCGGAGAATAAAGAGCGGCTGGAAGCGGCGGTGAAGTCCGGTGGTATTGACGGCAGCAACGCAAAGTGCACCCTGGACCGCATTTATGGGGTCCCGCCGGGGACGCATCGCGAGGATTTCGACGAACGTCTCAACCTGCTTCAGGACGGACTCGCTCGCGGCGCCGCGCAACGCAACGTACCGCTTGCAGGCTTTGAAGCCATGATAGAGGCAACGAACGGTGACGCCGGTAGCGTAGCAAGAGCTATCGCATGGTGCGAAGACTACCTCGCATGCATGGGAGGGTTCGGTAAGAACCTCAACGCCGGCGCACAATCCGTTCTCCAACATGCGTTGCCTTTGCTGAGGTCGAGGCCCGGTCTGGGCAATGAGCTGATACGAACCGGGCTGATATCAACCACTCATTGCCACATGGCAATGATGGTTCTGCGTTCTTATCCCATGGACTACTGGCCCGAGGACATAGAACGATCATTGCGCAGTGCGCTGACCCGGAGTGAGATAGATGCCGAAATGTTTCGGGGTACTATTGAATCATTGGTTGCGTACCGGGCAGAGAAACAGACCTGACACCCTTATCTTGACAGAACCGGATTTCGCTTGCGGTATTCGTAAGTACGAACCTTGGCATCTGAAGCGTCGAGGAATATTCCGGCTACAGTTGCCTCGTTCGAAGCGGCGGTCAAAGAGTGCGATGAAGAAATCACTTCAACTCCAAATATTTGCGGTTCCTCATTCAGCATCTCCGTGTATTCCCGCCCTCTTTTTCGGATCATCTTTTGATGACTACGTGAATAAACATCTGCCTTTTGACGCATCCGTGACGTACGCATTGCTAGTGCGTAAGTCAACCGCTGTTCTAAAGTACCATCGATTGCCAACAAGTCATCCAGTCCGATAAAGGACGAAAAGATCATGCCATCGTCGTTCATCGGCTGCTTAGTGTGAACTTGAATGACTGTGAGGTTGTGTCGGCCTGCGAAATTAGCGAGGTCATGCGTCGTTTGACCTTGGCCAAAAACTATCGTCGCAGATCTGACTTCGTCCGGATGTGCACTGGTATTGTCGTCAAGCAGCTGCTTTTGAGCGGTCAAGCGTCGCTGCTGCTCGCTGGTGTCTCTGGTTCCAATTAACGTTACCAAAGCTTCTTCAGCCATTCTGGCTTGTGACGGCTCTGTCGCGGGAGTGAGGTTGGAGTGAAGTAGAAGGAGAACGACTGCGAAATCAATTACCCACTGACTCTTCAACATTGGCGCGGCCCCCAAGCGGCGAATGTGAGATCGACGATCCTATCGCCAGAGGCTTTGAGCGTAGACATTTCCACAGATATAGCGAGGTATGTGTCCGCAAAGGTCTTACCACCTCAAGGTTTCCTTTTGTACGAGCCAGCTCAGGAAAGAGCCAAGAACTAAACCTGACACCTTTTTCTTGCCTGGGCACTCAGCCCGCGCGAAGTTTAATACCCTTCGCGCGGGCCAGTAACCGTGAACTAGTGCGCCGCCTCCAGTTCCAAGCGGTCAAACTCAACAACGTCACCTTCCGGGTTACGTACATCAAAAGCGAAACTGCGCACAGCGCCGGCTTCGGTATCGAGCACTGAGAAGGTTGTGATGTTGTTGCTGCATACAAACGGAACCGGTTCCGGCTCGCCGTCGAACAGCATCATCGGGTTCGCAAGCGTTGGCATTTGCGGTTCACGACCGTGTGAATCATCAACCCGAGCGTAGTTGCCAGCATCCCATCGGGAAACACCCGGACCACTCTCGAGTTCCGCGGCGAACGATCCCGAAATGCGGAGTTGTCCGCGCCACGGCGTACCGTCCGGCTGTGTCCAGTATGCGCCGAAACAGTTGCCAACATTGGACGTTTCCATCAGGTTCAGATCGCCTGCTTTGGTACGGTTCCAGATGTGGGAGTGACCGGTCAGCACCAGTTGCACACCACGGCGTTGCAATAGCGGCTCAATGTCACGGCGAAAATGGTCGGCCTCAAGCGGGTACTCGTAGCGTATGCCCTGAATACTACCGAGCAGCGGCTCAACTTCGCTGATGAATACCTGGCGTCGCGACACGTTGTCCTGTGGCATGAGCACGGTCTTTTCGCGGACTGTACCGAATTGATCCAGGTACTCAATGTGCATCACCGGATCGGTCAATACCGGAACCGCGTTGTCGCCCAAACCGTGAGCACTCTGGTGAAACATGACTACCCGGTATTTGGAGCGGCGAAATTCCCGGCTGTTCAAGGTTCTTTTGAGCCAGCGGTACTGTGCTGTACCTTCGGCAAACGGCGTGAAAATATGCTCACCAAAACCCCACTCATCCGGGTTATTCGACTCGCTCAGCATTTCAACGAACTTGCTGCGGTCCTGCGGGCCAATGTTCCAGCTGCGCCAGATGCGCGAAACGTTCATGGAAATCAGAAACACATCGCCGATCTTCTTGCTGTAGTAAGACTCACCCTCGGGACCGTCGTCCGGCAAGGAAAAAAGGTCTCGGTAAACTTCGATGTCATGTGAATTGTCGCGAACCCACTGATCCTTGACTGCCGGATCGCGGGTCGGGTTGATCATGTCTTCGCGATCGTCATACAGGTGCTCTGCGTACCACCGTGGTTGCGGATCACCAAAGATACTGTTGATGTTCGCCGTGCGCAGCGTACCGCCGAGCAGGTATTGCTCATTTGGCCGAAAGCGCCCGGATACTTCGTGGTTCGCAACGGACGGAAACAGTGGCACGTTTTGCAGCAACGGCGCACCCGAAAAAGGTGACTCCGGCACACGATTGATGAACGTACCTTGCAGCGCCGGAAAGAAGGACGGGCTGGCAGAACGTGGATTCTCGTGCCATGAGGTACGGTAATTGTCGAGCCACTCCGAACCGCGCCGCGGATGGTTGGCCAGATCGCCTGCAAAGAAAATGGCGTCCAGTTGTGGGAAGGTCTCCGCAACTTTCTGGTAGTTGGCGAGCGTATTGAAACGTTCCTGCTGATCGGAAGTCAGCAGGATCTTCAGCGGCGCACCCGCCTTCGGCAATGCCTGCAGCTGGAACGGGCCGGCGGTGAACACTTCGCCTTCGCTGGTCTTGCTCACGATCCGATACGTGTAGCGCTGGCCCTGTTCGAGACCGTCAACCATTGCTTCGTGACGGTACACAACACGCTGGCTGACCATCGGAATGTCCATTTCCAGTTTGGAACTGCTGTCTTCCAAGAGACGTTCAAGTTTGTTGGTCTCGGCGATGTAGTGTATTTCTTTGGCGTTGCCGTTCTTGTCAAAACGCCCCTCAAGCTCAATGGCCACGACGTTGCTACGGCCACTGAAGTTTGTTAGCCACACTACCGAAACGCCGGCGTCAGTGGGGTTCTGCAGATAGGGGTCAGTCAACAAGGTTGGATTGCCAGCCGGCAAAACCGGAAGCTCCTGAGCGCCATGGACTGGCTGCACCGCCAAGGTGCTCAGCAGCGACAGGACCGCTGCGCCGCGACAAATTGATTTGAACATTTTCGTACATCTCCTGGGAACGTGAGCGTGGGCTGGCAACACCGTTGTGCCGCCGATCCAAGCTATCCAGGGAATGTAACGCTCGTGTTAGCGGTAGATTATAATTTGATGACTGTGACCCGAAGCGACAGGCCTGCTCTAAATGACTTCGCACGGCATCGTCGATGCCGGAAGATTAAGTCGAGGAGTAAATCACCACTGGTGTAGTGGTAGTTTGATTGCCAAGCATGCGCGATGTTTCAGTCACGTCACTTGATACTGGCTTCAACGAATTCGGAAAGCCGGGCAGTACCTACTGGCAATAGCAAGCCATGCGATGAACAAGCCTTGAGGGTGCCAGTATTTTTTGGGGCACTTTGCTCAGGCCACATTGCCTTACTTCTCGTATTGCACCGGACTCATCCAGCTCAACGGCTTCTCGCCGCGCTCTATCAGACGCACGGCATTCAGCTTCTGCTTACGACTAGACTTTTCGCTCTGACGTGTCACGGAACACCTCCTGCGGGTTCTCTGACCCAATCGGATACGTCCGCTAGACTCTGGCCGTTTTAAGATCTGCTTGCTGCGCGCCAGCTGAAGAAGCAAACCTCCAAAAGGTGTCAGGTTTATTTTTCTACGAGCCGTCTCAGATAAGAGCCAAGAAACAAACCTGACACCTGTTCCTTTTTGCCCTTGCCCTTGCCCTAGTTTGTCCGGGCAATCAGGTTATTCAACAACTTCGCCGCCGTCTCCTCGGGGAAGTCCGGATTGTTCACTTGCAGGTCGAGACGGAACTTGCCGCTGGGTCTTTCGACGACGTAGCCGTGCAAGGAATTGCGTTCGCCGACGAGTTCGGACTGATCGTAGACATAGACATTGCTGGCGAAACCATCAACGGGTACAAAATCGGAGCCCGCATCCGTTCGCTCTTCAAACGGGTCGCCGCTGAAGCCCATCGACAGGCCAATCCGGGTGGAGCCCGCGTACCCTCTGTACGAACAACCGCTGTTTGCAGGGTTCGCCGTTACCTTGATCGCATTGTCCGGTGCTCCGGTAAACAGTATGGCCAGAGTTTCGACGTCATAGACACAGGCGTCGAGGGTTGGCTCGCCGTTGCCGGCGGCGATCGGACTGCTGTTCGGTAATGCAGCGACGATTTCATCAGCGACGCTACGCAGTCTGTCGAGGGATGTATTCACGCCGGTCGTAATGATCCGAAATTGACGATCGTCGGTTTGGAATACAAAGCCGAACAGACGCGGATTACTTTCATCCCAGGTCGGATCCAATAATGCAACGGCGGCATCGCCGGGACCGTCCTGGACCTGCACGACAGGTGGGACATCCATGTTGTAGGTAATCTTTGACATATCAGGGGCACTTGCGAGCGGTGTCGTCTTGATACTCACCGCAAAACCCAGGTTGATATTCCACGTGCACTCGTCCGCCGTGACTCTGCGGCGCTGCATGGGATCTTGCGAAACCATCGGATCAACGGCAGCGATTGCGCTGGCATCTGCGAGCCAGGGACAAACAGGGACCGCTGCGTCCAGGGCGCTGTTTGGCGCGTGTGCCGTTGATAGATCAACTGGGCTTGTGGGCAGATCTACCGTGAACGCTTCGATGCTTTGCTCAGGCGCTTGTGCTGGCGATGCATCGGCGACTTCCGTTGATTCGCCACCGCAGCCGGATAGCAAAACAGCGAACAAGGCGGCAGTCAGCACATGATTGTTACGTACAGTGTTTAAGCCAAGCATCAGGGAGCCACGCTACGGTGATTGTAAGAGGCTCGGATGCTACAGAGGCGAGAATGTCCCGGCAATCATTGGTTTCGTGCGCGACGATGCTTGGCACTCAGGAATCACGAGACCCACAATTTCTGGCCGCATTACAGAGAAAAACAGGCAGTTTCGCTACCAGTAATTGTGGGTGTCCTGATGGCCTTCGCGGTGCCTGTCGGCTACGAACTCGGCGCGTCACTGCACATGACGATCGCGGCCGTGCTGTCCGGCGGACTGGTCGGCGATCTCGGATACGACGGTACTGGCCTCGGTCGGCGCCGACTGCAATCAGCTGAGGCACGTGTGGACGCAGGCCGCGTACGCCGGCATTACCGGCCTGGTTGCGCTGGTTGCGTTCCTGCTCGGCGGGCTCTACGAAAGCTACTGGGTGCTGCCGGTGGCTATCGTCCTGCTGGCCATCGTAATTACGGCCGCGCTGCGCGCGTTCGCAGTACGCATGACGCTATCGACGCTGGCGCGGCGGCGTTGGGGAACTCAACCAGGACGGGATCGAATCGGGCCTGAAATGGTAACGGCTTGATAGTCGGGGAGAAAGGTGTCCGCAAAAATCCTACAACTTCACCTGCCCCCTTTTTGCTGCCGCCGTCGTTGCCAACAACAGATTCACTGCCTCTCGAACCTCCACGTCCCGCGATCATTAGCATTATTGCCAACAGAACCGCAGTTACTGTTGCCTCGGCTTTCATCATGTTCTCCCGGTTTTGTCGTTCTGTACCGTTACAAACGCAGGCCTAGCCACGAGCATACACAGGCGATGCGATAGTTGGGCGGCTAACGGGGTGGGCTTGGGCAACAGTCCCGCAACTTGCTGGGTTCGTCTATCATCTATGACGGCGGCGTCGGGCCACATGAGGACTGCATGGGGTTCGCGTTGCCCACGGTGTCGGCGCGTGATGAACCGTTAGTTGACATGGCTTGGGTCACCGGCATTGAATACTGTTAGTCGAGCAGTATGTGACCTTGAAATACCCCTTGTTTAGTCGTCGCAGGACACCCAGCACCAATCGATTTCCCATACCTGTTTGTGCAGCTGGCAAAAGTCGCTGTTTGGGCCCAGCTACCTGTCTGGGAATGAGCTTAAGTTGCGAAGTACCAATGGGTCGCGGTGCAGCAAAGGCATGGATTGTTCGGTTAGTACGCGGTTACACTGGCCATATATGGGGAGGAAAGTCAGAATGGTCAATAAAAAGAAAGTTGCTAAGAGAAAATACAAGAAAAAGACGGCAGGCAAAAAAAGTTCAAAGAAAGCTGCAGAGCAAACCAAGAATCGTACAAAAGATGCGGACATTAAGGACTTTCAAACCAGTCCATTTGCAAAGCTACGATCTGAGACAAATCAATCGCCGGAGTCTAGAACACGTCTAATCGCTTCACTAGAGGAACGGCTAGGCAAGTCCGTTTTCACATTTTTCAAGCCGTTTAAAAGCCATAATGCCCAGATTGATGATGACGATGCTGAAATGCTCGAGAGTATGCTGTCCAGCGCGCATGATGGACAAGGCATTGTATTGGTGATTAATTCACCTGGCGGACAGGCTCTAGCTGCAGAACGTATAGCAAATCTGTGTCGAAGTTATTCAGGTGGAAAATTCGAAGTAATCGTTCCTCACATGGCCAAATCTGCTGCGACCATGATTTGTTTTGCCGCAACGAAAATTTACATGAGCAGAACCGGAGAGCTTGGCCCCGTGGACCCTCAAGTTGTTTATAAACAGGGTGGCGACCAGCCAATGTATATTTCCGCTGATGAGTATGTTCGCTCTTACGATGACTTGATGAATAAGGCTACTTCAGCCGATACCGGCCGGCTTGAAGCCCTTTTGCAACAATTGGCACGATATGATGCTCGGTATGTCGAACAACTACGTTCGGCGCAAAGTTTGGCGTCCGATATTTCTGTCCGATTGCTCAAAACTGGCATGTTAAAGACGGAAAGTGAGAAGGCGATCAAGGACAAGATCAAGATGTTTCTGGCCCAATCACAGAAGCGGTCGCACGGAAGGATGATAAATTTTGACGAGGCTGTAGAATGCGGCCTCAATCTCGAGGAAATCGAGCTTCGATCCGATCTTTGGAACGACGTTTGGGAGCTTTTTGTGCGGTCCGATTGGATGGTAACCGCAAGATGCGAGGGGCTAATTGAGTCTCGCAACGTATCTTTATCTCGTTGATTTTGGTAGGCTTTTATTATGAAAACTAAAAAACAAGCACCTAGAGTTTCTCGCGCCCAAGACTCCTTGGATGCAATGCTTGAGAAATTGCGGCCGTTTATGCCGGAAGCCAGCGAGCCCTTGGAGCCAGAGGAAAAATCCCAATGGGAGATTTCGTATGGTTCGGATATTTGCGTGAACCGTGATTTAATTGACACTAGATCAACCCGAAATGTAATCGTGTCGCCAGTAGGTTACTAAATACGGTTTTGAACGATTTCTTGCGATAACTTTCCAATCTGATCAATTTAGACTCGATCAACTCTCGAAGCCGGTGGCTGAGCACCTATGGGCACTGATCGGGCGTGATTAGCACCAAATCCAAGCATATCGACTTGCTGGTCAGATTCAGGTTCAATTGCAAAATACCGGTCGCAAACTAGCTGAGTTTCGTCGCACTTTCATTAAAGACGTGCCCATCGACGGCGTCGCAAATAAACCAACTATTGAATGTAACGGCGGGCGCCGCTTGCAACTAGCGGCACCGGCTGACTCGCCACTGCAAACACAACACGGAACAGCGTACTTGGCTAATAGAGGGCGCGGGTATATTTTTTGCAGCCAGAGAGGTTACTGCCGGTCATGATTCGTACACTCAAATTATATTATTAAGTGTATAGCGAACCCTCGGTATATTCGGACTTGCCTTTGTGGTCTTACGGCAAGTCAAGACTTTCGCGAACAGACACTCATGCAACATTGCCTTACTTTTCAAATCGCACCGGGCTTCGGTAGTCCAGCCTAGAGTGCATACGTTTCGGGTTGTAGAAAATTTGGCTGCCTATCTTCCGGCTAGATAACGGACGACCCCCTGAAGCAATCTGAGGATCGTAGAATGGCCTGACGATATACTAGCCCCCTCCTCACTCTCCGATAAGTTGTTTGCTGGTATAGTTTTGCCACCGTTTACAGAGTTGTCCTCAACAAGCCATACATAGTCAATACCAATCGTACCTACATCTTCGCAATCCAAGACCATGTATTCACCGGGAAACTCGTAAAGCGCTTGTTCGTCATCTGATTTCTTGATATCTCTTCGAACAACGTTTGTAAGTAGAACCTGCCTAAGCTGCCCCTCGGCCGTTAGATCGTATTCTTTCAACAACCCGTAATATAAATATGTCGTGTCGCCGAGAACAACAGTCGCCGACAGCACTATTCCGTCAACATCCTTCGGCTCGGCAAAGGCCAATCTCTTATGCCAGATCGCTCCGTTTGAGTTCTCGGCGATCTGTTGATGCCATCCAGAATACCTCGATAGAATCAGAACCCATCTACCAGCAACATAAGCGAATGCGGCTTGCGACCAGACGTAAATCGTAATTTTGAGAAGGACTATCCCGTTGAGACCGCTGTGCAAGCTTGATGAATTGAAACTCGCGTCACCCTGAAGAATTGGCAAAAGCTCGCGATAATCAATATACCCTATTGGCAAAACCAAATTGATTAGCCATATCAAGGCACCCCACGCGGTATGGATAGGAAGGCAAAAAAGGATCGCGAGGACAAGAGATCTTGCAGAGCCTATTTCGACCGTCCCTGACGTCTCACCGGAGGATGACAATTGGTAGTAACGAAACTGCAGCACTAATCCCGGAATCAGGATTGAGAAAACTGCAAGGGCGCTAAACGCCAATCCACTCATGCAAAATTGCTATAGCAAGCTATGCTATGACTTGGTGCTTATGACGGTATACCACTTAACAGCACCCGAGACGGACTCCGCCTTAAGCCTAATAGGATCGCTGTCTGCGCCGGCAGACTTAGTAGATTTGACTAATTTTCGAGCTTCTTCCGGGCTTAAGCTTTCTAAGCGCCTTGAACGTGGCGCCTTTCCATGCCCGTTCCTCAAAATAAGTGCCATATCGTCCTCCTTCCCATACCCAGATTAGCACAACAGGCACCAAATCGTGATCTGCATACTTACGTTTTGTGAGATACAGCAGATACTCGGATGCCGAACATAATACGAAGATGGGGGCACAACGTAATTTTTACAGGTCCTTGGCTCCAACGACTAAGGCCCCAGAAGGCACGCACCAATGATCAACTCGGAGAGCTAATACAGCTAAATCAACACAACAGCCAGCGCCGGCACCCATCATCTAGACTTCCGCCTTGGACAACTTTTGCCCAGATCACCACCCGGCACACCCTCCGGTTATGCATCCGACCCTAGGCTAATCCCCAACCAACTAATGTTATGGTGCCGGCACCAAGAGTCGAACTCGGGACCTACTGATTACAAATCAGTTGCTCTACCAACTGAGCTATACCGGCATTTTGGCAGGACTGCGGAATCGCAGGCGCGCATTATTGGTGTTTCGTCGCGGCGGGGCAAGTGTTGCCGGGTGGTTTTTGAGCCTCAATCGCCATTCGGCAGGGCCGAACAGCCTCGCTACCTCACTTTACTCCCGCAACCCCGCGAGATCCGGCATCTGCCGGTAGCCCTGGCAGACGGTGGCTGCGCGGTCGATGGCCGCTCTGGCCTTGCCGGTTTCGCCGCGCAGCATGAAGGTCTGGGCCATGCGGCGGTGGGCCGAGGCTTCCGTCACTTCGGCCTCAATCCGGTCCAGGTCATCATCGATGCTGTGCGCTATCGCGGCCGGGACGCTGCCCGGCTCCAGCGAGGCCAGTGCGGTGTAGTACCACGCGCGGGCGGCCTGGTCGGCGGCGGGTTGGGTGCCGCGCAGGTAATCGCGCTCGGCGATCTCTGCCGCGCGGCGGTAGGCCGCTATCGCCGCCTCCGTATTGCCGGCCATGCGTTGCGAGTCAGCGAGGCTGCCCCACATCTCGTGTATCTCCGGTTCGCCTGTTGCCACCTTGTTGATCGCGCGTTGCCGCAACTCGGCGGATTGTTCGTAGTCGCCGAGGTAGTAATGCGTAAGCCCGATGAACTCATCGCCCACGTAGGATTCCGGCGCGAGTTGTTGCGCTACCCGGTAGGCCTCCAGTGCTTTCTCAAACGCGCCGTCGCACAAGTAGAAACTGCCGAGGTTCGCCAGCACGTATTCGTTCTCGTCGCGCGCCCTCGCCTGCTCGCTGATGGCTATAGCCTGCTCAACGTTGCCGTCGAACCAGTACATCGTTGCCAGTGCGAACAGCGGCTTCCACACCTGCGGGTCAACTTCCGCGGCCTTGCTCGCCATCGCCTTGGCTTGTTCCATAACAGCCATGTCACCGCTCTCCCGCCACTCCGCCAGCAGGCTGTTCGCGTAGCCGAAGTACGCCGCTGAATCTTTCGGCGCACGTTCAACAATCTCGGCGTACAACTGCATGGCTTCGTCGTTGCGGCCGGTGCGACGCAGGAAGTGCGCGTGTGCGGCGGCCACTACCGGGTCGTCGGCGTCCAGTTGCAACGCCTGCCCGCAGGCGCGGGCCGCATCCTGTAACGCGCGTTCTTCGCTCGCCATCCAGTGTTCTTCCAGCAGTGTCTGGCAAAGCCCGGCGTGGGCGCGCGCGTAGTTGGCATCCTGGCGTAACGCTGCTTCAAAGCGGCTTTGGGCGCGCTTGATGTTCAGCTCGCTGGAGGGTCTATCCAGGTGGTACTCGCCTTCGAGGTAATCGTTCTGCACGGGCACCAGTGGAAAATGCCGTGCTGCGTTGTCTGTCGCCTGACCGGTTGCACGCAGTACTGCATTGCTTACGTTCGTCGCAATACCGTCAACCTCATCAGCAAGCGCCACCGCCGGAAAACTCTCCGCCCACACCTGGTGACGCTGGCCCGCTGCGTACAGGTAGACGCGCACGGCACTCAGGCGACCAACCGTTACCAGCTCGCCTTCCACGACACCGTCCGTACGCAAGGTATCCGCCATTTCATTTGTCGTTAAGTTTGACGCCAGTGCGCCGGCCGTTGGCGACGCCACTGAGAAATGCTCGGCCAGTCGTGAACGTATGGCCGAAGCGAGACGGCCGTTGTCATCGCCTTCTATTACCTGCACCACGAGTTTGGCCGTGCCGAGATCCAGCAGCGGTGCCGATACGCCGGTTAATGCCTGATCATCGGCCTGCGGTTGCCAGCGGTTATAGAACCAGTAGCCCGTGAGGAGCAGGACGATGATCAACGCAAACAGCATCGTCAGGCCGTCCATTTCCCGCGGTTGCGGTTCGTCGTCATCAATAAGTGCGGTGGCTCGCGGTTCGCCAGGTGCTGCTTCCGCACGCGGCTCTGGCCGGGCATCGGGCACTTCGTCCGCGGTGAGGTACAATGTGTGCACTTCAACGTTGAGTGCTCGGGCAATGCGTTCCAGCGTCGTCAGTTCAACGGGCAACTCCCGGAACGCACGGCTAACGGCATCGCGCGGCGGACTCTCAAGGTCTTCACTGTCGGCAATGCGATCTGCGAGCGCTGCCTGGGTACGCAAGCCGGCATCGGTCAACGCTTTGGTTAAACGAATACGCGAGGCCTGTACGCCACGTCGTCGCTGCTTGTTTGGCGGTTCGTGCAAGTCTCACAGGCTCCTGTCGGCACTGAATTGCAGCGAAGTTTATAGCACAGCCGCATTGAACCACTAACTGCCGCAATCTGCCGTTAACTGCGGATGCGCTACACCGTCATCCCGCGCAGGCTGGTCACTGCTTCCCTGAGGACCCGACCATGCGTGCACTTCTGCTCTGCCCGATGCTCCTGCTGCTGGTTGCCTGCGAACCGGACATTGCCGGAACGTGGACCGAGGAGACCGGCCTCAGCACCTACGAGTTTCTGGACGACGGCCAGGTACGTATCACGGTGCTCGGCACCACGGTCGCGGCGCGCTATCGCGTGGACGGCGAGCAGGTGCTGGTCAGCAGCCCACAGGGAACTGTCGTTCTGGATATTCACGACAACGAGCTGCGCGGACCCATGGGTCTTGCGCTGGTCCGCAATCCGCCGTGAACCCAGTTAAACAGAACTACCGATGGAGAAAATTATGGCGCTCGTTAAGTGCAAAGACTGTGACAACCAGGTATCGGATTCCGCCGCCAGCTGCCCGAAGTGCGGATCGCCCATGCCGCGCGTTATTCGCGACGATCAGGAGCAGTGTCCGTTTTGTCGTGAAGTCATGAATCTCGGTGCAACGTTTTGTCCGAGCTGTCACGCGCAGAAAGGCTACATACAATCCCGCGGACAAATTTACGGGCGCATGGCAACGATCTGGTACGGCATCACTTTGCCCATCATTCTCACGGTCGTCGCCTCAATGATGGGGCCGGTCGTTGGCGCAATCGCATTTTTCCTGTGCGCCATACCCGTGTTGATCTCGGTCTACCGCTTGCTGACCGGCGCCGTGTGGTACCAGAAAACCACGGTGTACTAGTGACGTGATGCGGGCTTTGCTTAGTCGCTACGCGGGCAGGTAGCCGCATCGCGCAGCAACACCCGGTCTTCGCCGTAACGTTCGATGAGGGTGGTCGCACCGCGCCCGGGCGGTAAGCCGATGTCCACGTAGAACACGGTTGCGTCGCGCATGCGGTTGGTGATTTCCGCAGGCAGGTCCATCGACTTCGCCTGCAACTCGATGCGTTCTGCACCGGAGAGATCGCCGAACAACCCCAGCGATATCTTCACACCTTCTTCGGGCGTTTCGACGATATAGGCTTCACCGAGTCCACCGTCCCGCAGTTTGCCGAGCATCTCGTTGGCGGTGTCACGGTCCGGTATGCCGCGTATCTGCACCCAGTGGCCGACGAACACCTCGCCCTGGGTTGCACGCACCGTGCCCTGCAAACCTTCGTCTTCGATATCGGCTAGTGCGCCGTCTGCCTCACTGCTCTCGCGCAGCGGGCCGATGGTTACGCATGAGCGGCCGAAGTGGGCTTCGATATCCGACGGCCGGGTAACAATCGCTTCGTCGGTGTTCTCAACGGCCGATTCAATGCTCTTTGCATCGGCCAGTTGCAATTTCGGACCCAGCTTGCTTTCAGTAACCAGGGCGACGCCGGAGCCATCCGGCGACGCAACGAACTTGCCCCACATGTAGTACAACACGTTCGCCAGCAGCAAAAGCAGCAGCAGGTTTCTCATCGTATGTCCTGCACCATGATCGCGAGTCCTTGCAACACAAGATTGGGGCAGTGTTCCGCGGCCCCGTCTAATTCATCCAGAATGCGCGTCGCATCTCCGCCGGTCAACACCAGCTTTGGTCGATAGCCCGCCGAACGCAAACTGCGCAATGCACGTTCGATGGCACCGCACACCGCGGCCATCGAACCGTTGTAAATTGCGCTGCCGGTGCTGGTGGCGAAGGCATGTAATTCATCATCCGCTTTGCGCGGCGCGCGCTTTACTGCTGGTAAATCGCTGGTGTCGCTGTTCAGTGCCGAGGTCATGAGACTGAAGCCAGGCAGTATTTGTCCGCCGAGATGCTGACCTGTTTTGTCGAGTGCATCGATGGTCACTGCCGTACCCGCATCAACAACGCACAACGTCGTGTTGTACAGATGATGCGCGCCGATCATCGCCACCCAGCGATCCACGCCCATGCGGCGTGGCTGCCGGTAGCTGCTGGTGATGCCGTGCGCGCTTGCCGTACTGCGTGCAAAGTGCACGTCGAGCGAATAATGCAGACCGATAACCCCGGACAGCTTGGTTGCGAAACTCGCACCGGCCACGTTGCTGGCCAGCACCGTATCAATATTTTCCGGGAGTCGCGTGGTCAGCGCCGGGAAGCCGGCTTCAGCAAGCTTCGTGTGCGCAATGCTGCCGGTGCGGCGCAAGTCGGTACCGTGTGCGAGACCCCACTTGAGACGTGTATTGCCGATATCAAACAACAACACACGGCGTTCGCTCATGCGTCTTGCTCGCCACGGCCTCGCGCGGTAATCGAACCTGTGTAGACACGCCGCAAGCCGTGCTCAGTCATCACGCGCAGCGCGCCGTTCGCGTCGATACCGTCAGCAACGCCGCTCAGCTCGCAGTCCGGCATGGTTACGTCGATCTGTTTTGATTTGAGCCAGTCGTACTTGTTCCAGTCGGCACGGAACGGCGCGAGCCCCTCCTCCTCGAAACGGATCACCGTGCGCAGCAATTGATCAATTACCGCGCCGGCCACCTGCGAGCGGTTCATCTCTTTCATCACGTGGCTTTGCAAATCCGTGATGGTGTAGTCGATGTTGGCGTACTCGTCAGCGTTGCTGACCGTGCCGATATCGACATTGATGCCGACACCGCAAATCATCGTGATACGGCTGCCGGGTGCGGTTTGTGCGTCGGTCAGGATGCCGCCCAGCTTCGCACTGCCAACGTAGATGTCATTGGGCCACTTCAGTTTGACCGTATTGAGGCCGAACGATTGCAGCGCGTTGGCAATACCGACACCGGCCGCCAGCGTGACACAGGACAAGTTGCCGGGATTGCGATTGAAGGTATAGGCGATGGACAAACTGATGCCCGCGCGCGGCGGCGATACCCAACGTTTGTTCTGGCGACCACGGCCGTTGGTCTGGTGCTCGGCCAGCACTACACGAAAGCGACCGCGCTCGTGCGTATCCTGCTGCATGAGCCAGGTGTTGGTTGAGGGCACGACATCGAGTACGTCGAAACTGTCGAGAGCAGCACGACTGGTTTCACTCAGTGAACGGTAGATCAAGTCCGCGTCGAGCATTCCTGGCACAGGCTAGCCCCGGTTCTTTTTGAAAATCATCAGGCGGTCGTTGCGGTGCTCTGTACCTGCCCGCATTCGTTGAATGTTGGAACGATGACTGAAAATAATATACAGCGAGAGTACCGCGCAATAAATGAACAGTGGTTGATCGTGTGGCAGGCGCATCAACGCGACGGCGAGCGGCGCGGACACGCTGGCGACCATGGTTGCGAGGCCAACGTAGCCGAACATCACCAGCACCCACGCCCAAATCAGAATAATAGGAAAGAGGAGCCACGGGGCGAGCACGGCGAGGGTGCCCATTAACGTTGCCGCGCCTTTGCCGCCGCGGAACCCGTGCCAAACCGGCCAGACATGGCCCACCACCGATGCTGTCGCGCAGGCGATCATGAGCCAGAGCCGTGAAATCTGCGGATCTTCGGCAGCGAACGGCAGATCCAGGCCGGGAATGACGCCGGTAGCGATCATACCCTTGCCCACATCGATGGCCACGACGCCGAGCGCGAACATCCACCCCTGGGTGCGTAGCGCATTGGTACCGCCGGCATTGCCGCTGCCCATGGTGCGAATATCAACACCGCCAACAAGACGGCCCATGATCAACGAACCCATCAGGGAGCCCAGCAGGTAACTAAGAAGAATTTTCAGTCCAAGTTCGAGCATCTGTGTAAAACGGTATGGTGGTAGGGCTGCGCGCATTGTAGCATCCGCCCGGATCATTACCGGACCAAATACCGATGCCGTCTGTGCCGCTCATCTTTAATCCTGCTGCTGGCCGCGGCCGTGCCGTGCGGCAGATGGCGTCTGTGCACGACGAACTCAAACGGCTCGGCGTACGCGTCACGATGGAGTCGAGCACCGGGCCCGGCCACATCGAAAAGCGCGTGCGACAACTGGCCGATGCGGGCCACCGCTCTGTGATCGTGGCCGGCGGTGACGGTAGCGTGCACGAAGCGGTCAATGGCCTGCTCAGCAACGACAGCGACACCGCACTCGGTGTCATCCCGCTCGGCACCGGCAACGACTTTGCCAAGGCCAACGCTATTCCGGAACACGCGAAAGACGCAGCGGAGTTGCTCGCGGATCGGCTGTCCGGTGAAACCCCGGCACGCAAGGTGGATGTTGGCCGCTTGAACGGCCGCTATTTCGCCAACGGCGCGGGTATCGGCTTCGATGCCAAGGTCTCGGCGATAGCCAGCTCGATCCGGTTGCCCATCGGTGACCTCGTGTATTTGCTCGCGGTCATGCGCGGGCTGGTTTCGGGCGTTGCCACGCCGCACATGAAAATCACCTTTGACGACCAGTGTATCGAAGGGCGGTTTACGCTCGCGAACTTCAGCAACGGTCAGTGGGTGGGCGGCCTGTTTCCGATCGCACCGATGGCCAAGATCAATGACGGTTTGCTGGACCTCGTTTACGCGGAGGCGTTATCACGGCGACGCATCCTGCGGCTCGTACCAACGCTGCTAAAAGGCGAGCACATGAGCGAATCAGAAGTGCATCACGCCGAAATCACGAGCTGCCACGTGCAGGCGTCGTCGCCCGTACCCGTGCACCTCGACGGTGAGAACCTGCCGCCGCAAACCGAGTTCGATATCGATTTGCTATCCGGTGTGTTGAACCTGATCTAGTCCGGCGGACTGGCCGATGGTCGGGTCGCTGCGGCAGCGCGTGCAAGCCGGCCATCTGAGAACGGTCGCTTCAACGACGTTGCCGCCATTGGCGTATTGGCTGGCCTCGTATCACTGCACCCACCAAAATTCTGGCGGTCGCCGTTGCTCTCTAATTCTGGCTGTCCCAATTGCTCCCCATTCGCGGATCCGCCTCGATCCGCTGTAATGGCCCTAATTCTGGCTGCCCCCTGTAGCTCTACCCTAACTCTACTTCTGGCCGGCCCACTGCTCGCGGCCTTGACTACCGACCAGCGGCTGATTACTCTGCGCCACTCTCATTTCGACAATACTCGAATTATGGAAACCTTAGAAACCGCCGAACTGCTGGCCGCATTGGGCCATGAATCAAGGCTCACCATCTTCCGCCTGCTGGTGGAAGCCGGGCCCGACGGCATGAACGCCAGCGCCATCGGCGAGAAGCTCGATACCGCGCCAGCAACTCTGTCGTTTCATCTCGCGCACCTGAGCCGCGTCGGCTTGATCAAAGGACAGCGCGAGAGTCGTTACATCCACTATTCCGCGAACTTCAGCACGATGGACAAGCTGATCGCATTCCTCACCAGCAATTGCTGCGAAGGCGAACAGTGCCTGCCCAGCCTCACAAAGACCAAACGATGAACACTATGAAAACAGTACTCGTTTTGTGCACCGGCAACTCCTGCCGATCGCAAATGGCCGAAGCACTGATCAACCACGAGTTCAACGGCCGCGTGCGCGCAATCTCTGCCGGCACGCGACCGCAACCCAAAGTGGCTGATGGCGCGATCGAAGCCCTACAACTTGCCGGACTCGCGACCGACGGCCTGCACCCGAAAGACATCGATGCCGTTATCGATGAGCGCATCGATCTGGTCGTAACCGTGTGCGACAACGCGAAGGAATCCTGCCCGGTTTTTCCCGGCGACATCCCGCGCCTGCATTTTCCGCTGCATGACCCGCACGGTGAGCCACTGGAAAGTTTTGTCGCTGTGCGCGATGACATTCAGGCACGGCTTCTGCCTGCGATCCTGAATGCATTCGAGCTGCAGGAATGAACATGTCTGCCCAGCAAAAAGCGCACAGCAGCAACGACGAGAAATTGTCGATCGGATTCTTCGAGAAATACCTGACCGTTTGGGTGTTTGCCTGCATCGTCATCGGAATCGGCGCCGGTCAGGTGTTGCCGGGAGTGTTTCGTACGCTCGGTACGTTTGAATTCGCGAACGTCAACATACCGGTAGGCGTGCTGATCTGGGTGATGATTATTCCGATGCTGGTGAAGGTCGATTTCACGGCATTGCACGAGGTACGGCAGCACGTGCGCGGCATTGGTGTCACGCTGTTTATCAACTGGCTGGTAAAACCGTTCTCGATGGCGTTTCTTGGCTGGTTGTTCATTCGCAATATCTTCGCGCCGTACTTACCAGCCGATCAGCTCGACAGTTACATCGCCGGCCTGATTCTGCTGGCCGCAGCGCCCTGTACGGCCATGGTGTTTGTCTGGAGTCGACTCAGCAAAGGTGACCCGCTGTTCACCCTGTCCCAGGTAGCGTTGAACGACACGATCATGGTGTTTGCATTCGCACCTATCGTTGGCTTGTTGCTGGGCATCTCTGCGATATCGGTACCGTGGGATACCTTGCTGACCTCGGTCGTTTTGTACATCGTGGTGCCGCTGCTGATTGCACAGGTCTGGCGCCGGCGGTTACTGCGCAACGGTCAGGCACACCTTGAGGCCACGATGGAACACATAGGCCCGTGGTCCACCGTTGCTTTGCTCGCGATGCTTGTGCTGCTGTTTGCGTTTCAGGGCAACGCGATCATCAAGCAGCCATTGATCATTGCATTGCTGGCGGTACCTATCCTTATCCAGGTCCTGTTGAACTCCGGCCTGGCTTACTGGCTGAACAGGATGGTCGGCGAAAAGCACAACATCGCCTGTCCGTCGGCGCTAATCGGCGCGAGTAATTTCTTTGAGCTCGCGGTCGCGGTCGCGATCAGCCTGTTCGGTTTCGAATCGGGCGCTGCGCTGGCTACCGTTGTCGGCGTATTGATCGAAGTGCCGATCATGTTGCTGGTCGTACGGGTCGTGAATGACTCCAAACAGTGGTACGAACGGGGATAGGCTTACTTGCCCGGCGCGGCCGCAGACCCCGCCAATATGCCGCCGTCGATGTTCAGCTCGGTACCGGTCATGTACGCCGCTTCATCGGAAGCGAGCAGGACCGCGATCGCAGCCACTTCCGACGGGTCGCCAAAACGTTGCAGCGGCGTGTCTTTGACGAACGCCGCCATGCGCGCTTCGCGCTCAGGGCCGTCGCCCAGCATCGGCTCCCACATCGGCGTCAGGATGGCCGCCGGGTGTATGGAGTTGCAGCGAATGTTCAAACCTTGCTCCGCGCAGTACAACGCAACGGACTTGGTGTGATTGCGGACCGCCGCCTTCGACGATGCGTAAGCGCTCGCCGCCGGAATACCTACCAGACCAGAACGTGACGAGATGTTAATGATGGAGCCTGCGCCTGCCGCACGCATCGCCTTGATCGCGTGTTTGCAGCCGAGAAAAACGCCGTCGAGGTTTGTTTGGTGTACCGCATGCCAGTCTTCCAGCGATGCATGTTCGGGGTCGTGATTTACCCAGCCGGATTCGAAGCCCGTAATACCGGCGTTGTTGACGAGGATATCGAGCTGCTGCATTCCGCCGACCACGCGCTCCCAGTCGGCCTCGGCTCTCACGTCCAGTGATTGAAACTCCGCACCCAGCGTAGCGGCGAGCTTTATGCCGGTGTCATTGTCGATGTCGCTCAGCACGACCGCGGCGCCTTCCCGAACAAAGGCACGGGCAATCGCCTCGCCGATACCGCGTGCGGCGCCGGTAATGAGTGCGGTTTTTCCGTTTAGCATGCTCATCGTTTGCCTCCGAGGTGTTACCGCTTGCTGGTGCAGAATTCCGTCGACGCCACGGGAATCAACGAAAAATGCACTTTGTCGATCCTTGTTATCGTTGTCCAGTGTGCGGCCGCGGGTAATCGATGACCCCGATCTGCTCCGCATCCACATTGTTTGCCGCCTCGAAGGCCCGATGCATAACGTCCGCCATCCACTCCGAACGGTGGTTCAACCGTTCGATCGTATCTTCGGCCTGTGACTGTGGAACTACCGTCGACAACTACGCCGACTGACCCAGCCAGTGGCGACGCGTCGCTCGTACTGACTCGGCAATGTCGTCATCGAAAGCAAGGTAGCCGGTATCTGCCGGTGCTGCTGTCAGCTTTACTTTCAACTCGAGCAGTTCATCGCGGCGATACACGGCAATGGATACCTGGTCGCCGGGCAGATGTTCTCGCAGGTGCTGATCGAGATTGCCCGCCGTCAGACGTACGTTATCAAACGCTACTGCTTCATCATCGGGTGCTATGCCGGCTTTCTCCGCCGGACTGCCGGCATGCACTATGCGAAACACGCTGCTCCCCGCCGACTCAACCAGTTTCGCGCCCAGCCACGACAGCCCCTGCTTGCCCGCGGTCGGTTTGCCGCCGGCATCGCTGGCACCCTCGGCAGCGCGCCAGTGCAAGGTAACTCCGACTTCCTTCAGCAGCGCCGCAATGGGCAGATCGGCGGTGCCACGAACGTAACGCTCAAAGAAATCGCCCAATTCCATGCCGGACAGCTCAGCCGCGACGGATTCAAGTCCGCGCTCGGGCATGCCTGCATCGGACACGGCATAGCGCTGCCAGCACTCTTTCATCACGTCATCCAGCGTGAATTTGCCATCCGTACCATGACGCAACTGCAGGTCCAGCGCGAGCGCAAGCAACGCGCCTTTCGCGTAATAGCTGATGATCGCGTTACTCGCGTTCGCGTCCTGCTTGTAAAATTTGGTCCAGGCATAAAAGCTCGATTCTTCGACGCTTTGCCGGAACCGACCCTGCGTACGTTGAATGCGGGTAATGTTCTGGCCGAGCAGTTCGAGGTAGCTCTCGGGCGTGATCAGGCCGGAACGCACGAGCGCAAGATCGTCGTAGTACGACGTAATGCCCTCGAACACCCACATCAGACCGGTGTAAGTTTCGTTCTGCAAATCGAATGGGATGAATGCGGCAGGCCGCAAGCGCTTCACGTTCCACAAGTGGAAATACTCGTGACTGCACAAACCCAGGAAACGCCGGTAACCGCTGGATACCGTCGCATCACCGCGTTTCGGCAAATCGCTGCGCGCGCAAACCAGGCTGGTCGACCAACGATGTTCGAGCCCGCCGTAGCCGTCGTTCACAACGTGCAACAGAAACAGGTAGCGATCAAAGCCCGCTGGCGTGCCGAGAAAATCGAGGTGCTGCGAACACACCGTTTCCAGATCGTGGCACAGACGCGCCATGTCGACGCGCGCATTGCCGCGTATCGCGATCGCGTGCGGAATCCCGCGGGCTGCGAACTCACCGATCTGCAGATCGCCGATTTCAACCGGGTGATCGATCAGCTCATCGTAGTTTCCGGCCTTGTACGTGCCAAAGCCATAGACCTCCGCACCGTCTCTTTGCATTGAGGTCGCAACGCGCCAGTCCTTGCCAACCGGTGCCGGTGGCGGACAAATATCGACGATGCATTCGCGGTCTTCCTGACCAACGACCGCCGCGAACACGCACGGCCCATTGAAATAGGCATGGGTCGTATCAAGGTGAGCTCCCCGCACGCTGGGATCAAAGGCAAAAATCTCGGCCGTGATCGTCAAACCGGTAGCAACCGGTGCCGCTTGCCAGCGGCTCTTGTCGAGCGCCAGCAACTCCACTTCCTCACCGTCCGCTTCAGCCTTGATTGAGACCACGTGTTTCGCGTAGTCGCGAATCATGTAGCTGCCAGGTATCCAGGCGGGAATCGCAATCTCCTGTCCGGCAGGGTCGGGCTCCGCAATCGACAGGATGACTTCAAACAAATGTGCACCCGGGTTAATGGGCGTAATCGTGTAGCGGTGGGCGACGGGCATAGAGTTGCTCTTTTACTGGGTCGGATTTGTTGGTTGGGGCATGTAGCTGCGGAAAGAGTAAGGTGGAACAGTCGCGAACGCCAGCAAGGCGGTCACACTGTCAGCACCGAGAAACTGCCCTCCTGCGTTTCCTAACCGCGCGGCAAATGCAGCTCGGCCAGCATGCAACGCACGCTGCCACCGGCGGATGCCTCGATGCGATCGATGGGCGCACTGACTATGGTGGCAACGGCTTCTATCGCCGCCCGTTGCGGGGCTGTCAGTGATTGCTCGGCCTGGGCGGACATGGCCAGCACCCGGCCGCCGTCTTTGCTGCGCAACTCCAGCATGTTGCCCGCGAAAGACTCCAGCTGTTGGTAGCTGATATCCAGCAGTGTGTGCCCGGATTCAAGCAGGCTTTTCTGTACTGCCTCGCGTTGTTCGGCGCCCGGTATCGCTTGCAGGCAAACGGCAGCGAGTTTTTCGCCGACGCTCATCAGCACGTTGGTGTGGTATATCGCCGCACCATTGCTATCTACGGCATCGAAGGCAACCACGTCGTAATCGAGCTGCTGCGCAAAATCGCCAAGTGCATCCAGGTGCGTCCGCGACGACAGGCAGGCATAGGCACGGCGGTTGGCCCGGTCGAGCACCAGGCTGCCGGTTCCTTCGAGATAGTGACCACGATTTTCATGTGGCGACAGATCGATCACGCGGCGAACGTGAAAGCCGTGTTGCTGCGCCAGCCCATCAATGATGTCCTGACGACGCTCGGTGCGACGGTTTGCGGCTTCCATCGGGTAAAGAACGACCGTGCCATCGGCATGGGTGCTGATCCAGTTGTTCGGGAATACCGCGTCCGGCGTCGGCGGCTCTTCCGTGTCGTCAACAACGATAACGTCGATACCGGCTTGCTCCAGCGCCGTCGCCAGTCCGTTGAATTCAGCCAACGCGGCGAGTTGCTGCTCAGCGGCGGTCAGTGAGGTCTTGCCTTGAAATCGATTGGATGCGGCTGTTAGCGGATTGCTGAAAAACCGCACCGGCCGAATCATCAGCACGGCATTGGCGAGTTGTGATTCATTGCTTGAGGTCATATGGTTTCATCTGCCGTTTGGGCGGTCGCCCGGACAACCGTATACAGGGAAGCAAAGAATTATGCGCCTAATGAAGGACCGGCTGAAACCCTATCTGCGCTTGCTGCGCAATCCAGGCTGGTTGTGTTTTGTCTGGTTTGGCATGACAGCAGGCATCTCGCTGCTGGAAGCGCCGGTCAAGTTCAGCGCGCCGGAACTCAGTCGAATTGCAGCACTGGACGTTGGCCGCGTGGTATTCGCCGCGCTGAACAAAGCCGAACTCGTCGCACTCATACTGGTGTTGATACTCGTGCGCACGTCCGCGTTGTCGCGCTCGTTGTGGGCATTGACCGGCGCGCTCGCGCTAATCGTCCTCGCACAATCAATCTGGCTGCTGCCGATACTGGCGGAGCGCAGTCATATGATTGTCAGTGGTATCGAGCCAGCCGCGTCGTACGCACACGGTACGTACGCCGTGCTGGAATTCAGCAAACTGGTGCTGCTCCTGGTACTCGGGTTTCGGTCGTTGCGGGCTATTCGTTAGGCGCGGCGACGAACTCCCTGGCAACTGACGTCAGGCGCTGGCACTGGGGCGCGCGGACACCGCGTCATGCCAGCGCCGCAGGTTTGTGCAGTCTGCCGTGAGATCGAGTTTCAGCCAGCGCGCGAAATCAACTGCAACCTGTGCAGAGATATCAGCGAGAGTGTAGTTATCAGTCGCGATGAACTCGCGGCCCTCCAGGTGCTGATCAAGCCGCTCGAAATACGCGATGGCACGCAATCGGCCACGTTCGGCGAGCTCGGGAATCTGCGGGTAGTTCTGCGCGCCGGAAATTGCGCGGTCTTTGAACCCTTTCAACGTGTTGCGAATGTACTCCGCAACAGCAAGCAAACCATTGAACTCGAGCCGCGAGTTCCACATAAGGATATCCGCGCGCTCACGTGGGTCAATGCCAAGCAGAGGCCGGTCGGGGAACTGCGCCTCGATATAGTCACAAATCGCGAGCACTTCACAGATCGCGCTGCCATCGTCGAGCTCCAGTACAGGCACAGCGCATTCGGGATTCAGTCGTCGAAACTCATCGCTGAACTGCTCGCCGGCACTGAGATCGATTTCCCGGCGTGGCAGCTCGACGCCTTTCTCAGCGAGGAATATTCGAACACGGCGCGGGTTGGGTGCGCGGGTGCAGTCTAGCAGTTTCATAATCGAGTCCTTTCCGTACAAAGCTACGCACCGGTGCTGTGTCGTCTGCCGGTGTTCTCAAAGAGCATCTGGCGTGGCGGCTGAGTCCGGCGACACTCACCGCGTCTTTTTGAGTATGCTTGCCGTTCACTGCGCTGTGCAATGTATTGATCGGAGCAAAGGGTACGATGATGTCATCCGGCTACTGGGTCACGACTTTGGTCACTGCCGCCGCGGTAATCGCGTGCGTCGTGTTGCACTACGAGACGCTGCGGTTCATCAGCAAGCGCTTGCCGCTGCCCAACGACCGCCACCGGTCGCGAATTGTCACCTTGATTCTCAGCTTGCTGGCCCTGCATATCGCGGAGATATGGATCTTCGGCAGTGGCTACTTCCTGCTGCTCTCGTTTGGCGATAATGGCACCCTCTCAGGCATTGGAGCGATGTCACTACTGGACTGCGTTTACTACTCCGCGTCTGTATTCACGACGCTCGGCTTTGGCGACATTATCCCTAGTGGCGCAATACGCTTCATGACCGGAACAGAGGCCATTGCCGGACTCACTTTCATCACCTGGTCCGCCTCGTTTACCTTTCTCGTGATGCAAAAATCCTGGGACTTCACTCGTGACTGATGCAGCTGCCGGTGCCACACATGAACTGCGCACCCTGACCGCCGGGGACGGCCACCGTATTTCGATCAACCTCTGGCGGCCGCCAACAGAACCGAGTGGTCTGGTGCAGGTAGTGCATGGCCTGTCTGAACACGCTGCACGCTACGAGCGTTTCGCAATCGCCTGCAATGCACGCAACCTGGCGGTGATCGCACACGATCACCGCGGTCACGGTGTCGCATGCCCAACAGAAGAGTTGGGGCACTTCGCCGACCACGCCGGCTGGAACAAGGTCATTGCGGACGTACAAACCGTCAACGCACACTTCCGTGCAGAAAATCCGAACAAGCCGCTTGTCATGTTCGGGCACAGCATGGGCAGCTATATCGCCCAGTCGTTCGTCATACGACACCCCGGCAAGGCAAATTCATTGATTCTGTCGGGCTCGACCTACGCGCCACGCATACAGTTGCACCTTGGCCGGTTCGCGGCATGGCTGGAAAGCAAACGCCACGGCAAACGTTTTCGCAGTCCGGCATTGAACAAGCAGGCCTTCGGTGCTTTTAACAGACGCTTTGAACCGGTGCGTACGGAGTTCGACTGGCTGTCTCGTGACCCGCAAGAGGTGGATCGTTACGTAGCCGACCCCCGCTGCGGGGCGATTCCCAGCGCACAACTTTGGCTCGACCTGATTGGCGGCCTGCTGGAAATTGGCACGACGACGGCACTCACGTCTGTGCGCTCCGACTTGCCGGTACTGATTACCGGCGGCAGCAATGACCCGGTCGGTGGCCGCCAGGGGATGACACGACTCGCCGCACGTTGGGCGAGAACCGGGCATGACAACGTTACCGTGGAAGTGTTCGAAGACGCGCGCCACGAAATGCTCAATGAAACCAACCGTGATGATTTCACCCGCTTCGTCATCGACTGGATTGATCAGTCAATAGCGTGACGCCGGCTATGCCGGCACAGCAAGCACACTTCTTCTGCAACAAAAAAAAGGCGCTTACCCGTAGGTAAGCGCCCTTGATTCGAAACTTACGCCTGATTCAGGCGCAAGCAGCCTTGCGGCTTATTCGAAGTCTGCACGCAGACGGAAGTACCAGAAGCCACCGTCGAAGCCCCACGGTGTGCCCGTAAGGTAGGTGTTACCAGAACCAATCGTGCCGTCCAGATTGTCTTCGTCGACCGGACCGAAGTTATCACCAACGTTCTGAGCACCAACTACAGCCGTCCAGTTGTCGTTGAACGAGTAAGCTGCTTCCAGATCGAAGATCCAGTCGCCGTCTACACACTGGTCGTTGTAGGCAGGACCTGCACAGTCAACCGTGTAGCCGGTACCATCTGCGCCACGCGGAGTCGGGTCGCCTGAGTAGTCAGAGCTAACAAACTCACCGTAGTAGCTCGCACGAGCCAGCAGACGCCAGTTACCGATGAAGTGGTTGTAAGTAAAGATACCGCGATGTTGTGGGTTGAAGTTTTCAAGATCAACTACCCGGTTACGCGATACTTCCTCACCCGCATCTTCAACTTCCGTCTTGGTGTAGTTCCATGCAGCGGTAAAGCTACCGTTACCTGCATCACCGAAGTCCGTGTTGTACGTTGCAATGAGGTCCACGCCCGATGTCTTGGTCTGGAAGTCATTGGTGTAGAACGATACGGAGCTCAGGTCAGCTGCACCCGGTACGCCCAGTTCCTGCAAGCAGAGACCGAGGCTCTGCAGAGCGACGGGCAGTGCCAGGGTGTCCGGACAGTTTGCGGCAGCAGGAATAGCAACGCCGTTGATGTCGATCGTGCCAGTTTGCGAGATACGATTTTCCAGTTCGATCTGGAAGAAATCGAGCGTCAGGCTCAACGTGTCGTTAACGTCCCAAACCATACCTGCTGACAGGTTGGTTGCATCTTCCGGCTTCAGAGGTTCGGCTCCGAGGAACTGAGCGATCTGATTGGTCGGAGGAATCTGGCCACGCTGTTGCAGCTCGCCATCAACCGTAATGGACGAAACCTTGGTGACGTTCGACTGACCCGGCGTCGGAGCACGGAAACCCGTGCTGGCCGAACCGCGAAGTGCGAAGGAATCGGTGAGAGCCCAGCGCAATGCCAGCTTGCCGTTGGTCGTATCGCCGAAATCCTCGAAGTCTTCGTAACGAATTGCGAGAGCCGCTGTGAAGTTTTCTACGAGGTCTGCTTCAACTTCGGCGTAAACCGCTACGTTCGAACGAGCAAACTTGCCGGCCTGTGATGGGCTGAAGCCCGCAAAACCATGAGCACCGATGCTGAGATCAGCCAACGGAATGTCATTGCCTGCGCCGTCTTGCTGACAGGTTACACCGTCACCGTAGCAGTTGGTTCCCACGCCGCTGTTGAATGCAAAGCGACCTGCATTCCAGGAACGTTCTTCGCCCAGTATCGTTTCAAATACTTCATCGCGGTACTCTGCGCCGAACGCGAAGTTCAGGTCAGAAGCAAGGCCGTCAACTTTGATTGGCAGTACGAAATCAGCGTTGAAGTTCTTCTCAGACTGAATGTACGAACCCAATTCAAACTGACGCTGCAACTCACCGTTGACGATGCCATCGGGACCGTTTGACGGGTTCCAGGTGTTGCCGAGGTAGAAGGCAACCGCGTTACGACCGTAGCTTGCGCTGAAGTCGTAAATCAGGCCGTTCTCGAACTCACCGCGGAGACCACCAACTATCGATGCATCATCCAGAACACCACCGAAACGTGGCGTGTAGCCACCCGGGATCAACTGGTTCAAGACGAAGCAGTTTGCCGGCAGTGCCGCCAGCGCCGCAGCGTCATTAGCTACCGCAGTTGGATCAAGTGGGCCGCTGCCACCAGAGCCTGGGCTTAGCAGCGCCGGGCAGTTGGAAACCTGGCCCGTATCACCACGATTGAAATTCGTGTCAACGATGGCGCGGTAATTGTTGCCGCCGAAGGAGTTCGTGTACACACCGCCGCGATCATTCGGGTTACGGAAGAAGAAGTCGCCTTCTGTCTCACGTCCACCGATGTTACCGAACGCATACACTTCCTGTGACGGAGTCAGCTGGATACCCGTGTTGATGAACACGTTGAAGTTGTCGCGATATTCCGGACCACCCCAAAGCTGCGAGTAAGGCTGACGTACTGCCGTGTTACCCGCCGCGATCAGGTTGACAGCATCAGTACGCTGAGTACTGCGTACCGTTTCGTCCTGTTCCATCCACTGCACAGTAACGTTGGCGAAACCGTCACTGCCGAGTGCGAAGCCGGCGTTGGCGCCGAACTGGAACATCGTGCCGTCACCTTCAAAGTACTCGCCAGTACGAACTTCAGCGCTAAAGCCATCAGCGTCATCACGCAGTACAAAGTTCATTACACCAGCGATGGCATCAGAACCGTACTGTGCAGCAGCACCGTCACGCAGGATTTCTGTCTGCTTGATCGCGAGTGCCGGAATAGCCGAAATGTCAGCACCCTGCGAACCAGCAGCCAGCGAACCACCGAGTTCGGCGATAACGCCAGAACGATGGCGGCGCTTGCCGTTAACAAGTACCAGAGTGTTATCGGGTGGCAGGCCACGCAGGGTCGCCGGACGTACGATCGTCGCCGCGTCAGAAATGGCCTGGCGGGTTACGTTGTACGACGGAACGGTGTTTCGAAGCATGTCATCAAGATCCGAGGTTCCCATGTTCTCGAATTCCTGACCGCTGACCACGTCGATCGGCACAGCCGAGTCCGCGGCACTACGTTCAGCACGACGTGTACCCGTCGTGATGATTTCTTCGATCGGCTCGTCGGCCCGATTCTGCTGCGCCAGCGACACCGTGGACATTCCCGGTGCGACCAGTGCAATAGCAGAGGCAGACATAAGCCACCGAAGGGACTTAGGTAAATTCCGCATGTGCATTCTCCCCCAATATTGAAGCTGCATTATGTTGATCGTTTTCTTGCAACACCGAGCCGGTGTGCCGGACAACGATCAGGTGATTGAAGCATTGACTCAGCCGAAAATACACCATTCGCCATGCCGCTAGAAGCTTTTTTTTAGTTTCAGCCGGAATCTCCTGTGGCTGAACGGCAACAATAATATAGTTACCAAGAAATCCTTTATTTTCGCCATTCATATGCGCCCAAAATGACAAATCCGGGTTGGCGTGGCTCACAAGCAACATAATTTTGTGGCACCGACGATACGATTGGCCCGAGCCTGCCGGCGACCTTTTCTGCGACCGCTCAGGCTCCCGCCGGGGCGTCTTAGTTGTTCCGGGAACGCCACACTGGCATTGCGCCTCACACCCGGCGGAAAGTGCTGCATCCGTCAGGAACGCCCGATTCTGACAGCCACTACAGGTACCGAACCCACTTGGATTCGGCCAGTTTGTGACGTGGTTAACCGGTTTCAGATAAAACACTGTTTTCCCTCTAAGTGTTGTGCGAGCCTTGCGGCCCGGCAGCGGGTCCTGCCTGCCGCTCTTCCTGTTCATGATTGATTTGTAAGGTGTATTTGTGGCGTTTAAGCGTAACCCCCCCGGCCTGCTGACCCTCGGGTTTGCCCTGATAATTGTCGGCCCGAGCACCGCACAGGCCGAAGGTGACTCGGCCATACTCATGACCGATCCGCAGCGAACCGCCATAGCCGCTGGTGTCTGGGCCTCGGAAGACGGTAGCAAAGTCACTTACGAATCTCGGTATTTTGAGGCGTACCAAGCAGTTACAGCGGCCGATATGCTGCGTTGGGTGCCCGGCGGCGCAGAGCTCCTGCCCAGAAACGGCGGCAACAACAATAACAACGAAAAACGCGGATTCGGCTCCGGCGGCGACCAGATCCTGATTAATGGCAAACGCCTGTCAGGAAAGTCCAATGACATCGGCAGCGCCATGCAACGCATCCAGGCCTCTGTAGTGTCACGGGTAGAACTGATTCGCGGCACCAGCCCCGGGCTGGACGTTCGCAGCGAAGGTACGCTGATCAATGTCGTGCTTAGTGAGGAGATTTCCGGCGGGGCGGGCTCCTGGCAGCTCCACTCCGGCTTCTACGGAGACGACGCCGAACTCGATGGCCTGCTTTCCTACAGCAACTCGGCTGGCCGCCTGAATTACCTGGTCAGTGCCGAAATGGGGCCGTACAACCGCGGCAACAACGTCGATCGCTATGAAGAATACTTCACGCCGGACAGCGGAATTCTGACCGAACGCCGCGAAATCAACGAGCCGGAGCTGAAAGAAGCGTTGGTTTTGAACAGCTCGGTCGGCTGGAGCTTCGCAAACGGCGACATGCTTAATCTGAATGGCCGCATCGCTGATCGCGATGAATACAAGAACGAAACCACCCACGCGTTCGTCGTCGGCAACCCGGGCACGGATATACTGGAAAACACCTCGACCGAGCAGGCACTTGAGTGGGAGTTCGGCGGTGATCTCGAACAGAACATTGGCCGCGGCGTATTGAAGACGCGTCTGATCTACGCGCTCAAAGACGAGCAGGAAGGCGAGCGCGTTGCACAGACGTCATCGGACCCCGGCAACGTGCCTGCGCAGTCGCTCGTCGATACTGACTCGATACGGACCGAGACCATCATCCGCAGCTCGTACAGCTGGACACTCCGCAACGGCCAGAACGTTGAACTCGGCGCCGAGGGCGCAAGGAACACACTGGAAACGGACGTCGCATTGTATGAAGTTGGAAATGACGGCTCATTGACGCCGGTGACGCTGTTCAACGCTGACTCCGACGTTAATGAAGATCGCTTTGAGTTCTTCAGCACCCACTTCTGGCAATTTCGAGACTCGATGGCACTGGAAAGTGCACTGAATATTGAGCACTCAAAGATTGCTCAGGAAGGTCTCGATGTAGACACATCGCGTGCATTTACTTACGTGAAGCCGCGCTTTGATCTGCGCTGGGATATTAACGATTCAAACCAGCTCCGCGGCTCTGCAGAGCGAATGATCAGCCAGCTTAATTTCAGCGACTTTGTGGCCAATTTCGACAGTGAAGACGTGCAGGTGGCCGCCGGAAACCCGGACCTTGAGCCGGAAAAATCATGGCGCTACCAGCTCGCTTACGAGCACCGACTTGCCAATGACACTGGCGTGCTCGAAGCGCAGCTGTTCTACCGGGACATCGAAGACCACATCGACAATATCCGGGTAACGGATACCACCTCAGCCGCCGGCAACATTGGCGATGCCATGATTATGGGCCTGACGCTGAAAGGCAGCTTCCGACTCGCAGGTATCGGCCTGGAAGGCGCGGTACTGGATGCCAACGTTACTGCCCGCGACAGCGAAGCCACGGATCCTTTCACTGGCGAAAAACGCAAAATGAGTAACCGGGAAGAGTTGCGATACGGGGTCAATTTCCGGCATGACATTCCGAGCTGGCGTTTCAATTACAACGTCGAAGTCGACTGGAACGGCAAGCGGTACGCAAACGACATCAACTACCGCGAATCATCTCGATCCGTAAATCCCCGCACCAGCGTAAGCATGCAATACCGGTTGACGGACCGTATCGTCCTCTGGTTCGACACACGCCTCGTATTTGACGGCCACGGCCGGCGCTTCCGCGACCGCTACGACGGTAACGTGGCCGATGGCAATCTGCTGCGCCGCGAAGTCCGCGATCAATACTACCGCCGCGAACACATCGTTGGATTGCGCGGCCAGTTCTAGGCGACACCTGCCGCTCCAGCGGATTGACAGACAAAAAAAGGCAGCCTGAAGGCTGCCTTTTTTATGCATCGCCGAGTCACATCCCGGCCAGGCTTAGCCTATTTCTTCAAGGCGGCGCTGCTGTCACTGCGGAACTTCGCAATGACGGATGCTGCCTCGAGTATGACCAGCACACTGGTAATGAGCACGATGAGGTCAATCGTCACCAGCAACCAGTTCTCTGCAAGCCAGAACTCTTGCAGCTTGATCAAAGCGGCCCAGCATGACGTGATCATTACGAACACCATCGGTATTAACGTGTAACGCGCAGGACGCCCCAGCTTGATTAACATGACGCTGAGAACCAGCAAGGTAAGGCCTGCAAGAATCTGGTTCGTAGACCCGAACAACGGCCAGATGATGAGCCCGCCGGAACCGCCCGCGCCGCCCGCGCCAAAGGCCAGCAACAAACAACAGGTAACCGCGACCAGCGTCGCGACAATGCCGTTCCTGAACACGGCGATACCGTATATGTCGCCCCACTCCTGAATAATGTAACGCTGCAAACGAACACCGGAATCCATGGTGGTGCCAGCGAACAGCACAACCATGGTCGCCAGCAACGTCGTCGAAATCCCTATTGGTAAGCCCCAACCGTTGTGGATCATCTGGGCGCCGCCCTGGATGAAGGTCCCCGCGCCGGCTGTGCCGTATTTTTCATAGATCTGATGCCAAAGTTCCGGTGTCGCCGCGAGAGCCACACCGCTCACCGCAACGATGGTGATCAACGCAAGCGAGCCCTCGCCAATTGCCCCGAGGTAACCGACAAAGCGCGCATCAGTTTCCTTGTCGAGCTGCTTGGAACTGGTGCCGGATGACACGATGCCGTGGAAACCGGATACCGCACCGCAGGCGATAGTGACGAACAACAAAGGCATAAGCGACGGCGCACCTTCCACCATCTGCGTATTGAATGCCGGCGCCGAAATATCCGGCAACGACAGGAGAACCGCGCCGTACAGCAGGAACAGCCCGACGAACAACTGCATGCCGTTGATGAAATCGCGCGGCTGCAACAAGACCCACACCGGCAACATCGACGCAATTGACGCATAGATGAACAGCAGGATGATCCAGTTCGCATTGGCGGTCAGTCCGAACATTGAATCCGGCAATTCCATCGGCACGACACTACCAACATATATCGACGCGTACAGGGCGATAACGCCAAGTATCGACAACAAGGTCAGGCTGAAGCCGCGACGAAGAAGCTGGCCGATTACGAGCGCTACGACTATGGCCGACCACGCGGGAACTACTGCACTCGGAGTGCCGATAAAGGCGTTGGCTATCACGACACCAAACACCGCATTTACCATCAGCAATACGAGGAAGATAACGATCATGAACAATGCACGTGTGCGCTTGCCAATTACGTCCTCTGACAACGCACCAATGGATTTCCCTTTGTGCCGGGCACTTGCCCACAACGCACCGAAATCATGAATGCCGGCAAAAAACACCGTTCCGATTGTCACCCAGAGGACGGCAGGCACCCCACCCCCAGTAAACGGCGATAGCGGGGCCCACAATGGGCGCAGCACCGGCGACCGACGTGAAGTGATGTCCCCAAAGAACAAACTTGTTGGTGGGGCAGTAGTCAACGCCATCATTAAACTCATGCGCCGGTGTGACAAAGTCCGGATCAAGACGATAAATTTTTGTCGCAATAAACTTGGAATACACGAACCAGCCGAACGTCATGCCGACTACTCCAAGTAGCACAATCATGATGGATTGCATGCCTACCCCCCCCGGTAATTTTTCTGTATTCCGCGCAGCGGAATTTGGCGGCTGAGCTTAGCGCGTGCCACCGATTAGTGAAAGTTAAGTCGTTTTTTCGCCCTGTCTGGAGACAAAACGAGAATAGACGGTATACATAAACCAAACGATTACGCCGGTAATCAACGCCAGTAGCATCCAGCGCATAAGCACGGCAAAAAACGCCGCATTCAATTCCGGCATGCTGATGTCGTAGGCAAAGAATTCGCTGAAACGATCGCTCATCCAATGCCAACCGCTGTGAGCAAGTATCACTGACAGAATGATGGTCCCAACCCGCTCCGGCAGGCCAGCCCGGAACAACAGGTTCAGCAATGGCACGGCGATCAGGATGATCAGGATCTGCCCGGCTTCAACCCCGAGGTTGAAAGCAAGCAATGAGGTCAGCAAATGCCCGCCGGCAAACTGCATAGTCTCAGCAAGAGCGAACGAAAATCCGAAGCCGTGGACCAGCCCGAAACCGAAGGCAATAATCCAGCGTCGCTCCCAGCGCGAGCCCACTATATTTTCCAGCGCCATGTACACAATTGACGCCGCGATCAGCGACTCGATCAGCGATGGAAACCAGATGGCGCCGGGAGTAATCCCAAAAGCGGACCCCATCAGCGTAATCGAATGCGCGACGGTAAATGACGTGACAATAACGATCAGCGGCCGAATGCGCCGAAACGGAATAATCAGGCACATCACAAAGAGCAAGTGATCAATGCCATCCAGAATATGCTCGAAACCGAACACAACGAAACGAGCGAAAGCGTGATGCCAGCGCGGGTCCAGATGCACGATGCCGGGATCGTTGGAAAACTCGAACAGGCGCTCGCTGGCACCAGGCGCCAGGAAGCGAACCACAGTGGTCGTGTTCAGGCCCAATCGACGGAAATTGGGGTTTATTGAGAATTCCGCGGTATCCGCACGAATCGGGTATTCAATCAGAACATCGAGCAAGGCTTGCTGGTAGTAAAGCTCGGTACTGGTCGGCATCGGTGCACTTGTCACGTTCGCCAGCGCCGTTTCATAACTTCTGAACGAACGGTCGGACGGCAACGACAGGCGCACTGCGGAAATCGTGTACGTGTCTACCTGTACGCCGTCTTCATACAACTCCACTTCATTGGCAATCCAGATCGTCGCTGCGTCGTGCAATGTTTCGTCGATGTTGTCCAGATCGAGAAATCCCGGTCCGCGCAGCGGAAAGACGACATCGCGCATGGCTTCGAGTGGCACCCGTACCAGCAGCTTAAGTTCAGAGCCTTCGGGTTTTACGTAGCTTTGGACGACAACTTCGGTTGGAATTTCGTGAGCATCGCCTCTCAGCGGAATCAATACCGGCAGTAAGAGCGTCAACACCAGGAAAGGCTTTATCCTGCGCATCATTGAGGTCATTGCAACGGTAACCTTCCTCTTCGCCAATCTATGGCCGCCGACAATAGCGGGATTTGCCGCCGCGATAAATGATTTCATCTGATTCAGGTGGCGCTCTGCTTCCGGCACTATAGTATTATGCTGCGCTTGGCAGCAAAGCTGTCACAGCACATCGTCACGGACTATTTTGGGGGGGGGAGCACGGATGATGACAAAGAAACACGTTTACGCTGCTACTGCAGTGATCACCATGATCGTTGCACTGGGCTGCGGACAGAAAGCACTGGACAACAGCGCAACCGCGCAGACCAAACAAGCACCGTCATTCGTAGTCGATCCTTTCTGGCCGAAGCCGCTGCCGAACCACTGGATACTTGGTGCGACCATCGGTCTCGGGGTTGATTCGCGTGACCACGTTTACATCATTCACCGACGCGACACGTTTAACGAACGCACTGAAATCGGCGCCGCAACTGATCCGGTCAAAGCGGATTGCTGCATACCGGCACCGAATGTTCTCGAGTTCGACCCGGCCGGTAACCTGGTTAATCACTGGGGCGGCCCGAACGAAGGATACGACTGGCCGACCTCGAACCATGGCATCACCGTTGATCACAAGGACAACATCTGGATCGGCGGCAACGGCCCGACGGATTCGCACATCCTGAAGTTCACGCGCGACGGCAAGTTCATTGCGCAGTTCGGCACGCCAGGATCGCCGACCAACAGCCATGATCCGGAAAATTTCGGCAGTGTCGCTGAAATATCAATCGATGCATCGGCCAACGAAGCGTACGTCGCTGACGGCTACCGCAACAAACGCGTCGCGGTACTGGATGCTGACTCTGGCGAGCTAAAGCGATATTGGGGCGCCTACGGCAATGAGCCGGACGACGCCAACCTCGGCCCGTTCCGTCCGGGACAGGAACCTGCACAACAATTCCGCAACCCCGTGCATTGTGCGGAGCCTTCGCATGACGGCCTCGTTTACGTTTGTGACCGGGTCAATAACCGACTGCAGGTATTTAAGACCGACGGTACCTTCGTACGTGAACTCTTCGTCAAGCCGAACAGCCTCGGCGACGGCTCGGTGTGGGATATTTCCTTCTCGGCTGATGACGACCAGACCTACATCTACCTGGCCGACGGCACGAACCGGAAAATCTTCATCATTGAACGCGAGTCGCTGGAAATCCTGACCAACTTCGGTGACGGCGGCCGCAACCCGGGCCAGTTCTTCGCAGTACACGGCATCGCCACTGACTCGAAGGGCAACATCTACACGACGGAAACCTACGAAGGCAAACGCCTGCAGAAATTCAGCTATCAGGGCATGAAGCCCGTAACTGTCATGGATCAAGGCACACCGTGGCCGGCTGACAAGCTGTAAACCAACTTGTCCGCGCGATTCGAAAGCCCCGTTGCCAACGCAGCGGGGCTTTTTTGTGTCCGGTATATGCCTCGAGATGCACACGGCATAGTCTCGCCCTATACTCGTCGCAAGACGTACACCGGATCACGCTGGCACTTGTGGCAGCGCTGACTATCGCGCCAGGTACGACCACCCGGAAGCGCAATGCCGCACGTTCGCCTGCGTCTATGCTGCTGCACAACTGATACCCGGGTGATCGCGCTGACAATCCCGGGCTGACCAGAACCTCGACCCGCGCCGTCATTCGAACCCTCGCTACGGAGGAAAGCATGTCCAACGATCACCTTAAAGGCCAGCAGGCAGCTCGTTTCGGGTCGGGCGCACCGACCAACTCGTCCACCGGATGGGTGAGCTACAACGCCGAAGTGCAGCGCCGCCAACAACAGGAAGCTCTGGACCGGCAGCGCCGCCAGCAACAGGAAGCGATGGAACGACAACGCCAGGCCGCGCGCCAACGTCAGACCCGGAGCAATTTTGGCGTAACTTCTGCCGGAACATGGTCGGGCAACGAGTCAGAACGAGACTATGCTGACCACGATGAAACAGAGTCCGGCGCGCTCAGAAAAGTGCTGGCGTTCGTGGTTGTATTCGTCAGCTTGCTGGTCATGACCTTCGGCGGCGCCGAGCGGCTGTTCGGCAGCACTGAACAAGCCGTGGTGCCGGGCTGGTACCAGGCGTTCGCAATAACGACACCGTTAATTATCACGGTACTGGTTCGCAAGCGCATTGGCGTAGCTGCGGTGGCCTGCGTCGCACTACTGCTCGCAAGCGCCTACCTGACCTAAGTTCATCGGAGGCGCAATCGCGACGCGCATACTTGCGTAGGCGGCCAATCGACTTTCTGGAGCAAGTTTCGCGCATCGGCCGGGATTGCTGGCCACCAGACGCAGCAGGCAGCCGTTACAATGCTGCACGAGCGCCATCAAGGACGCCCTGTTGTCATTCCGGTCCGCGAGTGGCGTTCCATGCCGCGCTGAGCGCCGGCGGCTCGGGCAATTTTCACGGTTTCCCCGGCAACGGTTGCATTGTTGGCCAGACTGGTGAGAATTGGTGCGGATAATTCGCGTCGCTTGTGTTCGTTGGCCAGCGCGTGCAGCATCAAGTAGCCGGCGGGGGGAACGCCAGTACCAGGCATCACCAGATCGCAGAATACGGACTGTCCGCCGACATCCGTTCCTTTTTCTTTCGCGACAGACAGGCAGGTATCAAGGCAGTGAATCCGAGACTTTCACGCCGGCGCTTTATCAAGGCAGTCATTGCCTCCAGCGCCGCTGCAGCGACAAACGCAGGTGTTCATGCGGCAATGGCCCAGGACCGACCGAAAGGTACGGTCGAACGCCTGATTTCCCTGAACGTAAATGGCAAGACGCGGCGCGTCGACGTGATGCCACAGGAAACGCTGGCGTACACCTTGCGGTACAAGCTGGGCCTGACAGGCACCAAGATTGGCTGCAACCGCGGCGAATGCGGCGCCTGTACGGTCATCATCGACGGCGTTACCAACTATTCCTGCTCAACGCTGACGCACAGCGTAGGTTCGCGGCAGTTGCAAACCATTGAGGGCGTAGCCGGTGCCGACGGCACCTTGCACCCGGTTCAACAGGCCTTTATTCAGGAACTCGCACCGCAGTGCGGATTCTGTACGCCGGGACAAGTCATGTCGGCCGTCGCGCTCCTGAACGAAAACCCGCATCCGAGTCGCGAGGAAGTGCGTCAGGCGCTGTCCGGCAACCTCTGCCGTTGCGGCGCGTATGACAACTACCTCAACGGCGTAATGCGCGCCGCGGAGAATGGCTGATGAGTGACTACAAACATATTGGCAAGGATTTCACGCCGCCCGACATCAAAGGCAAAGTAACCGGCAAAGCAAAGTATGCCGAAGATTTCCGTGCGGAAGGCATGGTCTACGCCCGGCTTTACACCAGTCCTATGGCGCACGGCCGCGTTACTAACATAGACACCAGCGCAGCTGAAAACATGCCGGGTGTTATTGGCATCCTGACAGCCGACGACGTCCCGGTAATGGAAGCGCCGAACGCGGCCATCCTGACGAACACGCCGGTATACGTTGGCGACCCGATTCTGGCAGTGGCCGCGGAAGATGAAACGACGGCCGAGAACGCACTGGCGGCGATCAAAGTAACGATCGAACCGCTACCGTTCGCAGTAGATCCGCTCGACAGCCTCGCGCAAGACGGGCCCGATGCCCGCGAAGAAGGCAATGTCTACGTGCGCTCCCGCGAAGGCTCCGGGTTTCGCAATATCAAATGGACGCCGGAACAAATCGCCGAGTTCCGTGCCGGCAAAGAACCGACTGGCGAACATGCCAACGAATGGTCTTACGGCGACGTCGACAAAGGTTTTGCTGAAGCATCGGTAATCATCGAAGAGCCGTTTGTTACGACCGGCTATGCGCACATGAGCATGGAACCGCGCACGGCAATGGCCTATTGGCAGAACGGCACCTGTTACGTGTACGGCTCCGCACAAAGTCAGAGCTTCTGGATGCCCGGCCTTGCTCGTCTGCTCGAAATAGAAATGAAAGACCTGGTACTCGTCAGCGAGCACACCGGCGGTGGCTTCGGCTCCAAGATCGGCGCCTACCCGATGGCTGCCCTGCCCGGCTGGTTCTCGAAGAAGATCGGTCGCCCGGTACAGCTGCGAATCACGCGCGAACAGGAATACTACGTAGGTTCAGCGCGCGTGGGCTTCCAGGGCTGGATGAAAGTAGGGTTTGCCGCCGACGGGCGCATGACCGCCGCCGACATGTACATCATTGAAGACATCGGGCCCAACGCCACCGGTGGCGACGGCTCATCGGCTGCCGGTGCGGTATCACTCGTTTACGATCCGCTGTCCATGCGCTTCCGCGGGTTGCCAGTGCTGACCAACACTACGCCGCGCGGCGCACAGCGCGGTCCCGGCCAAAATCAGATTGCCGCGGTGATGGCGCCGATCATGGACAAGGCCGCCCAACAGCTCAACATGGATCGTGTTGAATTGCGCAAGATCAATGCTGCGAACAATGCAACGACCGTGTATGCCGACCAGCACTCGATCACCAGCGCATACATGAAAGAAGCGCTGGAGATGGGCGCCGAGATGTTTAACTGGGCGGCCAAGAAAAACCAGCCACGCAAGAACGGCAGCAAGATTCGCGGTCTCGGCGTCGGTCAGGGTTACCACTCGGCGGGCGACAAAGGCTACGACGGTCTGGTACGCATAACGCCGGATGGCAAGATTCACCTGCACAGCGGTGTTGGCAATCTCGGCACGTACAGCTACGCATCTACAACACGAGCGGCAGCAGAAGTACTGAAATGCAACTGGGAAGACTGCGTCATCCACCACGGCTCAACGGAAGCGAACTTGCCGTGGAGCAGCTACCAGGCTGGCAGCAACACGAGCTTCACGCATCAACGGGCCAACTACGTCGCCGCGATGGATGCGGTCGACAAACTCAAGCAAATCGCTGCCGAAACGCTCGGCGGCAATGCTGACGACTACGACATCGATGGCCAACGCGTATTTCTCGCCAGCAACGCAGCCAGCGGCATGACTTACGCGGAAGCAGCGGCGAAAGCCGTTCAGCTCGGCGGTGCATTCAGCGGCGAAACCTATCCCGATGACATTCATGAGATTACAGTGCGTGCAGTGCAGAACTTAGCCGGCACCGGACTCGTCGGCGTCGGAAAGGACAAACTGCACCAGGAAGGCACGATACCTGGCCTCGCGGTTGCGTTTGCTGAAATTGAACTGGACCTCGAAACCGGCAAGTACGAGATTCTGGACTATGTCGGTATAGCCGATTGCGGCAAGGTCGTGCATCCACAGGGGCTTGCTGCACAGATGCGCGGCGGTGCGGTTTGGGGAATGGGCATGGCGGGCTTGGAACGTCATGTTTACGACCCACAGAACGGCCTGCCCGCTAACGTCGGTTATCACCAGTGCCGAATTCCCTCGTACCTGGACACGCCGCCGGAGATCAAGACCGGCGCCGTCGATATTCCAGATCCACAGAGTCCGTTCGGCGCCCGCGGTATTGGTGAACCGGCGATGGGCTGTGCAGTGGCAGCACTGACATCAGCGATCGCGGATGCACTCGACGGACACGTCTTCGGTCGCACACCGGTCAGCCCGGACATGATCCTGAACTACGTAGCGGGACGCGATCAGTCGTTCAAGCCGTTACAGACCAACAACTTCTGAGGTAGATATGGCTTCTTTCGATGTCATGCCCAACGTACAGCTTTACCAGCCGGCGGAACTTGATGACGCGCTGGAACTGGCTGACCGACTGGGCGAGCAAGGCTGGCTCCTCGGTGGCGGCCAGGATACTTACGGCTGGCTGAAAGACCGCGCCAAGAACCCACAAGCGATGATCGACCTGAACGGCATCGAGGCGTTGAAGGGCGTTCGCGAAACCGCTGACGGCATTGAAATCGGCGCCGCCACGACACTGCGGGACGTTATCCGCAACCCGCTGCTGAAAGAACGTTACAGTTTGTTGGTCGATGCGGCTTCGCGTGTCGCCAGCCCGCAGATTCGCAACGTAGGAACACTCGGCGGCAACCTGGTGCAGGACACGCGCTGCTGGTATTACCGCCGCGGCCTTTCTTGCTATCGCGCTGGCGGCAATCTTTGTTACGCCGACAGTCCCGAAGGAATGAATCGCGAGCACGCCTTGTTCGGTGCAAGCCGATGCGTAGCCGTAAGCCCTTCGGACACCGCAACAGCAATGGTCGCGCTCGATGCAACGATGGTTATCAAGAGCATCGACGGTGAACGCACCGTCCCGGCCAGCAAATTTTTTGCCGGTCCCGCAACGCACATAACGCGCATGACCTCGCTGGAGCCGGGTGAAATTCTGGCCTCAGTTCGCTTGCCCAGCAAGTGGGCTGGCAAACGCTTCTATTTTGAGAAAGTAGCAGACCGCAATGTCTGGGATTTCGCCCTGGTCAGTATCGCAGTGGCCATGGACATCAGCGACAACGTTGTTGGTGAATGCCGGTTTGTATGCGGCGGTGTTGCTGCCGTACCGTACCGGCTAACGAACGTAGAACGAGCCGCGCGCGGCCAGTCACTGGGCGACGCAGCAGGCGATAAGCTTGCTCCGCTGGCCGCAGAAGGTGCCAAACCGCTTAATTACAATCACTTCAAAATGCCGTTGATGGAAAATCTCGTCCGGCGTGCGATGCGGGGCTGATTAATGGATATCGCAACATTCAAGAATGATGTCTGGGGCCGAGAGGTTCTGCTGGGCGTTTCCTGGGACCTGCTGTGGGTCATCCTCGTCGTGTCGCTCCTGTTTATCGCAGTGCATGCGGTTTACATGGCCTCGCGCAAAAAGCCGCACAAACCATCCAGTGACGGACCACGTATAAAGCGCCACGACGGCATCGACCGATTGTTTCACTGGACCATGGCCGCAAGCATGTTCGTCCTGTTGATCACCGGTATTCTGCCGATAATCGGCATCGAGTTTTCATGGCTAACTATTCACTGGGTTGCAGGCATCGTCCTGACAGTGGTTGTTCTCTTCCATATTGTTCGTTCGTTGTTCTGGAAGAACCTCAGATCCATGTGGATCAGTGGCCGCGACCTGAAAGAACCGTTTGACGACACCGTAAAGCCTGGCAAGTATTCGCTGGCCCAGAAATGTATGCACCTCGGTGTCACTGTTCTTACCCTTGCTGTAGTCGCAACCGGCATTGGCCTGTTTGCAATGATCGACACACCGTGGTGGGATCGCACCAATTCATTGTCTGAAGCAACTCTTGGTTGGTTGTTCTTCGTACATGGACTGTCGACGCTGCTGCTCGTTGCGACGATCGCACTGCATGTGTATTTCGGTGTGCGTCCGGAGAAGCTTTTTTACCTGCGCTCGATGCTGAAAGGCTGGGTATCAAAAGAAGAACTCGATGCCAATCACGATGCCAGTCGCTGGTCGCCGGACGAATCAGCCTGACCGCGATAACACAACCGCCCTCTCCGTAATAAGAGCACATCATTTCCGTGAGTAACGCACTAAATGACCAGATCGACGTCGTCGAATCTGGCTACGAATTCCTGCTGGCCTATGCCGCACAGGGTCGCGACACCGACGAGGGCGAATCAGCTCCTTCTGAGGTTCGCACCACGCTAACCGGGATGAGCGAAGCTGCAGCAAACATCTGCGACCAGCTTGCTGATTCAAGTCATGCGTTCTCAGAAATTACGATCGAAGATGCGAGAAAGTCACTGGCGGCAATATCACTGGTGCTCTCGCAAAAGGCAATCAGCTCCGAACTGGTCGATAACCTGAACGCATCGATTCATCTGCGGGCGCTGTTGACTGACCTGTTCCTGCTGAGTGAAACCGGATTGTAGACACCGCGCGTCTGACTGATTCGGCACATCACGTACTCACCATAACATTGCTTTCGAAAGCAACCACCGAGCCGCTAACACGGCTAGCAGCACTCGCGATCGCCGTCTGCGCGCCACCCTGCGCGACCCCGAACCATGTTGATTTCAGTCGTAATTTATAGACTTATTCGCCGTTTGAGCTGGCGTTGAAATCCGCTGGGTTATCATGCCTAATACCGGCACGGTCTTCGTTTGGAACTGTAGTCGGGCGTAGATCGTTGCTTCATAGGGGGGAGTACTTAGCATTCGCAATAGCGCTGGCAAACCAAGCCTGCTGACTATGCGATCACTATTGAGCTGCATTTTGACCAGCCGTATCCAGCATGGAACTTATCCTGTTCCGAACACACCAACTAGCGGTGCTGGCACCTGATCTTTTTGTCTGTGGCAATGGCACGAGTACTTGAGCAGATTCGCATCAAAGAAAGAAGACCTGCATATGACTGATCAAATATCACGACGGCACTTTCTGAACATTGTTGGTGCTGTAGGTGGTGCTACTGCCGTTTATCAGACCAGCAGGGCCATGGGCCTGATGCCGGACACAGGCGAAATGCCCGCTATCGAACTTCTGAACGTCGGCAGAAACAAGAGAAGCGTGGTCATACTTGGCGCGGGTATCGCGGGCCTGACGGCAGCTTATGAACTGGAACGTGCTGGCTACGACGTAACTATTCTGGAAGCATCAAACCGCGTTGGCGGCCGCAACGTTACCTACCGGAACGGCGATGTAGTCGACGAAATGGGTAACGCTCAAACTGTGAATTTCGACGACGAGCCGCACCTGTATTTCAACGGCGGACCAGCGCGTCTGCCGGGTCATCACCAGCGCGCCATGCACTATTGCCGCGTGCTCGGGGTAGAACTCGACATCATGGCCAACGACAACCGTCTGGCATGGACTCAGGACGACAATGCCTTTGGTGGCAAAGCGGTTCGGGTTCGGGAATACACCACGGACGCGCGCGGTTTCATGTCAGAACTGCTGTATAAAGCAGTGGACGCCAATCAATTCGACCAACCCATTTCAGATGAAGAAAAAGAACAGTTACTGGGGTTCATTAAGAACTACGGCGACCTCAATGACAATGCGCTTTACAAAGGCTCTGCCCGTGCCGGCTATGCATCCGGCGGCTTTCTAAAGCACGGCGAACTGAAAGGCACTCTCGACTTTTCCGAGATTCTGAAGAGCAGTTTCTGGCAACGTGGCATGCACTTTAATCATGCCGAAGACTGGGCCGCACCACTGATGACGCCGAAAGGCGGCATGGACAACCTGGTTAAGGGCTTCCTGCGCAACATGCGTACCGACGTAACCCGAAATGCCCAGGTTCAGGCCATTCAACTGCGCGAAGACGGCGTTGATATTATTTACAACCACAAAGGTCGACGACGCAAGATTGAAGCCGACTACTGCTTCAACAGCATTCCGTCTCATTTCATCAATGGCATTCCGAATAACCTGCCGAAAGACTACGTCGCTGCATTAACTGATATGCGACGCGGCAATTTTTTCAAGATTGGCCTGCAGATGAAGGAACGTTTCTGGGAGCGCGAAAATATTTACGGCGGTATCTCCTATACCAGTCAGGACATCAACCAGATCTGGTACCCCTCGCATGGCATCTTCAAACAGAAAGGTGTTGTGCTTGCGGCGTACGCGTTTGGACCGGAGCAATCAAATCGCTTTGAACGGCTGAGTTCAGCGGATCGCATCAAAGCCGCCGCGCGCATGGGCGAAAGGCTGCACCCTGGTTATACGGATTATATTGACACCGGTATCAGCGTGCCGTGGGGTCGTATGAACCACATGATGGGCTGTGGCAATTCCTTCCGCGGTGTCGAAGACGCTGAAACGAAGTTCAAGACGATTCAGGCGCCCGCCGGCCGGCATTACATGATCGGCGATCAAATCAGCTTCCATTCCAGCTGGCAGGAAGGAGCTTTTGCCTCAGCAACCAACGCGTTGCAGGATCTCGATAGTAGGGTTCGGGCTGAAATGTCGACGGCGAAGGGGTAAGGCGATGAAACGGATTTCAGTACTAACAGCGCTGTTGGTAACGTTTGGCGCTACTTTCTCTGCACCGGTCTTGGCCGACGAAACCGTCATACCCGCTGACGAATTCGTCTATTGCACTGTTTGCCACGGCATTCAAATGAGCGGTAACAGTGTTATTCAGGCGCCTCGTTTGTCCGGCATGGAGCGCTGGTACATCAGCCGGCAACTGCAATCATTCAAGAACGGCTGGCGCGGGGCTCACCCGGACGACACCTACGGACAGGAGATGCGTCCTATGGCCGAAGTCCTGACCGACAATGAGATAACCGCAGTAGCGACTTATGTTCGCAGCGTAAGTTCTGCGCCGCCGGCAGTTACGCTCCAGGGCGACGTCAATAAGGGCAAAGCACTGTTTGCCAGTTGTGCGGCTTGCCACAAGGCCGATGCAAGCGGCAATGAACTACTCGCGAGCCCGCCGCTCAGCGGTTTGAATGACTGGTACTTATTGACTCAACTCAAGAATTTCAAGAGCGGCGTGCGCGGCAGCAATCCAGAAGACGTTTACGGAATGCAGATGCGGGCGGCCGCAGGATTGCTGGCCGACGAACAGGCAATGAAAGATGTCGTTCGCTATATTTCCAGCCTCCGTAAATAACACTCACCCCATTACCCATCGTGAAGGAAGAGACCACCATGAAGCAATCAGCACTCGTTGGACTACTATTGCTGGCAGGCGCATGCGCCAATGCCGGCGATGTCACCCGCCACCCGTTGCCGAATAATTCGACATTCCCTATTGCTCAGGCAGTCGAAACCTCCGCCGATACAACCATCGTCTATCACAGCGGCACGGTACCCGGCCCTGCTAACCCTGATGCAGAACGTGGCAGTCGCGAATTCTGGGGTGATACGGAAGCGCAGTCATTGAGCGTGTTCAAGCGCATGGAAGCCTCACTCGAGAATCTCGGGCTTGATTTCGGCGACACCATCAAGATGACCGTTTTTCTCGTAGGCGATGAAGAAATGGGCGGCAAGATGGACTTCGCAGGATTCATGCGCGCGTACACGAAATATTTCGGCACGGCTGAGCAACCCAATCTACCAGCACGTTCAGCAGTGCAGGTCGCAGGACTGGCCGGTGACGGCATGCTGGTCGAGATTGAAATCATTCTGGCACGCAGCGACGACTAACGTCCCGCGCGAAGTTTGAAGTTGCAAAGGCCCTACCGGCTTGCGGTAGGGCCTTTTTCGTTTCCGAACGAAACAAGGCGCCAACGTACTTCCACAAATGGCTGACCGCAGCAGCCCTTGCGTGTCACAACCGCGACCACTGGCCCAGCCATCAGGCCACAGGACAGCAGGTGACACAGCCAGCGGGCTATGCCAACCTTCGCTGCCCTTTCAGTCGGTGCCGGACCTCGCCAACGATGACCCGATGCCTGTTGCGCAACAACGCTAGCGAATGGCTCCTGTTTCAGGAGCCGCGGACAATTCTCGCCGCCCGTTGCCTTGCCGACGTTGTCCCGCTGCTGGCAAAAGCGGAAGAGTTCGTAACACAAGAGAACGGCTACGCGGCAGGCTACATTGCCTACGAAGCTGCACCGGCTTTCGACCGGGCCCTGGAAACCCATTCGCCCGGACACTTGCCATTGCTGATGCTGGGCCTGTTCGCGGCACCGCAACGATTGTCGGAACCGCCGGGCTCCGCCCCGACCGAGCCGCTGCCAACGAACTGGAGCATGACAACCAGCCGCGCACAGTACATCGCAAACCTGGCGCGCATTCGCGAGGAAATCGCGCTGGGCAATACCTACCAGGTCAACTACACGACGCGCCTGACAGCTGATCGCTCGCCGGACCCGGCCACACTGTTCGCTGACATGGCCATTGACGCCCCATACGCCGCGCTACTGGAGTTTCCGGAGCTCGCCATTGTCTCGGCTTCACCGGAGCTCTTTTTTCGTCAAGACGGCACACAATTGCAGTGCGAACCTATGAAAGGCACCGCAGAACGCGGCCTGACGGCCGAGGCCGACAACCTTCAGGCCGCCGAACTACAGGCCTCGGCAAAGGACCGCGCCGAGAATGTCATGATTACTGACATGATTCGCAATGATCTCGGGCGAGTCGCGCGTCCCGGTTCTGTAACGGCTAGCTCACTGTACGACTTGCACAAGTTTCCAACGATCTGGCAGATGACTTCCAGCGTAACCGCGTTGAGCGACAGTTCGATCAGCGACATCTTTGCCGCGCTGTTCCCCTCCGCGTCTATTACTGGTGCACCCAAATCATCCAGCATGCGCTTGATAAGAGAACTGGAAGACACACCTCGCAATGTCTATACCGGTGCAATCGGCTGGATAGGGCCGAACCGCAAAGCTCAGTTCAGTGTGGGTATCCGCACAGCCGTGATCGCCAACAACGCAGCGACCGCCACTTATGGCGTCGGCAGTGGAGTGGTCTGGGATTCAGAGCCTGACGCCGAGTACCGCGAATGCCTTGCCAAGGCGCGGGTTCTGGCAACGACCAGCGACGATCACAACTTCCAGCTACTGGAAACGATGCGCTGGAATTCCAGCGGCGGTTACTACCTGCTCGAGTATCACCTCGATCGCCTGGAAGCATCTGCCGGGTATTTTGACTTCAGCTTCGATCGACAACGCATTGTGGCGCAGCTGGACGAAGCAGCAGCCAGCGCTTCATCTGCCTCCCAGCGGGTGCGGCTGACCATGTCACGGACCGGGATCGCGACGATAACGGCCCAAGCACTGTCGCTACCCGCCAGACGCACCGTCCTGCAGCTGGCGAAAGCACCCGTCGATACTGCCAGTCCGTTCATCTACCACAAAACCACGCAACGCCGTGCGTACAACGATGCTCTCCGCGACGCGGGGCCTGCGGATGATGTCCTGCTATGGAACGAGGCCGGGGAAGTAACGGAAAGCTGCATCGCCAATGTGGTGATCCGGTTTGGCGGCAGGCGCGTGACGCCGCCCGTACAGTGCGGTTTGCTGGCCGGAACCGAGCGTCGCCATTTGCTGGCGACAGGTGAAATCGTGGAAGAGACCGTGACGCTTGAGCAACTTGAGGCTGCCGACGAGATCAGCCTGATCAATTCAGTTCGCGGATGCTACGCCGTGAAACTGGCGAAGCAATGAACAATACAAACCGGATCACCTGAAGGCGGTAATCCCGGCAATACATTGGTTGACCTCTGCGGCCCGCGGAACTCAGTGCCTAGCGTTGAATTTCACCGTCCTGGTAGACAACCTTTCCGCCAAGAATCGTCATCACGATTTCTGTATTCATAATCTCATCGTCGGGCACGGTGACGAGATCCTGTGACAAAACAGTTATGTCAGCCAGTTTTCCGGGCGTCAGTGAACCCTTGAGCTCCTCCTCGAAAGCAGCGATCGCGTTACCCATTGTGTACGAGTAAAGCGCTACTTCCCGCGCATACACTTCGCCCGGCTGGAAATAACTGCCATCCGCCAATTGCCGCGTAACTGAACAATGGAAGCTCGCAATAGGGCTGATCTCATCCACCGGTGGGTCAGTACCATTGGTCGGCACGGCACCGGCTTCGTAGAGAGTATTGAATATATAGCCGCGCTCTGCGGTGCGCTGCGGACCCAGACGCTCTTCGACCCAGGGCCCATCCGAACAAGCGAAAATACCCTGGACTGCAGGGATAATGTCCAACTCGACCGTACGCTCTACATCAACAGGGTGAATAACCTGAGCGTGTTCGATACGCCAGCGCAAATCGGTTTTTTCAGGGTGGCGAGCAAACTCCGCCTCGTAGATATTCAGTAGCTCCCGATAAGCGCGGTCGCCAATACCCTGTATCGCCAACTGGTAGTCATGCTGCATGGCAAGCCGCGCGGATGCCTCGATTTCTTCAATCGGCACCACATTGAGGCCATGGCTACGCGGCAGGTCTGTATAAGGCTCCAGCAGCCACCCGCCGTGGGTGCCGAGTGCGCCGTCGAGCACTTTTTCACCGATAGCACGCACGGTCAGAAAATTATCCCCATAGCCGATCATTCGATAGTCGGCGAGACGGCCCTCCATGTCGGCGGCCTGCTCTTCAAACGCCATCCAAAGACGGACAGGCAAACTGCCTTCGTCAGCCATGGTTCTCAGCAAGTCCACTTCCGCGAAGCGCGTCCCCAAATCCTGAAACGACGTAATGCCATGGCGCAGAGATTCTTCGCCGGCGAGCTTCACTTTTCGGCGCAATTCGGCTTCGATGACAGCGTTCGAACGCAGCGACTGGTGGCGCGCAAACGCTGCCCTGAACACGTCCTGGGCCGACTCCCGCATCATGCCGATAGGCTGGCCATCGTCTGTTAGAACGATTTCGCCGCCCTCTGGCGGCACCGTGTTGCCGTCGAGCTCCACGAGTGTCATGGCTTTCTGATTGACGAATACAGCGTGGCCGCTGGTATGTATGAGCATGACCGGGTGGTCGGGTGTCGCCGCGCTCAGCTTGTCGTGCAACGGCAGCCCTTCCACTGACGGCATGGGTCGTGTTTTCCACTTGTCCTGATGCCAGCCCCGGCCGACGATCCATTCGCCTGCAGGGGTTTCCTGCGCGGCATCCGCCACCATGCTAACGATCGAGTCGAAACTGTCTGCGTAGCGGAAGTCGAGCGTCATCAGTGAATCACCGAATGACGTGTAGTGACCGTGACCTTCGATGAATCCCGGTATTGCCGTCTTGCCTTGCAGATCAATAACCTGAGTTTGATCGCCGCGCCAGGCCGCCAGCGACGCATTGCTGCCGAGGGCAGCAATGCGATCACCGGTCACCGCGAGTGATTGAGCCAGCGGACGTTCATCGTCAACTGTACGAATGTTGCCGTTAATCAACAGCAGGTCGGCTTGCGGATGTTCACCCACATCGGACTCACTGCCACACGCAGCCAGCACTACAGCAAACCCGATCAAGTACTTCGTGCGCATGCGTTCCCCTCTCTCGGTCAGACGTGGTGACGAAAACGGTGCTATCGACTCCCCGGACTACGTGCGAACGAATAAGCCGCGCGAACGAGTGTTAACGACCGCCAGGTTGAAAATTAACCGTGACGCCTAGGTACACGTTGCGGTCCGGAGCCGGTTCGAAATAACGCGCGCCGAACGCATTGATTCGAATATTGCTGTTGTAACGCTCGTTGAACAGGTTGTTGATACCGATGTACGGCCGGATCTGCCAGCGACCATAGTCAAACTCGTCGTAGAGTCGCAGGTTGGACACGGTATACGCATCCACTGCTGCCGTATTCGCATTGTCCGCATAGAGATCGCCGGAATAGATCGCTTCAAGCGTTGCCGCAAGTCCCGACATGGAACGGTAATGCAAGCCGAGATAGGCGAAGCGTCCCGGCAGACCTGGCAACTCCTTGCCTGCGTAATCGGTGCCGCTCTCATCGACAAACTCATCGTAAGTAAAATCTGACCAGGTGTATGACGCATCTACGCCGAAGCCGCTGTCGTGATTCCAGGACAAAGCCGTTTCGATTCCGCGCCGATCCGAACGGCCAGCATTCGCATAGAACGTACGACCTGGAAAACCCGCCAGCTCGAAGGGCACCAGCTCATCTTCGATATCAATTTGAAATGCAGCGATTTCAAAATACAGCTTGTCGTTGCCCGTCTTGAAACCAAGCTCAAAATTGTCCGCTCGCTGCGGCACCAGAGATGGGTTGAACCCGCCGCTGGTATCCGGGTTCGCTAACTCCGTCGTAGTGGGCGTTTCGAATGAACTGCTCCACGACGCGAACAAGATGTAGTTGCCGAAATCGGCGTTAGCGCCTAAGGACGGGCTAAGCTGATCGAAACTGACTTCCCCGGTATCGTCGCCATCGGCAAGAAACTGGTCGCTCACGTCAAATTTGATGTCGTCGTAGCGCAAACCACCGCTGAGTGTCCACATTTCGCTGGCCGCGAACTGCGTTTGAAGGAAAACTGCGTTGCTCGCAACTTGCTCCCGCTGTTCAAACGACAACGGGCCATAGGCGCCATTGTTATTGTCGAATCGCCGGCGATCGTCGTCCTGCCGGTCGAGATCGAGACCAACAACAAAGTCAAAACTCTCTGGCAACCAGTTGGTGGGACGGTATTGCAGTCCGGCACCGTAGACGAAGCGATCGAACTCAACAATACCGCCAGCCCCGAATGGCAGCTGGTTGGCAAAGTCGCGCCAAAGGTAATAGTTGTGGAGCGTGAGTGTTCCGGAATCCCTAACACGCTCATAAACGAGGCCCATGCGTTGCTGATCCATGGACTCGCCGGAGTCATAAGTCAGGTTGACGTCGCGTGCCGATCGGGGGTCAGCTGCTGCTTGCGCCGCATTGATGCCGCCGGGATCGTCTGCCGTTGGTTGGTCACTCAGGTTCAGCGAAACGGTCAGCCGATCGTTGCTACCTATGGGTACGCCGAGCTTGGCGTTAAGCAAACGGCTTTCCGAGTTTGACTGCTCCCGCCAGCCCTTGAAATCCTGACTGGACAGGTTTACCAGGTAGTCGACATTGCCGGCCCGACCGCCCGTCTTGATGCCCAGTTTGCTGTAGCCCAATTCTCCCGCGCCAACGTTGGCTTCTACATAGGCAGGGCCCTTGCCAAGCTCGCTTTCAATGGCAATGACACCGCCAGAACTGTTCCCATACATTGAGGACGCGGGGCCACGCAGTACTTCAATACGCTCGGTCGAACCGAGATCAATGCTATCGACCTGCGCCTGACCATCCGGCAGTGTTTCCGGTATCCCGTCGATAATGATTTTGACGCCACGCACACCGAAGCCTGATCGCGCACCGAATCCGCGCAATGAAATTCGCAGATCCTGCGCAAAGTTGTAGCGGTTTTGCATGTACAGACCCGGAACTCCAGCGAGCGCCTCATCCAGTCCCAGTTGCTGCGTGCCATTTTGGATTCGGTCCTTGCTGATCAGCGAAACGGATCGAGCGGCCTCGCGTATAGACGTATCCAGACGGGTGGCTGAAACAACGATCTCGTCCAAGGTATCTTCAGCGATCGAGTTTGCCGACCAGGCGGTAAGCAATAAGGAACCTAGTAGAAGCGTTCCGGGTGTTCGGGTTAATCGGATCATGGCTGTCGGAATCTTCCTAATTGTCGTAAACGGTTACGGTTGCTAGAACTCTGCCTACGATAGGCAAAGACCCTCTCAATTGCTATTACACGGGGAACCATCCCAGCACCCACCCAAAGCAGGTCAGCGATGGCGGCGGACCTTGGACTTCGACGCTTAACACGCGCCGAAGTTTCCCCGCCAGGACTACATTTCAAGGCCGGTACCGCACCAATGCACGTGCTTTGCTGGCCACCGGGAATAATCGATAAAACGCATCAGCCAGGGGCTTGGACGAATAGGTCTGCCAGACCACCAATTCGAACCCGGTCTTCGCCAACAGGACCTCAAACGACTGTCTGCAGAATTCGTTGCAATGCCCTGGGCGCCATGCGTCCGAATACTTGCGATTGCGCAGGCCCCTGTTCTTTAGAATACGCTTGCTTGTGTAGCTGAACGAGCGAGTATTCGGAAACTCGAGCAAGGCCAAACCGCCGGGTTTGAGCAACGCGGCGATTTTTTGCATGGCCAGCACAGAGTCTGGCAAGTGCTCGAGCACGTGTCGCAGGACAACCACGTCGTATTGCTTTGCGTCGGTCTGTTCGTACTCCAGAAAATTGGCGACTGCCACGTCAATGCCCTGATCGCTTCGTATTGCTTCGGCGGCTGACGCCGACAGCTCCATGCCCTGTACCTGCCAGCCTGCTTCGCGGGCCAGGTGCAAGAGACACGCATTGCCACAACCGATATCCATGATGCTGCCTGTTTCAGCAAGATGCGGCTTGAGGAAGCGCCAACTCTGCGCAACGTCTTTGTTCGATTTGTAGTCAGGATCGAGCGGACTGACGTAACGCTCAGTGTACTGTGTCTGGTCCATACCAAGACTGAGATCGTAGTTCCACAATGCACAATCACGGCAACGGTAGTAGTGCAGGTCGCTGTTGCGACCGTCACTCATCCACAGTTGCAAGTTGTGACCACCACACAGTCGGCACTCGGCCAGCATGCTTTGCTCCGGATAAAAGTCGGATGCGCATATTAGCATGCGGTAGAATGACGAGCCTCAGTGGTCGCGCCATCTTTTTCTTATGAATATCACGTGCTTACAGCGCCGGCAGCAAAAAGCTACTAGTCGCGGACAAGCATGAACACCCGAGTTGTTGGCAGGATCCAATTATGAGCATACGCGTACTCTGCATTGTCGATGACAGCGATCGGCCAACCATAGAGTCGTTCATAGGGATGCACCGGGCGGGCATCGATATCACGGTGAGCTGCCAGTCAGAGAGCCCCAACCTTGTGCGACTGACGGACGCGGGTGTGCCGATCATCGACCTGCCCTTGCGGCAGAACTTCGACAAGGTCGGCATACGCATGTTGCGGCAAGAGTTTGACCGTCGTCAGTACGACATAGTGCATACGTTCAATAACAAAGCGATTACGAATGTCCTGCGAGCGACTCGCGGACGGGACATCAAAGTAGTTGCCTACCGTGGCATCGTCGGCGCCGTCAGCTTTCTGGACCCGATGTCATGGATGCGTTACCTGAACCCACGAATTGACCGCATAATTTGCGTCTGCGAGGCTATTCGGCAGTATTTCCTGGAGATGCAACCGGCTTTTCTGAGGATGCCGGCACAACGGCCGGTCACCATACATAAAGGGCATCGGCTGGAATGGTACGACCAAGAACCAGCCGACCTCACCGAATTGGGATTGCCGCCCGATGCGTTTGTTATTACATGCGTCGCAAACTATCGGCCAAGAAAAGGTGTCGAAGTACTTGTCGAGGCGATGAGCCTGTTGCCCGACGATATCCCCGCGCACCTGTTACTGGTCGGCAACATGTCTGGTCCGCGTCTGGACCGGAAAATCGCGGAGAGCCCGGCAGCTCACCGAATCCACCGCCCGGGCTATCGCAAGGACGCGCCTAGTATCAGCGCCGCGAGCGACGTATTTTGTCTCGCATCGACCAAGCGGGAAGGTCTACCGCGATCAGTAATCGAAGCCATGGCCTATGGTGTGCCCCCGGTTGTCACCGATAGCGGAGGCAGCCCCGAACTTGTTGTAGAGGGTGAGAGCGGGTTGGTGGTTCCGGTGCACGACCCAGCCGCGCTTGCCTTTGCTTTCGAGTCACTGTTTCGCGACCCGCCCCTTCGGAGGCGGATGGGTAAAGCGGCTCAATTGCGGATTGGCAGTCACTTCCGCAACGAAGACACCGTGACTAAGACAATTGCCCTGTATCAAGAACTAACCGGCAAATCGGTCAACGATTGAAACTACTGCCCCCTCCAACGAGACATCGTTAGGACTTGACACCGCCGAGAGCCGCAGCGCAGCGGACTAGACTCTAAAGGGAAGCGGAAGTGCCGAGCGCAAGGGTGGTCAAGCCCATCGACCACAAGTACGGCTAACAGTTGATGGCTGCAAGTATCCTGCAGCAATACCCGGTGACGAGGACAATCTGCCAACCAGGACCTTAGATTTTTCGCAAGGACTCCGCTACGGTGCTCTTAAAAATATAGCCAAAGTGGCATAACGCTGATAGCTCAGCGTTATCAAGGACTATTCCCGGGAGTCATGCTCGACATAGATCAGCTCGTCCGTTGGGAAACCCAAGCCCCGTGCTTTGGTGATCAACTTTGACAAAATGGCCGGGTTGAGAGAGGGCGCACGAGCCAGTATCCATAAGTAGTCCCTATCCGGCCCTGCTATCAATGCGTATTGGTAACCGTCCTTATCCAACTCAATGATGTTGTAGCCACCGTAGAACGGACCAAAGAAAGAAACTTTTAGCTGGCCCACATCGGCATCACCAACGAAATAGGCCTTGCCCGTCGCGTCGTTCCATTCTTTGTCAGAAACTTTGTAGCCCCGATTGACCACGTTAACGCCACCATCGTCACGCATTGAATAGGTCGCGGTTACGTTTGACATGCCGCGTTCGAACCTGTGATCGAGCCTTGCAATCTCATACCATTTCCCAAGATAGCGGCTTAGTTCAAATTCGGTTACAGCGTCCACGCCTTCCGGGGTACCAACACAACCGCTCTGCAACATGCTGATTAGAACGGCTATTGATGCCGCAACGGTTCTGGACAATGCGTTCATATTCCACCAATACCTGATCAACTCTTTCAGTGATGACGGTAGCAACAAATTGCAGAAAAATAAGCAGAATCCATTCATCGTTACAAGATGTTACGTCCCGCACTGCGAACGCAGGCGCCAAGTTGCATAGTGATGAAGGACATGGCTACGAAGCCCGATTGGGATTCACGGCAGCCGATTCGCCTGGACGACGCAAGCCCGCGACAAAAAAAAACGCCGCAACCAAAGGCTGCGGCGTTTTCAATTAAAAGCCTGGCGGTGTCCTACTCTCACATGGGGAGACCCCACACTACCATCGGCGCTGAGCGTTTTCACTTCCGAGTTCGAAAAGGGATCGGGTGGTTCCCACTCGCTATTGCCGCCAGGCAAACTGGTTGGCAATCAAGATAGCTGTGCGTCCACTGCGAACGCGCAACTCGGTCTCGATCGCCGAATAAATCAACAATCTGGAAAAATTTCTGACATCTGAGAATTCAAGTATCGCACTTCCCGTCACATGTTCACCAAAGTGTTTTGGTGTTATATGGCCAAGCCTCACGGGCAATTAGTACAAGTTAGCTTAATGCCATTACAGCACTTCCACACCTTGCCTATCAACGTTGTAGTCTTCAACGGCCCTTTAGGGACCTTAAAGGTCCAGGGAGAACTCATCTTGAGGCTCGCTTCCCGCTTAGATGCTTTCAGCGGTTATCCCGTTCCGAACATAGCTACCCGGCAATGCCATTGGCATGACAACCGGAACACCAGAGGTTCGTCCACTCCGGTCCTCTCGTACTAGGAGCAGCTCCTCTCAAATTTCCAACGCCCACGGCAGATAGGGACCGAACTGTCTCACGACGTTCTAAACCCAGCTCGCGTACCACTTTAAATGGGCGAACAGCCCATACCCTTGGGACCGACTTCAGCCCCAGGATGTGATGAGCCGACATCGAGGTGCCAAACATCCGCCGTCGATGTGAACTCTTGGGCGGAGATCAGCCTGTTATCCCCGGAGTACCTTTTATCCGTTGAGCGATGGCCCTTCCATACAGAACCACCGGATCACTATGACCTACTTTCGTACCTGCTCGACGTGTCTGTCTCGCAGTCAAGCTCCCTTATGCCTTTACACTCAACGTACGATGTCCGACCGTACTGAGGGAACCTTTGTGCTCCTCCGTTACTCTTTAGGAGGAGACCGCCCCAGTCAAACTACCCACCAGACACTGTCCCCGACCCCGATTAAGGGGCCTACGGTTAGAACATCCAAACATACCAGGGTGGTATTTCAAGGATGGCTCCACGTAAGCTGGCGCTCACGCTTCAAAGCCTCCCACCTATCCTACACATGTAGTGCTCGAATGTTCAATGCCAAGCTGTAGTAAAGGTTCACGGGGTCTTTCCGTCTAGCCGCGGGTACACAGCATCTTCACTGCGATTTCAATTTCACTGAGTCTCGTGGTGGAGACAGCGTGGCCATCGTTACGCCATTCGTGCAGGTCGGAACTTACCCGACAAGGAATTTCGCTACCTTAGGACCGTTATAGTTACGGCCGCCGTTTACCGGGGCTTCGATCAAGAGCTTCGCCTGAAGCTAACCCCATCAATTAACCTTCCGGCACCGGGCAGGCGTCACACCCTATACGTCATCTTTCGATTTAGCAGAGTGCTGTGTTTTTAATAAACAGTCGCTAGCCACCTGGTCACTGCGGCCCCCATCAGCTTAGAGAGCAAGTCTCATCACCAGCAGAGCGTACCTTCTCCCGAAGTTACGGTACCATTTTGCCTAGTTCCTTCACCACGAGTTCTCTCAAGCGCCTTAGGATTCTCTACCTGACCTACCTGTGTCGGTTTGCGGTACGGTCCTATATTACCTGAAGCTTAGAGGCTTTTCCTGGAAGTATGGCATCAATGACTTCACTACCTAAGTGCCGCTCGTCATCGCATCTCAGACTTAAGAGTGACCGGATTTGCCTAAGCACTCATGCCTACACTACTTTCACCGGGACAACCATCGCCCGGCACACTTAGCCTTCTCCGTCCCCCCATCGCAATAATATCAAGGGTACGGGAATATTAACCCGTTTCCCATCGACTACGCCTTTCGGCCTCGCCTTAGGGGCCGACTCACCCTGCGCCGATTAACGTTGCACAGGAACCCTTGGTCTTTCGGCGTGCGGGTTTTTCACCCGCATTATCGTTACTCATGTCAGCATTCGCACTTCTGATACGCTCCAGCATGCCTCACGATACACCTTCAACCGCTTACAGAACGCTCCCCTACCATGCATATAAAGTACGCA